>NZ_JBBEGL010000004.1:0-731059 GCF_037400275.1 Actinomycetospora aeridis | reverse complement strand
GGTGCCGTCGAACAACGCCATG
The DNA here is from genome assembly GCF_037400275.1 of Actinomycetospora aeridis. Taxonomy (NCBI): domain Bacteria; kingdom Bacillati; phylum Actinomycetota; class Actinomycetes; order Pseudonocardiales; family Pseudonocardiaceae; genus Actinomycetospora; species Actinomycetospora aeridis. The sequence goes on along the minus strand of NZ_JBBEGL010000004.1, from coordinate 731,037 downwards.
TACACCTGCGCCCGCAACGTCTCGATCTTGATGCGCACCCCGCGGCGGCGCAGCGCCGCCGCGATCGAGTCCATCCGCGCCATTCCGACCACACTGCGATCCATCGGCAGGTCGTAGCCGCACACGTTCGCGGTGCCCGACGGGTTGCTCGAGGCCAGCACCCGCGCCCGTTTCTCGGCGTTGCGTTCCCGCCGCGCCGCCCATTCCGGGTCCAACGCGACCGCGATCTGCTGGATCCGTTCGATCAACGCCCCCACCGGCAGCCCGGGCGCCTCGGGCAGCACCTCGGTGCACACCCGGTGCGCCACATCATCGGCCAGGTCCCGGGTCCAGTCCGACACGACGCGGGCCTTGGTGTCGTCCAGCGCGCCGGAACGCATCGCGGCGTGCACCTCGGGCAGCCGGACCAGCACGTCGTCGGCCAGGTCCAGCCAGCGTGCGGCCATCGCCCGCGACCAGCCCAGCGCGGCGGCGGCCTCGTCGCCGGAGAACTCGTCGAGCAGCGACCGGCGCCCTTTCTGCCCGGCCACCGCCCGGCCCGCCTCGTGCAGCGCGGTCAGGAACCGCGCCGAGGCCTGGTTGCGGGCCCGAAAACAGGCGTGCGCGTACCCGACCACCTCGGCGCCGGCCAACGTCGTGGGATCGAGCGCACCGAGCACCCGGTGCACCCCCGGCGCACCGCGGACCCCGAACGGCACCGCGGTGCCGGTCGCGGGGTCGTCGATGCTCACGGAACAGACGCTAGACCCGACCCCCGACAACCGGTGTGGATCAAGAACCCAGGTCAGAGCACAGAACGAGCGCCCGGCGGACTCCCCGGCGTGTCGCGGCGATCGAGCCGGTGGCGATCCTGACGTCCAACGTCAGCGTGGCCGCCAGGCTGGAACACCCCGTGCCACGCCGACCCGCCGGACACAGCACGGCGCGTCGCGCCGGCGAGGATGTGGCGAGCCTGGCGTCCCACGCCAGGAAAGCCGCATCGCTTGCACGGGGGCACGGGGAGTGCGGAGCCGATCAGGGGCCGGGATCACCCCGGCCGGGCGGGTGCGTCCGCCCCGACGCCCCTACCGTGGAGTGTGTGTTCCCCTCGACCGCGCAGGCCCACGTCGTCGTCGACGAGTGGGTGCGGGCCGGGGTGACCGACGCGGTCGCGTGCCCCGGTTCCCGCAACGCCCCGCTGCTCGTCGCCCTCGACGCCGCCGACCGTGACGGTCGCCTGCGCCTGCACGTCCGCGTCGACGAGCGCGGCGCGGGCTTCCTCGCCGTCGGCCTCGGGTCGGTGACGGGGCGGGTCGTGCCGGTGGTGGTGACCTCCGGGACGGCCGTCGCGAACCTGCACCCGGCGGTCCTCGAGGCCTCCCGCGCCGGGGTCGGCATGCTCGTCGTGAGCGCCGACCGGCCCGTCGAGCTCGTCGACAGCGGCGCCAACCAGACCATCGACCAGGCCGGCCTGTTCGGTGAGGCCGCCCGCGCCTCGATCGTCATGCCGCTCGCCGAGGACCGCGCCGGCGCCGCCCGCACCTGGCGGGCCGTGGTGGCCCGGGCCCTCGACCGCGCGGCCGGCACGAGCGGCGGCGACCCGGGACCGGTGCAGCTCAACGTCCCGCTGCGCGAGCCGCTGCTCGACCCCGCCGACGACGCCCCCGGCGAGCCCGACCCCGCGCTGGCCGGGCGCCCCGACGCGGCGCCGTGGACGCGCACGGTCGCGGCCCCGCCGACGTCCACGCTCGCCCCCCTGCCGCTGCGCGCCGGCGCCCGCACGCTCGTCGTCGCCGGCTACGGCGGCGCGGCCGTGCCCGCCGGCACCCGCCTGCCCGAGGGTGTGCCGGTGCTCGCCGAGCCCACCTCGCCCCTGTGGTCGGACCCCCTCGGCGGCCGCGCCCTGCACGCCGGCACCTGGGTGCTCCCGGCCGCGCTCGACGGCCTGCGCGACGACCTGCGCCCCGAGCAGGTCGTCGTCCTGGGCCGCCCCACGCTGCACCGCTCCGTCTCGCGGCTGCTCGCCGACCCGGGGATCGAGGTGCTGGCGGTGCCCGCCGTCGCCCCGACCGGCGGGCGTCCGCGCCCGGGCTGGACCGACGTCGCGGGGGCCGTCTCCGCGGTCGGCGCGCTGCCGGACCCCGACGACTGGAAGCCGGACCTCACCTTCGCGCGCGCCTGGGCCGAGGCCTCCGACCGCGCCGCGGCCGTGATCGGGCAGGACCCCGGCAAGGACGGTCCCGCGCTCGCCGCGGCCACCGTCGCCGCGCTCCCGGCCGGCGCCCATCTCGTCGTCGGCTCCTCCGCCCCGATCCGCGACGTCGCCCTCGCCGCCACGCCGCGTGCCGACGTCAGGGTCCACTCGGCCCGCGGCGTCTCCGGCATCGACGGCGCCGTCTCGCTGGCCGTCGGCGTCTCGCTCGGGCACCCCGGCCCGACCTACGCGCTGCTGGGCGACCTGACGTTCCTCCACGACACCAACGGCCTGCTCGTCGGGCCCGAGGAGCCGCGCGGCGAGCTCACGATCGTGGTCGCCAACGACGACGGCGGCGGCATCTTCACCACGCTCGAGCAGGGCGCCCCGCGCTACGCCGCGGCGTTCGAGCGCGTGTTCGGCACCCCGCACGGCACCGACATCGCCTCGCTCTGCGCCGCCCACCACGTGCTCCACCGCCGCGCCACCCCCGCCGACCTGCCGGATGCGCTCGCGCCCACGGGCCGGCCGGGCACCCGGGTGGTCGAGGTGGAGATCGACCGCGGCACCCGGCGCGCGGCGGGCGAGCTCACCGCGGCGGCCGTCCGCGAGGCCCTCAGCAGCGGCGAGTGACCACCCGGCCGTGAGCCCCGGGTGAACCCGAGGAGTGACCCTGTCGTCTCCGCACGCCGTCACCACGGGCCATCAGGAAGGATGGCGCCGCCTCGGGGCGACGGGGACACACCGACGGAGACACATCGACGGAGGGGAGCGCGGCAGGCGTGCTGGTGCTGGTGGTGGCGCACGCTGTGGCGGCGCTGGCCGCGCCCGCGCTGGTCCGGGCCCTCGGACGCCGCGCGTTCGGCGTCCTCGCCCTCGTGCCCGCCGCGGCCTTCGTCTGGATCCTCACCCAGCTCCCCGACGTCGTCGCCGGGACGCCGCGCGAGGAGGTCGTCCCCTGGATCCCGGCCCTCGGGATCGACATCGCCCTGCGCCTCGACCCGCTCGCCGCGACGGTCTCGCTGCTCGTCACCGGCGTGGGCGCGCTCGTGCTCCTGTACTGCACGCGGTACTTCGCGGCCGGTGCCCGCGGGCTCGGGCGCTTCGCCGGGGTGCTCACCGCATTCGCCGGCGCGATGCTCGCGCTCGTCTGGTCGGACGACGTGTTCGTGCTCTACGTCTGCTGGGAGCTCACGACTGTCTTCTCGTTCCTGCTCGTCGGCCAGGACGCGCAGAAGCGGGCGAGCCGCGCGGCGGCGGTGCAGGCGCTGGTCGTCACCGCGGCGGGCGGGCTGACGATGCTCGTCGGGCTGGTGATCCTCGCCGACGCGGCTGGGACGACCCGGCTCTCCGACCTCGTCGCGTTCTTCGCCGGTCCGGCCGCCACGCCCGCGGCGGTCACCGCCGGGGTCGTCTGCGTGCTCGTCGGCGCGACCACGAAGTCGGCGCTCGTGCCGTTCCACTTCTGGCTGCCCTCGGCGATGGCGGCCCCCACGCCGGTCAGCGCGTACCTGCACGCCGCGGCGATGGTGAAGGCCGGCGTCTACCTCGTGCTGCGCCTCGCCCCGGGGCTCGCCGACGTCGAGCCGTGGCGTCCGCTGGTGGCCGCGCTGGCGGTCACGACGATGCTGCTGGGCGGGCTCCAGGCGCTGCGCCAGCACGACCTCAAGCTGGTGCTCGCCCACGGCACGGTGTCGCAGCTCGGGTTCATGATCCTGCTCGCGGGTGCGGGCACCCGGGACGCGGCGCTGGCGGCGCTCGGGCTGGTCGTGGCCCACGCGATGTTCAAGGCCTGCCTGTTCCTCGTCGTCGGCGTGATCGACCGCCGCGCCGGCACCCGGGACCTGCGCGAGCTGTCCGGCCTCGGGCGCCGTGCGCCCGTGCTCGCGACGGCCGGGATCCTCGGCGCCGCCTCGATGGCGGGCCTGCCCCCGCTGCTGGGGTTCGTCACGAAGGAGGCCGCCTTCGAGGCGTTCCTCCACGACGCCTACGGCCCCGCGGCGGTGCCGCTGCTCGTGCTCGTCGTGCTCGGCTCGGTGCTCACCGTCGCCTACAGCACGCGGTTCGTCTGGGGCGCGTTCTGGCGCAAGCCGGGCGTGGAGGAGGTGCGCTGGCAGCCGCCGGGCGCGCTGTTCCCGACCGCGCCCGTGGTGCTCGGCGTCGGCGGGCTCGTCGCCGGCGTCGGGGTCACGGGCCTCGCGCCCCTGCTGGAGCCGTACGCCGACACGCTGCCGGTGAGCTATCCCGCGCTGCTCGAGCTGGCGGTCGTCCCCTCGGTCGGGATCGCGCTGGGTCTCTCGGTGCTCGCGGTCGTCCTCGGCTTCGCCCTCGGTGTGCCGGCGGTCAGCGCGCGCGCCACCGCACGCCACCCCCTCGCCCCGGTGCGCGCCGAGATCACCTGGCGCGGGGTCGTGCACGCCCTGGAGAACACCTCGCTGCGGGTCACGGCGCTCACCCAGCGCGGCTCGCTGTCGTGGGTCCTCTCGACGATCTTCGCGGTGCTCGTGATCGGCCCGGGGCTCGTGCTCCTGGTCGGCCCCGAGCTCGGCGAGGTCCGGATCGACCGGCTCGCGGACTCGCCGTTCCAGGTGCTCGCGGCCGCGATCGGCGCGGCGTGCGCGATCGTCGCGACCCGGGTGCGGCGCCGGCTCGGCGCGGTGCTCGTGGTCGGCGGGCTCGGGTACGCGACGGCGCTGATCTTCGCCCTGGCCGGCGCACCCGACGTCGCGCTCACCCAGGCCCTCGTCGAGACGGCGACCCTCGTGGTCGTCGTCCTCGTGCTGCGCACGCTGCCGCGGGACATCGCCGACCGGCACACCCCGCGCCAGCGGGGTCGGCGCCTGCTCATCGCCGTCCCGGTGGGGCTGCTCATGACCGGGCTCGGCGCGGTCGCGCTGGCCGCCCGCAACGCCCCCGCGGTCTCCGCGGCCTACCCCAGTCAGGCCTACGGCTTCGGGGCCGGCGCGAACGTCGTCAACGTGACCCTGGTCGACATCCGCGCCTGGGACACGATGGGCGAGCTCTCGGTCATCGTCGCCGCCGCCACCGGGGTCGCGAGCCTGGTGTTCCTGCACCGCCGCTCGGGCTCGCCGCCGCGGGCCGAGGCGCAGCCCGTCGTCACCCCGAGCACCCGCGCCGGCGGGTGGCTGCGCGCGGCCCGCCGCGGCGACCAGGACCGCGTGCTGCTCCTCGAGGTGATCACCCGGCTCGTCTTCCCGACGATGATGGTCGTCTCCGTGTACTTCCTGTTCGCCGGCCACAACGCCCCCGGCGGCGGCTTCGCGGGCGGGCTCGTCGCGGGCCTCGCGCTGGTCGTGCGCTACGTCGCGGGCGGGCGCTACGAGCTCGGCGAGGCGGTGCCCGTGGACGCCGGCCTGCTGCTCGGGCTCGGGCTGCTGTGCGCGGGCGGGACCGGTGTCGGCGCCCTGCTGCTCGGCGGCGAGGTCCTGCAGACCGCCGTGCTCGAGGCCGACGTCCCGATCCTCGGGAACGTCAAGTTCGTGACCTCGCTGATCTTCGACGTCGGCGTCTACCTCGTCGTCGTCGGGCTCGTGCTCGACGTCCTGCGCAGCCTCGGCGCCGAGCTCGACCGGCGCCGTCTCGCCACCGTCTCCCGGCAGGAGGTGCCGTCGTGACCTCGCCGATCGTCCTGCTCGCCCTCATCGGCGTCCTCTACACCGTCGGGGTGTACCTGATCCTCGAGCGCAGCCTGACCCGCGTGCTGCTCGGCATCCTCGTGCTCGGCAACGCCACCAACGTCCTCGTCGTCGTGGCCGGCGGCCGCGCGGGTGCCCCGCCCCTGGTCGGCGGCGCACCGGAGGCCGAGATGAGCGACGCCCTCGTCCAGGCGCTGGTGCTCACCGCCATCGTCATCACCCTCGGCGTGACCGCGTTCCTGCTCGCGCTGATCCACCGCACCTGGACCCTCGAGCGCGAGGACCACCTCACCGAGGACGTCGAGGACCGCTCGGTGCGCCGCCGCCTCGAGATCGGCGAGCAGGAGGACGAGGAGGAGCTCGACACGACGGGCTGCGAGAACACGTCGGACACCGACGAGGACGACGAGGACGACGAGGACACCGACGAGGAGTCCGCGCTCGAGCCGGCGGGGGAGGCGCGGTGAACCCCGGGTCCAGCCTGCTCGCCACGCTCATCCCGCTGCCCGTGCTGCTGCCGCTGCTCGGGGCGGGGGCGACCCTCGTGCTCTCGCGGCGCCCGACGCTCCAGCGCGCGCTGAGCGTCGCCGTGCTCGCCGTCGTGGTGGTGATCGCGGCGCTGCTGCTGGTCGCGGCCGTGCAGAGCGGCCCGATCGTCGTGACGGTCGGGTCGTGGCCGGTGCCGCTGGGGATCACGCTCGTGGTCGACCCGCTCTCGGCGCTGATGCTGCTGACGTCGATGACGGTGACGCTCGCGGTGCTCGTCTACGCGATCGGGCAGGGCGTCTATGACCGCGACGAGGCGACCCCGATCACGATCTTCCACCCGACCTACCTGGTGCTGGCCGCGGGCGTCGCCAACGCCTTCCTGTCCGGGGACCTGTTCAACCTCTACGTGGGGTTCGAGGTCCTGCTCATGGCGAGCTACGTGCTGCTGACCCTGGGCGGGAGCCGCTCGCGGGTGCGCGCCGGCGTCACGTACGTCGTCGTCAACGTCGTCTCGTCGCTGGTCTTCCTCGTCGGCATCGCGCTGGTCTACGCCGCGGCCGGCACGCTGAACCTGGCCCAGATCTCGATCCGCATGGAGTCGGTGCCCCCGGGCACGGCGCTCGCGATCCACCTCGTGCTGCTCACCGCGTTCGGCATCAAGGCGGCGGTGTTCCCGCTCTCGGCGTGGCTGCCCGACAGCTACCCGACGGCCGCCGCGCCCGTGACCGCGGTGTTCGCCGGCCTGCTCACCAAGGTCGGCGTCTACTCGATCATCCGGACCGAGACGCTGATCTTCCCGGGCTCGGAGGTCACGCACACGATCCTGCTCGTGGCCGCCGGTTTCACCATGCTCGTCGGGGCGCTGGGAGCGATCGCGCAGGCCGACATCAAGCGCGTCCTGTCGTTCACGCTGGTCAGCCACATCGGCTACATGATCTTCGGGATCGCGCTCGCGACACCGCTCGGCGTGGCCGGCGCGGTGTTCTACGTCGTGCACCACATCACCGTGCAGGCCACGCTGTTCTGCGTCGTCGGGCTCATCGAGGGCGTGGGCGGGTCGACGTCGGTGAGCCGCCTCGGCGGCCTGATGCGCGCGTCCCCGGTGCTCGCCGTGCTGTGGTTCGTGCCCGCGATCAACCTGGGCGGCATCCCGCCGCTGTCGGGGTTCGTGGGCAAGCTCGGTCTCGTCCAGGCTGGTGTCGTCGACGGCTCCGCGCTCGCGTGGGTCCTCGTCGTCGTGTCGGTGCTGACGAGCCTGCTCACGCTCTACGCGGTCACCAAGGTGTGGGTGCTCGCGTTCTGGCGCCCGGCCGACCAGATCCCGGTGCCCGACGCCGCGGACGACGGCGCCGATCCGTCGCAGGAGGAGTCGCCCCTCGACCCGGACGAGGAGGACGACCGCGCGCCCGCCGCGTCCACGGCCGCCTCGACCGGGGGTCTCCCAGGTGCTCCCGCGCCCCGGGCCGGGGTGCTCACCGGCGTGCGTCCCGGGACCGCCCGCACCATCGCGCAGAAGGACGGCAACACCGGCGCCGAGGTCGACTGGCCCGTCGCGCGCATGGCCCCGGCGGACGGCACGCCGGTGCTGACGGGCCGGCTGCTCGGCTCGCCCGGCGACCGCGTGTCGCGCCGGCTGCCGAAGGTCATGGCGGGCGCCACCGGAGCGCTCGTGGCGCTCGGGCTCTCGCTGACGGTCCTCGCGGGACCGCTCTACACCGTCGCCGACCAGGCCGCCGACGACCTCGTCGCCCGCACCCCCTACATCCAGGCCGTGTTCGCCCAGACCGTCGACGACCGGGTGGCGCGATGAGCGAGCAGGCCCCGCCGACCCCGCCGGACACCACCGGCCTGCTGCGCCGCGCGGTCCCCGTCGGCTGGCTGGTGCTGGTGTGGGTGCTGCTGTGGGGCACGTTCTCCTGGGCCAACGTGCTCGGCGGGCTCGCGGTCGCGATCGTCGTGCTGGCCGTGTTCCCGCTGCCGCCCGCCCCCGGCCGCGGGTGGCTGCGCCCCCTGCCGGCGCTGCGGGCCCTCGCCCGGTTCGTCGGCGACCTCGTCGTGTCGAGCCTGCAGGTGGCGTGGCAGTCGCTGGAGGCGCTGCGCCCGGGCCACCCGATCCGCAGCTCGGTGGTCGCGGTGCGGCTCGCGTCGTCGTCGGAGTTCGTCATGGCGATGGTGGTCGAGATGCTCTCGCTGGTGCCGGGCAGCGTCGTCATCGAGGCCCGGCCCGAGGAGCGCACGATCTACGCCCACGTGCTCGGCGCCGACGACGCCGACGCGGTCGCCGCGTTCCGGCGCCAGGTCGAGCGCCTCGAGGCCGACATCGTGGCGGGGCTGGGGCGGCCCGCCGCCCCGGTCGCCGCGCCGAGCGCCGAGGAGGTCCCGTGACCGGCCTGCCCGCCCTGCTCGACGGCGTCCTCGTCGTCTCCCTCGTCCTGCTCGGGCTCTCGGCGATCCTCGTCGTCGTGCGTCTGCTGCGCGGCCCCACCGGGCTCGACCGGCTCGTCGCCCTCGACGTCCTCGTCGCCGAGTTCCTGTGCGGGCTGGTGGTCTACGCGGCGCTGACCGGCAACTCCGCGCTCGTGCCGGTGGTGGTGGCGATCAGCCTGGTCGGCTTCCTCGGGTCGACCACCGTCGCGCGGTTCGTGCGCCGGGGGACCGACCGGTGAGCGCGGGCAGCGAGGACGGCCTCGCGGCGACGCTCGACGCCGTCGGCACGGTCGCGATCGTCCTCGGGGTCCTGCTGACCCTCGTCGCGTCGGTCGGGCTGCTGTCGCTGCCCGACGTGCTCAGCCGCATGCACGCCGCCACGAAGCCGCAGACGGTGGGCCTGGTGCTGGTCGTCATCGGGGGTGCGCTGCACCTGCGCACCAGCGTCGACGTGTGGATGCTCGTGCTCGTCGGGGCGTTCCAGCTCGTCACCGCGCCGGTCACCGCCCACGTCGTCGGGCGGCTCGCGCACCGGGGCGACGGGGTGCGCCGCGACCTGCTCCACGTCGACGAGTTGCGGGACAGCGCCGACGACGTCGACCCCGGCCCGGACGACCCCGAACCCGACACCACCGCCCACCCGAGCGACGTCCCGGGCGGGCGGCAGGAGGGGTCGTGAGGCGCCTCCCTAGAATCGGCGCGGTGACCTGGTTGCGCGAGCTCGCCGCGCGGGCCCGCGCGCGGATCGGCCCGTTCCTCACCGACGCCCTGGCCCTGGTGCGGCCGGCCGGCCGCCGGGCGCCCGAGATCGTGGTGGTCGTCGGTGTCGTCGTGAGCGTCCTGCTCGGCCTCGTGCTCGTCGGCGCCGCCCGCAACGACGCCGCCATCGACGCCGCGTCCGGCAGCGCCGTCGCCGAGGTGCTCGAGGGCGGCAACCGCCCGCACGTCTACGTCCGCTTCACCACGGTCGAGGGCGCGGTGCTCACCCCGGAGAAGGGCGTGTTCTACCCGCGCGGCCTGGAGCCGGGCCAGCTCGTCGAGGTCGAGTACGACCGCACCGACCCCGAGCTCGTCCGCGTCGCCGGCCGCACCTGGACCGAGGGCCTCATGCCGGTGCTGCTCGGGCTCGTCGTGCTGTGGGGCGTCGTGGGGCCGTCGGCGTGGGCGCTGGCCCGCGCCCGGCGTCGTCGTCGCGAGACCGCCGAGGCCGCCGCGCGGTGGCGCCACGAGCAGGCCGTCGCGACCGACGAGCAGGACGACGAGGAACCGGAGATGGCCGGGTCGGCCCCCCGATGAGCCCCCGGGGGACCCGCGCCGAGCTCGACCGCGACCCGAGCGCCGTGGCGCGCATGTTCGACGGCGTCGCGGCGCGCTACGACCTCACCAACACGGTGCTGTCGTTCGCCCAGGACGTCCGCTGGCGCCGCGCGACCCGCGCCGCCCTCGCGGTCGGGCCCGGCGACACCGTGCTCGACGTCGCCGCGGGGACCGGGGTGTCGACGGTCGAGCTCGCCCGCACCGGCGCGCGCTGCCTGGCCACCGACTTCTCGCTCGGCATGCTGCGCACCGGGCGCTCCCGCCCCGCGACGGCCGGCCTGCCGTTCGTCGCCGCGGACGCGCTGCACCTGCCGGTGCCCGACGCCTCCGTCGACGCCGTCGTGATCTCGTTCGGCCTGCGCAACACCGTCGACCCCGACGCCGCGCTCGCCGAGTTCGCCCGCGTCACCCGCCCCGGCGGCACGCTCGCGGTCTGCGAGTTCTCGAGGCCGACCTGGGGGCCCTTCCGCCGGGTCTACACCGACTACCTCATGCGCGCGCTGCCCCGCGTGGCGACGGCGGTCAGCTCCAACCCCGACGCGTACGTCTACCTCGCCGAGTCGATCCGCGCCTGGCCCGATCAGGTGGCCCTCGCTGCGCGCATCGCGGACGCGGGCTGGCGCTCGGTGGCCTGGCGCGACCTCTCCGGCGGCATCGTCGCCCTCCACACCGCCACCCGGCCCTCCTGAGCGACCGGCACCACGAGCGGCCGCACCGCCGCCCTTGACCGCTGGTCACCGCATCCAAACCACCCTCGGCGGGCGATCTCGCCACGCGATCCCTACACTCCGGTGTGCCGAGCTAGTGAACGGATTCACAAGGAGCACTGTCGCCGTGTCCGCCACCACCGGAGCGCGCCGCAGCCCCGACAGCGACGCCGACGTCGTGGTCGTGGGTGCCGGGCCCGCGGGCTCCACGGTCGCGACGTACCTGGCGCGCGCCGGGCTCGACGTCCTCGTGCTCGAGAAGGCCGTGTTCCCGCGCGAGAAGGTCTGCGGCGACGGCGTCACCCCGCGCGGGGTCAAGCAGCTCGTCGACCTCGGCGTCGACACCCGCGAGGAGGCCGGCTGGCGCCACCAGCGCGGCCTGCGCGTGGTGGGCGGCGGCGCCAGCGTCGAGCTCGACTGGCCCGAGCTCGCCCACTACCCCGCCTACGGCCTCGTCCGCCCGCGGCGCGACTTCGACCAGATGCTCGCCGACCACGCCCGCGCGGCCGGTGCCCGCGTCGAGGAGCAGGTCTCGGTCACCGGCACCACGCGCGACGAGCGCACCGGCCGGGTCACCGGCGTCGAGGCCCGGCGGGGCCCCGAGCGCACGCCCACGACGTACCGGGCCCCGCTGGTCGTCGCCTGCGACGGCGTCGGTGCCCGCACCGCCCTGAGCCTCGGTATCGCCAAGCGCGACGACCGCCCGCTCGGCGTCGCCGTCCGCCGCTACTACACGAGCCCCCGCCACGACGACGACTACCTCGAGACCCACCTCGGCCTCTACGACGGCCCGGGCGTCGGCCCCGACCTCCACGGCGGCTACGGCTGGATCTTCGGGATGGGCGACGGCACGGCCAACGTCGGCCTCGGCGTGCTCGCGACCCGGCAGAGCGACAAGCGCGACTACCGCGCCATGCTGCGCTCCTGGCTCGACACCCTGCCCGGCGAGTGGGGCCTGACCGAGGACAACGCCACCGGCCCGATCGGCGGCGCCGCACTCCCGATGGGCCTGAGCCGCACGCCGATCTACCGCGACGGGCTCGTGCTCGTCGGCGACGCCGGCGGGATGGTCAACCCGTTCAGCGGCGAGGGCATCGCGTACGCCCTGCAGTCCGCGGCGCTCGCCGCCGAGTGCGTCGTCCAGGCGACGGCACGCCCGCAGGGGTCCGCCCGCGAGCGTGCCCTCGGCGCCTACCCGTCGGCCGTCCGCCACGAGCTCGGCCGCTACTACCGCGTCGGCAACCGGGCCGCGGGCGCCCTGGGGCGGCCGCGGTTCATGCACCACGCCCTGCGCCTCGGGCTGCCGCGGCGCCGGGTGATGGGCGCGGCGCTCAAGCTGTTCGCCGGGCTGTCCGACGGGCGGGACGGGGACGCGGCCGACCGCGTCCTCGAGCTGGCCCTCCGGATGGTCCCTCCCCTGAGCGACACCCCCGCCGGGACGCCGAGCCGGAAGGGGGTCCCCACCGCGGCCGGACGAGCCGCCTGAGCAGTCCGGGTTAGGGCGCCCTGATCACGGGACGGGAGCACCGTCCTCATTAGGGTCGGCCTCCGCCCGACGAGCGTGATCCGCCACACGGCCCCCGTCGTGGGCCCCACCACCACCGCACTCCCGACGGGCACCGCCGGGGAGGGAAGGAGCGACGATGCTGGACCTCTACGTCCCGCTCATCGTCATGTTCGCGCTCGCGGCGGCGTTCGGGCTGTTCTCCGTCACGGCCGCGCCGTTCATCGGGCCGCGCCGGTACAACCGCGCGAAGCTCGACTCCTACGAGTGCGGCATCGAGCCGTCGCCGCAGCCGATCGCCGGCGGCGGCCGCATCCCGGTGGCCTACTACCTCACCGCGATGCTGTTCATCCTGTTCGACATCGAGATGGTCTTCCTCTACCCGTTCGCGGTGAACATCGACGCGCTCGGGTTGTTCGGCCTCGTCGAGATCGTGCTGTTCGTGGCCACCGTCGCCTTCGCCTACGCCTACGTGTGGCGGCGCGGCGGGCTGGACTGGAGCTAGGCGGTAACTGTCATGGGACTGGAAGAGAAGCTCCCGAACGGGATCGTGCTGGCCAGCGTCGAGAGCCTGGTCAACTGGACCCGCAAGGCATCGCTGTGGCCCGCCACCTTCGGGCTGGCCTGCTGCGCGATCGAGATGATGACCTCGGGCGCACCGCGCTACGACCTCGGCCGCTTCGGCATGGAGGTGTTCCGCCCGAGCCCCCGCCAGGCCGACCTGATGATCGTCGCGGGCCGCGTCACCAACAAGATGGCCCCGGTTCTGCGCCAGATCTACGACCAGATGGCCGAGCCCCGCTGGGTGCTCGCCATGGGCGTCTGCGCGTCGTCGGGCGGGATGTTCAACAACTACGCCGTCGTGCAGGGCGTCGACCACGTCGTGCCCGTCGACATGTACCTCCCGGGCTGCCCGCCGCGGCCGGAGATGCTCATCGACGCGATCCTCAAGCTCCACCAGAAGATCCAGAACGAGCCGCTCGGCCCGGTGCGCGCCGAGCTCGCCGCGGAGCGCCGGGCGCAGGGCGAGAAGCTCGAGCTGCTGCCCTCCTCGGAGGTCTACGGCAAGAAGGACCGCAAGACGGGGGAGGCGAAGGCCGAGCATGTCTGGTGACGAGAACAAGCCGAAGCCGCCGGGAACCGGGGCGGGCGGGGCCAGCGGCCCGACCGGCGCCTCGAACCCCGGCTCGGCCGGCACCGCCTTCGGCCCGCAGGAGATCGCCCGTCGTGACGTGAGCGGTTCCGCCGCCGGCCGGGCCCGCGAGGGCATGTTCGGCATCCAGGGCTCCGGCGACACCTCGGGCTTCGGTGGCCTGCGCCTGCCCGGCTACGCGCCGGCGCCGGCCGAGCGGCCCTACGGCGGCTGGTTCGACGAGGTCGTCGACGAGACCACCGCGGCGCTCGCCGACGACGGTGGAGCGGACTTCGACACCTGCGTGCACCAGGTGACCGTCGACCGCGGCGAGATGACCTGGTACGTCGCCCGCGAGCAGCTGGTGCGCCTGGCCCGCACCCTGCGCGACGACCCCGCGCTGCGCTTCGAGTTCTGCTCGGGGGTCTCCGGCGTCGACTACGGCGAGGGCGTGCCGCAGCAGCTGCACGTCGTCACCCACCTGCTGTCGATGACCTACCGGCGGCGGCTGCGCCTCGAGATCGCCCTCGAGCTCGACGACGCGCGCTGCCCGTCGCTGGTCGACGTCTACCCGACGGCCGACTGGCACGAGCGCGAGACCTGGGACATGTTCGGCGTGGTCTTCGAGGGCCACCCGAGCCTGACCCGGATCCTCATGCCGGACGACTGGAACGGCCACCCGCAGCTCAAGAGCTACCCGCTCGGCGGCATCCCCGTGGAGTACCACGACGCGGAGATCCCGCCGCCCGACCAGCGGAGGGCATACACGTGAGGATCCTGGCAACGTGACCACCACGGACGACCCCTATGCCGCCTCCAGTCGCGAGACCACCGAGGGCACCGTCTACACGGTCACCGGTGGCGACTGGGACGAGATGGTCGACCAGACCGCGGGCGACGAGCGCATCGTCATCAACATGGGTCCGCAGCACCCGTCGACCCACGGCGTGCTGCGCCTCGTGCTCGAGCTCTCCGGCGAGACCGTCACCGACGCCCGCCTGGTCATCGGCTACCTGCACACCGGCATCGAGAAGAACTGCGAGTTCCGCACCTGGACCCAGGGCGTCACCTTCGTGACGCGCGCGGACTACCTCTCGCCGCTGTTCAACGAGACCGCCTACTGCCTCTCGGTCGAGCGCCTGCTCGGCGTCGAGGTGCCCGACCGCGCCGCCACCATCCGCGTCCTCCTCATGGAGATCAACCGGATCGGCTCGCACCTCGTCGCCCTCGCCACGGGCGGCATGGAGCTCGGCGCGCTCACCGGCATGACCAACGGCTTCCGCGAGCGCGAGGAGGTCCTGCACCTGCTCGAGTTCCTCACGGGCCTGCGGATGAACCACGCGTTCGTCCGGCCCGGCGGGGTCGTGCAGGACCTGCCCGAGGGCTACGAGGAGCGCATCCGCTCCTTCGTGACGGTCATGCGCGAGCGGCTGCCCGGCTTCCACAAGCTGCTCACCGGCAACAAGATCTGGCGCCAGCGCCTCGAGGGCGTCGGCTACCTGCCGCTCGACGGCTGCCTCGCGCTCGGCGTCACCGGACCGATCCTGCGGTCCGCCGGTCTGGCGTGGGACCTGCGCCAGGTCGAGCCGTACCTGGGCTACGAGCACTACGACTTCGAGGTCCCCACCGACACCGCCGGCGACAGCTTCGCCCGCTACCTGCTGCGGGTCGAGGAGATGAGCCAGTCGCTGCGGATCATCGAGCAGGCCCTCGAGCGCCTCGAGCCGGGTCCGGTCATGGTCGAGGACGCGAAGATCGCCTGGCCGGCGCGTCTGTCGATCGGCGCGGACGGCATGGGCAACTCGCTCGAGCACGTCCGCCGGATCATGGGCCAGTCGATGGAGTCCCTGATCCACCACTTCAAGCTGGTCACGGAGGGCTTCAAGGTCCCGCCGGGGCAGGCGTGCGTGCCGATCGAGTCGCCGCGCGGCGAGCTGTCGGCGCACCTGGTCTCCGACGGCGGCACCCGCCCGCTGCGGGTCCACCTGCGCGACCCCAGCTTCGTCAACCTGCAGGCGGCGCCGGCGATGTCCGAGGGCGGGATGGTCTCCGACGTCATCGCCGCGCTGGCCAGCCTCGATCCCGTGATGGGGGGTTGTGACCGATGAGCCGCACGTTGGGTCCGGAGGCGCCGGCGACGCCGCCGTCGGAGCCGGAGCACGCGATCGACGAGGCGGGCGGCACGACCGCGCAGCACGCCGGGCTCGCCGCCGTCGACACGACGGTCTTCGACGGGGTGCGTGACCGCGCGGCCGCCGTCATCGCCCGCTACCCGGAGCCGCGCTCGGCGCTGCTGCCGCTGCTGCACCTCGTCCAGCACGTCGAGGGCCACGTCTCCCGCGCCGGCATCGCGTTCTGCGCGGAGGCCCTGCAGATCACGACGGCCGAGGTCTCCGCGGTCGCGACCTTCTACACGATGTACAAGCGCGAGCCGGTCGGCCGTCACCTCGTCAGCGTCTGCACCAACACGCTGTGCGCGGCGCTGGGCGGCGACGACATCTACGCGGCGGTGCGCGAACGCCTCGGCGGCATCGGTCACGAGCAGACGAGCGCCGACGGGGCCATGACGATCGAGCACGCCGAGTGCCTCGCCGCGTGCGACCTCGCGCCCGTGCTGACCGTCGACTACGAGTTCTTCGACAAGCAGACCGTCGACTCGGCGCTCGAGATCATCGACGCGCTGGCCCGCGGCGAGAAGCCGCAGCCGACGCGCGGGGCGCCGCTCACCGAGTTCCGCGCGGTCGAGCTGCTGCTCGCGGGGTTCTTCGACGACCCGGCCGTCGGCGGTCTCGACGCCGTCGCCGGCCCGTCCGCGGCCGAGGAGAGCCTGCGCGGCGCCCGGCTCGCCGAGGAGCGCGGCTGGACCGCACCACCCGTGCCCGACCAGGGGGACGACTCATGACCACGCCCGATCCGCTCACCCCGGTCCTCACCAAGCGCTGGCTGGGGCCGGAGTCGTGGACGCTGCGCCACTACACCGAGCTCGGTGGTTACGACGCCCTGCGCACCGCGCTGGCGACCCCGCCGGACGACCTGATCGCGCTGGTCAAGGACTCCGGCCTGCGCGGCCGCGGCGGCGCCGGATTCCCGACGGGCATGAAGTGGAGCTTCATCCCGCAGGCGAAGCCCGGCGAAGAGCCCACCGGCCCCGCGGCGAAGCCCAAGTACCTCGTCATCAACGCCGACGAGGGCGAGCCCGGGACCTGCAAGGACGTCCCGCTGATGATGGCCGACCCGCACTCGCTCATCGAGGGCTGCATCATCACGAGCTGGGCGATCCGCGCGCACTTCTGCGCCATCTACGTCCGCGGCGAGGTCGTGCACGTGCTGCGGCGCCTGCACGCCGCCGTGCGCGAGGCCTACGACGCGGGCCACCTCGGCAAGGACATCCACGGCACGGGCTTCGACCTCGACATCGTGGTGCACGCCGGCGCCGGGGCGTACATCTGCGGCGAGGAGACCGCGCTGCTCGACTCGCTCGAGGGCCGGCGCGGCCAGCCGCGCCTCAAGCCGCCGTTCCCGGCGACCGCGGGCCTCTACGCCGCGCCGACCGTCGTCAACAACGTCGAGACGATCGCGACCGTCCCGTCGATCGTCGCGGGCGGCAAGGACTGGTTCCGGACGATGGGCCGCGAGCGCTCGCCCGGACCGAAGATCTACTCGCTGTCCGGGCACGTCGAGCGCCCCGGTCAGTACGAGGCCCCGCTCGGGACGACGCTGCGCCAGCTCCTCGAGCTCGCCGGCGGCATGAAGGACGGCATCCCGCTGAAGTTCTGGACGCCGGGCGGCTCGTCGACGCCGTTGCTGACCGACGAGCACCTCGACGTCCCGCTGGACTTCGAGGGCGCCACCGAGGCCGGCTCGATGCTCGGCACCACCGCGCTCATGATCTTCAACGAGACCGTGTCGGTGCCGTGGGCGGTCATGAAGTGGACCGAGTTCTACGAGCACGAGTCGTGCGGCAAGTGCACGCCGTGCCGTGAAGGCTGCTACTGGCTGGCCGGCATCCTGCGCCGGATGGTCGACGGCGAGGGCACCGAGGCCGACATCGACACCCTGCTCGACGTCTGCGACAACGTCCTGGGCCGCTCCTTCTGCGCGCTCGGCGACGGTGCGGTCTCGCCGATCACCAGCGGCATCAAGTACTTCCGGCAGGAGTTCGTCGACCTCTGCACCGCCCAGCGGACGCACCCCGAGGTCGAGCGCATCGCCGAGCTGAGCGGAGCCAGCGCGTGACTGCGGCATCGGAGAGGGCCCCGGAGAAGGTCTCGGAGCGCGACGACCTCCCGCCCGTGCCCGAGGGGTACGTGCGGCTGACCATCGACGACCGGATCGTCGACGCCCCGCAGGGCGAGCTGCTGATCCGCATGTGCGAGCGGCTCGGCATCGTCGTCCCGCGCTTCTGCGACCACCCCCTGCTCGACCCCGCCGGCGCCTGCCGCCAGTGCCTGGTCGAGGTGGAGATGGGCGGGCGCAAGATGCCCAAGCCGCAGGCCAGCTGCACCATGACCGTCGCGACGGACATGGTCGTCAACACCCAGATGACGTCGCCGGTCGCCGACAAGGCGCAGCAGGGCGTCATGGAGCTGCTGCTCATCAACCACCCGCTCGACTGCCCGATCTGCGACAAGGGCGGCGAGTGCCCCCTGCAGAACCAGGCGATGTCGTCGGGGCGGGCGGAGTCGCGCTTCGTCGAGGAGAAGCGGACGTTCGCCAAGCCGCTGCCGATCTCCGACGAGGTGCTGCTCGACCGCGAGCGCTGCGTGCTCTGCCAGCGCTGCACCCGGTTCTCGCGCCAGATCGCCGGTGACCAGTTCATCGAGCTGCTCGAGCGCGGCGCCCACCAGCAGATCGGCACCGAGGAGACCGCCTTCGGCGAGGGCGAGGACTTCCAGTCCTACTTCTCCGGCAACACCATCCAGATCTGCCCGGTCGGCGCGCTGACCTCGGCGTCGTACCGCTTCCGCTCGCGGCCGTTCGACCTCGTGTCGACGCCGGGCGTCTCCGAGCACGACGCGTCGGGTGCGGCGATCCGCCGGGACTGGCGGCGCGGTGGCGTCACCCGCGTCCTCGCCGGCGACGACCCCGAGGTCAACGAGGAGTGGATCGACGACAAGACCCGCTTCGCGTTCCGCTACACCCAGGCCGCCGACCGCGTCCTGCGCCCGATGGTGCGCGGCGACGACGGCGAGCTGACGGAGACGTCGTGGACCGAGGCGGTCGAGCGCGCGGCGCAGCTGCTGGTCGCGGCCCGGGACGGGGAGGGCCCCGAGGACGACGAGGGGCACCGCAAGCAGGGGGTCGGCGTGCTGCCCGGCGGGCGCCTGACCGTCGAGGACGGCTACGCGTACGCCAAGTTCGCCCGCCTCGCGCTGCGCACCAACGACGTCGACGCCCGGGCGCGTGCCGCGTCCGACGAGGAGCTCGGCTTCCTCGGCGGGCGCGTCGCGGGCACCGGCCCCGACCACGTCTCCTTCGACGCGCTCGAGGAGGCGCCGGCGGTCCTGCTGGTGGCCCTCGAGCCCGAGGAGGAGGCGCCGATCGTCTTCCTACGGCTGCGCAAGGCCGCGCGGACCGGCACGGCGGTGCACCACCTCTCGCAGTGGTCGACGCCCGCGGTGGTCAAGACCGGCGGACGCCTGGTCCGCTGCGCCCCCGGTGGCGAGGTGGCCGCGCTCGGCACGCTGCCCGACGCGGTCGCCGACGGGCTCGCGACGCCCGGCGCGGTCGTGCTCGTGGGCGAGCGTGCCGCCGAGGTCCCGGGGCTCTACGACGCCGTCGCCGACCTCGGCGCCCGGACCGGCGCGCGCGTCGCCTGGGTGCCGCGACGCGCGGGCGAGCGCGGGGCGCTCGACGCCGGCGCGCTGCCCACCGTCCTGCCCGGCGGCGCGCCCGTCGGCGACGCCGGGGCCCGGGCCGAGCTCGCGTCCCGGTGGGGGGTCACCGAGCTGCCGTCCGACGCGGGCCGCGACCTCGGCGAGATCCTCCGGGCCGCGGCCGACGGGGAGCTCGCCGGGCTGGTGGTGGGCGGCGTCGCCGTCGACGACCTGCCCGACCCGGACCTCGCCCGCCGGGCGCTCGACACCGCCGACGTCGTCGTGTCCCTCGAGCAGCGCCGCAGCGAGGTCACCGACCGCGCCGACGTGGTGCTGCCGGTGGCCCCGGTGATCAACAAGGCGGGGACCTTCCGCAACTGGGAGGGCCGCGACCGCCGCTTCGCCACCACGATCGACCCGTCCGGCGGCTCCGCGGGCCGGGTGGGCGGCACGGCGGCGACGACCCTGCCCGACTGCCGGGTGCTCGACACCCTCGCCGTCGAGATGGACGTCGACCTCTTCACCCAGACCCCCGAGGCGGCCCGCGCGGAGTTCGCCCGCGTCGCCGAGGCCCTCGCCGGCCACCGGGTCACCGGCCCGGGGGGAACGAACGCGCTGTTCGCTGCTTCTAGGCGCGCAAACTCCGCGGTCGCTCCCGAGGAGCGGGCGGCGGACGGAGCAGCGGAGGCCGCCGAGGAGGTGACCGACGTCGAGATCGTGGACGTCGAGGTCGCCGAGGTGGTCGACGGCGAGCTGGTCGAGGTGGCCGAGGTCGTGGAGGTCGTCGAGACGCACCACCCCGCCCTGCGCCTCGCCACCTGGCGCCAGCTGCTCGACGGCGGCGCGCTCCTGGCCGGTGAGCCGGAGCTCGCGGGCACGGCCCGGCCGCCGAAGATCCGCCTCTCGGCGCTCACGGCGCGGCGGCTCGGGTTCGCCGAGGACGACCCCGCCGAGCTCGAGGGCCCGCGCGGGTCGCTGATCCTGCCGGTGGAGATCGCCGACCTCCCCGACGACGTGGTGTGGGCCCCGGCGCGGGTGCCCCACGGTGTCGACGGTCCGGTCGTCACCCTCGCCGGTCTCGGCCTCGCGCACGGCGGGACCGTCCGCCTGACCGGCGGCAGCCGGTCCACCGAGGGGAGCTCCTCGTGAATCCGCCCCCGCCGGGGTACACGCAGACGCTGATCGCGGACGACCCGTTCTGGCTCACGCTGATCAAGGTCCTCGTGATCTTCGTGCTGCTCATGCTGATCACGCTGTTCATGATCTGGTTCGAGCGCCGGGTCGTGGGCCGCATGCAGCAGCGGCCCGGCCCGAACTGGAACGGCCCGTTCGGCCTGCTCCAGTCGCTGGCCGACGGGCTCAAGCTCGCGTTCAAGGAGGACATCCGCCCGGTCCTCGCGGACAAGGCGGTCTTCTTCATCGCGCCGGTGCTCTCGGTGGTGCCGGCCTTCGTCGCCTGGTCGGTGATCCCGCTCGGGCCCGAGGTGTCGATCTTCGGCGAGCAGACCGCGCTCCAGCTCACCGACCTGCCGGTCGGCGTGCTGGTGGTGCTCGCCTGCTCGTCGATCGGCGTCTACGGCATCGTGCTCGCCGGCTGGGCGTCCGGGTCGCCCTACCCGCTGCTCGGCAGCCTCCGCAGTGCCGCCCAGGTGATCTCGTACGAGCTCGCGCTCGGCCTGTCGATCATCGCGGTCGTCCTCTACGCCGGCTCGCTCTCGACCGCCGACATCGTCGCCTCGCAGTCGACCGGCTGGTACGTCTGGCTGCTCCCGGTCAGCTTCGTGATCTTCGCGGTGTCGATGGTCGGCGAGACCAACCGCGCGCCGTTCGACCTCCCCGAGGCCGAGTCCGAGCTGGTCGGCGGCTTCCACACCGAGTACTCGTCGCTGAAGTTCGCCCTGTTCTTCCTCGCCGAGTACGTCAACATGGTCACCCTCTCGGCGGTGGCCACGACGCTGTTCCTCGGCGGCTGGATGGCGCCGTGGCCGCTGTCGCTGATCCCGGGCGTGAACGAGGGCTGGTGGCCCCTGCTCTGGTTCTTCGGCAAGACGCTGGCGTTCCTGTTCGTCTACGTCTGGCTGCGCGGCACGCTGCCCCGCCAGCGCTACGACCAGTTCATGCGCCTCGGCTGGAAGCTGCTGATCCCGGTCAGCCTGGTCTGGCTGATGCTCGTCGCGACGCTGCGCGTGCTGCGCAGCGAGCTCTCGACCGGCCAGATCCTCGTGATCGGCGGCATCGCCCTGGTGGTGCTCGTCGGCGCGGCCCTGCTGATCCCCGACCAGGCGCCGGAGGACGAGGACAAGGAGCCCGCGGTGATCACCGACTACCCCGTCCCTCCGCTCGACCTCACGGTGCCGGAGACGCCGAAGCGCCGGCGCCGCGCGGTGCCCGCCGGCCGGGAGAAGGACCCCGAGACCGTCGGTGCCGGCACCGGTGCGGAAGGAGACCGCTGATGGGCATGTTCGACGGGATCGCCGGCTTCGGCGTCACCTTCTCGACGATGTTCCGCAAGGTCGTCACCGAGGACTACCCCCGGGTGAAGAAGGTGACCGCCCCGCGCTACCACGGGCGGCACCAGCTCAACCGCCACCCGGACGGCCTCGAGAAGTGCGTCGGCTGCGAGCTGTGCGCCTGGGCCTGCCCGGCCGACGCGATCTACGTCGAGGGCGGCGACAACACCGACGAGGCGCGCTTCTCGCCCGGGGAGCGCTACGGCGCGATCTACCAGATCAACTACCTGCGCTGCATCGGCTGCGGCCTGTGCATCGAGGCGTGCCCGACCCGCTCGCTGACGATGACCAACGAGTACGAGCTAGCCGACGACGACCGCCAGGACCTGATCTACGACAAGGACCGCCTGCTCGCCCCGCTGCTGCCGGGCATGGAGCAGCCGCCCCACCCGATGCGGCTCGGCGAGAACGAGCAGGACTACTACGTGCAGGGTCCGGAGATGGCACGTCGCCCCGACGTCCAGGACCAGGTCCGCGAGGAGATCCCCATGGTGTCGGGCGCCGCGACGCCCGACGCGGTGCCCACCCAGGAGGCCCGGTGAACGCCCTGCTGGCCGCCGCCCCGATGACGGGCGGCGGGGAGATGTCCACCGGCGAGTCGGTGGCGTTCTGGATCCTCGGGCCGGCCGCCCTCACCGGCGGCCTCGGCATGATCTTCGCGCGGAACGCGGTGCACTCGGCCCTGTGGCTCGTGATGACCATGCTCTCGCTGGGCGTGCTCTACATGGTCCAGCAGGCGCCGTTCCTCGGCTTCACGCAGATCATCGTCTACACCGGCGCGATCATGATGCTGTTCGTCTTCGTGCTCATGATGGTCGGGCGCGACGCGTCGGACAGCGTCGTCGAGGTGCTGCGCGGCCAGCGCCTGGCGGCGGCGGTGCTGGGCGTCGGGCTCGGCGGCCTCGCGGTCGCCGCCGTCACCGAGACGCTCACGGCCGTCGGGCCGGTCGGGCTCGGCCCGGGCTACGGCCCGGAGGCCCGCGGCAACGTCCAGGCGCTCGGCACGAGCATCTTCCGCGACTACCTGCTGCCCTTCGAGCTGACCTCGGCGCTGCTGATCACCGCGGCGGTCGGCGCGATGGTCTACACGTTCGCCGGGCAGGCCCGCCGCAAGCAGGCCGGCCAGCGCGAGCGCGTGGTCGAGCGCCTGCACGGCCCGCTGTCCGGCTACGGCTCCCGCTCCGGGCCCGGCGTCTTCGCGACGGCCGACTCCGTCGCCACCCCGGCGCTGCTGCCCGACGGCTCGGTCGCCCCGGCGTCGCTCTCGAAGATCATCGAGGCGACCCGCCGCGAGCGGCTCGACGCCGACATCGCCGACGTGCAGTCGGACAGCGGCCCCGCCGGTGACGTCGACGCGCGTGCCCTGCGCGGCGGCGACGGCACCGAGGTGGGCGCCGGCAGCACCCACGACCGCCTCAGCGAGGGCGACAGCGAGGGAGCCCGATGAGCCCCACCGTCTACCTGCTGCTCTCCGCGCTGCTGTTCGCCATCGGCGCGGTGGGCGTGCTGGTGCGGCGCAACGCGATCGTCGTGTTCATGTGCATCGAGCTCATGCTCAACGCCGTGAACCTGACGCTCGTCACGTTCTCCCGCATCAACGGGTCGCTCGGCGGCCAGATCATGGCCTTCTTCGTCATGGTCGTCGCCGCGGCCGAGGTCGTCGTCGGCCTCTCGATCATCATGGCCATCTTCCGCACGCGCCGGACGACCTCGGTCGACGACGCGAACCTGCTCAAGTACTAGAGGGAGAGACGTGTCGCCTCTCATGGCCGCCGCCCCGCTCCCCGAGGTGCTCCCCGCCGAGGGCGCCGCGGGCGCCGCCTGGCTCCTCGTCGCGCTGCCGGCGCTGGGCGCGCTCGTGCTGTTCGTCGGCGGGCGGCGCACCGACCGCTGGGGGCACCTCCTCGGCGTCGCAGGAGTCGTCGCGTCGTTCGCCGTCGCCGTCGTGCTGTTCGCGGGCTCGCTCGCGCTGCCCGCCGAGGAGCGCGTGCGCGACCTCGGGCTCTACGAGTGGATCGCGGTCGGCGCGCTCGACGTCGAGTTCGGGCTGCGGATCGACCCGCTGTCGCTGACGTTCGCGCTGCTCATCACCGGCGTCGGCTCGTTGATCCACATCTACTCCGTGGGCTACATGTCCCACGACCCGGACCGGCGCAAGTTCTTCGCGCAGCTCAACCTGTTCGTCGCCGCGATGCTCGTACTGGTGCTCGGCAACGGGTTCGTGACGCTCTACCTCGGCTGGGAGGGCGTCGGTCTCGCGTCGTACCTGCTCATCGGCTTCTACACAGGACGCCGCTCGGCGGGCAGCGCGGCCAAGAAAGCGTTCCTGATGAACCGCGTCGGGGACGTCGGGCTCGCGCTGGCGATCTTCCTGTTGTTCCTCGAGCTCGGCACCACCCAGTACGGCGAGGTGTTCGCGCGCGCCGGGGAGATCTCGCCGGGCGCGCTGACCGCGATCACGCTGCTCCTGCTGCTCGGCGCCTGCGGCAAGTCCGGCCAGTTCCCGCTGCAGGCCTGGCTCCCCGACGCCATGGAGGGCCCGACCCCGGTGTCGGCGCTCATCCACGCGGCCACGATGGTCACCGCCGGCGTCTACCTCATCGCCCGCGCGAACCCGCTCTACGACCTGGCGCCGGTCGGGCAGCTCGTCGTCACGATCATCGGCGCGATCACCCTGGTGCTCGGCGCGATCATCGGCTGCGCGTACGACGACATCAAGAAGGTCCTCGCGTACTCCACGGTCAGCCAGATCGGCTACATGATGCTGGCGGTCGGGCTCGGGCCGGTCGGGTACGCCGCGGCGCTCGCCCACCTGCTCGCCCACGGCTTCTTCAAGGCCGGGCTGTTCCTCGGCGCCGGCTCGGTGATGCACGGGATGGCCGACGAGACCGACATGCGCCGCTTCGGCGGGCTGTGGCGTCACATGCCGGTGACGTTCTGGACGTTCACCGCGGGCTTCCTGGCCCTGATCGGCTTCCCGTTCCTGTCGGGCTTCTACACGAAGGACCTGATCATCGAGGCCTCGCTGACGGCGGGGCCGGTGGCCGGCTGGATCTTCGGCATCGCCACGCTGGGGGCGGCCGGGCTCACCGCGTTCTACATGACGCGCCTGATGCTCATGACGTTCTTCGGGCCGGAGCGCTGGAAGGACCTGCACCCCCGCCGGATCGACGGCGCCGACCTCGAGGACCCGCCCGAGCACTACCACCCGCACGAGTCGGTCGCGTCCATGACGGCGCCGATGGTGCTGCTCGCGATCGGCTCGGTGGGGGCCGGGGCGTTCCTCGTCGGGGGCGAGCGTCTGGGCCACTACCTGGAGGCCTCGATCGGCGTCCCGGTCGAGCCCCACGACCTGCCCGCGGCGTTCCCGGTCGGGCTGGTGCCCTACGTCGCGACCGTGATGATGCTGGCCGGGGCCGGCCTCGCCTACCTGCTCGTCGGGCGCCGCGAGGTGCCGGTCGAGCGCCCGCAGCGGGTCAGCCTGCCGGTGCGGGCCGCCCGCGCCGACCTGTTCGCCAACACGATCAACGAGGGCCTCATCGCCCGCCCGGGCATCTGGCTGTCCCGCGCGCTGGTCTACCTCGACAACCGCGGCGTCGACGGCGCCGTCAACGGCACCGCCGCCCTGCTGGGCGGCACGTCGGGCCGGCTGCGGCGCACGCAGACCGGCTTCGTCCGCTCCTACGCCCTGACCATCCTCGGAGGTTCCGTCGTGCTCGTCGCGGCCCTGCTCGCCGTGGGCGGCATCGGATGAGCGCGCTGCTCCTGGCCCTGCTGCTGGTCCCGCTGGTCGGGGCCGCGGTGTGCGGCGTCATGGCGCGCCGGGAGGACCTCGACCGGGCCGCCCGCGCGGTCGGCCTCGGGGTCGCCGGCGTCTCGCTGGTGCTCGTGGTGATCATCTGGTCGCTGTTCCGGACCGGCCCGGGGACACCCCGCTTCCAGGGCGAGCTCGCCGTGGACTGGATCCCGGCGTTCGGCACGCGCTTCGCGCTCGGGCTCGACGGCATCGCGCTGACGATGATCGCGCTGCTGGCCGTGCTCGTCCCGATCGTGCTGGTGTTCGCGGCGGCCGACAAGCTGCCCGCCGGCCGCACGGGGGCCGGGTTCACCGCGCTGATCCTCGCGACCCAGGGCGTGCTCGTCGGCGTGTTCGCCGCGACGGACGTGTTCCTGTTCTACGTCCTGTTCGAGGCGATGCTCATCCCGATGTACTTCCTCATCGGGCGCTTCGGCGGACCCCGCCGCCAGTACGCCGCGGTGAAGTTCTTCCTGTACTCGTTCCTCGGCGGCCTGATCATGCTCGCGTCGGTGATCGGGCTGTTCGTCGCGAGCGACACCCGCCTGGGCCAGGGCACGTTCGACTGGACGGCGCTGCAGGGCATGGCCGCGCAGCTGCCGCTGTCGACCCAGATCCCGCTCTTCCTCGGGTTCTTCGCCGCGTTCGCGATCAAGGCGCCGCTGGTGCCGTTCCACACCTGGCTGCCCGACGCCGGTGCCGAGGCCCCGATCGCGGGCAGCATCATCCTGCTGGGCCTGCTCGACAAGGTCGGCACCTTCGGCTTCCTGCGCTACACGCTGCCGCTGTTCCCGGCCGCGTCGCAGGAGCTCGCCCCGCTGGTGCTCACGCTCGCCGTCATCGGCGTGCTCTACGGCGCCCTGCTCGCCGCCGCGCAGACCGACCTCAAGCGCTTCGTCGCCTACACGTCGATCGCGCACTTCGGCTTCATCGCGCTGGGCATCTTCGCGTTCTCGTCGCAGTCGCTCACCGGGTCGGCGCTCTACATGGTCAACCACGGCATCTCGACGGCCATGCTGTTCCTCGTCGTGGGCCTGCTGATCCGCCGCGGCGGGACGGCCGACATGACCGAGTACGGCGGCGTCGGACGGGCCGCGCCGCTGCTGGCCGGGATGTTCCTCGTCGCGGGGCTCTCCACGATCGCCCTGCCCGGCACGAACTCCTTCGTCAGCGAGTTCCTCGTGCTGCTGGGGTCGTTCCCGCGCGAGCCGGCGTTCACGGTCGTCGCGACGGTCGGCATCGTCTTCGCCGCGCTCTACATGCTCTGGGTCTTCCAGCGCACGATGACCGGCCCGCTGCGCGGCGCCGCGGTCGTCGGCGACGGACCGGGCGCAGCCTCGGCGGCCACTCTCGGGGCCGACACGGGTGACGACTCGTGGATGCGGCGCACCACCGCCCGCTTCGGCGACCTGACCCGCGGCGAGGTCGCTCTGCTGACCCCGCTGGTCGCCCTCGTGCTGGTGCTCGGCTTCTTCCCCGGCCCCGTGCTCGACGTCCTCGAGCCGACGGTGGCGGCGACCATGACCGAAGTCGGCGTGCCCGATCCCGTGACCCCGCCCGCCCCGACCAACGGAGTGCCGCGATGACCGGACCCCTGGCGCCCGCGTTCCCGACGGTCGACTACGGCGCGATCGCGCCCGTCCTGATCGTCCTCGGCGGGGCGTGCGTCTCGGTGCTCCTCGAGGCCCTGCTGCCGTGGCGCTCGCGCGGCCGGGTGCAGCTCGGGCTGACGCTCACCATCGTCGTCGTGGGCCTGCTCGCCGTGATCGTGCGGGCCACGTCGGGCGCCCCGGCCGTCACGACCCTGTCCGGCGCGCTGGCCGTCGACGGCCCGTCGCTGTTCCTGTGGGGCACGCTGCTCGCCCTGGCCGTGCCGAGCGTGCTGCTGCTCGCCGACCGCTCCGTCGAGCCCGGCGGGGCGTTCGTGGCCGACCCGATCGCCCTCGGCGAGGCCGAGGAGAAAGAGCGGGTGGCCGTCGGCGCCCGGTCCGGGGGCGGCTCGTCGGGTCGGGCGCGCGCGGGCGGGTCGGGTGGCTCCGGGCGTGACGGCTCCCGCAACCGGCGCGGCCGCGACGCCGTCGCGGGCCAGACCGAGGTCTACCCGCTGGTCCTGTTCGCCCTCGGCGGCATGCTCGTCTTCTGCGCCGCGGACGACCTGCTGACGATGTTCATCGCCCTCGAGGTGCTCAGCCTGCCGCTGTACCTGCTGTGCGGGCTCGCCCGGCGCCGGCGGCTGATGAGCCAGGAGTCGGCGGTCAAGTACTTCCTGCTCGGGGCGTTCTCGTCGGCGTTCTTCCTCTACGGCCTCGCGCTGCTCTACGGCTACGCGGACTCGGTGAAGCTCACCGACATCTCCCAGGCGGCCGCCGGCTCGCTGCGCCCGGACTCGCTGCTGTTCGGCGGGCTCGCGCTGCTCGTGGTCGGCCTGCTGTTCAAGGCGTCGGTCGGCCCGTTCCACACGTGGACCCCGGACGTCTACCAGGGCGCGCCGACGTCGGTGACGGCGTTCATGGCGGCCTGCACCAAGGTGGCCGCGTTCGGCGCCATCCTGCGGGTGCTCACCGTCGCGTTCGGCTCCACGGTGTGGGAGTGGCGCGGGGTGCTGTGGGCCGTCGCCATCGTGTCGATGGTGGTCGGGGCCGTGCTCGGGCTCACGCAGACCGACGTCAAGCGCATGATCGCGTACTCGTCGGTGGCCCACGCCGGCTTCCTGCTGCTGGGCGCGATGGCCATCACGCCGGCGGGGCTCTCGGCGACGCTGTTCTACCTGCTGGCCTACGGGTTCACCACCGTCG
The DNA here is from genome assembly GCF_037400275.1 of Actinomycetospora aeridis. Lineage (NCBI taxonomy): Bacteria > Bacillati > Actinomycetota > Actinomycetes > Pseudonocardiales > Pseudonocardiaceae > Actinomycetospora > Actinomycetospora aeridis. Next base: position 702,715 of record NZ_JBBEGL010000004.1, on the reverse strand, counting down.
CGCTGTTCGGGCTGGTCTCGCTCGTGCGCGGGTCCGACGGCGAGGCGACGCACCTCTCGGCGTGGGCGGGGCTCGGGAAGCGCTCGCCGGTGGTCGCCGCGGCGGTGACGTTCCTCATGCTGGCGCTGGCCGGAATCCCGCTGACCAGCGGCTTCACCGCCAAGTTCGCGGTGTTCAGCGCGGCCCTCGCCGACGGCATGACGCCGCTGGTCATCGTGGCCCTGGTGGTCAGCGCGGTGGCCGCGTTCTTCTACCTGCGGCTCATCGTGCTCATGTACTTCTCGGAGCCCGCCGCGGACGGCCCGACCGTCAGCGTGCCTGGCCCCTTCACGACGGTGGCGATCACACTGGGGGTCGTGGTGACCCTGCTGCTCGGCGTCGTGCCGACCGCCGTCCTCGGATGGGCCGACGGCCTGTCCTTCCTGGGCTGATGACCGGCCCCCAACTGACCCAGGTCGCGGGACTGCCGATCTCCGACCCCGAGCTCGCCGCGGCCGTGACCGACGGCCTCGACCGCGTCGAGGACCTGCTGCGCCGCGAGGTGCACAGCGACTACCGGTTCGTCACCGACACCTCGCTGCACCTCATCGAGGCCGGCGGGAAGCGGTTCCGGCCGCTGCTGACCCTGCTGGCCGCGCAGCTGGCCGGGGGGACCTCCGACGACGTCGTGGTGGCGGCGACGTCGGTGGAGCTCGTGCACCTGGCGACGCTCTACCACGACGACGTCATGGACGAGGCCGTCATGCGCCGCGGCGCGGACAGCGCCAACGCGCGGTGGGACAACTCCGTCGCGATCCTCACCGGCGACTACCTGTTCGCCCACGCCTCGCGGCTGGTCTCGCAGCTCGGGCCGGAGGCGGTGCGGATCATCGCCGAGACGTTCGCCGAGCTCGTCACGGGCCAGATGCGCGAGACGCGCGGTCCCCGCGACGGCGAGGACGCGGTCGAGCACTACCTGGCCGTGGTGGCGGAGAAGACGGGCTCGCTGATCGCCACCTCGGGACGCTTCGGGGCGATGTTCGCGGGTGCGACGCCGGAGCAGGTGGCCGCGATGCGCCGTTTCGGGGAGATCATCGGAACGGCGTTCCAGGTCTCCGACGACATCATCGACATCGCCTCGCCGTCCGGGGACTCGGGCAAGACCCCGGGCACCGACCTGCGGGAGGGCGTCGCGACGCTGCCGGTGCTCTACGCGCTCGCGGGCGACGGTCCGGAGGTGCCGCGGCTGCGCGAGCTGGGCGTGGGCACCCGCGAGCTGGGCGACCCGGAGGTCGGCGAGGCGCTGGAGCTGCTGCGTGGCTCGCGGGGGCTCGACGAGGCACGGGCGTCCCTCGCCGCGAGCGCCGACGAGGCCCGCGCCGAGCTGGCGACCCTGCCCGACGGCCCCGCCCGCCAGGCCCTCGCGGCCCTCCTCGACTACACGGTCGCGCGCACCGGCTGACCCATGTGAGCACTTTCCGGGCCGATAGGCCCGGAAAGTGCTCACATAGCCGGACGGGTCAGCCCTGGTAGCCCACGAGGCGGCGCGGCTCGGCGCGGCCGACGAGGCCCCGCGGTGAACTCCACGACGACGAGGAGGACGCACCACCGCAGCCGGCCAACAGGGGTGATCTTCCCGGTGACGGCCGGGAAGGTCACGCGCGGGCGCGGAGCGCGTCGGTGGTGAACAGGACCAGGGCCGCCCAGACCAGGCCCACCCCGATCCACCGCGACACCGGCATCGGCTCGTCGCCCACCACCACGCCGTAGAGGAACTGCAGCGTCGGGTTGATGTACTGCAGCACGCCCAGCGTCGCCAGCGTCAGCCGTTGCGCCCCGGCCGCGAAGAGCAGCAGCGGGATCGCGGTGATCGGCCCGGCGGCCATGAGCAGCAGGACGTGCCCGACGCCGTGGCCGGTGAAGGTCCCGGCGCCGACGACCTGCAGGACGACGAGGAACGCGATGGCCACGGGCCCGAGCAGGAAGCCCTCGGCGGTCAGCCCGGGGATCGGGTCGAGCGGCACCCGCTTCTTGACCAGGCCGTAGGTGCCGAAGCTCAGCGCCAGCACGATCGAGATCCACGGCAGGCGGCCGGTGCCGACGGTGAGGACGACGACCGCCGCCACCGCCATCCCGATCGCCACCCACTGCGCGGGCCGCAGCCGCTCGCCCAGCACGAGCACCGCGAGCAGCACCGACACGAGTGGCGTCGTGTAGTAGCCCAGCGAGGAGTCGACGACGTGGTCGTGGGTGGCCGCCCAGATGTAGGTGCCCCAGTTGGCCGCGATCAGCACCGAGCCCGCGGTGATCAGCAGCCACGTCCGGGCCGGCAGCCCCCGCAGGTCCGACCACCGCCGGGCGACGGTGATGACCCCGAGCATCCCGACCAGCGTCCACGCGACGCGGTGGGCGAGGGACTCGAGGGCGCTCGCCGGGGCCAGGAACGGCCAGAACGCCGGCGAGAAGCCCCACAGCGTGTACGCGGTGATCGCCGCGGCGTACCCGCGACCCGCACCCGGCACGGCCGCCCCGGTGCGGGGCGCCGTGTCGGGTGCGGTGCTACTGCTCGTTCTCGGGCTCCGGCATCACGGCCCAGGTGTCCCTGCCGGAGAGCAGCGCCTGGAGCGTGTCGCCCCGCTGCTGCGCCTGCTCGGTGGCCGTCGCGACCTGCGCCCGCGCACCGTCGTCGTAGGTCGGGCGGTCGACCTTGCGGAAGATGCCCGTGACGGTGTGGGTGAGGTCCTGGTCGGAGAGCCGCGAGAGCGCGAACGACTGCGTCGGGTCCTGCTCGCCGGCGCGGTGGACGACGATCGCGTCCTGTCCGACGTCGGCCACCCGGGCGACCTCGAGCCCGCCCGAGGCCGACCGCACGACGCCGTGCTCGCCCTCGTTGCCGAAGGTGATCGGCTCGCCGTCGACGAGCTTGATCAGCCGCTCGGCCACGTCGTCGCCCTTGCGCAGGACGTCGAACGACCCGTCGTTGAAGATCGGGCAGTCCTGGAAGATCTCGACCAGCGAGGCGCCGCGGTGCGCGGCGGCCTGGCGCAGGACCTCGGTGAGCCCCTTGCGGTCGGAGTCCAGCGCCCGGCCCACGAACGTCGCCTCGGCGCCCAGGGCCAGCGACACCGGGTTGAACGGGGCGTCGACCGAGCCCATCGGCGTCGACTTGGTGACCTTGCCGACCTCGGAGGTCGGCGAGTACTGGCCCTTCGTCAGGCCGTAGATCCTGTTGTTGAACAGCAGGATCGTGATGTTCATGTTGCGGCGCAGCGCGTGGATCAGGTGGTTGCCCCCGATCGACAGCGCGTCGCCGTCACCCGTGACGACCCAGACCGAGAGGTCCGGGCGCGACACGGCCAGGCCGGTCGCGATCGTCGGCGCACGCCCGTGGATCGAGTGCATGCCGTAGGTGTCGAGGTAGTACGGGAAGCGCGACGAGCAGCCGATGCCCGAGACGAACACGATGTTCTCGCGCTTGAGCCCCAGCTCCGGCAGGAACCCGCGCACGGACGCGAGCACGGCGTAGTCGCCGCAGCCCGGGCACCAGCGGACCTCCTGGTCGGAGGTGTAGTCCTTGGCCTTCTGCGTCTCGTCGGTGGTGGGGACGAGGTCGAGACCCCCACCGAACGAGGGCTGGCCGAGTTCGACGGCGGTCATGCGGGCAGGTCCCCCTTCACGGCGTCGGTGAGCACGCCGGCGAGCTCCTCGGCCTGGAACGGCAGGCCGGCGACCTTGGTGTACGAGTGCGCGTCCACGAGGAACCGCGCGCGCAGCAGCATCGAGAGCTGCCCGAGGTTCATCTCCGGCACGACCACCCGGCGGTAGGAGCGCAGCACGTCGCCGAGGTTCTTCGGCATCGGGTTGAGGTGGCGCAGGTGGGCCTGGGCCACCGACATGCCGGCCGCGCGGACGCGGCGGCACGCCGCGCCGATCGGGCCGTACGACGAGCCCCAGCCGATGACGAGGACCTCGGCGTCCCCGTCGGGGTCGTCGACGGTGAGGTCGGGGACCGGGATGCCGTCGATCTTGGCCTGGCGCAGCCGGACCATGCGGTCGTGGTTGTCCGGGTCGTAGGAGATCGTCCCGCGGCCGTCGGCCTTCTCGAGACCGCCGATGCGGTGCTCGAGGCCCGCCGTGCCCGGGATCGCCCACGGGCGGGCCAGGGTGTCGGCGTCGCGCAGGTAGGGCCAGAACTCGCCGGACCCGTCGGGGGCGTTCGGCTCGGTGGCGAACGTCGTGGAGAGGTCCGGCAGGTCGGCCACGTCGGGGATGGCCCACGGCTCGGAGCCGTTGGCGATCGCGCCGTCGGAGAGCAGGAACACCGGCGTGCGGTAGGTCAGCGCCATCCGCACCGCGTCCAGGGCGGCGTCGAAGCAGTCGGCGGGCGACTGCGGGGCGATGATCGGCACCGGCGCCTCGCCGTTGCGCCCGTACATCGCCTGCAGCAGGTCGGCCTGCTCGGTCTTGGTGGGCAGGCCCGTCGACGGGCCGCCGCGCTGCACGTCGAGGATCAGCAGCGGCAGCTCGAGGGCCACCGCGAGACCGATCGTCTCCGACTTCAGCGCGACACCGGGACCGGACGTCGACGTGACGCCGAGCGCGCCGCCGAACGACGCGCCGAGCGCCGCACCGATGCCGGCGATCTCGTCCTCGGCCTGGAACGTCGTGACGCCCATGCCCTTGTGCTTCGAGAGCTCGTGCAGGACGTCCGAGGCCGGCGTGATCGGGTAGGTCCCGAGGAACACCGGCAGCTTCGACTGCTGCCCCGCGGCGACGACGCCGTAGGCGAGCGCGAGGTTGCCGGTGATCTGGCGGTAGGTGCCCTCGGCCAGGCGCGCCGGGGCGACCTCGAAGGTGACCGCGAAGCTCTCGGTGGTCTCGCCGTAGTTCCACCCGGCGCGGAAGGCGAGGATGTTGGCCTCGGCGAGCTCCGGCTTCTTCGCGAACTTCTCGCGCAGGAACTGCTCGGTGCCCTCGGTGCCGCGGTGGTACATCCACGAGAGCAGGCCGAGCGCGAACATGTTCTTCGCGCGCTCGGCGTCCTTCTTGCTCATCCCGGTCGGCTCGAGCGCCCCGCGCGTCAGCGTCGCCATCGCGACCTGGTGCGTCGTGTAGGGCTCGAGCGAGTCGTCCTCGAGGGGGTTGGACTCGTAGCCGACCTTCGCGAGGTTGCGCTTGGTGAACTCGTCGGTGTTGACGATGAGCATCCCGCCGTGCGGGAGGTCGGCGATGTTCGCCTTCAGCGCGGCCGGGTTCATCGCCACCAGGACGTCGGGGCGGTCGCCCGGGGTGAGGATGTCGTAGTCCGCGAAGTGGAGCTGGAAGCTCGACACCCCGGGGAGCGTCCCGGCAGGGGCGCGGATCTCGGCGGGGAAGTTGGGCAGTGTGGCGAGGTCGTTGCCGAACGCCGCGGCCTCGGAGGTGAACCGGTCACCGGTCAGCTGCATGCCGTCCCCGGAGTCGCCCGCGAAGCGGATGACGACCCGATGGGTCTGGCGCACCTCCCGACTCGGCGGCCCGACGGCGGTGTCAGTGCTCATCGAGCTCTTCCGTCCCTTCGCACTCCTCGTGGTACGTCCCCTCGATCAGGAGCGGACTACTCAGGCTAACCTCACCGCTCCGTCACCGTCGGGCGGCTGGTCGTGGGTCACAGGCTGGACCGAAAAAGGACGATCGTGCACGGTCGGTGTTCCGCGTGGCGGTCCTGCCTGGTCCCTTCGGACGCCTACTTCTTCCCGGTCGCCGCGCGCACCCGGGCGAGCCCCTCGCGGAAGCCCTCCGAGCGCAGCGACTCCAGCTGCGGCCCGACCTCGACGGCGACGGCGTCGCGGTGCCGGTCGAGCTGCCCGGTGGCACGGATGCTGGCCTTGGTGGCGACGACGAGCTCGCGCGGCGCCTGCGCCGACGTCGCCGCCATGCGCAGCGCCTCGGTGACGGCCGCGGAGCGACCGTCGGCGCCCTCCCCGGTGGCGACCTTGACGACCAGGCCCAGCTCGGCGGCCCGGGCCGCGTCGAGGCCCTCGCCGCCGAGCAGCATCGCCGTCGTCACCTGCGGGCCCACGATCCGCTGCGCCATCCACGTCATCCCGCCCCCGGGGTGCACGCCGAGGCGCAGGAACCCGGGCTCGAAGCGGGCGGTCTCGCCGGCGATGCGGACGTCCGCGGCGAGCGCGAGGTTGAGCCCCGCGCCCACGGCGGGCCCGTCGACGGCCGCGAACGTCGGCAGCGGGCACTCGGCGAGCGCCAGGAAGCCCGCGTAGATGTGCTGCAGCGCGTCGGGCCCCGCCTCGCCCGCCGCCGCGAGCTCGTCGAGGTCGCCGCCGGCGCAGAACGCGGGCTTCGGGTCGTCGTCGCCGGTGACGACGACGGCGCCCACCGACTCGTCGGCCCCGACCTCGTCGAGGACGGCCACGAGGCGCTCGGAGAGGGCGCCGGTCATCGCGTTGCGGCGCTTCGGGTCGGAGACGGTGAGCAGCGCCACGCCGTCGAGACGCTCCACGCGGACATCGGGGTCGGCCATGGCCCTCAGCATGCCGTGCACGTGACGCGGCTCGCGGCCCGGGAGTCGTTGCCATGGGTAACGTCTGGCGCGTGCCGATCTCGATCGACCCGCCGGCGGACGCCGAGCCGCCGCAGCGCAACCCCAAGGCGCCCGCGCCGGGCGAGCGGACCACCTCGCACTACGAGGGGTGCCGCGGCTGCGGTGACGTCCCCGGCAGCCTGCGCGTCCGCTCGTGGGTCGGCGACGACGGGATCTCCGTGGTCAGCCGCTTCGACGTCCTCGACGAGCACCAGGGCGCGCCCGGCCTCCTGCACGGCGGGATGCTGATGACCGCGTTCGACGACGCCCTCGGCACGGCCTACACGCAGGTCACGCGCTCCGCGGTGACCGCGCGCCTGGAGACCGACTTCCGGCGCCCGGTCCCGGTCGGCACGACGCTGTGGCTGCGCTCGCGCGTGGACGCCAAGGTGGGCCGCAAGATCTACGTCTCCGGCTCGGCCCACCTCGGCGGGCTCGACGGCGAGGTGGCCGGCACCGCCCGGGCGCTGTTCCTCAAGGTCGGCGTCGAGCACTTCCTGCGCCACGGCCGTCCCGAGGACCTCGAGGCCCTCGGTGCGTCCCGCGAGGTGATCGAGGCCGCCCGCGCGGCGCCCTGAGCAGGGAACGGCCGTTGCGGCGGCCACGTTGTCCCTTGCGGGAGATCCGCCTGGGGAGGTCGTCGTGAAGAACGGGCTGAAGACGGCCGCCCTGCTGGGCGTGCTCAGCGCGATCGTGCTGGTCATCGGCTCGCTGTTCGGCCGCACCGGCCTGCTCGTCGCGCTCGTCGTCGCCCTCGGCGTCAACGGCTACGCGTACTTCTTCTCCGACCGCCTGGCCCTCCGCGCGATGCACGCCCGCCCGGTCAGCGAGGCCGAGCAGCCCGCGATGTACCGGATCGTCCGCGAGCTCGCGACCGGGGCGCACCAGCCGATGCCGCGGCTCTACGTCAGCCCCACCGAGGCACCCAACGCCTTCGCCACCGGCCGCAACCCGCGCAACGCCGCGGTGTGCGCGACGACCGGCATCCTCACGCTGCTCGACGAGCGCGAGCTGCGCGGCGTCCTGGGCCACGAGCTCTCGCACGTCTACCACCGCGACATCCTCATCTCCTCGGTCGCGGGCGCGCTCTCGAGCGTCGTGTCCTATCTCGTGCTCGCCGCCCAGCTCTTCGGCGGCAACCGGAACGTCCTGGCGACCCTGGCCGTCGCGATCATCGGGCCCTTCGCGGCCGCGATCGTCCAGATGTCGATCAGCCGGTCGCGGGAGTACCAGGCCGACGCCAGTGGCGCGGCGCTGACGCACGACCCGCTGGCCCTGGCCTCGGCGCTGCGCAAGCTGCAGTACGGCACGGCCGTGGCGCCCCTGCCGCCCGACCCGCAGCTGGTGAGCCAGTCGCACCTGATGATCGCCAACCCGTTCCGGCCGGGCGAGGGCCTCTCGCGCCTGTTCTCGACCCACCCGCCGCTCGAGGACCGCATCGCCCGCCTCGAGGCCCTCGCCCGCTGAGACACGGGGTGTGTCAGCCTGGGACTTGGACGCTGACGTTCAACGTCAGGAAATCCCCCACCTCGCGGTGGCCTTGACGGGGCCCGCCGGTCACGGTCGGATGGGCCCAGCGTCGCGTCCGGGCCGGTGTCAGGCCGGCGGATGGAGGCGCCGGAGCCCTGGAGTCACCCACCCCATGGCTGTTCGCATCGACCACCTCGCGCTCGCCGCCCACGACGCGCAGGAATCCGCCCAGTTCCTCGCCCACGTCCTCGGCCTGCCCGACCCACATCCCTGGGGGCCGTTCATCGCCGTCGACGTCGACGACACCTTCACCATCGACTACGCCGCCCCGCCCATCGAATGGCCCGGCCAGCACGTCGCGTTCCTGATCAGCGAGGACGAGTTCGACGTCGTCCTGGCGAAGCTCCAGTACCGCGGCATCACGTACTGGGCTGACCCGCAGCAACGGTGGGTCGGCGAGTACAACACCCACGACGGCGGCCGCGGCCTGTACTTCGACGACCCCGGCGGGCACCACTTCGAGGTGATCACCCGCCGCTACGGCTCCGGTGGGTGAGGTCCGGCGGGCCGGGCCCGCCGACGCCGGGATCGTCGCGACGCTGCTCGACGACTTCAACACCGAGTTCGACACCCCGACGCCGGGAGTCGAGGTGCTGACGCGCCGGCTGACCGAGCGATTGCCGGGCGACGGCCTCGTCGCCCTGCTCCACGGGGACCCTCCCGACGGGCTGGCGGTCGTCTCGTTCCGGCCCAACGCCTGGTTCGACGGCCCGGTCGCGCTGCTCGACGAGCTCTACGTGCGCCCGGACCGTCGCGGCCGGCGGATCGGGCACGCGCTCCTGTCGGCCGTCGAGGCCCTGGCGGCCGAGCGGGGCGGGCGGATCGTCGAGGTCAACGTCGACGGCGAGGACACCGACGCCCGCCGCTTCTACGCCGCGCACGGCTACGCGTTCATCGAGCCCGGCGCGACCGAGCCGAGCTACTACTACGCCAAGGAGTGGTGACGACCCCGGGACGGACCGGGGCTCGACCCCGAGGTGCCGGCTCCCGCGGCCCGCGACGGTGTCCCCATGACGATCACCGCACCGGACGTCCGGCTCGCCGACGGGTCCGCGGACCCGACGCCCGGCGTCCGCCACCTGCTCGTGGCGGTCCTGCACGACGACGCCGAGGACGCGTCGCAGGTCCTGCACGCCCTCGACGTCGACGTCGAGCACCTGCGCACGCTGGCCCGCCGCGAGCTCACGGGGAGCCGCCCGGCGTGAGCTCGGCGATCGCCGCCCGGGTCGCCGCGGGGTCGAGGTACTCGTCGGTGTGCTCGAACTCCGCGAGGCGCCCGCTCGCGCCCGTCAGGAAACCGAGCCGGACCGCACTCGCGCCGTGCAGCGCATCCAGCGCCCACGCCGACGCGACCCGCGCCATCGCCGCCGGGGCCCGCATGGCCCACAGGTGATAGGCCCGGGTCACCCCCGCCGCGACCCCGCCGGTGAGATCGATCCCGAACGGCTTGGCGACGGCGTCGGCACCCCCGAGGTCGACGACCATGCCGAGGTCGCGGTGGCGGTACTCCCGCGTCGGGCGCCCGGCCAGGCCGGCGGCGACGTTGTCGGCGGCGACGGGCGCCTGACGGGCGGCGTGCTGGGCCGTCGGCGGGCAGACGGCGCCGTGCCCGGTCGCGAGGTCGGGCGCCGCCGCGGCGTCCCCGATGGCGAGCACCTCCGGGCGTCCGGGCACCGACAGGTCCGCCTCCACCACCAGCCGGCCGTGGTCGGTGGCGGCGTCCAGGTGCGACATCAGCGGGCTGGGGGAGACGCCCGCGGTCCAGATCAGCGTCTGCGTCGCGAGGCGGCGGCCGTCCGAGAGCGTCGCCGACGCGTCGTCGACCGCCGTCAGGCTCGTCCCGAGGTCGACGTGGATGCCGCGCGACTCGAGCACCCGCCTGGTGTCCTCCCCGAGGCGGTCGCCGAGGCCCGGCATGAGGCCGTCGTGGTGCTGCACGACGTGCCACTGCACGAGTTCCGGGTCGAGGCGGGGGAACCGCCGGGCGAGCGCGGTGGTCATCAGCTGCAGGTTGGCCGCCGTCTCGACCCCGGCGTAACCGCCGCCGACGACGACGAAGCGGCAGCGGCGCGCGCGCTCCTCGGGGTCGTCGGACGTGTTCGCGACCTCGAGCTGGCCCAGCACGTGGTCGCGCAGGTACGCGGCCTCGGCGAGCGTCTTGCAGCCGCGGCCGTACTCCCGCAGGCCGGGGACGTCCATGACCTTCGTGACGCTGCCGGGCGCGAGCACCAGCCGGTCGTAGGCGAGGACCTGCGGGTTGCCGGTGATGCTCCGGACGAGCACCTGACGGGCGTCCAGGTCGACGCCCGTCGCCCGCCCGGGCACCAGCACCGTCCGGCGCAGCCGTCGCGACAACGACACGACCGCCGCCGGCGCCGGCAGCAGACCGGCCGCCACCTGGGGCAGCAGCGGGAGGTAGAGCATGTAGTCGTCGGGGCAGACGAGCCGGATGTCGGCCTCCGGCCGGAGCTTCTCCAGCCGCCGCGCCACACCCGCCCCCGCGAAGCCGCCCCCGACGACGACGATCCGCTCGCTCATGGCGCTCTGCCTACCCCACGCGGCGGGTCCGCCGCGTCGGTGTCACGCGGGCGAGTCGGGGACTGTGCCGCGTTCGAGCTCCGGCCAGGGGTACGGACGGGTCCGGCCGGGCGCCGGCAGGACGCGCGGTTCCCCGTCCCCGCCGACGGTGCCGACGACGATCTCGCCGGTCGGTGCCGGCGGCGGGTCGGTCGTCGCGGGGCCGAGCGGCAGGGCCACGAGCAGGGCGACCACCGCGAGCCACGACCGTCCGGACGTCATGCCTCGACACTGCTCGGTTGTCGGGGCGCGGGGCTCCGGGATGACCCTGACGTCTCCCCGGAGAGACACGGGCGCAGCGGACGCGGTCGTCCCGCTCTACGCGTACTGGCCGGCCGTGATCAGTCGGCTGGCGTAGAGGTGGGCCGGGACGCGGTCGCCGCGGCCGGTGTCGTGCATCGCGCTGCCGATCCGGTGCCAGCCGAGGCGCTCGTAGATCGCGATCGCGACGGTGTCCTTGACCATCACGTCGCCGACGACGTCGAGCGCGTGCCGCGTGGCCCAGTCGGTGAGGGTGCGGGCGAGCCGCGTGCCGAGGTGGTGCCCGCGACCCGCGGGGGCGACGAAGAGGCGGGCGCCGACGACGGTGGTGGCGACGTCCCCGCCGAGCTGCGCCCACGCCTCGACCGCGGCGATCGCGGGCTGCGCGGTCATCGCGAGGGCGTGGCCGACGACGGCGTCGTCGAGCGTCGCGACCCAGGCGCGCAGGGTGCCGGGCGGGGTGAGCCAGGTGCGCGGCTCGGCGACCCCCTCGACGGGGTAGCCGTCGGCCCGGTGCACCTCGACCAGCGCGGCGGCGAGGGCGTCGAGGTCGGCGGGACGACGGTCACGGACCGCGGCGACGGCCATCGGCACTCGATTCGTCGGAGCCATTCTGGGGGCGGCAGAATGTCACCGTGGGGTGCGTCTCTGCTACCACTCGTGAGGTGTTGCGGCGCCCGTTCCCGACATTTTAACCTTCTGGATCCGTCGACGACGCGGAAGCGCGGGGGATCATGGTGAATGCGCCCGGGAAATGGGGCTGGACCCACGCCGTCTTCGCGCTCTGCGTGGTCGTCGAGGCGATCCTGCTCTACGAGCTCGTGGTGGCCCCGGGCGCGCCCGCGGAGCTGATCGTCGCCGTCACCGCCGTGCTGGTCGTCGCCCTCGTGGTCCCGCGGCTGGCCGACCTCGTGTCGATCAAGCTGCCGGGTGGGGTCGAGGCCCAGCTCAAGGAGGTGACCTCCGAGCTCGAGCGGACCAACGACCGCCTGGACTCCCTGTTCGCGATCTCGATGTCCCCGTGGCAGTGCGAGAACCTCGAGAAGCTCGCGAGCGGCCACTTCGGTGACTACGTCATGTCCGGCGGCCTCGACAATGACCTGCGACACCTGCGCAGCCACGGCTACGTCCACGTCGAGGGCATCCGCGCCATTCCCCAGCGCGGTGAAAATCTCTCCGAGTTCGTCGAGATCACCGAGGCGGGGCGACGGTTCGTCGCCCTCCGCGCCTCGGTGGACCCGGGCGCGCCGGTCAGCGGTAGTTCGTGAACTGCAGCGCGATCTCGAAGTCGCGCTCCTTGAGCAGCGAGATGACGGCCTGCAGGTCGTCCTTCTTCTTGCCCGTCACGCGCAGCTGGTCGTCCTGCATCTGGGCCTGGATGCCCTTGGGGCCCTCGTCCCGGATGACCTTGGAGATCTCCTTGCCCTTGTCCTTGCTGATGCCCTGCACCAGCGAGCCGGTGACCTTGTAGGTCTTGCCGGAGATCGCCGGGTCGCCCACGTCGAAGGCCTTCAGCGAGATCCCCCGCTTGATCAGCTTCTCCTTGAAGACGTCGATCGCCGCCGTGCAGCGCTCCTCGGTCTCGGCGCTGATCGTGATGGCCTCCTCGCCGGCCCAGGTCACGTCGGCGCCCGTACCGCGGAAGTCGAAGCGCTGCGAGAGCTCCTTGCTCGCCTGGTTGAGCGCGTTGTCGACCTCCTGGCGGTCGACCTTGCTCACGACGTCGAACGAGGGGTTCGCCATGATCGTCCTTCCTGACGGGTCGGCTGACGCTCGTCGGGCCCCGCCTGCACCGGCGGACCACCCGGGTCTGTAGTCTCTACGACGTCATCCTGCGGGGTGGCACACCCTGGCGGGTTGCCCGAGCGGCCAATGGGAGCGGACTGTAAATCCGTCGCGAAAGCTTCGAAGGTTCGAATCCTTCACCCGCCACCACCAGGCCCATCGCCTCGCTCACCAGCGACGATGGGCCTTCTTCATGCCCGGGTGACGAACTGCGGCCCGGTGCAGGGGCCCGTGACCGTCAGCGGCCCGGCGCGAGCTCGGCGAGCGAGAGGTTGTTGCCGTCGGGATCGAGGAACCAGGCGATCCGCGCACCGCCCGGCGCGGTCCAGATGCCGCGCTCGTCCTGGTCCATGAACTCGTAGCGCGTGAACGCCACGCCGCGGGCGGTGAGCTCGTCGACGGCCGCGGCGATGTCGGGCACGGACCAGCCGAGCACCGTGTAGGGCGCCGCGGCGGGCTCCGGGACCTCGGTGATCCGCAGCATCGTCCCGCCGACGTCGCCGACCAGCGCGAACGGCCGCTCGTCGGAGAGATCGAGGCCCAGCACGTCGCCGTAGAAGCGCTGCGCGGCGTCCAGGTCCGAGACCCCGACGAACCCCAGGAGACCGGCCGACCCGAGTGCGCCCACGCCGCTCAGCATCCTCCGCGGGGCAAGACCTCAGCCGACGATCTCGTTGAGCGCCAGGATGTTGCCCTCGGAGTCGTACAGCCACGCCGAGCGCACCGGGCCGTAGTCGGTGATGACCCCCTCGGCGCGTCCCGCGCGACCCGCGAACGACCCGCGCTCGCCGCCGGGGTCGTGGAACGCCACGCCGCGCGCCATCAGCTCGCCCACGACCTCGTCGAGATCCGTGACGAGGAACGCGACCACCGGGTGGGCGGTGGGACGGCGGTCGGGGATCTCGGTGAGGACGATCCGGGTGCCCTCGCCGGCAGCGAACATCATCGGGTCGTCGCCGGGGCCGGAGAGCATCGTCAGCTCGAGCACGTCGCGGTAGAAGGCGCGGGCGCGGTCGCCGTCCGCCGCGGGGAGGACGGGGTTCAGCGGGAAACGGGACAGCACGGTTCCTCCTCGGGCTCGGTGGAGTCGAGTGCACCGGCAGGAGCGGACAGGTCCGGTCCGGGTCTACGGTCATGTCGGTGATCGACACCCTGCCGCCCCACCGGTGCACCGAGGCCGTCGCCCTGTGGCACGCCGCCGGGCTGACCCGTCCGTGGAACGACCCGGGCGCCGATCTGCGGCGGGCGCTCGACGGGCCGTCGTCGACGGTGCTCGCCACTACCGTGGAGGACCGGCTCGTCGGGACGGTCATGGTGGGTCACGACGGGCACCGCGGCTGGCTCTACTACCTGGCGGTCGCCGACGACCACCGCGGCCGAGGCCTCGGGCGCGCACTCGTCACCGCCGCCGAGCAGTGGCTGGCCGGGGACGTGCCGAAGATCCAGCTGATGGTGCGCGACGACAACGCCGCGGCGGCCGCGTTCTACGCGCGCCTCGGGTACGTCCGCCAGGACGTCGTCGTCCTGGGCGACGGCTCAGCTGAACCCCAGCACCATCACGACCGTGTCGTCGACGCCGCGCCCGACCCGGTCCATCACCGCGTCGGCGAGCCCCTGCGGGCCGAGGTGGCGGTGGTCGGCGGCGACGCGGCGCAGCACCTCGATCTGCTCGTCGGCCTCGGTGCCGCGCCGCTCCACCAGCCCGTCGGTGTAGAGGAGCAGGAGGCTGCCCGCGGGGATCGCGATCTCGCTGTCCCGCCGGGTCTCGACGAGGCCGCGCGGGAGCCCGAAGAGCCGCCCGTGCTCGTCGAGGAGCTCGGTGGTGCCGTCGGGACGCAGCAGGATCGGCGGAGGGTGCCCGGCGTTGACCCAGCTCATCGACCAGCGGTCGCTCTCCCGCCGGCGACGCAGGACGGCCACCACCGCCGTCCCGGCCGCGTGGAGCCCGACGCCGGCGTTCGCGGTCTCGAACGCGTGCACGATCGCCGAGGGCGGGCCGCCGGCGCGGTCCCACTCGGCCTGCCGCAGCATCGACCGGACCTGGCCCATGCGGATCGCGGCGTCGAGCTCGTGGCCGATGATGTCGCCCACCGAGACCGCGACGACCGTGTCGTCGTCCTGGTCGGGCAGGGACGACACGTCGAACCAGTCGCCGCCGACGTACTCCTCCGCGTCCGCGGGCTCGTAGCGGGCCGCCAGTGCCAGACCGTCGACGGCCGGGATGCGGGTCAGCAGGGCCTGCTGCATCTCGCGCGCGACGGTGACCCGGTGCTGGACCCAGGAGACGTGGTCGATCGCCTGCGCTGTGTAGGCGCTCGCCGTGCTGACCAGGAGCAGGTCGGCCGTGGTGAACGGGCGGGGCTGGCGCCAGCCCAGGACCAGGGCACCCCGCGCGGCGCGGGCGCCGACGACCGGTGCCGCGACCACGGCGTGCAGGCCGAGTGTCCGCAGGCGACGGCGGGCCGACCCGGGGAAGTCCCGGTCGAAGCTCTCCCGGTCCGGGTAGTGCAGCACGCGCCGCTCGCGCACGGCCCGCGCCGGCGGCATGTCCTCGTCGCGGCCGAGCCCGGCCCACGGGCTGTCGGCGCCGTCGCGGTCGTGGAAGCCGCGGAACACCCCGTCCCCGTCGGCCACGAGCAGCGACACGTGGTCGGGTTCGAGCCCGCCGCGGGCCAGGATGTCGAGGCCGGCCCGGACGTCGTCGAGGGTGACGCTGTCGGCCACGGACCGGGAGAGCTCCAGCAGGGCCTGGCTGCGGTGGAACGACGTCCGCAGCGAGTCCTCGAGCTCGTCGCGGCGCGCCCGCTCGCGGTCGGCGTCGACCCGGGCCAACCGCAGCCGCAACGTGCTCGAGCACCCGGTCGCGAGGTCCCGCAGCGCCTCGAGCTCCTGCTCGCTCCAGTCCCGGGGCTGGTCGTCGATCGCGCACAGCGAGCCGAGGACGCGGCCCGATCCGTCGGTCAGGGGCATGCCGGCGTAGGCGACGACGGCGAGGTCGCGGACGGCGAGGTTCTCGGCGACCCTCGGATCGGAGCGGGCGTCCCGCACCACCAGGGGCTGCGCCGACGCGACCACGTGCTGGCAGAACGAGTGCGTCAGCGGCGTGCGCCGCGAGGTCGCGTAGGGCTCCCCCAGGCCGGCGGCGCCGGGGAACACCTGCTCGTCCGCGCGGACGAGCGAGACCAGGGCGACGGGGACGCCGAGCCAGCGCCGGACGCGCTCGCCGAACCAGTCCATCTCGGGGTCGGACTCCGCCCCGAGCCCGGACGCGGCCAGCGAGGCGAGACGCTCGGGGTCGGCGAGGTCCTGGCAGCCGTGCGCCGTCGCGAGCAGCTCGTCGCTCACCGCCACCCCTCCAGCGATGTGCTCGCTCCGTCCCGTCGGCAGCCCTGGCGGGCGGGCACGAGCTTACCGGCGGACGGCGGTGGCCACCGGCTCCTCGGACAGTGCGCCCGTGTGAGTGGAGATACGGACACTCACCGTCTGCGGAGCCACTCCGCGGACACGGCTACAGGCGCGCGGCGAGCTCGGCGACGCCGGGGCCGTCGAGGGCGGGCAGGCCGGCGGAGCGGCCGGTGGCCACGAGGAGCAGGTCGCCCGCCGGGCCGCGGAGGTCGCGGTCGCCGTCGCCGTGGGACCAGTCCGTGTCGGTCGCGACGAGGTGCAGGCCGGCCAGCCGCTTCGGCGCGTCGTAGAACGAGGTCGAGAGCACGAAGTCGAGTGCGGGGACCGCGCGTTCCGGCGCGATCGGCAGGGTCCTGCGCAGGGGACGCGTGAGGTCCTGGCCGTGCACGAGGATGTCGACGAGGGGGTCCATGGGCTTCGCGCCCATCGGGCGCTGCGTCCACCCCGCCGACTCGCGGAACTGGGAGATCAGCTCGGCCGGGGAGTACTGCGCGGCCCGGGCGCGGGCGGAACGGTCGATGAACGCGTTGATGTCGAAGCGCGCGGCGAGCACCCCCCGGAACGCCTCGAGCCGCGACAGCCGCGAGGTCAGCGTCAGGTGCGCGACGAGGGTCTTCACCGTCCACCCGGTGCACAGGGACTCGTCGTCCCACTCCTCGGGCGCGAGCTCCTCGAGGACGTCGGCCAGCCGGAGGCGTTCGGACGTGATGGCGGCGTGCAGTGCGGCGCTGTCCACGCCCCCAGAACCTAGCCTCGCGGTCGGTCCAGGTACATCGTCATCCGGACGGTCGTGCCGCCGTCCCGCGCGCTGTGCAGCCGGACGAGGTCACAGAGCCGGTGGGTGAGGAACAGGCCGTAGCCGCGGCCGTCCGCGTCCTCGGGCGGGTACCGGCCGACGAGGGGGTCGTCGATGTACCCCGCGTCCTGGATCTCGGCGACCACGCGGTCGTCGGTGTGCCAGAGCGAGAGGATCCCCGGGCCGTCGGTGTGGACGACGGTGTTCATCGCGACCTCGTGGACGGCCAGGCACAGGTCGACGATCCGCTCGGACGACAGGCCGGCGCCGGCCGCGTGGTCGGCGACGGCCCGCCGGACCGCGCGGGGGCCGTGGGGAGCCGTGTAGACCAGCGTCTCGCCGAGGTCGGGCGGCTCGTCCAGGGGCCCGAGCACCGCCTCGGCGAGCTTGGCCGGGTCGCCGAACGTCGTGTTCGGCACGGGCGCGCCGCCCTCGACGAGCAGCGGGTGCGCGGCGCGGGCGTCGGCGGCGGTGTCGGCGTCCATCGTCCGCGTGTCGTAGGGACACAGCATCGTCACCGGGCGGCCGGCGAACGCGACGTTGGTCAGCGCGTCGTGCTGCAGGTAGGCCGCGCGCTCGTCCGCCGGACGGGCCGGCCAGAAGCCGCCGCCGACGGCGCGGATGCGGCGGTCCGGGTGCCCCTCGACGAAGCGGTGCAGCGCGGGCACGAGCCGGGCCGGGTTGGGTCCGAGACGCCGCACGTCCTGCAGGACGACGGCGCCCGCGTCGTCGCCGAGCGCCTCGCGCACCGGGCCGAGCTCCTCCGCGGGCAGGGCGACGACGATCGCGTCCTCGGCCTCGAGGCCGGTCCGGACATGGTCGACGACGGTCGCGACGAACTGCTCGTCGCTGTCGTAGAAGAGCGCGGCGTGCTCGAACACGGGCGCGCCGTCACCGCGGCGATGACGTCCGGTGTCGTCCGACGTGCTCACCCCCACCATCACTCGCCGATGGCTTCGTCCCGCGGGGTCCCCCGAGTCCCCCGACCGGACCGATACTCGTCCGATCATGCACGCTCGCGACAGCGTGTGCCGCTCAGCGGGAGGGGCGTTGCGGCAGACGGTCCCCGCACTGCTCACCTCGGGTCACCCGGACCTCACACCGCGTCCTCGCCGCGCTCGCCGGTGCGCACCCGCAGGACGGTGTCCACCGGCGTGACCCAGAGGCGCCCCTCGGGGTGCACCGCCCCGGCGATCTCGTCGAGCACCCGGTCGACGAGCTCGTCGTGGACGATCGCCTCCAGGCGCAGGCAGGGCGCGAAGACGTCCCGGAGGACCTGCCCCCGCTGCACCGTGCGCTGGCCGTTGCCCGGTCCGAGGACCTCGGCGACGGTCATGCCCAGCACCGCGTGCCGCTCGAGCGCCCGGCGCGCCGCGTCGAGCGCGTGGGCCGGGATCATCGCGTGCACCGTCTTCACCGCACGTCCTCCCGTCGGTCGCCGTGACGCTACGGGCCCGGACGTCCCGGGGCGAGGACCGTCTTCCTACGCTGCCGCGGTGCCCGCGCAGACTTCTCCCGTGGTCCTGGTCCTCGGCGGCCGCAGCGAGATCGGGGTGGCGCTCGCGTGCCGCCTCGCGACGTCCGGGCGGGCCGGCACGGTCGTGCTGGCGGCGCGCCGGGCCGACGACCTCGTCGCCGAGACGGCGGCGGTCCGCAGTGCCGGCGCGGAGGTGGCGACGGTCGAGTTCGACGCCGACGACCTCGCGGGCCAGCCCGCCGTGCTCGACGCCGTGGAGGCCGCGCACGGCCTGCCCGACACCGTCGTCGTGGCGTTCGGCGTGCTCGGTGACCAGGCCCGCGCGGAGCGCGACGCCGCGCACGCCGCCGCGGTCGTCCACACCGACTTCGTCGCCCAGGTCGCCGTGCTCACCGAGGTCACAGCCCGGATGCGGGCCCGGGGCCGCGGCGAGATCGTCGTGTTCTCATCGGTCGCCGGGGTCCGCGTCCGGCGGGCGAACTTCGTCTACGGCGGGGCGAAGGCCGGCCTCGACGGCTACTGCTCGGGGCTCGCGGACGCCCTGCACGGCAGCGGTGTGCACCTGACGCTCGTGCGCCCCGGCTTCGTCGTCGGGCGGATGACCGCCGACAGCGGCCTCGACCCGGCGCCGTTCTCGTCGACGCCGGGCCAGGTCGCCGACGCCACGGCCGACGCGCTCACCGCCGGGCGCGACGTCGTGTGGGTGCCGGGCGTGCTGCGCCTGCTCTTCACCGCGATGCGCCTGCTCCCGCGCTGGGCGTGGCGGCGGCTGCCGCGCTGAGGTGCCCTGCGGGCATGTGAGCACTTTCGCGTGCTCCAGCACGCGAAAGTGCTCACATGGGCCGGAGGCCCACCTCAGCGGTGGGTGATCGCGGGGGAGGCGCCGGGGCCGAGCTGCTGGCCGGTGACGGGCACGTCGCCGAGGGCCTCGTCGATCGCCGCGAGGGTGTCGGCCGTGAGCTCGATCCCGGCGGCCGCGGCGTTGGCGTGCACCTGCTCCGGCCGGGACGCGCCGACGATCGCCGACGCCAGCTCGGAGCGGCGCAGCACCCACGCGAGGGCCATCTCGGCCATCGACAGCCCGGCGCCCTCGGCGATCGGGGCGAGGCGCTGCACGGCCTCGAGCGTCCGGTCGGTGAGCTTCTGGCGGATGAAGCCGTTCATCTCGTCGCTGGCGGCCCGGGAGTCGACGGGCACCGGCTCGCCGGGCCGGTACTTCCCGGTGAGCACGCCCTCGGCCATCGGCGACCACACGATGTTGGCGATGCCGAGCTCCGCCGTCGTCGGGAAGACCTCGGCCTCAGGGGCGCGCCACAACATCGAGTACTGCGGCTGCGACGACACGATCCGCACGTCGTCCGGGCACGCCTCGATGCCTGCCCGAATCTGCTCCGGGGTCCACTCGCTGACGCCGAGGTAGCGGGCCTTCCCGGCGCGGACCACCTCGGCGAGCGCCTCCATCGTGTCCTCGATCGGCGTCTCGGCGTCGAAGCGGTGGCACTGGTAGAGGTCGACGTGGTCGGTCCGCAGCCGCCGCAGCGACGCGTCGACCTGCTTGTGGATCTGCTCCGGCGACAGGCCCCGGTCGGTGTCCGACATCGGGAAGTAGACCTTGGTCGCGAGCACGTAGTCCTCGCGCCGGTAGTCGGCGAGGATCGCTCCCCACGCCTCTTCGGCCGCCCCGCGTCCGTAGACGTTGGCGGTGTCGAAGAACGTGATGCCGGCGTCGAAGGCCGCCCGCGTGCAGGCGGCCGTGGCGTCGGCCTCGACGCCGCCGGAGTAGGTCAGCCACGAGCCGAGGGAGATCTCGGACACCTGCAGGTCGCTCGATCCGAGCTGGCGAAGGCGCACCCCCGTACCGTAGGAGCCCGCGCCCGTCACGGCCTGCGCAGAGATCGACACTCCCGGTCATCGGAAGCGCAGCGCCGATCGGCGCAGGCCATCGACCGGTCGACGGAGGTTCCTGTGGCCGACGTGTGAATTCCCGCGACAGCGGGTTCCGCCCCCCAGCGCGACTGGCACGATGGTGTCACGAGCTTGCGAGAGGCCCCGACGTCCCGCGGCACCGATGCCGCGATGTCGTGAGGGTCTCGCCGGGGCAGGGGCCCGGTCCGTCGCACCGCCGAACGCCGTAGGGGATTCGTGAACGTGTTGCTGGCGCCGCTGCGCCCTCTGGCCGATGTCCTCGACCTGACCGCGGAGGCCGTCGCCGCCGTGGGCACCGTGTCGGTCGCCGCCCTCGGGCTGGTGCTCGCGCGCGTCGAGATGCCGGAGGAGCGCGGGCACGTCAGCCACCTCCGGGTGGTCGGGCGGCCCCCGCAGACCTGACGCGCGTCAGGCCCCGCCGCGTTCGCGCAGGAGGCCGTTGAGCGTGCGCAGCTCGTCGCGGATCTCGGTGAGCAGCCCCGGGATCTCGTGGCTGCGCTCCCAGTGCGGCGTGAGGTCGACGCCGAGCTCGCCCAGCTCGCTGTCGTAGAGCTCCGCGAGCAGCGTGCGGTACGGCTCGTCGGGCACGGTGCCGTTCTCCCAGCGCGACAGCTGGGTCTTCAGGCTCGCGGCGCTGGCGACGTCGACCTCGCCCCGCTCGGCGAGCTCGCGCAGCCTGGCCACCGCCGTGGTCTGCGACCAGCCCCGCTCACGACGGGCATCGCGCAACGAGACCACGCCGTCACAGTAGACGACCGCGGCGACAGGTCGGGGTGAAGCAGGCCGGTCCCCGGAGCGTCAGCGGCGGGGTGAGCGTGACGCCCGCTTCGGCGCGGGCAGGCGCGTCGACCGGCGGGCCGGGGCCCGCGGCGGAGACGGGGTGTCCTGCTCGGCGTCCCCGTCCTCGGCCGGGGCGGGGGCCGGGGCCGGGGCCGGACGCAGCGGCTCCACGGCGGCGCGCGGGCGTGACTGCGCCGGGCGCAGCACCCGGCGGCTGCCCGGGCTGCCGCCCTCGACGGTGGCCGGGGCGTCGTGGTGGTCGAGGAACTCGCACAAGCGCGCCCACGTCGTGCCCTTGGCGCCGCGCCCGGTGAGCACCCCGAGGTGACCACCCGGGGCCGTCGTCAGGCGGGTGTCGGCGCGCGTCAGACGCCGCGCCCCGGCCCGGACGGCGCGCGGTGGCACGACCCGGTCGGTCTCGCCGGCGACGAGCAGCGTGGGGCGGCGCAGGTCGGACAGGTCGACCACGCGGTGCCCGACGGGCACGCGGCCGGCCTCCAGATCCTCGGGCGCGACCATGGCGCGGAAGTACGCGCCGATGAACCGGGACTGGTCGCCGACGATGGCGCGCAGGTCGTCCACGGCCTCGAGCTGGGCGAGGAACTCGCGGTCGTCGAGGCGGGCGATCATCGTCAGCGGAGCGGTGAGCAGCTCGTCGAGCGACCCGAGCCCGAGCGCGCGCAGCAGCCGGGGCAGCGGCATGAGGGCCAGCAACGTCTGCACCGTCGCGAGCACGGGGCCACCGGCGGCGACGGCGAGCGGGCGCGCCCCGACCACGGGCGGCACCTCGTCGAGCGCGAACGGCGTCGCGATGCCGGTGACCGAGCCGATGGGGAGGTCGGGGTGGCCCGCGGCGCTGAGGACGGCGTGCAGGCCGCCGATCGACCAGCCCACGAGGTGCACGGGCGCGCCCTGGTGTGCGTCACTGACCGTGCGCACGACGTGGGGGAGGATGTCGTCCACCCAGCGCTCGAGGTCGGCGGGCCCCGGCGAGATCGCGGCGCCGTGGCCGACGAGGTCCTCGTCGTCGACCTGGTACACCGGCCGGCCCTCGCCGACGAGGTGCTCGACGAGGCTGTTGCCGCGTCGCAGGTCGAACGCCACCCCGCACGCCCCCAGCGGGGACACCAGCACCACCGGCGAGCCCCGCAGCCGCGCCGTGGGGTGCACGGCGTAGCGGTAGGTGCTCACCGACCCGGACCGCGCGAGCCCGTGCGCCCGCCCGATCCCGTCGGCGCCGACCTCGCCCGGTCCGGTGTCGAACGCGGTGCGCGGCATGCGGCGCAGGTCGGCCAGCGGGCCCTCCAGGACGCGCGAGCGCATGTTGCCCACGGCGCGCCACGCCCCGGCCGGGGTCAGGATCACGGTGCTCCCCTTTGCGCTTCGCGCTCGTGCGCGCTTGTCCGTGCTCTGGCACGGACAAGCGCGCACACGGCCGGAGGCCAAAGCCTAGGTCTGGTGGACGACCCCCGCCTCCTGCAGCTTCGCGATGCGGTCCGGGTCGACGCCCCAGTCGGCCAGCGCCTCGGCGGAGTGCTGGCCCGGCGCGGCCGGGGCCGTCGGCGTCGCGCTCGGGGTGCGGCTGAAGCGCGGGGCCGGCGCGGGCTGGCGCACGCCGAACGCGTCGACGAACGTCCCGCGGGCCTTGTTGTGGGGGTGCTCGTGGGCCTCGTCGAGATCGAGGACCGCGGCCGCCACGGCGTCGGTCGGCTCGAGGTCCGCGGCCCACTCGTCACGGGTGCGGGTCGCGAACACCTCGGCGATCCGCGCGCGGAACTCCGGCCAGCGCGCCATGTCCCACTGGTTCGCGGCGACGTCCTCGTCCTCGAGGCCCAGGCCCGTCATGAGCTCGGCGTAGAACTGCGGCTCGATCGCCCCGACCGCGATCCACCCGCCGTCGGCGCAGCGGTAGTGCTCGTAGAACGGGGCGCCGCCGTCGAGGAGGTTCTGCCCCCGCGGGTTGGGCCACAGGCCGCCCGCGCGCATGCCGTGGACCATCGCCATCTGCAGCGCGGCGCCGTCCACGATCGCGGCGTCGACGATCTGCCCGCGGCCCGACGTCGCCCGCTCGACCAGCGCGCCGAGGATCCCGACGACCAGCAGCATGCCGCCGCCGCCGAAGTCGCCGACGAGGTTGATCGGGATGCCCGGCGCCCCGTCGGGACCCTCGATGTGGGCGACGACGCCGGCGGTCGACAGGTAGGTGAGGTCGTGCCCCGCGCGCGGGGCGTTCGGGCCGTCCTGGCCCCAGCCGGTCATGCGGCCGTAGACGAGGCGCTCGTTGCGGGCGTGGCAGTCGTCCGGACCGAACCCGAGCCGCTCCGCCACCCCGGGCCGGTAGCCCTCGAGCAGGACGTCGGCGTTCTCGACGAGGTCGAGCAGCACCGCCAGGCCCTCGGGGGACTTGAGGTCGAGGGCCACCGACCGCCGCCCGCGGGCGAGCACGTCCTTGCTCGCGTTGCCGATCGAGAGCCCCCGGCCCCCGGCCGGCCGGTCGACGCGCAGCACGTCGGCGCCCATGTCCGCGAGCATCATCGCCGCGAACGGGCCCGGCCCGATCCCGGCGACCTCGATGACCTTGACGCCGTCCAGCACACCCATGGGGCCCTCGTCCTCCTCGTGGTCACGCGGTCCGGCGCGAGCCTACGAGACAGTCAGCCCTGACGGTATGGGTGCATGCTGCCCCGTTCGTCGGCCCGGCGAGGGCCGTCTGCGCGCGCCCGGAAACAACGAACGGCGCTCTCGCTGCATCGGAAGCAGCGAGAGCGCCGTTCGTTCGTCGAGGGCGTGCGCAACCGGGCGTGCCGGCTACGACGGGCGGGTCACTCCCCGCGCAGGGACTGGCCCTTCTCCGCCTTGTCGACCAGCGACGCCGGCGGGGCGAAGCGGTCGCCGTAGGCCTTGGCGAGGATGCGGGCGCGCTCGACGAACCCGGGCAGGCCGCCGGGGTAGCCGTCGATGTACTGCGCCACGCCGCCGGTCCAGGCGGGGAAGCCGATGCCCATGATCGAGCCGATGTTGGCGTCGGCGATGGTGTGCAGCACGCCCTCGTCGAAGCACTTCACGGTCTCGAGGGCCTCGGCGAAGAGCATGCGCTCCTGCATGTCCTCGAACGGCAGGTCGCCCTGCGCCGCGCCGAACTCCCCGGACAGGCCCGGCCAGAGTCGCGTGCGCTTGCCCGACTCGTCGTACTCGTAGAACCCGGCGCCCGAGGAGCGGCCCTTGCGTCCGAGCTCGACCATCCGGTCGACGATGGCGTCGGACGGGTGCCCGACCCACGTGCCGCCGGCGGCCTCGACGCCCTTGCGGGTCTCCTCGCGGATGTGCTGCGGCAGCGTCAGGGTCAGCTCGTCCATCAGCTGCAGCGGCGGGGCCGGGTAGCCGGCCTGCGACCCGGCCTGCTCGATCGACGACGGCGCCGCGCCCTCGCCGAGCATCGCCACGGCCTCGTTGATGAACGTGCCGATGACGCGGCTGGTGAAGAAGCCGCGGCTGTCGGAGACGACGATCGGGGTCTTCTTGATCTGCAGGGCGATGTCGATCGCCTTGGCCAGCGTGGCGTCGCTGGTCTTCTCGCCCTTGATGATCTCCAGGAGCGGCATCTTGTCGACCGGCGAGAAGAAGTGCAGGCCCACGAAGTCCTCGGGGCGGTCGACGCCCTCGGCGAGCCCGGTGATCGGGAGCGTCGAGGTGTTCGAGCCCAGCACGGCGTCGGGCGCCAGGTGGGGGAGGATCTCGCCGAAGACCTGCTTCTTGAGGTCCGGGCTCTCGAAGACGGCCTCGATGACGAGGTCGGCACCCGAGGCGGCCGAGGCGTCGGCGGTCGGCGTGATCCGGGCGAGGACCTCGTCGGCCTTCTCCTGCGTCGACTTCCCGCGCGAGACGGCCTTCTCAAGGATCTTCTGCGAGTACGCCTTGCCCTTGTCGGCGTTCTCCTGCGAGACGTCCTTGAGGACGACCTCGAGGCCCGCCATCGCGCACGAGTACGCGATGCCCGCGCCCATCATCCCGGCGCCGAGCACGACCACCTTGCGGGCGGTGTGCTTCTCGTAGCCGTCGGGGCGCGAGGCGCCCTTGTTGATGGCCTGCAGGTCGAAGAAGAACGCGCGCGTCATGTTCGTCGACACCTGCCCGCAGGCGAGCTCGGCGAAGTAGCGCGACTCGATCTTGCCGGCGTTGTCGATGTCGACCTGCGAGCCCTCGACGGCCGCGTCCATGATCAGGTACGGGGCCGGCATCGGGGCGTTCTTGAGCTGCTTGCGCAGGTTGGCCGGGAACGCCGGGAGGTTCGCGGCGAACTTCGGCGTCGACGGCGTGCCACCGGGGATCTTGTAGCCCTTGACGTCCCACGGCTGCACGGCCTCGGGGTTGTCCTTCACCCACTGCTTGGCCGTCGACAGCAGCTCCTCGGGGCTGTCGACGACCTCGTGGACGAGGCCCGCCTCGAGCGCGGCGCGCGGGTTGCGCTGCTGGCCCTGGAGCAGGACGTTCATGAGGCCGTCGGCCAGGCCGAGCAGGCGCACGACGCGCACGACGCCGCCGCCGCCGGGCAGCAGGCCGAGCGTGACCTCGGGCAGCCCGATCTTCGAGCCCTTGGCGTCGAGGGCGATGCGGTGGTGGCAGGCCAGCGCGATCTCGAGCCCGCCGCCCAGCGCCGCGCCGTTGATGGCGGCGACGACCGGCTTGCCGAGGGTCTCGAGGCGCCGCAGCAGCCCCTTGATCTCCTGGGACTGGTCGAAGACCTTCTGCGCGTCGGCCTGGGTGTACTTGACGAGGTCGTCGAGGTTGCCGCCCGCGAAGAAGGTCTTCTTCGCCGAGGTCAGCACGACGCCGGTGATCGAGTCCTTCTCCGCCTCGAGACGCTGCAGCGTCTCGGCGAAGTCCTCGCCCCACTTGGCGCTCATCGTGTTGGCCGAGGCGGTCGGGTCGTCCATCGTCAGCGTGACGATGCCGTCCCCGTCGGCCTCCCACCGGAACATGTTCTCGGACACTGCTCTGGCTGCTCCTTCGTGCTCGTCGGTCGGTTCCGGGGGTGGTCAGACGCGCTCGATGATGGTGGCGACGCCCATGCCGCCACCGATGCAGAGCGTGACGATGGCGCGGCGCAGATCGCGGCGCTCGAGCTCGTCGACCATGGTGCCGACGAGCATGGCGCCGGTGGCGCCCAGCGGGTGGCCCAGCGCGATGGCGCCGCCGGCGACGTTGGTGCGCTCGTGCGGGAAGCCGAGGTCCTTCATCAGCTTCATCGGCACGGCGGCGAACGCCTCGTTGATCTCGAGCAGGTCGATGTCGTCGACGGTCATGCCGGCCTTGGCCAGGACCTTCTCGCAGGCCGGCGTCGGGCCGGTCAGCATGATCGTCGG
The DNA here is from genome assembly GCF_037400275.1 of Actinomycetospora aeridis. NCBI lineage: Bacteria > Bacillati > Actinomycetota > Actinomycetes > Pseudonocardiales > Pseudonocardiaceae > Actinomycetospora > Actinomycetospora aeridis. Next base: position 676,256 of record NZ_JBBEGL010000004.1, on the reverse strand, counting down.
GTCGGCGCCGGAGACGGCGGTGGCGACGATCCGGGCGCGCGGGGTGAGGCCGTTCTGCTGGCCGGCCTCCTCGGTGCCGAGCAGCACGAGCGCGGCGCCGTCGACGATGCCCGAGCTGTTGCCCGGGTGGTGCACGTGGTTGATCGACTCGACCCAGTGGTACTTCTGCAGCGCCACGGCGTCGAAGCCGCCCATCTCGCCGATGCCGGCGAACGACGGCTTGAGCCCCGAGAGGCCCTCCATCGTCGTCTCGCGGACGTGCTCGTCGTGGTCGAGCACGACGAGGCCGTTGCGGTCGACGACGGGCACGATCGAGCGTTCGAAGGCGCCGTCGGCCCACGACTTCGCGGCGCGGGTCTGCGACTCCAGCGCGTAGGCGTCGACGTCCTCGCGGCTGAAGCCCTCGAGGGTGGCGATGAGGTCGGCACCGATGCCCTGCGGGACGAACGAGGTCTTGAAGTTCGTCTCCGGGTCCATCGCCCAGGCCCCGCCGTCGGACGCCATCGGGACGCGGGACATCGACTCGACGCCGCCGGCGACGATGAGGTCCTCGAACCCGGAGCGGACGCGCTGCCCGGCCTGGTTGACGGCCTCGAGGCCCGAGGCGCAGAAGCGGTTGAGCTGCACGCCGCCGACGTGGTCGGGCAGGCCCGCGGCGATGGCCGCGGTCTTGGCGATGTCGCCGCCCTGGTCGCCGATCGGGCTGACGCAGCCGAGCACGACGTCCTCGATCTTGTCCTGGTCGAGCGACGGGTTGCGCTTGCGCAGCTCGTCGATCAGGCCGACGACCAGCGACACCGGCTTGGTCGCGTGCAGCGATCCGGTGGCCTTGCCCCGGCCGCGTGGGGTGCGGAGGGCGTCGTAGATGTATGCCTCGGTCACGGGTGAGTCCCTTCGCGGATGCGAGCCGACTGCTCTCAACAGTCATCATGGACTGTTTTGTGTGCGTGTCAACGTGCCCTACTGGCGAGTAGGGAGGTCCGGCTCTCGTTGACACGCTGCCAACGACTCGCGAGGGTTGGCGGCGTGATCCACGCTCCGGCCGTCGACTACGACGTCATCGTGGTGGGGTCGGGCTTCGGCGGCGCGGTGAGCGCCCTGCGCCTGACCGAGAAGGGTTACCGCGTCGGGGTGCTCGAGGCGGGCCGCCGCTTCGCCGACCACGAGTTCCCCGCCACCTCCTGGCACCTGCGCGACTACCTCTGGGCGCCCTGGGCCCGCTGCTTCGGCATCTTCCGGGCGAACCCGCTGCGCGACGTCCTCGTCCTGTCGGGGGCCGGCGTCGGAGGGGGCTCGCTCGTCTACGCCAACACGCTCTACCGACCGCCGCGCACGTTCTACGACGACCCGCAGTGGGCGGACATCACCGACTGGGCCGACGAGCTGGACGCCCCGTACGACCAGGCGTCCCGCATGCTCGGCGTCTCGACCTACCCGCGCGTGTCGCCCTCGGACGCCGTGATGCGCGACGTCGCCGAGGAGATGGGCGTCGGTCACACCTACCGGGCCGCCGACGTGGGCGTCTTCTTCGGTGCCGCGCCCGGGCAGGAGGTGCCCGACCCGTTCTTCGGCGGCGCCGGACCGGCGCGCCACGGCTGCCTGCACTGCGGCGAGTGCATGACCGGCTGCCGCCACGACGCCAAGAACACGCTGGTCAAGAACTACCTCCACCTCGCCGAGGCGGCCGGGACGCGCGTGCACCCGATGACGACGGCGACGGCGATCCGCCCGCGCGACGGCGACCTGTCCGGGGCGTCGGGCTACGAGGTCGAGGTGCGCGCCACCGGCCGCCCCGGCGGCCGCCGCACCCTGCGCGCCGGGCAGGTGGTCGTCGCCGCCTCCGCGCTCGGCACCCAGCGGCTGCTGCACCGGCTGCGGCGCTCCGGCGACCTGCCCCGCATCTCCCCGCGGCTCGGCGAGCTCTCGCGGACCAACTCCGAGGCGATCCTCGCGGCGCGCACGGCCAGCGAGGCCGCCGACTACACCCGCGGCGTCTCCATCACCTCGTCGATGCACCCCGACGAGCACACCCACGTCGAGCCGGTGCGCTACGGGCGCGGGTCGAACCTGCTGGCGCTGCTCTCCGCGGTCCTCGTCGACGGCACCGCCGCCGCGGACGACGCCACGCTCGGCGCGCGGGGGCCGTCCTGGCGGCGGATCGCGGGCGAGCTCGTGCGCTCGCGGAAGCGGCTGTGGGCGCTGCACCGGCCGCGGCACTGGGCCGAGCAGTCGATCGTGCTGCTGGTCATGCAGACGCTGGACAACTCGCTGACGCTGCGGCCGCGGCGCCTCCTGCCCGGCCTGCGCTCGCGCCCGGGCGCCGGCACGCCCAACCCGGCGTGGATCCCGGCCGGCCACGAGGTGTCCCGCCGCGTGGCGCGGCGGATGGGCGGCTTCCCCGTCGGCGCGAGCTCGACGCTGGTGAACCTGCCGGTGACCGGCCACTTCCTCGGCGGCGCCGTGATCTCCGAGACGCCCGCGACGGGCGTCGTCGACCCCTACCACCGGCTGCACGGGCACCCCGGCGTCCACGTCGTCGACGGCTCGACGGTGCCGGCGAATCTCGGGGTCAACCCGTCGCTGACGATCACCGCGCTGGCCGAGCGGGCGATGTCGCTGTGGCCCAACCGCGACGAGACCGACCCGCGCCCCGCCCCCGGTGCGCCCTACGAGCGCGTGACGCCGGTGGCGCCGCACCACCCCGCCGTGCCCGCGGACGCCCCCGGCGCGCTGCGCACGGGCACGGACCTCCCGACCCCGACCTTCGGAGTGAGCTCGTGACGACCTACCCGCCCGAGCCCTGGACGCTCGTCGGCCGCATGGACCTTTCGATGTTCGTCGTGCCGACGGAGACCCTGCCGACCGCGACCTGGCCCGACGACTGGCGTCCCCTCGCGCTCGGCGGGCGCACGCCGGTCGGGGCGGCGTGGGTGGAGTACGCGCCCGGCGGGGTCATGAGCTACCGCGAGCTGCTCGTCGCGGTGGCGGGGCGGGTCGGCCTGAGCGTCCGCCCGCACATCGTCGCGATCTGGGTGGACAGCCCCGCCTCGCGCGACGGCGGGCGCGAGCTGTGGGGCATCCCGAAGGGCCTCGCGACCTTCACGGGCTTCGACGAGGGCGCCCCGTCGATGACGCCCGAGGGCGCCGAGCGGCCCGCCGCCCGCGCGTTCCTGCGCCACGGCCCGCGCCTGCCGGGCCGCCCGCGCGTCGGCTTCACCCTCGCCCAGGACCTCCACGGCCGGCGCTGGGAGAGCCCGGTGACCACCCGCGCCGGGCTGGGGGCGCTGCACGCCGACTGGCGCTTCGACGTCGAGGGCCCGCTGCAGTTCCTGGCCGGCAGGCGCCCCGTCGTCTCGGCGACCCTGCACGACTTCGCGATGCTGTTCGGGATGACGCCGACCGACCGCGAGCGAGTGGGTCAGCCTGGCGGCCACGGGCGGCACGAAGCGGAGCGAGAGCTGCCGCGCCGGAGGCGTGACACAGACGTTGAACGTCAGGAAAGCCCCCAGCTCGGTACCGCGACACACCGATGACCGCCCCCACGCGCGGCCGGCGCCTCGACCCGGACGCGCGGCGCGAGGAGATCGTCGCCGGCGCCCTGCGCCTGTTCGCCGACCACCCGTACGCCGCGGTCTCCACCACCGACCTCGCCCGCGAGGCCGGCGTCGCGCGCGGGCTGATCAACCACTACTTCGGCACCAAGCGCGGGCTCTACCTCGAGGTCGTGCGCCGCCTGACCACGATCCCCGAGGTCGCGGTCGCCGAGCTGCCGCCGGGCACGGTCGTCGTGCGCGCCGGGGCGGCGGTGGACTGGTTCCTCGACGCCGTCGAGCGCCACCGCGGTCTCTGGCTCTCGGTCGGCACGGGCGCCGCGGGCGACATCGACGTCGACGCGATCCTCGCCGAGGCCGACGAGATCGCCGCCGACCGCGTCCTCGCCGCCCTCGCCCCCGACGCGCCCGACGACCCCTACCGGGCGCGGGTGCGCTCGTTCTTCGGTCTGGTGCGCTCGGCGTCCCGGGAGTGGCTGGTGCGCGGCACGCTCGACCGCGCCGGCACGCGGGCGCTGCTCGTCGACGTCCTGCTCGCCGTCCTGGACGGTCCTGCCCGCTCAGACAGTCAGGTTTGACCGTTCGCGGTCCCGGCGGCACGATCGTCGGCGACAGGGTGACCGGGGAGCAGACGGGAGGGGGCGAGATGGTGAGCAGCCGTACCGCTGCCGAGCCGGAACGACGGTCCCGCGAGCAGCGGACGTCCGACAGCCGCACGCGCATCCTCGACGCCGCCGTGGCCTGCCTCGTGGAGTCGGGCTATGCCGGCACGACGACGCTGACGATCCAGAACCGCGCCGGGGTCTCCCGCGGGCGGCTGCTGCACCACTTCCCGTCGAAGGAGAACCTGCTCGTCGCGGCGGCCCAGCACCTGGCGACCAGCCGCTTCGCCGAGGACGGCCTCGCCCGCGCCGACCTCCCCGCCGCGGACGTCGACGCCGACGCGCGCCTCGACCGGGCCGTCGAGGTCATGTGGTGGACCTACCAGCAGGCCTACTTCTGGGCCTCGGTCGAGCTGTGGACCGCGGCGCGCACCGACCAGTCCCTCGCCGCCGCGCTCCTGCCCGCCGAGCGGCGGCTGGGTGCGGCCATCCGCCAGACCGTCGACGCGTTCTTCGAGGACTACGCCGACCCGGCGCGGGCCGCGCTGCTGCGCGAGACGCTGCTGACCAGCATGCGCGGCGTCGCGCTGACCTACGGGTTCGACCCACGTGACCCGCGGACCGACCCGCACCTCGAGCAGTGGAAGCAGCTCGCCCGCATGCTGCTCATGCCCGAGGGCGGGTCGACCGGCTAGGAACCCGTCAGAGCAGCGACTTCAGCGTCTCCAGCGACGCCTTGACGGTGTCGTGGTCCGGCTCCAACGGCGCGATGTTGAGCTGGGTGACGCCGGCGGCGGCGAACTCGCGGACCTGCGCGGCGACCTCGTCCTCGCTGCCGATCAGCGACACGGCGTGGACGAGCTCCTCAGGCACCTTCTCGGCCGCCTCCTCCTTGCGGCCCGCGAGGTAGAGGTCCTGGATCTCGGCCGCCTCGTCGGCGAAGCCGTAGCGCGCGGCGAGGTCGTTGTAGAAGTTCTTGCCCTTCGCGCCCATCCCGCCGACGTAGAGCGCGAGCTGCGGCCGCACGTGCTCGCGCAGCTTCCCCGCGCCCGGGCCGACGGCGAACGGCACGTTCACCGACGTCTGCAGCTCGCCGAGCGACGGGTCGCGACGGGCCTTCCCGGCCTCGAGCGACGCGCCCCAGACGTCGTGCGCCTTGCCGGGGTGGAACCAGATCGGCTCCCACACCTCGGCGAGCTCGGCGGCCATCTCCACGTTCTTCGGTCCGAGCGCCGCCAGCATGATCGGGATCTGCGCCCGCACCGGGTGGTTGATGATCTTCAGCGGCTTGCCGAGGCCCGTGCCCTGCTCGGGCGGCAGCGGGATCGTGTAGTGCTTGCCGGAGTACTGCACCTTCTCGCGGCGCCAGACCTGTCGGCAGATCTCCACGATCTCGCGGGTCCGGCCCACGGGGGCGTCGTACCTGACCCCGTGGAAGCCCTCGATGACCTGCGGTCCCGAGGCGCCCATGCCGAGCACGAACCGGCCGTCGGAGACGTAGTCGAGGCCGGCGGCGGTCATCGCCGTCAGCGACGGGGTCCGCGTGTAGATCTGCACGATCCCGGACTCGATGTGCACCCGCGAGGTGCGCGCCGCGATGTAGCCGAGCTGGCTCACCGCGTCGAAGCTGTAGAGCTCCGCGACGCTGACGGCGTCGAGCCCGATCTCCTCGAGCTCGACGAGCTTCTCGACGGTCTCGCGGAAGCCGCCCTGGGCGTAGGCGATCCCCATCCCGACCTTCATGGTGCTCATCCCAGCACCACCCGCCCGATGATCTCCTTCATGATCTCGGTGGTGCCGCCGTAGATCGTCTGGACGCGGGTGTCGAGGTAGGCCTTCGCGACCGGGTACTCCTTCATGTACCCGTAGCCGCCGTGCAGCTGGAGGCATCCGTCGATGACCTCCTTGGCCGTCTCGCTCGACCAGTACTTGGCCATCGAGGCGTCCGCGGGCCCGAGCTTGCCCTCGTTGAGCTCGGTGATGCAGCGGTCGACGAAGGCGCGGGTGACGGCGAGCTTGGTCGCCATCTCCGCGGCCGAGAACCGCACCGTCTGGAGCTTGGCGAGCGGCTTGCCGAACGCCGTGCGCTCCTTGACGTAGGTGATCGTGTCCTCGAGGACCTTCTCGGCGCCCGCGATGGCGCCGACGGCGATCGAGAGCCGCTCGCGCGGCAGGTTCTGCATCAGGTAGATGAAGCCCTTGCCCTCCTCGCCGAGGAGGTTCGTCGCGGGCACGCGCACGTCGGTGAAGGACAGCTCGGCGGTGTCCTGCGCGGACATGCCGATCTTCTCGAGGTTGCGGCCGCGCTCGAAGCCGGGGGCGTCGCGCTCGACGACGATGAGGCTGAAGCCGTGGGCACCCGCGTCCGGGTCGGTCTTGCAGACCACGATCACCAGGTCGGACATGATCCCGTTGGTGATGAAGGTCTTCTGGCCGTTGATCACCCACTCGTCGCCGTCCCGCACGGCGCGGGTCTGGATGCCCTGCAGGTCCGACCCCGTGCCGGGTTCGGTCATGGCGATCGCCGTGATCATCTCCCCGCTGCAGAAGCGGGGCAGCCAGCGCGCCTTCTGCTCGTCGTTCGCGAGCTCGATGAGGTACGGCGCGATGACGTCGTTGTGGAGCGTGAAGCCGAGCCCGCTCGTGCCGGCGCGGGCGACCTCCTCGGTGACGATCCACTGGAAGCGCAGGTCGGGCGAGCCGCCGCCGCCGTGCTCCTCGGGGACGTCCATGCCGAGCAGGCCCGTGCTGCCGGCCGCCTGCCAGATCTCGCGGCTGACGTGGCCCTGCTTCTCCCACTCGGGGTGGTGCGGGACGGCCTCCTTCTCCAGGAAGTCCCGGACCATCTGCCGGAAGTCGTTGTGCTCGTCGGAGAAGATCGTGCGCTCCACCGGGTGGCCTCCACTGTGGGGACGTTCGGACGCCGTCGCGGTCCGGGTGACGCCGAGGACCGTGCCGGTGTGGCTCAGCGTGGCTGGACCGACCGGTAACAGTCAAGCCTGACTCTTCCGTCGTTCCGTATGAGCGGTTACGGTCGCGCCTGGCCTGTGGTCGGCGTCACCACTGTCCCGATTCGTCCGCTTTCCGCCCGTTCTCGTGGAGGTCCCCCAGTGCCGTTCCGGCTGACCGACGTCGTGCGCCAGTACGTGGACACCCCCGACCTGGTGGCGATGACCTTCGAGGGCGAGAACACCACCTACGCCGAGATGGACCGCCGCGGCGGCCTCGCGGCCCGGGCGATGGCCGCGGACGGCGTCGGCGCCGGGCACCGCGTGGTGTGGCTCGGGAAGAACCGCCCCGAGTTCTTCGACCTCCTCTTCGGTGCCCCGCGGGTGCGCGCGGGCACCGCGCCGCTGAACAACCGGCTCACCCACGACGAGCTCGTCGCGATCATCGAGGACTCGGCGGCGCCTCTCGTGGTGCTCGGACCGGACTTCGCCGACCTCCGCGGCCGCGTCGAGTCGCTGGACGCCGTGCGCCGCGTGCTCGTCGTGGGCGACGACTACGAGGGCTGGCTCACCGCCTCCGACGAGGTGCTCGACCCGCCGGACGACGCGCAGGACGACGACTGCGTCCTGCAGCTCTACACCTCGGGGACCACCGGGCTCCCCAAGGGCGTCGTGCTCACGCACGTCCAGTTCGCCGCCCTGCTCTCGGTGGGCGACCACTGGAGCTTCGACACCGAGTCGGTCGGCCTCGTCGCCATGCCGCTGTTCCACATCGGCGGCTCGGGCTTCGCGCTGGTGTGCCTGTCCTTCGGGGCGCGCTGCGTCCTGATCGCCGACATCGTGCCCGACCAGCTGCTCGCGACGATGGCCGACGAGGGCGTCACCAACGCGTTCCTCGTGCCGGCGGTACTGCAATTCCTCACCGGCGTCCCTGGTGCGGCCGACAAGGACTGGTCGAAGCTGCGGGCGATCGCCTACGGCGCCTCGCCGATCACGAGCACCGTCCTGAACCGGGTGCTGACGACGTTCCGCGCGCCCCTGTTCCAGGTCTACGGCTCCACCGAGACCACCGGGGCGATCAGCCAGCTCGATCCCGAGGACCACGATCCCGACGGTCCGCGCGCCCACCTCATGCGCTCGGCCGGCAAGGCCTACCCGTGGGTCGAGCTCAAGGCCGTCGACCCGGCGACCGGCGAGGACGTCGCCCCGAACGTCGTGGGCGAGATCTGGATCCGGTCCTCGCAGGTCACGCCGGGCTACTGGGCGCGTCCCGAGGAGACCGCGGCCGCGCTCTCCGACGGCTGGTTCCACACCGGCGACGCCGGCTACCTCGACGACGAGGGCTACCTGTTCCTCACCGACCGGATCAAGGACATGATCGTCACCGGGGCCGAGAACGTGTACCCCATCGAGGTCGAGAACGTTCTGTCCGGCCACTCCGACATCGCCGACGTCGCCGTCATCGGGGTCCCCGACGAGCGGTGGGGCGAGACGGTCAAGGCCGTGGTCGTCGCCAACGAGGGCTCGGAGATCGACACCGACGCGCTGCTCGAGTGGTGCAAGGAGCGGATCGCGGGCTTCAAGCGCCCGCGCTCGATCGACGTCATCGACGCCCTCCCGCGCAACCCGTCGGGGAAGATCCTCAAGAAGGACCTGCGCAAGCCGTACTGGGAGAACGCCGAGGGGCGCCAGATCGGCTGAGTCCTGCGCTGACCTGGGCGAACGTCCGGTGTCCGATGCACGTGGTGTACGTCCGTACCGGCACTACGGTGCGGGCCGTGCGCGATGAGGACTGGCTGGCCGATGTCGAGTCGTCCTACGACACGGTTGCCGAGAGCTACGCCGAGCTCGTGCGCGGCGCGCTGGACGGGCACGCCTACCTGATGTCGGCCCTCTCCTTGTTCGCGGAGCAGGTCACGGCGTGCGGTGGTGGCCTCGTCGCCGACGTCGGATGCGGGCCGGGCGAGGTCGCGGCACGTCTCGATGCCCTGGGTCTCGACGTCCTCGGCATCGACCTCTCGCCCCGCATGGTCGACATCGCCCGACGTCGTCACCCCTCGCCGCGGTTCGAGGTCGGCTCGATGACGGACATGCAGCTCGCCACCGGGTCGCTCGCCGGCGTGCTCGCCTGGCAGTCCTTGATCCACGTCCCCGATGAGGCGGTGCCCGCCGTCATCTCCGGCTTCCACGACGCCGTGCGGCCGGGCGGGAGACTGCAACTGCTCTTCCACGCCGGCGAGGGCTCGTGGGTGAAGACCGAGGGGTACGGCGGGCACCCGATGAACGTCCGCGTCCACCGGCGTCAGCCCGACGAGGTCGCGACCGTGCTCGGCGTCGGCGGCTTCGAGGTGGAGGCGCAGACCGTCCTCGATCCGGGCGGCGAGGCGCCCCAGGCGATCCTCTCCGCTCGGCGCCTGCCCTGACGGCGCACAACGGTTCGCCGGGCTGGCAGGGGATCGGCGGAGGGAAGGCCGCCGCATCCCGGCGGCGAGGCATCGGGCACCATGTTTCCGATGCCAGCCTTTGAATCAGCGGCCGTCGAGGCCCTGCGGGGAGCGGTGCGTGCCCTCAGCGTGGGCGAGCGCGACGTGTCGTGGCGCGCGGCCGCTGCGCCCGCCTCCCCGGCGGAGCTGGCCGACCTGCTCGACGGGCTGGTCGTCGGGCTCGGGCACCTCGGGCGCGGGGCCACGCTGGGCCGGCACGTCGCGCCCACCCCGCGCTGCGGCGAGCGGCCGCTGCCGCGCGCCTGGCTCCCCTGACGGCGCTCTCGCCGGGAAAGCAAGGAGGGGTAACCCGGTCCCCGCCGGTCGAACCCCTCCGGTGCCGGATCCGGTGCGCTGAACCGATCCAAGACGGGAAGCCCTGTTTTCGCTGCTCAGGACTGGGGCACGCTGGTCTCGACAGGCCACGTCGGGCTTCGGGGGTTCGACGGTCGGCCGTCCGGAGGTCGGTCCCTCTCCTGGCGCTGGGGAGCAGCCAGGAGCGGGGACCGACCCCTTTCTCCCTTCTCCGGTCCTGGACGACGCGGTGCGTCGCCGGTCCCGTGCGCGGGTACAGCGTGGCCGTGACGGTTGAGAACACAGGCGTCGCGCTGGTCCGGCAGGCGACCGAGGCGCTGCGGCGTCTCGACGACGAGGGGCGATCGCTCCGGCCGGACGGCGTCGACCACTTCACCTGGTCCGCAGACGTGCTCGACGAGCTGGCGCGGCTGGCCGAGCGACTCGGCCGCGCGGTCGAGCGCGTGTCCGGCGAGAGCGCGTCCGGTGCCGAGGAACGTGCCCGCGAGCTGGCGACCGCGATCGTCGCCCACCGCAACTCGCTCCTGCGGCACGGGAACGGCGGGTACCGCGGTGGCCCTTTCCCGGACGGCGGTGACTCCCGGGGTGATGGCGGGACACCGCCGCACGTGTCGCGCCCGACCCCCGTTCGGGTGCCCGTTGCCGGTTAGACGTCCCGTTATGGCATGAATCGCAACGCGCGCCCCACACTCCGGCCGTAACATGACTTGTGTCGGCCGCGCCCCCCTCGGCCGACCATGGTTCCGGGAGCGCATCCCCCCGCGCTCCCGGAACCCCCAGCTTCTCCGGCCTACGCCGCCCCGGTGCCGAGGTGCTCGAGCACGAGGTCCGCGAGCCGGTCGGGGGTCTCGTCGGGGATCCAGTGGCTGACGCCGTGGAGCACCTCCAGCCGGTAGGGCCCGGTGACCCAGCGCGGGGTCGCGTCGACGGACACGCGTGAGATGGCGACGTCGCCGTCGCTCCACACGAGCATCGTCGGCGTGGCCACCGTGAGCTGCAGGCCACGGTGCTCCCAGAACGGCATCGCGCGGTACCAGTTGATCGCCCCGGTGAGCGCCGGACGCAGCCCGCCCCTCGCCGTCAGGGCGGCCTCGTCGCGGCGGGCCCGTTCGGGGCTCTGACCGGCGCGGCGCGCGGCGTCCGCCAGACCGCCCGGCCGCCCGATCACCCGCTCCGGCAGCCCCGGGAGCTGGAAGAAGTACATGTACCAGGACAGGGCGAACTGCCGGCTCGTGGCGATGGCCTTGACAAACGCGGCGGGGTGCGGCACCGAGACCGCGGTGAGGGTGCGCACCCGCTCCGGGTGCAGGGCCGCGAGTGCCCAGGCGACCACGGCGCCCCAGTCGTGCCCGACGACGTGCACGGTCTGCGCGCCGGCGGCGTCGGCGAGGGCGACGACGTCGTCGACGAGCTCCTCGACGCGGTAGGCACGGCGGCCCTCGGGACGCGCTCCCGGTGAGTAGCCGCGCTGGTCCGGGGCGAGCACGCGGTGACCGGCCGCGGCGAGGCGCCGCGCGACCGGCTCCCAGCTCGCCGCGGTCTGCGGGAAGCCGTGCAGGAGCAGGACGGGCACGCCGTCGCCGCCGCCACCGTCGTCGCCCCACTCGATCACGTCGAAGCGCAGCCCGTCGCGGGTGAAGGAGTCCACCCCGGGATCGTGCCGCGCCGGCGCCGCCGCGTCGATCTTGTCGTCCGACGGTCCGACGCGCCGCGACACGTCCTCCGAAGGAGGACCCCCGCACGGAGCCGGCGCGTTACGGTCGGTGCGCACCGCGCCCACCCACGGACGCGGCGCGGGGGAGCCGGGGCACGACGGGGCACGACGGGAGCGGCGCGAGCGCATGTCCAAACAGGCGAGGCGGTTCCTGATCCTGGTCGTGGTGGCCGTGCTGCTGTTCTTCGTGATCTCGCAGCCCGAGGGCGCCGCCGACGTCGTCCGGTCGATCGTCGCGATCATCGGCCAGGCGCTGTCGTCGATCGCGCAGTTCTTCCGCTCGCTGTTCTGAGCGGGCCTACAGGACGGCGAACTCCCCGGCCGCGTAGCGCTCACGCAGGCGGTGCTTGACCAGCTTGCCGGTGGGCGTGCGCGGCAGGTCGTCGGTGAACACCAGGCGACGCGGCGTCTTGTACCGCGCGATGCGCGCGCGGACGTGTTCGAGCAGCTCCTCGGCCAGCGCGTCGGTCGGCTCGTGGCCGGGGGCGGGCTGGACGACGGCGAACACCGACTCGCCCATCTCCTCGTCGGGCACGCCGATCACGGCGACGTCGTACACCGCGTCGTGGAGGGTGAGGACGTCCTCGATCTCCTGCGGGTAGATGTTCACGCCACCCGAGATGATCATGAAGCTCTTGCGGTCGGTGAGGTACAGGAAGCCGTCGTCGTCGACGTAGCCGAGGTCGCCGGTGGTCGTCCACGTCTCGTGCTCGGGGTGCTGCGCGCCCCGGGTCTTCTCGGGGTCGTTGTGGTATCGGAAGGGCACCATGTCGCGCTCGAAGTAGACGGTGCCGACCTCGCCGGACGCGAGCTCGCGGCCCTCGTCGTCGCACACGTGGATGGTGCCCAGCCCGGCCAGCCCGACCGAGCCGGGACGCTCGAGCCACTGCGCCGAGTTGATGAACGTGATCCCGTTGGCCTCGCTCGAGCTGTAGTACTCGTACAGGACCGGGCCCCACCAGTCGATCATCGCCCGCTTGACGTCGACCGGGCACGGCGCCGCGGCGTGGATGGCCACGCGCAGGCTGGAGACGTCGTAGCGGTGCCGCGTCTCGTCGGGGAGCTTGAGCATGCGCACGAACATCGTCGGCACCCACTGGCTGTGGGTGACGCAGTAGCGCTCGATCGCGGCCAGGGCCTGCTCGGGGTCGAAGCGGTGCATCATCACGACGGTGCCGCCGGTCGACTGGATCGTGGCGCCGAAGCGCAGCGGCGCGGCGTGGTACACCGGCGCCGGCGACAGGTAGACGGTGTCCTCGCCGAACCCGTACATCGGCTTGAACACGGCGATGTAGAGGTCGCCGGGCTCGTCGATCTGCCGCTCGGGCAGGTTCGGCTTGATGCCCTTCGGGCGCCCGGTGGTGCCGGAGCTGTAGAGCATGTCGCCGCCGCGGGGCTGGTCGGCCATCGGCTCGGCGCTCTGCGCGCCGACGACCTCGTCGTAGTCCCGGTGGCCGGCCACCGTGCCGCCGAAGGCGAGGCGCAGGGTGACGTGCGGCGTCGCGTCCACGATCGCCGTGGCGAGGTCGTCCTTGGCCGCGGAGACGACGAGGGCACGCGCTCCGCAGTCGTCGACGATGTAGGCCGCCTCGTCGGGGGAGAGGTGGTGGTTGACGGCCGTGACGAGCAGGCCGGCGCGCTGGGCGGCCCAGTAGACCTCGAAGACGCGCGGATGGTTGTCCGACAGCAGGGCCACGACGTCGCCGCGGCGCAGGCCGTGCTCGTGCAGCGTGCGGGCGAGCCGGACCGAGCCGTCCTCGAGCTGGCGGTAGGTCAGGCCCTCCCCGGTCTCGGCCATGATCACCGCGGGGCGGTCGGGATGGGTGGCGGCGAACGTCCCGGGATACATCGTCGGCTCCTCGGAGATCACGTCTGAGCGGCGGCCGTAGAGTAGATTATGTTCTGTTCGAGGGGAACCGATCGCCGCGGGGAGGACGAGGCCGATGCCGACGGCGACCCGGCAGGCCTACTTCGACCACGCGCTGCGCCTGCTCGCCCGCGAGGGCCGCAACGGCCTGCGCATCGGGAAGCTGTGCGCGGCGGTGGGCGTCACCAGCGGGTCCTTCTACCACCACTTCGGCAGCTGGGAGGGCTTCGTCGCCGCGCTGCTCGAGCACTGGGAGCGCGAGGAGGTCGGGCGTCTCGTCGAGATGGTCAACGCGACCAGCGAGGACCCGGTCGAGCGCGTGACGCTGATGAAGCACCTCGCCCTGACCATCCCGCACGAGGCCGAGACCGCCATCCGCGCCTGGGCCACGGTCGACCCGACGGTCGAGGCGGCCCAGCGCGCCGTCGACCGGGGCCGGGTGGGTGCGCTCGCCGACGTGCTCGCCCCCGTCGTCGCCGACGCCCGGGCGCGCGAGCGCCTCGCCGCGCTCGGGATCGCCGTGCTCGCCGGGCACCAGCAGATCGCGGGCGTCGTCGACGTCGACCTGTCGGACCTGCTCGACGAGTACGAGGTCGCCGTGCGGGCCCAGGCCGACCTCGGCTGGGTGTCGCCGGAGCCCGCCGCGGACCCGTGGCGGGCGGAGGCGACCGGAGATCAGTCGCTGTAGTCCGGGGCGCGGCCCTGGGTGAAGGCGGTCACGGCCTCGGTGAGGTCGTCGGAGATCAGCGCCGAGGCGTTCCACGTCGCGATCTGGTCGAGGCCGTCGGCGACGGAGTGGTCGCGGGCGTAGGTGATCGCGTGCTTGGTGCCGCGCAGGGCCAGCGGCGACTTGGCCGCGAGGCCCCGGGCGACCTCGGTGACGTGGGCGAGCAGCGCCTCGGGGTCGTCGGACTCGAGGCACGCGTTGACCAGGCCGGTGGCCTGGGCCTCGGGACCGCGGACGTCGCGGCACGTGTACGCCATCTCGCGGGCACGGCCCTCGCCGACGAGGCGCGGCAGGCGCTGGAGCACGCCGACGTCGGCGGCGAGCCCCATGTCCACCTCCTTCAGCGAGAACTTCGTGCGCGGCGTGGCGTAGCGCAGGTCGCAGACCACGGCGAGGTCGAGTCCGGCGCCGACGCACGCGCCCTGGATCGCGGCGAGCACGGGCACCCGGCAGCGCTCGACGGTGGTCAGCACGTCCTGCAGGTCGAGGATCAGGCGGCGCAGCGCCTCGCGTGCCCGGCCCGGGTCGGCGCCCTCCGGGGCCATCCCCGCGATCTCGCCCAGCATGGAGAGGTCGATGCCGGCGCAGAAGTGCTTCCCGGCACCGGCGAGGACCACCGCGCGCACCGAGGGGTCCTCGTCGAGCTCGCGGAAGGTCGCGCGCAGCTCGTGCCACAGAGTGCGGTCCAGGGCGTTCGCCGCCTGCGGGCGCTCGAGGCGCACCGTGGCGACACCGCCGTCGCGGGTGATCGACAGCGCGGTCGGCGTGCTCACGTCCGGTGCTCCCTCCCCGTGCACGAACAGTTCACCGGGGACGCTCTCACGACGGGAACGGCGCGGCTCGTCGCCTCCGTCCTCTGCCGCGGCTGGCTTGTCGTGGCGCGCTCCCGCCCGGTCGGGGGTGGCGTCACCTACGGTGTCGGCACGGTGACGCAGCTCTCGCTCCGTAGCACAACGTACGTTATGGTCGCCCCGCGCGGCCTCGGGGCGAGCGCAGCCGCCGAGGACACCACCCGCAGGGAGGCCGACGGATGAAGATCAACGTGGACTGGGACCGCTGCACCGGGATGGGCATGTGCGAGTCGCTCGCCCCGGACGTGTTCGAGGTCGACGACGACGGGTCGTTGATCGTGCACGCCGAGGAGGTCCCCGAGGGGATGGAGAGCGACGTCCGCGAGGCCGTCGCCGCGTGCCCGACCGAGGCCCTGTCGCTCGAGGGCGAGTGAGGGCGTGACGCACCTGGTGGTGGTCGGGGCGTCGCTGGCCGGGCTGCGGGCGGTCGAGGCCGTCCGGCGGGACGGGTTCGACGGGGAGGTGACGCTGGTCGGGGCCGAGGAGCACCTGCCCTACGACCGGCCGCCGCTGTCGAAGGAGTACCTCTCCGCCGAGGAGTGCCCCGACCCGCGCTACCGCGAGGAGGAGACCTTCGCCGGCGACCTCGACGTCGAGCTGGTGCTCGGCACGCCGGCCTCCGAGCTCGACACCACCGCGCGCACGGTCACCGTGGGCGAGCGCACGCTGTCCTACGACGGCCTGGTCATCGCCACCGGTGCGCACGCCCGGGCTCTGCCCGGCACCGAGGGGATCGAGGGCGTGCACACCGTGCGCACCCTCGACGACGCGATCGCCCTGCGCGCGGCCCTGCGCGGCGGCGCGCGGCGGCTGACCGTGGTCGGGGCCGGGTTCATCGGCTCCGAGGTGGCCGCGGTGGGCCGCACGCTGGGCCTGGAGGTGACGATCCTCGAGGCGCTCGAGACCCCGCTGGCCCGCGCGGTCGGCGAGCGCATGGGCCGCGCGCTGACCCACCTGCACCGCCGTCACGGCACCGAGGTGCGCACCGGGGTGGCGGTGGAGGAGGTCCTGGCCGAGAACGGCCGGGTCACCGGCGTGCGCCTCGGCGACGGCAGCCGGGTGGACAGCGACGTGCTCGTCGTCGGCATCGGCGCCCGCCCGGCCACCGACTGGCTCGAGGGCTCCGGGCTGACGATCGACGACGGGGTCGTGGCCGACGAGACCCTCGCCGCGGCGCCGGGCGTGTACGTCGCGGGCGACATCGCGCGCTGGCCGAACGCGCTGTTCAGCGACGTCGCCGGGGGCACCATGCGCCTCGAGCACTGGACCTCGGCGGCCGACCAGGGCGGGCGCGCGGCCCGGCACGCCGTCGACCCGTCGTCGGCCAAGCCCTACGAGACCGTCCCGTACTTCTGGTCGGACTGGTACGACGGCCGCGTCCAGTTCGTGGGGATCGCGGCCGGGGACCACGTCGAGGTCGTCGCGGGTGACGACGCCGAGGGAGGGCCGTTCACCGCGATCTACCGCGCCGGCGACCGCATCGTCGGCGCCCTGGCCGTCGACATGCCCGCCGAGGTCATGAAGTACCGCCGGCTCATCGGCGGGCGCAAGACCTGGGACGACGCCCTCGAGCTCGCCGAGCAGCGACGCCAGCAGCGCGAGGCGAAGAAGGCCCAGCAGGGAGCGAGCACGTGACCACCGCATCGAAGCCCGACCTCGACCCCCTCGACCTGTCCTCGCTGGACTTCTGGGGCCGGCCGATGGCCGAGCGCGACGCGACGTTCGCCGAGCTCCGGCGCGAGCGACCGGTCTCCTGGCACCGTCCGGCCGAGGGCATGCTCATGCCGAACCCGGACGACCCCGGCTTCTGGGCCGTCGTGCGTCACTCCGACATCGGGCACGTCAGCAAGAACCCGAAGCTGTTCTGCTCCGGGCAGGGCGTGCAGCTCCAGGACGCGCCGCCGGAGATCCTCGAGGCGACGCAGTCGTTCCTCGCCATGGACGCGCCGCGGCACACGAAGCTCCGCAAGATCGTCAGCGCCGCGTTCACCCCGAAGCAGGTGGCGCGGGTCGAGGACCGGATCGCGCAGCGCGCCCGCACGATCGTCGACCGCCTCCTCGAGGAGGGTGACGGCGACTTCGTGCAGCTCGTGGCCAAGCAGCTGCCGATGGGCACGATCTACGACCTCATGGGCGCGCCCGAGGAGCACCAGGACTCGCTCGCCGAGGCCGCCGACCTGCTCGTCGCGACCAACGACCCGGACGTGCTCGAGAACCTGGGCCTCGAGGACCCGGTCGCGGCCGCCGGGCAGGCGCTGAACGACCTGCTCGGCCCGGCGATGGAGCTCGTCGCGACCCGCCGCCAGGACCCCCGCGACGACCTCATGACCAACCTGGTCCAGGCGGAGGTCGACGGCGAGAGCCTCACCGACCCGGAGATCGGCGCCTTCTTCGTGCTCCTGTCGGTGGCCGGCAACGACACCACGCGCAACACCATCGCCCATTCCATGCTCCGGCTCACCGAGCATCCCGACCAGCGGGCCTGGCTCGCCGAGGACCTCGACGGCCGGATGCGCTCCGCGGTCGAGGAGTTCGTCCGGCACGCCTCGCCGGTGCTGACGTTCCGCCGGACCGCGGTGGAGGACACCGAGCTGCGCGGACAGCGGATCGCGGCGGGCGACAAGGTCGTCATGTTCTACGAGTCGGGCAACCGGGACGACGAGGTCTTCGCCGACCCGCAGTCCTTCGACCTGTCCCGCGACCCCAACCCGCACGTCGGCTTCGGGGGTGGCGGACCGCACTTCTGCCTGGGCAACATGCTCGCGCGCACCCAGTTGCGGCAGATCTTCTCCGAGCTCCTGACGCGGGCCCCCGGCCTGACCGTCGGGCCGCCGGAGATGCTGCGCAGCAACTTCGTGCACGCGGTGAAGACCATGCCCTGCTCGCTCGGGGGCTGAGCCCGTCCCCCACGGGGCGGTGAGGGGGCGCAGAGTGGCGACCTTGGTGCTGTCCGGGGCACGGTCACGGGCGGAGCGCGAGCTCGTCCGCGAGTGGACCGAGACGACCTACGGCGGGAACGGGGTGCGCGTCGTCCCCGACGGCGCCCGCGAGCTCGCCGGGGCCCTCGACGGCGCGGGCCCGGACACCACGGTGGTGCCGGTCCGCGTGGTCTGGCCGCCCGCCGAGCGGGCCTCGTCCGACGCCCCGGCGCTGGGCGACCTGCTCTCGCTGAGCGCCCGTCGCCGCGGCCTGCGCCACGCGCACGCCCGCGTGCGGGGCTGGTCGCCGGCGCGCGGCCGGGTGGTCGCGGGCGACGCGGCCACGGTCGAGCAGCTGCGGCGCGAGGGCGACCAGGAGGTCGGCGCGCCCGACGGCGCCGGCTTCGTCGCGTTCGTGCGGCGACGGGCGACGCTGGCCTGCGACCGGGCCGAGCGCCGGCTGACCGGTGACCGCTACAAGGTGCCGCGCCTCATGGCCGAGCAGATCGTCGCGTCGTCGGCGGTCCGGGCGCGGGCCGAGGCGCTCGCGCGGGAGCTCGGGATGTCGGTGGACGACGTGCTCGCGCGCACGGCGAGCTGCCTGGCGGAGATGGCCGCGGTGCAGAGCCCGCCCGCGATCGAGGCGTTCCGGTCGGTGATGAGCCCGCTGCACCGCCGGGCGTGGGACCTCGACGTCGACACCTCGAGCCTGCCCGACCTGCGCGAGCTCGGCCGGACCCGGCCGCTGGTGTTCCTGCCCTCGCACCGGAGCTACGCCGATCCCCTGGTGCTCGCCGAGGTGCTGCACGCCCACGACTTCCCGCGCAACCACGTCCTCGGCGGCAACAACCTCGCGTTCTGGCCGCTCGGCACCCTCGGCCGGCGGGCCGGGATCGTGTTCATCCGCCGCAGCTTCGGCGACGACGCGATCTACAAGTTCGCGGTCCGCGAGTACTTCGGCCATCTGCTCGACAAGCGCTTCAACCTCGAGTGGTACATCGAGGGCGGCCGCACGCGCACCGGGAAGCTGCGCCCGCCGAAGTACGGGCTGCTGCGCTACCTCGTCGACGCCGCCGACCAGCTCCCCGCCGACTCGCCGGGGTACGACCCGCTGCTCGTGCCGGTGTCGCTGCACTACGACCAGCTCCACGAGGTGGGCGCGCTCGCCGCGGAGCAGGGGGGCGCGGGGAAGAAGGCCGAGGGGCTCGGCTGGCTCGCGGGCTACATGCGCGACCAGCAGCGCCGCATCGGCTCCGCGCGCATCCGCTTCGGCGAGCCCGTCGCGCTGCGCGCGGCTCTGGACGACGCCGGCGACGGCCCGTCGCAGCTGGAGAAGGTCGCCTTCCGCGTCTGCGTGGGGATCAACCGGGCCACCCCGGTGACGCCGACGTCGGTGGTCACGTTCGCGCTGCTCGGCGCCGCCGGGCGCGCGCTGACCTTCGAGCAGGTCCGCGGGGTCGTCGCGCCCGTGCGGCGGCTGCTCGCCGACGAGCCCGCCATCGGCGACCTCGACGCGGACGACGGGCTCGCGGAGACGCTCGAGCGGCTCGTGTCGGTCGGCGTGGTCGAGCGCTTCGACGAGGGCCCGCAGACGGTGTGGTCGATCGGGCCGGACCGCCACCACGTCGCGGCCTTCTACCGCAACGGCGTGCTGCACCACCTGCTCACCCGCGCCGTGCTGGAGACGGCGCTGGTGGCCGTCGCCGACTCCGGCCGCGACCTCACCGGCGACCAGGTCCTCGAGGCGTGCTGGGAGGAGGCGCTCGCCCTGCGCGACCTGCTCAAGTTCGAGTTCTTCTTCCCCCGCAAGCGCGACTTCCGCGACGAGCTGCTCGGCGAGCTCGAGCGCCTCGCGCCCGGGCGGGACGCGCCGACGTCGACCGGCGCCGTCGCCGACCTCCTCGGGAAGGCTGACCTGCTGGTGGCGCCCCGCACGCTGCTGCCGTTCGTCGAGTCGCAGTGGGTGGTGGCGACGGTGCTCGCCGAGCACGGTGGAGCGTCCGGGGGTGCGCTGGAGGACCGCGGTCCCTTCCTCGACGCGTGCACCGGGCTCGGGCAGCAGTGGTGGCGCCAGCAGCGGCTGCAGGGCGCCGACGTGGTCTCCCGCGAGCTGTTCACCACGGCCCTGCGGGCCGCCGACAACCGCGGCCTGCTCGGCGCGGACGCGACACCGGCCGCCCGCGCGGCCTGGCGCGACGAGGTCGCCGCCGTGCGCGACCGCCTGCGCCGCGCCGGCGAGCGCGAGGGCGAGCTGCGCGAGGAGGTGCTCGGTGCCGCGCCGCAGTGAGCTCTCCGTGCTCGACACCCACCGCGCCGCCGTCCGCGCCGCGCCCGCGGGCAGCGTCGCCGTCGTCGACGAGACGGCCCTGCTGGCGAGCTCCGCGGTCGCCGCGCACGCCGGGGAGGCGCTGCGGTCGGGCCGCACCGCGTGGGGCGCGCTGCCCGGCGACGTCGCGCTGCTCGCCGGGGCGGGTGACGACGAGGCCGCGGTCCGCCGGCTCGTCGCGGGCTGGGCGGGCGAGGACGCGACGACCCTCGCCCGGCGCGCGCGGACCGTCCTGCGCGACGACCTCGGCGCCGCGCTGCGCCCCGAGATGTGGTCGCTGGTCATGGAGCACCGACGCGCCGGGCACCACGTCGTGCTGACCGGGCACGCGCCCCGCCCGGTGCTCGCGCCGGTCGCCGAGGACCTCGGCGCCGACGAGCTGGTGGCCACCGAGGTCGCGGCGACGGGCGAGGAGCTCACGGGCGAGGTCGCCGGACCCGTGCTCCTCGACGGCCGCGGCGAGCGCAAGGCGGCCGCGCTGGGGGAGCGGGCGGTGGCCTTCGCCTACGCCGGGCCCGGCGCGGCGGCGCTGCTCGACCGTGCCGAGCACCCGCTCGTGGTGGCGGTCGCGGAGTCGGGGACCCCCGTCGGCGGGCCCTGGCCGGTCCTGCCCACCGAGCCACGGGGCGGCGCGCTCGCGACCCCGGGCGACGTCCTGCGCACCGCGGGCTTCTACGGCGCGCTGCTGGGCGCGGCCGGGACGGCGGCCGCGGTCGGGCTCGCCCGGCGCTCGCGGCGCCAGATGGTCGACCTGACGTGCTCGGTGACCGGCGACGTCGGCCTCGCGCTCGCCGGGATCGACGTCGAGGTCACGGGCGCCGAGCACCTGTGGTCGTCGCGGCCGTGCGTCTTCGTCTTCAACCACCAGTCCAAGATCGACGTCGCCCTGCTCATGAAGCTGCTGCGCGGCGGGTTCACCGGCGTCGCCAAGGCCGAGGCCGCCTCGATCCCGCTGTGGGGGGCGATGTTCAGGCTGGCGGGGGTCGCGTTCGTCGACCGGGGCAACACCCGGCAGGCGAAGGAGGCCCTGGAGCCCGCCGTGCGCAAGCTGCGCGACGAGGGCTGGTCGCTCGCCATCGCGCCCGAGGGCACCCGCTCGCCCACCCCGCGGCTCGGCCGGTTCAAGAAGGGCGCGTTCCACATCGCGCTGCAGGCGGGCGTCCCGATGGTCCCGATCGTCATCCACGACGCCGGCGAGGTGATGTGGCGCGGGCACCAGACGCTGCGCGGCGGCACGGTGCACGTCGACGTGCTGCCGCCCGTCGACACCTCGTCGTGGTCGGTGGACACGCTCGCCGAGCACGTCGAGGACGTCCGTGACCGGTTCGTCGCGGTGCTGGAGGGGGCGCGATGAGTCTCGACCCGACCCCGCCCCGCAGCGACGACGGCCGTCTGCTGTGGTCGCGCTCCGAGGAGCTCACGGGCTTCGAGGCGCTGATGTGGCGCGTCGAGGCCGACCCGCGGATGCGCTCGACCGTCGTCATCGTCGAGACCCTCGACCTGGAGCCCGACTGGGACCGGTTCGTCGCGGCCACCGAGTGGGCGTCGCGGGTCGTCCCGCGGTTCCGGGAGCGGATCGTCACGCCGTTCCTCGGGGCCGGGACGCCGCACTGGGCGCTCGACCCCGACTTCGACCTGCACTACCACCTGCGTCGGCTGCGCCTGCCCGAGGGCGCCGGGACACCGGGCCTGTTCACCCTCGCCGAGCAGATCGCGATGACGCCGCTCGACCCGTCGCGCCCGCTGTGGGAGGCGACGCTCGTCGGCGGGCTGCCCGACGGCGGGGCGGCGCTGGTGTTCAAGCTCAGCCACGTCCTCTCCGACGGCATGGGCCTCGCGCAGCTGCTGGCCGGGCTGCACTCGCGCTCCCGCGAGCCGATGACCGACAAGCCCCAGCCACCGCCGCCGTCGGGGCCGCCGGCGACCCTGTCCCACGAGGTGGTGCGGCAGGTCCGCAGCGACCTCGGGCTCGTGGGCGGGGCCGCCCGGAGCCTGCTGGGCGTGGCCTCCTCGCTGGTCCGGCCGGACCGCGCGGTCCGCGACGCCGTCGCCTACGTGGTCTCGGCCCGCCGGGTCCTCTCGCCGCCACCGGCACCGCCGCTGCCCGCGCTCGCCCACCGCAGCCCGTCGTGGCGCTTCCGCACGCTGGACGTCCCGTTCGCCGAGCTGCGCGCGGCCGGGAAGTCGGTCGGCGGCTCGGTGAACGACGCCTACGTCGCCGGCCTGCTGGGCGCGTTCCGCCGCTACTCCGAGCGCCGTGGCGAACCGCTGCCGCCGGACCGCCTCATGCCCGTGACGCTGCCGGTGTCGATCCGCCGCGAGGAGCACGAGCCCGGCGGCAACCACTTCGCGCCCGCCCGGCTGTCGGCACCGGTGGGGATCGCCGACCCGGCCGCGCGGGTGGTCGACGTCCGGCGGCGGATGAAGATCGCGCTCGGCGAGCCGGCGCTGGAGAGCGTCGAGATCGTCAGCGCCTGGCTCGCCCGGCTGCCGGGCGCGGTCGTCGCCGGCTTCGGCGGCGGCGCGACGAAGAGCAACGACCTGCAGGCCAGCAACATCCCGGGCCTGCGGGACGACGCCTTCCTCGCCGGGGCGAAGATCGTGCGAAGCTACCCGTTCGCGCCGCTGCCCGGCTGCGCGGCCATGATCGCCATGGTCACCCACGGCGACACCTGCTGCGTCGCCGCGAACCTCGACGCCGCGTCGTTCACCGACCTCGCGGGCTTCGAGCAGGACCTGGCCGACGGGTTCGCCGAGGTGCTGGCGCTGGGGCGGTCGCGTGGCTGAGCCCCTGGTGCTCCTGCACGGAGCGAGCATGTCCGCGCGTGCCTGGGACCCGGTCCGGAGCGCGCTCGAGGCGCACCACACCGTGCTCGTCCCCACGATGGCCGGGCACCGCGGCGGGGCGGCGTGGCCGGACGGCACGCCGGTCGGCGTCGCCGGGATCGTCGACGACGTCGAGGCGCAGATGGACGCCGCGGGGATACCGACCGCCCACCTCGTCGGGAACTCCCTCGGCGGGTGGGTGGCGCTCGAGCTCGCCCGGCGCGGCCGCGCCCGGTCGGTGGTGGCGCTGTCGCCGGCCGGCGGGTGGGGCTCGGCCTGGGACCTGCGACGTCTCGGCTGGTCGTTCCGCCTGGGCGCGGCCCTCGCGGGGTCGCCGACGGCCCGCGCCGCGGCGCGCCGGCCGTGGCTGCGCCGCCTGCTGCTGGCCCGCGTGCTCGAGCGCGGCGACCGGGTGCCCACCGCCGACGTCGGCGAGCTCTTCGACGACCTCGCCGGGTGCGTGATCCTCCGCGAGCTGCTCGACGGCGCCGCCGAGCACGGGGGCGTCGCGCCGTTCCCGTCGCTGCCCTGCCCGGTGCGCGTCGCCTGGTGCGGGCGCGACCGGCTGATCCCCTGGCGACGTCACGGCGTCGCGCTGCGCGAGCGTCTCCCCGGCGCGGAGTTCGTGCGCCTGCCCCGCGTCGGCCACGTGCCGATGTGGGACGACCCCGACCTGGTGGTCGACGCCGTCCTGGGCGTCACCACCGCCCACCGAGCCCTGGAGACGCCCGCATGACCGGCACCGAGACCGACCTCGAGATCGACGGCACCCGCGGGCGCATCGTGGTGCGCCGGCGCGACCCCGACGGCCCGCCGCGGCGGGTGGTGCTCGTCGCCCACGGCTACGGCGAGCACTCGGGGCGCTACGCCCACGTCCTCGACCGCCTCGCCGGCGACGGCGGCGTCGCCTACGCGCCCGACCACGTCGGCCACGGACGCTCGGAGGGCGAGCGCGTGGTCGTCGAGGACTTCGAGGACGTCGTCGAGGACCTCGACCGGGTCCGCCGCCTGGCGCAGGACGAGCACCCCGGCCTGCCGGTCGTGCTGCTCGGGCACTCCATGGGCGGGCTGATCGCGGCGCGCTACGCCCAGCGCTCCGGAGACGTGCTCGCCGGCCTCGTGCTCACCGGCCCCGTCGTCGGCGGGAGCCCGGGCATCTTCGGGCTGCTCGAGTACGACCCCATCCCCGAGGTCCCCATCGACCCCGCGGTGCTCTCCCGCGACCCCGCCGTCGGCGAGGCCTACGCGGCCGACCCGCTGGTGTGGCACGGGGCGTTCAGGCGCCCGACGCTCGAGGCGTTCGTGGCCTCGGTGGACACCATCGCCGCCGGGCCGGGCTTCGGGGCGCTGCCCGTGCTCTGGGTGCACGGCGAGGACGACCAGCTCGTGCCGCTGGACTCCACCCGCCCGGTCATGGAGAAGCTCGCGGGCAGCGACCAGACGACTCGGATCGAGCCCGGCGCCCGGCACGAGGTCCTCAACGAGACCACCAACGCCGAGATCCTCGACGACGTCAGCGCGTTCATCGCGCGTGTCGCCGGTTAGACCGGGGCGGGCTCACCCTCGCCGGTGAGCACGCGGCGCATCAGGTGCATGGCGAGCACGACCGAGCGCTCGCGGACGTCGCCGCGCTCGCCGGGCAGCACCGGGTCGCGGGAGAACGTGCGCCCGTCCGAGGTCCGCACGCAGAAGCAGACGTAGCCGACGGGCTTGGCCTCGGTGCCCCCGCCCGGGCCGGCGACGCCGGTGATCGCCACCGCGATCGTCGCGCCGAACCGGGCGAGCGCGCCGTCAGCCATGGCCTCGGCGACCTGCGGTGACACCGCCCCGTGGGCCTCGATCAGCTCGCGGGGCACGCCCAGCAGGTCGGCCTTGGCGTCGTTGGAGTAGGAGACGACGCCCCCGGCGACGTGGGCGGACGCGCCGGCCGGGGCGGTGAGACGCCCCGCGAGCAGACCCCCGGTGCACGACTCCGCCGTCGCGACGACCTGCCCGTCGAGCAGCTCGAACAGGAGCTCGTCGATCGACTGGCCGGTGCGGGAGAACACCGTGCGTCCGTGCCGGCGGTCGATCTCGGCGACGACCGCGTCGCGCGCCGTCGCCGCGGCCGTCGAGCCCGGGGCGTGGCGGAGGTCGACCTCGAGGGTGAAGTCGCGCAGGCACGTGGTGATCTCCAGCGGCGCGAGGTCCGTGGTCTCGCCGACGTCGCGCAGGGTCGCGGCGATCTCGGACTCGGGCACGCCGAACAGCCGCAGGTGGGTCTCGTCGTAGGGCGCGGTCCGGGCGAGGACCTCCCGCACCGGCCCGGACGCCAACGCCTCGTCCCACATCGCGCGCACCTCGCGCGGCGGCCCGGGCAGCACCAGCACCGTCGGGCCGCCCCGCTCGGGATGCGGCGGCACGGCCAGCCCCGGCGCGGTGCCCGCGGGCCGGATCGGCGTCGCCCCGCGCGGCACCATCGCCTGCTTGCGGTTGGCCGCCGCGAGGGCGTCGGCGTCCCACCGGAGGCGGTCGGCGAACTTGCTGATGATGTCGCCGACGACCTTCTCCATGTGCTCGTCGAGCTCGAGCGGCCGCCCGGTCGCCGCGGCGACGACCTCACCGGTCAGGTCGTCGGCCGTGGGACCGAGCCCGCCGGTGGTGACGATCAGGTCGACGCCGTCGCCCGCGAGGAACCGCAGCGCCGCGGCCATGTCCTCGCCACGGTCGCCGACGAGCAGGAGGTGGGAGACCTCGACGCCGAGCTCGCCGAGGTGCTCGGCCACCCAGGGACCGTTGCGATCGGTGATGCGCCCGGTCAGCAGCTCGCTGCCGGTCGCCACGATCCCCGCCCGCACACCCCTGACGGCCCCGCGCCCCTCGTCGGCCACGTCGTACCCCACTCCCGGTCGCCGCCGTCCGGCGCCGTGCGACGCCGCCCGCCATCCCACCAGAGCGGACGTCCCGCAGCGCAGCGAGAGCGGCCGGACGGTCGTGTGCTGGGCCGGTCGGGTGGTTCTCCCCCGAACGACACGGACGGGGTGCGCCGTCGTGCACATCTGTACCGGTGGGTCATCGTTGGAGCGGGTACTAGGTGCATGATGGTCCGGGCGAGTGAACTACTCGGCAGTCAAGTGATTACGAATTGTTGCCGACCGTGAACGCGGCGAGGATGCGGTCGGCGGCGGGTCCGGAAGACGTCGGGGGACGACCGGGAAGGAGTGTGGTGCCGTGAGCCACGCTCCCGTGGCGTCGTCCGTCGCCGCGGTCGTCACCCCCGCTCTCGCCGCCCCCGCTCCCGCCGCCCCCGACGAGGTCTCACCCGTCGCCGTGCTGGTCCTGGGCGGCCTGCTCGTGCTGGTCATCGTGGGTTCGGTGGTCGGCCTGCTGGTGCAGTGGGCGCGCCGCCGCCGGCACGACGCGGAGGCCGAGGCGCTCGCCGCACGCCTGCGCCGTGACGCCCACCGCGACCCCCTCACCGGCCTGCTCAACCGCGAGGGCTTCCTGCACGCGGCGGTCGCCCCGGGCGGCGCGGTGGCCGTGGTCGACCTGGCCCTGCTCGGCCAGGTGAACGACACGCTCGGTCACGCCCGCGGCGAGGTGTTCGTCCGCCTCGCCACCGAGCGGCTCGTGAGCGTCCGCCTCCCCCTTCTCGCGGGCGCCGAGCCCGTCGCCGCCCGCCTCGAGGGCGACACGTTCGCGGTGCTGCTGCCCGGGGTCGACGGCCACGAGGCCCACGCCGCGGCCGAGGACCTGCGGGAGCGGCTGCTCGCCCCGTACCTGGTGGAGGGCGTGCGCTTCGAGCCCCCGGTCGTCGTGGGCGTCGCCGCCGACGGGCCGTGGCTCGCCGACGTCCAGGCCGGCCCGGAGCGCACGGCCGCCCTGCTGCGCCGCGCCGACGTGGCGCTCGCCGCGACGCGCGACGGCGGCGACCCGGTGCGCTGCTACGAGCCGAGCATGGGGGAGCGCGCCGCCCGCCGGCTGCGCCTCATCCGCGGGTTCTCGGCGGCCGTCTCGCGCCGCGACGTCCGCGTCGACTTCCAGCCCGTCGTGTCCCTCGGCGAGCGCACCGTGGTGGGGGTCGAGGCGCTCGCGCGCTGGGACCACCCGGAGCTCGGCCTGCTCCTGCCCGACGAGTTCGTCCCCGTCCTCGAGGCCACCGGCCAGATCGCCGAGCTGACATCGTTCGTGCTCGACGAGTCGCTCGCCGCGGCCCGGCGCTGGCTCGACCGCGGGATGCGGCTGTCCGTGGCGGTCAACGTGTCCGTCGGCAACCTCGGGTCGGCCGGCTTCCCCGACGAGGTGGCCTCGCTGCTCGCCGTCCACGGCGTGCCCGCCGAGCTGCTCACCCTCGAGCTCACCGAGTCCGGGGTGTCCTCCGAGCGCGAGGTCGCGCTGCCCGTCCTGCGGCGTCTGCACGCGCTGGGCTGCCACCTCGCCGTCGACGACTTCGGCACCGGCCAGTCGTCGCTGGCCCACCTGCGCCGCCTCCCCGTCGACCAGGTCAAGATCGACAAGAGCTTCGTGCTCGGCATGGGCACGGAGTACGGCGACGTCGCCGTCGTCCGCGCGATCGTCGAGATGGGCCACACGCTTGGCCTCACCGTCGTCGCCGAGGGCGTCGAGCGCGCTGCCGTCCGGGCCGCGCTCGTCGACATGGGCTGCGACGTCGCCCAGGGCTACCTGGTGTCCCGGCCGCTGCCCGCGCGGTGCTTCGACTCCTGGCTCGACTCGCTCGACGTGCACCCCGGCGAGCCGGGCGCGGCGCCGGGACCCCGGACACTGATCGCGTGACCCGCCGATGTACTCTGATGACCGGCCCTCCGGGGCAGGCCCCTTTAGCTCAGTCGGCAGAGCGTCTCCATGGTAAGGAGAAGGTCTACGGTTCGATTCCGTAAAGGGGCTCTCGGTGAGCAGGCCGGCGGACCAGGGTTCGCCCTGCCACGTGATCGTCTCAGTGTCATGTGGCGAGTGCTCACCGCGGCGGTGTAGCTCAGTCGGTAGAGCAAACGGCTCATAATCGTTGTGTCGCCGGTTCAAGTCCGGCCACCGCTACCACCCGGGTCGTGGGTCCGCCCCGCGGCCAGTGCTGCAACACCGTGACGAGAGGAACCTCCGTGGCCACCACCGACATCCGTCCGAAGATCACGCTGGCCTGCGAGGAGTGCAAGAACCGCAACTACATCACGCGGAAGAACCGGCGGAACGACCCCGATCGCCTCACGATCAAGAAGTTCTGCCCGCACTGCGGCACGCACCGCGGCCACCGCGAGACCCGCTGACGCGCGGCCCCGTGCCGCTCGACGCGTCCTTCGTGGGCCGGACCTGGCCCGCGGAGACCTACGAGGTCTCGCTGGAGAAGATCCGGGAGTTCGCCGCGGCGGTCGGCGCCGACGACCCCGTGCACCACGACCGTGAGGCCGCCCGGCAGGCGGGCCACCCGGACGTCGTCGCCCCGACGACGTTCCCGGTGGTCTTCACCTGGCCCGCGACCCGGCGCGTGGTCGACGACCCGGCGCTCGGCCTCGACTTCTCGCGCGTGATCCACCGCGACCAGACCTTCGAGCTGACCCGCCCGCTCCACGCCGGGGACGTGGTCACCTCGGTCGTGGCCGTCGACGAGATCCGCGAGCTCGCGGGCAACGACGTCATCACCTTCCGCGTCGACGTCGCCGACGCCGACGGCGAGACCGTGGCCACCACCCGCGCCACCCTCGTGGGCCGCGCCGGCGACGAGGACGGCGAGGCGTGAGCGCGCTGTTCGACGCGAGCGCGGGCGACCAGCTCGAGACCCGCACGGTGACGATCACCCGTGCCGATCTCGTCGCCTACGCCGGCGCGTCCGGCGACCTCAACCCGATCCACTGGAACGAGCGCGTGGCGCTCGAGGTCGGGCTGCCCGGGGTGATCGCGCACGGCATGTTCACGATGTCCCTGGCGGCGCGCTACGTCGCCGATCTCGCCGGCGACCCCGCCGCCGTCGTCGCCTTCACCTCGCGCTTCACCCGGCCCGTCGTGGTGCCGGACGACGACGCCGGCGCGTCCGTCGAGCTCGGCGCGAAGGTCACCGACGTCGCCGACGACGGCACCCGCACGGTGAGCGTCACGGCGACCTTCGACGGGCGCGGCGTGCTGGGCAAGGCCGTCGCCACCGTCCGCCCCCGCTAGGCACCGCCGGCTCGGCTCGCTCGGGGTGTGCAGCGAACGTGCTGTTCTCTGCTTCTAGGCGTCGAAAGTCCCCGTTCGCGAACGGCTCAGCAGCGCGCGGCGTTCGCGAACGCGGTGTTTGCGCGCCTAGAAGCAGCGAGATACCCGTTCGCTGCGGACCCCGCGCCGCGCACGGTCAGGCCGGGGCGGGGACGCCGAGGGTCGCGAGGACGGCGCGGGAGAGGGCCGCCGAGCCCAGGGCGTTGGGGTGCACCGGCGCCGCGGGGGCGGTGGGCACGAGGCCCTCGATCCACCGCTCGCCGGGCAGGGCGCACACGTCGTGGCCGACGGTCGGCGTCGCGGTGTCGACGTACGTCGCGTCGCCGTCCGAGGCGGCGTCGGCGATCTCCTCGTTGAGGTGGGAGAGCACGCCGCGCAGGTACTCGACGTCGCCGGGGGTGTAGGGCACCACGGGGTAGCAGCCCGGGCCCTCGGCCGGCAGCACCGACGGGTAGCCGACGAGCAGGACGCGGGCGCCCGGGGCGCGGCGGTGGACCTCGTCGAGGACGTCGTCGAGCCGGTCGCCCAGGTCGTCGATGCGCGCGGAGAGCTCGTCGTGCGGGCCCTGGGTGTACCGGTCGCGGCACGGCGTCCCGAACGGCGTCGGGCTCACGCAGGCCTGGACGATCTCGGAGAACCCGATGTCGTTGCCGCCGATGCCGACGGTGACGAGCTGGGTGCCCGCCCCGAGGGCGTCGTACTGCGGCGGGTTCTCGCCGCCCTGCACGGCCTGGGGGGCCGCGAAGTCCTTGGTCTGCGCGCCGCTGCAGCTCACGTCGGTGAGCCGGTCGCCGGTGGCCTCGGCGACGAGGTGGGGGTAGTTGTTCGTCGAGCGCAGGCAGCCCGGCGGCGGACCGGCGAGGGGGCCGGTCAGCGGCGAGGCCGTGTAGGAGTCGCCGAGCGCGACGTAGGCCTGCCCGGCGGCCGCCGGGGCGCCCATCGCCACGGGCGTGACGGCGAGCCCGAGGAGCCCGACGGCGACGGCGACGAACAGGCGCAGGACGATCGGGGGACGGCCCACCGGCACTCCTCGGACGTACTCGGGGTCCCGGCGGGACCGTCGGCGCGGATGTTCGCGGGTCTCAGCGTGCCTCCGCCAGCAGGTCGCCCATGCGCGTGACGCCGGTGCGCAGGTCGTCGTCGCCGAGCGCGTAGGAGAGCCGGAAGTAGCCCGGGCTCCCGAACGCCTCGCCCGGCACCACCGCGACCTCGGCGTGCTCGAGCACGAGCGCGGCGAGGTCGACGCTGGTCTGCGGGCGCTCGCCGCGGATCTCCTTGCCGAGCAGCCCGGCCACCGAGGGGTAGGCGTAGAACGCGCCCTGCGGCACCGGGCACGTGACGCCCTCGATGCCGGAGAGCAGCTCGACGATCAGGCGGCGGCGACGGTCGAACGCCGTGCGCATCTCGGCGACCGCGTCGAGCGGCCCGGTGACGGCCGCGAGCGCCGCGCGCTGCGCGACATTGCAGACGTTCGAGGTCAGGTGCGACTGCATGTTGATGCCGGCCGCGACGACGTCGGCGGGGCCGATCATCCAGCCGACCCGCCACCCGGTCATCGCGAACGTCTTGGCGACGCCGTTGAGCACCACGCAGTGGTCGGCGACCTCGGGCACGGCAACGGGCATCGAGACGTGCTCGGCGCCGTCGTAGACGAGGTGCTCGTAGATCTCGTCGGCGATCACCCAGACCCCGTGCTCGGCGGCCCAGCGCCCGACGGCCTCGACGAGCTCGCGCGGCGCGACCGCGCCCGTCGGGTTGGACGGCGAGCACCACAGCAGCGCCTTCGTCCGCGGCGTGCGGGCCGCCTCGAGGGCCTCGACGGTCGGTAGGAAGCCGGTGGACTCGTCGGTGTCGATCTGGACGGGGTCGCCACCGGCCATGCGCACGGCCTCGGGGTAGGTCGTCCAGTACGGCGCGGGCAGCAGCACCTCGTCGCCCGGGTCGATCAGCGTCGCGAACGCCTCGAACACGGCCTGCTTGCCGCCGTTGGTGACGAGCACCTGGCGGGCCTCGACCTGCCACCCCGAGTCGCGCGCCGTCTTCGCGGCGATCGCGTCGCGCAGCTCGGGCAGGCCGGCCGCGGGGGAGTAGCGGTGGTTCTTGGGGTCGGAGCACGCCGCGATGGCGGCGTCGACCACCGGCTGGGGCGTCGGGAAGTCCGGCTCCCCGGCCCCGAAGCCGATCACCGGACGGCCGGCGGCCTTGAGGGCCTTGGCCTTCGCGTCGACCGCCAGCGTCGCCGACTCCGCGATCCCGCCGACACGCGCCGAGATGCGGCGATCGGTGGCGGAGGGCTGCAGGGAGACCGAGGACGACGACGTGACCGATGCCATGTCCCGGTATCCTAGGAGACGGCCGCATCTCTCTTCGTCGCCCGGGCGGTCCCCGGGGCCCGGCGCCGGACGGCTCCGGTGCTTGACGTAGCATTGCTGCTCGGGACGGTTCGTCCGTCGCTCCCGCGCGCTCGTCGTCGTGTGGATCGACGTCGCCCCGTCCCACGGCGCTCCTCCGGGAACGCCACAGGGGCGTAGCTCAATTGGCAGAGCAGCGGTCTCCAAAACCGCAGGTTGCAGGTTCAAGTCCTGTCGCCCCTGCACCGATGCGACGGTGAAGCCCGCCGGCCCGGCGGGGTGGTGGACGAGGACGGTGAGGACGGCGCAGTGAGCGAGGACAGCAGCCGGCGTCGGCGCGCGAGCGACGACGACGACGCCCGTCCGGTCACCGCAGCCGGCCGTCGACGGCGCGCCGGGGCGGCCGGGAACGGCGCCGGCGCGGACGCGGACACCGAGAGCGGTCGCGCGACGGGCAAGGGCACGGCCACCCCGACGCGGGACCGGACCCAGGCCGGGTCGCAGGGGTCGCTGTTCGCCCGCCTGCAGCGGTTCCTGCGCGAGGTGGTGGCCGAGCTCCGCAAGGTGCACTGGCCCACCCGGCGGCAGATCGTGGTCTACACCTTCGTCGTCCTCGTGTTCGTGTCGTTCATGGTGGCGCTGGTGGCAGGCCTCGACTGGGTCTTCGCCAAGGCCGTGTTCGCCCTCTTCGGCTGACCGTTCCGCCGAGCGGCCGGCCGGGCACCGTCGCGGTGCCCGCCGTGCAAAGGAAGTGAGACAGAAGTGACCTCCGCAGGATCCGGCGCAGAGTCCGAGAACGGCACCCCCGACGGCGGCGAGCCCGAGCTCGTCGGCGAGTCGCGCACGCGCGGTGTCATGGTCCGTGAGGGCAGTGGCACCTACGGGGACCTCAGCACCGAGGAGAACCCCGCCACGCTCGACGACGCCGAGGTGGCCCGCGTGGCCAAGGAGGCGCGCGAGGCGGAGGACGAGGACTCCGACGACGCCGAGGACACGGTCGACCCCGAGGCCGACCTGCAGGCGGCGCGTGCCGCGCTCGGTGCCCCGGCGGACGAGGACGACTCCGACCTCCCCGAGGAGTCGGCCGGCACCGGCGACATCGCCGCCCGCGAGGACACCGAGGACGACCTCCAGGTCGACCCCCGGACCGACGCTGCGCCGGTCTCCGCCGAGGCCGCCGAGGTCGAGGAGGAGGAGGAGGTCGACCCGGCGCAGGCCCTCAAGGACTCGCTGCGCCTCGCCCCCGGCGACTGGTACGTCGTGCACTCCTACGCGGGCTACGAGAACAAGGTGAAGGCCAACCTCGAGACCCGTGTCCAGACGCTGGACGTCGAGGAGTTCATCTTCCAGGTCGAGGTGCCCACCGAGGAGGTCACCGAGATCAAGAATGGGCAGCGCAAGCAGGTCCAGCGCAAGGTGCTGCCCGGCTACATCCTCGTGCGGATGGACCTCAACGACGCCTCGTGGAGCGCGGTGCGCAACACCCCGGGCGTCACGGGCTTCGTCGGTGCCACGTCGCGCCCGTCGCCGCTGACCCTCGACGAGGTCGTCAAGTTCCTCCTGCCCCGCCAGGAGACGCCGAAGAAGACCAAGGGTGCCGAGAAGGCCGGCGCCGAGGACTTCGCCGGCAAGCCCGCCGTCGAGGTCGACTTCGAGGTCGGCGAGTCGGTCACCGTCATGGACGGCCCGTTCGCGACGCTCCCGGCGAGCATCTCCGAGGTCAACGTCGACGCGCAGAAGCTCAAGGTGCTCGTCTCGATCTTCGGCCGGGAGACCCCGGTCGAGCTCGGGTTCAACCAGGTCTCCAAGATCTAGAACCCGAACCCACCCGCAACAACGAGGAAGTCATGCCCCCGAAGAAGCGACGGCTCTCCGCGGTCGTCAAGCTGCAGATCAGCGCCGGCGCGGCGACGCCGGCCCCGCCGGTCGGCCCGGCCCTGGGTCAGCACGGCGTCAACATCATGGAGTTCTGCAAGGCCTACAACGCCGCCACCGAGGCGCAGCGTGGTCAGGTCGTGCCGGTGGAGATCTCGGTCTACGAGGACCGTTCCTTCACCTTCGAGCTCAAGACCCCGCCGGCGGCCAAGCTCCTGCTCGCCGCGGCCGGTGTGAAGTCCGGCAGCGCCACGCCGCACAGCAAGAAGGTCGGCTCGGTGACGCAGGACCAGGTCCGCGAGATCGCGCAGACCAAGATGCAGGACCTCAACGCCAACGACCTCGACCAGGCGTCGAAGATCATCGCCGGGACCGCCCGGTCGATGGGTCTGACCGTCTCCGACTGACCGGCGTCACCCGCGTCGACCGGCACGCGCCGGTCGGCACCGTGGGAGGGCCGCGCAGCCCTGACCACACCTGATCCGTTCCCGAAGGACAGAGATGAAGCGCAGCAAGAAGTACCAGCAGGCCGCCGAGAAGGTGGACTTCGACAAGCTCTACACCCCCCTCGAGGGCGTCAACCTCGCCAAGGAGACGACGACCACCTCGATGGACGCGACCGTCGAGGTCGCCATGCGCCTGGGCGTCGACCCGCGCAAGGCCGACCAGATGGTCCGCGGCACCGTGAACCTGCCGCACGGCACCGGCAAGACCGCCCGCGTCATCGTGTTCGCCACCGGCGACACGGCCGCGGCCGCCGAGTCCGCCGGCGCCGACGTCGTGGGGTCCGACGACCTCATCGAGCGCATCCAGGGCGGCTGGCTCGACTTCGACGCCGCCGTCGCCGCGCCCGACCAGATGGCCAAGGTGGGCCGCGTCGCCCGCATCCTCGGCCCGCGCGGGCTGATGCCGAACCCGAAGACCGGCACGGTCACCCCGGACGTCGCCCGCGCCGTCGGCGACATCAAGGGCGGCAAGGTGAACTTCCGCGTCGACAAGCAGGCGAACCTGCACCTGATCATCGGCAAGGCGAGCTTCGACACCGAGAAGCTCGTCGAGAACTACGGCGCCGCGCTGGACGAGATCCTGCGCGCCAAGCCGGCCGCCGCCAAGGGCCGCTACATCAAGAAGATCACCGTCACGACGACGATGGGCCCGGGCATCCCGGTCGACCCGAACCGCACGCGGAACCTGCTCTCCGCCGAGGCGTAGCGCGCTCCCTCGGGGCGACCCTGCTGCGCAGGGCGCCCCGAGGGGCCGCGTACAGTGAGCACCAGATCGAACACCCCGATCCACCCGAGACCGCTGGTCTCCGCCCCGGGCCCGCCCGGGGTGGACGAAGGCCCCACGACGGGGCGTCCCGCGCAGGAGGACGAGGGTCGCGACACCGCCAGGTCTCGGACCTGTGCGCCGTCCCGACGCCCCGTGCACCTGTGCACGGGGCGTTCGTCGTTCCGGGCCACCGAGAGCCATCGCGGTCGCCCGAGTACGAGAGAGGAGGCGCGCATGGCTGCAGATGAGACCCGGGCTCCGGCTGCCGACAAAGTGGCCGCGGTCGCCGAGATCGCCGCGGAGTTCCGCGACGCCTCGGCGATGGTCGTCACCGAGTACCGCGGCCTGTCGATGAAGCAGATCACGCAGCTTCGTCGGTCGCTGGGCTCGGACGTGAACTACACGGTCGCCAAGAACACCCTGGTCAAGCGGGCTGCCGCCGACGCCGGGGTCGAGGGCCTCGACGACCTGCTCGTCGGCCCGACGGCCATCGCCTTCGTCAGCGGGGAGCCCGTGGACGCCGCCAAGGCGCTCCGCGACTTCCAGAAGGACAACAAGGCGCTGGTCGTCAAGGGCGGCTACATGGAGGGCCGCGCGCTCTCCGCCACCGAGGTCACGCAGCTCGCGGACCTCGAGTCGCGCGAGGTGCTGCTCGGCAAGCTCGCCGGCGCGATGAAGGGCAACCTCGCCAAGGCCGCCGGCCTGTTCAACGCCCCGGCCTCGCAGATCGCCCGCCTCGCGGCCGCTCTGCAGGACAAGCGCGCGGCCGAGGGCAGCGCCAGCACCGAGGACGCCGTCGCCGCCGTCGAGTCCGCCGACGCCGAGGCCGCGACCGAGGCCCCGTCCGAGGCCACGTCCGAGGCCTGACCGGGCCCACCCACCCCCATCACCGTTTCATCCGTTAGGAGCGCCACCATGGCGAAGCTGTCCACCGACGAGCTGCTCGACGCCTTCAAGGACATGACCCTCATCGAGCTCTCCGAGTTCGTGAAGAAGTTCGAGGACACCTTCGAGGTCACCGCGGCCGCCCCGGTCGCCGCGGCCGCCGCCCCCGCCGCCGGCGGTGCCGCCGCGCCCGCCGAGGAGGAGAAGGACGAGTTCAACGTCGTCCTCGAGGGCGCCGGCGACAAGAAGATCCAGGTCATCAAGGTCGTCCGCGAGGTCGTCTCGGGCCTGGGCCTCAAGGAGGCCAAGGAGCTCGTCGAGAGCGCCCCGAAGCCTATCCTCGAGGGCGTCAACAAGGAGGCCGCCGACGCGGCCAAGGCCAAGCTCGAGGAGGCCGGCGCGAAGATCAGCCTGACCTGATCGACGCGCGCGAGCGCAGCACGGAACGCACGGGGCGGGGACCAACGGGTCCCCGCCCCGTCGTCGTCTCCGGGGCCGTCCGGAGCCCGCGCGGCGCCCGGGAAGATCCGTTCGAACGGGTGTCGCCCGGCCCGGCGACGAGATGCCGATTCCTGGGACGAACGGTTCCGAGGCTCCACCGAACGCGTGGACCCTTCCGTTCGTCGCCACCCGGTCGGCCCAGCACACGCGGGGTGTGAGGCCTACGACGACCCGGCCGTTGCCCAACTTTCCGTCCGAGTAACCTCCCTCACCACCCGTCGTTGAAGACGTGACGCCCCTCTCCGGGGGTGCCGGCTCGATGACGTCGGTAGCGAGGCGTTGCACGTGTCGACACCAACGGCAATCGCGGGAGGAACTGCATGGCCGGCGTCGAAGTCGGGATCAAGAACCTGTCGAAGTCCTTCGGCAGCTCCAACATCTGGTCCGACGTGACGCTGACGCTCCCGGCCGGCGAGGTGAGCGTCCTGCTCGGCCCGTCGGGCACGGGCAAGTCGGTGCTCCTGAAGTCGATCATCGGCCTTCTCAAGCCCGAGAAGGGCTCGATCTTCATCCACGACACCGACCTCGTGCGGTGCTCGGAGTCGAAGCTCTACGAGATCCGCAAGCTGTTCGGGGTGCTGTTCCAGGACGGTGCGCTGTTCGGGTCGATGAACATCTTCGACAACATCGCCTTCCCGCTGCGTGAGCACACGCGCAAGGGCGAGTCGGAGATCAAGGACATCGTCATGGAGAAGCTCGACCTGGTCGGGCTCGGCGGTGCGGAGGACAAGCTCCCCGGCGAGATCTCCGGCGGCATGAAGAAGCGCGCCGGGCTGGCCCGCGCGCTGGTGCTCGACCCCGAGATCATCCTGGTCGACGAGCCGGACTCCGGCCTGGACCCGGTGCGCACCGCGTACCTCAACCAGCTGATCGTCGACCTCAACACCCAGCTCGACGCGACGATCCTCATCGTCACCCACCACCTCGGCACCGCGCGGTCGCTGCCCGACAACATCGGGATGCTGTTCCGCCGGAACCTGGTCATGTTCGGCCCGCGCGAGGTGCTGCTCACCTCCGAGGAGCCGGTGGTCCAGCAGTTCCTGCAGGGCCGGCGCATCGGCCCGATCGGCATGTCCGAGGAGAAGGACTCGGCCCAGATGGAGGCCGAGATGAAGGAGCTGAAGAAGAAGGGCGGCTCGGCGGAGTCGGAGGAGTCGTTCATCGACCCCCAGCTCGACCCGTCGGAGGGCCTGCCCGAGCGCAAGGCGGTGCAGCGGCGCAAGGACCGCGTCATGCAGGTCCTGCACACCCTCCCGCCGAAGGCGCAGACCGCGATCCTCGAGTCGCTGACCGAGGACGACATGGAGCGGTACGGGATCTCCCGCGACCAGGACCGCACCGAGCTCATCGAGATCACCTACAACCAGCCGCCGGAGGACGCCGACCCGTTCGGCTACCAGGCGATGGCCGAGGCCGAGGACAACTCGCTGGTCGAGGGCGGCTCCAAGGAGGGCGAGGGCGAGGGGGACCAGGCCGGCAGCGGCGACCCCGACGCCGACGCCGAGGCCCGCAAGGCGCCGCCCGCCCCGCCGGAGTCCGACGAGCCCCTCGTCGGTGTCCCCGCCGACGAGGAGGCCGGCGGCACCGTGGTGCTGCCGCAGGCGGGCGAGCACACCAAGAGCGAGGACGAGCAGTCCGACGAGGCCGGCAACGCGCCCGGCGACGACCAGGACAGCGACGACCAGGGCGACCAGGGCCCCGACGACGCGCAGACCGAGCAGTTCCAGGCGGTCGACGGCTCCGGCGAGCAGCAGACCCAGCAGCAGCAGACCCAGCAGCAGTCCGGGGAGCAGCAGACCCAGGAGCAGCAGGGCGCGGCGGCCGCAGGGGCCGCCGGGGCGGCTGGGGCCGCCGGCGCCGGACGACACCATTGGCGCGGCGACGAGCCGGAGAACCCGGAGCAGACCGGCGAGCAGGGTGTGGCCGGCCTCGTCCCCATGGCGGCGCGGCCGGCGCGGGACGACGAGCAGCCGACCACCCAGCAGCCGGTGCAGCAGCAGCAGGGCCAGCAGCAGCAGGGCCAGCAGCAGCGCACCGGCCGGGAGGCGGAGCGCTCGGGCTGGGCGCAGCCGACGCCCGGGCAGGACGCCGCTCCCGACCCCGAGGGGCGGGCGACGTCCGACCCGGCTGCGGAGGGTGGCCCGGGCTCCCCGGAGCAGGCCCCGCCGGCCGGCGACGGCACGGGCCGCGGCCCGTCCGAGGGGCAGCAGGGCGTCCCGCGGGGCCGGGAGGACAACGACGAGGGTGTCCTCGGCGGCCTGCGCCGCATGTTCCGCCGGGGTGACTCGTGAGCAACCGCCTCGCGGCCGGCAACTTCCCCGGCGCGGGCGCCCTGTCGTCCACCGGGAAGCTGTTCGCCCTGGGCCTCGACGTGGTCGTCGGCATCTTCCAGCGCCCGTTCCAGACCCGCGAGTTCATCGACCAGTGCTGGTTCATCTCGCGGGTCTGCATCCTCCCCGCGGCGCTGGTGTCGATCTCGTTCGGTTCGGTCATCTCGCTGCAGCTCGGGTCGCTGATCCGGCAGTTCGGTGCCCAGTCGTTCTCGGGCGCGGCGAGCACGCTGGCCGTCATCCAGCAGGCGGCGCCGGTCATCTGTGCGCTCCTGGTGGCCGGGGCCGGTGGTTCGGCGATCTGCGCGGACCTCGGCGCCCGCACCATCCGCGAGGAGATCGACGCGATGGAGGTGCTGGGCATCAACCCGATCCAGCGCCTCGTCGTGCCCCGCGTCCTCGCGTCGATCCTCGTGTCCGCCCTGCTGTTCGGGCTGGTCTCGATCGTCGGCGTCGCCGGCGGCTACTACTTCAACGTCGTGCTCCAGGGCGTCACCCCGGGCGCCTACGTGCAGGGCTTCTCCGCCCTGTCCAAGCCGACCGACCTGCTCGTCGGCTTCATC
The DNA here is from genome assembly GCF_037400275.1 of Actinomycetospora aeridis. Lineage (NCBI taxonomy): Bacteria > Bacillati > Actinomycetota > Actinomycetes > Pseudonocardiales > Pseudonocardiaceae > Actinomycetospora > Actinomycetospora aeridis. The sequence goes on along the minus strand of NZ_JBBEGL010000004.1, from coordinate 637,165 downwards.
AAGGCCGCACTGTTCGGGCTCGCCGCCGGGATCGTTGCCGCGTACCGCGGCCTCAACCCCGCGGGTGGCCCGAAGGGCGTCGGTGACGCGGTCAACCAGGCCGTCGTCATCACGTTCATCCTGCTGTTCGCGATCAACGTGATCGTGACGGCCGTGTACCTCAACCTCGTTCCCCCGACCAAGTTCTGAGTGCCCCGACAGTTCTGACCAAGGTCTGTTTTCTGACCGCCGCTCCCCAGGCCAGGATTCGATGACGATCACTTCTCGCGCACGTCGTGCCGTCGACGCGCCGCTCGGTGTCCTCGACACCCTCGGCGACCAGGCGTCCTTCTACGCGCGCACCATCGGCTGGATCCCCAAGTCGGTGACGCGGTACCAGCGCGAGGTCCTCCGGCTGCTCACCGAGGTCGCGTTCGGTTCCGGCGCGCTCGCCCTCATCGGCGGCACCGTCGTCATCGTCGCGACGCTGACGTTCTTCACCGGCTCGGTCGTCGGTCTGCAGAGCTACTCGGCGCTGAACCAGATCGGCACCTCGGCGTTCTCCGGCTTCGTCACCGCGTACTTCAACACCCGCGAGGTCGCGCCGCTGGTGTCGGCGCTGGCGCTGTCCGCGACGGTCGGCGCCGGCTTCACCGCCCAGCTCGGCGCCCAGCGCGTGTCCGAGGAGATCGACGCGCTCGAGGTCATGGCGGTGCCGTCGCTGCCGTTCCTCGTCACCACCCGCGTGGTCGCGGGCTTCATCGCGGTCATCCCGCTCTACGTCATCGGCCTGGTGGCGTCGTACCTGGCCGCGCGGCTGCTGGTCACGAACTTCTACACGCAGTCGCCGGGCACCTACGACCACTACTTCAACCTGTTCCTGCCGCCGCAGGACGTCCTGTACTCGTTCGGCAAGGTGCTGGTGTTCGCCCTGGCGATCATCCTCATCCACTGCTTCTACGGCTACAACGCCAGCGGCGGCCCGGCCGGCGTGGGCGTCGCGGTCGGCAACGCGGTGCGGAACTCGATCGTCATCTTCACCGTCCTCGACAACCTGCTGACGCTGGCCATCTGGGGCACCACGACCTCGATCAGGATCGCCGGATGACCGCCCCGACGCAGGAGCGCGAGGCGTACGAGCCGCCGGTCAAGGACAAGCGTCCGCCGCTGAGCCCGTTCCGCCGGCGGATGTCCGGCCTGGCGCTGCTCCTGGTGATGGCGCTGATCGTCGGGCTGTGCCTGGCCAACTTCAACAAGGTCTTCAAGTCGACCGAGACCGTCTACCTGCGCACGGCGACGGTGGGCAACCAGCTCTCGAAGCAGGGCGACGTGAAGGTCCGCGGCGTCATCGTCGGCGAGATCACCTCGGTCGACAGCGACGGGTCGGGGGCGGTCGTCGAGATGGCGATGGACCCGGACTTCCTGCCGACCATCCCGAGCAACACGACGGCGACGCTGATCCCGAAGACGCTCTTCGGCGAGCGCTACGTGTCGCTCGCGATCCCGCCGAACGCGAGCCCCCGGCCGCTGCAGGAGGGCGACACGATCGCCCAGGACCGCTCGGAGAACGCGACCGAGACCGAAGAGGTCCTCAACAACCTGCTCCCGGTGCTCACGGCGGTGCAGCCGCAGAAGCTCTCCGACACCCTCGGGGCGGTCTCGCAGGCGCTCTCGGGCCGCGGCGAGCAGCTCGGTGACACCCTCGTGCTGCTCAACCAGTACGTCGAGGGGCTCCAGCCGGCCCTGCCCGACCTGCAGGCGAACCTGCGGGCCCTCGCGCCGACGGCGGACATCTACAACCAGGCCGCGCCGGACCTGATCCTGGCGCTGGACAACCTGGTGACCACGAGCCGCACGCTCGTCGAGCAGCGCGCGGCGTTCGAGTCGACGTTCCGGTCGGTGACGTCGGCGGCGAACGTGACGACGGACTTCCTCGTCGCGAACCGCGACAACATCATCGCGCTGGCCGCCTCGGCCCGGCCGACGCTGGAGACGCTCGCGCGCTACAGCTCGGAGTTCCCGTGCCTGCTGCGACAGCTCACGGACCTCACGCCGAAGATCAACAATGTCCTGAGTCCGACGACCGGCGTCCTCATCGAGGCCGAGATCACGATCGACAACGGCAAGTACGTGCCCGGCGAGGAGCCCCAGTACCTCGACGACCGCGGCCCGCGCTGCTACCAGATCGAGGGCCAGGCGCCCCAGCAGCCGCCGGGCGGCCAGATCCAGGACGGGTCGAACCCGCCTGCGGGGTCACGTGCCACCGACGACGCCCTTGGTGGTGGTCAGGGCGAGGAGATCGACGAGGACTCGCAGACCGGTGACGACTCGCCCGCGTCGGCACGCGGGACGTCCGGCGGCGGGCGGACCGAGGGTCAGTCTGCGTCCGGCCGCGTCGACGGCGCCAACATCGGCCTGCCCAACACCCCCAACTCACCCGAGGAGCGCCGGCTGGTGACCGAGGTGACGGCCATGCAGATGGGCCTGCGCCCGTCCGAGGTGCCGTCGTTCGCGCCCTACATGAACGCGGCGACGCTGCGCGGAGCGCAGGCGGTGGTCCGGTGAGGGGGCTCGCGGCACCACTGATCAAGCTGGGCATCTTCACGATCGTCACCGTGCTGTCGGTTGCGTTGCTGCTCACGGCGATCCAGAACAGCTACTTCGGCAGCACCGAGGACTACAAGGCGCGGTTCACCGACGCCTCGGGTCTCATCGCCGGCAGCGACGTGCGCATCGCGGGCGTCCGCGTCGGTCAGGTCACCGAGGTCCAGCTCGTCGACCGCAACGTCGCCGAGGTGACGTTCAAGGTCGACCAGGCGCGGAGGCTGCCGGTCGGGTCGATCTTCTCGATCAAGTACCAGAACCTCGTCGGGCAGCGGTACCTCGAGGTGGCCCGCGGCAACGGGCCGATGAACGCGACCCTGCGGCCCGGCGACACGGTCCCCATGAGCCAGACGCGCCCGCCGCTCAACCTCACCGTGGTGTTCAACGGCTTCAAGCCCCTGTTCCAGGCGCTGAGCCCGAACGACATCAACCAGCTGTCGTTCGAGATCATCCAGGTCCTCCAGGGCGAGGGCGGGACCGTCAACTCCCTGCTCGCGCGCACCGCGTCGCTGACGTCGACGATCGCCGACCGCGACGCCGTCATCGGGTCGCTGATCAACAACCTGAACCTGGTGCTCGACACGGTCAACGCTCGCGACGAGAGGCTCTCGGGGCTCATCGTGTCGCTGCAGCAGCTGGTCAGCGGCCTCGCGGCCGACCGGGTGCGCATCGGGGAGACCCTGCAACCCATCGCGGACCTGACCACGACCACCGCGGGACTCCTCGACGAGGCGCGGCCGCCACTGCGCGACGACATCGTCCAGCTGGGGCGCCTGTCCGACAACCTCAACCGCAATCGGGGCCTCGTGGAGAACTTCCTCGTGAGAACCCCGCAGAAGGCGAACAACTTCGGACGGGCCGGCAGCTACGGCTCCTGGTTCAACTTCTACCTGTGCGCGGTGGGCGGCACCGTCAGCTTCGACCCGCTCCCCCTGCCCGAGATCGACCTCGGGTCGGTCATCCAACTCCCGGATACGGCGCAGCGATGCCAAGGATGAAGCCGTTCCGCAAGCGGAACCCCCTCCCCATCGGCGCGGCCAGCCTGGTGATCCTGCTGCTGCTCACCGCCGCCTCCCTGAACATCCGCGACCTGCCCCTCATCGGGCAGGGCGCGACGTACACGGCCCGCTTCAGCGAGTCGGCGGGCGTGCAGCCCGACGACGACGTCCGCATCGCGGGCATCCGGATCGGGACGGTCACCGACCTCACCCTCGAGGGCAACGACGTCGTGGTCTCCTTCAAGGCGCCCGACGCGTGGATCGGTGACCGGACCTCGGCGTCGATCGAGATCAAGACGGTGCTCGGGCAGAAGTACATCGCTCTCGAGCCCGCTGGCGACCAGCCACTGGACCCCGACCAGGGGATCCCGCGGTCACGCACCCGGGCGCCGTTCGACGTCATCCAGGCGTTCTCCCAGCTCTCGACGACGGTCGAGGACCTGGACACGAACCAGCTCGCCCAGAGCCTCGGGGTGCTGTCCGAGACCCTCGACGGGGCGGCCGGACCGGTCCGCGGCGCGCTGGACGGCCTCAGCCGTCTCTCGCGGACGATCTCGTCGCGCGACCAGGAGCTCGCCCGCCTGCTCGCGAACACCCGGACCACCACCCAGGTGCTCGCCGACCGCGACGGCGAGATCGAGCGCCTCATCAACGACGGCAACCTGCTGCTCTCCGAGCTGCGGGCCCGCAAGGCGGCGATCGACAACCTGCTCACCGGGACGATCGCGCTCGCCGAGCAGCTGCGCGGGCTCGTCGCCGACAACGAGGCGACGCTGCGACCCACGCTCGAGTCGCTCGACGGCGTGCTGCGCACGCTGGAGGAGAACTCGGCGAACCTCGAGAACGGGCTGCGCCTGCTGGCACCGTTCGTGCGGGTGTTCGCGAACGTCGTCGGCAACGGCCGGTGGTTCGACGCCTACATCTGCAACTTGGACCCGCCGGGCGACCAGACCTGTGACCCGGGCTCGGGCCTGGATCCGACCGACCTGGCCGGGCTGTTCAACCCGGCGCTGCTCCAGCAGATCCTCGGCAACGCGCTGGCGCAGCTCGCGGGCGTCACGCTGCCCGAGCTGCTCGGTCCGACGTCCGACCCGGCCCAGCTGGTCCAGGTCATCCAGGGCCTCAGCCCGGAGGACCTCACGACGCTGCAGGGATTGCTGACCGGCGGCGGGCTCAGCGCCGAACAGCTGCAGATTCTCTTCCCGAACGGAGTGCCGAACGTGCCTGCGCTGCTCCAGGCGCTCACACCGGCCGAGGGCGGCGCCAGGCTCCTCCCCGGCGCGGGTGCCGCACCAGCCGATGGTGCTCCCGCCGGCGACGGGGAAGGCGGAGGCAACTGATGTCCAACCGTCTCGTCACGTTCTTCGAGAGCGCCGCGCGCACGCTGTCGGTGGCGCTGGTCCTGGCGCTGCTGGCGACCGCGGGGCTCTGGTACGCCCTGCAGCGCGGCAGCCAGCGCACCGTCACGGCGTACTTCGACAACACCGTCGGCCTCTACGTCGACAACGAGGTGACGATCCAGGGCATCCCGGTCGGCTCGGTCGACGCGATCGTCCCGCAGGGCGACATCGTGCGGGTCGTCCTCAAGGTCGACAACGACGCCCCGGTCCGGGCCGACGCCCAGGCCGTCATCGTCGCGCCGACGCTGGTGAGCGACCGCTACGTGCAGCTCGGCCCGACCTACGACGGCGGCCCGCAGCTCGCGGACGGCGCGATGATCACGGTCGAGCGCACCAGCACGCCGGTCGAGCTCGACCGCGTCTACCAGAGCCTCGACCAGATCGCGCGATCGCTCGGACCGAACGGCGCGAACCAGGCGGGTGCGCTCAACGAGCTCCTGCGCTCCTCCGCGGGGGCCCTCGGGGGCAACGGTGAGCTGCTCAAGAGCACGATCACCGAGCTGGGCGGCGCGGTCGGCACGCTGGCCGACAACCGCGACAACCTGTTCGCGACGGTCGACAACCTCGGCCAGTTCACGAACATGCTGGCCCGCAACGACGGCGCGGTGCGGACGCTCAACAACCAGCTCGCCGACATCTCCGGGTTCCTGGCCTCGGAGCGCGGCGACCTCTCGACGGTGCTGCGGACCCTCCCGCCGGCGCTCGACGACGTCGCTCGGTTCATCCGGGACAACCGCGACATCCTGCGCACCGACGTCCGCAGGCTGGCGAACATCACCGACATCCTCGTGCGGCAGCGGCGCGCCGTCACCGAGTTCACGAACGTCGCCCCGCTCGCGCTGGGCAACCTGACGAACTCGTACAACGCGACCTCCGGAACGCTCGACGTGCGTCCCGTGCTCGCCCCGGAGCTCCTCGGCGCCGGTCTCGACCCGCGAGCTCTGCTGTGCAGCCTCCTGGTCAACCAGCCCGGACTGCCGAACGCCCTCCAGGCCCCGCTCGACCCGCTCCTCACGGACGTCGCCCGTGCGTCGGTGGTGTGCGGCGCGCTCCTGGGCGGGGTCGACGAGAACGGCACGGTGCGTCCGGACTCGGCGCTCGGGCTCTCCCTCGCCCCGATCCTCGACCTGCTGGGAGTCCTCTCCCAGCAGCCCGACCTCAGTGCGCTGGTGCCCGTCACGGCCCTCGCCGGCGGTCCGCCCGCGGGTGCTGGCGGCGGTGCGGACGCGCCGACCACGGGAGAGGGTGGTGGCGCCGGTGGCGCGGCAGGTGGCGACGACGCCACGCCGGTCCAGCCCGGCAGCGGCATCCTCGGCTTCGAGACGGTCGGAGGCGACCGATGAGCGCACCACGGACGACCGTGAGGGCACTGCCGCGCCCCGCCCGGCTGGCGACGATGCTCGTGGTGGCGATCTTCGCCCTCACCGGGTGCGGCGTCCAGTCGATCCAGGACGTCGCGCTCCCCGGCGGGGCGGCCCTCGGGCCGAACCCCTACACGGTGACGGCGCAGTTCACCAACGTCGTCGACCTCGTGCCGAACAACAGCGTGCGCGTCAACGACGTGCCGGTCGGCGTGGTGCGCGAGGTCTCGCTCGCTCCCGACGGCTGGACCGCGCAGGTCGTGGTCGAGGTCAACGGAGCCGTGAACCTGCCGGAGAACGCCACGGCGCGCCTGCGACAGACCAGCCTTCTCGGGGAGAAGTTCGTCGAGCTGCTGCCCTCGCCGATGGCGCCGCCGCGGGGCCGGCTGGCCTCGGGCGCCGTGATCCCGGTGGACCAGACCGACGTCGGCGCGCAGGTCGAGGAGGTCCTCGGCGCGCTGTCGCTGCTGCTCAACGGGGGTGGCGTCGAGAAGATCCAGACGATCGCCCGCGAGATCAACGCCGCGACCTCGGGCAACGAGGAGCAGCTGCGGGCGCTGCTCGGCAACCTGGACACCCTGGTCGGCACGCTCGACCGGCAGAAGGGCGACATCGTGCGGGCCATCGACTCGCTCGATCGCCTCACGCGGACCCTCGTCGACCAGCGAGCCCGGATCGCCAACGTCATCGACAACCTCGGCCCCGGCCTGGACGTGCTCAACCAGCAGCGCGGGCTGCTCGTCGAGACGCTGCAGTCGCTCAAGCGGCTCTCCGACGTCGGCGTCGACGTGATCAGGCGCAGCCAGGCCAACACCCTGGCCGACCTGCGGGCGCTGCAGCCGATCCTGGGGAACCTCGTCGAGGCGGGGGACGCCCTGCCCGGGTCGCTGCAGATCCTGCTGACGATCCCGTTCGCCGACAACTCGCTCAACGTCATCAAGGGCGACTTCGCGAACATCGACGTCAGCGTCCAGATCAACCTCCAGAGCCTGTTGACCACGCTCCTGAACAGCAACCAGGTCCCGGGCGTCGACGCCATCTTCGAGCTGCTGCAGCAACCGGGCACGACCCCGACGGCGGGTGACGCCGCCGGAGGTGGAGCGGGTCAGCGGGGCTCCCAGAACACCGCCGGGCTGGTGCCCCAGCTGCCCGGCCTCGGCGGAGGGAACGGTCGATGATCGGGACGAAGACGCTGCGACTGGTGGCGCTGTTCGCCGTTATCTCGATCATCGGGATCGTCTACGTCGGCCTGCGCTACGTCGGCGCCGACGCCCTGATCGGCCTCGGTCCGTACACCGTGAAGGTGCAGCTCGCCGACTCCGGCGGCATCTTCCCGGACGCGTCGGTGAGCTACCGCGGCGTCGAGATCGGCAAGGTGGGCGACATGCGGGTCACCCCGCAGGGCCTCGAGGTCGACCTGGAGATCGAGCAGGACTCGCCGCAGATCCCGGCGTCGACCGAAGCGGTGATCGCCAACCGCTCCGCGGTCGGTGAGCAGTACGTCGACCTGCGGCCGCCGGACAACAACGGGCCCTATCTCGACGAGGGCTCGGTGATCCCGGTCGAGCGCACGCGCACGCCGGTGCCCGTCGACGAGCTCCTCAAGAACGTGAACGCGCTGGCGACGTCGGTGCCGCTGCCGGAGCTACGCACCACCGTCGACGAGCTGTACAACGCCTTCGACCGGGCGGGGCCCGATCTGCAGCGCCTGCTCGACGGCACGAACGCCCTCGTGCCCGCCGCCATCGCGAACCTCCCGACGTTCCGCCAGCTGCTGCGCGACGGCCGGATCGTGCTCAACACCCAGGCCTCGCTGGGCCCGCAGATCATCTCGTTCAGCCGGGACCTGCAGCTGTTCACCGCCCAGCTCAAGGCCGACGACCCGAACCTACGGCGCCTCGTGCAGTCCGCGCCCCCGGCAGCGCAGCAGCTCGAGGGCCTGATCCGTGACGTCGGGCCGGACCTGAGCCGTGTCATCGCGAACCTGCTGACGGTGTCCCGCATCCTCGAGCCACGCCAGGCGGCGATCCAGCAGGTGCTGGTCACCTACCCGGCGCTCTCGGCGGCGGCGCCCTCGGTGCTCCAGGACGCCGAGGACTCCGGTCCGGACGGGCGGGTGCACTTCGGCCTGGTGCTGAACGTCGCCGACCCGCCCTACTGCCGCAACGGCTACCTCCAGCCCGATGCGGGCTGGCGGCCGGCGACGGCGAAGGACTTCATCCCCATGGACACCAGCGTCCGCTGTGACGAGGCGCCGCCGGTGAACGTGCGGGGTGCCCAGAACCTCCCGCCGCCGTACGACTCCGAGAACCCCGGGCGACCCGCCGAGGCCGCCGGATCCGGCGCGTCGCAGAATGAGCAGCAGGACACACTCTCGCTGGCCTCGCTGCCGCCGGGCGGTGTCCTGGAGGGCAGCCAGCGCGGCGCGCCCCCGGTGATCATCCCGGGGCTCGGCACCGACTGACCCCCACGCACGACCGCCGACGCTCCCCGCATCCGGCGGACGACCTGAGGAGCTGAGCGCCACGTCCCCGACGACGGCCCAGAAGGCCCCCGACACCGGTGAGGCCACCGAGAAGAAGGCGGCGACCCCCGAGCAGCGCCGCCGGCGACTGGTGACCGTGCTGGCCGTCCTGACGGTCCTGGCCCTCGCGGCCGCGGTCGCGAGCGGCGTGTACTGGTACACCGGCACGCAGGGCGACGACGCGAGCGCCGCCGCGATGCGCGACGAGGCGACCGACGCCGCCGAGCAGATCGTGGTCAACATCAACACGGTGCGGCCGTCGACGCTGGACGCGGACCTCGAGGCCGCGCAGTCGTCGCTGACCGAGCCGATGCTCGGCGAGTACCAGCGGGTCCGGCAGCAGTTCGCCGAGAACCTGCGCCAGTCGCAGGCCGAGGTCATCGCGACCCCGGTCTCCGCGGCCCTGACCGCCTTCGATCCCGCCCACGAGCCCCCGACGGCCTCGGCGATCGTCGCGATCGACGTCAACGCCCGCAGCGCCACGGCGCAGCCCCAGTCCAAGCAGCAGCTGTTCCTGGTCGAGATGATCCGGACGCCCGACGGCTGGAAGGCCGCGAAGGCGACCCCCTCGACCGGACAGCAGTAGCTGCTGCCGACGACCAGAAAGGGGGAGTGACCGTGCCACCCCGCTCCCGTACCAAGCCCGGCCCCACGAACCGCCGTCCCAAGGTCGCCGGGCTGCGCCAGCACGCGCACGCCGGCGCCGGTGCGCCCCCGGTCGACGACGTCGACGCGCCGGACGTCGAGGACCGCCTCGACGCACCGGCGCAGGCGCCGGCCGAGGCGCCCGTCGAGGCGTCGACCGAGACCCGGACGGAGACACCGACGCCGGCCGCCACCGTCGCACCCACCACGGATGCCACGGGCGACACGGACGACACCGTCGCCGCCGAGCCCGACGCGGCGACCGCCAAGGCCGAGACGGCCGCGCTGCCGGCGCCCGCCGGCGGGGTGGACGAGGAGGTCGACGAGGAGGCCCCGGCGCAGACCGCCGTGACGGCCGGCGAGACGACCGGCGACCACGCGACGGACGCGGGCGGCGCGAAGACCGCGATCGCGACCACGGTGACGTCGCCGCGCACCAACAAGGCGAAGCGGGGCACGCGGATGACCCCGCGCGCGCTGCCCGCCGAGGACGTCGAGACCGCGGCGCCGACCCGGGCGACGACGAAGCCGGCACGCCGGACCGTCGAGGCGGCCCCGCGCCGGTTCGAGCGCCAGCGCGCCGCCCTGCGCCGCTTCGGCGACTCGCGCGCCCTGCCGATCACGCTGGTCGCGGTGATCGTCGTCTGCCTCGTGCTCGGCGGGCTGGCGTTCTGGAAGGGCCGACAGGCCTGGACCGGCGGGCCGGTGAGCAACCAGGCCGTCGTCGACGTCGGCGGCACCGCCGAGCTCGTCGGGCAGAGCCGGGAGTCGATCGAGAAGATCTTCTCGTACGACTTCTCCCGCCTCGACGACTCGGCCGACGCCGCGCGGACGATGTCGACCGGGCAGTTCACCGAGCGCTACCTGTCGGTGTTCGACCAGACGATCCGCCAGCCCGCCCAGCAGCAGCAGCTGCGGCAGACGGCGACGGTCGTGAACATCGGCGTGACGCAGATGGACGGCGACCGGGCGACGGTCATGGCGCTCACCCAGTTCTCCGCTCAGCGCACCACGACCGGCCAGTCGACGAATGCCCCCGGGCTACTGCGTCTCGACATGGAACGCGTCGACGGGCGCTGGAAGCTCGCCGAGCTGACCCCGCTGACCGCCGACCGCTGATCCACACCGAGACGCGCCGGGCGCGCCACGACACCACCGTGGCGCGCCCGGCGCGTTCGTGTGTGGTCTGACCTGCACCGGGTCCGTCTTGCTGGGCGGGCGACACCGGGCGCGCCCCACTTGACTCCGGGGGCACGGGCGGTCACTCTGTTCGCAGCGCGGCACCCCTGCGTCCGACCCCGGAGGTCGAATCCGTTTCGTGCGGAGCCCCCTCCCGGCGTGTCACGAGGGGGGCCGTTCGACAGGTGCCGCCATGCGTGGCTAGACTGTCGGATCGCGCTGCCCTACGTCTGTCATCTCACCCGTGTGCCGACGCCCGGGCCGCGTCCACGCCGCCCGGGCGCTGCGCTGCGTACCGGACGGTGAAGCTACTGACAGCGTTCAGACAGCGTTGTTCCGGAAGGACGCATCTTGGCAGTTACCCGCGCCACCAAGGTCTCGAACCACCACGCGTCGTTCCCCGGGGCGCCCACCCGGGTCTCCTTCGCCAAGCTGGACCAGCCCCTCGAGGTTCCCGACCTGCTCTCCCTGCAGACCCAGTCGTTCGAGTGGCTGGTCGGCAGCGAGGAGTGGTTCGAGCGTCGCGTGGAGGCGGGTGAGGAGCTCCCCGTCGGTGGCCTGGAGGAGGTCCTCTCCGAGATCTCCCCCATCGAGGACTTCTCCGGCTCCATGAGCCTGTCCTTCTCCGACCCGCGCTTCGACGAGGTCAAGGCCTCCGTCGAGGAGTGCAAGGACAAGGACATGACGTACTCGGCGCCGCTGTTCGTCACGGCCGAGTTCACCAACAACACCACTGGCGAGATCAAGAGCCAGACGGTCTTCATGGGCGACTTCCCCGTGATGACCGACAAGGGCACGTTCATCATCAACGGCACCGAGCGCGTCGTCGTGTCGCAGCTCGTCCGTTCCCCCGGTGTCTACTTCGACCGCACGGTCGACAAGACCACCGACAAGGACGTGTTCAGCGTCAAGATCATCCCCAGCCGCGGTGCGTGGCTGGAGTTCGACGTCGACAAGCGCGACACCGTCGGTGTGCGCATCGACCGCAAGCGCCGCCAGCCGGTCACCGTGCTGCTGAAGGCCCTCGGCTGGACCACCGAGCAGATCCAGGAGAAGTTCAACTTCTCCGAGACGCTGCTGGCCACCCTGGAGAAGGACTCCACCGCCGGGCAGGACGAGGCCCTGCTCGACATCTACCGCAAGCTGCGTCCGGGCGAGCCGCCCACGCGCGAGAGCGCCCAGACGCTCCTGGAGAACCTCTTCTTCAAGGACAAGCGCTACGACCTGGCGAAGGTCGGCCGCTACAAGGTGAACAAGAAGCTCGGGTCGGACGTCGAGCCGTCCACGGGCACACTCACCGAGGACGACATCATCAACACGATCTCCTACCTCGTGCGCCTGCACGCGGGGGAGACCGAGTCCGAGGCGCCCGACGGCTCGGGGCCGATCCCGGTCGAGACCGACGACATCGACCACTTCGGCAACCGCCGCCTGCGCACCGTCGGCGAGCTCATCCAGAACCAGATCCGGGTGGGCCTGTCCCGCATGGAGCGCGTCGTGCGCGAGCGCATGACGACCCAGGACGTCGAGGCCATCACGCCGCAGACCCTGATCAACATCCGGCCCGTCGTGGCCGCGATCAAGGAGTTCTTCGGCACCTCGCAGCTCTCGCAGTTCATGGACCAGACCAACCCGCTCGCGGGCCTGACCCACAAGCGCCGGCTCTCGGCGCTGGGTCCGGGCGGTCTGTCGCGTGAGCGCGCGGGCATGGAGGTCCGCGACGTCCACCCGTCGCACTACGGCCGCATGTGCCCGATCGAGACGCCGGAAGGCCCGAACATCGGCCTCATCGGCTCGCTGTCGAGCTTCGCGCGGGTCAACCCGTTCGGCTTCATCGAGACGCCGTACCGCAAGGTCGTCGAGGGTGTCGTCACCGACCAGATCGACTACCTGACGGCCGACGAGGAGGACCGCTTCGTCGTCGCGCAGGCCAACGCGCCGCTCGACGACGACGGCCACTTCACCGAGGACCGCGTGCTGGTCCGGCGCAAGGGCGGCGACGTCGACCTCATCGCGCCGACCCGCGTCGACTACATGGACGTCTCGCCGCGCCAGATGGTGTCGGTCGCGACGGCCATGATCCCGTTCCTCGAGCACGACGACGCCAACCGCGCGCTGATGGGCGCCAACATGCAGCGCCAGTCGGTGCCGCTGCTGCGCTCGGAGTCGCCGCTGGTCGGCACGGGCATGGAGCTGCGGGCCGCCGTCGACGCCGGTGACGTCATCGCCACCGACCGCGCCGGCGTGGTCGAGGAGCTCTGCGCGGACTACATCACGATCATGGACGACGAGGGGCAGCGCACCACCCACCGTCTCCACAAGTTCACGCGGTCCAACCAGGGCACCTGCATCAACCAGAAGCCGATCGTCTCCGAGGGCGACCGCGTCGAGGCCCGCCAGGTCCTCGCCGACGGGCCGTGCACCGAGGACGGCGAGATGGCCCTCGGGAAGAACCTCCTCGTGGCGATCATGCCGTGGGAGGGCCACAACTACGAGGACGCGATCATCCTGTCGCAGCGCCTCGTGCAGGACGACGTCCTGACCTCGATCCACATCGAGGAGCACGAGATCGACGCCCGCGACACCAAGCTGGGCGCCGAAGAGATCACCCGGGACATCCCGAACGTCTCCGAGGAGGTCCTGGCCGACCTCGACGAGCGCGGCATCATCCGCATCGGCGCCGAGGTCGCGGACGGCGACATCCTCGTCGGCAAGGTGACGCCGAAGGGCGAGACCGAGCTGACCCCGGAGGAGCGCCTGCTGCGCGCGATCTTCGGTGAGAAGGCGCGCGAGGTGCGCGACACCTCGCTGAAGGTCCCGCACGGCGAGACCGGCAAGGTCATCGGCATCCGGGTGTTCTCCCGCGACGACGACGACGAGCTGCCGCCCGGGGTCAACGAGCTGGTCCGCGTCTACGTGGCCCAGAAGCGCAAGATCTCCGAGGGCGACAAGCTTGCCGGCCGCCACGGCAACAAGGGCGTCATCGGCAAGATCCTGCCGGTCGAGGACATGCCGTTCCTCGCCGACGGGACGCCGGTCGACATCGTCCTCAACACCCACGGTGTGCCGCGACGGATGAACATCGGCCAGGTGCTCGAGACCCACCTCGGGTGGATCGCGAAGAGCGGCTGGGAGGTCGACCCGGACAACACCGCCGAGTGGGCCGTGAACATGCCCGACGACATGCGCCGCGTGGAGCCCGACACGAACACCGCGACGCCGGTGTTCGACGGTGCCCGCCAGGCCGAGATCGGCGGGCTGCTCGGCTCGACGCTGCCCAACCGGGACGGCGTCCGGCTGGTCGGCGAGGACGGCAAGGCGCAGATCTTCGACGGACGTACCGGCGAGCCCTACCCGCACCAGATCGCGGTGGGCTACATGTACATCCTCAAGCTGCTGCACCTGGTGGACGACAAGATCCACGCCCGCTCGACGGGCCCGTACTCGATGATCACCCAGCAGCCGCTGGGCGGGAAGGCGCAGTTCGGCGGTCAGCGCTTCGGCGAGATGGAGTGCTGGGCCATGCAGGCCTACGGCGCGGCCTACACGCTGCAGGAGCTGCTGACCATCAAGTCCGACGACGTGCTCGGCCGCGTGAAGGTCTACGAGGCCATCGTCAAGGGCGAGAACATCCCCGAGCCGGGCATCCCCGAGTCGTTCAAGGTGCTGCTCAAGGAGCTCCAGTCGCTGTGCCTCAACGTGGAGGTGCTGTCCTCGGACGGCGCCGCCATCGAGATGCGCGACGGCGACGACGAGGACCTCGAGCGCGCGGCCGCGAACCTCGGGATCAACCTGTCCCGCAACGAGTCGCCGTCGGTCGACGACGTCGTGAACTGACCTCGCTCGCCGGCCCCGGGCATCACCGGGGCCGGCCTGCGGACCCTCTAGAAAACAGCTCACCCATCCAGGGGAGAACCTTTGCTCGACGTCAACTTCTTCGACGAGCTGCGGATCGGTCTGGCCACCGCCGACGACATCCGCCAGTGGTCCTTCGGCGAGGTCAAGAAGCCCGAGACCATCAACTACCGCACGCTCAAGCCCGAGAAGGACGGACTCTTCTGCGAGAAGATCTTCGGCCCCACCCGGGACTGGGAGTGCTACTGCGGCAAGTACAAGCGCGTCCGCTTCAAGGGCATCATCTGTGAGCGCTGCGGCGTCGAGGTGACCCGGGCCAAGGTGCGCCGCGAGCGCATGGGCCACATCGAGCTGGCCGCGCCGGTCACGCACATCTGGTACTTCAAGGGCGTCCCCTCGCGCCTGGGCTACCTGCTCGACCTGGCGCCCAAGGACCTCGAGAAGATCATCTACTTCGCGGCGTACGTGATCACGGACGTCAACACCGACCAGCGCCACAACGACCAGTCGACGCTCGAGAACGAGATCTCGGGCGAGCGCAAGCGTCTCGAGACGCAGCGCGACAACGACCTCGAGGCGCGCGCCCAGAAGCTCGAGAGCGACATCGCCGAGCTCGAGTCCGAGGGCGCCAAGTCGGACGTCCGGCGCAAGGTCAAGGAGGGCGGCGAGCGCGAGATGCGCCAGCTGCGCGACCGTGCGCAGCGCGAGATCGACCGCCTCGACGAGGTCTGGACGACCTTCACCAAGCTCGACCGTGGTCAGCTCATCTCGGACGAGACGCTCTACCGCGAGCTCTACGACCGCTACGCCGACTACTTCACCGGCGCCATGGGTGCCGAGGCGATCCAGAAGCTCCTGGAGACCTTCGACATCGAGGCCGAGGCCGAGAACCTCCGCGAGACCATCCGCAGCGGCAAGGGGCAGCGCAAGCTGCGCGCGCTCAAGCGGCTCAAGGTCGTCGCGGCGTTCCAGGCCACCGGCAACCGGCCCACGGGCATGGTGCTCGACTGCGTCCCGGTCATCCCGCCGGACCTGCGCCCGATGGTGCAGCTCGACGGTGGCCGCTTCGCGACGTCGGACCTCAACGACCTGTACCGCCGGGTCATCAACCGCAACAACCGCCTCAAGCGACTGATCGACCTCGGCGCGCCCGAGATCATCGTCAACAACGAGAAGCGGATGCTGCAGGAGGCCGTCGACGCGCTGTTCGACAACGGCCGCCGTGGCCGGCCGGTGACCGGGCCGGGCAACCGTCCGCTCAAGTCGCTGTCCGACCTGCTCAAGGGCAAGCAGGGCCGGTTCCGCCAGAACCTGCTCGGCAAGCGCGTCGACTACTCGGGCCGTTCGGTCATCGTCGTCGGCCCGCAGCTCAAGCTGCACCAGTGCGGCCTGCCCAAGCAGATGGCGCTCGAGCTGTTCAAGCCGTTCGTCATGAAGCGGCTGGTCGACCTCAACCACGCCCAGAACATCAAGTCCGCGAAGCGGATGGTCGAGCGTCAGCGCGGCCAGGTCTGGGACGTGCTCGAGGAGGTCATCAACGAGCACCCGGTGATGCTGAACCGGGCGCCCACGCTGCACCGCCTCGGCATCCAGGCCTTCGAGCCGCAGCTGGTCGAGGGCAAGGCGATCCAGCTGCACCCGCTGGTCTGCGAGGCGTTCAACGCCGACTTCGACGGTGACCAGATGGCGGTCCACCTGCCGCTGTCCGCCGAGGCGCAGGCCGAGGCCCGCATCCTCATGCTGTCGGCGAACAACATCCTCTCGCCGGCGTCGGGCAAGCCGCTGGCCATGCCCCGCCTCGACATGGTGACGGGTCTGTACTACCTGACCCAGCGCCGCGAGGGGACCACCGGCGAGGGCCAGGCGTTCTCGTCGGCGGCCGAGGCGATCATGGCCTACGACCTGGGGTCGCTCGACCTGCAGGCGCCGTGCCGGATCCGCGTCGACGGCACCGTCGTGCCCGGTCCGGGGATGACCAACGGGGAGTACGAGCCCGGCAAGCCGTGGCTCGCCGACACCACACTGGGCCGGGTGCTCTTCAACGAGCTGCTGCCGGAGGACTACCCCTTCGTCAACGACCAGCTCCCGAAGAAGCGCCAGGCCGCGATCATCAACGACCTGGCCGAGCGGTACTCGATGACCGAGGTCGCGATGACCCTGGACCGGCTCAAGGACGCCGGCTTCCACTGGGCCACGCGCTCGGGCGTCACGATCGCCATCGACGACGTCGTCGTGCCCCCGCGCAAGCAGGAGATCCTCGACGAGTACGAGGGGCGCGCGGAGCAGGTCAACAAGCGCTACCAGCGCGGTGCGCTCTCCTACCAGGAGCGCAACGACGAGATGGTGCGCATCTGGGGCCAGGCCACCGAGGAGGTGGCGAAGGCGATGGAGGACAACTTCCCCGCCGACAACTCCATCTCCCGGATCGTCGCCTCCGGCGCGGCCGGCAACATGACCCAGGTGCGCCAGCTCGCGGGCATGAAGGGCCTGGTCGCGAACCCGAAGGGTGAGTTCATCCCGCGGCCGATCAAGTCCAACTTCCGCGAGGGCTTCTCGGTGGTCGAGTACTTCATCTCGACCCACGGCACGCGCAAGGGTCTCGCCGACACCGCGCTGCGTACCGCCGACTCGGGCTACCTCACCCGGCGCCTGGTCGACGTCTCGCAGGACGTCATCGTCCGCGAGGTCGACTGCGGCACCGAGCGGGGCATCCCGATGCCGATCGGTGAGGAGGGGCCGAACGGGCTCGTCCGCGACGTGCACGTCGACACCAGCGTCTACACGCGGACGGCGGCCTCGGCCGTCACCGACGACGCCGGCAACGAGCTGCTCGGGCGCGGCGCCGACATCGGCCAGCAGGCCATCGACGCCCTTCTCGCGGCGGGCGTCGGCAAGGTCCGCGTCCGCAGCGTGCTGACCTGCGACTCGGCCCAGGGCGTCTGCGCGATGTGCTACGGCCGCTCGCTGGCGACCGGCCAGCTCGTCGACGTCGGCGAGGCGGTCGGCATCGTCGCCGCGCAGTCGATCGGTGAGCCCGGCACGCAGCTCACGATGCGCACCTTCCACACCGGTGGCGTCGCGGGTGAGGACATCACCACGGGTCTGCCGCGTGTGCAGGAGCTCTTCGAGGCCCGCGTCCCGAAGGGCAAGGCGCCCATCGCCGACGTGGACGGCCGCATCCAGCTCGAGGACGGCGACAAGTTCTGGAAGATCACCCTCATCCCGGACGACGGGAGCGAGGAGGTCGTCTACGACAAGCTGTCCAAGCGCCAGCGGCTCGCGACGCTGCCGGTCGACGGATCCGAGCGCCCGCTGCAGGACGGCGACCACGTCGGCGTCGGGCAGCAGCTGCTCGAGGGCACGGCCGACCCGCACGAGGTGCTGCGCGTGATGGGCCCCCGCGAGGTGCAGCTGCACCTCGTCGACCAGGTGCAGAAGGTGTACCGGTCGCAGGGTGTGTCGATCCACGACAAGCACATCGAGGTCATCGTCCGGCAGATGCTCCGCCGGGTGACGATCATCGACTCGGGCGCCACCGAGTTCCTGCCCGGTGGTGTCGTCGACCGCGCCGAGTTCGAGGCGGCCAACCGCAAGGTGGTCTCCGAGGGCGGCGACCCGGCGGCGGCCCGCCCGGTGCTCATGGGCATCACGAAGGCCTCGCTGGCCACCGAGTCGTGGCTGTCCGCCGCCTCCTTCCAGGAGACGACGCGCATCCTGACCAACGCGGCCATCGAGGGGAAGTCCGACAGCCTCGTGGGGCTGAAGGAGAACGTGATCATCGGAAAGCTGATCCCGGCCGGCACCGGCATCAACCGGTACCGGAACATCCAGGTCCAGCCGACCGAGGAGGCCCGCGCGGCCGCCTACGCCCTGCCGAGCTACGACGACGGGTACTACGCCCCGGACGTCTTCGGCTCCGGCACCGGCGCGGCCGTGCCGCTCGACGACTACGACTTCGGGCAGTTCCGCTGACCCTGTAAGTCGCTCGCGACACCGAAGGGCGTCCCCGCTGCTGGCGGGGGCGCCCTTCGTCGTGTGTGCGGGGGTGGACGGAGATCAGCAGGCGGAAAGACACCTCCTCGGGGGCCCGCGAGGTGCGTTTCCGCCTGCTGATCTCCGCCCGGGGGAGGGGCCGACGCCGCGGGGTGACCGGGCCCCGCACCGGCGCGTCGGCGCCCCGAGGCGCCGGGGCGTGGAGCGAGGGCGTCCCTGGCTGCCTGCCACGCAGTCAGGGAGTCCCTCGCTCGCACGTCGGCGCAGTCGGGGCGTCCCTCGCTAGCCTCGGCGCCCCGGGAATCGCCGGCGCCCGCGTGGCGTTGCACCCGTCACGGGACACGGGGCCGGGCGCAGCTTGCCGCGCGGGCGCCTCGGGGTATCCTCGCCACCAGCCCGGTCGGTGCGGTGCAGTCACCCGCGTCGGCATGGCCGCCACGGCACTCGGCGGTCGAGGGCATCGGAGGGGCCGCGGCGCAGGACACCGACGGCGTCGCCGGGCCGCTGCAGGCGGCGTCCGGCACCCTGATCCGACCCGCCGGGATATGCCCTGACGCACGCGCGTACCCTGGTGTCCAGTGCCCGACGTGGTCGGGTCGCTCCGCGTGCCCCGGATGTGCGGTGCGCCGGTCCGAGTACCCCGAGGACCCTGGCGCCCCCGACGCCGGGACGGTCCGCCGCCGGCGTACCGGGACGCGGAGCACGCAGCCCGATCAGCAGCAGAGGAACGGAAACAGCCGGTCGATGCCCACCATCCAGCAGTTGGTCCGCCGGGGCCGCGAGGACAAGGTCGAGAAGACCAAGACCGCGGCCCTCAAGGGGAGCCCGCAGCGCCGCGGCGTCTGCACCCGCGTCTACACCACCACGCCGAAGAAGCCGAACTCCGCGCTGCGCAAGGTCGCGCGCGTCCGGCTCTCGAACGGCATCGAGGTCACCGCCTACATCCCCGGTGAGGGCCACAACCTGCAGGAGCACTCGATCGTGCTCGTGCGCGGCGGTCGCGTGAAGGACCTGCCGGGCGTTCGCTACAAGATCATCCGCGGTGCGCTGGACACGCAGGCGGTCAAGAACCGCAAGCAGGCCCGCAGCCGCTACGGGACGAAGAAGGACAAGAGCTGACATGCCGCGCAAGGGACCCGCTCCGAAGCGTCCGCTCGTCGCCGACCCGGTGTACGGGTCGCCGCTCGTGACGCAGCTGGTGAACAAGGTGCTCGTCGACGGCAAGCGCTCGCTGGCCGAGCGCATCGTCTACGGGGCGATGGAGGGCTGCCGGGAGCGCAACGGCGCCGACCCGGTGGTCACGCTCAAGCGGGCGCTGGACAACGTGAAGCCGGCCCTCGAGGTCCGCAGCCGCCGTGTCGGTGGCGCGACCTACCAGGTGCCGATCGAGGTCCGTGCCGGGCGCTCGACCACGCTCGGGCTGCGCTGGCTGATCACCTACTCCCGGGCGCGCCGGGAGAAGACGATGATCGACCGGCTCACCAACGAGCTGCTCGACGCCTCGAACGGTCTCGGGGCGAGCGTCAAGCGACGCGAGGACACCCACAAGATGGCGGAGTCGAACAAGGCGTTCGCGCACTACCGCTGGTGACCGTCACGTCCTCCGGGTGCGAACCACCCGGCGGGACGGACGGTCGGAGACACCCGCCGCGGGACCCGCGGCGACGAACCGACGGGAAGAGGAAATCTCGTGGCACGCGACGTGCTGACCGACCTGGGCAAGGTCCGCAACATCGGGATCATGGCCCACATCGACGCGGGCAAGACCACCACGACCGAACGCGTCCTGTTCTACACCGGCATCAACTACAAGATCGGTGAGGTCCACGACGGCGCGGCCACGATGGACTGGATGGAGGAGGAGCAGAAGCGCGGCATCACGATCACGTCCGCCGCGACGACCTGCTTCTGGAAAGACCACCAGATCAACATCATCGACACGCCGGGCCACGTCGACTTCACGGTCGAGGTGGAGCGCTCGCTGCGCGTCCTGGACGGCGCGGTCGCCGTCTTCGACGGCAAGGAGGGTGTCGAGCCCCAGTCGGAGACGGTGTGGCGGCAGGCCGACACGTACAACGTCCCGCGCATCTGCTTCGTCAACAAGATGGACAAGCTCGGTGCGGACTTCTACTTCACCGTGCAGACCATCAAGGACCGCCTCGGCGCCAAGCCGCTGGTCCTGCAGCTCCCGATGGGCAGCGAGTCGGAGTTCTACGGCGTCATCGACCTGGTCCGCCAGCGCGCGCTGACCTGGCGCGGTGAGGTCTCCAAGGGCGAGGACTACGCCGTCGAGGAGATCCCGGAGGACCGGCTCGAGGAGGTCGAGGAGTACCGCACGGCCCTCCTCGAGGCCATCGCCGAGAACGACGAGGCGCTCATGGAGCGCTACTTCGCCGGCGAGGAGCTCACGGTCGAGGAGATCGAGCACGGCATCCGCGCCGTGACGGTCACCGGCGACTACTACCCGGTCATCTGCGGCTCGGCGTTCAAGAACAAGGGCGTGCAGCCCATGCTCGACGCCGTCATCGCGTACCTGCCGGCGCCGACCGACGTCCCGGCCGTCAACGGCACGCTGCTCGACGGCGAGACCGCCGTGCAGCGCCACGCGACGACCGACGAGCCGTTCGCCGCGCTCGCGTTCAAGATCGCCGCGCACCCGTTCTACGGGAAGCTGACCTACGTCCGCGTGTACTCGGGCAAGCTCGCCCAGGGCACGCAGATCATCAACTCGACCAAGGACCGGAAGGAGCGCATCGGCAAGCTGCTGCAGATGCACTCCAACAAGGAGAACCCGGTCGACGAGGCACGGGCCGGCCACATCTACGCGGTGGTGGGCCTCAAGGACACGACCACGGGCGACACCCTCTGCGACCCGCAGAACCCGGTGATCCTCGAGTCGATGACCTTCCCGGAGCCGGTCATCTCCGTCGCGGTCGAGCCGAAGTCGAAGGCCGACCAGGAGAAGCTCTCCACGGCCATCCAGCGTCTCGCCGACGAGGACCCGACCTTCCGGGTCAACCTCGACGACGAGACCGGCCAGACGATCATCTCGGGCATGGGCGAGCTCCACCTCGAGGTGCTGGTCAACCGGATGAAGTCCGACTTCAAGGTCGAGGCCAACATCGGCAAGCCGCAGGTGGCCTACCGCGAGACCATCCGCAGCACGGTCGAGAAGTACGAGTACACGCACAAGAAGCAGACCGGTGGCTCGGGGCAGTTCGCCCGGGTCATCATCAAGCTCGAGCCGCTCGAGAAGACGGCCGACGGCCCGCTCTACGAGTTCTCGAACAAGGTGACCGGTGGCCGCGTCCCCCGGGAGTACATCCCCTCGGTGGACGAGGGTGCGCAGGACGCGATGCAGTACGGCATCGTGGCCGGCTACCCGATGGTCGGGCTCAAGCTGACGCTGCTCGACGGGCAGTACCACGAGGTCGACTCCTCGGAGATGGCCTTCAAGGTGGCCGGGTCGATGGCGCTCAAGGAGGCGGCCCGCAAGGCCGACCCCGCGCTGCTCGAGCCGGTGATGGCGGTCGAGGTGAACACGCCCGAGGAGTACATGGGCGACGTCATCGGCGACCTCAACTCCCGCCGTGGCCAGATCCAGGCCATGGAGGAGCGGGCCGGCGGCCGCGTCGTGCGCGCGATCGTCCCGCTGTCGGAGATGTTCGGCTACGTCGGCGACCTGCGGTCGCGGACCCAGGGCCGGGCGAACTACTCCATGCAGTTCGAGCGCTACGCGGAGGTCCCGGCCAACGTGGCCAAGGAGATCATCGCCAAGGCGACCGGCGAGTGACGAGGTCCGCCGCCGGGGTGACGAGCCCCGGTGGTGGACCACGTCGCGGGACGTCACGAGGCTTTCGCTAGCCTCGTGACGGCCCTCTCGGTCCTCCGAGACACGGCAGGACCCACCGACGAGCACCACCTGAGCTCGTCCCACCACGAGGGACGCGCCCGGAGAACAGAAGTCCAGGAGGACGAGAGCAGTGGCGAAGGCCAAGTTCGAGCGGACCAAGCCGCACGTCAACATCGGCACCATCGGTCACATCGACCACGGGAAGACGACGCTCACCGCGGCGATCACCAAGGTGCTGCACGACAAGTTCCCGCAGCTGAACCAGGCGTCGGCGTTCGACATGATCGACAAGGCGCCCGAGGAGCGGCAGCGCGGCATCACGATCTCGATCGCGCACGTCGAGTACCAGACCGAGAAGCGCCACTACGCGCACGTCGACTGCCCCGGGCACGCCGACTA
Source organism: Actinomycetospora aeridis (assembly GCF_037400275.1). Classification (NCBI taxonomy): domain Bacteria; kingdom Bacillati; phylum Actinomycetota; class Actinomycetes; order Pseudonocardiales; family Pseudonocardiaceae; genus Actinomycetospora; species Actinomycetospora aeridis. Next base: position 614,375 of record NZ_JBBEGL010000004.1, on the reverse strand, counting down.
CGTCAAGAACATGATCACCGGCGCGGCCCAGATGGACGGCGCCATCCTCGTGGTGGCCGCCACCGACGGCCCCATGCCGCAGACCCGCGAGCACGTGCTGCTCGCCCGCCAGGTCGGCGTCCCCTACATCGTGGTGGCGCTGAACAAGGCGGACATGGTCGACGACGAGGAGATCATGGAGCTCGTCGAGATGGAGGTCCGCGAGCTCCTGTCCTCGCAGGACTTCCCCGGTGACGACCTCCCCGTGGTCCGCGTCTCGGCGCTCAAGGCGCTCGAGGGCGACGCCGAGTGGGGCGACGCGATCATGTCGCTGATGGACGCCGTCGACGACAGCATCCCGTCGCCGGAGCGTGACACCGACAAGCCGTTCCTCATGCCCGTCGAGGACGTCTTCACGATCACCGGTCGCGGCACGGTCGTCACCGGCCGCGTGGAGCGCGGCATCGTCAAGGTGAACGAGGAGGTGGAGATCATCGGCATCCGTGCGAAGTCGACGAAGACCACCACCACGGGCATCGAGATGTTCCGCAAGCTCCTCGACGAGGGGCGCGCCGGCGACAACGTCGGTCTGCTCCTGCGCGGCATCAAGCGCGAGGACGTCGAGCGCGGCATGGTCATCGGCAAGCCTGGCTCGATCACCCCGCACACCGAGTTCGAGGGCCAGGTCTACATCCTGGGCAAGGACGAGGGCGGACGGCACACGCCGTTCTTCAACAACTACCGCCCGCAGTTCTACTTCCGGACCACCGACGTCACCGGCGTGGTGACGCTGCCGGAGGGCACCGAGATGGTCATGCCCGGTGACAACACCGAGATGTCCGTCCAGCTGATCCAGCCGATCGCCATGGAGGAGGGCCTCCAGTTCGCCATCCGTGAGGGTGGCCGGACGGTCGGCGCCGGTCAGGTCACGAAGATCAGCAAGTAGCAGTACCCGGGGCCCCGGTGCACGGGCGCGCGAGCGCCCGTGCGACACTGGTCCCCTAGCTCGCACAGGGCGGTCGGCTCATGCGGTATCGAGTCGGCCGCCCTGTCGTGAGCGGGGGTCCGAGAGCTACAGGGTGGGCCCGGACCGACGGTCACCGGCCGGCGGTCCACCGTGCCGCCGCCTCGTGAGGGGCGCGGGACGGACACACGTTGAACAGCGCGGGGTCCGCGGGGCCGCACACGGGCGAGAGCCGGTGGCGGAGCCTGCCGACCGACCCGACACACCCGACCGCGTGGACCGGAGACGGTCTCGCTCGGGTGGGGTGCGGGCGGAGGCATGTGCACCGGGGCGTCTCGAGAACCTGGCCAGCTGCCGGAGGCACGCGTCTCCGGCAGGACGAGAAGAGGAACGGCAAAGCCACCATGGCGGGACAGAAGATCCGCATCCGGCTCAAGGCCTACGACCACGAAGCGATCGACGCGTCGGCTCGGAAGATCGTCGAGACCGTGACGCGCACCGGCGCCTCCGTGGTCGGGCCGGTGCCGCTGCCGACCGAGAAGAACGTGTACTGCGTCATCCGCTCGCCGCACAAGTACAAGGACTCGCGCGAGCACTTCGAGATGCGCACGCACAAGCGGCTGATCGACATCGTCGACCCGACGCCGAAGACGGTGGACGCGCTCATGCGCATCGACCTGCCGGCGAGCGTCGACGTCAACATCCAGTGAGGTCGGGAATGACTGCAGCACACTCCCCGGCCAAGCCGGAGCGGCAGATGAGCGGCGTCCTCGGCACCAAGGTCGGGATGACGCAGGTCTTCGACGAGGCCAACCGCATCGTCCCCGTGACCGTCGTCAAGGCCGGCCCCTGCGTCGTCACGCAGGTGCGGACGCCCTCGGTCGACGGCTACAACGCCGTGCAGATCGCCTACGGCGCGATCGACCCGCGCAAGGTGAACAAGCCCGAGACGGGCCACTTCTCCAAGGCCGGCGTCACGCCGCGCCGCCACCTCGCCGAGCTCCGCACCAGTGACGCGGGCTCCTACGAGGTCGGCCAGGAGGTCACCGCCGAGACCTTCTCCGCCGGCAACGTCGTCGACGTCTCCGGCACGAGCAAGGGCAAGGGCACCGCCGGCGTCATGAAGCGCCACGGCTTCGGCGGCCTCGGGGCCAGCCACGGCACGCAGCGCAAGCACCGCTCGCCCGGCTCCATCGGCGGCTGCGCCACCCCGGCGCGCGTCTTCAAGGGCACGCGCATGGCCGGCCGCATGGGCAACGTGAAGACCACCACCCAGAACCTGACCGTGCACGGCGTCGACGCCGACGCGGGCCTGCTGCTCATCCGCGGCGCCGTTCCGGGCCCGCGCGGCGGCCTCGTCCTCGTGACCACGGCGGCGAAGGTCGACCCCGCGAAGGGCGGTGCTGACCAGTGACCACCCCTGACGGACACACGCCCGGCGTGACCGACACCGAGGGCCCCGACGGCGGCGAGCAGGTCTCGTCCGGCACGGGGTCGGCGACGGCGGCCGCCACGGCGACACTGCAGGCGTCGCGCCCGCAGACCGCGCGCCGTAGCGGCTACTCGGCCGGCGAGGCCCGTCGCCTCGCGCGCCGTGACGCCCACGCGCAGGCCGCCGGCGAGAGCCGCACGGTGTCGGTGCACACGCCCACGGGCGGCACCGACGGCACCGCGGAGCTCCCGGGCGAGCTGTTCGACGCCCCGGCCAGCACGGCGCTGATGCACCAGGTCGTCACCGCGCAGCTCGCGGCGGCCCGCCAGGGCACGCACGACACCAAGACCCGCGGCGAGACCCGCGGCGGCGGCAAGAAGCCGTACCGCCAGAAGGGCACCGGCCGCGCCCGTCAGGGTTCGGTGCGCGCCCCGCAGTTCACCGGCGGCGGCACCGTCCACGGCCCGACGCCGCGCGACTACGACCAGCGGACCCCGAAGAAGATGAAGGCGGCGGCCCTGCGCGGCGCGCTGTCGGACCGCGCCCGCCACGAGCGCATCCACGTCTTCTCGGCGCTGGTCGACGGCGACACCCCGTCGACCAAGGGCGCGCGCACCGCGCTCGAGGGCGTCGTGACGCCGGGCCGCGAGCACCGCCACGTCCTCGCGGTCATCGCCCGCGACGACGAGACGGCCCGCCGCAGCCTGGCCAACCTGCCGTCGGTCCACCTGCTCACGCAGGACCAGCTGAACACCTACGACGTCCTGCGGGCCGACGACGTGGTCTTCACGACCGCCGCGCTCGAGGCGTTCGTGGCCGCCCGCACCGCGGGTGGACAGGAGGTCGAGAAGTGATCGCCGACCCGCGAGACGTGATCATCGCGCCGGTCATCTCCGAGAAGAGCTACGGGCTCCTCGAGGAGCGCCAGTACACGTTCCTGGTGCGCCCGGACGCGAACAAGACGCAGATCAAGATCGCCGTCCAGGAGATCTTCGACGTGCAGGTCGCCAGCGTGAACACGCTGAACCGCGAGGGCAAGCGCAAGCGCTCCCGCCGCGGCTTCGGCAAGCGCAAGGACACCAAGCGCGCGGTCGTGACGGTGACGCCCGAGAGCCGGACCATCGACGTGTTCGGCGCGCCCGGGGCAGGGAGCTGACCAATGGGAATCCGTAGGTACAAGCCGACGACCTCCGGGCGGCGCGGCGCGAGCGTCTCGGACTTCGCCGAGATCACGCGCGACCACCCGGAGAAGTCGCTGGTCCGTCCGCTGCACAACAAGGGCGGCCGCAACGTCACCGGGCGCATCACCACCCGGCACCAGGGCGGCGGCCACAAGCGGGCGTACCGGCTCATCGACTTCCGTCGCCACGACAAGGACGGCGTGCCGGCCAAGGTCGCGCACATCGAGTACGACCCGAACCGCAGCGCCCGCATCGCCCTGCTGCACTACGCCGACGGCGAGAAGCGCTACATCATCGCGCCGGAGCGTCTGGTGCAGGGCGCCACGGTGGAGAACGGCCCGAAGGCCGACATCAAGCCGGGCAACAACCTGCCGATGCGCAACATCCCCACCGGCACGGTGATCCACGCGATCGAGCTCCGCCCCGGCGGCGGCGCGAAGATCGCCCGCTCGGCCGGCGCCCGCGTCCAGCTGGTCGCCAAGGACGGGCCGTACGCCCAGCTGCGGATGCCCTCGGGCGAGATCCGCAACGTCGACGTCCGCTGCCGCGCCACCATCGGCGAGGTCGGCAACGCCGAGCACTCGAACATCAACTGGGGCAAGGCGGGCCGCAACCGCTGGCGAGGCAAGCGCCCCACCGTCCGCGGTGTCGTCATGAACCCGGTCGACCACCCGCACGGCGGTGGCGAGGGCAAGACCTCGGGTGGGCGCCACCCGGTCAACCCCGCCGGTACGCCGGAGGGCCGCACCCGAGGCCGGAAGGAGAGCGACCGCATGATCGTGCGTCGCCGCCGCACCGGCAAGGGCAAGAAGAAGCGCTGACGGAGCAGGAGGGAGCGAAGCGATGCCACGCAGTCTCAAGAAGGGCCCGTTCGTCGACGACCACCTGCTCAAGAAGGTGGACGCGCTCAACGAGGCCAACCGCAAGACCGTCATCCGGACCTGGTCCCGGCGGTCGACGATCATCCCGGACATGATCGGCCACACGCTGGCCGTCCACGACGGGCGCAAGCACGTCCCGGTGTTCGTCTCGGAGTCCATGGTCGGGCACAAGCTCGGCGAGTTCGCCCCGACCCGCACGTTCCGCGGGCACGTCAAGGAGGACCGCCGCTCCCGTCGCCGCTAGGCGACGCCGGAGCGCGGGACCCCCATGGCCCGGAATCAGGAAGGAACGTCAGAGATGTCTGCACCAGCCGACACGGCCCCTCGTGGCGCCGTGGCGCGGGCGCGGTACGTGCGCATGTCGCCGATGAAGGTCCGCCGCGTGGTCGACCTGGTCCGCGGCATGCCGGTCGGCCAGGCCGCCTCGGTGCTGGAGTTCGCCCAGCAGAAGGCGGCCGGCCCCGTGGCCAAGGTCGTCGCGAGCGCGGTGGCCAACGCCGAGAACAACGTCGACCTGGACCCGTCGAACCTCGTGATCTCCACGATCACGGTCGACGAGGGTCCGACCATGAAGCGGTTCCAGCCCCGCGCGCAGGGCCGGGCGTACCGCATCCGGAAGCGGACCAGCCACATCTACGTCGAGGTCACCGAGGTGGCCCAGGCGCAGGGCGGCCGTCCGCGCGCGAAGAGGAGTGGCCGCTGATGGGCCAGAAGATCAACCCGCACGGCTTCCGCCTCGGCATCACCACCGACTGGAAGTCGCGCTGGTACGCCGACAAGCAGTACGCGGACTACGTCGCCGAGGACGTCAAGATCCGTCGCATGCTCTCCAAGGGCATGGAGCGCGCCGGGATCTCGAAGGTGGAGATCGAGCGCACCCGCGACCGCGTCCGCGTCGACATCCACACCGCCCGCCCCGGCATCGTCATCGGCCGCCGCGGCGCCGAGGCCGACCGCCTGCGCGGCAACCTCGAGAAGCTGACCGGCAAGCAGGTCCAGCTCAACATCCTCGAGGTCAAGGGCGCCGAGGCGGACGCGCAGCTCGTCGCGCAGGGCGTGGCCGAGCAGCTGTCCAACCGCGTGTCGTTCCGCCGCGCGATGCGCAAGGCCATGCAGTCGGCCATGCGCTCGCCGGGCGTCAAGGGCATCCGGGTCCAGTGCTCCGGCCGGCTCGGCGGTGCCGAGATGTCGCGCTCGGAGTTCTACCGCGAGGGGCGCGTGCCGCTGCACACGCTGCGCGCCGAGATCGACTACGGCCTGTTCGAGGCCCGGACCAACTTCGGCCGCATCGGCGTGAAGGTCTGGATCTACAAGGGCGACGTCGTCGGCGGGAAGCGCGAGTCGGAGCGCCAGGCCGCGCTCGACGCCGCGACCCGTGACCCCCGTGGCGGCCGCGGCCGCGGCGGTGGCAACGACCGTCCGCGCGGCCGTCGTTCCGGCTCCTCGGGCACCACCGGCACCAGCACCGAGGCCGGGCGTGCCGCGGCGGAGCAGGCGGCCGCCGGTGCCAGCACGGGTGGCGCGCCGGCCGGTGCGGCCCCCGAGGCGACCACGCAGACGGAGTCCTGAGCCATGCTGATCCCCCGCAAGGTCAAGTACCGCAAGCAGCACCGTCCGGACCGGACGGGCGCCGCCAAGGGCGGCACCCAGATGTCCTTCGGTGACTACGGCATCCAGGCCCTGGAGCACGCCTACGTCACCAACCGGCAGATCGAGTCCGCCCGTATCGCCATCACGCGGCACATCCGTCGTGGCGGCAAGGTGTGGATCAACATCTTCCCGGACCGCCCGCTGACCAAGAAGCCCGCCGAGACCCGCATGGGTTCCGGCAAGGGCTCGCCCGAGAAGTGGGTGGCGAACGTGAAGCCGGGCCGGGTCATGTTCGAGATGAGCTACCCGAACGAGGCCACGGCCCGCGAGGCCCTGCGCCGCGCTCAGCACAAGCTGCCGATGCGCTGCCGCATCGTGAGCCGTGAGGAGACCTTCTGATGGCCGCCGGAACCCCCGCCGCGGAACTGCGTGAGCTCACGGGCGAGGAGCTCGTGGCCCGCGCCCGCGAGGCCAAGGCCGAGCTGTTCAACCTGCGCTTCCAGATGGCGACCGGACAGCTGGACAACAACCGCCGGCTGCGGACCGTCCGGCACGACATCGCGCGGATCTACACCGTGATGCGCGAGCGCGAGCTGGGCCTGTCCGTGGCCCCGGATGAGGAGGGAGCGGCATGACCAGCGCCGCCGACAGCGAGCAGGTGGCGTCCGAGGTCAAGGCCGACGCCCCCGCCGAGCAGAAGCCGGGAGACCGGAACGACGACCGCGGCCTGCGCAAGACCCGCGAGGGCCTGGTCGTCTCGGACAAGATGGCCAAGACCATCGTCGTCAGCCTCGAGGACCGGGTGAAGCACCCGCGCTACTCGAAGGTCATCCGGCGCACGAAGAAGGTCAAGGCCCACGACGAGAACAACACCGCCGGCCCGGGTGACCGCGTGCTCCTCATGGAGACGCGGCCGCTGTCGGCCACGAAGCGGTGGCGCCTCGTCGAGATCCTCGAGAAGGCCAAGTGAGCCCTAGAAACCGTCCGCTCGTGCGGGCAGGTCAGGAGAAGAAGCAGTGATCCAGCAGGAGTCGCGGCTGCGTGTCGCCGACAACACCGGAGCCAGGGAGATCCTGTGCATCCGCGTGCTCGGTGGTTCCTCACGCCGCTACGCGGGCATCGGCGACGTCATCGTGGCGACCGTCAAGGAGGCCATCCCGGCCTCCGGGGTCAAGCGCGGTGACGTCGTGAAGGCCGTCGTCGTGCGCACCCGCAAGGAGAAGCGCCGCCCGGACGGCTCGTACATCAAGTTCGACGAGAACGCCGCCGTCATCATCAAGAACGACCGTGAGCCCCGCGGGACCCGCATCTTCGGCCCGGTGGGCCGCGAGCTGCGCGACAAGAGGTTCATGCGGATCATCTCGCTCGCGCCGGAGGTGCTGTAGCAGATGAAGGTCAAGAAGGGCGACACGGTCGTCGTCATCGCCGGCAAGGACAAGGGCGCCAAGGGCAAGGTCATCAAGGCCTTCCCCGACCGCGAGCGCGTGCTCGTCGAGGGCGTCAACCGGATCAAGAAGCACACCGCCCAGTCCGCCAACCAGCGCGGTGCCCAGAGCGGCGGGATCGTCACGCAGGAGGCGCCCATCCACGCCTCGAACGTGATGGTCGTCGACGCCGACGGCAAGCCGACCCGCGTCGGCACCCGTGAGGGTGGCGAGGGCGAGCCGAAGCGCGTGCGCATCTCGCGGCGCAGCGGGAAGGACCTCTCGTGACCAGTACCGAAGCTCCCGAGACGACCCGTCCCCGGCTGCAGCAGCGCTACCACGACGCGATCAAGCCGGCGCTGACGGAGCAGTTCGGGTACGCGAACCCGATGCTCGTCCCCGGCGTCGTCAAGGTCGTCGTCAACATGGGTGTCGGCGAGGCCGCGCGCGACTCGAAGCTGATGGAGGGCGCGGTCCGCGACCTCACCCTCATCGCCGGCCAGAAGCCGGAGATCCGCAAGGCCCGCAAGTCGATCGCGCAGTTCAAGCTGCGTGAGGGCATGCCGATCGGCGCCCGCGCCACCCTGCGTGGCGCGCGCATGTGGGAGTTCCTGGACCGGCTGCTGACCATCGGTCTGCCGCGCATCCGTGACTTCCGCGGCCTGTCGCCCAAGCAGTTCGACGGGTCCGGCAACTACACGTTCGGTCTCTCGGACCAGACGATGTTCCACGAGATCGACCAGGACTCGATCGACCGGCCGCGGGGGATGGACATCACCGTGGTCACCTCCGCGACGACCGACGAGGAGGGCCGGGCGCTGCTCCGTCAGCTCGGCTTCCCGTTCAGGGAGAACTGAGATGGCGAAGAAGGCACTGGTCAACAAGGCCGCGAAGACGCCGAAGTTCAAGGTGCGCGGTTACACGCGCTGCAACCGCTGCGGGCGTGCCCGTGCGGTGCTGCGGAAGTTCGGGCTCTGCCGGGTCTGCCTGCGCGAGATGGCCCACCGGGGCGAGCTCCCGGGCGTGAGCAAGGCGTCCTGGTGAGCCCGACGAACACCTCCGACATCACCGAGGGCCCCGTGGCCCCCGAGGCGCCGGTCGACGGGGCCATCGCCCCCGAGCTCCTGCGTCTCATCCAGCGCGTCGCCCACCGCGAGCACCTGCTCGACGGCACGGCCCAGAGCCGTGGGCAGTCGCGCGTCCGTACCACCGCTGACAGCTCCACACGCCGCAGGCCCGCCATCGGGAGCGCGCGCACGCGCGCCACCCGGGGAACCACGGCGAGGAAGGTGACCTGGTCATGACGATGACCGACCCGATCGCGGACATGCTCACGCGCATCCGCAACGCCAACTCGGCGTTCCACGAGAGCGCGACCATGCCGCACAGCAAGCTCAAGGCGCACGTCGCGCAGGTCCTGCTGGACCAGGGCTACATCGCCGGCTACCGCACCGAGGCCGCGACCGTGGGCCAGTCCCTCGTGGTCGATCTCAAGTACGGGCCGAACCGCGAGCGCAGCATCGCCGGCATCAAGCGGGTCTCGAAGCCCGGCCTGCGCATCTACGCGAAGTCCAACGAGCTCCCCCGGGTGCTCGGCGGGCTCGGCGTCGCGATCATCTCGACGTCCTCCGGGCTCCTGACCGACCGGCAGGCCCACCAGCGACGGATGGGCGGGGAAGTCCTCGCCTTCGTCTGGTAGCGGGAAGGGGAACCGAACCATGTCACGCATCGGCAAGGCCCCGATCACCGTGCCGTCGGGCGTCGACGTCACCGTCGAGGGCCGGAACGTCACCGTGAAGGGTCCGAAGGGCACCCTCAGCCACCAGGTCGACGAGCCCATCACGGTCTCGCTCGACGACGGTGTGCTCTCGGTGCAGCGGCCCGACGACGAGCGCGAGAGCCGTGCGCTGCACGGGCTGTCCCGCTCGCTGCTCAACAACCTGGTGCAGGGCGTCTCGCAGGGCTACGAGCGCAAGCTCGAGATCCACGGCGTCGGCTACCGCGTGCAGCTGCGCGGCTCGGACCTCGAGTTCGCGCTCGGCTTCAGCCACCCGGTGAAGATCACCCCGCCGGACGGCATCACGTTCGCGGTCGAGAGCCCGACCCGGTTCTCGGTCCAGGGCATCGACAAGCAGCTGGTCGGCCAGGTGGCCGCCAACATCCGGTGGCTGCGCCGTCCCGACCCCTACAAGGGCAAGGGCGTCCGCTACGCCGGCGAGCAGATCCGCCGCAAGGTCGGGAAGACGGGCAAGTGATGGCTGAGTCCACCGGAACCACCACCAAGGCCCGGGGCCACCTGGGCACCAACGTGTCGGAGACCCGGCGCACGGGTCGCGTGCGGCGCCACGTCCGGCTGCGCAAGAAGATCGCCGGCACGCCGTCGCGCCCGCGCCTGGTCGTCACCCGCTCCACGCGGCACATCACGGCGCAGGTGGTCGACGACATCGCCGGCCACACGCTCGCCCACGCCTCCACCCTGGAGGCCGACGTGCGCGGGCTGGAGGGCGACAAGAAGGCCCAGGCCGCCAAGGTCGGGGAGCTCGTCGCCTCCCGCGCCAAGGAGCAGGGCATCGACGCGGTCGTCTTCGACCGCGGCGGGCGCCGCTACCACGGCCGCATCGCGCAGCTCGCGGATGCGGCCCGCGAGGGGGGTCTGCAGTTCTGATGCGGACCTCCGAGACGAACACGAACGGAAGGAACTCCTGATGCCGGGACGTGCACGGCGCGACGGCCAGCAGGGCCCGGCCGGCTCCGGGCAGCAGGGCGGCGAGCGTCAGGGCGGCAGCGCCGGTCGCGACCGCCAGCAGGGCGGCCGCGACCGCCAGCAGGACCGCACCCCGCACCTCGAGCGGGTCGTGGCCATCAACCGCGTGGCCAAGGTCGTCAAGGGCGGCCGCCGCTTCAGCTTCACCGCCCTGGTCGTCGTCGGCGACGGCGACGGCATGGTCGGTGTCGGCTACGGCAAGGCCAAGGAGGTGCCGGCCGCGATCGCCAAGGGCGTGGAGGAGGCGAAGAAGAACTTCTTCCGCGTCCCCCGGGTCGGCGGCACCATCACCCACCCCGTGCAGGGCGAGGAGGCGGCGGGCGTGGTCCTGCTGCGCCCGGCCAGCCCCGGTACCGGTGTCATCGCCGGTGGCCCGGTGCGCGCGGTGCTGGAGTGCGCGGGGATCGCGGACGTGCTGTCCAAGTCCCTGGGCAGCCAGAACGCGATCAACATCGTGCACGCCACGGTGGCGGCGCTGAAGGGCCTGCAGGTCCCCGAGGCCGTCGCCGCCCGCCGCGGGCTGCCCCTCGAGGACGTGGCGCCGGCGCGGATGCTCCGCGCCCGCGCCGGGCAGGGGGCCTGACATGGCCGAGCTCAAGGTCACCCAGACCCGCTCCGAGATCGGCGGCAAGCGCAACCAGCGCGAGTCCCTGCGGACGCTGGGCCTGCGGCGCATCGGCGCGACGGTCGTCCGTCCCGACACGCCCCAGAACCGGGGCCTGATCAACACCGTCCGTCACCTCGTGACGGTCGAGGAGGTGTGACCGATGGGTGAGTCCCCCATCAAGCTGCACCACCTGCGGCCGGCGCCCGGGGCCAGGACCGCGAAGACCCGTGTCGGTCGCGGTGAGGCCTCCAAGGGCAAGACCGCAGGCCGCGGCACCAAGGGCACGGGCGCCCGCAAGAACGTCCCCGCGACGTTCGAGGGCGGCCAGATGCCCCTGCAGATGCGCCTGCCGAAGCTCAAGGGCTTCCGCAACCGCAACAAGGTGGTGTCGCAGGTCGTCAACGTCGGCGACCTGGCCCGCCTGTTCCCCGACGGCGGGGAGGTCGGCCCGGCCGAGCTCGTCGGCGCCGGCGCCGTGCGTGCCGGGCACCCGATCAAGGTGCTCGGGACCGGCGAGGTCGGCTCGGTGGCGCTGCGCGTGAGCGCGCACGCGTTCTCCGGCTCGGCGAGCGAGAAGCTCTCGGCCGCGGGCGGCAGCGCCACCGTCGTCGAGTAGTCCGCCTGTCCGTGACACGTCCACCGGCCCCGGTGACCGCCCTCCGCTCGTGCGGAGGAGCGGGCCGGGGCCGGTGGTGTGTCGCCGTGTAGTCTCGCCCCGGGCCGGCTCGACCGGTCCGGCCCGACCCTCGACGCACCGCTCGTGCGGTGCGCGGTCGGCGACCACCGGCCCGAGCGGCTCCGATACCCCGACGAGCCCGCGGTGCGGCCGAACGACATCTGGAGGTCCGAGTGCTCGGCGCCGTGCGGTCAGCCCTGACCACACCGGACCTGCGCAAGAAGATCCTGTTCACGCTGGGCATCGTCGCCGTGTACCGCCTCGGGGCGACGCTCCCGGCGCCCGGCGTCTCCTACGTGAACGTCCAGGAGTGCCTGCGCCAGGTCCAGGGCAGTGACGCCGCGAGCGTCTACTCGCTGATCAATCTCTTCTCCGGCGGAGCGCTGCTCCAGCTGTCGATCTTCGCGCTCGGCATCATGCCGTACATCACGGCGAGCATCATCGTCCAGCTGCTGACGGTCGTCATCCCCCGCTTCGAGCAGCTGAAGAAGGAGGGGCAGAGCGGTCAGGGCAAGCTCACGCAGTACACGCGCTACCTGACCATCGCCCTCGCGGTCCTGCAGTCGACCGGCATCGTCGCCCTGGCCGACCGCAACCAGCTCTTCCAGGACTGCGACCCCTCGCAGTTCCCGATCCTGCCCAACGCCGACATCTTCGACCTCGCGGTCATCGTCATCGTCATGACGGCGGGCACCGCGGTGATCATGTGGTTCGGCGAGCTCGTCACCGAGCGCGGCGTCGGCAACGGCATGTCGCTGCTGATCTTCACCTCGATCGCCGCCCGCATCCCGGCCGAGGGCAACACGATCCTGCAGAACGCCGGCCCGCTGGCGTTCACGGTGGTCTGCGCGTTCGGCCTGGTCATCATCGCGAGCGTCGTGTTCGTCGAGCAGGGCCAGCGGCGCATCCCCGTGCAGTACGCCAAGCGCATGGTCGGACGCCGCATGTACGGCGGGACGTCGACCTACCTACCGCTGAAGGTCAACCAGGCCGGTGTCATCCCGGTGATCTTCGGGTCGTCGCTGCTGTACCTGCCCGACCTGCTCTCGCGGATCACGGGCAACCAGAACTCGGGCTTCTCCCGGTTCGTGCAGACCTACCTGGCCAACCAGTCGAACTGGCTGCACATCCTGCTGTACTTCGCGCTGATCATCTTCTTCACGTACTTCTACGTCTCGATCACGTTCAACACCGAGGAACGTGCCGACGAGATGAAGAAGTTCGGGGGGTTCATCCCCGGGATCCGGCCGGGCCGTCCCACGGCCGAGTACCTCAGCTACGTGCTGTCGCGGATCACATTGCCGGGATCCATCTACCTCGGCATCATCGCCGTCCTGCCGAACTTCTTCCTGGGCCTGACCGGTCAAGGGCAGAACCAGAACTTCCCCTTCGGGGGCACGGCTGTTCTGATCATGGTGGGCGTCGGGCTGGACACGGTGAAGCAGATCGAGAGCCAGCTGATGCAGCGCAACTACGAGGGTTTCCTGCGCTGATCGGGGACGGTCGGCGGCGGGTGCTGGTGTACACAGGGATGTCAGGCGAGGGAGTGTTGTCGTGAGGATCGTGCTGGTGGGCCCGCCGGGTGCGGGCAAGGGAACCCAGGCGGCGCGCCTGGCCGAGCGCCTCGACGCGCCCCACATCTCCACCGGCGACATCTTCCGCGAGAACATGAAGAACGAGACGGAGCTCGGCAAGGAGGCCCAGCGCTACGTCGACGCCGGCGACCTGGTGCCCGACGAGGTCACCGTCAAGATGGTCAAGGACCGTCTCGCGCAGCCCGACGCGCAGGAGGGCTTCCTGCTCGACGGGTTCCCGCGCAACACGGCGCAGGCCGACGAGCTCCAGAAGGTCCTCGGCGACCTCGGCCAGCGCCTCGACGCGGTGCTCGTCTTCGAGGTGGACGACGAGGAGCTCATCAAGCGCCTCATGTCCCGCGGGCGCTCGGACGACACCGAGGAGACCATCCGGCACCGCCAGGAGGTCTACCGCTCGGAGACCGAGCCGCTGATCGCGCACTACCAGGACATCGCGGTCCGGGTGGACGCCGTCGGCTCGGTCGACGAGATCACCGACCGCGCCATGGACGCGCTCGCCGACGAGCCCGACGACTGAGTGGGCAACCCGAGCCGCCGCCTGACGGGTCTCACCGAGGCGGTCTCCGCCGGGGTCGGCGGACTCGCCGACCGCGTGCGGGGGCGCCTCGTGGAGATGAAGACACCCGGGCAGATCGACGCGATGCGCGCGGCCGGCCTGGTGGTGGCCTTGGCGCTCGCCGCGGTCACCGAGGCCGCGCGGCCGGGCGCCAGCACCGCGGACCTCGACGAGGTCGCCGAGACGACCATCCGCGAGGCGGGCGCCGTCCCGTCCTTCCTCGGCTACCAGGGGTTCCCGGCGTCGATCTGCTCGTCGGTCAACGAGCAGGTCGTCCACGGCATCCCGTCGCCCGGGCAGGTGCTGGGCGACGGCGACCTCGTCTCGATCGACTGCGGGGCGATCCTCGACGGGTGGCACGGCGACGCCGCCGTCACGCTGCTGCTCGGCACGCCCCGGCCCGGTGACGAGGCCCTGTCGGCGGCCTGCCGGTCGGCGATGGAGGCCGGCATCGCCCGGCTCGTCCCCGGGGGGCGGCTCGGCGACGTCGGGCACGCCGTCGAGGAGGAGGCGCGACGGTGCGCCGCCGCCGACGGGCGCGAGTACGGGATCGTCGCCGACTACGGCGGGCACGGCATCGGAACGTCGATGCACATGGAGCCGTTCGTCCCGAACCTCGGCAGGCCCGGCACGGGGATGCGCCTGCGCGCCGGCATGGTGCTGGCCATCGAGCCGATGCTCACCGCGGGCACCGACGAGACCGAGGAGCTCGAGGACGGCTGGACGGTGGTCACCGCCGACGGCAGCCGCGCGGTGCACTGGGAGCACTCGGTGGCCGTGACCGACGACGGGCCCCGGGTCCTCACGGCGCCCGCAGGGTAGCGACTCCAAACTTTCGGATAGCGTGACTATCCGTCCTGCGCTACGCTCGGTCCCAGTCGAGGAACGGGGTGGCCGTCATGGTCGAGCAGGATCAGATGCGGGTGGCGGACGCCGAGCGCGAGCGGGTCGCGGCGGTCCTCGGGCGGGCGCACGGCGACGGGCGCCTCACCCTCGCCGAGTACGACGAGCGGGTCCGTGCGGCGCACGGCGCGGTGGTGCACGCCGACCTGACCCCGCTGACCGCCGACCTGCCGACGGAGCCCGCGCCCGCGCCCTCGCCGGCCGGGGTCCGCCCGGCGACCCCCCGCCGTCCGTCGCCGCTGCGGATCGCGGTCGCCGTCTGGGCCGCCGTGTCCGTCATCAACCTCGTGATCTGGGTGGCCGTGTCGGTCGGCACCGGCGACCCCGTGGCGCCGTGGTGGATCTGGGTGGCCGGACCCTGGGGCGCGGTGCTCGCGATGCACGCCCTCGCCGCCCGGGTGGGGCTGCCGACGCCGCCGATGCCGTTCGGGTGCGTGTCGGCACGACGTTGACGTCACGTCGGTGTTGCCGGTGAACCCCCCGGTGACGAGGCTCTCGACACGCCGCGCGTACACTTGACGGCTGGTGCGCGTGTCGTGCCGGTGTCCGCGCGCAGTGGCGTGGTGGGCGGCCGGAGATCGGCACGGGCCCGGTCCCACTGATCGGTCGCCCTCGCGGGCGGCGGTCACGGGACGACAGCGTACGTCGAGAAGAATGCGGAGGACATGGCGAAGAAGGACGGCGCCATCGAGGTCGAGGGCCGGGTCATCGAGCCCCTGCCCAATGCGATGTTCCGGGTGGAGCTCGAGAACGGGCACAAGGTCCTGGCGCACATCAGCGGCAAGATGCGTCAGCACTACATCCGGATCCTCCCCGAGGACAAGGTCGTCGTGGAGCTGTCGCCGTACGACCTGTCGCGCGGCCGGATCGTCTACCGCTACAAGTAGTCCGACAGCAGCGAGGAAGAGGACGTGAAGGTCCAGCCGAGCGTCAAGCGCATCTGCGCGAAGTGCCAGGTGGTCCGCCGTCACGGGCGGGTCATGGTCATCTGCGACAACCTGCGCCACAAGCAGCGCCAGGGCTGACGCGCCCCGACCGGGCACACCGGGCCGACGCGCCCGACGCGGCCACCGCGCCGCACACCAGATACCTCCCCGCACCTACGCCGGCTCGAGCGATCGATGCCCCGGCGGAGCACCCCCGGCACGGGAGGCCGGAGCCCGGAGCGCGAGCGCTCCGGGACGGGCGGGGAGCCAGACCTCCCGGACGACACGAGGAGCACGTCGCCCCATGGCACGACTCGCCGGCGTCGATCTCCCCCGCGAGAAGCGGATGGAGATCGCGCTGACCTACATCTTCGGGATCGGCCGCAGCCGAGCCCGCGAGATCCTCACCGAGACCGGCATCGACTTCGACCTGCGGTCGAAGGACCTGTCGGACTCGGACGCCGCCACGCTGCGCGCGTACATCGAGAACCACTTCCGGGTCGAGGGCGACCTGCGCCGGGAGGTCCAGGCGGACATCCGGCGCAAGGTCGAGATCGGCAGCTACCAGGGGCTGCGGCACCGCCGCAACCTGCCGGTGCACGGGCAGCGGACGAAGACCAACGCCCGCTCGCGCAAGGGCCCCAAGAAGACGGTTGCCGGCAAGAAGAAGGCCGCGCGCAAGTAGTCGCGCCCCCCACCCCCGAACGGAAGAGAAGAGATGCCACCCAGGACTCGCCAGGGCGCGGCCGGGGCCAAGAAGGTCCGCCGCCGGGAGAAGAAGAACGTCTCCCACGGCCACGCGCACATCAAGAGCACGTTCAACAACACGATCGTCTCCATCACCGACCCGACCGGCAACGTCATCAGCTGGGCCTCGGCCGGCCACGTGGGCTTCAAGGGCTCGCGCAAGTCGACGCCGTTCGCCGCGCAGATGGCTGCCGAGAACTGCGCCCGCAAGGCCGCGGAGCACGGGATGAAGAAGGTCGACGTCTTCGTCAAGGGCCCCGGCTCCGGCCGTGAGACCGCCATCCGTTCGCTGCAGGCCGCGGGCCTCGAGGTCGGCACCATCGCCGACGTCACGCCGCAGCCGCACAACGGCTGCCGCCCGCCGAAGCGTCGCCGGGTCTAGGCGGAGAGGAGACAACGAGATGGCTCGCTACACAGGCCCCGCCACCCGCAAGTCCCGCCGTCTGAAGGTCGACCTGATCGGCGGCGACAAGTCGTTCGAGCGTCGTCCGTACCCGCCGGGGCAGCACGGCCGGATCCGCATCAAGGAGTCCGAGTACCTGCTGCAGCTGCAGGAGAAGCAGAAGGCCCGCTTCACCTACGGCCTGCTCGAGAAGCAGATGCGCGCCTACTACGAGGAGGCGAACCGTCGCGAGGGCAAGACCGGCGACGAGTTCCTCCGCCTCCTCGAGTCGCGGCTCGACTCGGTCGTCTACCGCGCCGGGCTCGCGCAGACCCGTCGTCAGGCCCGCCAGCTCGTCGGGCACGGCCACTTCCTGGTCAACGGCCAGAAGGTCGACGTCCCCAGCTACCGGGTGACGCAGTACGACATCATCGACGTCCGGGAGAAGTCCCGAAACATGCTGCCCCTCGTGGTGGCCAAGGAGAACTTCGGTGACCGCCCCGTCCCGGGGTGGCTGCAGGTGGTCCCGGACTCGCTGCGCATCTTCGTCCACTCCCTCCCGGAGCGGGCCCAGATCGACACGCCGGTCCAGGAGCAGCTGATCGTCGAGTTCTACTCGAAGTAACACCCACGGGGGGCTCCGCCCCCCGTGAACCCCCCGGCCCCGGGTCCCCTGGGGTCGGGGTCGGGTTCGGCGTCAAATAGCGGACGCCGCATCGGAAGGAAAACCGTACGTGCTGATCTCCCAGCGTCCTGCTCTCTCCGAGGACGCCATCGACGACACCCGTTCCCGGTTCGTCATCGAGCCGCTGGAGCCGGGCTTCGGCTACACCCTCGGCAACTCGCTGCGTCGCACCCTCCTGTCGTCCATCCCGGGCGCGGCCGTGACCAGCATCCGTGTCGACGGGGTCCTCCACGAGTTCACCACCGTTCCCGGGGTGAAGGAGGACGTCACCGACATCATCCTGAACCTCAAGGAGCTCGTCGTGAGCTCCGAGGAGGACGAGCCGGCCACGATGTACCTGCGCAAGCAGGGCCCGGGCACGGTGACGGCGGGTGACATCGTCCCGCCGGCCGGCGTGACCGTGCACAACCCCGACCTGCACATCGCGACCCTGAACGACCAGGGCCGCCTGGAGGTCGAGCTGGTCGTCGAGCGTGGCCGCGGGTACGTCCCGGCCGCGCAGAACAAGGCCTCCGGCGCCGAGATCGGCCGCATCCCGGTCGACTCGATCTACTCGCCGGTGCTCAAGGTCAGCTACAAGGTCGAGGCGACCCGCGTCGAGCAGCGCACCGACTTCGACAAGCTGATCCTCGACGTCGAGACCAAGCCGTCGATGACCCCGCGCGACGCGATCGCGTCCGCCGGTCGGACGCTCGTCGAGCTCTTCGGGCTGGCCCGGGAGCTCAACGTCGACGCCGAGGGCATCGAGATCGGCCCCTCGCCCGCCGAGGCCGACTCGATCGCCGCGTTCGCGATGCCCATCGAGGACCTCGACCTCACGGTCCGGTCCTACAACTGCCTCAAGCGGGAGGGCATCCACACGGTCGGCGAGCTCGTCGGCCGGTCGGAGGCCGACCTGCTGGACATCCGCAACTTCGGTGCGAAGTCCATCGACGAGGTCAAGATGAAGCTGGCCGGCCTGGGCCTCGCGCTCAAGGACAGCCCGCCCGGGTTCGACCCGTCCGCCGCGGCGGCCGACTATCCGTCGGAGGGCTTCGAGTCCTACGGCTCCGACGGCGGCTTCGGCGGCTACGGGGTCTCGGACGACGACGGCCAGGACTACGCCGAGACCGAGCAGCTCTAAGCAGTTTCTTCAGCAACTCTGACGTGCTGCCCCCTCCCCGGCCCGGTGCACGGGCCGGGGAGGAAAGGCGTCACGAGACAGGAGCAGTGACATGCCCCAGCCCACCAAGGGCCCGCGGCTCGGGGGTTCCCCGGACCACCAGAAGCTGATGCTGGCCAACCTGGCCACGTCGCTCTTCACGCACGGCCGCATCCACACCACGCGGGCCAAGGCCGAGCGCCTGCGCCCGTACGCGGAGCGGCTGATCACGAAGGCGAAGAAGGGCGACCTGCACGGTCGGCGCCTCATCCAGCAGCAGATCCGGGACAAGGACGTCGTCCACCGCCTGCTCGCCGAGATCGGCCCGTTCTTCGCCGACCGTCCCGGCGGCTACACGCGCATCATCAAGACGCTGCCGCGCAAGGGCGACAACGCGCCGATGGCCGTCATCGAGCTGGTGAACGAGCGGACCGCGTCGGCGGAGGCCTCGCAGGCCACCCGCACCGCCGCGGCACCGCAGACCTCCTCGGGGCCGGGCGCCGAGGTCGGTGGCACCGCCACCGGCGCGGCCGCCACGGCGGCCACGATCGCGGCCGCGGAGGAGGACGCCTCGCCGGAGCCGGCTGAGCCGACCGACGCCGCGGACACGGTCACGGAGGACAGCTCGGACGCCTCGGACGGCTCGGACGGCTCGGATGAGGACACCGTGCCCGAGGAGATGGCCGAGAACTCGGCGGCCGCCGCCGGTCTCGACACCTCGGACTCGACCGACGACGACGAGTCGGACGAGAAGAAGTCCTGACCGACCAGTCACCCCGCGAGCCCGCCCCCGACACCGGGGGCGGGCTCGCGGTGTCTCCGGCCCGGTACCGGGTCGACCTGGCCTACGACGGCACCGACTTCTCCGGCTGGGCCCGTCAGCCCGGGCTGCGCACGGTGCAAGGGGTCCTCGAGGACACCCTCGCGACGATCTGGCGGGTACCGGTCGCGCTGACCGTCGCCGGGCGCACCGACGCCGGAGTCCACGCCGACGCGCAGGTCTGCCACGTCGACCTGCCCGACTCCGTCGCGATCCACCCGGGGCTCGTCGGCCGCCTCGCCCGGATGCTGCCGCCCGACGTCCGGGTGCGGGCGGTCGCGCCGGCGCCCGAGGGGTTCGACGCACGCTTCTCGGCGTTCCGCCGCCACTACCTCTACCGGGTCAGCACCGCCCCGTGGGGCCCGGAGCCGCTGCGGGCCCGCGACACCCTGCGCTGGCCACGCCCCCTCGACCTCGACGCGATGAACGAGGCCGGCCGCGGTCTGCTCGGCGAGCACGACTTCGCCGCCTACTGCCGCCCGCGCCCCGGCGCCACGACGATCCGCGAGCTCCAGCGCCTGGAGTGGACCCGCGAGCCCGGCGAGCCCGACGTGCTCGTCGCCCGCCTGTCGGCCGACGCGTTCTGCCACTCGATGGTCCGGTCGGTGGTCGGCGCGCTGCTGGCCGTCGGCGAGGGGCGCCGCTCGGTGGAGTGGCCCGCCGCGCTGCTCGCGGCCGGCGAGCGGTCGAGCGAGGTCACCGTCGCCGCGGCGCGGGGCCTGCGCCTCACGGGCGTGGACTATCCCGACGACGCGGGCCTCGCCGCCCGGGCCGCCGCGACACGCCAGCGCCGAGACACGCCGTAGCCCTCGTGTCAGCGGTGGGTCACAGCAGACACTGGGTGTCCGTATCGCCACACGCTCGCTTCAGCTGCCGCTGCCGTAGGGCCGGGTGAGGATCTCCAGGTTGTGGCCCTCGGGCGAGTCGAAGTAGGCGCCCTGACCGCCGTCGTTGGTGTTGCGCCCCGGCCGGCGGTGCCCCGGATCGGCGAAGGTCGGGACCCCGCGCTCCCGTAACCGGTCCGCGATCACCCCGAACTCGTCGTCCGGCACGAGGAACGCGTAGTGCTGGGAGTGCGGGTCGGCGACCGTCATGAAGTCGAGGCTCGTGCCGTGGGCGACCTCCACGACCGTGAAGGGTCCGAAGTGGTACGGCGCCGGCAGCCCGAGGACCTCGGCGAGGAACGCCGCGCCGGCGTCCGGGTCGGGCGACTCGACGATGGTGTGGTTCAGCTCGATGCTCATGGGTCCGAGGGTCCGACCTCGAGCAAGGTCGAGGTCAAGCGGGCGGAAGGGCGCGCTAGTCGCCGCGCCGGACCGGCCCCAGGATCGCGGTCTCCCGCGGGCCGGTGACGAGGTCGACCCGCCGCCACAGATTGCGCCCGAGCAGGACGACGCCGCGATCGGGCAGCGTGCGCAGGGTCTCGGTCATCGCGGGCGACAGGCGCCACAGCCGGCCCGCGAGCTCCGCCTCGTGGGGCGGCAGGCGCTGGATGAGGACGAGGTCGGCGTCGTCGGCGAGGTCGGAGACCGCCGGGACGAGGGACGGGAGCACCACGAGCGTCGTCTGCCGCGGCCGCCGGGCGGGCGCCGGACTCCGCGCGGTGGCCCCGCGGTCGTACACCACGAGCAGGGGAGGCCCGTCGGGCACGGAGAGGTCGGCCGGCGGCTCGCCCACGAGACGCACCGACGGCTCGCCCGCGTCCCGCACCGACTCCCACACCGGGGGGCGCCCGGTCACGACCACCGCGCCGGTGCCCGCACCGACCGCACGCAGCGTCACCTGGCGGGCCAGGTAGAGCCCGCCCAGCAGCACGACGCGCGTCGGCGCCGCGCGCACGAGGCTGACCGCCACCGGCTCGCCGTCCGGGTCGGCGCCGAGCACCACCCCGGCCGGCCGGACCGGCGGACCGAGCCCGTCGACGAGCGACGGCGGGACGGAGAACGTGGGCGCGAGCTCGGGGTCCGCGCGGGTGGGGGCGGTGCGCCCCGCCGGGCCGGGTGGCGAGGTGTCCGGGCGCGTCACGGCTGCGCCCCCAGCGGGAGTGTGCTCGCGAGCCCGGCGGCGTGCTGGCCGTCGAGCGCGTCGAGCGCCACCCCGAGCGCGTGCCCGCGCGCCACGAGCTCGCTGCCGTACTCCTCGAGCGCGTCGGGGGTGTCGGCGGTCAGGCGCACGGTGCCCCGCAGCCCGACCGCGTCGCGACCCGACCGGGCGTCGGGCTCGAGGGTCAGCGCCAGCGTGCACGTGCGCGCCGGGAGGGCGGTGAGACCCGTGAGGCGCTCCGGTGCGCCCCCGGTGGGCCAGCTCGTCACGGCGTAGGCGGCGTGCCCGACCTCGCCGACGACCACCGCGCGCCAGTGCTCGACGAGGCGCCCGGTGTCGACGCCGTCCTCCGCGTCGGCGGCCTCGACCGCCGCGTCGAGCACCTCGTCGGCGGCGAGCGGCCGCACCGGCGTGCCGTGGTCGGCGAGCACGCGCCCGATCCGGGCGAGGGCGCCCACCACGGCCCGCTGGGCGCCGATCACGCCCCCGCCGCGCTCCGCGACGGCGTCCGGGCAGCGGGCCGGGTCGAGGCGCACGACGAGCCACGCCTCGCGCCGCGCCAGTGCCGGCAGCGACCCGAGGACCTCGCGGTAGGCCTCGCCCGCCGGGGTGTCGTCGGCGACGGGCCGGCAGTGCCACACCGCGCTCACCGCGTCGAGCACCACGCCCCGGTCGGCCAGGCAGCCCGCGAGCGCCGCCAGGGGGAACGATGCGGCGCCGGCCTCCGCGTCGCCCGGGACGAGTGCGGCGCCGACGTCGGTGCCGGCCGGGTCGAGCGCGAGCACCGCGCTCCAGCCGCCGCCATGGCCGAGGAGGCCCACCTCGCGGCCGTCGTGGTCGCGGGTGCGGGCGACGGTCAGGTCGCCGGTGAGCAGCCGCAGCGTCCGCAGGCGCGGGTCGACGTCGTCGGCGCCCGGCTCCGCGTCGCGCTCCCGGACCCGGACACGGAAGCGCAGGGCCAGACCGATCCACTGCACGAGCCAGCGCCGCCGCACCCGCAGCAGGCCGACGAGCAGGCCGGCCGACAGGACGACCCCGGCCAGCGGCAGGAACCGGCGGTCGACGGCGACGAGCGCGACGGCGAGCGCCAGGCCGACCTCCAGAACGACGATCGCGGCGAGCGGGACCGGCCCCAGCGACGGGCCCGACGGCCGGCGCGAGAAGGTGAGCTGCTCGGCGCTCACCGGGCCGCCCTCCTGCGCCGGGCCACCAGCACCCCCGCGAGGGCGAGCGCCACCGCCCCGCCGGCCACGAGCCACCCCGTCGGGGCGGCGTCCCGGGGCGCGGTCGCGGGGGTCTCGGCCCGCACCTCCGGCCCCGTGCGCGGCGGGCCCCCGCGCACGGCCGCGGCGACGTCGAGCACGCCGTAGCCGACGGCGTCGTCGCGTGTCCCGGGCACGAGCCCCGGTGTCGGCGCGGCGCTGCGGACGAGCGCGGCCGCGATCTCGCGTGCGGGCGTCTCGGGTGCGCGTGCCCGGAGCAGGGCGGCGGCGCCGGCGACCCGGGCGGCCGCGAAGCTCGTGCCGACCAGCGGGCCGGTCGCGCCGTCGGGGGCGGTGAGCCCGGTGGTGAGCCCGTCGCCCCGCGCGGCGAGCGACGAGGGGGCGCGGCCCGGCGCGGCGAGGTCGACCCACGGCCCGGCCAGCGACGACGGGTCGGGCGCGCCGGCGTCGTCGACCGCGCCGACGCTGAGCACGTCGTCGCCGAACCAGGCGGGCACCGGGACGCTCCGGACCCCGGCCGCGGTGTTGGACGCGCACCCGGGACCCGTGTTGCCGGCCGCGGCGACGACGACCACGCCACGGTCGACGGCGTCGCGCACCGCCGCGCGCAGCGCACCGAGCGCCGGGGCGTCCGCGGGGTCGGCGACCTGCTCCGGGGTGCGGCACGCGGTCAGCGCCAGCGAGAGCACCCCGACGCCCGGTGTGTCGGCGGCGTGGCGCACCGCCCGCGCCAGCGTGGCGACGTCGCCGACCCCCGTCCGGCCGTCGGCGCCGTAGAAGGCGCTGGTCTGCCGGACGGCGAGGACGCGGACGGCGGGGGCGACGCCGACGAGGAGGTCGGCGGGGGCGGCGTCGGCGGCGAGCACCCCGGCGACCGCGGTGCCGTGCCCGTCGCAGTCGTCGGTGCCCCCGGTGCCCGCCACGAAGTCACCGCCGTCGACGACCCGGCCGCGCAGACGCGGGTGCGGCGCGACGCCGGTGTCGATCACCGCGACGGTCTGGCCCTCGCCGCGGCCGTCGACCCAGGCGGCCGCGGGGTCCGGGCCGGGCGGGAGGTCGCCGACGCCGAGGCCCGCCGCGGCCGGGGCGACGGGCGCGGGGCAGGGGGCGAGCCGCCGGGCGCCGGGCACGCCGTCCGGCTCGGGGTCGAGGGCGGCGAGCGCCGCCGCGTCGGGGGCCGGGGGAGCGGGCACGGTCGGGCCGCCCGGCGGTGCGGCCGCCGCGGGCAGCACGGTGAGGGCGGCCATCAGCAGTGCAGCGCCGGCACGCGGGCTCACAGCAGCCGCATCGCCGTGTAGAGGTCCATGACCGCCAGCGCGAGGGGCAGCACCGCCGCGATCCCGATCGCCTCGGCGACGTCGACGGCCCGGCGCGCCACCGGCGAGAACCGGCGCCGCGGGACGACCACGCCCAGCACGAGCGCCGCGGCCCCGGCGGCGAGCGACACCGCCGGCACGGCGAGCAGCGCGACCAGGGGCGGGGCGACGAGCAGCCAGCCGATGAGCAGGCCCGTCCCGGCGAGCAGCGCGCACACGAGCAGCGCGACGGCCTGCACACCGTTGGCGTAGGTGCGCGAGCGCAGGGCGAGCAGGGCGGTGAGCAGCCCGGCGAGAACCCACCCCGCGACGCCGCGCCAGCCCGTCGCGGGCGCGAGCGCCATCACGCTCACCGCCCCGGCCGTCACCACGCCGCACCCGACGACCAGCCCGGAGAGGGCGGCGTGGGCGCGGTCGGCGCGACGCTCGATGTCGGCGTGCTCGGCGACCCCGGGGTCGTCGGCGAGCTCCTCGGCCGAGCCGGGCACGCGGGGCAGGGGCAGGCGGGCGAGCGCGATGCCGGTGCGGGGGAGCAGCGCCGAGGCGACGAGCGCCAGCGCGCCCGCACCCGCCGCGATGCCGGCGGCGTCGCCCGCGTCGACGACGGTGGCGACGCCCGCGGCGACCACCACCAGGACCGCCGCCGTGAGCGCCGCGAGCAGGGCGGCGACCGCGGTGCGCCCCGCGCTGCCCAGCGTCAGCAGGCACGCGGCGGCCACGGCGGCGGCGAGGGCCGCGCCGAGCAGCAGCTGCGGGGCGCCCGCCGTGACGGTCAGCGCGCCCGGCCCGCTCCACGGCACCGCCGCGACACCCGCCACCGCGGCGAGGCCGACCGCCCCGGCCGCGAGCACGGAGCCGGCGCCGGTCTCGTCGAGCACCCGCGTGCACACCGCGGCCAGCGCCAGCGTGACGAGGGCGGCGACGCCGGCGACCACCGCCGTGCCGAGCCCGCCCGCCGTGCCGGGCGCCCGTCCGACCACGACCAGCGCGAGGACCGCGCCCGCCAGCCCGAGCGCGAGGCCGCAGAGCCCGAGGACCCGGGCGGGGCCGGGGCCCCACGCGCGGTAGCTGCGGGGCGTCGCCTCGGCGACGGCGTCGACGACGTCGTCGAACAGCGGCGGCGGGGCGGCGTCGGCGCGGCGGCGCAGCACGAGCTGGTCGCCGTCGAGCACGCCCAGCGAGGCGAGGGTGCGCGACGGGTCGACCGGGCCCTGGCCCAGCGGCGCCAGCGTCCACCCGGCCCCCGAGCCGCGGACGGACTCCCCGGTCATGTCCAGCAGCACCGGCAACAGGTCGGCGAGCGGCACGTCGGGCGGGAGGGCGACGTCGACGCGGGTGCGCGGCGCGAGCACCGACACCCGGCTGGCCGCGGCGACCGCCCCCGACCCCGCGGGCAGCGAGACCTGGTCGCTGCGCGTGCCGGGCAGCGCCGTGCCCCGACCGGTGCGGGCGGTGCCAGTCATCGGTCTCCGTCCGCGTCGGCCTGCGTTCTCCCGAGACGGGCCCGGCGCGGCCCGCGGCTCCCTAGTATGGCCGGACCGACGGGGGCGGGTGGTGCGATCGGAGGAACGGGGGACGCGGTGGGCA
The DNA here is from genome assembly GCF_037400275.1 of Actinomycetospora aeridis. NCBI lineage: Bacteria > Bacillati > Actinomycetota > Actinomycetes > Pseudonocardiales > Pseudonocardiaceae > Actinomycetospora > Actinomycetospora aeridis. Next base: position 588,953 of record NZ_JBBEGL010000004.1, on the reverse strand, counting down.
CTCGGGTCTTCCGACGCGCCGCGCGCCTGGCGCCGCCCGAGGTGCCGTCGGGGGAGATCCACCTCGAGGCCCCTCCGGAGATCCCCCGCGCGGTGCCGACCTCGCCGTTGATGCGCCTGTTGCCGCTGCTCATGGTGGTCGGCTCGCTCGGGTTCATCGTCGTCATCGGCGTCGACAACCCGACGTCCTGGCTCTTCGGCGGGATGTTCGCGCTCTCGACGCTGGGGATGGTGGCGGGCGGCGCGACGCGGGGCGGCGCGCAGCGGCGGGCCGAGGCCGACGAGGACCGCAAGGACTACCTGCGCTACCTCGCGCAGATGCGCCGCCGGGCCCGCGACACCGCGGCCGACCAGCGCCGGGGCCTCGAGTGGACGCACCCCGACCCGTCGTCGCTGGTGGGGCTCGCGCGCGGCCCGCGCATGTGGGAGCGCCGCCCGTCGGACCCCGACTTCGCGCACGTCCGGGTCGGCCGTGGCAGCCAGCGGCTCGCGACCGCGCTGGTCCCGCCGCAGACGGGCCCCGTCGACGACCTCGAGCCGGTGTCGACGGTGGCGCTGCGCCGGTTCGTGCGCACCCACTCCATCGTCCCGGACCTGCCGACGGCGGTGTCGCTGCGCGCCTTCGCCTCGGTGGCGGTCACCGGCGCCGACGCGGAGGCCCGGCGGGGTCTCGTGCGCGCGATCGTCGCGCAGCTCGTGACGTTCCACAGCCCCGACGACCTCGTCGTCGCCGTGGCCGCGACGGGTCCGGCGCGCGCGGCCTGGGAGTGGGTGAAGTGGCTGCCCCACGTCGCGCACCCGCGGCTGGCCGACGGGGCGGGCCCGGCGCGGATGGTGACGACGTCGCTGGCCGCGGTGGAGTCGTGGCTCGCGCCGGAGCTCGCGGGGCGGGGGCGGTTCACCCGCGGTGCGGCGCCCGCGGCCGACACGGCGCACGTCGTCGTCGTGCTCGAGGACGCCGAGGTCCTCGGCACCGAGCAGATACTGCTGGAGGAGGGCCTCGGCGCGGTCACGCTCATCGACCTCTCCGACTCGCTCGGCACGCTCACCTCCAGGCGCGGGCTCGGGCTCGTCCTCGAGGCCGGGGAGGCCGAGGATGGTGGTGAGGGACGCATCGGTGCCGTCGGGCGTCAGGGCGTGGAGTGGTTCGGCCGGCCCGACGCCCTCGGTGCCGCGGAGGCCGAGGCGCTCGCCCGCCGCCTCGCCCCGTGCCGGCCGCCGGTGGTCGGGGGCGGTGAGGAGGAGCCGCTGCTCACGAGCCCCGGGATCCTCGAGCTGCTCGGGGTCGACGGCGAACCGGACACCTTCGACGTCGCCGCCGCCTGGCGTCCCCGCCCCCTGCGCGACCGCCTGCGCGTGCCGTTCGGGGTGTCCTCCGACGGCGAGCCGGTCGACCTCGACATCAAGGAGGCGGCCCAGGAGGGCATGGGCCCCCACGGGCTGTGCGTCGGCGCCACCGGCTCCGGCAAGTCGGAGCTGCTCCGCACCCTGGTCCTCGGGCTGATCACGACGCACTCGTCCGAGGCGCTCAACCTCGTGCTCGTCGACTTCAAGGGCGGCGCGACGTTCGCCGGGCTCGCGCCCGCGCCGCACGTCGCCGCGGTGATCACCAACCTCGCCGACGACCTGAGTCTCGTCGACCGCATGCAGGACGCCCTCGCCGGCGAGATGCAGCGCCGCCAGGAGCTGCTGCGCGCGGCGGGCAACCTGGCGAACGTCACCGAGTACGAGCGCGCGCGGGAGAACGGCGCCCCGCTCCAGCCGTTGCCGACGCTGTTCGTCGTCGTCGACGAGTTCTCCGAGCTGCTGAGCCAGAAGCCGGACTTCGCCGAGCTGTTCGTCGCCATCGGGCGCCTGGGTCGCTCGCTGCAGATGCACCTGCTGCTCGCCTCGCAGCGTCTCGAGGAGGGGCGCCTGCGCGGGCTCGACTCGCACCTGTCCTACCGGATCGGGCTCAAGACGTTCTCGGCGTCGGACTCCCGGGCCGTCCTCGGGGTCCCGGACGCGGCGGAGCTGCCGGCGGTGCCCGGGTCCGGCTACCTCAAGGTCGAGTCGTCGACGATGACGCGCTTCAAGGCGGGCTACGTGTCGGCGCCGTACCGCGCGGCGGAGCGTGTCGTGCCCGAGGCGTCGCCGCTGCCCCGCGAGATGCGCCCGCGCCCGTTCTCGTCGCAGTGGGTCGAGCCCGCCGCGCCGACGGTGCTGGAGAGCACGCCGGGGAGCAACGGCAACGGCAACGGGCACGCCGGCGCGGCCGGGCCGCCCGCGGTCATCGGCCCGCACGGGCCGTCGGTGCCGTCCGGTCCCGGCGGGACGCCGTCGGTGCTCGACGTCGTCGTCGAGCGCCTGCGCGGGCAGGGCCCGCCCGCCCACGAGGTGTGGCTGCCGCCGCTGGCCGACCCGGCGACGCTCGACGCGCTGCTCCCGCCCCTGTCCGAGACCGCGGACCGCGGGCTGACCGCGCCCGGGTTCCCCGCCAACGGCGCGCTCGCGGTGCCCGTCGGGATCGTCGACCGTCCCTACGACCAGCGCCGCGACGTGCTGTGGGCCGAGCTCGCCGGCGCCGCGGGGCACGTCGTCGTGGCCGGCGGGCCGCAGTCGGGGAAGTCGACGCTGCTGCGGACCCTCGTCGCCGGCGCCGCGCTCACCCACACCCCGGCCGAGGTGCAGTTCTACGCGGTCGATCTCGGCGGCGGCACGCTCGCCGGACTCGCCGGGCTGCCGCACGTCGGCACCGTCGCGGGCCGTGGCGAGCCCGACCTCGTGCGGCGCACCGTCGCCGAGGTCGCCGCGCTGCTCGCGGGGCGGGAGCGCTGGTTCCGGGAGGCCGGGGTCGAGTCGATGGCCGACCTGCGCGCCCGGCGCCGCCGCGGCGAGCTCGCCCCCGGGACGGGCGGCAGCGACATGCTCGGCGACGTCTTCCTCGTCGTCGACGGGTGGCACGCGTTCCGCAGCGAGCACGAGCAGCTCGAGCAGACGGTGATCTCGCTGGCCACCGCCGGGCTGTCGTACGGCGTGCACGTCGTGATCACGGCGAGCCGGTGGGCCGAGCTGCGGCCGGCGCTCAAGGACCTGCTCGGCACCCGGTTCGAGCTCCGTCTGGGCGACCCCTCGGAGTCCGAGGTCGACCGCCGCGTCGCGGCGGTCGTGCCCGCCGGACGACCCGGGCGCGGCCTGTCCCGGGAGAAGCTGCACGTCCTCACCGCGCTGCCGCGCCTCGACGGCGTCGCCGACACCGAGGACCTCGGACGCGCCACCGGGGAGCTCGTCGCCCGCGTCGTCGCCGCGTGGGGCGGCGCGGGCGCCCCCCGGGTCCGGTTGCTGCCCGAACGCGTCGGCGTCGAGTCGCTGCCGGGCCCGGACGAGGGTCGTCCGCACCTGCTGCCGCTCGGTCTCGAGGAGGAGCGCCTCGCGCCGGTGGTGCTCGACGTCGCCGCCGACCCGCACTTCGTCTGCTACGCCGACGCGGAGTCGGGGAAGACGGCGCTGCTCCGCGGCCTGGCCCACCAGATCGTCACCCGCTACCGGCCCGACCAGGCCCGGCTCATGATCGTCGACTACCGGCGCTCGCTGCTGGGCGCGGTGGCGAGCGACCACCTCATCTCCTACACCTCGTCCGCGCCGGCGCTGACCGACGCGATGACCGAGCTGCTCGGGTCGCTGCAGCGCCGCCTGCCCGGTCCCGACGTCACCCCCGAGCAGCTGCGGGCCCGGTCCTGGTGGACGGGGCCGGACGTGTTCGTCCTCGTCGACGACTACGACCTCGTCGCCTCGTCGGCCACCAACCCGCTGGCCGCGCTGCTCGACCTGCTGCCCCAGGCCCGCGACGTCGGGCTGCACCTCGTCGTCGCTCGGCGCACGGGCGGTGCGTCCCGGGCGCTCTACGAGCCGGTGCTCGCCCGCCTGCGCGAGCTCTCGTCGCCGGGCATCGTCATGAGCGGGAGCCGCGACGAGGGCGTGCTGCTCGGCACCGTGCGGCCGGGCCCGCAGCCCCCGGGCCGCGGCTGGCTCGTGTCCCGCCGCCACGGCGAGCGCCTCGTGCAGGTGGGCTGGCGCGCACCGGACCCGCCGATCACGGCCCTGCCGGACCCCGCGGGGGACGCGTGAGCGACGGGCCCGCGGTCGCGATCGACCTGGGGGTGACGACGGTCGCGGCGGCGGTGGACGCCGGGCCGGGGGCGGGCGCCGTCGAGTCCGTCGAGCCCACCGACGTCCCCCTCGACCTCGCGGCGGTGTTCGCGCCCGCCGACGGCACCGCGCTGGCCGTCGGTGCCGCGGCCCGCCGCCTCGCGCCCACCGACCCGTCGCGCTACGACCCGACCCCGCGGCTGCGGGTCGACGAGCCCGACCTGCTGCTCGGCACCCGCGTCGTCGGGGTCTCCGAGGCGTGGGGCGCGGTGCTCGCCGGCGTGCTCGACCGCGCGGGCCCGCTGCTGCGCGGCGGCCGTCCCCGCCACCTCGTGCTCACCCACCCCGCGGGGTGGGACGCCGGGCGCCGCGAGGTGCTGCGCCGCGCCGGGTCGGGGCTCGCCGAGGCGCTCACGCTCGTCGAGGAGCCGGTGGCCGCGGCCGCGCACGCGGCGTGGATGCGCCCGCGGGATGCGGCGCGCGCCCGTCCGCTCGCCGTCCTCGACCTCGGGGCCCGCGGCGCGAGTGCTGCCGTGCTGGCGCCGGTGCCCGGCCGCTGCGGCGGCGCGCGCCTGCTCGCGCACCGCGAGGACGCCGGGTTCGGCGGCGACGACGCCGACGAGCTGCTGCTCGGTCACCTGCTCGGCGCGCTGCACGACGACCCGGCGGTCGACGACCCGGACGCGCGTGCGGAGGCCGACCGGGTGCGGGAGGTCGTCGCCGGCACGACGCTGGCCGACCGCCGGCACCGCCAGGTGCTGCTCGACGACGTGCGCGCGGCGAAGGAGGAGCTCTCCGACGCCGAGCAGGCCGCGGTGCCGCTGCCGGGACGGGTGACGGCCGCCTGGCTGTCGCGCGGCGAGCTCACCGAGGTCCTGCGCCCGGCGCTGCGCGGCGTCGTCGACCTGCTCGCCGACACGCTCGCCGACGCCGGCACCGGTCCGGAGCACCTCGACGGGGTGTGGCTCACGGGCGGCGGCGCGCGCATCCCGCTGCTCGCCGGTCTCGTGCACCGCGAGCTGGGGGTGCCGGCCACCGTCGCGACCGAGCCGCGGACGGTCGTGGCGCACGGGGCGCTGGTGGTGGCGCGCGAGGAGGACGCGCCGCGGCGCGGGGGTGGGAGCGCCGCCGGGGTGGCCGGGGTGGCCGGGGTGGCCGGGGTGGCCGGGGTGGCCGGAGTGGCAGAGGTGGCCGGGGTGGCCGGGTGGCCCCGCGACGAGCCGCCGAGCGCGTCCGGCGCGCACGGCCCGCTGCTCGACCCGCCCACGGCTCCGCTCCCGCCGGTCGGGGACACCCCGACGTCCCGGGCGGAAGACACGGCGGAGCCGACCGAGGACCTCGGGGAGCCGGTCGAGGACCCGGCGTGGCTCACCCCGACCGCCCCTGGCCGGTCGGACACGCTCCTGCCCGTCCGGCGCGTGGATCCGGACGACGCGACCGCGCCCGCGGAGCCGGTCGTCGCCACGACCCGGGGCGGCGGCGCCACCGACGTCACCGACGCCGAGGTCACCGACGTCACCGACGCCGTGGAGGACGGCGACACCGCGCGCGCCTCCGGCCGCCTGCCGGCCCGCCGGCCGCGACCGCAGGCCCCGCCCCGCGGCCGGGTCGGCGTCGGGGCGGTGATCGTCGCCCTGCTGGCCGTGGTCGCGGTGGTCACCGGGGTCGTGCTCGGTGTCCGTGCGCTGCAGGGCCCCTCGGGCACGCCGACGGTCGTGGGCGGGCAGGCCTTCGTCGCCCCGATCGGCTGGGTCGTCGCGGGCGGCGACGCGGGGGCGCGGCGGCTGCTGCTGCGGCCCGCGGGCGCGCCGCGCGGCGCGGACCTCGTCGCCGTCCAGGAGAACCCGCTCGATCCCGTCGCCGCCGCCGACCCGGAACGCGCCCGCGCCCAGCTCGCCGCCCAGTACGAGACCGCCCGCGCGGCCGGGGACCCGGTGTCGGGCTACGAGGCGCGGGCCGACTTCGGGGGGCGTGAGGTGGCCCGCTACCGGCAGGACCCCGCCCCGGGCGCCCGCGTCGACTGGTTCGTCGCCCTGTCCGGTCCCTCGATGGTGAGCGTCGGGTGCCGCCACGGCACCGACGACGCCGACGCGCGCCGCGTGCTCGCCGCCTGCGCGCAGGTCGTCGAGACCCTCGAGCCCGCGGGCTGACCCGGGCGCCGAGCCCACTGTGCGCCCACCCCGGAGCCCACGGCGCACGAGTTCGCACGACTTCTCCCGAACGGCCACCACGCCCCGCGCGTGGTCGTCATGCTCGATCCGTCGAGAGCACCCGGGGCCCGGCCCCGCGAGGAGAGGAGGGACGTCGTGTCACAGGGATTCGGCACCCAGACCGGCGTCATGGTCGACGTGGCCAACCGGCTGGAGACCATCAACGGGGATCTGCAGGGGCAGCTCCGGTCGCTGCAGGGCCGCCTCGAGCCCCTGGTCGCCGACTGGCAGGGCCAGGGTTCCAACGCCTTCCAGGGGACGATGGTCCGCTGGCAGACCGACGCCAAGCGCATCAACGACGCGCTGCTCGGCATCGCCGAGCGGGTGCGTGCCGGTGCCGGCCGCTACGACGCGAGCGAGGCCGACGCGGCCGGGCTGCTGAACGTCCTGGGCGACGCCGGCGGGGCGACGGGCGGTGCCGGCGGGGCCGGGGCGGGCGGTGGCGCCATCACGAACGCGCTCGGCTGACCGGCGCACCGACGGACAGAACCCCGGAACAGAGACGAGGACACCATGACCAGCCCCAACATCAAGGTCCGCTTCGGCGCCCTGCAGCAGGCCAGCCAGGACATCAACAGCGCCCACGCCGGCATCGAGCAGCAGCTCCAGGACGTCCGCACCGCGGTCGGGCAGCTCGGCGTGTGGGACGGCGCGTCGTCCGACTTCTACCGCGCGCAGCAGCAGCAGATCGACGCCGCGTGGAACGACCTGAAGGAGCTGCTCGCGCAGATCCGCGCGCGCACCGACCAGGCCACCCAGCAGTACATCGACACCGAGTCCGGCGTCGGGGCGATGTTCCGCGCCTGACCGGCGGAGCACCGAGGGGGTGGTCGGTGTCGGCCGCGAGGCGACGCGTACTCTGGAGGATCGTTGCGCGGTGTACGTCCCGCGCCCGCTCGACCACACATCGGCCTCCGTGCCGACCCGCCCAGCCGTCCGTGACGAGGTAGCTTCCGTGCGCACGTTCAGTCCGAAGCCCGGCGACATCGATCGCGCCTGGCACGTCATCGACGCGTCCGACATCGTGCTCGGCCGCCTGGCCAGCCAGAGCGCGACGCTGCTGCGGGGCAAGCACAAGCCCACGTACGCGCCGCACGTCGACACCGGTGACTTCGTGATCATCGTGAACGCGGAGAAGATCGCCCTCACGGGTGGCAAGCGCGACGACCGCTTCGTCTACCACCACAGTGGCTACCCGGGCGGGCTCAAGGCCCGCACGGTCGGCGAGGAGCTCGAGCGCTTCCCGGCGCGGCTGGTCGAGAAGGCCATCAAGGGCATGCTCCCGAAGAACCGGCTGGGCCGGGCGATGGGCAGCAAGCTCAAGGTCTACGCGGGCCCCGAGCACCCCCACGCCGCGCAGAAGCCGGTGCCGTACGAGATCCGACAGGTGAGCCAGTGACCACCCCTGACGACGCGACCGACCTGCCCGAGGTCGCCGACAACGACGCGGCGCAGACGCTCGCCGAGGCGGCGGACCTGCCCGAGGGCGCCGTCGGCGGGACGCCCGTCGACGCCACCGACGAGCCCGCGACCGACGAGCCCGCCGACGACGAGGTCGTCGCCGACGTCGTGAGCTCCGACGCCGACGAGGACACCGACCAGGACGTGGCCGACGAGGCCGACGTCTTCGGCGAGACCGCCGCTCCGGTGTTCGCCGGGATCGACCGCCCCGTGCAGACGGTCGGCCGCCGCAAGGAGGCCATCGTCCGGGTGCGCCTCGTCTCCGGCACCGGGCGCATCATCTGCAACGGCAAGGCGTTCGAGGAGTACTTCCCGAACAAGGTGCACCAGCAGCTCATCCGCGAGCCCCTGGTCGTCACCGAGCGCACCGAGCAGTTCGACGTCTACGCCACCCTGCACGGCGGCGGCACGTCGGGCCAGGCGGGCGCCCTGCGCCTCGGCCTCGCCCGTGCGCTCACCGAGGTCGACCCCGACGACCGTCCGGGCCTCAAGAAGGCCGGCTTCCTCACCCGCGACCCGCGGGCCACGGAGCGCAAGAAGTACGGCCTCAAGAAGGCCCGGAAGGCTCCGCAGTACTCGAAGCGCTGATGGGGCGGCTCTTCGGCACCGATGGTGTCCGAGGGCTGGCCAACGCCGACCTCTCGCCCGAGCTGGCGACCGCGGTCTCCGCGGCGGCCGTGGGCGTGCTCTCCGAGCACGCCCGGGCCGGGGGTCGGCGGGGTACGGCCACCCGCCCGGTCGCGGTCGTCGGCCGCGACCCGCGGGCCAGCGGCGAGATGCTGGAGGCCGCGGTCACCGCGGGCCTCGCCGCCGCCGGTGCGGACGTGCTGCGCGTCGGCGTGCTGCCGACGCCGGCGGTCGCGCACCTGACCGCCGAGCTGGACGCCGACCTCGGCGTGATGATCTCGGCGTCGCACAACCCGATGCCCGACAACGGCATCAAGCTCTTCGCCGCGGGCGGGCACAAGCTCCCCGACGCGCTCGAGGACGAGATCGAGGCGCGGGTGGGCGCCGGCGAGACGGCGTCGCGTCCCACGGGCCGTGACATCGGCCGGGTCGGCGACCTCGAGAACGCGCTCGACCGCTACGTCGCGCACCTGGCCTCGGCCACCCCGACGCCGCTGGGCGGCCTGCACGTCGTCGTCGACTGCGCCCACGGTGCCGCGTCGGGCGCCGCCCCCCGCGCCTACGCCGCGGCCGGCGCCCGGGTGACCGCCCTGCACGCCGAGCCCGACGGCTGGAACATCAACGAGGGCGTGGGCTCGACCCACATCGACGCGCTCGCCCGCGCGGTCGTGGCCGAGGGCGCCGACCTGGGCATCGCGCACGACGGCGACGCCGACCGCTGCCTCGCGGTGGCCGCCGACGGCAGCGTCGTCGACGGCGACCAGATCCTCGCGGTCCTCGCCCTCGACCTGCTCGAGCGCGGGGAGCTCGTCGACGCGACGCTGGTCGTGACCGTGATGAGCAACCTCGGCCTGCACCTCGCGATGGCCGACGCCGGTGTCGCGCTGCGCACCACGGCGGTGGGCGACCGGTACGTGCTCGAGGAGCTGCGGGCCGGCGGGTTCTCCCTCGGTGGCGAGCAGTCGGGGCACGTGGTGCTGCCGACGCACGCCACCACCGGCGACGGGCTGCTCACGGCGCTGCGGCTGATGGCGCGGATGGCGCAGAGCGGGCGCACGCTGGCCGACCTGGCCGCGGTGATGACCCGGCTGCCCCAGGTGCTCGTCAACGTCCCGGTCGCGGACAAGTCGGCGGTGGGCTCGTCCCCCGAGGTCGCCGACGCCGTGGCGGCCGCCGAGGCGGAGCTCGGGGGCCGGGGCCGGGTGCTGCTGCGCCCGTCGGGCACCGAGCAGCTCGTGCGCGTGATGGTCGAGGCGCCCACGCAGGTCGTCGCCGGCGAGGTCGCCGACCGGCTCGCGGGGCTCGTCTCCACCGTCCGGTAGCCACCCGCGGCTGCGCTCTGCGACCGGGCGCACACGGGCGGTGCGCAGCGCCGACGTGGACACCGACGCGGGCACGTACGCGGTCGTGGCGGTACCGGGTTCCCGCCCCTCGCCGCGTCCCCAGGCGTTAACCTGACGGTGGTCCCGCGGCCGGGAGTGCGGGACGCGGACGACGGCACAGCCCCGCGCGCGACGCGGGCCGGACGCGGAGGACGCGGATGGACTCGGTCCCGCCCGCCCACGGCCCGGCCCGCCCGCTCGACCATCCCGATGCGCTCGACCAGGTCCTCGCCGGTCTCGGCGACGGAGCGCTCGACGAGCCCGGCGTGCCCACCGACGACGAGGAGCCCGCGGCCGACCTCCCCGAGGTGGTCGAGGCCGTCTCCGGCCGCGCCCGCGACCTGCACCGCCTCGCCGACCGTCTCAGCGTCGACGAGGGCGACGAGACCCTGTCCGCGGTCGCCCTGCTCCGCGCCCACGCGGGCGCCGTCGGCGATCTCGCCGAGCACCTCCAGGCCGCGGGCGGGGAGCACGGCACCGCCGACCCCGCCGCAGCCGCCCCCGCCGATCCCGGGACGCCCGCCGCCCCGGCCACCACCGGCGCGGACGCCACCCGACCCGACGACGCCGACCCCGCGCCCGACGGCGCCGGCGGGTCGCGTGCGCACGGGTCGCGGGGCGGGCCGCGCCACGTCGGCTGAGCGCCCGGGTGGACCGCCCCGACCGCCCGCTGCGGCTGGCGCCCGCGCCCGGCCCGGTCGACCTCTCCGGTCCGGGACGCGCCGCCCTGCTCGTCGCCGTCGACGCCGCGGTCGGCGTGCTGACCACGCACCTCGCGCGGTGGTCGTCGCTGCCCCCGCGCTGGCGCGGCGTCCCGGCGGGCCCCGACACCGACCCCGCGACCGTCCGCCGGGCCGGCGCGGAGGCCCGCGAGCTGCCCGACCCGGGCGCGCTCGCCGCGCAGGCCGACGCGCTGCGGGAGGCGGCGACGCTCGTCCGCCGCCAGCACGTCGACACCGCCGAGGACCTCGGGCCGTTGTGGGACACCTGGGCCGGACCGTCGGCCGACGCGGTGCAGAGGCGGGTCTCGGCGCTCGCCCGCTCGGCCCACGGCCTGGTCACCGAGCTCGGCGACACCGCCGACGTCTTCGAGGTCGCCGCGTCCCGCGTCGCGGCCGCCGTGCGCGACCTGGCGGCCGGCGCGGCCGCGGTTCGCCCGGCGGACCCGGTCGGCGGGCTGCTGCCCCCGCAGGTCGACGCGCTGCTCGCCGGTGTCCGCGGCGACCCCGCGGTCGAGGGGCCGCTGCGGGCGTGGGCGGCCGACCTCGAGGAGCGGACGCGGCTCTTCCTCGCCGCGGCGGCGCGCAGCCGGGCGGTCGGGCGCGAGGCGGGGGCCCGGGTGCGCGAGCGGATCGCGGCGGGCGGGGGCGACCCGCTCAGCCCGAGCCGGCCTCCGTCCCCTTGACCACCGCGTCGAACGCCGCGGCGTAGCGCTCGTCGCCGCCGAGGCGGTGCAGCAGGAAGCCCGTCAGCAGCGCCCGCACGAGGGTGCGGGTCGCGGGCTCGCCCTTGCCGTCGAGCAGGACGTCGCTCCAGTGCCGGCCCTCGAGCAGGCCGAGGTGCGTCGCCTTCTTCACCGTGCGCAGGGAGGACTCGCCGGCCCACGCCCCGTCGAGCAGCTCCGCGCCGGCCGCGGGCGGCGAGACGAGGTCCTTGCCGAACCCCAGGTGCATGCCGGGCAGGTGCACGGCGCGGGCGGCCTCGACGGCCGAGGGACGGGTGTCGGTGATCGCGATCGTGGCGACCGCCTGGACGGCCACGCCGTGCCCGACCTCCCAGTACGGCTCGCCGACCTCCTGGACGCGGGTGTCGGCGGCCGGGACGGCGGCGGCCAGCACGGCCGAGCCCGCGCCCATGCCGTGGCCGGCGACGCCGAGCTTGTGCGGGTCCACGCTCACCGCGGCGCCGCGGGCCGTGCCGCCCAGACGCACGCCGGAGACGACGCCGAGGGCGGTCCGCAGGTCCTGGGCGAGGCCGCGGTGCGAGCCGACCGGGCCGCGCTGCGTGTCCGGCGCCGCGGCGACGATCCCCCACGACGCGAGGTGGCGCAGCAGGCCGAGGTAGCGGGCGGCGGGCTGCAGCCAGTCGTGCCCGAAGGCGACGGCGGGCAGCGCGGTGCCCGACGCGGGCGTGAACACGACCCCCGGCAGCCCCACGAGCGCGAGCTCGCCGCGCAGCACCGGGTGGGGCCCGGGCCGCGACAGCTCGCCGACCATCGCCTTGGGTGCGAGGGCCTTCCCGCCGATCACGCTCGCCATGGCCCGGGAACCTAGCGGAGGTGACCGGCCGGGGCCTGTCGTGACCCGCCCCTCGATGGCGGGCCGGGAGGGCGCCGATCGCGCGTCGTTACCCTGAGGTCCGTGTGCGGGATCGTGGGATATGTCGGCTGGCGTGGTGCCCAGGAGGTCCTCGTCAACGGCCTGCGGCGTCTGGAGTACCGCGGGTACGACTCGGCGGGGGTGGCGGTCGCCGACGGCGAGGGCGGTCTCGAGGTGCACCGGGCGGCCGGGCCGCTGGACAACCTGGTGGCGGTCCTGCCCGAGGAGGACGTGTCGGGCACCACCGGCATGGGCCACACGCGCTGGGCCACCCACGGCCCGCCGACCGACCGCAACGCCCACCCGCACCGTGACGCCACCGGCCGCGTCGCGGTGATCCACAACGGGATCATCGAGAACTTCGCCGCGCTGCGCGCCGAGCTCGAGGCCGAGGGCGTGGAGCTCGCCAGCGACACCGACACCGAGGTCGCCGCGCACCTCGTCGCGCAGGCGTACGCCGCTGCGCCGGAAGCGGGGCTGACCGCGGCCGTGCGGTCCGTCGTGTCGCGGCTCGAGGGCGCGTTCACGCTGGTGTTCAGCCACGCCGACCGCCCCGGCGAGATCGTCGCGGCGCGCCGCTCGTCGCCGCTGGTGGTGGGCGTCGGCCAGGGCGAGATGTTCGTGGCCTCGGACGTCGCGGCGTTCATCGACCACACGCGCGACGCCGTCGAGCTCGGCCAGGACCAGATCGTCACGCTGACCGCCGACGGCGCCGTCGTCACCGACTTCCACGGCGAGACCGCGAAGACGCGCCCGTTCCACGTCGACTGGGACATCGAGGCCGCCGAGAAGGGCGGCCACGACTTCTTCATGCTCAAGGAGATCGAGGAGCAGCCGACCGCGCTGGCGGACACGCTGCGCGGCCACCTCGTGGACGGCCGGGTCGTGCTCGACGAGCAGCGCCTCTCGGACCAGGAGCTGCGCGACATCGACAAGGTGTTCGTCGTCGCCTGCGGCACCGCCTACCACGCGGGGCTGCTCGCGAAGTACGCCATCGAGCACTGGTGCCGCATCCCGGTCGAGGTCGAGGTGGCCAGCGAGTTCCGCTACCGCGACCCGGTGCTCGACCGCTCGACGCTCGTCGTCGCGATCTCCCAGTCCGGCGAGACGGCCGACACCCTCGAGGCGGTGCGCCACGCGCGGGAGCAGAAGGCCCGCGTGCTGGCGATCTGCAACACCAACGGCGCGCAGATCCCGCGCGAGTCCGACGCCGTGCTCTACACCCACGCCGGGCCCGAGGTCGGCGTCGCGGCGACGAAGACGTTCACCGCGCAGGTGATCGCGTGCTACCTCGTCGGGCTCGCGCTGGCCCAGACGTTCGGCACGAAGTACGCCGACGAGGTCGCCCGGGAGTACGCGGAGCTCGAGTCGAGCGCCGGCGCGGTCGAGCGCGTGCTGGAGGCGGTCGTCGAGCCGACCCGGTCGCTCGCGCGCGACCTCGCGACGTCGAAGGCGGTGCTCTTCCTGGGCCGCCACGTCGGGTTCCCGGTGGCGCTGGAGGGCGCGCTCAAGCTCAAGGAGCTCGCCTACATGCACGCCGAGGGCTTCGCGGCCGGCGAGCTCAAGCACGGCCCGATCGCGCTGATCGAGCAGGACCTGCCGGTGGTGGTGGTCATGCCCTCGCCGAAGGGCCGGGCGATCCTGCACCAGAAGCTGCTCTCGAACATCCGCGAGATCCAGGCCCGCGGGGCGCGCACGATCGTCGTGGCCGAGGAGGGCGACGAGACGGTGCGCCCGTTCGCCGAGCACCTCATCGAGGTCCCGGCGGTGTCGACGCTGCTCCAGCCGCTGGTGGCGAGCGTGCCGCTGCAGGTCTTCGCTGCCGAGGTCGCCCGTGCCCGCGGCTACGACGTCGACAAGCCCCGCAACCTCGCGAAGTCCGTCACGGTCGAGTAGCTGGCTATGTGAGCGAACTTTGGTGCTATAGCCCCGAAGTTCGCTCACGTAGGGGTGGAGGGAGCAACCGTGTACGGCGTCTGGACGCCCGAGCAGGTGGCGGCGGCGGAGGAGCCGGTGCTGGCGCGCACCCCGGACGGTGCCCTCATGCGCCGGGCCGCCCGGGGCGTCGCCCAGGCCGCGCTCGCCGAGCTCGAGCGCCGCACCGGCGGGGTGAGCGGGCGCCGGGTCGTCGTCCTCGCCGGCGCGGGCAACAACGGCGGCGACGGGCTCTGGGCGGGCTACGAGCTGCGCCGGCGCGGGGTCGCCGTCACCGCGGTCCTGCTGAGCCCGGACCGCGCGCACCCCGAGGGCCTCGCCGCCCTGCGCAAGCAGAGGGGCCGGGTCCTCACCAGCGTCGAGTCCGGGGTGATCGCCGTCGAGCGCGCCGACCTCGTCCTCGACGCCATCGTCGGCACCGGCGCCCGCGGGGGCCTGCGCCCGGACGCGGCGACGCTGGCGGACGCCGCCGCCACCGCCGGTGTCCCCGTCCTCGCCGTCGACACCCCCAGCGGCGTCGACCCGCTCACCGGGGTGCCGGGGGACGACTCCGTGCGCGCCGCGCTCACCGTCACCTTCGGCGCCCGCAAGCCCGTCCACGTGCTCGCCGCCCCCCGCTGCGGCCCCGTGACGCTCGTCGACATCGGGATCGGCCCCGAGCTCCCGTCCCCGCCGGTGCAGGTCCTCGAGGCCGCCGACGTCGGCGCCCGCTGGCCGGTGCCGGGGCCCGGCGACGACAAGTACTCCCAGGGCGTGGTCGGCGTCGCCGCCGGCTCGCGGACCTACCCCGGCGCCGCGGTCCTGGCGAGCGGCGCCGCGGCGCTGGCGACCAGCGGGATGGTCCGCTACGCCGGCAGCGCCGCCGACGAGGTCCGTGCCGCGTGGCCGGAGATCGTCGCCACCGACACCGTCGGCGAGGCCGGCCGGGTGCAGGCCTGGGTGGTCGGGCCGGGTCTCGGGACCGACGACGCGGGTGCGCAGACCTTCGCCGACGTCCTCGACGCCGGGCTGCCCGTGCTCGCCGACGCCGACGCCGTGACCCTGCTCGGGCAGCACGCGGAGCTGCGGGACCGGGCGCGCGGCCGCCCCGTCCTCATCACCCCCCACGCCGGCGAGTTCGCCCGCGTCGCCGAGCTCACCGACGACCGGGTCGCGTCGACGCGGAAGGCCGCCGCCGACCTCGGCGTCACCGTCCTGCTCAAGGGCAACGCCACGGTCGTCGCCGCCCCGGACGGGCGGGTGCTCGTGCACCCCGCCGGCAGTGCCTGGCTCGCCACCGCCGGCTCCGGCGACGTCCTGTCCGGCGTCGCGGGCGCGCTGCTCGCGGCCGGGCTCGACCCGTGGTGGGCCGGCGGCTGCGCGGCGTTCGTGCACGCGCGGGCCGCCGACATCGGGGCCGGCGCCGCCGACGGGCCCGGCTCGCCCGTGCCGGCGTCGTTCGTCGCGCAGGCGCTCCCGCACGCGATCCGCGAGGTCCGGGAGGCCGCCGCGTGAGCACGCCACCCCGCGTCGAGGCCCGCATCGACCACGACGCCCTCGCCCACAACGTCGAGCTGCTCGCCGGCCTCGCCCGGGCGTCCGGGGCGGCGACGATGGCCGTGGTCAAGGCCGACGGCTACGGGCACGGGGCGGTCGACGTCGCCCGCACCGCCCTCGCCGCCGGCGCGACCTGGCTCGGCGTCTGCACGCTCGAGGAGGCCGCGCCGCTGCGCGCCGCCGGGATCACCGCCCCGGTGCTCTCGTGGCTGCACCTGCCCGACGAGGACTTCGCCCCCGCGGTCGCCGACCGGGTCGATCTGGGGGTCTCGTCCCGCGCGGAGCTCGACGGCGTCGTCGCGGGCGCCGGACGGGCCGGGCGTCCCGCGCGCGTCCATCTCAAGATCGACACCGGCCTGAGCCGCAACGGGTGCCCGCCGCAGGCCTGGGGCGAGCTGCTCGACGCCGCCGAGACCGCACGGGCCGCGGGCGACGTCGAGGTGGTCGCCGTCTGGTCGCACCTCGCGCACGCCGACGCCCCCGCCCACCCGACGATCGACGTCCAGGCCGGGCGCCTCGACGAGGCCTGGCGCGCCGCGGGCGAGCGCCTCGGCGGGCCACGACCGTGGCGGCACCTCGCGAACTCCGCGGCCACGCTCACCCGTCCGGACCTGCACCTCGACCTCGTGCGCCCCGGGATCGCGGTCTACGGGCTCGACCCGCTCGAGGCCCCGGACCATCACGGGCTGCGTCCGGTCATGACGTTCCGCACCCGCGTGGCGCTGGTCAAACGCGTGGCCGCCGGGGAAGGTGTGTCCTACGGTCACGAGTGGGTGGCACCCAACGATCGGGTGCTGGCACTGGTGCCGACGGGGTACGCCGACGGCGTTCCGCGACGGCTCGGAGGGACGATGACGGTGCAGCTCGCCGGCCGGCGTCGACCGGTCGTGGGACGTGTGTGCATGGACCAGGTCGTGGTCGACCTCGGTCCCGCCGACGGTGACCCGCCCGGGGTGACGCCCGGTGACGAGGTCGTCCTGTTCGGTCCCGGGGACGCCGGCGAGCCGACGGCGCTCGAGTGGGCCCGCTGGCTCGACACCATCCACTACGAGGTCGTGACGGGCGTCGGCTGCCGGCCCCGGGTGACGCGCACGGTCGGGCGCACGCCGGATGTCTGACCACGGCAGGGAGCACCGGGTCTCGCCGGGCGCCGTCGCCGGCGCCGTGGCGGGCACGGTGCTGGGCGGCGCGGCCGCGGCGGGCGCCGTCGGCGCGGGTCGGGCCCGGTCGCGGATCCTGCGCGAGCGCGAGCGGCTCTCCGAGGAGGAGAAGGCCCACCCGGCGCGGCTCGGGCTGCTGCCGCCCGGGCGGGAGTCGTCGGTGGCCGCCGACGACGGCGTGCGTCTCTCGGTGGAGGAGGTCGACCCCGTCATCGAGGGCGCGACGCCCGAGCTGACCGTCGTGCTGGTCCACGGGTTCGCGCTCGACCGCAAGTGCTGGCACTTCCAGCGCCGCATGCTCTCGGAGCTCACCGAGCCCGCGGTGCGCACCGTCCTCTACGACCAGCGCCGCCACGGTCGCTCGGCCCAGGCGAGTGCGCGGTCCTGCACGATCGCCCAGCTCGGTGCCGACCTCGACGCCGTGCTGCGCGCCGTCGTGCCCGAGGGGCCGATCGTGCTCGTCGGCCACTCCATGGGCGGCATGACGATCATGGCGCTGGCCGAGCGGAACCCGAAGCTGTTCCAGGAGCGCATCGTCGGGGTCTCGCTGCTGTGCACCTCGGCGGGCGACGTCATGGCCGGCGGGCTCAAGCAGGCCGTCCTGTCGCACCGCAACCCGACGGTCAACGTGCTCGGGCGCATCGCGCACTGGCAGCCCGCGTTCGCCGACCGCGTGCGCCGGGCCGCGGGCAACGTCATCTGGGCGTTCGTGCAGGGCCTGTCGTTCGGCGACCGCTCCACCGACCCCGCGCTGGTGAACCTCGTCGACAGCACCATCGCCGCGACGCCGCTCGACGCGCTGACCTCGTTCGCCAACACCCTCTCGACGCACAACCGGCGCGCCGCGCTCGCCGGGCTCTCGCAGTGCGAGGTGCTGGTGGCCGGCGGCACGCGCGACCGGATGATCCCCTACGAGCACTCCGAGCTCATCGCCGCCGAGATGCCGCACGCCGAGCTCCTGCCGCTCGAGGGCGCGGGCCACATGGCCATGCTCGAGCAGCCCGAGGAGTACGACGCCGCGCTGCTCGAGCTGCTGCGCCGCTGCACCCACCGCAGCCAGGTGCTGCGCCGCCTGCGTCCCGGCCGCTCGACGACCGGCGACCGCCCGCGACGCGGCCTGCGCCGGCCCCGGCGACGGGCATGAGGCCCGGGACGATCGCCGAGCGACACCTCGTCCTGCCCACGGCCGCGGACACGACTGCCCTCGGGCGCGACATCGGCACGCGCCTGGCGCCCGGCGACCTCGTCGTGCTCGCCGGCCCCCTCGGCGCCGGCAAGACCTGCCTCGCGGCCGGCGTCGGCGAGGGCCTGGGCGTCGAGGGGCCGGTGACGTCGCCGACCTTCGTCATCGCGCGGGAGCACCCGCCGCTGCCGGCGGCCCTCGGCGGGCGCGGGGTCGTCCTCGTGCACGTCGACGCCTACCGGCTCGGCGTCGGCACCGCGGCGTCCCCGGACCCGCGCGAGGTCGCCGCCCAGCTCGACGACCTCGACCTCGACACCGACCTCACCCGCGCCGCCGTGGTGATCGAGTGGGGCGAGGGTGTCGCCGAGCACCTGGCCGCCGAGCACCTGCTCGTGCGCCTCGACCGATCCGGCCCCGACGAGCGGCGCGAGGCGCACCTCCACGGACCCGCCCGGCTGGTCGGTCCGTAGGGTTCCGCCCCGTGCTCGTCCTGGCCCTCGACACCGCCACCGCCCGCATCACCGCGGGGGTCGTCGAGCTGCCCGACGAGGGCGCGCCCCGGACGCTGGCCGCCCGCGACGCGCAGGGCGCCCGGGCGCACGCCGAGCTGCTCGCCCCCGCGGTGCAGGACGCCCTCGCCGAGGCCGGCCGCACCCGCGGCGACCTCGACGCCGTCGTCGCCGGGCTGGGCCCCGGGCCGTTCACCGGCCTGCGCGTCGGGCTCGTGACGGCCGCGGCGATCGGGGACGGCCTCGGCCTCCCGACCCACGGCGTCCCGACCCACGACGCCCTGGCCGCCGGCGTCCCGGGCCGCCTGCTGGTGGTCACCGACGCCCGCCGGCGCGAGGTCTACTGGAGCCGCTACGCCGACGGCGTGCGCACCCACGGCCCCGAGGTCTCCGCGCCCGCCGACCTCGCCGCACGCCTCGGCCCGGACGGCGACCTCGGGCCCGTCGACCGTGTCGTCGGCGACGCCGCCGAGCAGGTGGGTGCCCCGCCCGACGCGCCCGGCCCCCGGCCCGACGGCCTCGTCGCGGTCGCCGCGACCGCCCTGCGTGCGGGCACCGCCCCCGGCCCGCTCGTGCCCCTCTACCTCCGCCGCCCCGACGCCGTGCCGCCCGGGGCCCCCAAGACGGTCACCCGCGCGTGACCCCGGTCGTCCTCGACGCCCTCACCGACGACGACGCCGACCGGTGCGCCGAGCTCGAGGCGGTCCTGTTCCCCGGGGACGACCCGTGGAGCGCGCGGGCCTTCCGTGACGAGCTGCGGGCCGGGCACCGCTACCTCGCGGCGCGGGAGGGGGAGCGGCTCATCGGGTACGGCGGGGTGGCCCTGCTGCCCGGGCGCCTCGGGCAGCAGGCCGAGGCCGAGATCCACACGATCGGCGTCGACCCGGCGCACCAGGGCCGGGGCATCGGCCGGGCCCTGCTCGACGGCCTGCTCGCCGCCGCCGACGGCATCGGCGCGACGACGTACCTCGAGGTCCGCGTCGACAACGCCCCCGCGCAGGGCCTCTACCGCAGCGTCGGCTTCGAGGTGCTGGGCACCCGCCGCCGGTACTACTCCTCGGGCGCCGACGCCCACACGATGCGCCGGCTGCCCGGCTGCGGCACGCCCGCGCACGCCCCTCGTTGATGGCTTGGCACTCTCGGCGCTAGAGTGCCAATCAGCACGGCATCGGAGCCGCTCCGGCACCCGCGACGGCGGGGCGGACCGCCGGTGTCGTGAAGTCAACAGGATGCATCCGCTCCGACTCCAGACAGGTGGAGGTCACCGACGTGGCCAGCGTGAACATCAAGCCGCTCGAGGACAAGCTCGTGGTCCAGGCCAGCGAGGCCGAGACGACGACCGCTTCCGGCATCGTCATCCCGGACACGGCCAAGGAGAAGCCCCAGGAGGGCAAGGTCCTCGCCGTGGGCCCGGGCCGCGTGGACGACAAGGGGAACCGCATCCCCCTCGACGTCGCGGTGGGTGACGTCGTCATCTTCTCGAAGTACGGCGGCACCGAGATCAAGTACAACGGCGAGGACTACCTGGTCCTCTCCTCGCGTGACGTGCTGGCGGTCGTCAACTAGGACCCGCGAGCAGCGCAGCCAGACGAACGCCGCCCCGGTGGCCCCCACGGGGCGCCGGGGCGGCGTCGTTGGGCTGCGCCGCCGCGAGGCCGTCAGGAAGGCTCAGCCCGAAAGGTTGGCTTAGTGCCCAAGCAGATCACCTTCGACGAGACCGCCCGCCGCGCGCTCGAGCGCGGCGTCGACCAGCTGGCCCACGCGGTCACCGTGACCCTCGGTCCCCGGGGCCGTCACGTCGTGCTGGAGAAGAAGTTCGGTGGTCCGACGATCACCAACGACGGCGTCACCATCGCCCGCGAGATCGAGCTCGACGACCCGTTCGAGAACCTCGGTGCGCAGCTGGCGAAGAACGTCGCCACGAAGACCAACGACGTGGCCGGTGACGGCACGACGACGGCCACCGTGCTCGCCCAGGCCCTCGTCTCCGAGGGGCTGCGCAACCTCGCCGCCGGCGCCAACCCCACCGCGCTCGGCGCCGGCATGCTCGCCGCCACCGAGAAGGTCACCGAGGTGCTGCGCTCGCGCGCCACGCCGGTGAACGGCCGCCAGGGCATCGCCGCCGTCGGTGCGGTCGCCTCGCGCGACCAGACGATCGGCGACCTCATCGGCGAGGCCATGGAGAAGGTCGGCGAGGACGGCGTCATCACCGTCGAGGAGGCCTCGACGCTCGCCACCGAGCTGGAGGTCACCGAGGGCCTCCAGTTCGACAAGGGCTACATCTCGCCCTACTTCGTCACCGACAACGACTCGATGGAGGCCGTGCTCGAGGACGCCCAGGTCCTCCTGCACCGCGAGAAGATCAGCTCCATCCAGGACCTGCTCCCGCTGCTGGAGAAGGTCGTCGAGTCCGGCAAGCCGCTGCTGATCATCGCCGAGGACGTCGAGGCCGAGGCGCTCTCGACGCTCGTCGTCAACTCGATCCGCAAGACGGTCAAGGTCGCCGCGGTCAAGGCGCCGTTCTTCGGCGACCGCCGCAAGGCGTTCCTGGACGACCTGGCCGCCGCGCTCGGCGCGACCGTGGTCAACCCCGAGGTCGGCATCAAGCTCGCCGAGGTCGGTCCCGAGGTGCTCGGCAGCGCGCGCCGCGCGGTCGTCACGAAGGACGCCACCACCCTCGTCGAGGGCGGCGGGCGCAGGGATGACGTGGAGGCCCGCGTCTCCCAGATCCGCCGCGAGATCGACGAGACCGACTCCGACTGGGACCGCGAGAAGCTCCAGGAGCGGCTCGCGAAGCTCTCCGGCGGCGTCGCGGTCATCAAGGTCGGTGCGGCCACCGAGACCGAGATGAAGGAGCGCAAGCACCGCATCGAGGACGCCATCGCCGCCACCCGCGCCGCGGTGGAGGAGGGCATCGTCCCCGGTGGCGGCAGCGCGCTGCTGCACGCCTCGGCCGAGCTCGCCGACGGTCTCGGCCGCACCGGCGACGAGGCCACCGGCGTGGCCCTCGTGCGGCGGGCCCTCTCGGCGCCGCTGAAGGCCATCGCCCGCAACGCGGGCCTCGAGGGTGCGGTGGTCAGCTCCCGCGTCGCCGAGGGCGGCTGGGGCAACGGCTACGACGCCGCGAGCGAGACCTACGGCGACCTCATGGCCGCCGGGATCATCGACCCGGTGAAGGTGACCCGCTCCGCCCTGGAGAACGCCACCTCCATCGCGCGGATGGTCCTCACCACGGAGAGCGCCGTGGTGGACAAGCCCGAGGAGGAGGAGCCCGCGGCCGCCGGTGGCGGTCACGGGCACGGCCACGGGCACGGGCACTAGTCCGTAGAACCGCGACGAACGGGCCCCCGGCCATCGGCCGGGGGCCCGTTCTCGTGCGTGCTCAGCCCAGGCGGCGGGGGCGGCCCGTGGCCGCCGCGACGCGCTCGGACTCGGACATGCCGCCCCAGATGCCGTAGGGCTCGCCCGCCGCGATCGCGTGGCGGCGGCAGGGCTCGATCACGGGGCAGTCGCGGCAGACCGCCTTGGCGCGGCGCTCCCGGTGGGCCCGCGCCGGTCCGCGCTCGCCGTCCGGGTGGAAGAAGAACGTGCTGTCCATGCCACGGCAGGCCCCGAGTCGCTGCCAGTCCCACACGTCGGCGTTGGGTCCCGGCAGCCGGCGGACGTCGGCCATGCGCCACCTCCACGTCGCGAGGACCCGCAGGTCCGGCTGCGCACGTCCGGTGCGGGCCGCGCCCGGCCCCGCATCGCGCCGTGCCTCCAGACGGTCGTCACGCTGTGTACGCGCGTCGGCGCGGACGGCGACGACCAGGAGCGACCCTATGGCGGTTGTGCACGACCCGTCCACAGCATGCGACGTGCGCCATTCCCCGATGTATTCATCGCCGAGCGGTCCCCTACATGTCGGGGTGCTTGCCGAACCGGCTCCGATCCGTGATCATTCCCCGCACGCGGAGTACACAGGGGTGTCGCCGGACGGTCGTATCCGGTGGATCTCCGGTCGTCACCGTAGGGTCGCCCGCACGTTGAAGAGGGGGAGGGACGCCACCTCGGCCGCTCGGCATGCCGACCGGTGCCCGATCGGTCCGTGGACGACCCGCGGACCCCTCGGGGCCCGGTCGAGGTGGGACCACCGTCCTGACGCCCGTCGAACGAGGAGAGCGCATGGACCGGCACGCCGAGCGGGGACCCGCACGCGAACCGGCCGCACGTCGTGCCGAAATCGCTCCGGGCGGCGGGTCAAGCTCGTCGGTCGCCGCGCCGATGGGGGAGAGTGCTCGCTCATCGGCTGCAGCGGCGCTGCAGAAAGGAGCTCCCGTGACCACGGTGCTGATCTGCGACGACCGTCGCAGCGTCCGTGAAGGCCTCACCAGGGTGATGTCCGCGGTCCCGGGGGTCCACCGCATCGACTGCGTCGCCCACGGCGACGAGCTGCTCACGCGCTTCTCGCGCCAGACGGTCGACGTCGTCCTGGTCGGCACCCAGCGCGCGGTGCCCACCGGCGTGGAGGCCACCCGCCGCCTCGTGGCCGCCCACCCGCAGGCCAACGTCATCGTCTTCGGCGCGCCCGACGACTCCGGCAGCATCGCCGCGGCCATCGCCGGCGGTGCCCGGGGCTACCTGCGCTGGGACGCCTCGCGGCCCGAGCTCGTCGCCGCGCTCGCCCACACCCTCGCCAGCACCTCGGTGCCCGCGCCGCGCACGCCCGCCGACTCCGGCGTGCAGCTCACCGAGCGCGAGCTGCAGGTCCTGCGCGGCATGGCGCAGGGCAAGAGCAACGGGCAGATCGGGCGTGAGCTCTACCTCTCCGAGGACACGGTGAAGACCCACGCCCGCCGGCTCTTCCGCAAGCTCGGCGTCCGTGACCGTGCGCAGGCCGTCGCGCACGGCTTCCGGCGAGGTCTGGTCTCCTGACCGCGTACCGGAACGACGGTCGCCCGGGAGGTCCGGTGCACACCGACGACGTCCCGACGCCCGTGATCGGCATTCCGCGGGCGGTCCACCGCGCCGCGGACCGGTGGCACCGCCCGGATCGGGCGAACGCCGCGCCTCGCCCTACGCCGGGGCCCGAGACCGCCCGGTATGTTGACCCCGCCATGTCGGCGCCCGGCCACCTCACCTCGGCCGGGTCGCCGGACCGTCCGGCGGTGGCCCGGGCACCGATGCCGTCGCAGACGCAGCAGACGCATCCGGCGCCACCGCCCCGCGTAACACCGGGGCCACGTGCAGCGATGACTGACGCAGGGAACGACCTCGAGGGTCTGGTGGCCGCCGCCAACGACGGCGACCGCTCGGCCCTCAACCGCGTTCTCGCGATCATCCGGCCGCTGGTCGTGCGGTACTGCCGCGCGCGCATCGGCCGCCAGGAACGGTCGTCGGTCTCCGCCGACGACGTGGCTCAGGAGGTGTGCTTGGCCGTGCTCACCGCGCTGCCGGGGTACCGCGACCAGGGCCGCCCGTTCCTCGCTTTCGTGTACGGCATCGCGGCCCACAAGGTCGTCGATGCGCACCGCTCGGTGGCCCGCAGCCGGTCCGAGCCCGTGGAGGAGCTCCCCGAGGAGCTCGATCCCCGGGACGGACCCGAGCAGCGAGCACTGAACGGAGCGTTGTCCGTCCAGATGGGTCAACTGCTCGACACGCTGCCGCCCAAACAGAGGGAAATCCTCGTGCTGCGTGTCGTCGTTGGACTGTCGGCGGAGGAAACCGCGGAAGCGGTCGAATCCACCCCCGGCGCCGTGCGCGTGGCTCAGCACCGGGCGTTGTCGAAGCTGCGGACCGCGGTGTCCGCGATCTCGGAAGAGGTGAGTTGAGTGGGCGGCCACCGGGCGTCGGGCGGGTTCGAGGGTGACCTCGTCGACGGCCCCGTCGACCTCGCGGCGGTCCGGGCCGACGACGCCCTGATCGACGCGCTCGCCGGCGGTGCCGGCGCTGCGGCGGACACCGGCGCGTACGGCTTCGGCGGCGCCGACGACGATCGCCTCGCGGCGATCCTCGCGGCGTGGCGGGCGGACATCGAGGCCGACCCGATGCCGGAGCTCGTGTCGCTGGACGAGGCGGCCGAGGCCGTCGCCGCCGGCCACGAGAGCCGCGATCGCCTACGGTCGCGCGGTCGGCGCCGCATGCCGTTCGCGATCGCCGCCGTGGCGGCCGCCGTCGCCTGCGCGGGGCTCACCGTCGCGGTCCACGGCGCCATGCCGGGCGACACGCTCTGGGGCGTCTCCAAGGTCTTCTTCTCGGAGCGGGCCCAGGGCGTCGAGCGCGTCGAGGAGGTGCGCAACCGCATCGAGGCCGCCAACGGCGCCCTCGCCCGCGGCGACACCCAGACGGCGCGCAACGAGCTGGCCCAGGCCAACATCGCCATCCCGCAGGTCGCGCCCGAGCAGCAGGCGCCCCTCGTGGCCGAGCGCGACCGGGTGCAGAGCTCCCTGACGTCCGAGCCGTCGCGGTCGACCCGCGAGCCCTCGTCGTCCACGGGCTCCTCGCCGTCGTCGTCGGAGCCGTCGTCGGGTGCGGGGCAGGCCCCGGAGGACACGGTGACGGAGAGCCCGGCCGACCCGGCCGTGCCGCCGGCCGAGGACTCCCCGGCCCCCGGGCCGGAGACGGTCAACCCGGAGACCCGCGGGGACGACGGTCCCAGCGACACCCCGTCGACGCCTCCCGCCGACTCGACGTCGCCGACGACGAACTGACGCGCGAGCACTCAACGACGAAACGGCCCGGTCCCCCTCGGGGGACCGGGCCGTTCGTGTGTGAGAGCTGGTGTGAGCTGTGTCGCCCGTGCTACTCGGCGAGCGTCGCGTCGGCGAACCCGCGGCAGTACTCCCACGTGACGTAGGCCGCCGGGTCGGGGTCGAACGGGGGCTCGTGCGGGCGCATGTGACCCTCGTCGAGGAGCTGCTGCAGGCTCGCCCGCAGCAGGTCCCAGTCGTGGTAGTGCTGCTCGGAACAGTCCTCGCAGTCGACCACGACGCCACGGATGCCCCGGGGCGCGAGCAGGGCCTCGAACACCGCGAGGTCGCCGAGGTCGGCCACCACCTCGTCGCGTTCGGCGTCGTCGAGGGGCGCGTCGTCGGAAGCGTCGGCGTCCTGGCCCCCGAGCGCGCGAGCGGGGTCCGCGGGATCTCCCGCGAACGGATCGGGCGGCAGCGCTTCGTAGGCCACGACCAGCAATTTACCCACATCGCGGCGCGCGTCACCCAGCGGCAGCCCGCGCGCCCGGGGGACCCCGTCGGAGTGCGGACTACGATTGTCGTCATGGTGCTGACGGAGCCCGGTCTGCCCGAGAAGTTCGCGTTGCTCGGACTCACCTTCGACGACGTCATGCTCCTGCCGGGCGAGTCGGACGTGGTGCCCTCCGAGGCGGACACGTCGGCGCGCCTGACGCGCCGGGTCACGCTGCGGGTCCCGCTCGTCAGCTCCGCGATGGACACCGTCACCGAGTCCCGCATGGCGATCGCGATGGCGCGCCAGGGCGGCATGGGCGTGCTGCACCGCAACCTCCCGGCCGAGGAGCAGGCGGCCCAGGTCGAGGTGGTCAAGCGGTCCGAGGCCGGGATGGTGACCGACCCGGTCACGTGCTCGCCCGACGACACGCTCGCCGAGGTCGACGCGCTCTGCGCCAAGTTCCGCATCTCGGGCCTGCCCGTGGTCGACGAGAGCGGCCGCCTGGTCGGCATCATCACCAACCGCGACATGCGCTTCGAGGTCGACCACTCGCGCCGGGTGCGCGACGTCATGACCTCCGAGGACCTCGTCACCGCGCAGGTCGGCGTCACCGCCGAAGCCGCGCTCGGGCTGCTGCGCCGCCGCAAGATCGAGAAGCTGCCGCTGGTCGACGGCGCCGGCATCCTGCGCGGCCTCATCACGGTCAAGGACTTCGTCAAGACCGAGCAGTACCCCCTCGCGACCAAGGACCCCGACGGCCGGCTGCTGTGCGGCGCGGCCGTGGGTGTCGGCGACGACGCCTGGTCGCGGGCCATGGCGCTGGTCGACGCCGGGGTCGACGTGCTCGTCGTCGACACCGCGCACGGGCACTCGCGGGCGGTCACGGCGATGGTCGCGAAGCTCAAGCAGGAGCTCGGCGAGCGGGTCGAGGTCGTCGGCGGCAACGTCGCCACGCGGGCGGGCGCCCAGGCGCTGGTCGACGCGGGCGCGGACGCGGTGAAGGTCGGCGTCGGGCCGGGCTCGATCTGCACCACGCGCGTCATCGCCGGCGTCGGTGTCCCGCAGATCACCGCGATCCACGAGGCCGCGGCTGCCGCGGCGCCCCACGGGGTCCCGATCATCGGCGACGGCGGCCTGCAGTCGTCCGGCGACATCGCCAAGGCGCTCGCGACGGGGGCGGGCACCGTCATGCTCGGGTCGCTGCTCGCCGGCACGGCCGAGACGCCGGGTGACCTGGTGCTGCTCGACGGCAAACAGTTCAAGACCTACCGCGGCATGGGCTCGCTCGGCGCCATGCGCAGCCGCGGCCAGCAGGGCTCGTACTCCAAGGACCGGTACTTCCAGGACGACGTGCTCTCCGACGACAAGCTGGTGCCCGAGGGCGTCGAGGGCCGCGTACCCTTCCGGGGGCCCCTCGCCCAGGTGGCCCACCAGCTCGTCGGCGGACTGCGGGCGGCGATGGGCTACACGGGGTCGCGGACCATCGACGAGCTGCAGCGTGCGCACCTCGTCCGGATCACCGCGGCGGGGCTCGCCGAGTCGCACCCGCACCACGTCACGATGACCGCCGAGGCGCCCAACTACGGCGCCCGCTAGCCGGGAGGGGACCAGCCGCGTGCGCGAGCAGGTCGAGATCGGGCGGAACCGCAGCGCCCAGCGCAGCTACGTCTTCGACGACCTCGACATCGTCCCGTCGCGGCGCACCCGGTCGTCGTCGGCGGTCTCGACGGCGTGGCAGCTCGACGCCTACCGCTTCGAGCTCCCGCTGCTGACCCACCCGACCGACGCCGTCGTCAGCCCGTCCACGGCGGCGCGCGTCGGCGAGCTCGGCGGGCTCGGCGTGCTGAACGCCGAGGGGCTGTGGGCCCGGCACCCCGAGGCGGAGAAGGTGCTCGGCGAGGTCGTCACCCGCGCCGCCACCGACCCGGCCGAGGCCGTCGCCGAGCTGCAGCGCCTGCACGCCGCCCCCGTCCAGCCCGCCCTGCTCACCGAGGCGCTCGAGCGCGTCCGCGCCGCCGGGGCCACGGTGGCCGCCCGCGTGAGCCCCCAGCACGCCCGCGAGCTCACGCCCACGCTGCTGGCGGCGGGCGTCGAGGTGCTGGTGGTGCAGGGCACGATCATCTCGGCGGAGCACGTGGGGCCCGACGAGGGTGGCGAGCCGCCGCTCGACCTCGAGGACTTCATCGACGGCCTCGACGTGCCCGTCGTCGCCGGCGGCGTGGGCGACTACCGCACCGCGATGCACGTCATGCGCACCGGCGCCGCGGGCGTCATCGTCGGCTACGGGCAGTCGGCGGCCACCACCACCGACGACGTGCTGGGCATCGGCGTCCCGATGGCGACCGCGCTCGTCGACGCGGCCGCCGCGCGCCGCGACTACCTCGACGAGACCGGCGGGCGCTACGTCCACGTCATCGCCGACGGCGCGATGAGCACGTCCGGCGACATCGCCAAGGCCATCGCGTGCGGGGCCGACGCGGTCATGCTCGGCGAGCAGCTCGCCGCGGCCGAGGAGGCCCCCGGCGGCGGCTGGTACTGGACGCCGTCCGCGGCGCACCCGTCGCTGCCCCGCAGCGGCATCACCCGCGTGCCCACCGTCGCCCCGGACCTGGCGACGGTGCTCACCGGCCCCGCCCGCTCCGGCGCCGGGACGATGAACCTCTTCGGCGCCCTGCGTCGCGCGATGGCCAAGACCGGTTACTCCGACCTCAAGGAGTTCCAGCGCGTGGGGCTCTCGGTCCGCCGCTGACACACAGCGCGACCGCACGGTCTCCCACGGAAGTGTTCCTGGACAGGAGACGAAGCGTGCGCTGTCGTCTCGACCATGAGGACGCGCCCGGACCCCGTGTGGTCGCGCCGCGTCACGTCCTCTCCGGTGTTCGTCGGGCGGCGGGGCCCGCTGGCCGCGGTCGACGAGGCGTGGGAGCAGGCGCGGGCCGGGCGTCCGGCGGTGGTGTGGGTCGAGGGCGAGGCCGGCGCGGGCAAGACCGCGTTCCTGGCGCGCGCCGTGGCGGACCGGCGCGCGGCGGCCGTCCTCACGGCCACCGGTGACGCCGCCGAGGCCGGGCTCGCGCACGGCGTGCTCGACCAGCTCGTCGCCGGCCTGCCGCCGGGGCTGACCAACCGCTTCCCGCTCCTGCGGCCCGACCGGGCGCCACGGGCCGACCCGCTCGCGGTCGGGGCGGAGCTGCTCGCCGCCCTCGGGGCGGTGCCGGAGGACGACCCGGTGCTCGTCGTGCTCGACGACGTGCAGTGGGCCGACCCGGCGTCGGTGCGGGCGCTGGTGTTCGCGCTGCGGCGCCTGCGCCACGACCGGGTGCTCGTGCTCGCCGGTATCCGCCACCCCGCGGCCGGGCCGGGGGACGCCGCCGACGACCGGTCCGTCGACGCCTGGTGGGAGCGGTTGCCCGTGACCGGCGACGCGGTGCGCCGGGTCCGCCTCGAGGGCCTCGACCCCGGCGAGCTCTCGGAGCTGGCGGCGGCGCTGGGCCGGCCGCTGGGGTCGACGGGCGCGGCCGAGCGGCTCTGGCACCACACCCGCGGGCACCCGCTGCACGCCCGCGCCCTGCTCGAGGAGCTGCCGCCCGAGGTGCTGGCGGGCACCACCGACACGCTGCCCGCCCCGCGCAGCCTCCCGTCGGTGCTGCTCGTGCGGCTGTCCCGGGCGGCGCCGGCCACCTCGGCGCTCGTCGTGGCCGCCGCGGTGCTGGGGGAGAGCGCCCCGCTGACCCTCGCCGCGGCCGTGGCGGGCCTCGACGACCCGTCGGACGCGCTCGACGAGGCCGTGGGGCTCGGGCTGGTCGAGGAGCTCCCCGGCGGGCCGCCGGCGCGGATCGGGTTCGTGCACCCCCTGGTGCGCGCCGCGGTGCGCGGCGACCTGCCCCCCGCGCGGCGCCGGGCCCTGCACGCCGCGGCGGCCGCGCGCCTCGCGGGGCGGGCCGCGCTCGAGCACCGGATCGCCGCCGCGGCCGGCCCCGATCCGGTGCTCGCGGCCGAGATCGAGGAGCTGGTCGCCGCGCCCGGCGCAGCCCTCGCGGGGACGGAGGCCGCCGACCTCCTGCGCGCGGCGGCCGACCTCAGCACCGCGCTCGACGACCGCGAGCGCCGGCTCCTGGCGGCGGCCTCGCGCCTCATCGGCGACGGCGAGATCGCCCGGGCCGTGGCGCTCGAGGACGCGGTCGAGGGCTGCGGGCCCGGGCCGTGGCGCTCCGCGGTGCTCGGCCAGCTCGCGCTGTTCACCGGCCGCTTCGGCGTGGCGCGGGAGTGGTTCACCGCGGCGCTCGCGACGGAGCCCGACGGCGCCGGGGACGCGCGGCCGGGGGCCCGCGCCCGGGCGGTCGCCGCCGCCCACCTCGCGATCCTGCACCTGCTGCACGGCGACGCGGAGCGCGCGGTGGCGACGGCCGGGCTCGCGCTGGTCCCGGGCGAGCGGGGCGCCCGCGGCGACGACGTGCGGCTCCCGGGCGGGCTCGCGCTCGTGCTCGGGCTCGCCGCGCTGGGGCGGGGTGCCGACGCGCGGGTCGTCCTCGACCGGGCCTCCGGCGATGGCGGCGGCCCGCCCCCCGTCGACGCCCTGATCATGCGCGGCGTGCTCGCCGCCCTGGCCGGCGACGACCCCGCGGCCGCCGCCGACCTCGACGAGGCCGTGCAGCGGGCCCGTGCCGGGGAGCCCGTGCGGGGGCTGGCCCTGGCCCTCGCGTTCCGCCCGGCGGTCGCGGACCGCACGGGCGCGCCCGACGGCGTCGTCGAGGGCTTCGAGCTGGCGGTCACGCTCGCCCGCGACGGCGGGACCGCGCTGCCCGGGGCGCTCGCCCACGCGTTCGCCGCCGAGGCGCTGGCCCTGCGCGGCCGGGTCGACGAGGCCCGCGCACGGCTCGCCGCCGCGGTGTCCGCGGGCCCGCGGTGGTGGGGCGTCGAGGTGTGTGCCGCCGTGGCCGCGGCGACGCTCGCCGAGGTGACCGGCGACCCCGCCGGCGTCCTCGAGGCCCTCGCGCCGACGCGGGACCCCGCCGTGCGGGCCCTCGCCGACGGGCTCGGGATGCTCGCGCCGCGGGTGCTCGAGACCGAGGCGCTCCTCGCGCTCGGGCGCACCGACGAGGCGGCCGCGTCCCTCGCCGCGCTGGAGGCGCGCGCCGCCGGCCGGCACCGCGTCGACGTCGCTCGCCTGCGGCTGGGCCTCGACGGCGGGCACCCGCGGGCGGTGGCCGAGCTCGGGGTCGACGGGGTGGTGGCGCCGCACGCGCTCGCCCGCCTCGAGACCGAGATCGGGCGCCGCCTGCTCGCGGGCGGCGAGCGGCGGGCCGGCGTCGACCTGCTCCGCGGCGCCCGCGACACCCTCGCCCGGCTCGGCGCCGGGCCGTGGCGGGCGCGCTGCGAGGAGCTGCTGCACACGGCGGGCCTCACCCCGGCCACCGGTGACGGCGCCCTCGGTCTCACCCCGCACGAGGAGGCCGTCGTCGCCCTCGTCGCGCGCGGCCTGACCAACCGCGAGATCGGACGCGACCTCTACATCACTCCGCGCACCGTCGCGTACCACCTGTCCAACGTCTACGCGAAGCTCGGCATCGCCTCCCGGCGCGAGCTGGTGCGCCTCCGCTCCACGTGAGCACTTTCCGGGCCCATGGGCCCGGAAAGTGCTCACGTGGGGGCCTGACTGGAAGGCGGACTGGAAGGTCCGGACGGGGCGGCCGGTCCCTCCCGCGGCGCACGCTCGTCGGCGTCGAGGAGGAGGTCCCCATGCACCTGTCGGTCGATCTCCTCCGCACGTCCGACGGGCGTCTGGAGGGCACCGTGATCACCGATTCCGGCCGTGAGCAGGCCTTCTCGGGCACGCTCGACCTGCTGCGGATCCTCGAGGATCTGCAGCCCGAGCGGCCCGGTTCCCCCGGCACCGAGGGGTGGGCCCGGTGAAGCCGGCGACGCCGCGCCTCGCCGCGATCCTGGGCCTCGTCTTCGCGGCGCTGTTCGTGGCCGCGCTCGTGACGGTCAACGGCGTCCCGCACCTGTCGGCGCCGGTGTCGGACTACGGCGCGTTCTACGACGGCGGCGGCGACACGCTCGTCACCGCGGTCGCGATCTACCTCGTGCCCCTGGCGGGGATCGCGTTCCTCTGGTTCGCCGTCGCGCTGCGCTCGGTGCTCGACGGCCTGGAGGTCCACCCGTCGGCGATGGCACACGGGCTGAACCTGCTCTCGGGCGTCCTGTTCGTCGCGCTGCTGTTCGCCGGCACCGCGGCGATGGCGACACCGGTGCTGCTGACCACGATCGGCGGCGGCGCCCCGCTCGACCCGGAGATCGCGCGCGGGCTCTCCGCGCTCGGCTACGGCCTGGTCTTCCTGTTCTCGGTGCGCGGCGCCGGCATGTTCGCGCTGACCACGACGACGCTGCTGCGCGGTGCGGGCGTCATGCCCCGCGGCGCCGCGGTCGTGGGCTACCTCCTCGCGAGCTGGCTGCTGCTGACCGCGACCGACCACCCGGCGAGCCTGCTCGTCCTGCCGGCCTGGGTGCTGCTCGTCGCCGTCGTGCTGCTGCGCCACGACCGTCACACCCGTCGCGCGTCCCCGGCCCCGTCCCCCGACCCGACCCCCGCTGTCCTGAGCCCGAGGAGCGAGCCATGACCACCACACCGGACGCGCCCGCCCGGTCCCTCGCCGACGTCCCGGGGCCGAAGCCGCTGCCGATCATCGGCAACGCCCGCGACATCGACACCCACCGCCTGATCCAGAGCATCATGGAGCTGGCGGACCAGTACGGCCCGATCTTCGCGCTGCACCGGCCCGGCGGGATCACCTACGTCGTCTCCGGCCTCGAGATGGTCCAGGACCTCTGCGACGACAGCCGCTTCGACAAACTCGTCGGCACCGGCCAGCGCGAGCTGCGCAAGACCCACACGAGCGCCGGGCTGTTCACCGCCGACACCGCCGACCCGCTGTGGAAGTCCGCGCACGACATCCTGCTGCCGAGCTTCTCGACCTGGGCGATGAAGGGTTACGTCGACCCGATGGTCGACATCGCGCAGCAGCTGATGCTCAAGTGGGAGCGACTCAACCCCGACGAGCCGATCGACGTCGCGGGCGACATGACCCGGCTGACGCTCGACACCATCGCGCTGTGCGGCTTCGGCTACCGCTTCAACTCCTTCTACCGCGACACCCAGCACCCCTTCGTCGAGGCGATGATGGAGTCGCTCTCGGAGAGCCTCAAGCGCCAGCAGATGCTCCCGATCCAGATGAAGCTGCGCCGGGGCGCCCAGCAGCGGTTCCTCGCGAACGCGAAGTTCATGGACGACACGATCGACGGGATCGTCAAGGAGCGGCGGGCGTCCGGGGACCCCGGCACCGACCTGCTCGGGCACATGCTCGTCGGCACCGACAAGCAGGGGAACACGCTGCCCGACCACAACATCGTGGCGCAGTGCGGCACCTTCCTCATCGCCGGCCACGAGACGACGAGCGGGCTGCTGTCGTTCGCGATCGCCTACCTGCTCAAGAACCCCGACGTCGTCGCGCGGGCCCAGGAGGAGGTCGACCGTGTGCTCGGCACCGACCCGGGCGCCGCGCCGACCGTGGCCCAGATCGGCCGGCTCGGCTACGTCCGGCAGATCCTCGACGAGACGCTGCGGCTCTGGCCGACGGCGCCCGCGTTCACGCGGCAGGCCCGGACCCCGGGGGAGACGGTCGGCGGGTACGGCCCGTTCGACCCGGACACGGGGATCGTCGCGCTGACCCCGATGCTGCACCGGCTGACCGAGGTGTGGGGCCCCGACGCCCGGGAGTTCAACCCCGACCACATGGCCCCGGAGCGCATCGACGCGCTGCCCCCGAACGCCTACCGGCCCTTCGGCTCCGGGCAGCGGGCGTGCATCGGGCGGCAGTTCGCGCTGCAGGAGGCGGTCCTGGTGCTCGGGATGGTCCTGCAGCGCTTCGACCTCGTCGACCACGCGAACTACCAACTGAAGATCAAGGAGGCGCTGACGATCAAGCCGGACGGGCTGACGATCACCGTGCGGCCCCGGGACGGGCGCACGTGGGGCTCGGCCGCGCGGCCCGCGGCGGTGGCCGCCGCCGAACCGCGCCCCGCGACGCTGCCCGTCACGCCCACCGACCGGCACGGCACACCGTTGCTGGTGCTGTTCGGCTCGAACCTCGGCGCCGCCGAGGACCTCGCCACCCGCGTCGCCCGGGACGCTGCCGACCGCGGCTACACCGCGCGGACCGCGGCGCTCGACGAGGCCGTCGGGGAGCTGCCGACCGAGGGCGCCGTCGTCGTCGTGACCTCGTCGTACAACGGGGAGCCGCCGGACAACGCCGGGAAGTTCTGCGCGTGGCTGGACTCTCCCGACGCCTCGGCGGCCGAGGTGCGGTTCACGGTGTTCGGGTGCGGCAACCGCGACTGGGCGGCGACCTACCAGGCCGTGCCGACCCGCGTCGACGCCGGGCTGGAGGCCCGAGGGGGGACGCGCCTGTACCCGCGCGGCGAGGGCGACGCCCGCGGCGACTTCGACGCGCAGTTCGAGGACTGGTACTCCGGCCTGTTCGACGCCCTCGGTCAGGCGCTGGGGCTCGACGCGTCGGCCACCGCGACGGCCGGGGGCGGCCCCCGCCTGACGATCGCGATCGAGCAGCGGCGCACGGCGAGCCCGGTGCTGCAGTCCTACCGCGGGCAGGCGGCGACGGTGCGGGTCAACCGGGAGCTCACCGCGCGGGCGGGCACGCCGGGCGGGCGCTCGGTGCGTCACCTCGAGATCGCGCTCCCGGCCGGCACGTCCTACGGGACGGGCGACCACCTCGGCGTCCTGCCCCGCAACCCGATCGGGCTGGTCAACAGGGTGATCGCGCGCTTCGGTCTCGACGGCGGTCAGTACGTGACGCTGACGGCGAACGGCGCCGCCCCGACCCACCTGCCCGTCGGCGAGGCCTACCCGCTGCTCGCGATCCTCGTCGGCTGCGTCGAGCTGCAGGACGTGGCGAGCCGCGCGGGGCTCGCGGCGATGGCGGCGGCGATGCCCGAGGGCGCCGCGCGTTCCGAGCTGGCGATGCTCGCGGGCGCCGACGACGAGGCCAAGGAGCGGTACCGGGAGACGATCGCGAAGCCGCGGCGGACGCTGATCGAGCTGCTCGAGGCGCACCCCGACTGCGAGCTGGCGTTCGCCGACTTCCTCGACCTGCTCCCGCCGCTGCGCCCGCGGTTCTACTCGATCTCCTCGTCGCCGCAGGTGTCGTCGGACGTCGCCCTCACGGTCGGCGTGCTGGAGGGCCCGGCCCGCGCGGGCGACGGCTCGGTGTACCGGGGCGTGTGCTCGGGACATCTCGACGAGGTCGTGGAGGGCGGCACGGTGTTCACGTTCGTGCGCAGCCCCAGCATCGCCTTCCGTCCGCCGGAGAACCCGCACGTTCCGATGATCATGGTGGGCGCGGGGACGGGCATGGCACCGTTCCGCGGGTTCCTGCAGGAGCGTGAGTCGCTGCGGGCCAAGGGCGTGCCGATCGCCCGGTCGCTGCTCTTCCTCGGCTGCCGCGACCCCGAGGACGACCTGCTCTACGCCGACGAGCTCGCCGCGTTCGAGAAGGCCGGCGTCGCGACGCTGTTCCCCGCGTACTCCCGGGTGTCCGGCTACCCCTACCGCTACGTCCAGCACGCGATCGAGGGCGCGGCCGACGAGGTGTGGACGGCGATGCAGAACGACGCGGTCGTCTACGTGTGCGGCAACGCCTCGACCATGGCGCCGGGCGTGCGGGCGGCCCTGGTGTCGGTGTTCCGCGCGAAGACCGGCGCGGGCGCCGCCGACGGCGAGGCCTGGCTCGCGGGCCTGCGGTCCTCGAGCCGCTACCTCGAGGACATCTGGGGCGAGACCGCGGTGGTGTAGGCGCGGAGCACCACCGCGGCCCGGTGCACCGGGGGACGCCGCCGACCCAGGGGCGTCCCCCGGCTCCCGGCCGGGCTCAGGTGCCCTTCACGTTCACGATCTGCCGCAGGGTGTGGCGGACCTCGACGAGGTCGGCCGCGTCGGCCATGACCACGTCGACGTCCTTGTAGGCCGCCGGGATCTCGTCCAGGAACGCGTCGGTGTCCCGGAACTCGATGCCCGCCATGGCCTCCCGCAGCTGCTCGTGGGTGAAGGTGTTGCGGGCCTTCGTCCGCGAGTAGGCCCGGCCCGCCCCGTGGGGCGAGCTGTGCAGCGACTGCGGCTCGCCCTTGCCGGTCACCACGTACGACGCGGTGCCCATCGACCCGGGGATGAGGCCGGCGCGGCCCTCCGCGGCGTCGATGGCGCCCTTGCGCGAGACCCAGACCTCCTCGCCGAAGTGGGTCTCCTGCGTCGTGTAGTTGTGGTGGCAGTTCACCCGCTCCTGCTCCACGACCTCGGTGCCGACGAACTCCGCGGTCTGCCGCACGACCCGGTCCATCATCTCCTCGCGGTTGAGCAGCGCGTAGTGCTGCGCCCACCGGAGCTCGCGGATGTAGGTCCAGAACTCGTCGGTGTCCTCGGTGAGGTAGGCGAGGTCCTTGTCGGGCAGGTCGACGCCGGCGCAGGCGTCCCGGGCCACGGACGTGTGCCGCTGGGCGATCTTGTTGCCCACGCCCCGGGAACCGGAGTGCAGGAACAGCCACACCTGGTCGGCCTCGTCGACGGTGACCTCGATGAAGTGGTTGCCGCTGCCCAGCGTGCCGAGCTGCAGTTCCCAGCCCTTCTTGTCACCGGTCGGGTCGAAGCCGGCCTCGTCGGCGAGCGTCGTCAGCTCCTCGATCCGCGGCTCGGCGGTGGCCACGACCTTGCGGTTGTGGTGGCCCGCCGAGAGCGGGATCGCGCGCTCGATCGCCTCCCGCAGCGGCGCGAGGGACCCCTGGGCGCGGAGCTCGTCCGCGGAGAACTGCGTCCGCACCGCCGCCATGCCGCAGCCGATGTCGACGCCCACCGCCGCCGGCATGATCGCCCGCAGCGTCGGGATGACCGAGCCCACGGTGGCGCCCCGGCCGAGGTGCGCGTCCGGCATCAGCGCCAGGTGCGGGTGGATGAACGGCATCGTCGCGGTCCGCTCGGCCTGCTCGCGCGTGCCGTCGTCGAGGATCGACGCCCAGTTGAGCAGTCGCTCGTTGATCTTCTCCATGGCCTGTCGTCTCCTCCCGCGGCTCGGGTGCCTGCGGACGAGAGGAGACGGTAGCCACGGACGCGGCGGCGCACCTGCGATTTCCGCGGACCCGCGTACCGCGCACCTCTAGGCGACCCCGAGCTCGGCCGCCATGGCCGCCGTCGTCTCCAGGAGGTCGGCGGTGACGGACTCCAGGATCGCCGGGGACGCGGCGCTCTCGGGCAGGGCCAGGGCGACGACGAGCGGCAGCGAGTCGCCGGTCGTGAGCACCGGCGCGGCGACCGAGGCGATGCCGGGGATGACCCCGCCCGAGGTCAGCGCGTAGCCGCGGCGCCGGACGTCCTCGGTGATCTGGTCGATCTCGGCGGCCGACGGTCGTGCGCCCTGTTCCCGCAGCACCGAGTCGGTGAGTGCCCTGGGGAGGTGAGCGAGGTAGACGCGGCCGACCGACGACGTCAGCAGCGGCATGGTCGCCCCCACCCGCACGGTGATCGGGAGGGCGTGGGCGCCGTAGTCCCACCGCACGATCACCGGGCCGTGGTCGCCCCACACCGCGAGGTTGACCGCGTGGGCGGTGCGGTCGCGCAGCCCGGGGATGTACTCCGAGACCAGGCCGACCTCGTCCATGCGCCGCAGCGACTCGGCGCCGAGGCGGCGCAGCGCCGGGCCCATGTCGTAGAGCCCGGAGCTGGGCGACTGCGCCACCATCCCCGCCCGGCCGAGGCTCACGAGGTAGCGGTGCGCCTTGCTCGCCCCCATGCCGCTGGCGTTCGCGATCTGCGTGAGGCTCATCGGCCCGCCGCCGCGCTCGAGGGCGTCGAGGACGGTCATGGCGATCTCGACCGACTGGATGCCCTGGCGGGAGGTGCCCGACGGGCCGGGCGGATCGGTGCCCACGTCGCTGTCGTCGTCCGTGCCGGCGGGGGCCACGAGGTCGACCCTAGCGATCGGGGTCCTACGCGCTGACCCGCGGCGCGTCCGGGTCCGCGGAGGTGTCGGCGGAGGTGTCGGTGGTGCGGGCCCGGATCGCGGGGACCGCGGCCGCGAGCAGCGCGCCGAGGACGCCGGGGATCGCGAAGAGGTAGAAGTTCCACGCCACGCCGAGCCCGGAGGACAGGATCGCCGCGCCGAGCAGCGGGCCGGCGATCGCGCCGAGGCGCCCGACCGAGAGCGCCCAGCCGATCGCGCGGCCACGCAGCTCCGGGGGGTGGTGGCCGACGATGTAGGCGTTGGTGAGCACCTGCGAGCCGATGAGCCCGAGACCGCTGACGAACATCAGCAGGAACAGCAGCCCGAGCGCCGGGCGGGCGCTCATGACCAGCAGGCTGGCGGCACCGGCCAGGAAGG
This sequence comes from Actinomycetospora aeridis, assembly GCF_037400275.1. Classification (NCBI taxonomy): domain Bacteria; kingdom Bacillati; phylum Actinomycetota; class Actinomycetes; order Pseudonocardiales; family Pseudonocardiaceae; genus Actinomycetospora; species Actinomycetospora aeridis. Next base: position 550,904 of record NZ_JBBEGL010000004.1, on the reverse strand, counting down.
CGACGGCGACGACGGGCTTGATGCCGACGCGGTCGGCGACCTTGCCGCCGAGCACCATGCCGACGCCCGCGCCGACCCACATCGCCGCGGTCTGCAGCAGCGACGACCCGAGCGAGTAGCCGGCGGCCTGCATGATCGTCGGGAGCCAGGTGCTGATCCCGAACACGAGCAGCAGGCCGCAGAACGACATCGCCCAGAACAGCAGCGTCGCGCCGCGCACGCCGCGGGCGAGCAGGGGACGCAGGCCCAGCAGGTCACCCCGTGACCGGCCGCCGGACTCCTCGTGCACCGGGCTCTCCGGCAGCATCCGCATCGCGAGCGGGAGCAGCAGCAGCGCCGGCGCCGCGCCGATGACGTAGATCCAGCGCCAGCTCCCGCCGGTGAGCAGCGCGGCCCCGAGCAGCGGGGCGAGCAGGGCGCCCGCGGCGTAGCCGGACATCATGATCCCGACGTTGCGGGCCCGGCGCTCCGGCGCGGAGAGGTCGGCGACGTAGGCGGTCACCGTCGGGAGCACGATGCCGAGCCCGACCCCGACGGCGAGGCGTGCGGCCCCGAACAGCGCGAAGCCCGGGGCGATCGCGCAGACGAGCATGCCGACCGAGAACAGCGCGGCCCCGCCGATCAGGAGGCGCCGGCTGCCGGCCCGCCGGATCGTCGCCGCGCAGACCGCCGCGCCGACCAGCATCCCGATGGCCACGAGCGAGCCCACGGTGCCCGCGGAGGCCTTCGTCGCGCCGATGCCCGGGTCCTGGAGCAGCGAGGGGACGGTCACGCCGTAGCAGGCGAGGTCGTAGCCCTCGAGGGCGGCGAATCCCGCGGACAGGGTCAGGACGAGGCGCTCGGTGGCGCGGGCGGGTGGGGCGGTCATGGGTGCTCCAGGCGGCGTCGGCGGGAGGATCGGCGGCGTGACTCGGTGGGCGTTTCAGTGGGACAGCAGCGCGGGCGCCGGCGCGCCGAGGGCGGCGGCCAGCTCGCGGGCGAGCGCGCCGACGGCGGCCGGGTCGGCGGCGGTGCCGAAGACGTAGAAGTCGGGGCGGACGGCCACCGCGACCGCGCCGCGGTCGGCGAGCCAGGCCAGATGGGTGCCGTCGGCGTCGACGAGCCGGCCCGCTCCCGGCGCGTGCAGCGGCACGACGCGGACGCCCGCGTCGCCGAGGGCGGCCACGAGGTCGTCGTCGAGGGTCACCCGCCGCGCGTCGAGCAGCAGGTGCGCCCCGGCGCCGACGACCTGGTCGAGGCGGTCGCGCCGGGTCGCGTCGTCGCCCCGGAACTCGACGACGCCCTGCACCATCAGCTCGCCGCGCCCGTCGGCGGGCGATGCGGACAGCAGGCCGTCGACCAGGCCCGGGAAGCGGATCGACTCCGGCCGCTGGTTCGCCGCCCGCCGCGCCAGCAGCACGCGGTCGCGCTCGGCGGCGCGCTCGGGGTCGCGCACCGTCTGCTGGCGGCCCAGCTCGATGCCCTTCTCGATCACCGCGCGGACGTGGGGCTCGCGTTCCTGCTGGTAGGTGTCGAGCACCTCGTCGCCGAGGCGTCCGCGCAGGACGGCGTCGAGCTTGAAGGCGATGTTCTGGGCGTCGCGGACACCCGAGCACATGCCCTGGCCGAGGAACGGCGGCATCTGGTGCGCGGCGTCGCCGGCCAGCAGCGTGCGCCCCACCCGCCAGCGGTCGGTGACCAGCGAGCGGAACGTGTAGGTGGCGACGCGGATGAGCTCGGCGTCGTCGGGGGAGAGCCAGCGCCGGGTGCGGGCCCAGACCTTGTCGGGGTCGCGCTCGGTCTCGAAGTCCTCGACCGAGTCGAGCATGTAGCTGAACCGGTGGTGGGCCGGGCCGAGCGAGATGATCGAGGTCGGGCCGGCCGGGTCGCCGACCTGGCGCGCGGTGGGCACCGCCGGCGGGTGGGCCGGATCGCGGAACCGGAAGTCGCAGACCATCCAGGGCTCGGAGAACCCGTAGTCGTCCATGGTCCGGCCGAGCGCCTCGCGGACGAAGCTGTTGCCGCCGTCGCAGGCGATCACCCAGCGGGCGCGGACCGGCCCGCGGTCGGTGCCGAGCTCGACGTGGTCGTCGTGCTCGGTCAGCGCCGTCACGGGGCTCCCGAACCGGACCTCGACCCCGGGGGCGCGGACCCGCTCGTCCAGCGCCGACTCCAGCTCGGGCTGGTACATCATGTACCACTCGGCCCAGCCGCTGCGGCCGCTCGCGGCGAAGTCGTGCTCGATGAGCAGCTCGCCCGCCGCGTTGCGCCACTCGTAGTTGCGCTGCACGTGGATCTTCGGGAGCAGCTCCTCGGCGATGCCGACGCGCGCGAAGGTCCGCATCGTCTCGTCGTCGAAGATCGCGGCCCGCGGCAGGTTGTAGAGCCCGGCGTAGCGCTCCAGCACGACCACGCGGTGCCCCGCGGCGCCGAGCAGCGCGGCCGTGACCATCCCGACCGGCCCGTAGCCCACGACGGCCACGTCGACGGTGTCGGTGGTCTCGATCATGCGCGCTCCTCCTGTGAGGTTTGACACCGCCGAACCGTAGGATTCATCATTGGGCAAGTCAATGCATGATGGTGAAACGGGATCGAGGGCAGGATGCGGACGATCGGCCTGGAAGAGCACTTCGTGACCCCGGAGCTCGCCGCCTACGGCGCCGGGACGGCGACGATCGCGGAGCCGCACGTCTGGGAGGAGATGTCCCGCCGGCTCCTCGACCTCACCGGCGCCCGGCTCGAGCGCATGGACGCCGCCGGCCTCGACGTGCAGGTCCTCTCGCTGAACTCGCCGGGGCTGCAGGCCGAGCCGGACGCCGCGCTCGCCGTCTCCCGCGCCGCGGCCGTCAACGACCTGCTGGCGTCGACGGTCGACGCCCACCCGACCCGCTTCGCGGGCTTCGCCGCGCTGCCGCTGCAGGACCCGCAGGCCGCGGCGAAGGAGCTCGAGCGCTCGGTGACCCAGCTCGGCCTGCGCGGCGCGCTCGTCAACGCCCACACCCACGGGCGCTACCTCGACGACCCCGAGCTGCGGGTGGTGTGGGAGTACGCGCAGGGCCTCGACGTGCCGCTCTACCTGCACCCGGCCACCGGCGTCGACGCCGCGCACGTCCTGTCGGGACACCCGGAGCTCATCGGGCCGATGTGGAGCTGGGGCACCGACACGGCGTCCCACGCCCTGCGGCTGATCTTCAGCAGGGTCTTCGACGACTTCCCCGAGGCGAAGCTGCTGCTCGGGCACATGGGCGAGGCGCTGCCGTTCGTGCTCTGGCGCCTCGACTCGCGCTGGGACTTCCACGCCCACCACGGCATCGAGCTCGCCCGCGGCCGCCCGTCGGAGTACCTGCGGCACAACCTCTACATCACGACCAGCGGCGTCTGCTCCGCCGCGCCGCTGCTGTGCTCACTGCTCGCGCTGGGGTCGGACCACATCCTCTTCGGCACCGACTACCCCTTCGAGGAGATGGACGTCGCCACGGAGTTCCTGCGCACCGCGCCGATCAGCGAGGCCGACCGGGCGAAGATCGCCTACGGGAACGCCGAGCGGCTGCTGCGGCTCTGAGCAGTCGTACCGTGACCGGCGTGAGCCTCTCCTTCGTCCACGACGCGCTGCCGATGCGCGTGGTCTTCGGTCCCGGCCGTCTCGCCGACCTGGGCGACGAGGTGGAGCGCCTGGGGCTGCGCCGGGTGCTCGTGCTCGGGACGCCCGAGCAGGAGGCGACCCTGCGGGCGACCGCCGACGGCCTGGGCGGGCGCGCCGCCGGGGTGTTCGCAGAGGCCCGCCAGCACGTGCCGGCGGCGATCGCGGCCGCGGCGGCCGACCGGGCCCGGGAGCTCGGCGCCGACGGGTGCGTCACGGTCGGTGGCGGATCGTCGGTCGGGCTGGGCAAGGCGGTCGCGCTGCGCCATGGCCTGCCGGTCGTCGCCGTGCCCACGACGTACGCGGGCTCGGAGATGACCCCGGTCTGGGGGCTCACGGAGGACGGGGTCAAGCGCACCGGCCGCGACCGGGCGGTGCTGCCGCGCACCGTCGTCTACGACCCGGAGCTGACGCGCTCGCTGCCGGTCGGCCTGTCGGTGACGAGCGGGCTCAACGCCGTCGCGCACGCCGTCGAGGGGCTGTGGGCGCCCGACGGCACGCCGATCACCGCGGTGATGGCCGAGGAGGGCGTGCGGGCCCTGCTCACGGCGCTGCCGACGATCGTCGAGCGCCCCGACGACCTCGACGCGCGCGCCGGGGCGCTGCAGGGCGCGTGGCTCTGCGGCGCGGTGCTCGGGGCCACGACGATGTCGCTGCACCACAAGCTCTGCCACGTCCTCGGCGGCTCGTTCGACCTGCCGCACGCCGAGACGCACGCGGTCGTCCTCCCGCACGTCGTCGCCCACAACGGGCCGTCGGCGCCCGCGGCCGTGACGGCGCTGGGGCGGGCGCTCGGGGTCGCCGGGGACGCCGACACGGTGGCGAAGGCCCTGGCCGACCGGGCCCGCGAGCTCGGCGCGCCCACGTCGCTGGCCGCGCTCGGGATGCCCCGCGACGGGCTGGCGCGCGTCGTCGACGCGGTGCTCGCCCAGCCGTACGCGAACCCCGCGCCGGTCACGCGGGAGAGCCTCACGGCGCTGCTCGAGGCGGCGTACTAGCGGGCTCCCCGAACGCGACGTCGAGGTGGGCGTCGAGCGTGGCCAGCGCGTCGGCGGGGGCGAGGTGGCCGCCCAGGACGTGCACGGCGAGCCCCTCGACCAGCGCGAGCAGGCCGGTGGCCGCGATCTCGGGGTCGAGGGGCCCGGAGCCGGCGGCGGCGTGGATGCGCTCGGCCACGGCGGCGCGCATGCCGCGGGTGTCCTCCTCCAGCCGGGCCGCGACGTCGGGGCGGGTCGCGGCGTAGGCGTGGTACGCGACGGCAACCCGGCCCTCGAGCTCGCGGTCGGCGTCGAGCGGCAGGAGCTGCACGAGCAGGGATCGGACGAGCCGGCGGGGGTCCGGGTCGTCGTGCAGCCGGGCCTGCACGCGCGCCGCGACGACGTCCAGCGCGAAGATCATCATCTCGTCCTTGGTGCGGAAGTAGTGCTGCACCATCCCCGCGGTCACCCCGGCCTCGGCGGCGACGTGGCGCAGGCTCACGTCCATCAGCCCTCGCTCGGCGGCCACGCGCAGCAGCGCGTCCGCGAGCAGTGTCCGGCGCTCGTGGTGGTCGACCTGCTTCGGCACGGAGACACCTTGTCACATTGCACTCGCAACGCCACCTCGGTTACGTTGCAGGTGCAACGCGAAGGAGGTCCCCGTGGCGACGACCCTGCCGCTCGAGCGGCACGACCCGACGGCCCCGCCGGCGCGGTACCGGTGGCTGCAGGAGCACGAGCCCGTGTCGCGGGTGGTCGGCGCCGACGGCCTCCCCGCCTGGCTCGTGACGTCCCACGACCTGGTCGCGGCCGGGCTCGCCGACCCGCGGCTCGGCCTGACCCCGCCCGGCGTCCCCGTCGACGAGCGCGCGTCGCTGTTCCGGGACGGGCCCGCGCACACCCGGCTGCGGCGGCTCGTGGCGCGCGCGTTCACACCGCGGCGGGTCGCCGAGCTCGCGCCGCGGATCGAGGCGCTCGCCGACGAGCACGTCGCCGCGTTCGTCACGGCGGCCGACGAGGGGCCGGCGGACCTCGTGGACCTGGTCGCCGGGCCGCTCGCGGTCGGGTCGCTCGGGCTGCTGCTCGGCGTCGCGCTGGAGGACCACCCGCGCTTCCGCGTCCTCGTCGACGACGCCCTGCGGGCCGACCCGAGCGACCACGCGCTGCTGGCGGAGGCCGAGCGGGCGTGGGGCGCGCTCATGGGGTTCACGTCCGAGCTGGTGGCGGGCGCCCGCGAGCGACCCGCTGACGACCTGCTCTCCGCGCTGGTCGGGATCCGCGACGCCGACGACGGGCGCCTCGACGACGGCGAGCTGGTCGCGCTGGTCACGGCCCTGCTCGCGGCCGGCGTGATCACGATCCGGGGCGGGCTCGCGGTGGGGGTGGTGCACCTGCTGCGCGAGGACGCGCTGGCCGCGTTCGCCTCCCGGTCCGACACCACCGAGGTGGTCGAGGAGCTCGTCCGCCGCGCCGGCGTCGAGGTGTTCCCGCGCTGGGCTCAGGCCGATCTCGAGCTGGGCGGGGTGGCCATCGCGGCGGGGGAGAAGGTGCTGTTGCGCCTCGAGGCCGCCAACCACGACCCGGCGCGGTTCGCCGACCCCGAGGCGCTGTGCCCCGGGCGCCCCGGCCCGCACCTCGGTTTCGGGCGCGGACCGCACCACTGCCTGGGCGCCGCCCTGGCCCGGGTGGAGCTGGCCGCGGCGCTGACCGCGCTGTCGCGCCGGGCACCCGGGCTGCGGCTCGCCGTCCCCGTCGAGGAGATCCCCTGGCACCGCAGCGAGGTGGACTCCGGCCCGACGATGCTCATGCTTCACACGTGAGCACTTTCCGGGCCCATGGGCCCGGAAAGTGCTCACGAGACCGAAGGTCACACGAGCTCGGAGTCGCGCACCTTCTGCATCCCGCGGGCCATGCGGCGCTTCGCCGGCGGGATGCGGTCGATCACGCGCATGCCGGTGCGCTGGGCCATCACCGACAGCGGGCCGATGACGGGCCGGCGGGCGGTGCCGTTGTCGTTCATGAACTCCAGCGACTCGCGCACGGCGAGCGAGGAGTAGCGGCGCATGAGGTCCTCGTACTCGCCGACGGCGTCGAGCAGCGCCATCTCGCCGTCGCGCACCCGGACGAGGCGGTCGCGCAGCTCGCGGGCGTCGCGCAGCGCGGTGTTGGCGCCGGCCCCGCGACCCGGGGTCATGGTGTGGATCGCGTCGCCGATCATCGTCACGGTGCTCGGCGCCCACGCCGGGACGGGGTCGGCGGTGCGGATGCCCAGGGCCACGGTCGAGCCCGGGTCGGCCGTCGCGATGAGGTCGAGCCAGCGCGGGTCCCATCCGGCGCTGAGCTCGGCGGCCAGGGCCAGGGCGTCGCTGCCGGTGCGCTCGAGGAGATCGGCCGGCGCGATCGAGCGTGACGTCGTGATCGCCCACGACACGTAGTCGGTGGTGTTGTCGAAGCGCAGGCCCGGCCAGCGGGCGAGCAGCTCGTCGTCGCTGCGGCTCCCGTAGGGCATCCGGACCATGTGCGTGATCCCGAACTGGCCGCGGCGGTCGAAGTACATGCCGAAGCCGTGGCGGACGGCCTCGGGGACGAGCTCCTCGGACCGCGGGGTCAGCAGCGTCTTGCCCCCGATCGCGACCAGCCCGGTCTCGGTGTGCGTGGCGTGCGGGAGGTGCTGGCGGCGCACGCGCGAGCTCGCGCCGTCGGCGCCGACGAGCAGGTCGCCGGTGTCGGTGCTCCCGTCGTCGAAGTGCGCGGTGACGCGCCCGTCGTCGTGCTGCGTGTAGTGCGTGAAGCGACGGTCGAACGTGATGACGTCCTCCATGCCGGTGAACAGCACCTGGCGCAGGGTCATCCGGCTGACGTTGTGCTCGCTGTCCTCGGGGTCGCCGCTGGTGTGGGGCAGGTCGGCGAAGTCGATGCTGATCAGCGTGCGGTACCGCTCGGTGAGCATCGCGAGCGTCGTGTACGGCGCGGCCGTGGTGGCCACGAACGTCGCGAAGAGCTCCGGGTCCAGGCAGGCCTTGAGTGCCCGGGCGCCGTTGGGCGAGATGCCGACGCGGTAGCCGTGCAGCCCGCTGGTGCGGGTGCGGTCGCGCTCGTGGACGGCGACCTCGATGCCCGCGTTCCGCAGGCCGTGCGCGAGGCACATCCCGCCGGTGCCCGCGCCGATGACGATGACCTTCATGAGGTGTCCTCCCCACCGGGGTCCGCCCGGCGTGCGATGTCGGTCAGTTCGGCGCGATCCCAGGTGAGGGCGCCGGAGCGGAGGTCGTCGAGCAGGGCGGCGATCCAGGCGACGTCGGTCTCGAGGTGCGCGATGGCGTACTCGGCCTCGATCACGACGATCCGCGGCAGGAACGCGGGCGCCCCCTCGAGGTCGCGGCGCACCCGCTCGAGCTCGCCGCGCCGGTCGGACAGGCGCAGGGCCAGCGCGTCGGCGGCGACCTCGATGTCGAGCAGGGGCAGGTACGACAGGGCCGCGGTGAACTCGGCGAACTCGTGGCGGGGCGCGGTGAGCATGTCCAGCGTCCACGTGACCGCCAGCTCGCGACCGGTGTCGGTGACCGCGTAGACGGTGCGCTCGGGGCGGGCGGACTCGCGCTCGGTGGCCTGCGCGGCGAGCAGGCCGTCGCGGACCAGGCGGTCGATCGTCTTGTAGAGCTGCGAGCGCTGCCCGACGTTGACGACCTGGTCCTTGCCGCGCTCCCGCAGGAGCCGCTGCATCCGGTACGGGTGCATGGGCTCCTCCGCGGCGAGGGCGAGGACGGCGAGGGCGAGTCCGGAGCGCTGAGTCATGGTGACGAAGACACTAGTGTCTTCGACACTAAGACGGCAAGGGGGCGTGCTCGCGCCGCGCCTGGACAATGGACGGCGTGACCGCCAGTGGGGAGCGCCCCGTCCTCGTCGTCGACTACGGCGCGCAGTACGCGCAGCTCATCGCCCGCCGCGTGCGGGAGGCGCAGGTCTACTCGGAGGTCGTGCCCCACACGACGCCGGTGGACGAGATGCTCGCCAAGGACCCGGCGGCGGTCGTGCTGTCCGGCGGGCCCGCGAGCGTGTACGCCGAGGGCGCGCCGAGCATCGACCCCGCGCTGTTCGACGCGGGCGTGCCGGTGTTCGGCATCTGCTACGGCTTCCAGCTCATGGCCGGCGCGCTGGGCGGCACGGTGGCCCACACCGGCGACCGCGAGTACGGGCGCACCGAGCTGTCGGTCGCCGGCGAGCCGGGCCGCCTGCACACCGAGCTGCCCGACGCCCACCCGGTGTGGATGAGTCACGGCGACGGCGTGACCAAGGCGCCGGAGGGCTTCACGGTGACGGCGTCGTCGCCCGGCGCGCCGGTGGCCGCGTTCGAGGACGTCGCGCGGCGCTTCGCCGGCGTCCAGTACCACCCGGAGGTCGGGCACTCGCCGCACGGCCAGGAGGTACTGCGCCGCTTCCTGCGTGACGTCGCCGGCGTCCCCGCCGACTGGAACACCGCCAACATCATCGACGAGACGGTCGCGGCGATCCGGGAGCAGGTCGGCGACGGGCGCGCGATCTGCGGGCTGTCCGGCGGTGTCGACTCGGCGGTCGCCGCCGCACTCGTCCAGCGCGCGATCGGCGACCGCCTGACCTGCGTGTTCGTCGACCACGGCCTGCTGCGCGAGGGCGAGCGGGCGCAGGTCGAACGGGACTTCGTCGCCGCCACCGGCGTCGACCTCGTCACCGTCGACGCCGCGGAGACCTTCCTGCGCGAGCTCGACGGCGTCGTCGACCCGGAGGAGAAGCGCAAGATCATCGGACGCGAGTTCATCCGGTCCTTCGAGGGCGCCGCCCGGTCGGTCAGCGAGGGCAAGGGGGCGGACTTCCTCGTCCAGGGCACGCTCTACCCCGACGTCGTCGAGTCCGGCGGCGGGTCGGGGGCCGCGACGATCAAGTCGCACCACAACGTCGGCGGCCTGCCCGACGACCTGCAGTTCTCACTGGTCGAGCCGCTGCGCGCGCTGTTCAAGGACGAGGTGCGCCGCGTCGGCGCCGAGCTCGGACTGCCCGAGACGATCGTGCGCCGCCAGCCGTTCCCCGGCCCCGGCCTCGCGATCCGGATCATCGGCGCCGTCGACGCCGCCCGGCTGAGCACCCTGCGACGGGCCGACGCGATCGCCCGCGAGGAGCTCACGTCGGCGCAGCTGGACGAGGTGATCTGGCAGTGTCCGGTGGTGCTGCTCGCCGACGTGCGGTCGGTCGGCGTGCAGGGCGACGGCCGCACCTACGGGCACCCGGTGGTGCTGCGCCCGGTCTCCAGCGAGGATGCGATGACCGCGGACTGGACGCGCCTGCCCTACGACGTGCTCGAACGCATCTCCACGCGGATCACCAACGAGTGCGCCGAGGTCAACAGGGTCGTGCTGGACGTGACGAGCAAGCCGCCGGGGACGATCGAGTGGGAGTGACCTGACCGTGGCTGAGACGATCTTCAGCGAGATGTCCCGGCTGGCGGCCGAGAACGACGCGATCAACCTCGGGCAGGGGTTCCCGGACACCCCGGGCCCGCGCGAGGTCGTCGACGCCGCGGTCGCCGCGATGCACAAGGGCTGGAACCAGTACCCGCCGGCGGTCGGGATCCCGTCGCTGCGCACGGCGATCGCCGACCACCAGCGCCGCTGGTACGGGCTCGACGTCGCGGCCGACGGCGGAGTCGTCGTGTGCTCGGGGGCGTCGGAGGCGCTCTCGTCGGCGATGACCGCGCTGCTCGCGCCGGGCGACGAGGTGATCGCGCTCGAGCCGTACTACGACCTCTACGGGGCGACGGCGGCACTGCTCGGCGCGACGCTCGTGCCCGTGCGGATCCACGCGCCGGACTACGCCCTGGACGCCGCGGCGCTGCGGGCGGCCGTCACCCCGCGCACGACGATGATCGTGCTCAACACCCCGCACAACCCGACGGGCGCGGTGCTCTCGCGCGCCGAGCTGCAGTCGATCGCCGACGTGGCGATCGAGCACGACCTGGTCGTGCTGTCCGACGAGGTCTACGAGCACCTCGTCTTCGACGCAGGAGTGCACGTCCCCATCGCGACGCTGCCCGGCATGTTCGAGCGCACGATCACCGTCGGCTCGGGCGGCAAGACGTTCTCGGTCACCGGCTGGAAGATCGGCTGGGCGACCGGGCCCGCTGACCTCGTCGCGAAGGTGCTCGGCGTCAAGCAGTGGTTCTCGTTCGCGGCGGGCACGCCGTTGCAGCACGGCATCGCGACCGGCCTCGAGCTCCCCGACGACCGCCTCGCGCACCTCGGCGACGACCTCGCCCGCAAGCGCGACCTGCTCACCGACGGCCTGCGCGAGCTGGGCCTCGAGGTGTTCCACTCCAAGGCGACCTACTTCGTCACCGCGGACGTGGCGCCGCTGGGCGTCACCGACTCCCTGGAGTTCTGCCGCTCGCTCCCCGAGCGCGTCGGCGTCGCGGCCGTCCCCAACCAGGTCTTCCACGCCTCCCCGGAGGGCGTCGAGACCCAGGTCCGCTTCGCGTGCTGCAAGCGCGACGAGATCCTCGCCGACGCCCTCCTGCGACTCCGCAAGCTCTAGGTGCTCGTGTCGGCGGAGTGGCTCCGCTGACGTTCAGTGTCCGTAGCTCCACTCCGATCATCGGTCGCGGCACGCAGCGCCCGCTGGATCTCGGCGCGCAGCCGCCGGAGTCGGTCGATGACGGCGGCGATCTCCGCGTCGATGTCGTGCACGGTGTCCTCCCGGGGTTGCCGATCGTCGGCTGCTCCGCATTGCGCACCGTGCCGTCGGGGCATGGTCAAGGCCTCTCGCCCGATCCGCAGATATCTCCATCATCGAGAGGTATCGTGGCCGCATGAGTGACGTGGTGGTCGTCGGCGGCGGACCCGGCGGGGTGCTCCTGACCTACCTGCTCGCGCGCGGCGGAGCGTCGGTGACGCTGCTCGAGTCGCGCCACGACTTCGCCCGCCGCTTCCGGGGCGACACGCTCGCGCCGGGGGTCCTCGAGTACCTCGACACGCTCGGCCTCGCCGGCCCGCTGCTCGACGAGGTGCCCCACACCCGCTCCGACGCCTTCCGCTGGCACACCGCCGAGCGCACCTGGACCCTCGTCGACTACCGCGGCGCCAGCAGCCGCTTCCCCTTCTACGCGCTGATCCCGCAGGCGGAGTTCCTGCCCTGGCTCGCCGCGCGGGCCCGGGCGCACGGCGCCGAGGTGCGCATGGGGGCCCGATTCTCGGGGCTGCGTCACGACGGCGCCGGCCGGGTCAGCGGCGTCGAGTACACGGTCGAGGCCGCGAAGCACGAGCTCGACGCGGCGCTCGTCGTCGGCGCCGACGGACGCAACTCCAAGGTCCGGGCCGCGTCCGGGTTGGCGGCCACCGAGCTCGGGGCGAGCCTCGACATCCTCTGGCACGCCCTCCCTCGCCGCGCCGAGGACCCGTCGTACTCCGGGCTCGACCTGTTCGGCACGCCGACGGGCAGCGTCGCGCTGCTCGACCAGGGTGGCGACTGGCAGCTCGGGTGGACGATCCGCGCGGGGTCGCTGGCGCAGGTCCGCGAGCGGGGGGTGGGCGCGCTGCGCGATGCCGCCGTCGGGGCGCTGCCGTGGCTCGCCGGGCGGCTGGACGACCTGCACGACGTCGCCGACCTGACGCTGCTGCCCGTGCGGATCACGACCGTGGAGCGCTGGACGCGCCCGGGGCTCGTGCTGCTGGGCGACGCGGCGCACGTCGTCTCCCCGGTGGGTGGCAACGGGATCAACCTCGCCCTCGCCGACGCGGCCGACCTGGCGAACCGGCTCGTCGGGCCGCTGCGCCGCACGCCGCCCGACCCGGGGCAGCTCGACGACGCCGCGGCGGGGCTCGAGGCGGCCCGCCGTCCGGGCGTCGAGCGCGAGCAGCAGGCCCAGGTGCGCACCGAACGGCTCGCGGCCGAGCGCATCGCGAGCGGTGACGCCGGGCCGCCGACGGCGTTGCGGACCCTCGCCCGCATCCCGGGCTTCCCCCGCTACGCGGGGCGGCGCAACCGCGTCGAGGTGCCGGCGCCGGTGCCGGTGATCGCCGCCGGCGCGCCGTGATCGTCGAGGCACGCCGGCTCATGATCGTGGGGGCTTTCCTGACCCTATCGGCGTGCAGAGTCGAATCGTCAGCGTGGCCGCCAGGCTGACACACCCCGTGCGTCGTGAACCACCCCGGCGCGTCGCGCGAGCGAGGATGTGGCGATCCTGGCGTGGGACGCCAGGAAAGCCGCATCGCTGGCAACGACCTCGCTAGGCCAGGAGCGGGGCCAGCTCGGTGCCGTGCTCGCGCAGGAGGTCGATCAGCTCGGCGTTGGGGGCCGCGACGCGCTCGGCCGGGCCGGTGAGGGCGAGGCCCGCGACGAGGCGCCCGTCGCCCGGGGCGCGGATCGCGACGGCGAGGCAGCCCAGCGCGGCGTGGAACTCCCCGCACTGGCGCGCGAACCCCGTCTCGCGCACCGAGCCGAGCAGCGCGCGCAGCCGCTCCCGGTCGACGGTGGTGTGCGGGGTCAGCCGGGTCAGGGGGCCGTCGGGGAGCTCGTGCTCGGCGAGCAGGAGGCGACCGAGCCCGCTCGCGTGCAGGTGGCGGGAGAGCTCGTCGGCGTCGGTCGGCGGGTGGTCGGGGTCCGGGTCGAGGAACTGCAGCCGGTGGCGGTCGAACGCGACGAGGTGCGCGCCCCACCGCACGCGCTCGCGCAGGCGCCGCATCACGCTGCGCGCGGCGGTCGGTGTCGCCAGCGGGAGCGGGGCGAGGTTCGCGCTGCGCCGGCCGAGGGCGAAGCCGCCGAGGTCGGGCAGGCGCACGAGGTACTCCTCGGCGACGAGCAGGTTGAGCAGCCGGTAGGTCGTGGCCGGCGGGATCCGCAGGGCCGTCGAGATCTCCTTGGCGGTGATCCCGACGCCCGCGGCCGCGACCTCCTCGAGGATGAGCAGCGCGCTGCGCACCGCCTGGGGCTGGCGACCACTGATCGGCGAGGTCACCGCGGCGGTGTGGTCGTGGGGGCGGCGAGCACGTCGGCGGTGGTCGTCTCGTCGTAGACGCCCATCCCGCGCAGGGCGGCGCCGCGGCGTCGCCGCAGCACGAACCACCCGCCGACCCCGACGGCGACGAGCGCGGCCACGGTGACCAGCAGCGCGGCGCCCGCGTGCACCAGGACGACGACGACGGTGGCGACGAGCGCCGCCGACGCCAGCACCGAGGCCACCACGATCCCGCGGGTCAGCTCGCCGATCCGCGCGAGGAAGCGGGGCGCGGCGACGCAGACGAGCAGGTACGCCGCGAGGAAGCCCAGCGTCGCCACCGACACGAGCGCGCCGAACACCGTCGCGGGCGGCACCCCGGCGACGGTGCCGACCACCACGACGGCGGAGAGGACGGGCACCGAGACCGCGACGGCCACCGCCGGCGTGAGGTGGCGCCGGTGGGTCCGTCCCAGCACGGCCGGCGCCACGCCCTCGCGGGCCAGCGAGAACAGCACGCGCACCAGCGTGTTGAGCGCCGCCAGCGCGCAGGCGCCGAAGGAGGCGACGATGCCGAGGTCCATGAGCACCGAGGCCCAGCCGATGTCGTCGCCCGCCAGGCCCGTCGGCGGGCTCGTGGCCCCCTCGGTGGCCCCGGGCGCCGCGAGGACGACGAGGGTCGCGACGAGGTAGAGCACGGCGGCCACCGCCGCGGTGGCGACGATGGCCCGGGGGACCGACGCGTAGGGCCGCCGGGCCTCCACGCCCAGGGCGGCGGCGCTGTCGAAGCCGATGAAGGCCGCGAGCGCGGGGAGCACGCCGACCGCGATCCCGCCCGCGCCGCCGTCGACCGGCGGGGGCGGCACGCTCGGGGCGGTGGTGAGGGCGAGCGCCACGAGGACCGCGAGGATGAGGCCGATCGACACGGCCTCGATCACCAGCATCACCCGCCCGGCCAGGCGCACCCCGCGGATCGCGCAGACCGCGGCGGTGATCGCCAGCACGACGACGAGGACGACACCGGCCCCGGCGGCGACCGTCGCGGACCCCGACACCAGGCGCGCGACCAGCGCGCCGCCGTACCACGACGCCCCGGCCAGGGCGACGGCGACGAGCACCCCGTATCCGACGATCATCGCCGCCGCGCACGCGTACGCGCCCCCGGGGCCGAGGCCCTTGGCGGTGAAGCTGTACAGGCCGCCGGCGGCCGCCATCCGTCGCGCGAACGCCGTGATGCACGCGGCGACCAGCCCGACGACGACCGCCGCGATCGCGAACGACCACGGCGCCCCGCGACCCGCGACGGCGATGACGAGCAGGGGCGTCGAGGCCATCGCGCCCGCGGGGGCGGTGGTCGCCACCGACTGCGCGAACACCCCGAGCGGCCGCAGCGCCCGGCGGTCCAGGCCCGCCACGGGGGAGCGCGAGCGCAGCCCCGGGATCCGTGTCACGCCGACACCGTAGAGCCCGGACGCCGCCACGCGAAGCACTCCGGATCGCCGAACGAGAATCGGCCACGGCGCATTCTCGTTCGGCACGAAGAATGGCGGCCCCCGGTCTCCGTTCGGAGAACACCCCAGGTCAGCGCCCGGGTGAATTGGGAGTCCGGATCTCGTGACGCCCCGCGCAGCTCAACGAGGGGTTGACCCCGCGGGAACGGCTCGGCAAACGTGACCCGCGACATTTTCTCGGTCCCCCCGTTCTCCGATTCCCCGGGAGTCGCCATGGCCGCGCCCCCAGAACCCACCGCACCCGCTCCCGCGACGCGCCTCACCGGCAAGCTCGGGGTCGGCTCGATCGTCTTCATGGTCATCGCCGCCGCGGCGCCGCTGACCGTCATCGCCGGCACGATCCCGCTGGGCGTCGGCGCCGGCAACGGCGCCGCGTTCCCCATGACGTTCGTGCTGTGCGCCGTCGTGCTCCTGCTGTTCGCGGTGGGCTTCTGCGCCATGAGCCCGCACGTCCCCGACGCCGGTGCCTTCTTCACCTACATCCGCCACGGCCTCGGGCGCCCCCTCGGCCTCGGGGCGGCCTTCCTCGCGCTCGCCACCTACACCGCCGTCCAGGCCGCGGTCTACGGCTACATCGGCGCGGCGATCGACGAGCTCGTCGCGAGCCTCGGCGGGCCCAGCGTGCCGTGGTGGGTGTGGACGCTCGCGGTCGTCGCCATCGTCGGCGTGCTCGGCTACCGCCACATCGAGCTCTCCAGCCGCGTGCTCGGCGTGCTGCTGCTCGCCGAGATCGCGATCGTGCTGGTGCTCGACGTCGTCGTGTTCGCCAGCGGCGGCGGCGACCAGGGGCTCTCGACCGCCCTGTTCGACCCCGTGCAGGTGGCCTCCGGCGAGGTCGGCATCGCGATCATGTTCGCGATCGCGAGCTTCATCGGCTTCGAGGCGACCGCGGTGTTCCGCGACGAGGCGCGCGACCCGCAGCGCACCATCCCGCGCGCCACCTACCTCGCGCTCGTGATCGTCGGCGTGTTCTACGCGGTGTCGACGTGGGCGATCGTCTCCGCCTGGGGCGACGAGGCCGCCGTCGCCGAGTCCGCCGCCAACCCTGCCACGTTCCTGCTCACGACGTTCGAGAACTGGCTCGGCCCGGCCGGCGGTCTGCTCGTCACGATCCTGCTGGTCACGAGCCTCTTCGCCGCGATCCTCGCGTTCCACAACGTGGCGGCGCGCTACTGGTACGCGCTCGGCGGCCACGGGGCGTTCCCCGGCGCCGTCGCCCGCACCCACGCCCGCCACGGCTCGCCGCACGTCGCGTCGCTGACCCAGACGGTCCTCGCGGCGGCGCTCGTGGTCGTGTTCGCGGCCGCCGGGCTCGACCCGGTCGCCCAGGTCTTCGCCTGGATGGCCGGCACCGCGACGCTCGGCATCCTCCTGCTGATGGTGCTGACCTGCGTCGCCGTGCTCGCGTTCTTCGCCCGCAGCCGCGTCGACCGGCGCGTGTGGCACACCCGCATCGCCCCGGCGCTGGGCCTGATCGGCCTGCTCGTCTGCCTCGCGCTGACGATCCGGAACTTCCCGACGCTCATCGGCGGCTCCACCGGGCTCGCCCTCGCGATCGGCGCCGTGCTCGTCGTCGTGTTCCTCGCGGGCGTCGTGGTGGCGCTCGTCCGGCGACCGGCCGCAGCGATCCCGGCGCTGTCCGAAACGTCCGGAACCGATTCCGTGACGCCCGGCGGTGTCCCCGGGGACACGCCGCGCGAGAACGTCTAGTCCGCGACCCGACCCGACATCCCCCACGACAGGAGGACCGCCCGCATGACCGCCACGGCCCCCGCGGACGTCGACACCGGCGCCGCCACCCACCCGCTCGACCTGGCCACGACCGAGGAGTTCCTCGCCGTCCGCGAGGTCCTCGACGGCGCCGGCCTGCTCGGCGACGCCGTCCGCTACTGCTTCGCCGGCCTCGAGGAACCCGCCAAGGCCGACGTCCTCGCGTTCACCGAGGGGGACCGCGTCGACCGGCGCTTCCGCGTCCTGCTGCTCGACATGAGCGGCGGGCCCTCGCGCGACGTCGTCGTCTCGGCCTCCCGGCGCGAGATCGACTCGGCCGTCGAGCTCGACCCGGCCACCAGCGGCCAGCTCCCGATCATCGACTCCGAGTTCGAGATCATGGAGGAGATCGTCCTCGCGTCCCAGGAGTGGTGCGACGCGCTGCGCCGCCGCGACATCGACCCGGCCACGGTCCGCGCGGTACCGCTCTCCGCCGGTGCCTACTACCCCGAGGAGACCGGGCACCGCATGGCGCGCGTGCTCGGGTTCCGCCAGGACCACGAGAAGGACTCGCCCTGGGCCCACCCGGTGGACGGTGTCGTCGCCTACGTCGACCTGACCCGCCGCGAGGTCACCCGCGTGATCGACCACGCGCCGCTGCCGGTGCCCGACGAGCCCGGCAACTTCGACGACCCCGAGCAGGTCGGGCCGCAGCGCACGACGCTGAAGCCGATCGAGATCACCCAGCCCGAGGGCGTCAGCTTCTCCCTCGAGGGCAACCGCCTGCAGTGGGAGGGCTGGGACCTGCGCGTCGGGTTCAACGAGCGCGAGGGCCTGACCCTGCACCAGATCGGCATCCACGGCCGACCCGTGGTCTACCGGGCGTCGATCGCCGAGATGGTCGTGCCCTACGCCGACCCGTCGCCGGTGCGGTTCTGGCAGAACTACTTCGACGCCGGCGAGTACATGTTCGCCCGCTACGCCAACTCGCTCGAGCTCGGCTGCGACTGCCTCGGCGAGATCACCTACATGGACGTCGTGGTGGCCGACGACGACGGCTCGCCGCGCACGATCACGAACGCGATCTGCCTGCACGAGGAGGACTACGGCGTCCTCTGGAAGCACTTCGACCTGTTCACCAACGCGCAGGAGACCCGCCGGCAGCGCCGCATGGTGATCTCGTTCTTCACCACGATCGGCAACTACGACTACGGGTTCTACTGGTACCTCTACCTCGACGGCACGATCGCGTGCGAGTCGAAGCTGACCGGCATCCCGTTCACCTCGGCCTATCCGTCCGAGGGGCACCCGTACGCCACGCAGGTGGCTTCGGGGCTCGGGCTGCCCTACCACCAGCACCTGTTCTCGGCGCGCCTCGACATGGCCGTCGACGGGACGCGCAACGTCGTGGAGGAGTGCGAGGCCGTCGCGCTCCCGATGGGGGAGGGCAATCCCTGGGGCAACGCCTTCACCGAGTCCCGCACGCGGCTGACCAGCGAGGCCGACGCCCAGCGCGTCGCCGACCCGGGCCGGGGACGCACGTGGCAGGTGGTCAACCCGGGGTCGACCAACCGCCACGGCCGTCCGGTCGGGTACGCGCTGCAGGCCGAGGGGAGCCCGACGCTGCTCGCCGACCCGAGCTCCGTCGTCGCTGGCCGGGCCGCCTTCGCGACCCGGCACCTCTGGGTCACCGCGTACGACAGCGACGAGCGCTATCCCGCCGGCGACTTCGTCAACCAGCACGCGGGCGGCGCCGGCCTCCCGACCTGGACCGCGGCCGACCGGTCCCTCGACGAGGGCGGCCAGGGCGCCGACGTCGTCCTGTGGCACACCTTCGGGCTGACCCACGTGCCGCGCCCGGAGGACTGGCCGATCATGCCCGTCGACCACGCGGGCTTCCGCCTGATGCCCGTCGGGTTCTTCGACCGCAACCCCACGCTGGACGTGCCGCCGTCGTCGAACGGGCACTGCCACAGCTGACCCGCAACGCACTACTGGCTGGTATCTCTCGCTCAGCGAGAGATACCAGCCAGTAGTCGTTCTGGGGCGGGTCAGGACCGGCGGCGCAGCGTCATCCAGAGGACGGTGGTGCCGACGCCGACCGCGCCGATCACGAGCACCCAGCGCGGGTCGACGCTCGCGAGGGCACCGGTGAGGGCGAGGACCGCGATGACGATCGCGGTCAGCCCGGCGACGAGGCCGAGCGGGTCGGGCCCGGGCCGCGGGGCGGGCGCCGACTCCTCCGGGGAGTCGTCGACCACGTCCACGTCGCGGTGGACGGTGTAGGGCTGGTCAGGGGTCCTGTCATCCACGGCGCACCTCCACGTCCCCGCCGCCGCTGACGGCCTGCAGGTCGATCACGGGCCCCCCGGGGCCGTCCGGCCCGAGGTCGGTCACGGGGCCGACGCCACCCTCGCCCTGCTGCCCGAGGCAGTCGGCGTCGCCGCCGCCGCTCGTGCAGTTCGCGGTCACGTCGGCGTTCTGCGGCACGATCACGGTGACGTCGCCGGCGCCGCTCTGCACCTGGGTGCGCACCGGGGCCGCCGCGGCGACCAGACCGCGCAGGTCGAGCTCCGCGTCCCCGTACGCCGTCTCGTAGGCCGGCGCGACGGCGTTCGCCGCGGGTCGCCACTGCGCGTCGCCGAGGGTCTGGACCGCGCCCGGGCGATCCCAGGGGGCGCCGTCGCCCCACGGGGCGCCGTCGCCCCAGGGCGCGCCGCCCCGGCCGTCGCCCCCGCCGTTGGCGGCGGCCACGAGGACCAGCGCGAGCGGCACGGCGGCCACGATGAGGCTGCGTCCCTGTCGCCGGAAGGCGCCGAGGACCAGGCCCGCCCCGACGACGGCCAGCGCGGTGCCGACCACGGCGGTGGCGCCGAGCGGGAGCACGCCCAGCAGGCCCAGGCCCGCGACGACCGCGGCGGCGACGAGGGCCGCGGCGAGGGTCAGCGGCGTGAGCTTCGAGCGCGGCGGCTTCGGCTCCGGCGGCGCCTGCGGTTCGGGCAGGTCCCACGCGAACGGCGCGGCGCCGAGGGGGTCCCAGGACGGTGGCCGGGGCGTCTCGCCGGTGACCGGGTCGACGGGTGTCGCCGTCCCGTCACCCGGGGCCGCCCCCACCGGACGCTGCGGGTCGCGCAGGTGCCCGCGGCTGCGGTGCAGCGCGTAGACCAGCCCCAGCACGGTGAGGACGCCGATCACGGTGCCGAGATCCCCGGAGAACGCCCCGACGACGGCGACGACCGCCAGCAGGGTGCCGACGACGATCGCCCACACCGGCGTCTCGCGGCGTCCCTGCGCGTCCACCCGCGGCAGCACCAGCATGCCGGCCAGGTACACGAGCAGGCCGAA
This sequence comes from Actinomycetospora aeridis, assembly GCF_037400275.1. Lineage (NCBI taxonomy): Bacteria > Bacillati > Actinomycetota > Actinomycetes > Pseudonocardiales > Pseudonocardiaceae > Actinomycetospora > Actinomycetospora aeridis. The sequence continues at coordinate 530,783 of NZ_JBBEGL010000004.1, read as the reverse complement.
GCCGTAGAACGCCGTCACCACGAACGCGACCCGCACGAGCGTCGGGTCGATCGCGTAGCGCCGCGCGATCGCCGCGGCCACGCCGCCGACCTTGCGGTCCTCCTTGAGACGCGCGGGGCGCGTCGCCCACATCTCGCGCAGGGTCTCCCCGACGTCGGCTCCCGCCGGCGCCCGTGACCCCGGTCCCGGACTGCTCCCCGGACTGGTCATCGCCCCTCATCCTCCTCGCTGCGGTCCCTGTGGACACCGACACTGGGCGAGCGGGCGGCGCCGGGAATCCGGGAGCGACCCCGGTCCTGTCCCCGAGGCGACCCCGAGGACCTCGGGGGTCGCACCGGGGCCCCCGAGGGGTGGTGACGTGTGACGATGGTCGACGTGGACGAGGCGACGACCCTGCGGACCGGCGCGCCGCCGGTGACCGCGGCGACGCCTGCCCCTGCCCCGGCGCCGCCGCCGACCGGGACGCCGGCGATCCACCGCGTCCGCCGCCGCCGGCAGGGCGCCGTCATCGCGGGCGTCACCGGCGGGGTGGCCGACCACCTCGGTGTCGACGTCCTGCGCGTCCGCCTGGTGTTCGTGCTGCTCGTGGCCGCCGCGGGGGCCGGGTTCGCCGCCTACGCCGCGCTCTGGCTCTTCTGCCCCATCGAGCCGCGCGGGGTGCGCCGCGAGGTGCCGTCCCGCGAGCGCCGCCAGGGTCTCGGGCTCGCGACGCTCGGCGTGCTGCTCGCGTTCGTGCTCTCCGGGGTCGGTGGCCAGCTCTCGGGCTGGGTCATCGGGCCGCTGGTGGTCGTGGTGCTCGGTGTCGCCCTGGTGTGGCGCGAGGCCGACACCGGGGGCACGGCGGTGGAGGGCGAGACGGGCTGGCGGTCGCGCTGGCTGGTCGGGCGCCGCCTCGGGCTGCTGCGGCTCCTCGCCGGCGCGCTGCTCGTGGCGATGGGCATCGCGGTGTTCCTGCTCGGCAACGTCGACCTCGGCCAGGTGCAGTTCGGCGTCCTCGCCGCGCTCGCCACGCTCGCCGGCGTCGTCGTCATCACGGTGCCGTGGTGGATGCGGCTCGTCCGCGAGCTCGGTGCCGAGCGCCGCGAGCGCATCCGGGGCCAGGAGCGCGCCGACATCGCCGCGCACCTGCACGACTCGGTGCTGCAGACCCTCGCGCTGATCCAGAAGCAGGCCGGTGAGGACGTCGCGGGCCGCGAGGTGCGCCGGCTCGCCCGCAGCCAGGAGCGCGAGCTGCGGGCGTGGCTCTACGGCCCTCCGGGCGGCGACGCCGGGCGCCCCGCGGGCTCGACGGACGCGACGCTCGCGGCCGCGCTGGCCACGGCCGCCGGCGAGGTCGAGGACGCCTATGGGGTCCGCGTCGCGCCGGTCGTCGTCGGCGACACCGAGCTCGACCCGAACACCACCGCGCTGGTCGCCGCCGCGCGCGAGGCGATGGTCAACGCCGCCAAGCACGCCGGCGTCGACGAGATCGACGTGTACGTGGAGGTCGAGCCGGACGTCGTCGAGGTGTTCGTGCGCGACCGCGGCCGCGGGTTCGACCCCGACGCCGTGCCCGAGGACCGCCGTGGCCTCGCCGGCTCGGTCCGCGACCGCATGACCCGCCACGGGGGCCGCGTGCGCCTGCGCACCGCGCCCGGCGAGGGCACCGAGGTCGGCCTCGTGTTGCCCCGCGGCCGCCGTGGCACGCCCGCCCCCGCCACCGCCCAGGAGGAGTCCCGATGACCGAGCCGGCGAGTGGAACGGACGAGCCCGTCACCGTCGTCCTCGTCGATGACCACGCGCTCTTCCGTCGGGGTGTCCGCGCCGAGCTCGAGTCCCTGGCGCGGCGCACCGTGAGCGTCGTCGGCGAGGCCGGCTCGGTCGACGAGGCCGTCGCCGTCATCGGCCACCGCACACCCGACGTCGTGCTGCTCGACGTGCACATGCCCGACGGCGGCGGTGCGGCGGTGCTGGCCCGGACGCGGCCCGACCACCCGGAGGTCGTGTTCCTCGCGCTGTCGGTGTCCGACGCCGCCGAGGACGTCATCTCGGTGATCCGCGCCGGCGCCCGGGGCTACGTCACCAAGACGATCTCCGGGCGCGAGCTCGCCGACGCCGTCGTGCGCGTGCGCGCCGGCGACGCGGTGTTCTCGCCCCGGCTGGCGGGGTTCGTGCTCGACGCGTTCGCCGACCGTCCGGGGGCCACCGGCGTCGTCGACCCGGAGCTCGACCAGCTCACCCGCCGCGAGCGTGACGTCCTGCGGCTGCTGGCGCGCGGCTGGTCGTACAAGGAGATCGCAGCCGAGCTGGTGATCTCGGTGAAGACCGTCGAGACCCACGTGTCGAGCGTCCTGCGCAAGACGCAGTCGTCGAACCGCCACGAGCTCTCGCGCTGGGCGAGCGACCGCCGGCTGGTCTGAGGGGGGGGGTCAGCCCTCGCCGTGGCCGCCGTCGTCGTGCCCGGAGTCGTGCCCGGGGCCGTGGCCGCTCGAGTCGTCGCCGCCGTGGTCGTCGCCCTCGCCGTCGTCACCGTCGTCGCCGCCGTGGCCCTCCCCGGAGTGCGACCGGTCCTCGGCCACGCGTGACGGGGTGGCCGGCGACGGGGCCGCCGGGGCCCCCGCCTCGGCGAGCGGGGCGTCGAGGCTCAGACCGGTCGAGGCCGCGCGGGGGCTCGCGCCGTCGACGCTCTCGTCGGTGTCGATGAGCCAGCGGCCGTCGGGGCCGCGGACCATGCCGAGCTCGTGGACCTCGCGGATCCGCTCACGCCCCTCGGGCACGAAATCGAGCGTGGCCCGCACGGTGTCGGCGTCGAGGGCGCTGGCGTCGACGACCTGCACCGACGCGATCGTCGTCCAGAACGACTGGTAGCGCTCGAAGCCGCCCGCCTGCGACTGCAGGTTCGGGCCGAGGCGGGCCCAGCCCGCGGCCTCGTTGCCGGTGACGACGCCGTAGTAGTCGCGGACCGCGGCGACCATGGCGGCCTGGGGGTCCTCGGGCGTGCCCGTGCCCGGTGCCGCGACGCTCGCGCCGGTGGAGTCGGAGGTCGACGACGACAGCAGCGCGACCCCGACGATGCCGCCCGCGGCGAGGGCGACGAGCAGGACGAGCACGACGATCGCGGCCGTGGGGCGTCGGGAGGGGCGACGTCGCGACGGGGCGTCGGGGGCGGGCATGCCCTGGCGGGTGGGCGGGCCCGCGGGACCGCCGGAGCCCGGACCACCGGACCCCGGACCCCCGGCGTGGCCCGGAGCGGGCATCCACGGGTCGGACGAGTGGCGCGCCTCCGGCACGGAGGCCCCCGAGGACCCCGCGCCCGGGCCCGGTGCTCCGAGGGGGACGAGGTCGGCCAGCGGCTCCTCCGCCCGGCCGCCGGCGTGCGCGATGCGTCCCAGCTCCTGGCGGGCCTCGGCGGCGGTCGGGCGCTCGCCGGGGTCGTCGCGCAGCAGCCGCATGAGCAGCGCCGTCAGCGGTCCGGCCTGCGCCGGCGGCACGACCTTCCCGGCCGCCACCGAGTGCAGGAGCGCGAGGGCGTTGTCGTCGGCACCGAAGGGCGGCATGCCCTCGACGGCGGCGTAGAGGGTGGCGCCGAGGGAGAAGAGGTCGGACGCGGTGGTCGAGTTGTCGCCGCGGGCGACCTCGGGGGCCAGGTAGGCGGGCGTGCCCGCGAGCATGCCGGTGCGGGTCAGCGTGAGGTCGCCGGTGGCGCGGGAGATCCCGAAGTCGGTGATCTTGACGGTGCCGTCGGCGCCGAGCAGGACGTTGCCGGGCTTGACGTCGCGGTGGACGATGCCGGCCTGGTGGGCGGCGTCCAGCGCGTCGGCCACCTGGCGCCCGATGCGCGCGACCGTGCGCGGCTCGAGCGTGCCCTGCTCGCCGAGCACGTTCGCGAGGCTGCGCGAGGGCAGGTACTCCATGACGAGCCACGGCTCGTCGCCCTCGATCGAGGCGTCGAACACCGAGATCGCGTGGGGGTGCTGGAGGCGCGCGGCGATGCGGCCCTCGCGCAGGGTGCGCTGGCGGACCTCCTCGGCCTCGCGGTCGTCCAGGCCCGCGTGCAGGAACACCTGTTTGACGGCGACGACGCGACCCAGCCGCTCGTCGGTGCCGCGCCACACCACGCCCATCGCCCCGGAGCCGATGCGCTCCTCGAGGCGATACCGCCCGGCGACCACGCGGGGAGAGCTCACCGGCCGCTCCCCGTCCACGAGTCCACGGGGGTCACAGTAGAGGTCCCGACCGGGTGACGACCACGCGCCCGGGAGCGGGTCCGGCCGCCCTCGTCCCCGCCCGTGCGGCTCAGTCGTCGCCGCCCAGGAGGCCACCGACCGTGTCGCCGACGGCGTCCGTGGTGTCCTCCACCGCGTCGCTCGTGTCGTCCACGGTGGAGGAGACGCTCTCGACGGTGTCGTCCACGGTGTCGCCGACCGCGTCCGTCGTGTCCTCCACCGCGTCGCCCGTGTCGTCGACCGTCGAGGAGACGCTCTCGACGGTGTCGTCGACCGCGTCGGTGGTGTCGTCGACGACCCGGGAGGCCGTGCGACCGACGACCGGGACGTCCTCGGCGGACTCGCCGATCTCGTCGACGGTGCCCGTCACCGTCTCCGCCGCGGGCTCGACGACCTCGCGGGTGGCGGTGTGGACGGTGGACCGGGCCGTCGCGCCGGTGTCGCGGACGGCGCCGGTGACGGTGCCGGTCGCGGGCGTGACGACCTCATGGGTGGTGGAGCGCAGCGTGCCCCCGACCGTGGTGCCGGTGTCGCGGACCGCTCCCGACGCGATCACCGCGACCGGACCGACCACGCGGGACTGCACCGTGCCCACCGTGTGTCCCAGGGTGCCGCCGAGGGCGTCCACCGGGGCGCCCAGGGGCGCGGGCAGGGCGCGGGCGACACCACCGGTGGTGTCGCCGACGAGGGTGCCGACCTGGCCGACGAGACCCCGGTCGGGGCGGGTCGCCCCGGAGCCGTCGAGGACCCCGCCCACGCCGCCGACGACGCCGTCGACGGTGTCCCCGACGCCGCCGACGAGCCCGGTGACGGTCCGGCCGGTCCCCGTGATCGTGGTGCCGAGGCCCTCGGTCACGCCGCCGATGGTGTTCCCGACGCCGCCGACCGCGCCGTCGACGGTGTTCCCGACGCCGCCCACGACGCCGCCGACACCGCCGACCAGCCCGCCGCCGGTGTTGCCGCCGTTGTTGCCGCCGTTGTTGCCGCCGTTGTTGCCGCCGGTGTTCCCGCCGCCGGTGCCGCCACCGATGACGCCACCGCCGATCCCGCCGGTGACCGGCGGCCCTCCGCCGGCGGCACCGGGCGCACCCGCGCCCGGTGCCGCGGCGCCGGGGAGCGCGCCGGCGGGGGCGGAGAGGGCCCCGCGACCCGCGGCCGTCCCGCTGCCCGCCGGGCCTGCGGTGCCGCCCAGGGGGCCGAGCCCGAGGTCGCTGACCGAGGCGCTGAGGACGATGCCGGGGGCCCCGCCGGCACCGGGGAGGCCGGCGGTGGAGCCGGGCGCCCCGGGCAGGCCCGGGACCTGCGCGAGCCCGGGCGGGAGCGCCACCGGGTCGCCGGGGTAGGGCACGTCCTCGATCGGCAGGTCGGGCAGCGGCATGCCGGCGAGGCTCGCGATGGTGCCGGCGACCAGGAACGCGCCGGTGCTGGCACCCAGCGCGCGTCCCCGTCCGCGGCCGAACGGGTTGGTGCGGCGGCGCGCCGTCCGGCCGGGGGTGGGCTGCGGGCGCACCGCCGCGCCGCGGGGACGCCGGGAGGCGGTCGTGCCGGAGCCGGCGGTCGCGGGGTGGTCCCGGCGCGCTGCCGCGGCCTGCTGACGCGCCAGGTCGGCTTCCACGGCCTCGAGCGCCGCGGCGAAGGCGAGGGCCTCGGCGTCGTCCTCGGTCTCGTCCTCGAGGTCCGCGAAGAAGTGCGGCCCGGTGGGCGGCCCGAGGTCGGGCTCCGCCGCGGGGGCGTCGGTCCGCTCGGCGGCCGGCTCGACGACCGGCTCGACCACCGGCTGGGGGCCGGTCAGCCGCGCGAGGATCTCCGTGACGGGGATGCCGTCGGTGTGGCGCGGCTCCTCCTGCACCGGGACGGGCGGCAGGTCGTCCACGGGCCGCCGGGGCGCCGGCACGAGCTCGATCCATCGCTCGCCGGTGGCCTCCGGTCCGTCGTCGTGCGACCCGAGCTCACCGGGCATCGCCGGCGGAGGGACGGTCGGCGGGACGAGCAGCGTGCCGGTGACCTCGGCGGGCTCGTCGAACCGGCCACCCTCGTCGAACCACGCGTGCCGCCCCCCACGCTCGTCCATGTCCCGTCGCTCCTCGTCCGCATCCGCCCGGCGCCGGGGTCACCGGTCCCGGGGAACCCTGTCCACTCCGCGTAGGGAAATGGCTACTCGGACGTCACCCGTCGGGGGAGAGGTCGTCCGGGGGAGGAGTGGCCATCGTTCGTGTGTGGTCGCCCAGCGGGCGTGTCACCGAGATCGACTGAACGCGGATCTTCGCCGGGCGGACAGGCACGACGTCATGCACCGTCCGGCGCGAGAGAGGGACCGCCCGGCTCAGCCGGCCTCAGGACGGCGGGGCGGCGAGGCGCTTGCGGGCGCTCTGCAGCTGGCTCGTCGCGGCGAGACCCACCCCACCGCCGACGAGCAGCCCGACGACGTCCATGGCGGTGGAGTCACCCAGAACGAGTAGCAGCGCGACGAGGGCGCCCAGAGCGAGTCCGCCGGCGGCCGGCAGCCGCTTGCGCGCGTCGGTGGCGAGGTGCGAGGCGCCCGGGCGCTTGGAGGCCACCGACGAGATCATGAACAGGTAGCCGCCGTAACCGACCGCGGCGAGCAGGCTGAGCACCGTGACGATCGTGGCGATCAGATCGATGACCGTTCCCATGACACCAGCCTGCCACCACACGCGTGTGGTCGGTGCTCGCCGCGACCCTGGTGTTGGCCGGGGTCGGGCGGTGGTGCGTCAGGGTCGGGTCGTCCTCGGACCCTCTTCAGGTCGTCAGCGCCGGCCGCCGAGGCGGCCCCGGCCGAGACGCAGGAGCAGCATGCCGAGCTCGCGGCCCTCGGCGCCGAGGTCGCGGAAGCGGGCGAGCACCTGCATCTCGCGGTTGTAGACGATCCGCGGGCCGCCGGCGGCCATGCGGGTGAGGCCGATGCGCTGGGAGATCTCGGTGCGCCGCTGGATGAGCCGCAGGAGCTCGGCGTCGATGGCGTCGATCTCCTCGCGCAGCTCGGGGATCTCCTCGGAGCTCGCCGGGGTGAGCGCCGGGGGGCCGGGGTCGGCGTCGACGGGTGCGTCGTCGTCGTCGGTGGTGGGGGTGGTGGGGGTGGTGGGGGTGGAGTCGCTGGTCGCAGCACTCACGGGATCGGCCTCCAGGGTGTGTCCGGTTCTCTGGGTCGCTCCTGGTCACGACCCCGGACACGAGAACGCCCCGGGGTCCGTGGACTCCGGGGCGGCGTGGGTCGGGCGCGGCAGGCGCGTCAGATGTCCACGGGCACCGGGGTCCGGTACCCGTAGAAAAATCGAGCGGTCTGCGCGAGCACGCCGGTCATCATGCCACCGCGCTCCTGCGGCGCCAACCGTCCGCTGTCGGGGGGCCCCGGTAGCGTGGACCGACGATGAGCACCGGTCCTGCCACCCGCCCCGCCGGGTCCGCCGCCGCGTCGGGTCCCCCCGCGCGCTCGGCGGCCTCCGCCCTGTCGCGGCGGCTCGCCGCGGCCGCCGCCGGCGGTGGTGACGCGGGTGCCGGCGCGGCGCTGCGCCGCTCGACCGACGCGCCCGATCCCGCCGACGATCCGCTGCTCGAGGGCATGAACCCGCCCCAGCGCGAGGCCGTGGTGCACACGGGGTCGCCGCTGCTGATCGTCGCGGGCGCCGGGTCGGGCAAGACGCGGGTGCTCACCCACCGGATCGCCTGGCAGATGCGCCACCAGGGGGTCGGGCCGGGCCAGGTCATGGCCATCACGTTCACCAACAAGGCGGCCGCCGAGATGCGCGAGCGCGTGGCCGCCCTGGTGGGCCGGCGCGCCAACGCGATGTGGGTCTCGACGTTCCACTCGATGTGCGTGCGGATCCTGCGCCGGGAGTACCGCCACCTCGAGCTCAGCTCCACGTTCTCGATCTACGACGCCGACGACTCCCGGCGCCTGGTCGCGTCGGTGGCCCGCGGGCTCGACCTCGACGCGAAGAAGTACTCGCCGCGGGGCCTGCTGGCGCGCATCTCGGCGTGGAAGAACGAGCTGGTCTCGCCCGTCGAGGCCGTCGACGCCGCCACCACCGAGGCGGAGAAGCGCACCGCCGAGGTCTACACCGTCTACCAGCAGCGTCTGCAGCAGTCGAACTCCCTCGACTTCGACGACCTCATCGGCCGCACGGTCGACCTGCTGACGCGCTTCCCGGACGTCGCCGAGTACTACCGCCGCCGCTTCCGGCACATCCTCGTCGACGAGTACCAGGACACCAACCACGCGCAGTACATGCTGGTCCGCGCGCTGGCGGCCGGCAGCGACGACGGCTCGGTGAAGCCCGCGGAGCTGTGCGTGGTGGGCGACGCCGACCAGTCGATCTACGCCTTCCGCGGCGCGACCATCCGCAACATCGTCGAGTTCGAGCGCGACTACCCCGAGGCGCGCACCATCCTGCTCGAGCAGAACTACCGCTCCACCCAGCGCATCCTCACCGCGGCCAACGCCGTCATCAGCCGCAACCCGGAGCGTCGCGACAAGCGGCTCTGGACCGACGCGGGCGACGGCGAGCTGGTCGTCGGCTACGTGGCCGACAACGAGCACGACGAGGCCGCGTTCGTCGCCTCCGAGATCGACCGGCTGGTCGACGCCGGAGAGGTGCGCTTCGGCGAGGTCGCGGTGTTCTACCGCACCAACGGCCAGTCCCGTGTCTTCGAGGACGTGTTCATCCGTCTCGGGCTGCCGTACAAGATCGTGGGCGGGGTCCGCTTCTACGAGCGCCGCGAGGTCCGCGACGCGATGGCCTACCTCAAGGTGCTGTCCAACCCCGAGGACACGGTCTCGCTGCGGCGCATCCTCAACGTCCCCAAGCGCGGCATCGGCGACCGCGCCGAGTCGGTGGTCGCCGACGCGGCCGACCGTGAGCGCATCACCTTCGCCGCCGCGCTGCGCCGTGCCGCCGCCGGCGAGGTCCACGGGCTGGCCACGCGCTCGCAGCGCAACATCGCCGACTTCGTCGAGATGATGGACGGGCTGGCCGCCACCCTGGTCGAGGGCGCGCCGGTCGACGAGGTCCTCGACGCGATCCTCGACCGCTCGGGCTACCGCGCGGAGCTCGAGGGCTCGGAGGACCCGCAGGAGCAGTCGCGGCTCGAGAACCTGCAGGAGCTGGTCAGCGTCGCGCGGGAGTTCGTCCAGGACGCCCGCAACGCCGAGGGGCTCGAGGAGTCGACCGACTCCGCTGACGAGGACGTCCCGGCCCCGACCGCCGACGGCGTGCCCGAGCCGGGGTCGCTCGAGGCGTTCCTCGAGCGGGTGTCGCTTGTGGCCGACGCCGACTCGATCCCCGACGGCGGCGACGGCGTCGTCACCCTGATGACCCTGCACACCGCCAAGGGCCTGGAGTTCCCCGTCGTGTTCGCGACGGGCTGGGAGGACGGGGTGTTCCCCCACTCCCGGGCGCTGGCCGACCCGGCGGAGCTCTCCGAGGAGCGCCGGCTCGCCTACGTCGGCATCACGCGGGCGCAGAAGCGGCTCTACCTCTCGCGCGCCGTCATGCGCTCGGCGTTCGGCCAGCCTCAGGCCAACCCGCCGTCGCGGTTCCTCGACGAGGTGCCGGCCGACGTGTGGGAGTGGCGGCGCGTCGAGCCCAGCTCCGAGCGCTCGTCGCCGGTCGGTCGCACGCGGTTCGGCTCCGGGCGCTGGGCGAGCCCCGGCACCGACCTGTCGGGGCGCACCTCCCGCCCGTCGCCGATGCGGCCGGACTGGAAGGAGGCGCCGACCATCTCGCTCGAGGTCGGCGACCGCGTCACCCACGACAAGTACGGCCTCGGCACGGTGGTCACGGTCGACGGCGTCGGCTCGCGGGCCACGGCCACCATCGACTTCGGCTCCTCGGGCACCGTGCGGCTCATGCTCATCGGCGGCGTGCCGCTCACGAAGCTGTAGGCGCGCGCCGGCGGCGCGCGAGCGGCACGTCTGCGCTGACACCCCCCCACGCACGACGAGGGCCCCGGAGCGCGTGCTCCGGGGCCCAGGCCGTCTTGCGGGGAGCGGACTAGTCCTGAGGGGAACCCAGCGAGATGCCGCGCTCGGCGAGCCACGGCAACGGGTTGATCTTCTGACTGCCGTTCTTCCACACCTCGAAGTGCAGGTGCGGGCCGGTCGACTGGCCGCGGTTGCCGATCTCCGCGATCTCCTCGCCCGCACGGACCCGCTGGCCCTCGCGCACGTAGGAGCGGTTGACGTGGCCGTAGACGTTGACCGTGCCGTCCTCGAGCTCCACGCGGACCCACTGGCCGAAGCCGCTGGCGGGGCCGGACTCGATGACGGTGCCGTCGCCGACCGAGACGATCGGCGTGCCGATCGGGCCGGCGATGTCGATGCCGCGGTGCGACGAGCCCCAGCGGGCGCCGAAGCCCGAGGTGAACCGGCCGTCGGCGGGCTTGACGAAGTCGGGGCGGGCGGCCTCGGCGGCGGCGCGCGCCGCGGCGGCCGCGCGGTCGGCGGCCTTGCTGAGCGAGCCCACCTGGTGACCCTCGTCGGCGTCGGAGGAGGACGTCGAGGACGCCGTCTGCGCCGTGTCCTCGGCGGCCGAGGTCACCGGCAGGACGCCCGAGGTGGCCGCGTCGAGGCCCGTGGCGCTGCCGGCCGAGGAGGACGAGGCGCCGGACGAGGAGTCCGTGCTCCCCCGGTCGGCGGCGAGGGCCAGCTCAGCGGTCGTCGGGGCGTCCCCGAGGGCCTCGAGGCCGGTGAGGCTGTGGCCGGCGGTCGCGAGGGCGCCGGCGGCCACGGCCGCGACGGCCAGGCGGCCGCGCAGGGGCGACGGGCCGCGCCCGGCGGGCGGTGCGGAGCGGGGGCCACGACGCGGGTCGACGTCCCGGCGCTGCGGCGCGCCCTGCGGGCGGGGCGCCTGCTCGCGCGGGAGCTCGCGGAGGGTCTCCTCGCGCGCGGGGCGACGGTGACCGCCGGTGGTGGGGCCCTGCGCGGGCGGCCCGGCCGGCCGCGCGGGCGGGCCGGGCGGGGGGCCGGGGCGGACGCCGACGGGGCGGGCGTGGAGCGGGCCGGGGGCGTGCCGGGGGCCGTTGACCAGCCCGGCGGCGTCACCGCCGCGCCGACCGCCGCGGGCGCCGAGCCCGGGAAGTCCCCCGGCGAGGCCGGAGAGATCGGGGAAACGCGGTCCCGACGGCCCGCCACCGGCGCCGGCGAGGGCGGGGGTGAGGCCGAGGGGAGCGAAGAGGGCGGACGGCGGGCGTGGGGAGCTGTGCGCCAAGACCATCCTTCCCGCTGATCGGGGCCGGTCGCGGCGACATCCAGGGCGGGTGGTTCGGGGAGTGCCCTGAGGAACGTCGGGGTCGTTCCGTATGTCGTTCGTGACCTGGCCGTGATGAGGACGGCCAGAAAGTAGCGACGAGGTCACGGCCGGAGCAAACGACAGGAGTGCCCCGAGCCGGTCGCTACGCCGTGCGTGCGGGCGTGCGCGCCGAGCGGTCGTCACCGGGTCGGGTGACAGAGGTTCGCTCGGTCGGCGGCTGCCGGACGGCTCGGCGCCCGTTCGGCCCAGCCGCGGCGCCCGCGGTCACGTCCCGCCAACCGCTCGGCTCAGCTCGCGATCGCTCCGGCCCGGCCGCGGCGGTCCCGCACCGGGCGGCGCGACAGCAGGCGGGTCACGAGGTGCACGACCTCGGGATCGATGGTCATCGAGAGGTGCCCGACGTGCTCCAGCTCGACCTCGGTGACCTGCAGGTCGGGGTGCACCAGACGCGCGGCCCGCTGCGGGATGATCAGCTGGTCCTGGCGGCTCCACACCGCGAGGAAGCGGGTGCGGCAGTCGGGCGCCGGCTCCTCGAGCTCGCGCAGCAGGTCGGAGCCCGGCTGCAGCTGCTGCGGGACGCGCGTGGGCGGCAGGAAGTGGGCGATGAGGCTGCCCTCGTGCGGGGTGCCGAGCGTGACGAGCGTGTCGACGCGGGCGTCGCCGCCGAGCCGCTGGACGTAGTAGCGCGCGATCAGCCCGCCCAGCGAGTGCCCGACGACGTGCACGCGGTCGGCCCCGGTGCTCGCGCACAGCCGCTCGACGTGGTGGCCGAGCTCGCGCGCGGCCTCCCGGATGTCCCCGGTGAACGCGGTGAGGACGCTGAAGTTCACCGCGTGCACCACGCCGAACCCGCGCCGGCGCAGCGCCCGCGCGAGCAGGGCGAAGATCGACCGGTTGTCGACGATGCCGTGGACGAGCAGCACCGGGGTCGTCGAGCTCTCCATGTCGGAGACGACGAGGCTGCGCTGCGCCGGGGACAGGGCCGCGGTGCGGTGGTGGACGAAGGTGCCCACCGGCCGCAGCACCTCGTCGACCAGGCCCCAGGGATAGAGGGACACGTGGACGGCCGTGTAGGCGACCTCGACCGCGAGGCCACGGACGCCCGCCGGCACGCCGAAGGTGCGCGCGACGTAGCCGAGCCCGCGCCACACGGCACCGGCGACGGCCGCCGCCGGCTGCTCCACGGTCCCCGGCGCGTCGGCACCCGATGCGTCCACCGGCGCCGGCGCCGGTGACATGACGCGCGTCACGTCCATGTGGTGGACGTTAAGCGGTGTTCACCGGGGTTTCTTCTCGGGGTGTGCGCCGGACCGATCAAGATCGGTGCGAGATGGGCCCGTTCGGGCCACGCCCGGAACGATTCAGGACACCGACGACCTGCTCGTGTGTCCGGCGTCGCCCCCGTCGCGGCGCCCGCGACCTGCCCGCGTGGATAGGGTCGCCGCGCATCCGTCGGGACGTGGGCGCTCCGCTCGCAGGAAGGAGCGCCGCGCGACCTCGCCCGGGACCGCCCGTCGGCGGCGGCCGGGGAGTTGGTGAGGAGAGTTCACGAGTGGACCTGTACGAGTACCAGGCGAAGGATCTCTTCGCCGCCCACGGGGTGCCGGTGCTGCCCGGTCGCACCGTCGACACCGCCGCGGAGGCGGAGCGGGCCGCGGAGGAGATCGGCGGCCCGGTCGTCGTCAAGGCGCAGGTGAAGACCGGGGGCCGCGGCAAGGCGGGCGGCGTCAAGCTCGCCCAGAGCCCGGCCGAGGCCAAGGAGAAGGCCGAGGGGATCCTCGGCCTCGACATCAAGGGCCACATCGTCCACCGCGTCCTGGTCACCGCGGCCAGCGACATCGCGGAGGAGTACTACTTCTCCTTCCTGCTCGACCGCTCGAACCGCACCTTCCTGGCCATGTGCTCGGCCGAGGGCGGCATGGAGATCGAGGAGCTCGCGGTCGAGCGCCCCGACGCGCTGGCCCGGGTGCCGATCGACCCGATCGCCGGCGTCGACCGTGCGAAGGCCGACGAGATCGTCAAGCAGGGCAAGCTGCCCGCCGAGGTCGCCGACGAGGCCGCGCAGGTCATCGTCAAGCTGTGGGACACCTTCGTCGGCGAGGACGCCACGCTGGTCGAGGTCAACCCGCTGGTGCGCGACCCCGAGAGCAAGATCGTCGCGCTCGACGGCAAGGTCACGCTCGACGAGAACGCCGAGTTCCGCCACGAGGCGCACTCCCAGCTCGTCGACGAGAAGAGCCAGAACCCGCTCGAGGCCAAGGCCAAGGAGTCGGACCTCAACTACGTCAAGCTCGAGGGTGGCCAGGTCGGCATCATCGGCAACGGCGCCGGGCTGGTCATGTCGACGCTCGACGTCGTCGCGTACGCCGGTGAGCAGCACGGCGGCATGAAGCCCGCGAACTTCCTCGACATCGGCGGTGGCGCGTCGGCCGAGGTGATGGCGGCCGGACTCGACGTCATCCTCGGTGACGACGACGTGCGCAGCGTCTTCGTCAACGTCTTCGGCGGGATCACCGCGTGCGACGCCGTGGCCAACGGCATCGTCGAGGCGCTGAAGATCCTGGGCGACGACGCCACGAAGCCGCTCGTCGTCCGCCTGGACGGCAACAACGTCGACGAGGGCCGTCGGATCCTCGCCGAGGCGAACCACCCCCTGGTCACGGTGGTGGACACCATGGACGACGCGGCCGCCAAGGCCGCCGAGCTGGCAGCGGCAGGGGCCTGAGATGTCGATCTTCCTCAACGAGAACAGCAAGGTCATCGTCCAGGGGCTCACCGGCTCCGAGGGCATGAAGCACGGCCGCAAGATGCTGGCCGCGGGCACGCAGCTCGTCGGCGGCGTCAACGCCCGCAAGGCCGGCACGTCCGTCGAGATCGACGGCACGAACGTGCCGGTGTTCGGCGGCGTCGAGGAGGCCATGAAGGAGACCGGGGCGGACGTCTCGGTGCTCTTCGTGCCCCCGAAGTTCGCCAAGGACGCCGTCGTGGAGGCGGTCGACGCGGGCATCGGCCTGGCCGTGGTCATCACCGAGGGCATCCCGGTGCACGACTCCGCCTGGTTCTGGGCCCACGCCACCGCGAACGGCAACCGCACCCGCATCATCGGGCCGAACTGCCCGGGGATCATCTCGCCAGGGAAGTCGCTCGCGGGCATCATCCCGGCGAACATCTCCGGCCCCGGCAAGATGGGGCTCGTGTCCAAGTCCGGCACGCTGACCTACCAGATGATGTACGAGCTGCGGGACATCGGGTTCTCGACGGGTATCGGCATCGGCGGCGACCCGATCATCGGGACGACGCACATCGACGCGCTGGCGGCCTTCGAGGCCGACCCCGACACCGAGGCGATCGTCATGATCGGCGAGATCGGCGGCGACGCCGAGGAGCGGGCCGCCGACTACATCAAGGCGAATGTGACCAAGCCCGTGGTCGGCTACGTTGCGGGGTTCACGGCCCCCGAGGGCAAGACGATGGGCCACGCCGGCGCCATCGTCTCGGGCTCCGCGGGGACCGCGCAGGCCAAGAAGGAGGCGCTCGAGGCCGCGGGGGTGAAGGTGGGCAAGACTCCCACCGAGACCGCCGACCTCGCGCGCACCCTCATCCAGGGCTGACCCGGGTCCCCGGGCCGCCGCCGCACCTCCGCCGACCCACCCGACGCCGCCGTCCCCGGGAGGACACCTCATGAGCTCACCGACGCAGGGCCCGCCCCCGGGCGGCCCGTCCGGTCAGCGACAGGGCCAGGGGGCGTCCGGGCCGGGCGGCTGGGGCGCCGGCGGCGGCTCGTACGGGTCCGCCCCGTACGGAGGATCCTCCTGGGCGGGCGCCGGGCAGCAGCCGTACGGCTCACCGGGCTCGCCCGGTCAGGGCGGTCAGGGCGGCCAGGGGTACGGAGCCCAGGCTCCGGGGCAGGGCTTCGGTCAGGCCCCGGGGCAGGGTCCTGGTCAGGGTCCCGGCCAGGCTCAGAGCCCGGGGTGGGGGCAGGCGCCGGGTGCTCCGGCGCCGTCGTCGCAGGCGACCTCGCCCGCCTACCCGAGCACCGGCGGCTTTCCCCCGGCCACCACCACGATCACGGCGACCGAGGCCGGCGGCGGCACCACCGGCACCACCGGTCCCGGCGCGTCGGGCGGGGCGGCGGGATCGGGCGCCGAGCGGGGCATCGCGCTGGGCGCCGGCGTCCTCGCACTGTTGGCCTACGTGCTGACGTTCTTCGCCTCCGCCGAGGCCTCGGGCGTGGCGTCCGACCTCAGCGCGGCCTTCGGGTCGCTGTTCTACATGCCGCTGGTGCTCGCCGGCGGGCTGCTCACCGCGGCGTCGCTGCTGCCCCGCGGCCCGCGGACGCTCGTGCCGGGCGCGGTCGTCGGGGTCACCGGCGCGCTCGCCATGCTCCCGCTGCTCGCCTACGCCGACGCGCTGCTCGTCGTGCAGGTCGTGCTCGCGGTCCTCGCGGCGGTGGCCTCGGTCGTCGCCACGCTCTTCGCCACCGGCGTGATCAGCGCTCCGGCCGGCCGGCCGGCGGCGTCGGGCTTCGGGGCGGCGCCGGGTGCCGGCGCGGCCGCCGGCCCGCCGCCGACCATGGCGGGCCCGTGGGCCGGCCCGGGTGGGCCCGGGGGCCAGGCCGGTCAGGGCGGTCAGGCCGGTCCGCCGTCGGGCGGCATGCCCTCGGCGGGCCAGCAGCCGGGCTACGGCGGCCCGGGGTCGTTCACCGGCCCGGGTTCCGGGCAGTTCGCGGCTCCGCGGGGCCCCGGTCAGGCCGGTCAGGCCGGTCAGCCGGGCCTCGGTGGTCAGGGTGGCCAGGGTGGTCAGGGCGGCCAGGGCGGTCCTGCCTCGGGTCCGCCGTCCGGCCCGTTCGGCGCCGGCTACGGGTCCGCCGCGGCGACCACCCAGGTCGTGCCGGGCGCGACCGCGGCCGGCCAGGGCGGTGACGCCGGGTCGTCCACGTCGCGCGGCGACGACGTCGCCCCGGGCTCGGCGAGTGCCTCCGGGTCCGCGGCCGCTGGGTCGCTCGGTTCCGCGGGGTCGCCCGGTTCGGCGGGCTCGCTCGGCTCCGCCGGGTCGCCGGGGAGCTCCGAGGCCGCGGGCACGACCGTGACGCCGAGCGGTGCCGGCGCGGGTCCCGTCTCCGGCTTCAGCTCCTACGGGTCCGGCGCCGGCGCGGGGTCCTCGGACGCCGACGGCCCGAGCACGCCGCCGCAGGGCACGCCGCAGGCCCCGTCCGCGAGCTCGCCGTCCTCGACCTCGTCGTCGTCCCCGTCGTCCTCGTCGGGCGGCAGTTCCACCCCCGGCTACGGCATCCCGTCCACCGGGTGGGGCGCGCCCTCGGGAGGGTCCAACGGCCCCGCGGGCCCGCCGCCGGCCGACGAGCGGCGCGGAGCGCACGAGTCGGGCGAGGACCCCGGACGCCCCCAGAACCCGGAGGACCGCCGCGGCGAGTGGGGCTCGCCGCGGTAGGCACGGACCGCACCGGCCACACCGGCCAGGCCGTCCCGGCGTGTCGCGCGATGAGGATGTGGCGTTCCTGGCGTCGGACGCCAGGAAAGCCGCATCGCTCGCACCCCGGGGGCGCGGCGTGGCGGCGGGTCCCGACCGCCGGGGTTTGACAGGGTCGGACCGTGAGCGCCCCGGCCGGCCAGTCCCCGCGACGCGGCGGCCGCGGGCGCGCCGAGACCTCCCCGGCGTCCCCGAGACCGGGCACGCCGGGCTGGCTGCCCGTCCTCGCGCGCGTGGCGCTGCTGCCGCCCCTGGTCTGCTACGGCGTGGCCGTGGTGCTCGCCGGGGTGGTCGCCGCGCTCGCGTCGGGAACGACGCCGGGCGGTGAGCCCGGTCTCGGTCAGGCGCTGGCCGTCGGTGTCCCGCTGTGGTTGGTCGCGCACCTCGTCCCGCTGCAGGTCACGGGCGTCCCGCTGGGGATGCTGCCCCTCGCCCCCGCGCTGCTGCTCGCGACGCTGATCGCCGTGGAGGCGCGCGGTGCCGTCGGGCGCCTGGAGCGCGGCGGCGACGGGCGGGCCGCGGGCCTGCTGCACGGCGTCGGCGTCCCCGTCGTCGCCACCGTCGCGGCGGCGCACGCCGCGATCGGTGTGTTCGCGGCGGCGATCCTCACCCCGGAGACGGTGGTCGACGCCTCGCCCGGCCTGGCCGGGGTCGTCTGCGGTGTGCTGGCCGGGCTCGCGGCTCTCGCCGGCGTCGCGCGGCCGTGCGGGCTGCTCGCGCTGCCCCGCCGCCTGCCGGCGTGGGCCCGCCACGGCCTGCAGGGCGGCCTGCTCGCGACGACGGCGCTGCTGACCGCGGGCGCGGGTCTGCTGCTCGCCGCCCTCCTCGCGGACGCCTCGTCGGTGCGGGGCGTGCTGGCCGACCTCGCCCCCGAGGCCGGCAGCGGCGCCGGGCTCACGCTGCTGACGCTCGCCTACCTGCCGAACGGGGTCGTCGCGGCCGCGTCGTGGCTCATCGGCCCCGGGGTGTCGGTCGGGGCCGCCTCGGCGACGCCGACGGCGATCACCTCGGGCCTGCTGCCACCGATCCCGCTCGCCGCGGTCCTCCCGCAGAGTGCCCCGCCGACCTGGGCGGGTCTCGCATTCGCCGTCCCGCTGGCGATCGGCAGCCTCGTAGGGTGGCGCCTCGCCCCCACGGCCCCGGACGCCCCGTCGCGCGTCAAGGCCACCGTCACCGCCGCCCTCGTCGCGGCCGTGCTCCTCGGGCTCGCGGCGTCGCTGTCCGGCGGCCGGCTCGGCGCCGGGCCGTTCGACCCGGTCGAGGTGCCGGCCGGGCCCGTCGCGTTCGCGGTGCTGGGCTGGATCCTCGTGCCGGGGCTCGTCGTCGCGCTGCTCGCCGTCCCGCTCGGCACCCCACCCGCCCGTCGCCGGCCCGCGGCCCGGACACGTCGGGGCGCGGACGTCGTCGTGGAGGTCACGCAGGACGAGCCCGGGCCGGTGGCGGAGGACGACGACGGTGACGACGGCGACCACGGGGACGGGACCGCCATCGACGGGGCCGCCGACGAGGGCGAGGAGACGGACGACGCGGACGACGAGGACGGCGAGGACGGCGAGGACGCGGACAGCGAGGACGACGACGGCGCGCCGAGCGTCACGTCTACCTCGACCGAGGGCGTCCGGCCAGGTGGGACGCCCCGCGGTTAACCTGGACCCCGACATCCACGGCGGCCGGGGAGCAGCGCTGACCACCACCGAGCAGCACCGGTTGCGTCTGCCCGTGCCCGCCCGCGTCGTCGTCCTGGCCTCCGGGTCGGGGAGCCTGCTGCAGGCCCTGCTGGACGCGTGCGACGCCGACGACTACCCGGCGTCGGTCGTCACGGTCGTCTCCGACCGCACGGCGGTGGGGGCGCTGGACCGTGCGACGGCCGCGGGCGTCGACACCGCGGTCGTGCCGCCCGCCGACCACGCCGACCGGGCCGCCTGGGACGTCGCGCTGGCCGACACCGTCGCGGCCGCGGAGCCCGACCTCGTGGTGTCCGCGGGGTTCGCGCGGCTGCTCGGGACGGCGTTCCTGGCGCGGTTCGGCGGCCGCACGATCAACACCCACCCGGCCCTGCTGCCGGCGTTCCCCGGCGCGCACCCGGTGCGCGACACCGTCGCCTACGGGGTGAAGGTCACGGGGGCGACGGTCCACCTGGTCGACGCCGGCGTCGACACCGGCCCGGTGCTGGCCCAGGAGGCCGTCACCGTGGCGCCCGACGACACCGAGGACACGCTGCACGAGCGCATCAAGGTGGTGGAACGGCGGGTGCTCGTCGAGACCGTCGCCGCGCTGGCCCGCCACGGGGCCACCGTCACCGGACGAGGAGTGAGGATTCCGTGAACGCTGGGACCGCCACCGAGGCCCAGGCCGCCGCCGACGTCGAGGGTCGGCGCCCGATCCGCCGTGCGCTGGTCAGCGTGTTCGACAAGGCAGGCCTGCTCGACCTCGCCACCGGGCTGCACGCGGCCGGGGTCGAGGTCGTCTCCACCGGCTCGACGGCGGCGCGCATCCACGACGCCGGCGTCCCGGTGACCCGGGTCGAGGAGGTCACCGGGTTCCCCGAGTGCCTCGACGGGCGGGTCAAGACGCTGCACCCGCGGGTGCACGCCGGGCTGCTCGCCGACATGCGGCTGCCCACCCACACCGAGGCGCTCGAGTCGCTGGACATCGCGCCGTTCGACCTGCTCGTCGTGAACCTCTACCCGTTCACCCAGACCGTCGCCTCCGGTGCCTCGCCCGACGACTGCGTCGAGCAGATCGACATCGGCGGACCGGCGATGATCCGGGCCGCGGCCAAGAACCACGAGTCGGTCTCCGTGGTCACCGACCCCACGCGCTACGCCTGGGTGCTCGAGCAGGTCGCGACGGGCGGGGTCTCCCTCGCCGACCGGCGCGCGCTCGCCGCCGAGGCCTTCCGGCACACCGCGTCCTACGACGTCGCCGTGGCGTCCTGGATGGGCAACGTGCTCACCTCCGATGCCGAGCCTGGCTCGCCGTTCCCCGGCTGGGTCGGCACCACCGCCCGGCGCCGGGCCGTGCTGCGCTACGGCGAGAACCCGCACCAGGCGGCGGCGCTCTACGGCGACCCGGAGGTCACCTCGGGGATCGCCGGCGCGACGCAGCTGCACGGCAAGGAGATGTCGTACAACAACTACGTCGACACCGACGCCGCCTGGCGCGCCGCGCACGACCACGACGGGATCTGCGTGGCGATCATCAAGCACGCCAACCCGTGCGGGATCGCGGTGGGGACGGGTGACGACGACATCGCCGCCGTGCACCGCAAGGCCCACGCCTGCGACCCGACCAGCGCCTTCGGCGGCGTCATCGCGGCGAACACCGAGGTCACCGTGGCCATGGCCGAGACCGTCTCGGAGATCTTCACCGAGGTCATCGTCGCCCCGTCCTACGCCGACGGCGCGGTCGAGGTGCTGGCCCGCAAGAAGAACATCCGCGTGCTCACGGCGACGTGGGCCCCGTCGCCGGTGGAGCAGCGCCCGATCTCCGGCGGGCTGCTGCTCCAGCAGCGCGACGCGGTCGGCGCGCCCGGCGACGACCCGGCGAGCTGGACCCTCGCGTGCGGCGAGGCGGCCTCGCCGGAGCTGCTGGCGGACCTGGCGTTCGCCTGGCGCGCCTGCCGGGCGGTGAAGTCGAACGCCATCCTGCTCGCCCACGACGGCGCCACCGTCGGCGTCGGCATGGGTCAGGTGAACCGGGTCGACGCCGCGCGCCTCGCGGTCACCCGCGCCGGCGACCGCGTGCGCGGCGCCGTGGCCGCCTCCGACGCGTTCTTCCCGTTCCCGGACGGCTTCGAGGTGCTCGCCGCGGCCGGGGTCGCGGCGGTCGTCCAGCCCGGCGGATCGGTGCGCGACGAGCAGACGATCGAGGCCGCGCAGCAGGCCGGCGTGACGATGTACCTCACCGGCACCCGGCACTTCGCGCACTAGAGCAGCTGTCGGCCCAGCCACTCCCCGGCCCGCGCGAGCGCCTCGGCGGCCTCGGGGTAGACGCCGACGCCGAGCTGGAAGAAGTGCTGCATCTGCGGCCAGACGTCCAGGGTGACGGGGACGTCGGCGAGCGCCGCCGCACGGGTCACGGCCAGGGCGTCGTCCAGGAGGACCTCGTGGCTGCCGACCTGCACCAGCAGGGGCGGCCAGGCCGCCGCGACGTCCGCGGGCGCCGCGAGCGCGGACGAGGCGGCGGGATCGGTGGGGTCGTGGCCGTCGAGGTACTGGCGGGCCATCCGGGTCAGGCTCTCGCGGCTGCACTCGAGGTCGACGTCGCGGCGGTCGACGAAGGACGCGGACGCGCAGCGCAGGTCCGCCCACGGCGACATCAGGTAGGCGGCGGCCGGGCGGGGCAGCCCGGCGCGGGCGGCGGCGAGGAGCGTCTCCAGCACCAGTCCGCCCCCGGACGACTCGCCGACGAGTACGAGGTGCCGGCTCGGGACCCCCTGCTGCTCGAGCAGCCAGCGGGCGGCCGCGACCGCTGCGTCCACGTCCTGCGGGTACGGGTGCTCAGGGGCGAGCGGGTAGTCCAGCAGCAGCACGCGGGCGTCGAGGGCGAGCGCCAGGTGGCCGGCGAACTTGTGCCGCGAGGCCGGCGAGGTGATGACGTGCCCGCCGCCGAACAGGTAGAGCACGGTGCTGGTGGCGGTGGCGCCGGTGACCCAGACGCCGGTCACGTCGCGCTCGGCGACCGGTGTCCAGGTGACCCCAACCGGTGTCGCGGTGAGGTCCTCGGCGTGCTCCCCGGCCTGGCGTTGCGCCGTGAGCGGCATGTCGGCCATGCGCGGCGCCTGCCGCAGCATGTCGGCGAACTTCTCGGCCTCGGCGCTGACCACGGGCGTCTCCTCAGGCGGGTACGGGGTCGGTGGTCTCGGCGGTGCGCCGCCGGGGCCACTGGCTGATGAGGGTCGCCACGCCGGCGACGAGCAGGAGGGCGGCGATCGCGACGAGGGTGAGCGCCAGCCCGGCCCGGGTCGGCGGGTGCGGGCCGACGGCCTCGATGACCGCGGTGGCGGCGACGACACCGATGCCGCCGACGCAGATGAGCGAGGTGAGCATGACCGAGGTGCCCTCGGCCGAGCGCCGGGCCGGCAGGACGTTCTGCGCGGCGAGCGGACCGAGGCCGTACCCCATGCCGGTGGTCAGCCCGCAGAGCCCGAGCGCGACGACGTAGAGCGGGAGCGACCCGGCGGCGGCCAGCAGGACGAGCGCCGGCGCGCAGGCCAGGACGGACACGGCCATCACCAGCCCGGCGGGCACCTTCGTCGTCACCCATCCGGACAGCGGCCCGCAGGCCGCCAGCCCGACCGACGACACGCAGAACGCGAGCCCGGCCGCGGCCGCGGGCAGGCCGCGCAGGGTCTGCAGGTCGATGGTGGCGGCGACGATGTAGGTCACGGTCCCGATGTTGGCGAGCGTCCCGGCGACGCAGAGCAGGACGAAGAGCCGGTTGCGCACCAGGGACGGCCGCACCAGCGGCGCCGGGGCGTGGCGCTCGCGGACCGCGAAGGCGGCGAGCAGCGCCAGCCCGCCGAGCAGCGGGCCCCAGGTGGCCGGGGTGGTCCAGCCCTGCACGCCGACGTCGTCGATGGCGACGCTGACGGCCACCAGTCCGCCGACGACGGCGACGACGCCCCACCAGTCCAGGGTCCGGAGGTCGCGGCCCGCCTCCTCGTCGCGGGACGTGCGCATCCGCCGCCCGCCCCAGAGCGCGAGCAGGGCGACGGGCACGTTGACGAGGAACACCCAGCGCCAGCCCACCGTCGACGACAGCACGCCGCCGACGACCGGTCCGAGCGCGGTGCCGACCCCGGAGACACCGAGCAGCACCCCGGTGACCTTCGGACGCTCCTCGGCGCTGGTCGCGTTGGTGACCAGGGCGAAGCTCGACGGCATGATCATGGCCGCGCCGACGCCCTGCGCGACGCGGGCGCCGATGAGCAGGGGCACCGAGCTGGCGAGCCCGCAGACGAGCGAGCTCAGCCCGAACAGCGCGATGCCGGTGAGCATGACCTCGCGCCGCCCGAGCATGTCGCCGAGCCGCCCGCTCGGGATGAGCAGCGCCCCCAGGGCGATCATGTAGCCGCTCAGCAACCACTGCAGGTCCGTGACGGTCGTGCCGAGCTCGACGGCCATCGTCGGCAGGGCGAGGCCGAGCGAGAAGAAGTCGAGCTGTACAGAACAGCCCCGCCGCAGCCGGTAGGAACGGCAACGAAGCACGCAACGTAGCCGCGGACGGGGCCATGAGGATGACGTTAGGGGTCGGCACCCCGGTCCGTCATCACGTTCCGTGTCAGATTTCGGCGTCGAACGGCGCTCCCGCGAACTCCCCGCCGACGTAGCCGTCGGTGTCGGCGGTCCGGTCGCCGACGTCGGCGGCGAAGCGCTCCGCGTCGTCCTGCGGGCGGTAGCCGATCTCGTGCGCGCCGGCCAGCGACCAGACCCGGCGGGTGTTGGCCGAGACGCCCCAGACGACGCGGAACCCGGGCGACGGGCAGGTCAGCGCGGCCTCGACGAGCCGGCCGCAGTCGTCGGGCGAGAGCCACGTGGCGAGCCCGCGGGCGTTCGGCGGGGTGTCGCTGCAGGTGCCGATGCGCAGGCAGACCACGTCGAGCGAGTAGCGGTCGTGGTAGAGGCTGCCGAGCGCCTCGCCGGTCACCTTGCTGACGCCGTAGTAGGTGTCGGGCCGGGTCGGGAGGTCGTCGGGGACGGGGTCGAGCGCGGGGTGGAAGCCCGCGGCGTGGTTGCTGCTGGCGAACACGACCCGGGCGACGCCGGCGCGGCGTGCGGCCTCGAACGCGACGTAGGTGCCGTGGATGTTCGTCGTGAGGACGTCGTCCCACGGCGCCTCGCCGCTGATCCCGCCGAGGTGGACGACGGCGTCGGCGCCCGTGCACGCCTCGGTCATCGCGTCGAGGTCGGTGACGGAGGCGGTGACGGCCTCCTCGTGCTCGCCGACGTCGTCCGGGGCGGTGACGTCGAGCAGGCGCAGCGTGCGGCCGGGGCGCGGGAGGCGGGCCCGCAGGTAGCCGCCGATCCGTCCGGCGGCTCCGGTGACGAGGATGTGCACGGGTCTCCTCCCCGCGATGCTCTCGGGTGACCTGACCCGCAGGGCTCGGCGGTTGTCGGGGGTGTGGGTTAGCGTTCTCCTCGTTCGAACACGTGTTCGAGGAGGCGGCTATGGGTGGTGCGTCGTCGTTGCTCGACGAGCAGGGTTCCCCGTCACGGCGGTGGGCCGACCTCGGGGTGGTGCGGGCGTCGGATCTGCGGGGCCGGCGGCGTCGGGCTCCGGAGCCGGTCACGCCCGAGGTCCCGGAGGAGGTGGAGGAACCGGCCGCGCCCGAGCCTCCGCGGGTCGACCGCGAGGGCAGCGCGGTGCTGCCGGTGGCCGGCCCGCTGGCCGGTCTCCTGCCCGACGGCGGGTTGCGGCGCGGGTCGGCGGTCGCAGTGTCCGGGTCGACGTCGCTGCTGCTCGCGCTGCTGGCCGAGGCCTCGCGGGCCGGGTCGTGGTGTGCGGTGGTGGGTCTGCCGGATCTCGGGATCCAGGCCGCGGCCGAGGCGGGGCTCGACCTGGCGCGCACGGCGTTGGTGCCGCGGCCCGGGCCGCGTCCGGCGGCGGTGGTGGCGGCGCTGGTCGACGGGGTGGACGTGGTCGTGCTCGACACCGCGCTGCCCGGCGTGCGGTGGCCCGCGGGCGACCGACAGCGGCTCGGCGCCCGGATCCGTCAGCGCGGGGCGGTCCTGGTGCCGGTGGGGGCGCCGGGCACGTGGCCGGGGGCCGAGGTCGAGCTGCGGGCCGAGGGCAGCGCCTGGGCCGGGCTCGGCGGCGACGGCACGGGGCGTCTGCGCTCGCGGCGGGCCCGGGTGCGGTGCGCCGCCCGCGGTCGTCCGGGTGAGCAGGAGGAGCCGTTGCTGCTGCCCGGGCCGTCCGGGACGTGCCTGCCGGACGGGGAGCTGCCGGTCGGGGCGCCGCTGACGGGGCCGCCGCGGCCCGCGTCGGGGTCGGCGCCGGGGTCGGCGCAGGGGCCGGCGCCGGCGCGCATCGGGGTGGCGGGGTGAGCGCGCCGGCGCGGGTGCTCGCGCTCTGGTGTCCGGACTGGCCGGTGGTGGCGGGCGTGCTCGAGGCGGGGCTGCCGCCCGCGCGCCCGGCGGCGGTCCTGGCGTCGCACCGGGTCGTGGCCTGCTCGGCGACGGCGCGGGCTCAGGGCATCCGGCGGGGGCTGCGGCGGCGCGAGGCCCAGGCCCGCTGTCCGGACCTCGCCGTGCTCGCCCGCGATCCCGAGCGTGACGCCCGCTGCTTCGAGCCGGTCGCGGCGGCGGTCGAGGAGCTCGCGCCGGGGGTCGAGGTGGTCCGCCCGGGGCTGGTCGCGCTCTCGGCGCGGGGGCCGGCGCGGTACTTCGGCGGCGAGGAGGTCGTGGCCGAGCGCCTGGTCGACCACGTGGCGGCGCGTGCCCGCGTCGAGTGCCAGGTGGGGGTGGCCGACGGGCTGTTCGCCGCGGGCCTCGCCGCGCGCCGGTCGTTGCTGGTGCCGCCGGGGGAGACCCCGGCGTTCCTGGCGCCGCTGCCGGTCACCGAGCTCGAGCTCGAGCCGGGGGTCGAGCCCGACACCGCCGGCGCCGACGACCACGCCAGCGCGACCCGCGCGGAGCTGATCGGGCTGCTGCGCCGGCTCGGGCTCACCACGCTGGGCGCCTTCGCCGACCTGTCGCCCACCGACGTGGCCTCACGCTTCGACGCGGCGGCGGTGCGGGCCCACCGGCTGGCCCGCGGGCTGGACGAGCGCCCGCCCTCGCGGCGCCGCATCCCCGACGAGCTCACCGTCGAGCTCCCGCTCGACCCACCGGTCGATCGGGTCGACGCCGCCGCCTTCGCCGCCCGCTCGCTGTCCGAGCGGCTGCACGAGGCGCTGGGCCGGGCCGGGCTGGCCTGCACGCGCCTCGGCGTGCAGGCCCGCACCACCGAGGGCGACGAGCTGGCCCGGGTCTGGCGCTGCGCCGAGCCCCTGACCCCGCACGGCACCGCCGACCGCGTGCGCTGGCAGCTCGAGGGCTGGTTGTCGCGGCGGGCCGGGAACAGCCGCGACGGCGGGCTCACCGTGCTGCGCCTGGTCCCCGAGGAGGTCGTCGACGCCGGGCGGCTGCAGCTCGGGCTCTGGGGCGAGGTCGGGGTGGCCGACGAGCGCGCCGTGCGGGCGCTGGTGCGGGTCCAGGGCCTGCTGGGGCCCGAGGAGGTGCTCACCGGGGTGCCCGGCGGTGGCCGCGGGCCCGGCGAGCGCATCAGGCTGGTGCCGTGGGGCGACGAGCGCACCCCCCGAGGTGCCGACCCGGAGGCACCGTGGCCCGGCGCGCTCCCGGCGCCCTCCCCGGCGCGGGTGCCGCCCGAGCCGCTGCCGGCGCGGGTGCTCGACGCGGACGGCGTGCCGGTGCGCACCGCCTCCCGCGGCCGGCTCACGGCCCCGCCGGCCCACGTCGCCCTCGGCACCGACCCGTCGGCCCCCACCGCGCCGGTCCGCGCGTGGGGTGGTCCGTGGCCCGACCCCGGCCGGTGGTGGGACCCGCGGGCGGTGGCCGGGGGCAGCCTGCGCGTCCAGGTCGTGTGCAGCAC
The DNA here is from genome assembly GCF_037400275.1 of Actinomycetospora aeridis. Classification (NCBI taxonomy): domain Bacteria; kingdom Bacillati; phylum Actinomycetota; class Actinomycetes; order Pseudonocardiales; family Pseudonocardiaceae; genus Actinomycetospora; species Actinomycetospora aeridis. Next base: position 504,226 of record NZ_JBBEGL010000004.1, on the reverse strand, counting down.
CGACGCCGACGAGATCGCCGCCGGGCGCGACCCCGAGCCCGACCCGGTGGCCGACCTCGCCCCCGATCCGGTGGCCTCCGGCGCCGACGCGGTCGGTCGTGCCCTGCTGCTGGTCCACCGCGACGGCCGCTGGGCGGTGGAGGGGATCTACGACTGACGTCAGGCGAGCACCGCTGTCGCTTCCAGCTCCACGAGGACGTCGGGCTCGAACAGGTACTCGACGCCGATGAGCGAGGCCGGCGGCATCGGCGTCGGCAGGCCGACCTCGGCGGCGACCCGCTCGACCCCCGCCATGAAGTCGGTGATCTTCTCCGGCGTCCAGCCGGTGACGTAGAAGGTCAGCCGCACCACGTCGTCGTACGTCGCTCCCGCCCCGGCGAGGCCGGTCGCGGTGTTGCGCAGCACCTCGGCGACCTGTCCGGCGAGGTCGCCCGGTGCCACCGGCGTCGCGTCCGCCTTCCGGGCGATCTGGCCGCTGACGTGCACCTGGCGCGTGCCCGTGGCGACCGCGACGTGGTGGTACGGGGTGGGCTGCATCAGGCCCTCGGGGGTGAAGCGCTGGACGGGCACCGGTTCTCCTCGCTGTCGGGCGACCAGGGATACCGGTGATACCTGGTCACCTCAGGGCACTTCAACGAGACTAGGTGTCGTGCCGGGAACCGAGCTCGTCGTCACGACGCCCCACCGCGAGCTGCTCGACCAGGTCCTCGACAAGTGGTCGCTGGCCGTCCTGGGCGAGCTCTGCGAGCGGCCCTGCCGCTTCAACGACCTGCGGCGCGCGATCCCGGTCGTGACCCAGAAGTCGCTCACGGCCACCCTGCGGCGCCTGGAGCGGAACGGGATCGTCGACCGCGTCGTCGTCAGCTCGCGGCCGGTGGCCGTCGAGTACCGCATCACGCCGCTGGGCAAGACCCTGCGACGTCCGGTCGACGTCCTCCTCGAGTGGGCGTCGGTCGCGATGCCGGCGATCGAGCAGGCCCGCGCGCGCTTCGACGCGGAGGTCCCTGCCGGCTGAGCGGGCGCCGATCGCGCCTCTCCTCTGTCGGCCCCGTCGTCTATCGTGTCGAACACGTGTTCGATCCACGGCGCGGGAGGTGCGGATGGGGTGGGGCAACCCGCCGGTGAGCTGGTCGGAGATGGAGCGCCTGCTGTCGGGGCGCCCCGCCGACGGCCCGAGTCTGCAGGGGCGGGGCAACGGGACGCGCCAGGCCGTCCAGGGGGACGCGAAGGTCCGGCGGAGGGACGACGACCAGCCCCACGAGGGGCACATCGGTCCCTGGCCGCCGGACGACTTCGTCCGCGATCCCCTCGCGTTCGACGACGGCGACCGCGACGGCTTCCGCATCGACGGCCCGGGCACGATCCGGGCGCCGCGCGAGGAGCACTTCCCCGGCGACGGGGGCGACAGCCCGGCGTGGAGCCGGCACCGCACGCCCTACCGCCCGCCGGCGCACGCGCGGTCCACGGGCACGACCGTCCCGTACGCCGAGCTGCACGCCCACTCCAACTTCAGCTTCCTCGACGGCGCGTCGCACCCCGAGGAGCTGGTCGAGGAGGCCGCGCGGCTGGGGCTGGAGGCGATCGCGCTGACCGACCACGACGGCATGTACGGGGTGGTCCGCTTCGCCGAGGCGGCGCAGGAGCTGGGGGTGCCGACGGTCTACGGCGCCGAGCTCTCGCTGGGCCTGTCCGCGCCGCAGAACGGTGTGCCCGACCCCGAGGGCGACCACCTGCTGGTCCTCGCCCGCGACCCGGACGGCTACCGGGCGATCTCGCGGGCGATCACCGAGGGGCAGATGCACACCCACGGCGAGAAGGGCCGCCCGGTGTACGACCCCGAGCGCGTCGCGGCGACGCTCGGTGGCCAGGTGCAGGTGCTGACGGGGTGCCGCAAGGGCTCGGTGCGCCGGGCGCTCGCGACGGGCGGGGCCGAGGCGGCCGCCCGCGAGATCGACCGGCTGGTCGCGCTGTTCGGGGCGGAGAACGTCGCGGTCGAGCTCACCGACCAGGGCCTCCCGGACGACACCGAGCGCAACGCGGCGCTGGCCGAGCTCGCCGCCCGTGCCGACCGGGGCCGTGGCCTGCACACCGTGGCCACCACCGGCGCCCACTACGCGACGCCCGACCGCGCCCGGCTCGCGGCCGCGCTGGGCGCGGTGCGGGCCCGGCGCAGCCTCGACGACGCGGAGGGCTGGCTGCCGCCGGGCCCGGCGCACCTGCGCTCCGGGGCGGAGATGGCGCAGCGGTTCGCGCGCCACCCGCAGGCCGTCGCCCACGCCGCGAGGCTCGGGCGTGAGTGCGCGTTCGGTCTCCAGCTGCTGGCGCCCGAGCTGCCGCCGTTCGCGGTGCCCGAGGGTCAGACCGAGGCGAGCTGGCTGCGTGAGCTGACCTGGCTGGGGGCGGGGGTGCGCTACGGCGACCGTCTGCGCTCGCCCCGGGCGTACGAGGTGATCGACCACGAGCTCGACGTCATCGAGAAGCAGGGCTTCCCCGGCTACTTCCTCATCGTCGCCGACATCGTGGCGTACTGCACCGACCACGACATCTACTGCCAGGGCCGGGGGTCGGCGGCCAACTCGGCGGTCTGCTTCGCGCTGGGCATCACCCACGTCGACGCCGTCGAGATGGGCCTGCTGTTCGAGCGCTTCCTCTCCCCGGAGCGCGACGGCTACCCCGACATCGACCTCGACATCGAGTCCGACCGCCGCGAGGAGGCCATCCAGTACGTCTACGCCCGCTACGGGCGCGATCGCGCCGCGCAGGTCGCCAACGTCATCACCTACCGGCCGCGCTCGGCGGTGCGCGACGCCGCCCGCGCGCTGGGGTTCTCGCAGGGCCAGCAGGACGCGTGGAGCAAGCAGATCGACCGGTGGGGCCCGGGCGCGGAGCTCGCCGGGCAGGTGCCCGAGATGCCCCCGGCGGTGGCCTCGCTCGCCGAGCAGATCGCGGGCTTCCCGCGCCACCTGGGGATCCACTCCGGCGGCATGGTCATCTGCGACCGCCCGGTCGACCAGGTGGTGCCCGTGGAGTGGGGGCGGATGCCGGGGCGCAGCGTCATCCAGTGGGACAAGGACGACGCGGCGGCGGTCGGGCTGGTCAAGATCGACCTGTTGGGGCTGGGGATGCTCTCGGTGCTGCACTACGCCGCCGACCTCGTCGCCGCCCACCACGGGGTGCGCGTGAAGCTGCACGACCTGCAGGCCACCGACCCGGCGGTGTTCGCCATGCTCGCCGAGGGCGACTCGGTGGGCGTGTTCCAGGTCGAGTCCCGCGCCCAGATGGCGACGCTGCCCCGGCTGCGCCCGCGGGAGTTCTACGACCTCGTCGTCGAGGTCGCCCTCATCCGGCCCGGGCCGATCCAGGGCGGGTCGGTGCACCCCTACATCCGGCGACGCAACGGGCTCGAGCGCGTCGTCTACGACCATCCGCTCTGCGAGCCGGCGCTGGAGAAGACGCTCGGCGTGCCGCTGTTCCAGGAACAGCTCATGCAGCTCGCCGTGGACGTCGCCGGCTTCTCCGCCGCCGAGGCCGACGAGCTGCGCCGCGCCCTGTCGGCCAAGCGCTCCACCGAACGGATCGAGCGGATGCGCACGCGGTTCTACGAGGGCATGGAGGCCAACGGGATCACCGGCGACCTCGCGGACACGATCTTCGGGAAGACCAAGGCGTTCGCGAACTTCGGCTTCCCCGAGAGCCATTCGATCAGCTTCGCGTCGCTGGTCTACGTCAGTGCCTGGTACAAGCTCTACTACCCGGCGGCCTTCTGCGCCGCGCTGCTGCGCGCCCAGCCGATGGGCTTCTACTCACCGCAGTCGCTCACCGCCGACGCCCGTCGCCACGGTGTGGTGGTGCTGGGTCCCGACGTCCAGGTCGCCGCGGACACCCCGGAGCTCGAGCCCCATCCCGGCAGCCACGGAGGGGTCGCGGTGCGGTTGGGCCTCGCCGGGGTGCGCGGGATGGGCGACGAGGTGGCCGCCCGGATCGTGGCGGAGAGGAGCGCGGGCGGGGCGTACCGGGACGTCGCCGACCTCGCCCGTCGTGCCGAGCTGACCACCGCCCACGTCGAGGCGCTCGCGACGGCCGGGGCACTGGGCTGCTTCGGGCTCGACCGCCGCGAGGCCCTGTGGGCCGCCGGTGCGGCCGCGGCCGGCGTCGGGGTGGTGCGCGACGGCGTGCGCCACGACCGCCTGCCCGACACCGCCGTGGGGCTCGAGGCGCCGGCGCTGCCCGGCATGAGCGCGGTCGAGCTCACCGTCGCCGACGTGTGGGCCACCGGCCTGACCCCGGACAGCCATCCCGTCACCCACCTGCGCGCGGTGCTCGACGAGCGCGGCGCGTTCTCGGTGGCCGCGGTCGCCGGCGTGGGAGCGGGCGAGCGGATCGAGGTCGGCGGCGTCGTCACCCACCGCCAGCGGCCCGCGACGGCGGGCGGCACGACGTTCCTCAACCTCGAGGACGAGACCGGCATGCTCAACGTCGTGTGTTCGGAGGGTCTCTGGGCGCGCCACCGCGTGGTGGCACGCACCAGCGCGGCGCTCGTGATCCGCGGGCGGGTCGAGCGGGCCCACGACGCGCCCACGGTGGTCAACCTCGTCGCCGATCGCGTCGAGCGCCTCGAGCTGCGGGTGCCGTCGAGCTCGCGCGACTTCCGCTGACGGTCCCGCGGTTCCGGGCGCGCCGACGCCACGCAGCACGACGTCGTGGAGCGAGGGACTCCCCGGCTGCGTCCCACGCAGCGAAGGAGCCCCTCGCTCCACCCGGTGGAGCTCAGCCGCCGATGATCGGCTTGCCCATCGGCATCGGCTTGCCGCCCGTGGCCTGGCCGAGGGCGTCCAGGAACATGTAGACGCCGACCAGCGCGAAGGCGAACACCACGATGCCGCCGAGGAACAGCAGGCCGGTCGAGCCGCTCGAGGTCCCCAGCAGCACGATCAGCAGGGCGGCGTCGATGAGGACGAACAGCACGGTGAAGACCGACGGCAGGCGCAGCGAGGCCACCGTGAGGACGACGACGCCGATCAGCCACGTGAGCAGGAAGGTCTCCTGGGCGCCCGTGGCCACCGCGGTGTCGGTGGAGGTCGGCCCGAACCAGTCGGCGCCCAGCGAGGTCGCGAGCACGGCGAAGCTCAGCCAGAAGCCGGTGAAGATGCCGAAGATCGCCGCGGCCGCCCCGTTGCCCGTCCGGGCCGCCCAGACCGTCGCCACGAGCTGCCCGATGCCCGTGCACATGAACAGGATCGGCAGCATCCCCACCAGCGCGGTGCTCGAGGCGCCCGTGAACCCGATGAGGTACAGCCCGAGTGCCACCGACCCGATGACGAACGTCGGGACCCCGACCAGTGCCGGGTTGGCGCCTGCGGCGGCCGCTGCCTCGGCGGCCGCGGTGTCGGCCGCGGCGTGTGCGCCTCCGGCGTCGGCGGACTGCTCGTCGATCGTGGTCATCCCCACTCCTTCGTGTGTCCGAACCGGACCCGCGCGGCGGGGCTCGCCCCCTCGGCGCGCTACGTGGCGCGACGACGTGAACCCGGTGTGAGACGAGTGTGGTGCGGGACACGTGCCCGCGGGCACCGGACGAACGGAGGGGGACGAACGGAGGGGGGACCTGCCCATCCGCATCGTTGACCGATCCAGGGCATGCTGGCGCGGTGCACGGACGACGGACGGTCTCGCCGGTGGTGCGTGGAGCCGCTCGAGGTGTGCTCGGCGGGGCGGTGGGCACCGGCGCGATGGCCCTCGCCGCCCATCGTCGCCGCCGGCGCTTCACCCGGCGACACGGGGTCACGCCCGACGAGGCCGGGGTCGTCCTGGACTACGACGACAGCGACCACGTCGTCATCGCCGCCTCGACGCTGCTGCGCCACGTCGTGGGGTGGGAGCCCCGGTCGCGAGAGGGTCGGCGGGCCCTGTTCTGGGTGGTGCACTGGGGCTACGGCTCGGCGGTCGGTGCCGCCCACGTCGCGCTGCAGCACCCGCTGCCGCGCGAGCCCGCGGCCGGGCTGGCGTTCTTCGCCGGGTCCCAGGTGATGGCGCTCGGCCTGTTCCCGGTGCTCGGCGGCACCCCACCTCCGTGGCGCTGGGAGCGTCGTCTCGTCGTCACGAGCTTCGTCCAGCACGCGATCTACGCGGGCGGCGTCGCGGCGACCAACACCGTGACCGCCCGCTACGTCCGGGCCCACCCCGACCGGTAGCCACCACCGGGCGCCGTCCGCGAGACGGCGCTAGGTTCCCGTGACCGTGGCCGGACCCTCCTCGCGCACCGCAATCGGGCTCGCCGGGGCCTTCGTCACCGGCGCGTTCATCGTCGGGCAGGCCCGCGTCAACGCCGAGCTCGGCACCGCGCTCGGCGACGGCGTGCTGGCCGCGGTCATCTCGTTCGGGCTCGGGCTGGTCCTGCTGCTCGTGCTGCTGGCGCTCCTGCCCGCGGGCCGGCGGGGGCTCGGACGGGTCGGCGCGGCCCGTCGCCGCGGGTCGCTGCGGACCTGGCAGCTCCTCGGTGGGCTCGGCGGCGCGCTGCTCGTCGCCGGCCAGGGCCTGACGGCGCACGTGCTGGGAACGGCCCTGTTCACCATCGCCGTCGTGGCCGGCCAGTCCAGCGGCGGGCTGGTCGTCGACCGGGTCGGCCTCGGACCGGCCGGCCCGCAGGCCACGACCCCGCCCCGCATCGTCGGCGCGGTGCTGATGCTCGGGGCGGTCGTGCTGTCGGTGGCGCCGTCGATCAGCACGGACGCGCCGGTGGCGCTGGCGCTGCTCCCACTCGCCGCGGGGCTCGCCATCGCGACCCAGCAGGCGCTCAACGGCCGGGTCGCCGCCGCCGCGGGCGGATCGCGGACCGGCTCGAGCGAGGACGAGAGCGACTCCATCGTGGCCTCGGTGCTCCCGGCCGCGAGCATCAACTTCGTCGTCGGCTTCGCCGCGCTGGTGATCGCCGGGATCGTCGCGGTGCTCCTGCTCGGCCCGCCGAACCCGCTGCCGAACGCCTGGTACCTCTACCTCGGCGGGCCGTTCGGGGCGGTCTTCATCGGGCTCGGGGCATGGGTGGTCGGCCAGATCGGGGTGCTGCTGCTCTCGCTCGGCGCCGTCGCCGGCCAGATCGTCGGCGCGCTCGTGCTCGACCTCGTGCTGCCCTCGGCCGCCGGGACCCCCGGCCTGACGACCGTGCTCGGGGCGGTGCTCACCCTCGTCGCGGCGGGTGTCGCGTCCGCCCCGTGGCCGCTCCGGCGGTCAGCTGCGCGGAACACCGGGTCCGACCTGCCATCATGAGGGCGTGACCGCGACCAAGCTGGACGGGAAGGCCACCCTCGCCGCGATCCTCGACGACCTGCGCGGGCGGGTCGAGACGCTCGCCGCCGCCGGTCGTACGCCGGGTCTGGGCACGGTGCTCGTCGGTGACGATCCGGGGTCGCACTCCTACGTCAAGGCCAAGCACAACGACTGCGCGAAGGTCGGCATCGAGTCGATCCGGCGCGACCTGCCCGCCGACGCCACCCAGGCCGACGTCGAGCGCGCGATCGACGAGCTCAACGCCGACCCGGCGTGCACCGGCTACATCGTCCAGCTCCCCCTCCCGAAGGGCCTGGACTCGGGCGCGGTGCTCGAGCGGATCGACCCGGACAAGGACGCCGACGGGCTGCACCCCACCAACCTGGGGCGGCTCGTGCTGCAGGAGCCCGGCCCGCTGCCCTGCACCCCGCGCGGGGTCGTCGAGCTGCTGCGCCGCTACGACGTGCCGCTGAACGGCGCGAAGGTCACGGTGCTCGGGCGCGGCGTCACCGTCGGCCGTCCGCTGGGCCTGCTGCTCACGCTGCGGTCGGTGAACGCGACCGTGACCCTGTGCCACACCGGCACCAAGGACGTCGCCGCCGAGCTGCGGGCCGCCGACGTCGTCGTCGCGGCCGCCGGCGTGCCCGGCCTCGTGACCGCGGACATGGTCAAGCCGGGCGCCGCCGTCCTGGACGTCGGCATCACGCGCGGCGAGAACGGCCTGGTCGGCGACGTCGCCCCCGAGGTCGCCGAGGTCGCCGCCTACCTCGCCCCGGTCCCCGGCGGCGTCGGTCCGATGACGCGCGGGATGCTGGTCACCAACGTCGTCGAGCGCGCGGAGCGACTGGCCAGCGGATGAGCACCGGATGACTGCTGTGACCCCCCGATCGGGACGACCGCCGGGGCCCTCGTCGGGCCCGCCGGCGGTCGGGACGCCACCCGCGCAGGTGCCGGTCCAGCCGCCCGTCCCGCGTACCTCGCCACGGTCCGGCCCGCAGGAGCTGTCACGCCCGGGCGTCCCGCCCCCGCCCGACGAGAGCCCCACCGAGATGCTCCCGGCGGGCCGGCACGCCCGCCCGCCGCGCACCCGCGCGGAGACGCTGCGGAAGGTGCGGGGGCACCTCGCGTTCCTCGCGGTGATGGCCGTCGTCGCCGTCGCGTTCGCCCGGATCGGCCTGCAGCACTGGCGCGAGGGCACCACCGAGCTCGGCGTCGCCCTGCTGCTCGCCGGGGTCCTGCGGGCGAGCCTGACGCGCACCGCCGCGGGCCTGCTCGCGGTGCGCAGCCGGCGCGTCGACATCATCACCTATGTGCTGTTCGGCCTGGTGATGATCCTCGTGGCGCTCACCATCACGGGTGGCCCGATCGCCACCCGGTGATGCCGCCCACCTGGGTATTCCTCACGCGTCGTGGTCCGCACCCGCGTTGATAGCGTGCGGACAGGTCAGCCGGGCGCCGGCGGTCGGCGCCCCATGAGGAGGTCTCCCGAGTCGTGGCGAAGATCAAGGTAGAGGGCACCGTCGTCGAGCTCGACGGTGACGAGATGACGCGGATCATCTGGCAGTTCATCAAGGACAAGCTGATCCACCCGTACCTCGACATCGACCTCGAGTACTACGACCTGGGCATCGAGCACCGCGACGAGACCGACGACCAGGTCACGGTCGACGCCGCGAACGCGATCAAGAAGCACGGCGTCGGCGTCAAGTGCGCGACGATCACCCCGGACGAGGCGCGGGTCGAGGAGTTCGGCCTCAAGCGCATGTACCGCTCGCCCAACGGCACGATCCGCAACATCCTCGGCGGCGTCATCTTCCGCGAGCCGATCGTCTGCCAGAACATCCCGCGCTACGTCCCGCACTGGACCAAGCCGATCGTCGTCGGCCGTCACGCCCACGGCGACCAGTACCTGGCGCAGGACTTCAAGGTGCCGGGCCCGGGCACGGTCACCATCAGCTACACGCCCGACGGCGAGGGCGAGCCGATGGAGTTCCAGGTCGCGAAGTTCCCCGAGGAGGGGGGCGTCGCGCTGGGCATGTACAACTACAAGAACTCGATCGTCGACTTCGCCCGCGCCTCGCTGCGCTACGGCCTGGACCGCGGCTACCCGGTCTACATGTCGACCAAGAACACCATCCTCAAGGCGTACGATGGCATGTTCCGCGACACCTTCGAGGAGATCTTCGAGTCGGAGTTCAAGGCCGACTTCGAGAAGGCCGGCCTGACCTACGAGCACCGCCTCATCGATGACATGGTCGCCGCCGCCCTGAAGTGGGAGGGCGGCTACGTCTGGGCCTGCAAGAACTACGACGGCGACGTGCAGTCCGACATCGTGGCCCAGGGCTTCGGCTCGCTCGGCCTCATGACCTCGGTGCTCATGACGCCGGACGGCACCGTCGAGGCCGAGGCCGCCCACGGCACCGTGACGCGGCACTTCCGCCAGCACCAGCAGGGCAAGGAGACGTCGACCAACCCGATCGCGTCGATCTTCGCCTGGAGCCGGGGCCTCGCCCAGCGCGGCCGCCTCGACAACAACGACGCCCTCGTCGACTTCGCGCAGAAGATCGAGGACGTCTGCATCCGGACCGTCGAGGACGGCAAGATGACGAAGGACCTGGCGCTGCTGATCGGCAAGGACGCGCCGTACCTCAACACCCAGGACTTCCTCGACGCGATCGACGAGGGCCTGCAGAAGGCCGTCGCGAGCTAGTCCGCGCGCACCCCCACCGCGCACACCGAGCGCCCCTCCCGTCCCCGTCGGGAGGGGCGCTCGTGTGTTCACCGACCGTCCACCTCCCGGCCATCGTGACCCGGTGAGATGAAGTCGACCGCGTCAGTGACCACCCCGGAGGGAGCCCGTGGCGGCAGCGCCGACCTCAGCGTCGACGTCACGCCGGGGCCAGGGGCTGCGGGTCACGCTCGCGCTGGTGCTCATCGCCGTCCTGCTCGGCTACGGCGGCTGCGAGGTCTACCGCCGCCTCGCGCCGCCGTCGTCGCCCCCGGTCGTGACGGTCGCGGGGCTCATCGGCTCGGAGAAGCAGTCGTTCTTCGACGACCCCGACGTCGTCGCCGCCCTCGCACGGAACGGCCTGGCCGTCACGGTGTCGCCCGCCGGCTCCCGCGAGATCGCCACCCGCGACCTCGCGCCGTACGGGTTCGTCTTCCCCTCCAGCTCGCCCGCGGCGGAGCGCATCCAGCGTGACCGCGGCGTCGTCACCGCCTACGCGCCGTTCAGCTCGCCGATGGCGGTGGCGACCTTCCCGGACATCGCCACCGCGCTGGCCGGCGCCGGGGCGGTGCGCCCGGGGGCCGACGGCCGGCAGGTCGTCGACGTGCGGGTCCTGCTCGACCTCGCGCGCCAGGGCACGCGGTGGGACCGGCTGCCCGGCAACACGGCCTACCCGGCGCGCAAGACCGTCCTGCTCAACACCACCGACCCGGCCTACTCGAACTCCGCGGCGATGTACCTCGCGCTGGCCTCGTTCGTCGCCAACGGCGACGCCGTGCCCGACGCGGCGGCCGCGACGCGGGTCCTGCCCGACATGTGCCGCCTGTTCGCCGACCAGGGCTACCGGCCGCGCACGACGGCGGTGCTGTTCAACGACTACCTGACCACCGGGCGCGGCGTCGCCCCGATGGCGCTGGTCTACGAGGCGGAGTTCGAGCAGGCCCGCCGGGTCCCGACCTCCGGGCTCACCGACCAGAACGTGCTGCTCTACCCGGCACCGACGGTCTACTCCCGGCACACCCTGGTGCCGCTGACCCCGGACGGCGACCGCCTCGGACGGCTGCTCGACACCGATCCCGAGCTGGCCGAGCTCGCCGCCCGCCACGGCTTCCGCCCGACCCGTCCGGGCCCGGCGGCGGCCGCCTTCCCGCCCGGCCCGAACGCGGCCGAGGTGGTCGACGTGCCGTCCTACGAGACGCTCGAGCAGATGCTCGCCGCGGTCGAACGGGGGTGCCGGTGAGGCGCGCGCTGCTGGTGGTGGTCGCCGGTCTGCTCCTGGCCGCGTGCGGGACGGCCACCGGGCCGCCCCCGCTGACGCTGCGGGTGCTCGCGGGCAGCGAGCTCGCCGACATGGCCCCCGTCCTCGACGAGGCCGCCGAGGCGACCGGCGTGCGCCTGGAGTTGCAGTACACCGGCACGCTCGAGGGCGCCGACACGGTCGCCGCCGGACGCGCGGACGGCACCACCGACGCGCTGTGGTTCTCGTCGAACCGCTACCTCGAGACGATCCCGGCGGCCCGCGACCGCGTCGACACCGCCACGCGGATCATGGGCTCGCCGGTGGTGCTCGGGGTCCGCGCGGAGCGGGCCCGCGAGCTCGGCTGGGACCGGGCCCCCGTGACGTGGAGCCAGGTCGCCGAGGCGGCGAGCACCGGGCGGTTCGCGTTCGGGATGACGGACCCGTCGTCGTCGAACTCGGGGTTCTCCGCACTCGTGGCCGTGGCCGCGGCCCTCGACGGGAGCGGGCGCGTGCTCGACCCCGCCGCGGTCGACCGCGTCACGGGCCCGCTGGCGGCGTTCTTCGCCGGGCAGCGCCTGACCAGCGGCTCGTCCGGGTGGCTGACCGACGCCTACGTCCGGCGCGCGACCGGCGGGGACGGCGGTCCGCCGCTCGACGGCGTCGTCACCTACGAGGCGTCGATCCTCGAGCTCAACCGCTCCGGGCGGCTGCCCGAGCCGCTGACGCTGGTCGTCCCGTCCGACGGGGTGGTCAGCGCCGAGTACCCCCTGACGCTGCTGCGCTCGGCGTCGCCCGAGGCCCGCGCCGGGCTCGCGCGGCTCACCGAGCACCTGCGCCGGCCCGAGGTCCAGCAGCGGATCGTCGAGACCACCGCGCGCCGCGCCGGCGTCCCGGGCGTCGCGCCGCCGCCCGAGGCCGCCCGCACCACGCTCGTCGAGCTGCCGTTCCCCACCGACAAGGCCACCCTCGACGCGCTGCTGACGACCTACCTGGACCGCGTCCGGCGCCCGGCGCGCACCGTGTACGTCCTCGACGTCTCCGGCTCGATGCAGGGCACGCGCATCGACGGCCTGCGCACCGCGCTGATCGGGCTCACCGGCAGCGACCCGTCCCTGACCAACCAGTTCCGGCGGTTCCGCAGCCGCGAGGACGTCGTGTTCGTCCCGTTCAGCGACGCGCCCGGCGCCCCCGAGCCGTTCAGCGTCGACCCGGCGGACCCGCAGCCGTCCCGCGACGCCATCGCCACCCGGGTGCGGGCCCTCGCCGCCGGCGGCAACACCGCGGTCTACGGGAGCCTCGAGGCCGCGTACCGCTACCTCGACCAGGCCGCCGCCGCGGACCCGGACCGGCTCACGACCGTCGTGCTGCTCTCCGACGGCGAGAGCAACCGGGGCCCGCGGCTGCCCGAGTTCCGGGCCTTCCTCGCCGGTCGCCCGCCGTCGACGCGCGGGGTGCCGGTCTTCCCGATCCTGTTCGGTGAGGCCGCCCGCGGCGAGATGGAGCAGCTCGCGGCGGCCACGGGCGGCCGCACGTTCGCGGCGTCCGACCCGCAGGCCCTCGACGCCGTGTTCCGGGAGATCCGTGGCTACCAGTAGGCCGCCGGGCCGGTTCCTGGCGGCGCCCGCGCACCTCGGCGGGCTCGTCGGCGCCGCGGGGGCGCTCGGGCTGCACCTCGGCGGCCTGATCGGCCCGACCTGGTGGATCCCGGCCGCGGCCGTCTACGGGCTGGGGGCCCTCGTGGCGAGCCGGCGGCCGGCAGCGGCCCCGGACGAGCCGACGATCCCGCCGCGGCAGGCGCTGGAGGAGGGGCTCGCGCTGCTCGCGGCCCGCCACCGCGAGCTGGCGCCCCGGCTGCCCCGCGAGGCCGGGACGCTGCTCGACGGCATCGGCGGGCGCGTGCGGGCGATGCTGGGCATCGCGGACGACGACGCCGGCGACTCCCACCTCCGTTTCGTCGAGGCCCGGTTCGCCGTCGACGACGCGGCGGAGGCCCTCGAGCGCTGGCGACGGGTACGACCGGGTGCGGCTGGGCACCCGGACGCGGCGCTCGCCGAGGCACTCCGGCTCGTCGTCACCCGGGTCCAGGAACTCCTGGACGCGGCCGACGAACCGGCCCGGCGGGCCCAGCAGGAACACACCGACGAGCTGCGGCGCCGCACGGCGCCGCCGGAGGATCCGTCATCACTGACAGACTCCCGTCCATGGACGAGGCCCCCGCCTCCGTGGACATCGCGCGAGGACTGACGCCGACGCGCGGGCACCTCATCGGCGAGGGGCTGGCCTGGACGGCGCGCTGGAGCCTGCGGTTCCTGCTCGTGGCGGCGGCGCTCACGGTGGTGGGGTACCTCGTCATCGCGCTGTGGGACGTCATGTTCCCGGTGTTCCTCGGTCTGGTCATCGCGACGGTGCTGGAGCCGTCGGTGACCTGGCTGCGCAACCACCGCTGGAACGGCACGCTCGCGACGGCGGTGGTGCTGCTGCTGGGCCTGGCCGTGATCGGCGGGGTCATCGCGCTCATCGCCCCGTCGGTGGCGGGCCAGGCCCCCGCGATCGCCCAGGGCGCGATCGGCGGCATCCAGCAGATCCAGGGCTGGCTGCAGGGGCCGCCGTTCAACCTGGGCGCGAGCCAGATCGGCCAGTACGTGCAGGCCGCGGTCGAGCGCCTGCAGCAGAGCGCGGGCCAGATCGCCACCGGCGTGCTCACCGGCCTCACCACGGTCGCCAACAGTGTGATCAACGCCGTGCTGGCGCTCGTCCTCGCGTTCCTGTTCGTCAAGGACGGCCCCAAGTTCCTGCCGTGGCTCCAGCGCGTCGCCGGCCCGACGTCCGGTGGCCACCTGGCCGAGGTCGGCGCCCGCAGCTGGCTGCGCCTCGGCGGCTTCATCCGCAGCCAGGCGCTCATCGGCTTCGTCGACGCGCTGTTCATCGGCGTCGGCCTCGTGATCTTCGGGGTGCCGCTCGCCCTGCCCCTGGCGGTCCTGACGTTCTTCGGCGCGTTCATCCCCATCATCGGCGCCCTCGTCGCGGGCGCGCTGTCGGTGCTCATCGCGCTCGTCGTGCAGGGCCCCGGTACGGCGATCGGGGTGCTGATCCTCATCCTCGCCGTGCAGCAGATCGAGGGGAACCTGCTCCAGCCGCTGGTCCAGGGCCGCGGGCTGGGGCTCAACTCGGCGATCGTCATCCTCGCCGTGACGGCGGGCTCGAGCCTCGCGGGCATCGCCGGGGCGTTCCTCGCGGTGCCGGTGGCGGCGGTGATCGCCGAGATCCTCCGCTACTTCGGCGAGCAGATCGACCTCCGCACGGGCCACCAGGACGAGCCCAGCGAGGACGCGGTGGCCGAGATGCAGGACGACGACAGTGAGGACGACACCGAGTCCGACTCCGGTGATTCCATCGAACTTGCCGAACCGACGACCGCGGCGGACTCCGACGGGACGGCGAGAACCCCCGGTAGCTGAGGCACGGGGTGTCCCAGCGTGGCGGCCACGCTCGCGGACACGCACGAGGGGCGGCCCGGAAGCTCCGGGCCGCCCTCGTCGTCGTGCGCCTAGCGTCCGAGCAGCACGCCGCGCGGGTCGCGGACCAGCGCGGCGGTCTCGCCGCGGCGCACCCAGGCCACGACGGCCACGAGCACGAGCACCACGGCCGGCAGGAGGATCATCGCGCCGCCGATGGTCGCCGCCGTGGTGATGACCGCGCCGGTCATGAGCAGGACGCACCCGGTGGCCGCGAGCCCGGCCAGGCGGGGGATCAGGAGCCCGACCGCGGCGGCCAGCTCGACGACGCCGAGGGCGACCACACCGCCCGTGCCGATGCCCATCATCGCGAAGCCCGCGACGTTGGCGGGGTCGAGCGAGACCTTGCCGAACCCGGAGAACACGTACAGGGCGGCGAGCAGGACCTGGAGGACGACGAGGGCCCAGCGCGCCGCCCGGGGACGCGTGGCGGTCGGGGCCTCGGTGACGGTCGTGGTGCTCATCGTTCATCTCCTCGATTGGACAACCTCTTGGTTGGATATGAAAACAGGACCAAGAAGTACCGTCAAGGGTTCAATCGAGACCGAGCTCGTACGACTGACCACGGAGCTCCGCGCCGAACTCGGTGTGGCTCTCCTCGCCGGAGAGCGCGAAGCCGGCCTCGAGGTAGAGGCGCCGGGCGGCGGCGAGGGGCTCGTTGGTCCACAGGACGAGCCGCCCGCACCCGGCGTCGCGGGCGAACGCGGTGCACCGGGCGACGAGCGCGCGCCCCACGCCGTGACCGCGGGCCGCAGGGGTGACGAGCAGGAGGCGCAGGCGGGCGGTCTCCTCGGTCTCGCGCACGCAGAGCACGCTGCCGACCCGGACGCCGTCGAGCTCGGCGATCCAGCCGGCGTCCCGCCCGGGACGGGCGTGCGCGGCGTGGTCGGCCACGATCCGCGCGGTCACGGCCTCGACCGCCCAGCCGTACTCGGCGTCGTAGAGCTCACCGTGGGTCATGAGCACCCAGCCCAGGTCGCCGGGGCGGTCCAGTGCCCGGATCGTCACCTCACCCATCACGCCTCCTCACTGAAACGACTGTTTCAGTGAAGCACACTGTCGGGGTGTCCGAGGGATCCGCGCGGCAGCAGGAGCTGCTCGAGGCGGCGTACGCGTGGGTGCTCGAGCGGGGCTGGGCGGGGATGTCGCTGCGCCCGCTCGCCGAGGCGATCGGCTCGAGCCCGCGGGTGCTGCTGTTCCTCTTCGGCAGCAAGGACGGGCTGGTCCGCGCGCTGCTGGCGCGCTCGCGGGCCGACCAGCTGGCGGTCGTCGAGGCCGTCGGCGAGGCCGGGGACCTCGCCGCCGTCGGGACCCGCGTCTGGGCGTGGCTCGCCGCACCCGAGCACCGGGCGCTGCTGCGGCTCTGGCTCGAGGCCTATACGCGCTCGGTCGCCGACGCGGGCGACGGCCCGTGGGCGGGGTTCGCCGCGCGCACCGTGGCCGACTGGGACGCGCTGTTCGCCGACCACCAGGTCGTCGACGATCCGGCCGAGCGCGCGCTGCTGCTCGCGGTGCTGCGCGGGGCGCTGCTGGACCTCCTCGCGACCGGCGACACCGCGCGCCTCGACGCCGCCGTCGCCGCCCACCTCGCGACCCTCTGAGCCCCGTGCGAGCGATGCGGCGTTGCTGGCGTGTCACGCCAGGATCGCCACAGCCTCGATGGGCGACACGCCGTCGGGGTGTTCCAGCCTGGCGGCCACGCTGACACTCAACGTGAGAAAAGCCCCCACGATCACGCGACCAGACCGACCAGTGCCGCGAGGACCGTCGCACCCCCTAACACGAGGAACGCCGTCGGGAACCCGCCCACGACGCCCGCCACGGCCACGCCGCCGGCCGGCGCCAGCGCCACCGCGAGGCTGATCGGCGCCGAGAACACGCCGTTGATCCGCCCGAAGGCGCGGGTGCCCCAGCGGTCCGAGACCGCCGAGGCCTGCAGCAGCGTGCTCAGCCCGCGGCCCGCGCCCGCGACGACGGCGAACGCGATGAGCACGGCGGCCGGGCCCGGGACGAACGCCAGCGCGACGACGCCGGCGCTGCCGAGGAGCAGCACCGCGGCGAGGCGGGTCCGCGGCGTCGATCGTCGGACGAGCGGCACGAACGCCAGCCGCCCGAGCACCTGTCCCGCGCCGGTCAGCCCGAGCCCGAGCGCGGCCAGGCTGAGATCGAGCCCGCGGCCCATGAGCAGCGGGACGAGGTTGATCGTCGTCGCGAAGAGGCCGAAGGTGCCGACCGTCATCACCGCCGTGACCACGGCGAACCGCGGGCTGCGCAGCACCGACCGCGCGTGGGCGGCGTCGTCGGCCTCGGAGGTGCCCCGCTCGCGCGGTCGCCACGGCGGCGTCAGGAAGAGCGCGTGCAGCGGCACGGTGACGACGGCGAGCACGGCGGCGAGCACGAGGTAGGTCTCGCGCCACCCGAGTCCTCCGAGCAGCGCCGCCGTGAGCGGGGCGAACACGGTGCTGGCGAACCCGGCGACGAGGGTGACGGTCGTCAGGGCGCGGACCCGTTGCTCGCCGTACCAGCCGGTGAGCGCCGCGAACGCCGGCGGGTAGAACGTCGCGGACTGCGCGATGCCCGCGAGCGCCCACGCCGCGTAGAACAGCGGCAGGGTCGGCGCGGCGGCGATCGCGACGACGGCGAGCACGCCGACCACCGATCCGGCCGTCATGACGAGGCGCGGGCCGCGGCGGTCGATGACCCGTCCCACGACGATCCCGGCGCCCGCCGAGACGAGCGCGCCCACCGAGAACGCCCCGGTGGCGGCGCCGACCGACCACCCCGTGTCCCGGCTGATCGCGCCCACGAGCACCGGGAACGCGTAGTAGAGGACGCCCCAGCTCACGATCTCGGTCACGCACAGCGCGGCGAGGGCGCGGCTCCGGGCCTCCACCTCGCCCACCCTGGACCACGGGCGGGCGGGTCGCCGCGAGGCGTAGGTTCGGGACGTGGCCGATCTCCCGCATCCGCTGTCGCTCCCGCGGCCGCTGGTCGAGCTCCCGGAGCCGGGGGAGCCGTCGCGCACCGAGGTCCGGGCCGCGCTCGGACGGGCCGCGGACGGGGCGCTCGCCGACGATCCGGAGCACCCCACGACGCTCGCCGACGCCACCACGCTGCTCGCGGCCCGGGGCGAGGAGCTCGACGCGCTGCTCGGGCTGGCCGCCGCCCGCCGCGACGAGCACCTCGCGCTCGAGGGCCGCGCCGGCGTCGTGACCTACAGCCCGAAGGTCTTCGTCCCGCTGACCCGGCTGTGCCAGGACCGGTGCCACTACTGCACGTTCGCCACCGTCCCCGGACGTCTGCCCGCGGCCTACCTCGAGCGTGACGAGGTGCTCGAGATCGCCCGCGAGGGCGCCGCACAGGGCTGCACCGAGGTGCTGTTCACCCTCGGCGACCGCCCCGAGGCGCGGTGGGCCGCGGCCCGCGACTGGCTCGGCGCCCGCGACCTCGGCTCCACCCTCGACCACGTCGAGCAGTCGGCCCGCGCGGTGCTGGAGGAGACCGGCCTCCTGCCCCACCTCAACCCCGGCGTCATGGACCTCGTCGAGCTCCAGCGCCTGCGCGGGGTGTCGCCGTCGATGGGGATGATGCTGGAGACGACGGCGACGCGGCTGTGGTCGCAGCCGGGTGGCGCGCACTTCGGCTCGCCGGACAAGGAGCCCGCGCTGCGCCGCCGGGTCGTCGACGACGCCGGCCGCGCGCGCGTGCCGTTCACGTCCGGGATCCTCGTCGGCATCGGCGAGCACCGCGCCGAACGGGCGCAGTCGCTGCTCGTGCTCGCCGGGTCGGCGCGCCGCGGCGGGCACCTGCAGGAGGTCATCGTCCAGAACTTCCGGGCCAAGCCCGACACGGCGATGCGCGGCGAGCCGGACGCGGAGTTCGACGCCTTCGTCGCCGCGGTGGCCGTCGCACGCCTGATCATGCCACTCGGTGTCAGTGTCCAGGCCCCGCCGAACCTCGCCGGCGACCTGGACGACTCGGCCAGCGCGGCCCAGGACCAGGCCCTCCTGCTGCGCGCCGGCATCGACGACTGGGGCGGCGTCTCGCCCGTCACCCCGGACCACGTCAACCCCGAGCGCCCCTGGCCGGGGCTCGACGCGCTGCGTGCCGTCACGGGCGCGGCCGGGTTCACCCTCAGGCCGAGGTTGACCATCTACCCCCGCTACGTGCGCGACCCGAACCGGTGGCTGCACCCCGACCTCGTCGACCCGGTGATCGCGCTGGCCGACCAGCAGGGTCTGGCCGCCGAACGCCGGCCGGCAGCGACGCGGTGAGCCTCCGCGCCCACCTCGCCCGCGCCGCCACCAACCCCGCGGACCTGTCCGACGAGGCCTACGTCGCGCTGCTCGAGGCCGACGGCGACGAGCTCGAGGCCCTCGCGGAGCTCGCCGACGGGGTGCGACGCGACGCCGTCGGCGACCAGCTGACCTTCGTCGCCAACCGCAACCTCGACACCGCCGTCGTCCGGGATCCCGCCCATGCGACGGAGCTGGTCGACGAGGCCTGGGCGCTGGGCGCCACCGAGATCTGCGTGCAGGGCCCGCTGCCCGACGACGTCGCGGACCGGGCGCCGCTCGACCTCGTCGCGCTCATCACCGGGCGCGTCCCGCTGCACCTGCACGCCTTCCGCCCCGCGGAGGTCGCCGACGCCGCCGCCCGCCTGGGGCTCGACGCGCGCGACTTCCTGGTGGCCGCGCGGGAGGCCGGGCTCGGGTCGGTGCCGGGGACGGCGGCGCGGATCCTCGACGACGACATCCGCGGATTGCTCACCGGCGGCACGGACATCACCGCCGCACGCTGGATGGAGCTGATCACCACGGCGCACGAGGTCGGGCTGCGCTCGACCGCGACGATGGTCTACGGACACGTGGAGACGCCGGCCCAGCAGGTGGCGCACCTGCGCGCGCTCGCCGCGATCCAGGACCGGACGGGCGGGTTCACCGAGTTCATCGCCATGCCCATCCAGCCCGAAGCGTTCCCTGCGGGTGGATTTCCTGACGCCCGACGTCAGCGTGAACGCCAGGCTGACACACCCCGGGAGACGCGCGCCCTGCACGCCGTGGCGCGGCTGCTGCTGCACGGCCGCATCGACCACGTGCAGGCGGCGTGGCCCAAGCTCGGGCCGGAGCTCACGACCGCCGTGCTGCGCGGAGGTGCCGACGACGCGGGCGGACTGCTGCTCGACGGCGCCCTCGACCCCGCCGCGGGCGCGGAGGCGGGGCGTCAGCTCACGCTCGCCCAGGTCGAGGACCTCGCCGCCGAGCTCGGCCGCACACCCCGCCAGCGCACCACCCTGTACGGCGACCCGACCCCCGATCGGCTGGCGGTCCTCCGCGGCTGAGCGGGGGCGCCCCTACCCTCGGGTCATGGTCGGCGGGAGCGGGGCGGGCGGCGAGTCGTTCTACGACGCCGCGAGCGGGACCCACCACGGCGTCGGGTCGCCCGAGGAGGGGCGGCGTCGCGCGGAGGTCGCCGGGCAGCTGGACGGCGAGGCCGGACGCGCCCGGCTGTGGTTCGCGCTCGTCCTGCTCGCCCTCCTGATGGTGATCGGCGCGATCGCGGTCCTCTAGATGTCGTGATCGTGGGACAGGCCGGACGCGTGGTCGCGAGGTCTCCGGGCGACCTGGGCGAGACCCCGGCGGCGGCCCGAGGAGGTCGCCCCCACCGGGGAGTCCCCAGGTCGGGAGTGCGCCGCTCGGATCCGCGACGGTCAAGATTCCGGTCCCGGTGACGATGCATGTCAGATGTGACATCGATCGTCACCGAGACCGCGATCTCGCCCTGCGGCGAGGCGCCTGTCGGTGCGGCGGACCGGCGACCTCGAGTGATCGGAGTGGAGATACGGACACTCATCGTCTGTGTCCCGCCTCCGGCGCGGCAGCTCCCGCTCCGCTCCGTGCCGCAGGGAGCCACTCCGCTGACATGCGCGCGGGACCGGGCGTACGTTCGGGTCGTGGCTGATCACGGCGCGAGGTCGCGTTGACCGCAGCGGTCGACGTCGACGTCGCCGTGGTCGGCGCCGGGTTCGCCGGCATCGGCCTGGGCATCCGGCTCGCCCGGCGCCGGCAGGAGTCGTTCGTGCTCCTCGAACGTGCCCACGGCGTCGGCGGCACCTGGCGCGACAACCGCTACCCCGGCGTCGCGTGCGACGTCCCGTCGCACCTGTACTCGTTCTCGTTCCGACCCAAGCCCGACTGGTCGCGGGTCTTCGCGCCCGGCGCGGAGATCCACGAGTACCTGCGCGACTCGGCGCGCGACGAGGGCCTCGACCCGCACCTGCGCCTCGGCACCGAGATGCAGCGCGCTCGCTGGGACGGCGCGCGGTGGCGGATCGCGACGTCGTCGGGGACCTACCGCGCGCGGGTGCTCGTCGTGGCCGCCGGGCGCCTGTCCGAGCCGCGCATCCCCGAGATCCCCGGCCTCTCGGGGTTCGACGGGCCCGTCTTCCACTCCGCGCGCTGGGACGGCGCCGCGGCGCTGGCCGGCAAGCGGGTCGGCGTCGTCGGCACCGGCGCCTCGGCCGCGCAGATCGTCCCCGCCCTGGCCGGCACCGCCGAGCACCTCGTCGTCTTCCAGCGCACCCCGCCGTGGGTCGTGCCGCGCGGCGACCGTGCCTACACCCCCGCGGAGCGCCGCGCGTTCGCGCTCGATCCGGCCGCCGAGCGGGCGCTGCGCGAGGAGCTCTTCGACGAGGCCGAGGGCGCGATCGGCGCGCGCCGCCGCGTGCGTCCCGACATCGACCGGCTGCGGGAGCGCGCGCTCGCCCACCTCGCCGAGCAGGTCCCCGACGAGGGCCTCCGCGCGCGGCTGCGGCCGGAGTACGAGATCGGCTGCAAGCGCATCGTCATCTCCGACGACCTCTACCCCGCACTCGGGCGCGACGACGTGACCCTCGAGCCGAGCGCGCTGCACCACGTCGAGAAGTCGACGGCCGTCGCGGCGTCGGGCGCCCACCACCCGCTCGACGCGCTCGTCCTCGCCACCGGCTTCTGGACGACGCGGCTGCCGTTCGCGCAGCGCATCGAGGGGCGCCACGGCCTGCTCGCCGACCGCTGGGCGGACGGGATGACCGCGCACGCCTCGACCGCGGTGCACGGCTTCCCCAACATGTTCGTGCTCAACGGGCCCAACGCGAGCCTCGGCCACAACTCCGCCGTCTACATGATCGAGGCGCAGATCGACCACGTCCTCGGCGCCCTGGACCACCTCGGCGCCGGCCCGGGAGCGCCGCTCGAGGTCACCGCCGAGGCCGAGGAGGCCTACACCCGCGAGATCGACGCGATGAGCGCCGACACCGTGTGGCTGCAGGGCGGGTGCCGCAGCTGGTACCTCGACGAGACCAGCGGCCGCCTCACGCTGCTCTGGCCGGGCACGGCCCGCTCGTTCCGGGCGCGCAACGGCACGTTCGATCCCCGGCCCTACGGGCAGCCGCCGCTCCCCGCCGCACCCGCAGGCGGCGCGTGACCACCGGCCACGCGGGGTAGCTACGTCCCACGCGGGCCGCGCCGGTCCGCGGTGAGTCGGGGACCGCGAGAGGAACGCGCCAGCGATGACGAGCGCCAGCACGACCGACACGGAGAACGGGGCGGCCGAGCCGACGCAGCTGGAGAAGCTGCGGGCCAAGTACCCCTGGCTCGACCACCTCGTCAAGGCCGCCACGCGGTACACCGACAAGCACGGCGACCACTACGCCGCGGCGATCACGTTCTTCTCGATCCTCGCCCTCGTCCCGCTGCTCATGGTCGCGTTCGCGGCCGCGGCGTTCGTGCTCGCGAACAACGAGGCGCTGTTGCTCGAGATCCAGAACGGCATCACCGCCGCCGTCCCGCCCGGCCTCGGCGACCTGCTCAACCAGGTCATCGACCAGGCCATCGCCCAGCGCAACGCGGTCGGCATCATCGGTCTGCTCGGTGCCCTGTTCTCCGGGCTCGGGTGGATGAGCAACCTGCGCGAGGCGCTCTCGGAGCAGTGGGACCAGCGCGGCGAGCCGCCGTCGATCGTGCGGCGCTACGGCAGCGACCTGCTCGCCATGGTCGGGCTCGGGCTGGCCTTCGGGCTCTCGTTCGCCGTCACCGCGGTCGCCACCGGGCTCTCGAACACGATTCTCGACTTCCTGGGCCTCGGTGACGCCGGCTGGGCGCACGTCCTGTTCGTCATCGCCGGCATCGTCATCACGGTCGCGGCGAACTGGCTGGTCTTCCTCTGGGTCATCGCGAGGCTGCCCCGCGAGCCGGTCACCCTGCGCTCGGCGGCCCGCGCGGCCCTGCTCGCCGCCGTCGGGTTCGTGATCCTGCAGCAGATCATGACCGTCTACATCTCGAGCGTCACCAGCTCGCCCGCCGGCGCCGCGTTCGGCCCGATCATCGGTCTGCTGGTGTTCGCGAACTTCGTCTCGCGCTTCATCCTGTTCGTCACCGCCTGGGCCGCCACGCTCAAGGAGAACGAGCGCGAGGAGCTCCCCGAACCCGCTCCCGTGATCGTCCGGCCGGCCGTGACGGTCGGGCGCATCCCCGGGCCGCGCGCCACCGCCGGCCTGCTCGGCGCGGGCGCCCTGCTCGGCGTGCTCGGCCTCGGGCTCGGCGGGCGGCGCCGCGACCGGGAGAGCTGACCGTCCTCCGGTGACCACGACCGGGGCGACCGGGCTGGTCCTCGACCTCACCGGGACGTTCGCCTTCGCCCTCAACGGCGCGCTAACAGCGGTGCGGACCGCCCGCCTCGACATCGTCGGCGTGGTGACCCTCGGGATGATCACCGCGCTGGGCGGCGGCGTCCTGCGGGACGTCCTGCTCGGCGCGCTGCCCCCGGCCACCTTCAGCGACTGGCGCTACCTGGTCGTCGCCGCCGTCGGCGGGCTCGTCGCCTTCGGGCTGAGCCGCCAGCTCGAGCGGCTCTCGACCCCGATCACGGTGTTCGACGCCCTCGGGCTGAGCCTGTTCGCGGTCACCGGCGCAGCCAAGGGCCTGGAGCTGGGCGCGGGCGCCGGGCAGGCCGTCCTGCTCGGCGCGATCACCGGCGTCGGCGGCGGCACGATCCGCGACGTCATGGTCCGCCGGATCCCGACAGTGCTGCGCAGCGAGCTGTACGCGGTGCCGGCGCTGCTGGGCGCGGGGGTGGCCGTCGTCGCCGCCCGCGCGGAGGTCACGCCTCTGGTCGGGGCCCTCGCCGGGGCGGCGGTGTGCCTGCTGGTGCGCCTGCTCGGGGTCGGGTTCCGCCTCAACGCCCCGAGCCCGCCGGGGACGGCGCGGGACGACGGATCGACCGGCCGGACCGGCTAGGCCCGGTCTATGCCGCGGTCGGCAGGAGCGGTGCGGGGCCGCCGGGGCGGGGTTGCTGGGTGGGGTCGATCCAGGGTGGTGGCGTGAACCAGGGCCGCCGGTCGATCATCTCGACGTGCCAGCCGGCGTGGTGGATCTGCTGGTGGTGGTGGGTGCAGAGCAGTACGAGGTTGTCGATCTGGGTGGGTCCGCCGTGGCTCCAGTATCTGATGTGGTGGGCGTGGCAGCGTCGGGGTCGTCGGGTGCAGCCGGGGAACGCGCAGCCTTGGTCGCGGACGGCCAGCGCGCGGCGGATGGCGTCGGGGACGGTGCGGGAGCGGCGGCCGATGTCGAGGGGTTCGGAGCGGGTGCCGAGCACGATGGGGATGATGTCGGCGTCGCAGGCCAGGCGGCGCAGGGTGGCGGCGTCGACGAGGTGCTGGTCGTCGAGGACGCCGTGGCCGACGGCGCGGCGTAGCCAGTCGTGGTCGATGGTGACCGTGATCAGCGCCCGCCCCGCGCTCCCGACGGCCGTGGCCTGCGGGCTGGCGGGCCGGCTGGTGCCGGCGCCGTCGGGGCGTGCGTCGCCGGAGCGGCGGGGCGCGGGGATCAGCGCCTGCTGACCCTCGGTCGGCTCGGTCGGCTCGGTCGGCTCGGTCGGCTCGGTCGGCTCGGTCGGCTCGGTCGGCTCGGTCGGCTCGGTCGGCTCGGTCGGCTCGGTCGGCTCGGTCGGCTCGGTCGGCTCGCCCGGCGCGGTCGGCGCGGTCGGCTCGTTGTGGGTCCAGCCGGCTGGTTCGGGGGTGGCGGGCTGGTCGGGTCGGGGTTCGTGGGGGGTGTCGGTGATCAGCCCGCCGGGGCCGAAGGCGTGGGCGAAGAGCTCTTTGAGCGCTTCGGCGCGGCGCACGGCCACGTCGCGGTGGTCGTCGGGGCCGGCGGGCCCGGAGAGGACGTCGAACCCGTGGTCGATCATCGTGGCGGCGATGACGTCGCTGAGGCGGGCGTGCAGGTCCAGGGTGCCGTTGCGGTGGCGCAGCAGCTGCACGGTGTCCGGGCCGTCCTCGCCCGGTGTCGGGGCGGCGCCGTCGGGGTCGAGGTGGGCCAGCAGCCGCTGCGCGGCCCGGGTCAACCCGGCCGGGGACAGCGCCCGCGCCTTCTCCGCGAGGGTCTGCTCGGCTTCGGCGACCACCTCCGGGGTGAGGTGTTCGAGGGCGGCGATGCGGGTCATGGTCCGCCGGATGATGACGATGTGCGCCTCACCGACCGCCCCGTCGGCCAGGGCGGCCGCGGTGTGGGGCAGCCGCGGCGGCAGGGGTTCGCCGCTGACCGTGACCCGGGGGGTGAGGTCGCGGGCCTCGTCGACCAGCCGGGTCGCCTCCCGGCGGTCGCAGCGGGCGAGGTTCTCCACCAGTCGTTCGACCAGCCGGTCCCCGGTCCGGTCGGCCACCCCGGCACGGTCGAGCTCGGCCACATCCTCGAGCAGCCGGTAGTGCTCCACCCCCCGAGCAGCGAAGCGGGCGCGGGTACGGGCAAGCAGCTCCCGCTCCGCCGCACCCACCGGTTCGCTCATGTGTTCGAGTCTACCGCACATCGGCGACATCCGCGACAAGCAACGACAACGACGTCAGCGTCGGTCGAGTCAAGGACCGTCGTGATCGTGGCGCCTTTCCTGACGTTGAACGTCAGCGTGGCCGCCAGGCTGAGACACCCCGTGCCTCGGGCGGCCCCTCCAGCCCCACCCGGGGGATGCCTGTTCCGCCGGACACGTGCCCTAGTCCGCTGCCGCCGGCCCCAGCCAGGCGCAAGCCATCAGCGCCAGTTCGACGTCGAGGCGGTCGTTCTCGGAGCCGCCGAGCGGGCGCCCCCGCACCTCGTGGGCACGGGCCACCCGGTACTTCACGGTGTTGCGGTGCACCTGCAGCCGCCGGGCGGCGGTGGCGAGGCTGCCCCCGGTCGCGAGGAACACTCGCAGGGTCTCGCGCAGCCGCCCGACACCGGGCTCGGGATCCGCGAGCGGGCCGAGCACGCGCCGCACCCACGCCCGCGCGCCGTCCCGGTCGGCGCACAGCAGCGCGACCGCGCCCACCTCGTCGAACAGGGTCACCGGCGGCGCGCCGTCCCCGGACGCGAGCGCCACCTCGCGCGCCCGGCGTGCCTGGTCGTGCGTGGTGCGGAACCCGGCGACCCCGGACAGCGGCGCCCCGCACGCGACGTGCAGCCCCGGCCCGTGGCGCGCCACCGCGCGGGCGAGGGGCTCGCGGGGCGGGTCGCCGTCGTCGCGGCGCGTCAGCCACACCCAGGCCGTGCGGTCGTCCCACGGCACTGTCAGGGGGCGCCCCACGGCGTCGAGCGCGGCGCCGAGGTCGAGCGCGACCCGGTCCAGCGTCCGGGGGCCGGACTCCGCGGGCGCGTGGTCGAGCCACACGACGAGACCGAGGTGCACGGGGGCGAGGCGGTAGGCGAGAGTCGTCTCGACGGCCAGCTGCTCGTCGGGGTCGGTGGGTGTGCGCCCGGCGAGGACGTCGCGCACCCGCGCGAGCCGCAGCGCGTGCCGGCCCTGCCGCCAGTGCTCCCGCTCGGCCTCGTAGGCCGCGACGACGTGCTGCGTGACGTGGTCGACGTAGTCCATGACCACCAGCACGATCCGCTGCGACGCCGCGGTCGCCTCCTCCCCGGGACGGCGGGTGGCCTCCGCGAACGCCCACTCCATGAGGTGCGACTGGCCGACGCGGTAGGCGCGCACGAGGGCGTTGACGGGCACCTCGCGCTGGGCCAGCCGACGGGCGTAGGCCATCGCCGCGGCCGGGGGCTCGACGTCGCGCGGGGCGAGGTCGTGGCGCAGCACGTGCAGGATCGTCTCGACGTTGCCCTCGACGCTCGCGGCGAGGAGGTCGAGCAGCGCCGGGTCGCCGCGCAGCTCGTCGATGCGGGTCGCGAGCACGTCGCTGATCGACGCGCTGACCTCGGCGCGACGGGGTGCGAGCGCGGCCGCGACGTCGGCGACCGTGGCGGCGGCCGGGTCCTCCGGGGCGGCGGAGGGCTCGATCATGACCACCCCTCGACCACCACCCGAGTGCGCCCCCGTCGGCCCCCGCGATCGACCGTAGCCGCCGGGAGGTGTGACGGCCAGCACTCGGCGCGACGTTCGAGCGTCGAGTCCCGGCGGGGACAGGGCCCGCCGCGTTCTTCGTCCCCGCCGCACAAGCGCACGCGGTGTGTGCCGGATCACGCTCGGTGAGACCCGTCCCCGACCTCCCGGGAGCCCTCCATGGCCGTCCACCCCGAGGCACAGGCACTCCTCGACGCGCTGGTCGAACAAGGCATGCCGCCGATCGAGTGCATGACTGTCCCGCAGGCCCGCCTGGCCTGCGGCGCGTTCGTCGACCTGCAGCCCCCGGCGGAGGAGGTCGGGACGGTGTCGGACCGGGCGATCCCCGGCCCTGCGGGCGACATCCCGGCGCGGATCTACGTGCCGAGCGGCGGGGAGAGCACCAAGGGCGTGCTCGTCTACTTCCACGGCGGCGGCTGGGTGATCGGCGACCTCGAGACCGTCGACCGGCCGTGCCGGTCGATCGCGAACGCCGCGGACGTGGTCGTCGTCTCGGTCGACTACCGGCTCGCCCCCGAGCACGTGCAGCCCGCCGCGTTCGACGACTGCTACGCCGCCACCGCCTGGGTCGCCGAGCACGCCGAGGAGCTCGGCGCCGACGCCTCGCGCCTCGCGGTGGGCGGCGACTCGGCCGGCGGCCACCTCTCGGCGGCGGTCAGCCTCGCCGCCCGCGACCGCGGCGGCCCGGCGATCGCCTACCAGATGCTGCTCTACCCGGTGGTCGACTTCGACTGGACCAGCCCCTCGATCACGGAGAACGCCGAGGGCTACCTGCTCGGGCGCGCGACCATGCAGTGGTTCTGGGCGCACTACCTGGGCGCGACCGACCCCGCCGACGACCCGTACGCCTTTCCGCTGCGCGCCGCCGACCTCTCCGGGCTGCCCCCGGCGTTCGTCGGCACTGCCGAGTACGACCCGCTGCGCGACGAGGGCGAGAGCTACGCCCGCAGGCTCGAGGAGGCCGGCGTCGGCGTCACCGCGAAGCGCTACGACGGCATGATCCACGGCTTCCTCTGGACACTCGGCGCGACGCCGTCCGGCGCCGCGCTGGTCGACGACGCCGTGGCCGGCCTCCGCGCCGCCTTCACCGCCACCGTGGCCGCCTGAGGAGGACGATCCCGTGACCATCACCGAGAGCAGCCCGACCACACGGCCCGGCGGGAGCGGCGAGGTCGAGCACGTCGACGTCCTCGTCATCGGGGCCGGCGTCTCCGGCATCGACGCCGGTCACCACCTGCGCGAGCGCTTCCCCGACAAGTCCTTCGCCATCCTCGAGAAGATGCCCGGCCGGGGCGGGACGTGGTGGACCCACCGCTTCCCGGGCGCCCGGTCGGACTCCGACCTGTTCACCTACGGCTACGCCCACAAGCCGTGGCGCGGCCCGTCGATCGCCACCTCCGAGGAGATCACCAACTACCTCGACGAGGTCATCGAGGAGGACGACCTCAAGGCGGCGATCCGCTACCGGCACGAGGTCACCGCGGCGAGCTGGTCGTCGCAGGACCAGCTCTGGACCGTCGACATCCACCGCGAGGACACCGGCGACACGCTGCAGATGACCTGCGGGTTCCTCTGGATGTGCCAGGGCTACTACAACCACCAGGACCCCTACCGGCCCGAGTGGCCGGGGACGGAGGAGTTCCTCGCCGCCGGTGGCGTCGTCGTCCACCCCCAGACCTGGCCCGAGGACCTCGACTGGGAGGGCAAGCGCGTCGTCGTCATCGGCAGCGGCGCAACGGCGGCGACGGTCGTCCCGGCGATGGCCGAGAAGGCCGCGCACGTGACGATGCTCCAGCGCACGCCGACGTTCGTGGCGGCGGTGCCGAAGACCCACGACCTCGCGGTCCAGCTGCGCGCGCTCGACGTGCCGGAGGACTGGACGCACGAGATCCTCCGCCGCGCCTACATCGAGCAGTTCAACGAGCTGACCCGGATGTGCCAGGAGACCCCGGAGGAGGCGCGGACCTGGCTGCTCGACGAGATGCGGCCGTACCTGCCCGAGGGCTACGACGTCGAGAAGGACTTCAACCCGGGCTACCGCCCGTGGCAGCAGCGGATCGCGGTCGTGCCCGACGGCGACATCTTCACCGCGATCAGCGAGGGCAAGGCCTCGGTGGTCACCGACACCATCGACACCTTCACCGCGACCGGCATCCGGACCTCGTCGGGCGAGGAGCTCGAGGCCGACATCGTCGTGTCGGCCACCGGGTTCAACCTCAGCGCCCTCGGCGACATCCCGTTCACCGTCGACGGCGAGCCCGTCGACGTGTCGCAGCAGGTCACGTGGCGCGGGATCATGATCTCGAACCTGCCGAACATGGCCTATGTCTTCGGCTACTTCCGGCACAGCTGGACGCTGCGGGCCGACCTCGTCAGCGACCTGATCTGCCGGCTGATCACGACGATGGAGAGCCGGGGGGCCCGGTCGGTGACCCCCACGCTGCGGGACGAGGACGCGGACATGGAGATCCGTCCGTGGTCGGACCCGGAGAACTTCAACTCCGGGTACGTCATGCGCAGCCAGGACAAGATGTTCAAGCAGGGCGACCGCGTGCCGTGGACGCACATGCACGAGTACGCGGAGGAACGCCACACCCTGCCCGCCGCCGACCTCGACGACGGGACGCTGCAGTACCGGTAGGTCGCTAGCGGTGGGCCGAGCGCCGGACCTTGCCCGCGTCGTCGCGCAGCGCCTCCGCCGAGCGTCGCCACGCCCGTGGCCGCTTGGCGGGGGACAGCCGCGCGGCGACGTGGGCGTCGAGGTCGGCGTCGGTGACGTCCCCGCTCACCTGCACCACCGCGTGCGGCACCGAGCCCAGGTCCTCGTCGGGGGCCGGGACGACCACGACCGAGGCGACGGCGGGGTGCTCGAGGACCGCGGCCTCGATCTCGGCGGGGTACACGTTCTGGCCGCCGACGACGATCATGTCCGAGGCGCGGTCCGCGAGGTAC
Source organism: Actinomycetospora aeridis (assembly GCF_037400275.1). Taxonomy (NCBI): domain Bacteria; kingdom Bacillati; phylum Actinomycetota; class Actinomycetes; order Pseudonocardiales; family Pseudonocardiaceae; genus Actinomycetospora; species Actinomycetospora aeridis. The sequence goes on along the minus strand of NZ_JBBEGL010000004.1, from coordinate 474,171 downwards.
AGGTAGCCGTTGGCGTCGAACCACCCCATGTCGCCGAGCGACTCCCAGCCCCCGGGCCGCGCCCGCGCCTCCGCCCCGACGTAGCGGTAGGTCGTGCGTCCCGGCTCCGGGCGCAGCCAGAGCTCGCCGACCTCGCCGACGGCGCAGCGCCGGTCGTCGGCGGGGTCGACGGGCCGGATCTCGATCTCGCCGCCGGACACCCGGCCCACCGATCCGGGGTGCTCGAGCCACTCCCGGCCGGTGATCGTGGTGCGGGCCTGCGCCTCGGTGCCGGCGTAGCCCTCGAGGACCCGGTCGGGGCCGAGCCAGTCGATGACCGCACGCTTCACCGCGGGCGGGCAGGGGGCGCCGACGTGGAACAGGGTGCGCAGGTCCGGGAGCTCCGGGAGCCGCTCTCGATGGGTCGAGCTCCGCTGCGCTCCGTCTCCCGCCACCCGGACCATCCGTCCCATCATCGTCGGGACGGCATAGATCCACGTGGCGGCGTGCTCCTCGGCGAGCGCCAGGGCCCGGGCGGCGTCGAACCGGCCCATGAGCACGACGTGGTTGCCGAGCATCAGCCCGAGCAGCGAGAAGAGGTACGGCGCGTTGTGGAACAGCGGCGCGGTGCAGAGGAACGTGCCGTCCGGCTCGATGCGGTAGAACGCCGCCCGCGGCGCGACGATGTCGACCGTCCCCGGCTCGCCGGCGACGATGACCTTGGGGCGTCCCGTGGAGCCGCCCGAGGTCGGCGCCTTCCACGCCGGCGGCGCCGGCGCGGGCGGCGGCGGGCCGTCCGGGCCCTCGGGCCGGTACCCGAGCGTGAGCGCCGTGGTGCCCGCCGGCGCGACGCCGGAGTCGGTGCCCGGGGCGAGGCCGACCACGACGGGCGGGCGCACCACGTCGAGCACGGCGGCGAGCTCGGCGTCGGCGAGGCGGTGCGACACCGGCTGCGGCACCGCGCCGAGCTTCCACGCCGCCAGCGTCAGCGCGTAGTGCTCCGCGACGTTGGGCAGCGCGATCGACACGAAGTCACCGGGGCGCACGCCGCGTCCCGCGAGGTCGTGCGCCCACCGGTTGGCGTGGGCCTCGAGCTCGGCGCGGGTCCACCTCGCGCTGTCGTCGGTCACGGCGGGCCGGTCGGGGCGTTCCCGCGCCATCCGGGTGAACGCCTCGCCGAGGGTCTCGGGCTGGGTCTCGACCACGACCGTGATCGTCACACGGCCCGGCTCGTCCGGCGGGGGTCAGCCGGCCGGGTTCCCGAGCCTGCGCAGGGAGGCGTCCGCCGACCCGAGGAGCTCGTCGAGCTCGGGATCGCCGGTCAGGGGCGCGGCCGCCCAGTCGCTGCGGTCGTCCTCCTCCTCGACCGCGGCGTGCGGTCGCATCCGCGCGAGCGCCCGGTGCTGGGCCACGCGCACCGCCCCCGGCGTGGACCCGACGGCCTCGGCGGTCTCCTCGGCGGAGAGGCCGACGACGATGCGCAGCACGAGGATCTCCCGTTGCCGGGGCGGCAGGAGGTCGAGCAGCCGGAGCACGGCCTCGCGCCGCACGGTGTCCATGGCGACGTCCTCGGGGCCGGGGCGGGGGTCGGCGACCGTGGGGTCGGCCTCGCCGGGCTCGGGGAGGCGATGTCTCCGTCGGTGGGCGTCGACGACCTTGTGCGCCGCGATGCCGTAGACGAACGCGAGGAAGGGCCGGCCCTCGTCGCGGTAGGTGGGGAGGGCCTTCAGCAGGGCGATCAGGACCTCCTGGGCGACGTCGTCCACGCCGTGCGGGTCGCGGCGCCCGATGCGCGCCCGGCAGTAGCGGACCACGAGCGGGCGCAGCACCACGACCAGCTGGTTCAGGGCCCTCCGGTCGCCGTCGAGGACGGCGTCGACGAGCCGCTCGAGGTCGTGGCCAGGGTCGCCGGTGGCCGCGTGGTGCCCGGTCTCAGCCGTCATCGCCGGCCCCCTCCCGCAGCTCCCGCAGCTTGCGGCGGGCGCGCAGCACGCCGCTGCGCACGTCCTTGACGCCCATCCCGAGCATCGCGGCGATCTCCGGCCAGGAGAAGCCCTGCACGAGGATCATCATGATCGCCCGCTCGGTCTCCGGCAGCCGCCGGATCGCGCGGTAGACCTCCAGCTCGCTCTCCTTGCGCACGATCGCGAACGCGGGGTCGTCGGCCCACTGCTCGGCGGGCAGCGACCGGTCGAGCACGTCCTGGAGGTCGTCGGCGAGGTCCTCGCAGCGGGCGTGGGCGCGGCGCCGGCCGGTGCGCGCGAGGTTGAGCATCACGGTGGTGGCGAACGCGCGCCGCACCTCGGGCACCGGCGGACTGATGGTCGGCCAGCGGCGGTGCAGCGTCGTCACGGTGCCGGAGAACAGCGTGTGGTGGTCGCCGTCGCTCTGCACCGCGAGGCTGCGCGCCAGGTGCTCGAGCCAGGGCAGGTGGTCGACGAGGAACTCCTCGAAATCGTCACGGCTCATCCGCACTGGGCACGGGCCGGCGTCCTGGCTGTCACGGTGGCTCCCCCCGAGAGACCGTCGATCACGTCACCACGGAAGGGCGCTCGGCGGCGGGTCGCGCACACAACGTGACCCAGGTCACCCGCAAGGGTGTCAGCGGCGCCCGGATCGCAGGACGAGCAGGCCCCCGACACCCGCGACGATCGCGACCAGCAACAGCGGGGTTCCCCAGGACGACGTCGCCCCGGACTCGGGCGGGACGGGGCCCGCGTCGCCCGTGGCCGGCTCGGGGACGACGCTGACCTGCGGGCCGTCCTCCCCGACCGGCGCCTCGGTGAGGGTGCCGACCCCGTCGAGGGACGGGAGCGCGAAGCCGTGGTCGAGCAGCGCGCGCGCCTGCTCGTACATGGGCACGGGGCGCTGCTCGCCGCGCATCAGCACCACGACCAGGCGCCGCCCGCCCTGTTCCGCGGCGCCGATGAAGGTGTGCCGGGCGTCGTCGGTGAAGCCGGTCTTGCCGCCCAGGTAGCCCTGGTAGCCGGTGGTGAGCAGCTTGTTGTCGTTGACGACCTCGAACGGCGGGTTGGCGCCGTAGCCCGGGAACGGGATGCGCGTCGTGGCGACGGCCTGCGCGAACGGGGCCTCCCGCATCGCGACCCGGAAGATCGAGGCGAGGTCGTAGGCCGAGGTCTGCATCCCCGGTCCGTCGAGCCCGGACGGCGTCGCCGCGCGGGTGTCGAGGGCGCCCAGCTCGCGGGCCGTGGTGTTCATGAGGTCGACCGTCGCCGGGACGCTGCCGGTGAGCCGCACCGCCAGCGCGTGGGCGGCGTCGTTGCCCGAGGCCATCATCATCGAGTCGAAGACCTGGCGGATCGTGTACTGCCCGCCCGGCCCCATCCCGACGCGCGTGCCCTCCTGGTCGGCGTCCTCCTGCGTGCCCGTGATCGTCTCGTCGAGGGGGAGCCTGCGCGCCACGAGCAGGCCCGTCAGCGTCTTCATCAGCGACGCCGGGCGCAGCCGGGCGTGCGGGTTGCGGGCGGCGAGGACCTGGCCGGAGTCGAGGTCGGCGAGCACGTAGGACACGACGCCGACCGCCGGCGCGGCCGGGGCGCCCTCGGCGACGACGTCGCCGCACGTGCCCATCGCCTCGCCGCCGACGGGCGGGTCGGGGACGGGGAGCGGGGTGGGCTCGGCCTGGCCGGGCTGCGGGACCTCGGACTCGTCGACCGGCGGGCCCGGCGCCGTGCCGAAGGGGCACGACGCGTCGGTCGGCAGGGCGGGGCGGGCGGCCGCGGTGCCGGGCAGCGCGCCCAGGAGGAGCGCGAGCAGCACCGTCAGGGTCGCGAGGTGCCGACGGGAACGCACCGGGGCGACCCTAGACGCCGGTGCGCGCGGCACCGTGATCGACGGGCCGCACGGGCGCGGGACGCGATCGCGGTCGTGGAGCGAGGGCCTCGTTCGCTGCGTGGGACGCAGCCGGGGTGACCCTCGCTCCCCGAACGGTGGCGAGGAGCGCTCAGCCGTCGACGCCGCCGTCGCCCGCGGGGAGCTCGGCGCCGTTGTTCTGGGTCTCGCGGGTGGCGGGCTTGCGGCTGCCGCGGCGCGCGGTCGGGCGGGGCGCGGGCATCGAGCCGGTGGAGCCGCCGCCCGGGCCGAGGATGATCTCCGCGAAGGTCGCCATCGCCTCGTCGAGGTGGCCGGCGTTGCGCCGCTCGGACTCCTCGTTGGCCTGGCGGACCAGGGCGACGACGGCCTCGTGGTCGGGGCGGCTGACGAGGGTGCCGTCGAGACGGTCCAGGCCGGTCTCGACCGACGTCGACAGCGCGCCGACCCGGTCGCCCAGGCCGGTCTCGACGCCGTCGAGGCGCGTGCCGACCTGGTCGAGCCGGCTCGTCAGCGCCTCGAGGCGCGAGGTGAGCTCCCCGACCTGGTTCGTGGTCTCGGTGCGCGTGGTGTTCGCGTCGGTGCGGGCCGCCTCGCGGGTGCCGGTGATCTCCTCGGAGACGCCGCGGGCGAGGTCGTCGAGACGGTCCTTGAGCGAGGAGTCGACGGCGTCGACGCGCTCGCGCACCGGTCCGGTGACCGCGGCGGGCAGCCCGTCGAGGCGCATCTCGTGGCGGTCGAGGCGGTTGTCGAGGTCGTCGAGGCGCTTGTGCAGGCCGGCGATGCGGTCCTCGAGCCCGTCCATGCGGCCCGCCACGCCCTCGAAGCGCCCGCTGACGCCGTCGAGACGGCCGTCGAGCTGGGCGAACGGGGTGGCCAGGCGGTCGGCGACGCGGTCGACCAGACCCTCGACCAGGCGCGCCAGCGAGGAGACCGAGGACTCCTGGGCGTCGAGCTTGGCGACCGTCTCGTCGAGGCGCTCGGCGAGCACGCTCATCTCGGTGCGGTCGGGCACGTCGGAGAGACGCTTGCGGATGGCGCCGAGGCTGTCGAGCGCCGCCAGCCGACCGTGGATCTCGTCCAGCGAGTCGAAGATCTGCTGCTGCTCGCTGTCCCGGACCTCGGCCGCCCGCACCAGCATGCTGCGCATGCGGTCGAAGGACATGGTCTGGCTGTTGTCGATCACGCGGCGCCCATCTCTCTGCGACGGTTCCGGCCCCGGGGACGGCCGGTCTCGGCGGGGCCGAAGCGTAAACACCCCCCGGGGCGCCACCCCATCCGGGTGATGGGCAGGCAGCCTGACGTCCACCACACGAGCACCAGGAATGTGCTCGGGTTCAGTGCCGGCGCAGGCGTCCCAGGAAACGGTCCTCGAGGGCGCGCCACGCGGCGGCCTCGCGGTCGAAGGGCGGCGAGGGCGTGAGGCGGGTGGGGTCGGGGCGCACGACGAAGGACACGAGCCAGCCGAGGCTCTCCGAGGGCGCCAGCGCCTCCCGGGTGCGGGTGTCGCCCGCCCAGTCGGCGGCGTCGATGACCAGCTCGACGGCGAGCTCGAGCTGCTCGGCGTCGACGACGTCGGGACCCTCGGTGATGTCGTCGGCGATCCCGGCGAGCACGTAGGTGTTCTCCGGCGCGACCTCGATCTCGAGGTCCCCGCCGGTGGCCGCGCCGACCACCTCCTCCCAGGTGGCGACGTTCGCGAGGTCGTGCCCGTCGGCGCCCTCGCCCGCGATCCACGTGCGCAGGGCGCGGGTGGACCCGAAGGTCTCGATCTGCCCGCCCGTGCCGAGGAACACCGGCTCGTCGTCGAGGTAGCACCGCAACGTGATCACGTCGCCCTCGGAGGTCGTGATGCCGATGGGGTCGATCCCGACCTCCTCCCAGAAGCTCTCCTCGGGCTCCTCGGCGGCGTCGACCAGGTCGCTGCGCAGCGACTCCCCGGCGCTGTCCTCGCGCAGCTCCTCGGGGGCGTCGTCGACGGCATCCTTGGGGTCGGAGGCGACCTGCTCGGGGTCCTCCGGGTCGTTCTCGGCGTTCTCGGCCGGCGCGGCGTCCTCGCCGTCCCCGCCGTCTCCGCCGTCCCCGTCACCCGGGGCCCCGTCGGACGTGTCGTCCCGGGGCGGCGTCGCGGTGGCCCGCAGCCGGGCGGCGAGATCCTCGTCGACCTCCGGCGTCGTCACCATGCCGTCGAGCGCGTCGACGACCTCGTCCCAGCGCTCGTCGACCACCTCGCCGAGCTCGGCCCACAGCGCCTGCCCGTCGCGGCCGGCGAACGCCGTCGGGCCCGCGGTGAGCGCGGCGAAGGCGGGGGTCGCGTCGAGCACCTCGTGGACGACCTCGAGGTCGCAGACGTCGGCGAGCGAGCGGCACATCGCGGCGACCTCGGCGAGGTCGTCGAGCGTCCACGTGTCGGGGTCGTCCGCGACCAGCTCGGGGACGCCGACGACGTCGTAGCGCTGCACGTCCTCGGGCGTCAGCTCGTCGACCGAGAGCTTGACGACGACGGGCCACGCCGGGTGGTCGGCGAGGTCGTGCTCCTGGCCCGACTCCTCGGCGGTCGCCACCCAGGCGGCGAGGTCGGCGGCGTCGCCGAAGGCGAACAACGCGTCGTCGTCGCCGAGGAAGGCCTCCCACTCCTCGCCGTCCTGGCGCCACCGCGGGGCCCACAGCGTGACGAGGTCGCCGGCGGTGAGCGCCAGCGTGATCGGGATGATGTCCTGCGCCATGCCGGGCGGCCTCCGCGAACCGGGGGACTGAGGGTGCGCGGCGCACCCTATGACGACGGCCGTGACCTGCCGGTACCGCCGTGCCACCCTGCCCCCCGTGGACCTGCTGCGCACGCCGGACGACCGTTTCGATGACCTCCCCGACTTCGCGCTCGCCCCGCGGTACGTCGAGGTGGACGACCCCGAGGGCGGGTCGGTCCGCGTCGCCACCTACACCGACGGCCCGCAGGACGCGCCGGCGGTGCTGCTGCTGCACGGCGAGCCGTCCTGGTCGTACCTGTACCGGCACGTCGTCGAGGCGCTGGTCGGCGCCGGGCTGCGGGCCGTCGCGATCGACATGGTCGGCTTCGGGCGCTCCGACAAGCCCGCGCGGATCGCCGACCACAGCTACGCCCGCCACGTCGCCTGGACGACCCAGGCCGTCGACGCGCTCGGGCTGCGCGACGCCGTGCTGGTCGGCCAGGACTGGGGCGGGCTGATCGGGCTGCGCCTCGTCGCCGCGGACCCCGACCGCTGGGCGGCGGTCGTCGCGGCCAACACCGGGCTCCCGACCGGCGACGTCGACATGCCCGCGGTGTGGTGGCAGTTCCGGGCCGCGGTGGAGAAGGCCGAGCAGCTCGACGTCGGGCGCCTCGTCGCCTCCGGCTGCGTGCGGGGCCTCGGCGCCCCGCAGCGCGCCGCGTACGACGCCCCGTTCCCCGACGAGACCTTCAAGGCCGGCCCGCGCGCGATGCCGCTGCTCGTCCCGACCCGGCCCGACGACCCGGAGAACGGGCCCAACCGCGCGGCGTGGGAGGCGCTCGGTCGCTTCGGGCGCCCGTTCCTCACCGCGTTCTCCGACTCCGACCCGATCACCGGCGCGATGGCCCCGGTCCTGCGGGCGCACGTGCCGGGCGCGGCCGGGCTCGATCACCCGGTGATCGCCGAGGCCGGTCACTTCCTCCAGGAGGACGCCGGGGGTGAGCTGGGCCGCGCCGTGGCCGACCTCGTCGCTAGCCTGCCGACCCATGGCTGATCCGCGCGTCGTCCGCCACCCGCTCGTCGACGTGCGGATGTCCACCCTGCGGTCGGTGGACACCGATCGCCCGACCTTCCGCGCGGCCGTGCGCGAGCTCACCGCGATGGTGGTCTACGAGGCGATGCGGGGGGCGGCGACGGCGCCCCTGGAGGTCCGCACGCCGGTGGCGACGACGACCGGCGCGGTGCTCGCGAACCCGCCGGTGCTCGTCCCGGTGCTGCGCGCCGGGCTGGGCATGGCCGAGGCGGCGCACGCCCAGGTGCCGGGGGCGGTCATGGGTTTCGTGGGCGTCGCCCGCGACGAGCAGACGCTGCAGCCCACCCCCTACATGGAGTCGCTGCCCGCGAGCCTCGCCGGCATCCCGGTGTTCGTGCTCGACCCGATGCTCGCCACCGGCGGCTCGATGGCCTACACGATCGATCTGCTCGCCGCGCGCGGCGCCGACGACGTCACCGCCGTCTGCCTGCTGGCCGCGCCCGAGGGCGTCGAGCACCTGGCCACGGCCCACCCGGGCGTCCCCGTGTACACGGCCGCCCTCGACGAGCGGCTCGACGAGCACGGCTACATCGTGCCGGGGCTCGGCGACGCCGGGGACCGCCAGTTCGGGGCGATGCCGTAGGGCGTCCGGGCACTGGGCAGAACGGCCCCTGGATCCCGACGCCGGTGTGCGCTGGGCTCGGACCATGACGACCGGTGCGCTGTGGCACGAGAAGTACATGTGGTGGGACACGCGGCACGCGAGCGTGTTCATCCCCTCGGGCGGCTGGCTGGAGCCCGACGAGCACGCGGAGAACCCGCGGACCAAGCGGCGGCTGAAGAACCTGCTCGACGCGACGGGGCTGTCGCAGCAGCTGCAGTGGCTCGCGCCGCGGGAGGCGACGGTCGACGAGCTCTTCCGGGTGCACGACCGCGACTACGTGGACCGGATGAAGGCGCTCTCCGACGACGGCGGGGGCGACGCGGGGGAGCTCACGCCGTTCGCGGGCGGCGGCTTCGAGATCGCCGCGCTGGCGGCGGGCGGCGTCATCGCCGCGGCGGAGGCCGTGCGCGACCGGGTCGTCGACAACGCCTACGCGATCACGCGCCCACCGGGACACCACGCCGAGCGGGACCGCGGCCGGGGGTTCTGCATGTTCGGCAACGTCGCGATCGCGGCGCGCCACCTGCAGGCGGCGGGCACCGGGCGGATCGCCGTCGTCGACTGGGACGTCCACCACGGCAACGGGACGCAGCAGGCGTTCTGGGACGACCCGTCGGTGCTGACGATCTCCCTGCACCAGGACGGCTACTACCCCCACGAGACCGGGTACGCCGACGAGCGCGGCGAGGGTGCCGGCCACGGGACCAACATCAACGTCCCGCTGCCGCCCGGCACCGGCACCGGCGGCTACGAGTACGCGTTCGACGAGGTCGTGGTGCCCGCGCTCGAGCGGTTCCGGCCCGAGTTCGTGTTCGTGGCGTCCGGTTTCGACTCCAGCGCCCTCGACCCGCTGGGCCGCCAGATGCTGCACAGCGAGGGCTACCGCCGGCTGACCCGCCGGATGCTCGACGTCGCCGCCGCCACGGCGGGCGGGCGCCTGCTCGGCGTCCACGAGGGCGGGTACTCCGCGGGCTACGTGCCGTTCTGCGGGCTGGCGGTGTTCGAGGAGCTCAGCGGCATCCGCACCGAGGCCGACGACCCGTTCCTCGACTTCCTCTCCGCGATGGCCGGGCAGGACCTCGCCCCGCACCAGAAGGACGTGGTGGACGGGCTGGTGCCCCTGGTGTCGGAGGTCCCGGCGCCCTGACCCCACGCCCTGACCTCGGGCCCTTGACCTCCCGGGAGACCGGTGGCGGCCGTGGGGAGAATGGGCACATGAGCATCCCCGTGCTGACCGCCGTGGCGTGGCCCTACGCCAACGGTCCTCGGCACATCGGCCACGTGTCCGGGTTCGGTGTGCCCTCCGACGTCTTCTCGCGCTACCAGCGGATGGTCGGCAACCGGGTGCTCATGGTGTCGGGCACCGACGAGCACGGCACGCCGATCCAGGTGCAGGCCGACGCCGAGGGCACGACGCCCCGCGAGCTCGTCGACCGGTACTCGCGGGTGATCCAGGACGACCTCGTCGGGCTCGGGCTGTCGTACGACCTGTTCACCCGCACCAGCACCGACAACCACCACCGCGTCACCCAGGACCTCTTCACGGCGCTGTGGAACAACGGCTACGTGCGCACCGAGAAGACCCTCGGCGCGATCAGCCCGTCCACGGGACGCACGCTGCCCGACCGCTACGTCGAGGGCACCTGCCCGATCTGCGGCTACCCGAGCGCGCGCGGCGACCAGTGCGACAACTGCGGCAACCAGCTCGACCCCGCCGACCTGATCAACCCGCACAGCCGCATCAACGGCGAGACGCCGCAGTTCGTCGAGACCGAGCACCTGCTGTTCGACCTGCCCGCGTTCTCGAAGTCGCTCGCCTCCTGGCTGGACACCCGGACGCACTGGCGGCCCAACGTCCTGAACTTCTCGAAGCGTCTCGCCGAGGACCTCAAGCCCCGCGCCATCAGCCGGGACCTCGACTGGGGTGTGCGCATCCCGCTCGAGGGCTGGCGGGACGCCCCGATGAAGCGCTTCTACGTCTGGTTCGACGCGGTGATCGGCTATCTGTCGGCGTCGGTGGAGTGGGCGGCGCGCACCGGCGACGCGGACGCCTGGAAGCAGTGGTGGTGCGACCCGGAGGCCCAGGCCTACTACTTCATGGGCAAGGACAACATCACCTTCCACTCGGTGATGTGGCCCGCGTTCCTGCTCGGCCAGAACGGGGAGGGCGACCGCGTCGGCGAGGTGGGGTCGTTCGGGCACCTCAACCTGCCCACCGAGGTCGTCAGCTCCGAGTTCCTGACGATGAGCGGGTCGAAGTTCTCCACCAGCCGCGGCACGGTCATCTACGTCGGCGACTTCCTGCGCGACTTCGGGCCGGACGCGCTGCGCTACTTCATCTCCGTCGCCGGCCCGGAGAACCAGGACACCGACTTCACCTGGGACGAGTTCGTGCGGCGCACGAACTTCGAGCTCGCCAACGAGTGGGGCAACCTCGTCAACCGCTCGGTGTCGATGGCGGCGAAGAACGTCGGCGCGGTGCCGGAGCCGTCCGCGCCCGACCCCGCCGACGAGGCGCTGCTCGCGCAGTCGCGCGCGGCGTTCGCGACCGTGGGCGACCACCTGGCCCGCTCGCGGTTCAAGCAGGCGATCGGCGAGGCGATGCGGGTGGTCGGGGAGGCCAACGCCTACCTCTCGCACCAGGAGCCGTGGAAGCGTAAGGACGACCCGGCGCGCCGAGACACGATCCTGCACACCGCGCTGCAGGTCGTGCAGGACGCGAACACCCTGCTGACGCCGTTCCTGCCGCACGCGGCGCAGAAGGTCCACGAGGCCCTCGGCGGCACCGGGGTGTGGGCCGAGCAGCCCCACCGCGAGGACGCCGGCACCTCCGGGGAGCTCGGCACGAGCCACTCGGTGCTCACCGGCGACTACGCCCACGAGCAGGCGCGCTGGGAGTCGACGCCGATCCCGGTGGGCCGGCCGCTGGCGCGCCCGACGCCGCTGTTCGCGAAGCTCGACCCGAGCCTCGGCGAGACCGGGCCGTCGTGGGCGCCGATCCAGACCGGTGAGTAAGGGCAGGTCCGACCGCAACGTGCCGCCCCCGGTACCCGAGCCGATCGGGACGGGGGTGGTGGACGCCCACACGCACCTCGACGCCTGCGGGGCGCGGGAGCCGGCGGTGCTCGCGCAGGTCCTCGACCGCGCCACGGCGGCCGGGGTCACGGCGATGGTCACCACCGCCGACGACCTCGGGTCCGCCCGCTGGGCGGCGTGGGCGGCCGACACCGACCCGCGGGTGTTCGCGGCGGTGGGTCTGCACCCGACACGCTCGAACGACCTCACCGACGACGCCCGGCGGGTCATCGAGGAGCTGACGGCCCTGCCGCGCGTCGTCGCGGTCGGCGAGTCCGGGATGGACGACTACTGGACCACCCGCCGCGCAGACTGCGCCCCGCTCGACGTCCAGCGCGAGGCCTTCGCCTGGCACATCGACCTCGCCAAGCGCACCGGGCTGCCGCTCGTGGTGCACGACCGCGAGGCGCACGACGCGATCCTCGACGTCCTGACGGCCGAGGGCGCTCCGCCCGTCACCGTCTTCCACTGCTTCTCCGGCGGTCCCGAGCTCGCCCGGCGCTGCGCCGACGAGGGCTGGTACGCGTCCCTGTCGGGCACCGCGACCTTCCGGAACGCGAACGCCGCCGAGCTGCGACGAGCGGCGGCCTGGATGCCCGCCGAGCTCGTCCTCGTCGAGACCGACGCCCCGTTCCTGACTCCGCACCCGTACCGCGGTCGGCCGAACGAGCCCTACGTCGTCCCCCACACGGTGCGAGACCTCGCGGAGCTGCGTGACGAGCCCGCGGAGCGGTTGGCCCGGATCAGCGGGGACAACGCCGGACGGGCCTTCCGGTTGGCCGAACAGCCTCAACCTTCACGCTCCGTCGCACGAGAGAGCACCGAGTAGCCACGTTCGTCGTGGGTGGCGTGCCGTTCGGCGCAACACGGTCGTGTCGGCTTGATGCTGGCGACACCCAACTCGTTACCGTGCTGTGACTCGCCGGGATGGAACCACCCCCGAGGCCCGCGTGACGACGGACTTCCCCAGGTCCGGAAGCACAGGGAGGACGCCACGAGGTCGTGACGGACTCCCAGGGCGCGGTTCCTGCCCGGATGTACGACAGAAGTGGACTCCCCTGTGCGCTCCCTGCTCGCCCTGAGGGCCCTCGTGCTCCCGGCGCTTCCTGTGGTTGCTGCGCTCCCCGCCGGAGCCGGACGATGAGCGCGGACACCGCCACCAGCCGCGGCCGCGCCGGCTACGCCGACACCGGCGAGACCGACACCGCCGGCCTCCCGGTCGTCCCGCACGACGGCTACGGCTACGGCTACGGGCAGGAGTACGCCACCGAGTACGCGTCGGACTACGGCTACGACGCCGCCCACGAGTTCGGCTACGACACCGCCTACGGCGCGCGCGGCGTCGACGACCGGGCCCCGTCCTGGTTCGACGACATCACCGGCCCGCTGCCCACGCAGACCGCGAACGGCGCGAGCGGCCCCATCGCCCTCACCGACCTCGACGAGTGGAACGACCTCGAGTCGTTCACCGGCGAGCAGGACCTGGTGGAGGACGCGGACCCGCACGGTGACCTCACCGCCGCCGCGCCGGCCGGGCTCACCGCGTTCGACGACCCGGAGCGCCTGGCGCCCGACACCAAGCGGCGCTCGAACGCCGTCAAGGGCGGCGTCGCCGTGGCCCTGCTCGCGGTCGCCGCGGGCGGCAGCACCGCGGTCGCGCTGGACAAGGAGGTGACGGTCACGGTCGACGGTGTCGACCAGGTCGTCCACACCTTCTCCGGCGACGTCGCGGGCGCCCTCGACAGCGGCGACATCGAGATCGGCCCGGGCGACCAGCTCGCCCCCGGCCCGAACGCCGACGTCCACGACGGCGACCACCTCGTCATCAACCGCTCGCGCGACATCGCGCTGATGGTCGACGGCCGCCCCCAGACGTTCCAGACGACGGCGCGCACCGTGTCGGACGCGCTGGCCCAGCTCGGCCTGCCGATCGACGGTCTCGCCAGCTCGGCGCCGATGAACGCCAACATCCCGGTCAACGGGATGAACCTGGACGTCCGCACCCCGAAGACGGTCACGATCGTCGACGGCGGCGCCGCGCCCCGCCAGGTCACGACGACCGCCCTCACCGGCCCGGAGCTGCTCGCGCAGAACGGCCTGGCGGCCCTCAGCCCGACCGACGTGCTCGCGGGCGGCGACGGCCTCACCAACGGCTCGACGGTCACCGTCACCCGCAACACGGTGAACCAGGTCACCGAGACCCGTCCGGTCGCGCCACCGATGCGCACCGTCGACGACCCGGACCTCGAGCAGGGCGAGACCCGCGTCGAGGAGCCCGGCCAGGCCGGCGAGGAGATCGTCACCTGGACGGTCAACGCCACCAACGGCGCGGAGACCGGCCGCACGCAGGTCGGTGAGTCGCAGGTGACGCGCCAGCCGGTCGGCGGCGTGATCCACCGCGGCACCAAGCCGAAGAACGAGGCGCCCTCGGTCGGGCGCGGCAAGTGGGACCGCATCGCCCAGTGCGAGGCGACCGGCGACTGGTCGATCAACACGGGCAACGGCTACTACGGCGGCCTGCAGTTCGACCGCTCGACCTGGCGCGCCTACGGCGGCGGCCAGTACGCCTCGCTGCCGCACCAGGCCACGCGCGAGGAGCAGATCGCCGTCGCCGAGCGCGTCCGTGACGACCGCGGCGGCTACGGCGCCTGGCCGGTCTGCGGCCGCAAGTAGTCCCCGCCGGAGCGTCGCCACCCCGACGGGCAGAATCGCCGGGGTGAGCGCTCCCGCACCGGTCCGCCTGCTCGGGCCCGCCGACGTGCGGGCGCTCGCGGCGGAGCTGGGTCTGCGCCCGACGAAGCGCCTGGGACAGAACTTCGTCCACGACGCCAACACCGTGCGCCGCATCGTCCGCCTCGCGGGGGTGGGTCCGGACGACGTGGTGCTCGAGGTCGGTCCCGGGCTCGGCTCGCTGACGCTGCCCCTGCTGGAGGCGGCGGCGGGTGTCGTCGCCGTCGAGATCGACCCCGTGCTGGCCGACCGGCTCCCGGCCACGGCGGCCGAGCGCGCCCCGGGGCGCGACCTGCGGATCGTCACGGCGGACGCCCTGCGGCTCGCGGCGCGGGACGTGCGACCGGGCGACCTGCCGCGCGCCCCCGACGTCCTCGTCGCCAACCTGCCCTACAACGTGGCCGTGCCCGTGGTGCTGCACCTGCTCGCGGTGCTGCCGGACCTGCAGCGGGGGCTGGTGATGGTGCAGGCCGAGGTCGCCGACCGCCTGGCCGCCCGCCCCGGCGAGAAGGCCTACGGCGCCCCGTCGGTGAAGCTCGCCTGGTACGCCGACGCGCGGCGGGCCGGGCCGGTGCCGCGCGCGGTGTTCTGGCCGGTGCCCGGCGTCGACTCGGGGCTGGTGGCGTTCACCCGCCACACCCCGCCCGCAGCGGCGCCCGACGTGGACCGGGCCGAGGTGTTCGCCGTCGTCGACGCCGCGTTCGCGCAGCGGCGCAAGTCGCTGCGGGCGGCGCTGGCCGGCTGGGCCGGCTCGCCACCGGCCGCGGAGGCCGTCCTGCGCGCGGCCGGGGTCGATCCGGGTGCCCGCGGGGAGGCGCTCGACGTGGCGGCGTTCACGGCGATCGCGCGCGCCCGCCACCGGCCCGCGACGGGTGTGGCGCCGGACGCCGTGACGCCCTGAGCGCGAACGGAGGCGGTCCGTACCCTGGACAGGTGCTCTCCGCCGTCGGACCGCCGGTCACCGTCCGCGTCCCGGCCAAGATCAATCTCCACCTGGCCGTGGGCGATCTGCGTCCCGACGGCTACCACGACCTCGTCACCGTCTTCCAGGCGCTGAGCATCGTCGACGAGGTCAGCGTGACCCGGGCGGTGGCGGGCGCGATCGAGCCCGGGGTGGTGGTCTCCGCGGTCGACGGCGTCGACGTCTCCGAGGTCCCCGACGACGCCAGCAACCTCGCCTGGCGTGCCGTCGAGGCGCTGGCCCGGCGCGCCGACCGCAAGCCCGACGTCCGGATCGGGCTGCGCAAGGCCATCCCGGTGGCCGGGGGCATGGCGGGCGGCAGCGCCGACGCCGCCGGTGCGCTGCTGGCCGCCGCGGGCCTCTGGCGCCTCGAGATGGGCCGCGACGAGCTCATGGAGGTGGCCGCCGAGGTCGGCTCCGACGTCGCGTTCGCGCTGCACGGCGGCACCGCGCTCGGCACCGGCCGCGGCGAGCGGCTGGTGTCCGTGCTGTCGCGGCACACGTTCCACTGGGTGGTGGCGGTCGCCGACCACGGCCTGTCGACCCCGACGGTGTTCGGCGAGCTCGACCGCCTGCGCGCCCGGCCCGAGGCGCCGCGCCGGGTCGGGGACGTCGAGCCCGTGCTCGAGGCGCTCGCGTCCGGCGAGGCCCGCTCGCTCGCGCTGCTGCTCGGTAACGACCTGCAGGCGGCGGCGGTGAGCCTCGACCCGGGGCTGCGCCGCACGCTGCGCGCCGGGGTCGACGCGGGCGCGCTCGCCGGCGTCGTGTCCGGCTCCGGGCCGACCTGCGTGTTCCTCTGCGACGGCGCGGACGCCGCGGTCCGCGTGGCCGCCGAGCTCGCCGGCGCCGGGGTGTGCCGCACCGTGCGCGTCGCCCACGGCCCCGTGCCCGGCGCCCGGGTGGTCGACGGCGACGGACCCCCCGGCCCGCCCGGCCCACCCCCACCCCGCCCCGACCCGGGCCCCGGCGCCTACGCCTGACGCCCGCCCCCTCGCGCTCGCCCCCTCGCTCGCCCCCTCGCTCGCCCCCATGCGCAGCGAACGTGCTGTTCGCTGCTTCTATGCGCGCGAAGTCCGCGTTCGCGCTCCCTGGAGAGACCGGAGAAAGAGCACCGTGCCCAACCTCGTCAACCTGGAGTCGGTGTCGATCGGCTTCGGCGGCCCCAAGCCGGTCCTCGACGGCGTCTCGCTCGGCGTCGACACCGGCGACCGGATCGGTGTCGTGGGCCGCAACGGCGGTGGGAAGTCGACGCTGATCTCGGTGCTCGCGGGGGCGCTGACCCCGGACGGCGGGCGGGTGAGCCCGGTACGGGGCCTGCGGATGGCGCTGGTGTCCCAGCAGACGCAGCTGTCCGGCAGCACCGTGCGCGAGGCCGTGCTGGGGGGCGCCGTGCCCGACCACGAGTGGGCCGCCGACCCGCGCAGCCGCGCCGTCGTCGAGGGTCTGCGCCCGGGCGGCGACCGGGGGCTCGACACGTCGGTCGAGGGCCTGTCCGGCGGCGAGCGCCAGCGGATCGCGCTGTGCGCCGCCCTGGTCCGCGACCTCGACCTGCTCGTCCTCGACGAGCCCACCAACCACCTCGACGTCGAGGGTGTCGGCTGGCTCGCCGAGCACCTGATCGCCCGCCGGACCGCGCTCGTCGTCGTCACCCACGACCGCTGGTTCCTCGACACCGTCGCCTCGCGCACGTGGGAGGTCGTCGACGGCCACGTCGAGCAGTACGAGGGCGGGTACGGCGACTGGATCTTCGCGCGGGCGGAGCGGGCACGCCTCGCCGACGCCGCCGAGCAGCGCCGGCGCAACCTCGCCCGCAAGGAGCTCGCGTGGCTGCGGCGCGGCCCGCAGGCGCGCACCTCCAAGCCCCGCTACCGCGTCGAGGCGGCCGAGGCGCTGATCGCCGACGTGCCCGAGCCCCGCGACACCGTCGAGCTCGTCACGATGGCCAAGCACCGTCTCGGGCGCACGGTCGTCGAGCTGGAGGACGCGACGCTGACCGTCGGCGGCCGAGAAGGTGGAGAACAGAGAACGCTCGTCAACCGCCAGACCTGGCGCATCGGGCCGGGCGACCGCATCGGCATCGTCGGCGTCAACGGCTCGGGCAAGACGACGCTGCTGCGCGCGGTCGCCGGGGAGCGTCCCCTCGACGGCGGGAAGCGCGTGCAGGGCACGACGGTCCGCCTCGCGCACCTCTCGCAGGACCTCTCGGACCTGCCGCTGCACCGCCGCGTGCTGCAGGCCGTCGAGGACATCGCCGAGCGCGTGACGATCGGGCGCTACGAGCAGACGGCCTCGCAGCTCGCGGAGCGTTTCGGCTTCCCGGCCTCGCGGCAGTGGACGCCGGTCTCCGAGCTCTCCGGCGGTGAGCGGCGGCGCCTGCAGCTCGTGCGCCTGCTCATGACCGAGCCGAACGTCCTGCTGCTCGACGAGCCCACCAACGACCTCGACGTCGACACCCTCCAGCAGCTCGAGGACCTCCTCGACGGCTGGCCGGGCACGCTCGTCGTCGTCAGCCACGACCGCTACCTGACCGAGCGCGTCTGCGACCGCGCCGTCGCGCTCTTCGGCGACGGGAAGATCACCGACCTGCCGGGCGGCATCGAGGAGTACCTGCGCCGCCGCGCGGCCCTGCCCGAGTCGACCGAAGGGCACCTTCGCTCGGGTAGATCGAGCGAAGGTGCCCTTCGGTCGGAACCGGGCGGGCGCTCCGAGGCGGAGCGGCGCGCCGCGCGCAAGGAGGTCGCGCGCATCGAGCGGCGCCTCGAGAAGATCGCGACGGAGGAGACGAGGCTGCACGAGAAGCTCGCCGCCGCGGCCACCGAGCCCGACCGGCTCCTGGCGCTCGACGCCGAGCTCCGCGCGCTGCTCACCGAGCGCGAGCAGCTGGAGGAGGCGTGGCTGGAGAACGCGGTCGACTGAGCCGCCACCCCAGCACGGCCACCGTCAGCCCGAGCGGGCAGGCGAACCCGGCCGCCCCCGCGCCCAGCGAGAGCACGCCGCTGACCACGAACGCCACGCCCACCGCCCGCGGGTGTACCCGGGCGCGCAGCAGCGCCGTCCCGTAGAGCGCCCAGCCCAGGCCGAAGAGCACGTAGCCGGCGAGCGCGCCGACGACCAGCAGCGCCGAGCGGTCGGTCGCGAACACCCCGGGCGCCACGGCGGCGAGCCACGGCGCGGCGAAGCCGTCGAACCACATGTTGCCGCCGAACTGCGAGGTCCCGACGAGGGCGACGACCGTCGCCACCGCGCCGAGGGACCCGAGGGCCCGGGCGTCGCGCAGGTAGACCGCCACCGGCGCGACGGCGAGCACCGCGAACGCCACCGCGAAACCGGCGTTGGCGAGGATCGTCAGCGGGTCGCCGGCGATGTCGGCGACGTCCCGGCCGGCGACCAGCCGGCCGAGGTCGGTGAGCACGAGCAGCGCACCGGCGAGGATCGCGATCGGGCCGGCGAGGCGGGCGAGCAGGAGGTCGTCCATCAGTACTCCCAGGCTGCGTAGTGGGGATCGCGGGTCTTCATGTCCTCGAAGAGCAGCACGGTGCGATCGAGGTACCAGGCCTTGGCGCACTGGCAGAAGAGCACGCCGGTGACGGCGAGCAGCAGGTCGAGCCGGACCAGGCCGACGACGAGCGCGGCGAGCGCGACCACCTGCAGCGACGACGTCACCACCGGCACCCGCGACCCCGCGAACTGTTCCGGAATGGCTCCCTTCTCCGCTCCCTTCTCCGACACGATCCGCTCGCCGAACACCGCCTTCGACGCCCAGTGCCGCGTCGAGCGCGGGGGCGCGAACAGCAGCGGGTTGACCACCGTGAACACCACGACGACCGCGGCGGCGAGCAGCGCCCACCAGCCGATCCACACGCGGCTCCAGGCGGCGAGGGCGAGCAGCGGCAGCACGGCGAAGCGGGTCCAGACGCTCCAGGGGTTGGCGTGGCGCATCCAGCGGTCGCCGGAGAGGCCGAAGAGGCGAGCGACGCGGCCCTCGGTGGTGGTCGCGGTGGTCCCGGTGGTCTCGGCGCTCATCGCAGCACCCCCGTCCGGGCACGGGACAGGTCCGTCGTCGCGGCCGTCGGCGCGCGGCCGAGCCAGGCCTTGAGGTCGACGACGACGAGGACGACCGCGAGGGCCAGCCAGAGGGTGAAGTACAGGACGGTGTCGTCCTGGATCGCGCCCTCGACAGCGTGGGCCACGACGACCAGCAGGACGCTGCCGCCGGTGTGGTCGAACAGCCACGAGTACCAGAACGTGACGCCCACCGTCCCGACGATCATGCCGATGAGCGTGGTCGCGCGGTCGCCCTCGGCGAGGAGCACGAGCGGGAGGTGCCAGACGGTGATCAGCACGGCGAGGATCGCGGTCGCGGCGAGCGGCGAGAGCCGCGCCTGCATCCCGGGCAGCGCGAACCCGCGCCAGCCGGGCTCCTCGCCGAGCGCCCCGTCCGTCGGGTCCACGAGGCGGAGCAGGAACACGAGCAGGACGTCGCCCCAGGAGGCGACCAGGAGCGGGGACGGGTCGCCGAGCACGGCCGCGAGCACGTGCACGGCGAGCGGCACCGCGATCGCGAGCGCCCAGCACCACCAGGGGACGCGCCAGCGCACGAGCCGCCTCCCGAGCTCGCGCAGGCCCGCGACGCCCTGCGTGACCGGGACGACCACCAGGGCCGCGACGAGCGGTGCGAACGCCCCGAAGGACCCGAACGGCAGGAAGGCCCACGCGATCACGTAGGTCAGGGCGAAGAACGTGACGAGGGGATGGCGGCGGATGAGCGTCATGCCCCGGAAGCGTCCGCGCGGCGCCGGGACCCGACCAGCAGGACATCCCTCGCGGGCGGCAGGGTTGTCCCCGTAGTGGCGCGGCTCGCCCCGGTGCGAGCGTCCGGAGCGTGACCGACCGCGTGCTGATCGTCGACGACCATGCGTCGTTCCGCTCGCTCGCCCGCCGCCTGCTCGTCGCGGACGGCTTCGACGTCGTCGGCGAGGCGGGCGACGCCGCCGACGCGTTCGACGCCGTCCGGTCGCTCGCGCCCGACGTCGTGCTGCTGGACATCCGGCTCCCGGACCTCGACGGTTTCGGTGTGGCCGAGGTGCTGGCGGGCGACGAGGCGGCTCCCGTCGTCGTGCTCGTGTCCAGCCGTGCCCGCGACGACTACGGCCCGCGCGTCGACTCCAGCCCGGCACGCGGGTTCATCGCGAAGGACGACCTGTCGGGGGACGCGCTGCGGCGGGTCCTGGGGGACCGGCCGTGACGACGCGCCTGGTGCCGGTCGCGGCCGTCCTCGCGGGCGCCGCTGCGTCGGTCGCCCTGGTCCGTGGCGGCTACACGGTCCCGGCCGAGCTGGTCGCCCCGACGCTCGTGCTCTCCCTGGCGGTGGCCTGGTCGTTCGTCGGCGTCGGCCTCGTCGCGCGGCGCCGCCGCCCCGACAGCCGCACGGGCCTGCTCATGGTGGTGTTCGGGTTCGCCTGGCTCGCGCGGTTCGTCGTCGCCGTCGACACGACCCCGGCGTTCGTCGTCGGCGTGCTCCTCGGCTCGGTGGCGCTCAGCGTGTTCGTGCAGCTGCTCGTCACCTTCCCGACGGGGCGGACCGAGAGCGCAGGCCAGCGCGTCCTCGTCGGGATCGGCTGGCTGCTCTCGGTGCCGCTGGACGCGGTCTTCCTGGCGATCGGGGCACGCCGCGGGCGGGGTGACGGCCCGCCGCCCAACGGCCTGGTGATCACGCCCTCGGGCGGCGAGTTCCGCCCGGACGTCGTCGACCTCGCCGTGCAGGCCGTGGTCGTCGTGCTGCTCGTGTCCGTGCTCGTGTCCGTGTGGACGCGGTGGCGCGCCGCGGGGGCCGCGGCGCGGCGCGCGCTGACGCCGGGGCTGGTCGGCGGCACGGTCGTCGTCGCCACCCTGCTGGTCGAGCGCACCGCGATCCTGCTGCTCCTGCCCCCGTCGGCCGGGGTGTGGCTGGCGTGGTCCGCGCAGGTGGTCCTCGTCGTCTGGCCCGCGGCCCTGCTGCTGGGGCTGCTGCGCAGCAGGCTCGACCGCTCCGGGATCGGGCGGCTCGTCGTCGAGCTCGGCGGGGGTCCGGCGGTGCCCGAGCGCCTGCGCTCGGTGGTCGCGCGGACGCTGCACGACCCGTCGGTCGAGCTGGTCCACCGCCGCCCGGGCACGGACGAGTTCGTCGACGCGGCGGGGGAGCGCGTCGAGGTGGGCGGGCGGGCCGTCACGTTCCTCGAGCGCGAGGGCGAGCCGATCGCGGCGCTGCTGCACGACCCCGCGCTGACCGCCGAGCCGGACCTCGTCGAGGCGGTCGCCGCGGGCGCCGGCCTCGCGCTGGAGAACGAGCGCCTGCACGCCGAGGTCCGCCACCAGCTGCGGGAGGTCCGCGCGTCGCGGGCCCGGCTCGTCGAGGCCGCCGACGGTGCCCGGCGCCGGGTGGAGCGCGACCTGCACGACGGCGCGCAGCAGCGTCTCGTCGCGGTGGGGCTGGCGCTGAGGCTGGCGCGCGGCCGGTCGTCGGGGGAGGTCGACGCCCTGCTCGCCGAGGCGTCCGACGAGCTGACGGCCGCGCTCGCCGAGCTCCGCGAGCTCGCCCGCGGCATCTACCCGCCGCTGCTGACCGACGGCGGCCTGGGCCCGGCGCTGCTCTCGCTCGCGGAGCGCGCGCCCCTGCCGGTCGTGCTCGCCGCCGTGCCGCCGGAGCGCCCGCCGGAGACGGTGGAGCGGACCTGCTACTTCGTCGTCTCCGAGGCCCTGACCAACGCGGCGAAGCATGCGGCGGCGGCGAAGGTCGAGGTCAGCGTCGTGCCGGACGGGGTCGGGCTGCGGGTCGAGGTGGTCGACGACGGCGTCGGCGGCGCGGACGCG
Organism: Actinomycetospora aeridis; assembly: GCF_037400275.1. NCBI lineage: Bacteria > Bacillati > Actinomycetota > Actinomycetes > Pseudonocardiales > Pseudonocardiaceae > Actinomycetospora > Actinomycetospora aeridis. The sequence continues at coordinate 452,362 of NZ_JBBEGL010000004.1, read as the reverse complement.
GACGGTTCGGGGCTGCGGGGGCTCGCCGACCGGGTCGCCGCGCTGGGTGGCCGGCTGGAGGTGTCGAGCCCGAGCGGGCGCGGGACGCGGGTGACGGCGAGCGTGCCGTGCGGGTGATCGTGGCCGACGACGCGGCGCTCTTCCGTGGGGGCGTCGCGCGCCTGATCGCCGAGCAGGGCATGGAGGTGATCGCGGAGGTCGGCGACGCCGAGGCCCTGCTGGCAGCGGTGCGCGCCGACCCGCCGGACGCCGTCGTCGTCGACATCCGGATGCCGCCGACGCACACCACCGAGGGCCTCGACGCGGCCCGCACCCTCGCGTCCGAGCACCCCGGGATCGGGGTGCTGGTGCTCTCGGCGCACGTGGAGCCGCACTACGCGCTGGCCCTCGTGGAGTCCGACAGCGGTGGAGCGGGGTACCTGCTCAAGGAGCGCGTCGCCGACGTCGAGGAGCTCACCGACGCCCTGCGTCGCGTGGCCGCGGGCGGGGTCGTCGTCGACCCGTCGGTGGTGGCCCAGCTCGTCGGCCGGCGCCGCGTCCGCGATCCGCTCGAGGCGCTGTCGGAGCGCGAGCGCGACGTCCTGGCGGTGATGGCCGAGGGCCGCTCCAACCACGGGATCGGCGAGCGCCTGCACCTGTCGGAGAAGACGGTGGAGGCCTACGCGCGCTCGGCGTTCGTCAAGCTCGGCCTGCACGCGGCGCCCGACGACAACCGCCGTGTCCTCGCGGTGCTCGCGTACCTGCGGAGCTAATGGATGCGGTTCTGGGCCGGTTCGAGGCCCTCGGTGGCCAGCGCCTCGACGGCGTCCGCAGCCAGCTCGACCGACACGTCGAGCTCCTTGCGCTCGGCCGCCGACCAGCGCTTGAGCACGTAGTCGGCGGGGTCCTGGCGTCCCGGCGGGCGGCCGATGCCGAAGCGCACGCGCAGGTAGTCCTTGGTGGCCAGCGACTTCGAGATGGAGCGCAGGCCGTTGTGGCCGCCCTCGCCGCCGCCGCGCTTGAGGCGCACGACGCCGAACTCGAGGTCGAGGTCGTCGTGGACGACGATCACGTCGGTCGGGTCGACCGAGAAGAAGCGGGCGGCGCCGGCGACCGGGCCGCCCGAGAGGTTCATGTAGCCGCGGGGCTTGGCGAGCACCGCGCGGCGGCCGGCGAGCCGGCCCTCGGCCACGTCCGCGCCGGAGCGCTTGTGCGGCGAGAACCGGGCACCGAGGCGCCCGGCGAGGACGTCGGCGACGACGAACCCGACGTTGTGCCGGGTGCCCTCGTAGTCCGGGCCCGGGTTGCCCAGCCCGACGACCAGCAGGGGGCCGTCGGGCCGGGCAGCGGGGGAGCTCACGGGCTGCCGGTCAGCTCTCGTCGGAGGACTCGGACGTCCCCGAGTCGCCGCCCTCGGCGGGCTGGTCGCCGTCGGCGGCCTCGGACGACTCGCCGGTCTCGTCGGCCTCGGCCTCGGAGACGTCCTCCTCGACACCCGCGCCCTCGGTGTCGATCTCCTCCTCCATGGCCTCCTCGGTGGGGGCCTCGGTGACGTTGACGACGAGGAGCTCGGGGTCCGAGATCAGCTCGGCGCCGTCGGGGAGGCGGATCTCGCCGGCGAGGAACTGGGTGCCGATCTCGGCGTCCTCGATGACGACCGTGATCTCCTCGGGGATGTTGGTCGCGTCGGCCTCGACGGTCAGCGTGTCCTCGTTCTGGAAGACCAGGGTGCCCGACGCGGCCTCGCCCATGATCACGACGCGGACGTCGACCTGGACCTTCTCGCCGCGACGGACGAGCACGAGGTCGACGTGCTCGAAGAAGCCCTTGATCGGGTCGCGCACGATGCTCTTGGCCAGCGCCATCGGCGCCTGTCCGCCCAGGCCGGTGATGGTGAGCAGGGCGTTGCGCCCGTTCTCGCGGAGCACCGCGGCGAACTCGACGGTGTTGAAGGCCAGGTGCACGGGGTCGGTGCCGTGCCCGTACAGCACGCCGGGGACCTTGCCGGCGCGACGCACGCGACGCGCGGCGCCCTTGCCGAACTCGGTGCGGGTCTCCGCGGCGATGCGGATCTCGTCGGCCATGGTGCGTTCTCCTGCGGTGTCGTCTACGGGTCGGCGCGCCGCGCGCGGCCACGACCCGGAGCACCGGACGGCCGCACCGCGTCGATCACGGCCGGCCCGTGCGGACCGACCCTCGCCGAAGTGCGCCGCCCACGATACCTACGGTGTGTCCGTGCCTTCCGACCGGGCGTCGACGCGCGCCGGCTACGACGCGATCGCGGAGGCCTACGCCGAGCACTTCCGCGACGAGCTGGCGGGGTCGGCGCTCGACCGGGCGGTGCTCGGGGCGTTCGCGGAGCTCGTCGAGGGTGCCGGCGGGGAGGTGCTCGAGGCCGGCAGCGGGCCCGGTGGGGTGGCCGCGTACCTGCACGCGCTCGGCGTCCCGGTGCGCGGTGTGGACCTCTCGCCGGCGATGGTGGCGCTGGCCCGCCGGGAGCACCCGGGCATCCGGTTCGACGTCGGCGACATGGCGGCCCTCGACGTCCCCGACGGCTCGCTCGGCGGCCTGCTCGCGTGGTACTCGCTGATCCACGTCCCCGCGCCCGAGCTGCCCGCGGTCCTCGGCGAGTTCCGGCGCGTGCTGCGGCCCGGCGGGCACCTGCTCGTCGCCTTCCAGGTCGGCGACGACGTCTCGCACCAGGACGAGGCGTTCGGGCACCCCGTCTCCCTGGACTTCCGCCGCCTGCAGCCCGACGCCGTCGCGGCGCTCCTCGAGGCGGCGGGGTTCGACGTCACCGCCCGGGTGGTCCGCACCGCGGAACAGGCGTCCCGGGCGCGGGCGCTGCCCCAGGCCTCGATGCTGGCCCGCCGCCCCTGACGCGGGCGCGACCGCGCCGGAGATCAGCAGGCGGAAAGGCACCTCGCGAGGCCCTCGGAAGGTGCGTTTCGACCTGGTGATCTTCAGGGGTCGTCGCGGGCGCGATCTCGCCGACCGGCCGACGGGTGGGTCAGGGGGTCGCGGCGCCGAGGAAGAGGTAGCTCATTGGCCCCGGGGCGCGGAGGCGGTCGTGGGCGAGGTCGGTGACGGTCAGCCCGCCGCGGCGGACGAGCTCGTCGATCGGCCGCGTGAGGTGGCACCCGCCCGCCAGGCGCTGCTGCAGCCCGTCGAGGCGGTGCTGCCAGCGGGCGGTCCGGGGGTCGGGGGACAGGCCGTGCTCGAGGAACAGCAGCTGCCCGCCGGGGCGCAGGACCCGGCGGACCTCGCGCAGCGCGCGCTCGACGTCCGGGATCGTGCAGAGCGTGAAGGTGCTGACGACGGTGTCGGCGCAGCGGTCGGGGAGCGCGAGGTCCGCGCCGTCGAGGCCCACGTGCTCGACCGGCATCCGCGCCTCGGCGATCCGCCGCGCGCCCCGGCGCCGTGCGACCTCCGAGGGCTCCACGGCGCGCACCGAGGTCACCGCCGCCGGGTAGAGCGGCAGCGTCGGCCCGCTGCCGAACCCGAGCTCGACGACCTCGCCGCGCGCCCGGGACACGACCCGTTCCCGCAGCGCACGGACGTCCTCGCCGCCGAGGGCGACGTCGACCAGCCGAGGGACGACGTGCTCGGTCCAGAGGCCCACGGGAGGGAGGCTAGGCGTTGCCGTCGAAGAGGTTCGTCACCGAACCGTCCTCGAAGACCTCCCGCACCGCGCGGGCGATGACCGGTGCGATCGACAGGACGGTGAGCGACGGGAAGCGCTTCTCGTCCGGGATCGGCAGGGTGTTGGTGACGATGACCTCGCGCGCCCCGCAGGTGGAGAGCCGCTCGACGGCCGGGCCGGAGAGCACGCCGTGGGTGGCGGCGATGACGACGTCGGACGCGCCGTCGGCGAGCAGGGCCTCGGTGGCCTTGGCGATCGTCCCGCCGGTGTCGATCATGTCGTCGACGAGGATGCAGCAGCGCCCGGCGACGTCACCGACGACGCGGTTGGCGGCCACCTCGTTGGGGCGGGTCTTGTCGCGGGTCTTGTGGATGAAGGCCAGCGGGACGCCGCCCATCATGTCCGCCCACTTCTCCGCGACGCGCACGCGACCCGAGTCCGGGGCGACGACGGCGAGGTCGTGGTCGGCGTAGGTGTCGCGCAGGTGCTCGGCGAGGACCTTGTTGGCCAGCAGGTGGTCGACGGGGCCGTCGAAGAAGCCCTGGATCTGGTCGGTGTGCAGGTCGATCGTCATGATCCGGTGCGCGCCCGCGGTCTTGAGCATGTCCGCGACCAGACGGGCCGAGATGGGCTCGCGGCCGCGGTGCTTCTTGTCCTGGCGTGCGTAGCCGTAGAACGGGACCACGGCGGTGATCCGCTTGGCCGACGCCCGCTTGAGGGCGTCGATCATGATGAGCTGCTCCATGATCCACTGATTGATCGGCGCCGTGTGGCTCTGGATCACGAAGGCGTCGGAGCCGCGGACCGACTCCTCGAAGCGGACGAAGATCTCCCCGTTGGCGAAGTCGTACGCCGCCTGCGGGGTGATCGTGACGTCGAGCTCCTTGGCGATCTCCTCCGCCAGCTCGGGGTGGGCCCGTCCGGAGAAGAGCATGAGGCTCTTCTTCGGGATCGACGACATGCTCACGGTCACGGGTCCTCCTGCATCGTTGCCTCGTCGGCGTCCGCCGCCTTCTGCGCGGCCTCGGCCGCCTGGGCCGCCGCCGTCCCGGGCCGCTTGCGCACGACCCAGCCCTCGACGTTGCGGTGGGGGCCCGAGGACACCGCGAGCGCCCCGGGCGGGACGTCCTCCCGCACCACGGTGCCCGCGCCGGTGTAGGCACCGTCGCCGATCGTCACGGGGGCGACGAAGGTGTTGTCCGAGCCCGTCCGGACGTGCGACCCCACGACCGTACGGTGCTTCGTCACCCCGTCGTAGTTGACGAACACCGAGGACGCCCCGATGTTGCTGCCCTCACCGATGGTCGCGTCGCCGACGTAGGTCAGGTGCGGCACCTTGCTGCCCTCGCCGATCCGGGCGTTCTTCACCTCGACGAAGGTGCCGATCTTGCCGCGGGCGTCGAGCTCGACGCCGGGGCGCAGGTAGGCGAACGGCCCGACCGAGGTCTCGGGGCCGACCCGCGACGACGAGCCGTGCGTGCGCACCACGGTGGCCCGCGCGCCGACGGTGACGTCGGTGAGCGTGGTGTCCGGGCCGATCGCCGCGCCCTCGGCGACGACCGTGCTGCCGTGCAGCTGCGTGCCCGGGTGCAGCGTGACGTCCCGCTCGAGGCGGACGCCCACGTCGACCCAGGTCGAGCGCGGGTCGACGACCGTGACCCCGGCGCGCATCCAGCGCTCCAGCAGGCGGCGGTTGAGCTCGGTGCCGATCTCGGCCATCTGCACGCGGTCGTTGACGCCGGAGACCAGCCACGGGTCGGCGGTCTCGACGGCGCCCACACCGCGCGCCTCGGAGGCCGCCGTGGCGACCACGTCGGTGAGGTAGAGCTCGCCCTGGGAGTTGTCGGTGGTCAACCTGCTCAGGGCGTCGCGCAGGAACGGCAGGTCGAAGGCGTAGACCCCGGAGTTGACCTCGTTGATGGCGAGCTGCTCGAGCGTCGCGTCGCGGTGCTCGACGATCGCGGTGACCTGGTTGTGCTCGTCGCGCACGACCCGGCCGTAGCCGCGCGGGTCGTCCAGCTCGGCAGTGAGCAGGGTCACCGCGTAGGCGCCGTCGGCGTGCTCGGCGACGAGGGCGCGCATGGTGGCGGTGTCGAGCAGCGGGACGTCGCCGTAGGACACGAGCACGGTGCCCGTGAGGTCGGCGGGCAGGCGGGCGATGCCGCAGGCGACCGCGTGCCCGGTCCCGCGCCGGCGGTCCTGCACGGCGGTGAGCACCTCGCGGTCGAGCTCCGCGGCGAGCCCGAGGGTGTGCGTGCCGACCTGCTCGCGCTCGTGCCCGACCACGACGACCAGGTGCTCCGGCGAGGTGCCGGCCGCGGCGTGGACCGCGTGACCCAGCAGGCTGCGACCCCCGACGGGGTGGAGCACCTTCGGCGTCGCCGAACGCATCCGGGTGCCCTCACCGGCGGCCAGGACGACGACGGCGGTCGGGCCGGCGGCCGGGCCGTTGGTCTGGCTGCTGGTCGGACTGGGCGGCATCGGCTCGGTGACTCCCACTCCTGCCACTCCTGCGCGGTCCGGCCCCGGGTCCGGGGCTCGACGGCCCGATCCTACGACCGCGTCCTCGCGGCCCGGGCGGGGCGTGCGGCCGGGCCGCTCACCGGGGGCGCCGCGGGGACGCCCCGGCGGCGGGCGCGTCGGGCGTGCCGACCGCGTCGCCCCCGGCGCGCTTCGCGGCGTACATCGCGGCGTCGGCGCGGGCCAGCACCTCCGCGGGCCCCTCCCCGATGCGGGCCGCGACGACGCCGACCGAGAGCGTCACCGCGCACCCGTGGGGCGCGGGGAGCGCCCGCACCGCCGCCCGCGCCCGGCCCAGCGCCGCGGCCGCGTCGGCGACGGCGGTCTCGGGCAGCACGACGACGAACTCGTCACCGCCGTAGCGGGCCACCAGGTCGAGCCCCCGCAACGACGAGCGCAACGCCGTCGCGACCCCGCGCAGGACCTCGTCGCCCCGGGCGTGGGAGGCGGTGTCGTTGATCTGCTTGAAGCGGTCGACGTCGATCATCGCCACGGCCGGCGGCGTGACGGGCCCCGCGACGCCCCGTCTCCCGAGCACCTCCATGAGGTGGCGGTCGAGCGCCCGGCGGTTCGGGAGCCCCGTCAGGGGGTCGGCCATCGCGAGGGCGGTGACCTGCCCGTGCTCGCGGCGCAGGCGGTCGTGCGCGAGCCCCGTGCGCAGCGACAGCGCCCGCGCCCGGTGCAGCGCCCACACCTCGGCCTCGAGGTCGGCGACGTAGTTCCCCAGCGCCGCTTCGGCCGCCCGCCGCGCGCTGCCCGACGTCGCCACGCGCGTGCGCAACCGCGCGAGCTCCCGGGTCACCGAGAGCATGAGGCTCGGCTCGCCCCGCGGCGGGCACGCCCGGCGCTCCGCGAGCACCGCGACCGCGCCGTCCTCGTCGCCCGCGCACTCGAGGGCGCGGGAGCGGGCGAGCTCGACGAGCAGCCGGTCGTGCTGGGAGGGCACCACGCCGTCGCCGCCCAGGGCCGCGGCGTCCCGCCGGGCGCGGTCGCGCTCCTGCGCGGTGGCCGCCGGGCCGCGACCCGGCCGGGCGAGCACCTCGGCCGCGAGGAGCAGGGGGCGCTGGGCCGGCGACGCGACGGGCGCGAGGTCGGCGGCGACAGCGAGGGCGTCGGCGAGGCGATCGTCCCCGGGCCGTCCCGCGCGCTCGAGGCGCAGGCCCCACGACACCCCGAGCCGCACGCGGTCGTAGGCGCCCGGTGCGTGCCCCGACGACGCCTCGGAGTCGTCGGCGAGGGTGTCGGCGAGGTCGTGGAGGCCGAGCGAGACCAGGGTGCTCACCGCGAGGCGCCGCGAGCAGGAGACGTTGTGGCGGTGCTCGGCGACGGTGGGCGCGTGGTCGACGAGGATCGGTTCCTCGAAGTGCGCGAGGCCGGTCGACACCGCGGAGAGCGCCGCCTCCTCGTCGCCGGCGAGCAGCGCGCGGCGGGCGCGCAGCATCTGCGCCTCGGCGCCGAACAGCGACAGCCCGTGCTGCGCGACGAGGTCGAGCAGCTCGTCGAGCTGGGCCTCGACGGCCGGGTCCGGGGTGGTCGGGGCGGTCGGTTCCGCCGCGAGCAGCACGCGCGCCACGAGGCTCTGGCGCAGCAGCAGCGCCCGCAGGCCCGGGCCGCCCGCCCGCGCCTCGGGCGCGGCCAGGACGGCGTCGAGCTCGGCGGTGCAGCCGTGCGGATCGGGGGAGGGCACGAGCGTCGCGGCGAGGACGGCGGTGCCGGTGCGGTCGAGCAGCGCGGTCCGGGCGTCGGGGCGATCGGGCGCCGGCGTCCTGGCCATGATCGTGGTGCTCGCGCTGTCGGGGCCGTGGTCCGCGGGCATGCCCCACCTCCGGCGTTCCTCGATCACCGGATCCTCCCGACGGGTCCGGTTCCGACGATCGAGCGATGGCCTGGGCCGCGGGGTCGACGCAGCGACGACCGTCGGCGCCTACTCTGCCCCGTCGCGGGGAGCCTCCTCGACCCACCCCGGTGATCCGGCATCCTGTACCGCCATGTCGGGCTCCCAGACACGCCTCGCCGACCGCTCCGGACGCCTCGTACGGGTCCCGGACCGCGGCCGCGTGGCGCTCACGGCGGTGGTCGCGGCGGTGGTCACCGCGGTCCTGGCCTGGCGCTACGCCGGCGACACCGACGCGGGGCGCACCGACCGGCGGGTGACCGCGCTGCTCGACGCGCAGCAGGGCGCCGCGCGCGGGGTGGCGCAGGGGTTCGCCGCCATCGGCGGGCCGCTGCCGGTGGCCGTGGCGCTGCTCGTCCTCGCGCCGCTCGCGTGGCGCCTGCGCGGCGGGCGGGGTCTCGCCCTCGTGCTGCTGGGCCCGCCGACGGCGATGGTGACGACGTCGCTGGTGCTCAAGCCGATCGTCGAGCGCACCCGCGGGGGCGAGCTCGCCTTCCCGAGCGGGCACACGACCTCGGTCGCGTCGCTCGCCGTGGCGTGCGGGGTGCTGGTGCTCGGCCTGACCGTGCTGCCGCGGGCGCTGCGCCTGCTCGCCGTGGCCGGCCTCGCGGGGCTCGTCGTCGCCGTCGGCGCGGGGCTGATCGCCGACGAGGTGCACTACCCGACCGACACGCTGGGGGCGATCGGCGTCGCCCTCGCGGTGGTGCTCGGCGTCGCCCTCGCGGTCGACGCGTTCGCCGACATGATCACCGACTCCGGGGTCACCGACCCCGGTCCGGACCCCCGCGTGTTCGACCCGCGCGAGCACCCCACCGAGGTGCTGCCCCGCAGCTGATGCCCCCGACGGGCGTCAGCGCGCGGCGGACCCGGCCGTCGCCGGGGCGTCCTCGATGGTGACGCGGTCGCGCAGGCGGGCCAGGAACGGGCGCGGGTCGCGCGCGTCGAACGTCCCGTGGACGCGGGGGGCGAAGTAGGGCCGCACGCCGCGCAGCCACGGCAGGCGCCCGTCGCGCCAGCGGTCGACCAGGATGCGGGTGTCCTTGAACTCGTTGACCCAGTAGACGCCCTCCCGCCAGGGCGCGGCGACCGGACGCTCGCCGTGCACGAGGTGGCGGTAGGTCATCAGGGGGAAGTCGACGCCGCAGCGCACCGCGAGGCGTCCCGACATGTTCGGCCGCCCGTTGACCTCCATGAGCCGGTAGCGGCCGTCGCGCTCGTCCTGCTTGAACTCGACGTTGGCGAAGCCCTCGATGCCCATCGCGGCGACGATCGCCCGTCCGGGCTCGACCACCTCGGGGACGTGGCCGCTGACCACCGCGGACGGGTAGCCGAAGTCCCGCGGGTTCAGCCGCAGCTTGCGGGAGGTCATCTCGACGAGCGGCTCGCCGTCGACGACGTAGACGTTGTAGTTGACCCCGCCGGTCTCCGGGCCCGGGATGAGCTCCTGGACCATCGTGCCGATCCCCAGCTCGTGCGCCTCGCCCCACGCCGTGCGCAGCTCGTCGGGGGTGTGGACGCGCTTCATCTTCACGCCGAACGCCCGGTTGTACCGGTAGCTCTCGGCGGGCTTGACCAGGCACGGGAAGCGCAGGCGCGGGGCGAGAGCCGCGAGCTCGTCGTACGACGCCGGCGCGGCCGTGATCGGGGCCTCGACGCCGACGCGGTCCGCGATCTCGCTGGTGATCCGCTTGTCGAGGAAGGTCTGGGCGACGGCGTCCGGCGGGCAGGCCACGGTGTGGCGCGCCGAGAGCGTCGCGTGGTGGGCCGCGACGGCCTCGAGGCTCTCGTCGGTGGTCGGCACGACGACGCCCGGGCCGTGGCTGTCGGCGAGGCCCAGCAGGGCCTCGACGTAGTCGGTGGTGTGGTCGGCGGGGTCCGGGACGGTCACGCTCCCGCCGACGTACCGCGAGTGCCGCGTGATCTCGCGCGGCGAGGTCAGCACCGCGACGACCGGGACCCCGGCCCGACCCAGCGAGCCGACCACGGCCATGCCCGACTCGTAGCCGCCGAGGACGTAGGCGGGCACCTGGTGGGCGGCCGTCGGCGAGTGCTGCATCGTGGAGTCCCCCTCCGGCGGAGGCCGTCGACGTCGGTCGCGACGGCTCGTTCCGCGCGAAGCGGATACTAAGGACGCGACGCTGCGTCACGAACAGGGGACGCAACCGCCGGTCGGGCGCCATTGCTCCGCCGCCTGGATTCGAACCAGGATCATCGGAACCAAAATCCGAGGTGTTGCCCTTACACCACGGCGGACCGCTCGCCTCGGCGAGACGTCCTCATGGTGTCACGGGCGCCCGAGCAGGGATGTCGGCGAGGGGATGTCGGCGAGGTCACCGGCGGGTGCGGCGCCTGCTGACGGCCGCCACGGCCGCGCCGGCGACGATCAGCAGGAGGAACGCCGCGATCCACGGGGCGACGTCGGACGCGCCGTCGGCCGGGGACGCGGGCTGCTCGCCCGGGTCGGTGGCGTTCTCGATCGACGAGGACGCCGAGCCGGGACGCTGCACCGACGCGAGGCTCGGCCCGATCCGGAGGTCGTCGAGGTAGACGCGCCCCTCCTCGTCGACGTCGGTGTCGCGGTAGAGCCCGACCTTCATGTAGTTGCCGCCGTCGAGCAGCGTGCCGCCGGGCGGGCGATAGTCCTCGAGCACGGGGCGCCCGTCGCGCCAGACGTCGACGGTGCCGCGGTCCGGATCTCGCGAGAACGCGATGCGCAGGGTCAGGTCCACCCGGTCGCCGGCGCGCACAGGCCCGAGGTCGGTGAGGTTCTCGCCCTCGGCCGCGAGCATGAGGCGGTTCTCCCGGACCTCCACCGCGACCGGCGGCGACCCGGAGTCGCCGTAGTGGTGCCACTGGAAGAGCAGCTGCCAGGTGCGCGCGTCGGTGGGGAAGTCGGGCGCGAGCTGCGCGCCGTACGTGTAGTACTGCACGTCGCCCTCGACCTGGTCGGGGATGCGCGGGCGCATCTCCGAGCGCTGCCCGCCGCCCTCGACGGTGAACTCGATCGCCTGGCGGCCGGGCTCCTCGGGCGCCGGGACCTGGCGGGGCGTGCCGTCCTGCTCGTCGTAGTCGCTGCGGCCGAAGCCCGCGAGCATGTCGCCGGACTCGGGCAGGACCCAGATCGGCCGCTCGTCGGTCGGCGGCGGGGCCGCCGAGGCGACCGGCGCGGCGAGGACCGGCACCAGGAGCGACAGGAGGGCCAGCACGACGGCCAGCCGACCGCTCCGGGCGCTGAGCAGCCGGCGCGGGCCTCGGGTGGCGACGTGCGTGCGCCTCAACGGCTCTCCTCGTTCGGGGTGATCGGGTCTCCCCGGGACCGACGGTCTCTCCTGCCGCACGGACCCGGCCCTGCGGGGCCCGACGGGCTCCGGTGCTGTGGGTCGGTGGACCCGACGATACCCACCGGCCGGGTGAGTCCCGTGTGGGACTCCGGGCCACGGAGGTGGTGACCTGCGCCATCACCCGGTGCGACGGGCGTCTCGGCGGGGAGGTCCCGTCCGGCGCACCGATCGAGGCACGGGCCTCCCCGTCGGCGCAGCGAAGCCCGGGAAGCGGGTACGGACGGTGCATCTAGGCTCCCGCCCCGACCCGACCGGCGCAGCCTCCGTCGGCCGGGCGGCGTGACCTCCCCGGCGGAGCACTCGTTGATCCACCCGTGACGCCGCGCCCGGTCCGGGCCGGAATCCGCACGACCTCCGAGGCAACCGGACGCTCCCCGGGACGTCTTACGTCCCGAAGAGGTGTCCACACAGCCGACGAGGTGTCGCGGGGAGCGTTCTCCCCGCGCGATCGAGGACGCGGGGGCGACCACGTGAGGAACGGACGAGTCGAGGTCGAGCGGACCGACCTGCCCACCGGGGCAGCCGGGCCGGTCGACCCGCCTGTGCCCACCGCGGCACGGTCCGAAGCACGGTCCGAGTCACCGGTGCAGGACCTGTCGGTGACCGAGATGCCGACGATGGGTCCGGTGGGCGCGATGGACAGCGACCCCGAGCGGCCCGTCTTCGTCGAGCCGGCGCCGACGGCGCCCGGGTTCGTGCGCATCTGGGAGGACGAGGGCCCGGAGCAGCCGGGCAGTGTGGCGGTGGCCACGAGCTGGCAGCGCAAGTTCGCGCTCGCGGTGGCCGCGTCCGACCTCGCGACCCTCGCGGTCTGCGTCGTCCTGGGTGCGGTCGTCGGCTTCGGTGAGGGCACCGGCCCGCAGAGCTCCGACCCGTGGGCGCTCGCGGGGGTCGTGGCGGTCATGGTGCCGCTGGCGATCGTCGCCTGCCGCGCCTGGGACCCGCGCACCCTCGGCCAGGGCTCCGAGGAGTGGAGCCGGCTGATCCGCGCGTTCGTCTCCGCGGCGATCGTGCTGGGCCTCGCCGGCCTGGCGATCGAGCGTCTCGGGGTGCGGCCCTGGGTGTTCGGCGTGCTGCCGGTCGCCGGCCTCGCCGCCATGGCGGGGCGCTACATGCTGCGCCGCTGGCTGCACCAGGCCCGCAAGCGCGGCCGCGGGATGCTGCCCGTGCTCGCCGTCGGCACCGAGCAGGCCGTGCGCGACCTCGTCGAGCGCACCCGTCGCGTGCCGCACATGGGCTGGGTCGTCATCGCGGCCTGCACGCCGACCGGACTCGGCGAGGAGGGGCAGGGCCACGTCGCCGGCGTCCCGGTCCTCGGCGACCTGGACGACCTGTCCACCAGCGTGGGCAGCGGGCGCTACGGCGTCGTCGCCGTCGCGCCGACGCCGGGCTGGAGCCCGAAGCGCCTGCACCGCCTCGCCTGGGACCTCGAGGGCACCGGCTCCGAGCTGGTCGTCGACCCGGGTCTCATGGAGGTCGCCGGCCCGCGCCTGCACGTCGCGCCCGTCGACGGCCTGCCGCTGCTGCGCCTCACCGAGCCGCGCCTCTCGGGCGTGCCGCGGGTGTTCAAGCTGATGTTCGACCGCGTCACCACCGCGGCGCTCCTGCTCCTGCTGCTGCCGGTGTTCGCGACGATCGCCGTGATCGTCAAGCTGGACGGCGGCCCGGTGTTCTACCGCCAGACCCGGGTCGGGCAGCGCGGCAAGACGTTCCGGATGATCAAGTTCCGGTCGATGGTGCCGGACGCGGACAAGCTGCGCGACGACCTGCTGGCCGGCACCAACGACGGTTCGGGGCCGCTGTTCAAGCTCCGCAAGGACCCCCGCGTCACCCGGATCGGGCAGCTGCTGCGCCGGTACTCGCTCGACGAGCTCCCGCAGCTGCTGAACGTCATCGGTGGCTCGATGTCGCTGGTCGGGCCGCGCCCGCCGCTGCCCGGCGAGATCGACGCCTACACCGACGCGGCGAAGCGCAAGTTCCTCGTGCGCCCCGGCATGACCGGGCTCTGGCAGGTCAGCGGTCGCTCCGACCTGTCCTGGGAGGAGTCGGTCCGCCTGGACCTGCGCTACGTGGAGAACTGGTCGCCCGCGATGGACCTGGTGATCATGTGGAAGACGGTCTCCGCGGTGTTCCGCGGGGACGGCGCCTACTGAGACGGGAACCTTGGAAAACAAGATCATCTGTCGACTGTGCGGCTCGGCCGACCTGGCCAGCTTCGTCGACCTCGGCGCGACGCCGCCGTGCGAACTGTTCCTCACCGCGGAGGCCCTCGAGGCCCCCGAGCCGACGTTCCCGCTCCACCCGCGGGTCTGCCGCTCGTGCCTGCTGGTGCAGCTGCCGCCCCTGATCGACCCGGACGAGACGTTCACCGAGTACGCGTACTTCTCGTCGTTCTCGACGTCCTGGGTCGAGCACGCGCGCCGGTTCGTCACCGCGGCCACCGAGCGGGCCGGGCTGACGGCCGACTCGCTGGTGGTCGAGGCGGCGAGCAACGACGGCTACCTGCTCCAGCACGTCGTCGCCGACGGGATGCGGGCGGTCGGCGTCGAGCCGAGCGCCAACGTCGGCGCGGCGGCCCGGGAGAAGGGCGTGCCGACGATCACGGCCTTCCTGTCGCCGGAGACCGGGGCGGCCGTGCGCGAGGAGCACGGGCCCGCGGCGCTCGTCGTGGCCAACAACGTCTACGCGCACATCCCGGACCTGGTGGGCTTCACCCAGGGCCTGCGCGCGATGGTGGCCGACGACGGCTGGGTGTCGATCGAGGTGCAGCACCTGCTGACCCTGATGCGCCACCGCCAGTTCGACACGATCTACCACGAGCACTTCCAGTACTACACGCTCGGCACCGCGCAGAAGGCGCTGCGCTCGGGCGGCCTCGAGCTCGTCGACGTCGAGCTGGTGCCCACCCACGGCGGCTCGATCCGCTGCTGGGCGCGGCCGACGGAGCTGGGCGTCGGTGCCTCGCCGGCGGTCGAGGACGTGCTCGCCGAGGAGGAGGCCGCGGGCCTCGGGACGGTCGAGGGCCACGCCGGGTTCGCCGGTGAGGTCTCGCGCATCCGCAACGACCTCGTGCGCTTCCTCATCGAGGCCGCGGACGCGGGGAGGTCGGTCGTCGGGTACGGCGCGCCGGGCAAGGGCAACACGCTGCTGAACTACGGCGGCATCCGTCCCGACCTGCTCGCCTACACCGTCGACCGCAACCCCTACAAGCACGGCCGGTACACGCCGGGCACCCGCATCCCGATCCACCCGCCGGAGCGGATCGACGCCGACCGCCCGGACCACGTGCTCGTGCTCCCGTGGAACCTGCGCGAGGAGATCACGGCGCAGCTCGCCCACGTGGCCGAGTGGGGCGGCACGCTCGTCTTCCCCATCCCCTCGCTGCAGGTGGTCGAACCGGGTTCTGGCAAGGTGCTCGACCCGTGAAGGTCGTCCTCTTCTGCGGTGGTTACGGCATGCGGATGCGCAACGGCGACTCCGACGCCCCCAAGCCGATGCAGATGGTCGGGCCGCGCCCGCTCATCTGGCACGTGATGCGCTACTACGCGCACTACGGGCACAAGGAGTTCATCCTCTGCCTCGGGTACGGGGCACACCACGTCAAGAACTACTTCCTCGACTACCACGAGACCGAGTCGAACGACTTCGTCATGCGCCACGGCGAGGTCGAGCTGCAGGGCTCCGACATCGCCGACTGGACGATCCACTTCGTCCACACCGGCCTGGAGTCGCCGATCGGCGAGCGCCTGCGCCGCGTGCGCCACCTCGTCGACGACGAGGAGGTCTTCCTCGCCAACTACGCCGACGTCCTCACCGACGCGCCGATCGACGACATGATCGAGCGCTTCCGGGAGTCGGACGCGACGGCGTCGCTGCTCGCGGTGCCGCCGCAGGCGGTGTTCCACATCGTCGACATCGACCCGAGCGAGCGGGTCAACTCGATCTACCCGGTCACCGACATGCGGATCCGCGAGAACGGCGGGTACTTCGCGCTGCGGCCGGAGGCGATCGACTACATCCCGGAGAACGGCGACCTCGTCGGCGACGCCTGCACCTCGCTGGCGAAGGAGGGCAAGCTGCTCTCCTACACCTACGACGGGTTCTGGCAGCCCGCCGACACCCTCAAGGAGCGCAACGCGCTCGAGGCGGCGTACCGCGCCGGGACGCGGCCCTGGATGGTCTGGGAGCGCGAGCCCGAGCGCCCGCCGCTGGAGGGCCTCGTCGACGAGGCCCTCGGCCGCTGAGCCCGTGCGCGCCCTGCTCCCGGAGACGGTCGACGAGCTGGTCCTGCTCGCCGCGCACTGCGACGACATCCCGATCGGTGCCGGCGGCACGGTCCTGACCCTGTGCCGGCGCCGTCCGGGCCTGCGGGTCCGCGCGCTCGTCCTCTCCGGGGGCGGGACGCCGCGGGAGGCCGAGGAGCGGGCGGCGCTGGCGGCGTTCTGCCCGGGCGCCGACCTCGCCGTCACCGTCCTCGACATGCCCGACGGGCGGCTCCCGACCCACTGGGAGTGGGCCAAGGAGGCGCTCGAGGCGTTCCGGCGGACCTGCGAGCCGGACCTCGTGCTCGCCGGGCACCGGGGTGACGACCACCAGGACCACCGCGAGCTCGCGAAGCTCGTGCCGACGGTGTTCCGCGACCACCTCGTGCTGGGCTACGAGATCCTCAAGGCCGAGCCGGACCTCGCCCAGCCGCCGCTGCTGTGGCCGCTGGATCCCGACGTCGTCGCCGACAAGGTCCGGCTGCTGCACGAGCACTACCCGTCCCAGGTCTCCCGCGCCTGGTTCGACGACGAGACGTTCCGCGGCCTCGCGCGCGTGCGCGGGGTGCAGGCCGGGGTGCGCTACGCGGAGGGGTTCCACCTGACGCGGGCGCTGCTCGGCGCGCCCGTACCGTCTGTCTAGCGTCCCCGGATCACACGAAGGAGGGACCGCTCCGATGCGCGTCCTGCTCACCGGCCACCAGGGCTACCTCGGCACCCTCATGGCGCCGCTGCTCACGCGGGCGGGGCACGAGGTCACCGGGCTCGACTCCGGCCTCTACGCCGACTGCGTGCTCGGCGAGCTGCCCGCCCCGGAGCCCCCGGCGCTCGCCGTCGACCTGCGTGACGTCACCGTCGACCAGCTCGCGGGCTTCGACGCCGTCGTGCACCTGGCGGCGCTGTCGAACGACCCGCTCGGGGCCCTCGCGCCGCAGCACACCTACGACATCAACCACCACGCCTCCACGCGCCTCGCCCGGCTGGCGAAGGAGGCCGGTGTGTCGCGCTTCGTCTACGCCTCCACCTGCTCGGTGTACGGGGCGTCGGGCACCGAGGACGTGCTCGACGAGGAGGCGCCGATGAAGCCGGTGACCCCCTACGCCGAGTCGAAGGTCCGCGTCGAGGCCGACCTCGTCGACATGGCCGACGACGACTTCGTCCCGGTCTCCATGCGCAACGCCACCGCCTTCGGCTTCTCGCCGCGGCTGCGCGCCGACATCGTGCTCAACAACCTCGTCGGGCACGCGCTGCTGTCGAACCGCATCCTCGTCATGAGCGACGGGACGCCCTGGCGCCCGCTGGCCCACGCCGCGGACATCGGCGGGGCGGTCGTCGCGGCGCTCGCGGCGCCCGCCGACACGGTGCGCGCGCAGGCGTTCAACGTGGGCTCGACGGAGAACAACGTGCAGGTGCGCGACATCGCCGACGCGGTGAAGGTCGCGGTGCCCGAGGCCGAGCTCGTCATCACCGGCGAGACCGGCGGCGACCCCCGGTCCTACCGGGTCGACTTCACGAAGATCGGCAAGTTCCTGCCCGAGTTCCGTCCCGCGTGGTCGGTGGCCGACGGCGCCGAGGAGCTGATCCGGGAGTACCGCGCGCGCGGCCTGACGCAGGAGGCGTTCGACCGCCGCTTCACGCGCCTCGCGGTCCTGAAGGACCGCCAGGAGGCCGGCACGCTCGACGAGTCCCTGCGCCCCAGCTGACGGGTATGTGAGCGAACTTCGGTGCCATGGCACCGAAGTTCGCTCACATGCCGGTGGTGACCAACTCGCTCCAGCGGGGCCCGATCACGCCCCAGCGGTAGTGCGCCAGCACCAGCTCGTGGGCGGCGCGGCGCAGCTCCTCGCCCCGGGCGGGCTCGTCGAGGACGGCGAGCACGGCGTCGGCGAGCCCGGGGGCGTCGTCCGCGCACAGGACGTGGACGCCGTCGCGCACCTCGGGCATCGCCTCCACCCCGCGGCGGGTGGTGACGACGGCGCGGCCGAGCGCGAACGCCTCGAGCACCTTGTTCTTGAGCCCGCTGCCCGTGCGCATCGGGTTGATCATCACCGGGTACGGGGCGACCCCCGACGGCAGGTCCTCGACGTAGCCGGCGAGGCGGATCAGCGGCTCGTCGGCGGCCGCGTCCGTCAGCCAGGACGGCGGGCTGCCGCCGATCACGCAGAGCTCGACGTCCTTGTCGCGCAGGTGCGGCAGGAAGACGTCGTGGAGGAAGAACCACAGCGCCTCGTGGTTGGGGCCGAACGCGAGGTTGCCCCAGAACACGACGCCGCGCCGGTCGCCGGCGGGCGGGAGGTCGCCGACGTAGGCCTCGTCGATGCCGTTCGGGATCGTGCGCACGGTCCCCGCGGGGTGCCGGCCGCCCTCGACGGCACGGGCGTCCGGGTCGCTGATGGCCGTGACGAGGCCGAAGTGGTCGGGGAACCGGGCCTCCGTGCGGCTCTTGCGCGTCACGTCCACGCGGTCGGAGATCCACCGCGCGCGCCGGGTGACGCCCTCGAGCGCGCGCCGGGCGGTGAGCCCGGTGCTGTCGCAGACGTCGAGGACCGTGCGGGGGACGTCGATCCCGGCGGCGAGCTCGGCGACGTCGCCCCCGAACACGACGAGGTGGCTGATGTCCTTCTCGCGCACGACCTCCGCGAGCCGCGCCCGCGCCGCGTCGAACGCCGCCGGGCGGGTGATCTGCAGGAAGTGGGCGTTGGACAGCCGCAGGTGGCGACGCCACCCGGTGACCCGGCCCTGCAACGGCGGGAGCTCCTCGACCGAGGCGAAGACGCCGTCGACGGGCAACCCGCGCCGGGCCGTGCCCGGGGCCTGGTAGGGAGCGACCACGAGGTGCACCTCGCCGGGGAGGTGCGCGC
Organism: Actinomycetospora aeridis; assembly: GCF_037400275.1. Classification (NCBI taxonomy): domain Bacteria; kingdom Bacillati; phylum Actinomycetota; class Actinomycetes; order Pseudonocardiales; family Pseudonocardiaceae; genus Actinomycetospora; species Actinomycetospora aeridis. Next base: position 433,862 of record NZ_JBBEGL010000004.1, on the reverse strand, counting down.
AGAGGTTGACGACGCGCAGGTCGTAGCCGCTCTGCCGGGAGTCCAGACGCCGGTTGGTGAGGACCAGCGTCCTCATGGGGTCCCGGAGTCGCGGGTGCCACGGGCGTCGCGGCCCGAGCGCAGGAGCTGGCGCCACCCGAGCCGGCGCACGGCGTCCACCCGCGCCTGGACCTTCTGCTTCGCGGGGTGCATCCGCCGCAGGACGCCGGGGGCGAGCCGCAGCGAGAGCAGCAGCCCCGCGCTGCGGGCGGTGCGCTGCTGGCCGAACGCCACGCCCACGTGCCGGCGCGCGTCCTCGACGTCGCCCGCGCGGAACGCGAGGCGGGCCCGGCGCAGGGACTGGACGTAGCGCAGCTTGCGCAGCACGCGGTCGAGGGCAGCCTGGGCGTCGGCGTCGCCGGAGGTCTCCACGGCGCGGATCAGGGCCCGCTCGCGCTGCACCTCGAACTCCTCGGCGCGCGCGGCCTCCGCGGGGCGGCTCACCGAGTCGGTCTCGACGCGGAAGCGCGCGAGGACGTCCGGGATCATCCGCACGTCGTGGTCCGCCGCGAGCGCCCGGAGCCAGAACGCGAGGTCGTCGACCATCGGGGTGTCCGACGCCAGACCGCCGAGCGACTCCCACACGTCCTTGCGGATGGCGGCGCTGTAGTACGGGCAGGGCCCGTCGATGACGTCGGCGACGCTGAGCCGCTTGGCCGGGTCGGAGCGCCGGCGTGCCGCCGGGTTGCGCAGGTAGGTGCGCACCATCCGCTGCTCGCCCGGGTCGACGAAGAGGTAGGCGTCGCACGTGACGGCGGCGACGTCCGGGGTCTGCTCCACCAGGTCGGCCATGCGGCGGCAGAACTGTGGCTCGAGCGCGTCGTCGGAGTTCAGCGGGACGAGGAAGCGCCCGCGCGCCTCGGCCGCGGCGGCCATCGTGCCGCCGGCCGCGCCGCGGTTCTCCTGACGCACGAACGTGACGCGGCGGTCGGAGAGATGCGGTCGCACGACGTCGGCGATCGCGTCCGACCAGCCGTTGTCGACGATCACCAGCTCCCAGTCCGTCATCGTCTGGGCGAGGACGGAGGAGATCATCCGCTCGAGGACGTCCTCGGTGCGGTACGCGGTGGTGAGGAAGCTGAACATCGGCGTCGGCGACGATGCCGACGCGACGACCGTCCTGGCCGGTGACGAGGTGGTCTCCTCGGGGGAGGGGGCTCGTGGCGCAGGCGTCTGCGCATGGGCCGGAGAGGTCATCGGTGTGGGCGTCCTCGGGTGTGTGGTCACCGGCGCGGTCGCTGGTCCGGACGAGGTCGATGCCATCGAGGTCGTGGCGCCGTCACGGACATCCGCGGTGCGCTCCACCGGACTGGTCACGACGCGGATGGTAGACCCACGGCCGTCCGTCTCCATCCGTGGGGTTGCTCCGTTCGGCGACATCAAACGTCCGTTCGGTCACAGAAGTGCAAACGGGACACCGGGGCCGTCCACGACCGGGGTGGTCATCGGTGCTCGATCAGGCTGCGCCATGTACCGGCTGTGCGGTCCCGCTCCGAGATCGGCCCGACGGGCAGGGGCCAGGTGATGCCGAGATCGGGGTCGTCGTGGGCGACGGCGACGTCCTCGCCGGGCGCGTGGGGCCGGTCGATGCGGTAGCAGACGTCGGCGACCTCGGTGAGCGCCTGGAAGCCGTGCAGGAGACCGCGCGGCACGTAGAGGTGGTGACAGTCCGTGTCGTCGAGCCGGAACGTCGCGACGGTGCCGAAGGTCGGCGAGTCGGACCGCGCGTCGACGAGGACGTCGAGCACCGCGCCGTGCGCGACGCGGACCACCTTGGCCTCGCCGTCGCCACGGCGGCCGTGCATGCCGCGGATCGTGCCCTGCCGGGAGCGGGACTGGCTGTCCTGGGCGTCGGGCCCCAGGTCCACGCCGTGCTCGCGGGCGATGGCGGTGTCGAAGGTGCGGACGAAGAAGCCGCGGTCGTCGTGGTGAGGGGTGGGGACGAAGAGCAGCACCCCGTCGATCGAGCTGGTGAGGACCTCCACGCACCGCACCCTCCCACCCCGCGCGCGGGCGACCGCGGGGGCCCGGATAGAAGAGCACCGTGGCCTCTCCGCACCCGGACCCCCGCGGCTCCCGCGACACAGCACCCACCTGCCGGTGGTGCCGCTCCACCCAGGGGGACGTCGTCCTCGACCTCGGCGACCAGCCGCCCGCCGACCTCTTCCCGGCCGGCGACGACCCCGGCCCCGACCCGGTGCACCCGTTGCGGATGTGGCTGTGCGCGTCCTGCGGTCTCGCCCAGCTCGCCGAGGACCCGACGACCCCCGACGAGCCCCGTGGCGCCGAGCCCCAGGCGCTGGTCGACCAGGCGCGCGACGCGGTCGCCCGCGTCGAGGCCGCCGGGCTCGTCCCGGCCGGCGGCGGGACGGTCACCGAGTTCGGCAGCCCGCACGGCGGCTCGTGGCTCGACCTGCTGGCCGGTGCGGGACTCGCCGAGGTGACGGACGGGCGGCCCGCCGACGTCGTCGTCGACTGCTTCGGCCTCATGCACGAGGCCGACCAGCGGGAGGGGCTGGCCGCCCGCGCGGCGGCGACGGCGCCGGACGGGGTCCTCGTGCTCCAGTTCCACACGCTGGCGGCGATCGTCGCCGACGGCGGGTGGAACGCGCTGCGGCACGGCCACTTCGCCTACTACTCGACACCGGTGCTCACCGCGATGCTCGCCGAGATCGGCTTCGAGGTGACCCACGCCCTGCTCTTCGACCTCTACGGCGGCACCGTGCTGCTCGCCGCGCGCCGCACCGGGGTGCCGGGGCCCCGGGACGAGGTCTCGGTGCAGACCCAGATCGAGCGCGAGGAGGGGGTCGGGGTCCGTGACGCCGGCGTGGTCGCCGCACTCGGGGCCGCCGCGGACGCCAGCGCCGGGACGCTGCGCGAGCACCTCGCCGAGCGGCGCGACGCCGGCCGGTCGGTGATCGGCTACGCGGCGGCCTCCCGCGCGGTGCCGCTGCTCAACCGTGCGTCGGTCGGCCCGGACCTCCTCCCGGCGATCGCCGACGGCTCCCCGGGCAAGTGGGGACGGCGCGTGCCCGGCGTCGCGGTGCCCATCGTCGGGCCCGAGGAGGTGACGCGGCGGGCGCCGGACGAGGTCGTGCTGTTCGTGACCGACCTGCTCGAGGAGATGCGCACGCGGCTTCCGGAGGTCGAGGCCGCGGGCGGGCGGTGGGTCGTCGTCGACCCGACCGTGCGGGTGGCCCCACCTCGCCGGACTTAGCCGCCCTCAGGACGCCAAGAGGGCCTACGCCGCAGTCGGCAGGGGCGGTGCGGGCCCGCCGGGGCGTGGCTGCTGGGTGGGGTCGATCCAGGGTGGTGGGGTGAACCAGGGCCGGTGGTCGATCATCTCGACGTGCCAGCCGGCGTGGTGGATCTGCTGGTGGTGGTGGGTGCAGAGCAGCACCAGGTTGTCGATCTCGGTCGGGCCGCCGTGGCTCCAGTATCTGATGTGGTGGGCGTGGCAGCGTCGGGGTCGGCGGGTGCAGCCGGGGAACGCGCAGCCTTGGTCGCGGACGGCCAGCGCGCGGCGGATGGCGTCGGGGACGGTGCGGGAGCGTCGGCCGATGTCGAGGGGTTCGGAGCGGGTGCCGAGCACGACGGGGATGATGTCGGCGTCGCAGGCCAGGCGGCGCAGGGTGGCGGCGTCGACCAGCTGCTGGTTGTCGAGGAGGCCGTGGCCGACGGCGCGGCGTAGCCAGTCGTGGTCGATGGTGGCCGTGATCAGCGCCCGCCCCGCGCTACCTGCGGGCGAAGTGGCGGCCGCGGTTGATGTCTTCTCGGGTTCGGGGCGCCGGGGTTCCGGGATCAGCGCGTCCTGACCGTCGGTCGGCTCGGTCGGCTCGGTCGGCTCGCCCGGCTCGGTCGGCTCGTTGTGGGTCCAACCGGCCGGTTCGGGGGTGGCGGGCTGGTCGGGTCGGGGTTCGTGGGGGGTGTCGGTGATGAGCCCGCCGGGGCCGAAGGCGTGGGCGAAGAGCTCTTTGAGCGCTTCGGCGCGGCGCACGGCCACGTCGCGGTGGTCGTCGGGGCCGGCGGGCCCGGAGAGGACGTCGAACCCGTGGTCGATCATCGTGGCGGCGATGACGTCGCTGAGGCGGGCGCGCAGGTCCATGGTGCCGTTGCGGTGGCGCAGCAGCTGCACGGTGTCCGGGCCGTCCTCGCCCGGGGTGGGGGCGGCGCCGTCGGGGTCGAGGTGGGCCAGCAGCCGCTGCGCGGCCCGGGTCAACCCGGCCGGGGACAGCGCCCGCGCCTTCTCCGCCAGCGACGCCTCGGCCTCGGCCACCACGGCGGGCGTCAGGTGCTCCAAGGCGGCGATGCGGGTCATGGTGCGGCGGATGATGGCGAGGTGGGCCTCGCCGACCGCCCCGTCGGCCAGGGCGGCCGCGGTGTGGGGCAGCCGCGGCGGTAGCGCTTCGCCGCTGGTCGCGACCCGGGGGGTGAGGTCGCGGGCCTCGTCGACCAGCCGGGTCGCCTCCCGGCGGTCGCAGCGGGCGAGGTTCTCCACCAGTCGTTCGACCAGCCGGTCCCCGGTCCGGTCGGCCACCCCGGCCCGGTCGAGCTCGGCCACATCCTCGAGCAGCCGGTAGTGCTCCACCCCCCGAGCCGCGAACCGGGCGCGGGTGCGGGCAAGCAGTGCCCGCTCCGCCGCACCCACCGGTTCGCTCACGTGTTCGAGTCTACCGCACAGCGGCGACACCCGCGACACCGACGCCATGCCGGTCGCCTTGTCGCCACATCGGACTCATCAGCCCCATCAGCCTCAACCGTTCCGGCGATTGTCGATCTCCTGCGCCGAATGGTTGTCTCGGGCCGCTCAGCGGTGCGCTCGGTCGGACGAGCGGTCGTGCCGTCGGTGACGAGGCGAGGGGTCAGCCGTGGTGGGTTCGCGAGGTCGAGGCGCCGCACGGGTGGTGCTCGTCCTGGTCGTCGTCGCGCTGGTCGGGCTCGCGCCGTCCGCGGCGGCGGGTACGGGTGCGGGTACGGGCTCGGCGCCGGTGGATCTCACCGCCCGGGACCTGATGGCCCGGCCGTTCGCCTGGGACTCGCCGTGGAACCTGCCGCTGTCGGCGGCGGCGCGCTACCAGCCGTTCGACACCCGCGCCCGCAAGACCTACCTGGACATCGAGGACATCAGCGTCGACCCGGAGTTCCCGGTGCGGACCCTCGACGCGAACGGCGAGGACCTCCAGGTGCACGTCGACCCCGACCTCACCGCCGACGGCTCCTTCAATCACTGCGCGACGTTCCTGCTCGACTCACCGGACCGCGCGACGATCGTGCAGGGCCAGCCGCTGCGCCTGGACCGCGGTGGTGACCCCTCCTACGAGTTCACCTGGGATCCGCTGTCGCTGCGCGGCCCGGGGATCGACGGGTGCCACGGCGGGTCGAGCCTGTCGGGGATCGGCGGCACGGTGCGCGTCGGCGAGATGCGCTCGTCGGAGCCGCTCCGGCACGCCCTCAAGATCAGCCTGAACTGCGGGCTGTCCTGCAGCACCGAGGGCGGCGGGTTCCGCTGGCCGGCGACGAAGGCCGACAGCGGCTTCGAGGAGAACTACCGGGGCGACGACCCCGAGGTGAAGATGGGCTCGCTCATGGCCCTGCCGCCCGACGTCGACCTCGAGCGCTTCCCGTCACCGGACGTCCGCAAGCTCGCGACCGCTCTGCGCGACTACGGCGCCTACGTGGTCGACAGCACCGGCGGGCCGAGCACCAACTCGCTCTCCGTGCAGGCGGGCGCCGAGCCCGAGGTGCCGAGCATCGGGTCCGACGAGATGCTCCGGATGTTCCGGTCGCTCAACGTCGTCACGAACAGCGCGCAGGCCACCCCCGGCGGCGGGCCGCTCGGGAGCCCGCGCCGGGCGCCCTGCGCCGGCCCGTTCGCCGACGGCACGGGCGGCGCGCCGCCGGGGTGCTGAGCGGGGCTGGGTCGTCGGAGTCGGCCAGCCACTCGATCGCCGTTCTGGTGACGATCCCTGTCGAATCCGACATCGATCGTCACCCGGACCGTGATCTCGGGAGCCCTAGTCGGGCTTCCGCCGGGTCACCTTGGTGAGCGCGACGACCCGGCGGGAGCCGTTGCCGTTGCCGTTGCCGTTCCCGTTCGTCGCGCCGGCGCCGGCGCCGGCGCCGGTGCCGTCACCGTTGCGGTGGCCGTTGCCGTTCCCGTTGCCGTGGTGGCCGTTGCCGTTCCCGTGGTGGCCGTTGCCGTTGGCGTGGTGGCCGTTCCCGTGATGCCCGTTCCCGTGGCCCGGCGACCCGACCGGCCGGATGGCCGTGGTGGGCGCGTCGACGTGCGGCGGGGGGACGGACGCGGGGACGGGGCGCAGCTCGCGCGTCGCGGCGTGCGGTCCGTCCGTCGCGGGTGGTGGTCCCGGCGGTGGTCCCTGTGGCGGTCCCGGCGGGCGGGGTGCGACGGGGCGGACGTCGGCGGGGACGAGCTGCTCGGTGAGCGGGTCCCAGCGCAGCCCCAGGATGACGGTGGGCGCGTCGAGCAGGTCGTCCTCGCCGCGCCGGGACGACGGGTCCTGGTCCGGTCCGTCGGGGTCGGCGGCCGCGTCGACGCCGGCGGCGCCCCCGCCGCGGCGACGCTGGAGGAACTTCTGTGCCAGGTCGCGGAGCTCGACGATGGTCGCCGGGGCGAAGAGCGCGAGCGTGCCGAGGTAGACGACGACGAAGAGCAGGAACTCGGCGGTGAGGAAGACCAGGCCGAGGACGATCCCCTGGGAGCCCGCGTCGAGGACGTAGTGCTCCAGGGCCCAGGTCGCCACGCCGGCGAGGGCGGCGGCGCCGACCGGCGGCACCATGACCCGGGCGAGCTCGCGCCAGCGCAGCCCCACGAGCGGCGCGGCGAGCCCCATGGTGACGAGCCCGCAGACCAGCCCGTCGATGGAGGCCGCGAGACCGACGCCGAGCAGGCCGAGCGGCAGCAGCAGGACCAGGGCCCCGATGCCGACGACCAGCGAGGTGCCCGTGATCCAGTGCAGGAGCTTGCTCTTGCCCGCGCCCTTGATCGACTCCATGCCGACCGCGTTGAGCGCCGTCCCGGGGCCGAACCCGGCCATCGCGGCCACGAAGACACCGGCGGGCGCCCAGCGCTCGCCGAGCAGCACCACGATCGCCGGCCCGCCGATGGCGACGAGCAGCGCGGCCAGCGGGATCGTCGCCGTCCAGAGCAGGCGCAGGGCGCGCAGGAAGCCGCGCTTGAACCGCACCGCGTCCCCGGAGATGCGCGCGAACGCCGGGAAGAGGACGTACGACGCCACCTGGATGATGGCCTGCCCCGGCAGCGTCCCGATCCGGCGGCCGTAGCGGTACTGACCGGCGGTGGGGATGTCGAGCGCGCGGCCGACGATCGCCTGCTGCGCGATCTCGCGGAAGTTCGACGTGACGCCCTGGACGATGAGCGGGAAGGAGAACTTCGCCATCTCACGCCAGGTGCTGAACACGAAGCGCGCCTTGCCCGGCCGCCACCCGGCGAGGGTCCAGGACGCGATGAGCGTCGCGATCTGGGAGGCGTAGAGGCCGGTGACCATGCCCCACACCCCGAAGCCGAGGGCGCAGGCGGTCACGGTGACGACGGCGAACGAGCCGGCGGTCAGCGGGTCGACGATGAGCTTGCGCTTGAAGTTGAAGCGCCGCTGCATCAGGGCCTCGGGCACGTTGAGCAGCGCGTGCACGAGCAGCGTGCCCGACGTGACGGCGGCGATGAGCCCGACCAGCTGGTCGTCGAAGAACATCCCGAGCAGCGGCGAGGCGAGCAGCGCCCCGGTGGACATGACGACGCCGGTCGCCACGCTCGCCCAGAACGCCGTGTTGGCCGCTTCCTCGATGTCGTACTCGCGCTGGATGAGCGCGGCCTTCATGCCGCCGCCCGCCATCGCGGTCAGGAAGTTCGCGAACAGCGTGCCGAGGGTGAACACGCCGATCTCGGCGGGGGAGAGCAGCCGGGCGACGATCACCGTCTGCGCCAGCGAGATCACCTGGGTGACGAAGAGCATCGCCGCGGAGATCGTCGCGCCCTTGCGGAGGGTCTTGCTCAGACCCTTGAGGTTCGGGTTGTGTTCGTCGTCGGAGACCTTCGTAGCCACCGGGCCGGCCGGCTCCGGCTCGGGCTCGACCTGGGCGCCGGGACGATCACCGGCGGTCTCGCCCGGCACCATCTGCGCCGGGGCCGGGACCGGGGTGCCGTCCGCCCGGTCGGTGCCGTCGAGGCGCCGACCGGAGTCGGGTCCGGACGCGTCCGGGCCGTCTGGTCGTCGGGTCATCGATCCCAACCGCTGGAGGGCGACGGGTGGCTCGGTCCCGCCGAGGGCCGCACGGTCATCGTAGTCGCGCCTCCGTGAGCGGCTCCGCGGACGGCGGGACGAGATCGGCGACGGTGGTCACGCCCGCGGGCAGCGGCACCGTGGTCACGCGGGTCACGCCCGTGCCGCTCCAGGTCACCGTGGCCGTCCCACCGGCCAGCGACACGGCGGGCATCGCGACCTCGGCGGTGGCCGCGGCACCGGTGAGGAGGACCGTCGCCAGCACGCAGGGGCTTCCCGGGCGCAACCACACCTCGTCACCGACGAGCCAGCACGGCCGTCGGCCTTCGAGACGCTCGGACCACCAGCCGAGCTCGCCCGCGCCCGGGTCGCCGCCACGCAGCCGCCAGGGCGTGGCCGCCTCGGTGGCCACGGTGAGCAGTCGCAGGACGGGCCGGCCGTCACGGCGCACGAGGACACCCTCGTGGTGGCCGTCGGGGGTGAGGTCGGGGAACAGCGGCCAGGTCGTGCGCGCCCGGTGGGGCGTGTCGTCGCTGGCCAGCACGTCGACGACGAGCACCGCGTCCTCCCCGGGCGGCATCTCGACGACGCGACGGTGGGTGACGGGGTCGGCCAGCCGGCCGTAGCCGTCGTGCTCGGCGTCGACGCGACCCGACGGGAGGTCCACCTCGTGCACGGTCGTGCGCGCGTGCTCGTTCCAGAGGAACGGCCCGCCCGACACGGACTGGTCGAGGTCGTCGACGGCGACGGTCGGGTGGGCGCGGGTGCTGCGGTGCGCGTCGCGCCAGTCCGGGTGCACGAAGTAGCTGCCGGTGCCGGGGTCGCCGACGAGGTCGTGGCCGTCGACGGCGAGCCCGACCGCGAGGGCGTCGGCGTGCCCGTGGGCGGCGATCGACAGGTAGCCCAGCGGGCCCACGTCGACGAGCACGCGCCGGCCGGCGTCGCGCAGCACCACGACCCCGCCGTCGGGGGCGTACGCGGAGCGCGGCGCGCGTCCCGGGCCGGCCGGCGGCCCGTCCGGGACGTCCAGACGCCGGCCCACCCAGGCCGCCGTGAGGTCCGTGCGCCCGCAGCGGCGGGCCGTGGCGTCCCCGGTGAGGACGGCGGCGAGCGCCAGGTGCTCGCGGACCTCGCGCACCGGGGCCGGGTCGAGCCGCAGCGCGAAGCCCTCGTCGTCGTCGCCGGTGCGCGGCACCGGGTCGTCGTCGCCGACCAGGTCGGCGAGGTGACCGGCCGAGCGCTCGACGGCGGCGAGCAGCGCGTCGTCCTCCACGGTCGGGCGGTGGCCGGGGCGCAGGCGGCGCAGGAGGGCGACGACGGCGAGGAGCTCGGCGGTGAAGACCTGGTAGCCCACGGCCTGCTCGGCGCCGACGCCGTCGGGAAGGATCTGGCGGCCGGCCTCGACGGCCAGGGCCGCCAGGGCGTCCGCCTCCCACCGGCGGGCCCGCGCGAGCTCGGGGAAGGCGATGCCGACGACGGCGAGGCCGGCGAGCTCACCCACGAGGTGGTTGTTCGCGGAGCTGTGGCGGGAGCGGTCGCGCCAGCAGCGCCGCGCGCCGGCGGCGAGCATCCGCACGGCCCGGCGGTAACGCTCCGTGTCGAGGTCGGGGTGGTCGGCGAGGCCCTGCAGCGCGACGGTGACCGACAGGGCGCGGACCCCGACCTCGAACGCCCCGCGCCACGCGATGCCGTGTCCGGGCGGGTTCGCGGTGATCCACGAGTCGAGCTGGTCGAGCGCCTCGCGGCCGTAGCGCTCGTCGCCGGTGAGCAGCCACGCCTGGGCGAGCCACGGCAGGTGCTGGAGCCGGTTGAGCTCCCAGATCCACTTGGGGTCGCCGTGCCCGCTGCGGTGGTTGATCTCGTGCGCCGGCCGGTCCGGCCACCGGAACCCGGTCAGCGGGTCGAGCCACCAGTCGATGCCGCCGTCCCGGTCGGCGAGGTACCGGGCCTCGGGGTGCGAGAAGTACGTGAAGCGGTGCTCGAGCACGCGGTCGGCCGCGGCGATCAGCGCGGCGGTGGCGTCGGGCTGCTCCGCGGCCACCGCTGCGGCGGTCACACGGTCGAGGAGGACGGGGCGCCCGGCCTGCGCGCGGAAGTCCTCCCGCAGCGCCGCCCAGTCGACCGTGTCCGTGCCCAGGAGGCGGGCGTCGGAGGGCTCCGCGTCACCGGTGAACCGCCGGGCCACGGTGCCGCCAGCCGTCGCCGCACGGTGCGCGACCTCCTGCGGGCTCATGGATCGGAGCCGCCGGGCGTACCACGCGAGGGAGGCACGGGTCGGTGCTCCGGGACGGGCCATGTCGCGACTGTACGTGGCCCCCTGACGGCGCTCCGGAGTGGTCGGGCGTCCGCGAGCAGCCACGAAGGATCGCACCACATGCGCCACATGAGTCTCATCAGTCCGTGTCGTTGTCTCCTGTCACGACGAGTGGTCGAATCGCTGCGGCAAACGGTCGACGAGCGGCAGGCCCTGGCGGTCCCCGGTCGATCCGGCACGACGAACGGCAGGGGCAGGAGTCGGGATGGAGACGAACGGTCGCGCAGCGTCACGACGGGTCTCGGGGAAGGCGTCGCGACGCGCGGTGGTCGGCGCGGTCCTCGGGGCGGGGCTCGCCCTCGGTGGCGGGATGGCGGCACCGGCCGCCGAGGCCCGCCCAGGGCCGACCGGGCCGGGCGGGCTCACGGAGGCGAGCCCCGCGTCGCTCAGTACGGAGGACCCGCCCACCGACCCCTCGGCGGACCCGTCGCCGACGCCGCCCGTCACCGCGTCGGTCCAGGTCGGTGCGCGCGAGCTCTTCGTCGGCGACTTCGAGACCGGCGACTTCTCGCAGTGGAACACCTGCCAGGCGAAGGGCTTCAACGGGCGCTGCCGCAACATCGGCGCCGGGAACGACCAGATGCGCATCGTCAGCGGCGCCGACGCCCGCCAGGGCCGCCACGCCGCGCGGTTCAACATCCGTCCCGGCGACGTCCCGCCGTTCGGCGGCCGGGAGCGCTCCGAGGTCCAGTCCAACGCCGAGGGCGCCGTGGTCCACGAGGGCGACGAGCGCTGGTACCAGTGGTCGATGAAGTTCCCGGAGAACTTCGAGAACCCGTCCGGCGGGTGGTTCATCGTCCTGCAGTGGCACAGCTCGTCGGGCTCGCCGCCCCTGGCGATCAACGTCGACAACGACGGCCGGATCCGCATCGGGGGCGACGGGCTCAAGAGCGAGCCGAAGCGCTGGCTCGGCTCGGTCCGCCGGGGCGAGTGGGTGGACTACACGCTGCACGTCAAGTTCTCGCGGGACCGCGGCACGGGCTTCGTGGAGGGCTGGGAGAACGGGCAGCAGACCGTCCCGCGCTACAACCGCGCCTCGATGAAGGACGACGAGAACTACCTCAAGCAGGGCGTCTACCGCGACGAGGGCCCCGAGACCTGGGTGATGCAGGACGGGATGCGGATCACCGGCCCGTGACAGACTCCACCATGCGCGAGAAGGCCTCGGCGGTGCCCGCGATCGTGAAGTCGCGGTGGGCCCGGACCCGGGCGCGCTCGCCCATCGCCGCGCGCAGGTCCGGGTCGTCGGCCAGCTTGCGCAGGCGGGCCCCGAGGGTCGCGGCGTCGCCGCGGTCGACGAGGTAGCCCTCCTCGCCGTCGGTGAGCAGGTCGCGGATCGCGCCGACGTCGGTGGAGACGACCGGGAGACCCTGCGCCATCGCTTCCATGATCGACAGGGGGACGGCCTCGTGGTTCGACGACAGCGCGAAGACGTCCGCCCCGGCGAGCAGGCGCACGACGTCACGGCGCTGGCCGAGGAAGGTCACCGACGACCCGATCCGGCGCCGGGCGACGTCGGCCTCGAGCTCGGCGCGCCGCGACCCGTCGCCGACGACGGCGACGTGCAGGCGGGGGTCGTCGAGGCCGGCGACGGCCTCGAAGAGCACCTCGTGGGTCTTCGCGGCGTTGAGCCGGGCCAGGATGGCGATGAGGACGTGCCCGTCGTCGACGCCGAGCTCGGCGCGGGTCGAGGCGCGGTCGGTCGGCGACGGCGGCGGGGGCATCTCGATGCCGTTCGGCACCAGGTACTCGCGGACGCGGCTCAGGGGGCCGTCGTTCACGCCCTCCTCGGTGCGCAGGTACTGCCCCTGGGCGGGCGAGAGCAGCGCCAGGCCGCTGGAGAGGAACAGGGTGTCGACCGCCCAGCGGGGCAGCACCCGGGCGCCGACGACCTTGCGGTCCATGCTGTGCGCGGCGACCACCGACCGGGCCCCGGCGAGCGGCGCGGCGACGCGGCCGAGCAGCAGGGACGCGCGGTGGTAGTTGCACACGACGACGACGTCGGTCCGGACCCGGCGCAGGTGCGCCACGAGACGGGGCAGGGTCGTCGGGTCGGACTTCCCGCGCCGGTCGAGCACCGTGACGGGGACGCCGGACGCGCGGAAGTCACCCGCGAGCGGGCCCTCCTCGCGCAGGCAGACGACGTCGGTGACGACGCGGTCCGGGTCGAGGTGGGCGAAGGTGTTGCGCAGCACCGTCTCGGCGCCGCCGTGGGCCGCGACGTCGAAGACGAGCGTGACGTGCAGCGGGCGGCGGTCGAGCACCTCGGTGCGCGGGCCGGGCCACGCCAGCTCCGGGGCGTCGTCGCGCCGCTGCGTCGCCACGGGGGAGCGCGGGGTGCGGCCGACGGTCTCCTCGAACGCGTTCTGGGCCTCGCTGACCGAGCGGTCGAGCGTGAACACCTCGCGCACCCGCCGGCGTCCCGCCGCGCCCATCTCCCGCGCCGCGGCGGGGTCGTCGAGGAGCTCGAGGAGCCCGCCCGCGAGCCGATCGGGGTCCTCGGACGGCACGACCCGGCCGGTCACCCCGTCCACGATCATCTCCGGCACGCCGCCGACGGCCGTGCACACCGCGGGGATCCCGGCGCTCATGGCCTCGAGCAGGGAGTTCGGGCACGCCTCGACGGTGCGCGAGCTCAGCGTGAAGACGTCGAAGGTGCGCAGCAGCCGGCGCACGTCGTTGTGGTGGCCCAGCAGGAGCACCCGCTCGCGCAGGCCCAGCTCGTCGATCAGCGCCTCGAGCCGCTCGCGCTCCGGGCCGTCGCCGACGAGCGCGAGGCGGACGTCGTCGCGCCGGTCGGCCACCTGCCGGAACGCGCGCAGCAGCGTCGGGTGGTCCTTCTCCGGGCGCATCACCGCGACGGTGCCGACGACGGTCTCGTCGGCGCCGACGCCGAGCTCGGCCCGGGTCGCGGCGGGGTCGTCGTCGCCGGCGTCGATCCACGTGGGGTCGATGCCGTTGTAGACGATGCGCAGCTTCTCGGCGTCGTAGCCGAGCTCGCCGGTGATGTAGGGGAGCTGCCCGTAGGCGACGCCGTAGACGTCGTCGGTCATGCGGGCGAGCACGCGGTTGAGCAGGCGCCGGCCGCGCCCGGCGGGCACGACGTCGCCGCAGTTGCGGACCCACACCAGCAGGTGGGGGACGCCGGCGAGGATCCCGGCGACGCGGCCGAGGATCTCGGCGTTGAACCCGCGCAGCACGACGATGTCCGGCTGCTCGCGGTGCATCTCCCGCAGCAGTCCGCAGATCATGCCGACGACGTCGCGCTTGCCGCGGTGCAGTTCGGTGCGCCGCACGTCGGCGGCCTCGATGCGGGCCCAGTTGCCCCCACGACGCCCGCGGTCCTGCAGGCAGACCACCGAGCCGCGCACACGCTCGGGGTCGACGGAGGTCAGCAGCGTGGCGGCGTGCCGCTCGGCGCCGCCGACGGCCAGCGTCGGCACCACGAACATGACCCGCAGCGGGCCCTCCGCCCGGACGGATCGGCGCGGGCGCCTCACGAGCCGGCGCGGGTGTCGGGATCGCTCACGGTGACCGACGGTACCGAGCGTGCGGGCGCGGCCCCGGCCGCAGCGGGAGCCCCGCGACCGAGGACGTCGTGGTACAAGCTCTCGATCCGGGCTGCGACGGCCTCGGCGGCGAACTCGTCGCGGGCGCGCCCGAGCGCGGCCTCCCCGAGGGCGCGGCGGCGCTCCCCGTCGGCGAGCAGCCCGCCGAGCGCGTCGGCCAGCGCCGGCACGTCGTGCGGCGGCACGAGGACCCCGTCCTCGCCGCTGCGGACCAGCTCCGGGATGCCGCCGACCTCGGTGGCGAGCACGGTGAGGCCCCGCGACATCGCCTCGAGCACGACCATCGGCTGGCCCTCGTTCTCCGAGGGCAGGGCGAGCACGTCGGCGTCGGCGAGCAGCGCGGCGACCTCGTCACCGCTGAGCCAGTCGTGCACCGTGACCGAGGCCTCGACACCGAGCTCGCGGGCGAGCTCCCGGGCCCGCTCGTGCTCGCCGTCGCCGGCGAGCGTCAGGCGGGGGCCGCCCTCGCCGTGCGGACCCGCGGCCTTCGCCCACGCCTCGAGCAGGTCGAAGGCACCCTTCTTGGCCCAGATGCGTCCGAGGAAGACCACGTGCGGGGCCGCGCCCGCGGGACGGCGGGTGACCGGCGCCGGGGCCACGGGGTTGGGCAGGGAGGTCAGCCGCGCGTCGGGGGCGATGCGCTCGAGGCGCTCGCGCATCAGGCCGCCGAGGGCGATGACGACGTCCGCGCGGGTCAGCGTCGCACGGATGAACCGCCGCACCGGGGCCGGTGCGCGGTCGTGGAACAGGTGGAAGCGCCCGCTGTGGACGTGCAGCACCACGGGGACGCGCAACAGATAGGCCGCCCAGCAGACGACGGCCTTGCGGACGAAGCTGCCCGCCGCGGACATGTGGACGTGCACGAGGTCGGGCCGGCGCGCGACGAGCTCGCCGGCGATCCGGGCCAGGCCGGTCGCGAACGTCGTCGCCTTGGCCGCGGCGCCGCCGTCGCGGTGGGTGGCGACGTGCCGCACGCCCCAGCGCGACCACAGTCCGGTCGCCGCGAGCGTGCGCACGCACGTCGCGATGCCGCCCTGGGTGGTCGTGCTGGTGGACACCCACACGACCCGCGGGGGCCGGCGTCCCGTCACGGGGCGAGCCCCATCGGCCGGCGGGTGACCAGCGGCGCGCCGACGGGGACCGCCTCGCGCTTCGCCTCCTGGCCCTCCTGCCACTCGACCTGGTCGGCGGGCGACATGCCGCCGGGCAGGCCGGCGCCGGGGGTGCCGGCGCGGGGGGCGGGCCGTGTGTCGCGGAAGCGTTCGAGCTGGCCGACGACCATGCCGGCGAACACGAACGGCAGCAGGCCCGCGAAGTCGAGGATGCGCAGATCGACGGTCATCCCGTTGGCGACCAGGATGATCATGATCGTGGTGCCGACCACCGCGAGCGGCTGCCCGAGGAACGTGCCGTCGGGGAGCTCGCGCAGTGCGCGGTAGAGCAGGTAGAAAATCCCGACCAGGATCGAGATCCAGAGGATGACCCCCGGGAGCCCGAGCTCGGCGGCGATCCCCAGCTCGTTCTGGTGGGAGATGATCCCGCGGCCGCGGTTCCAGTCGATCTCCTGCGACCACGCGATGTGCTCGTAGGTGTTGTAGGCGCGGAAGCGCCCGATCCCGATGCCGAAGACCGGGTGCTCCGCGATCGCCTTGAACGACGTCGCCATGATGTTGAGGCGGTCGTAGATCTCGTTGGACGACCCGATCCCGCCCGAGGAGCGGTCCGACGAGAAGAGCCGCGGCGCGTTCGCGGCGACCCCGGCGGCGCCGGCGACCAGGTAGACGACGAACGGCTTGCGCCACCCCTTCGCCAGGACCGCGCCGACGAGCAGCGCGACGACCAGCGACAGGAGTGCCGACCGCGTGTGCGTCAGGTAGATGGCGTAGGCCGTCGGCAGCGTGATCGCGTACAGGAGCCACTTCACCCGGCGGTCGGTGCCCGGCCTCGTCGCGAGGTAGAGGCACACGACGAAGCCGATCGCCAGCAGCATCCCGTTGACGACGGGCTGGTTGAACAGGCCGACGGCCCGCCCCTCCCAGTTGGGCGCGTCGACGATGTAGCGCGGCCAGACCAGGCGCTTCGGCCCGTGGAACTGGATCACGCTGACCCACGCGGAGTAGGTCGACATCCCGACGACCGTCCACAGGAACCAGCGCACGGCCTGCTCGGTGTTGAGCACCGACTTCGCGACCACGTAGGCGACGAACGGCAGGATCGTGCCGCTGAAGATCCAGCGGTAGACCTCGGAGGAGGCGCCGGTGACGGGGTCGGCGGCGTCCTCCGCGTGCGGCAGGAGCGCCGAGATGATCTGCCAGACCAGGTAGGTGGTCATCAGCCACTCGATGGTCCCGAGGCGCGGCATCTCCTTGGCGCGCTTGCCGACCGCGAGGGCCAGCGCGATCACCATCGCGTAGAACAGCGGCGTCAGCGCCTCGACGGAGACGAACTCCTTCTGCGCGGTGCGGCCGAAGCTCGCCAGCACCACGAGGATCAGGGCGATCACGGGGTTGTTCAGCGCGATGGCGAACACCACCGCGCCCACGCCGATCGCCGCGAGCAGCATGCCGGCCTGGCTGGGCGCGGCCACCGCGATGCCGAGGACGACGACGACGGCGCCGACACCGACGACCACCTCGGTGCGGGAGCGGTCACGCAGGCCGCCGGGGAGCAGGCTCACGGGCGGCCACCCGATCGTGACGTCGGGGTCTCCGGGCTCATCGCGACCTCTCGTTCCCTCGGCTGCACAGCGCCGCTGGTCGGGCGCCGAGATCACGCCCGACCAGGATATCCGGGGCCCCGGTGTGACCCGACGGGGCCTCGGAATCGGCAGGGGGTTCGATGGGGCCATGACCGACAGATATCTCGTGACGGGGGCGGCGGGGTTCGTCGGCAGCACGATCTGCCGTCGCCTCGCCGCGGCGGGCGTCGAGACGGTGGGCGTGGACTGCTTCACCGACTACTACGACACGACGCAGAAGAAGGACAACCTCGCCACCGTCGACGGCGCGTCCTTCCGGTTCGTCGAGACCGACCTCGCCGACCTGACGGCCACCGGGCTGGACGAGCTGCTCGAGGGCGTCACCCACATCGTCCACCAGGCCGGCCAGCCGGGCGTGCGCAGCAGCTGGGGCGCGGAGTTCGCGATCTACACCCGCAACAACGTCGAGCTCACCCAGCGCCTCCTCGAGGCCGCGCGCCGCTCGGCGACCCTGCAGCGATTCGTCTACGCCAGCTCGTCGTCGGTCTACGGCGACGCGGAGCGCTACCCGACGCTGGAGACCGACCTCCCGAGGCCGGTGAGCCCGTACGGCGTCACGAAGCTCGCCGCCGAGCACCTCTGCACCCTCTACGCCTCGAACTTCGGGGTGCCGACGGTCTCGCTGCGCTACTTCACCGTCTACGGCCCCCGCCAGCGCCCCGACATGGCGTTCACGCGGTTCGTGCGGGCGGGCCTGACCGGCGAGCCGATCAACGTCTTCGGCACCGGCGAGCAGGTCCGCGACTTCACCTACGTCGACGACATCGTCGAGGCCAACCTGCTGGCGGCGTCGGCAGCGCTGGGACCCTGCCCGCCCGGGACGGTGCTCAACATCTCCGGGGGGAGCAGCGTCTCGCTGAACGAGGCGCTGGCGGTGCTCGAGCGGGTCGTCGGCCGCGAGCTGGACATCGTGCGCCACGACCGCACCGCGGGCGACGTCTTCCGCACCGGTGGCGACGCCTCCAGCGCCGCGGAGATCCTCGGCTGGCGCCCCGCAGTGTCGCTCGAGGACGGCCTGCGGGCCCAGGCGGACTGGATGCGGGGCGTGCTCGGGGTCGGCTGAGCCCTCGCCGGCGCCGGTGATCGGAGCGATCAAGGCCCCGAGACACGAACGGCGGGAGGCGCGCGTTGCGCCTCCCGCCGTGTCGTGGTCCAGCTCGCTACTTCTCCGTGCGCAGCGTCACCGTCGGGGCGGAGAGCTCGCCGTCGGCGCCCTTCGGGTCGCCGTCCTTGCCCGGCGAGCCCGCGGTGGACCCCGCCGGGGCCGCGCTGCGCGAGAACCGGGCCGTGCCGACGCGCTTCGCCCCGGGGGGCGAGGTCGGGGACGCCGAGGAGCTCTCGGCCTTCCCGGTCGGCTTCGCGGCGGGCTTGGGGCTGCCGGCCGAGGGGGCGTTCGCCGGGCGGGGACCGGACGGGCCCGAGGGGCCGGAGGCGGACGGGCCGGCGCCGGCCTGCGGGCCGGTCGGCTTGGGACCACCGCCCGGGGTGGGCTTCGGGCTCGGCGACGGCTTCGCGCCGCTGCCGCGACGGGTGTGCACGTTCACGCCCGGCGCCTCCGTGCCGGGGGTCCCCGGTGTGCCCGGAGCCGGTGCGGACGGCGCGCCCGGGGCCTGCTGGGGCGACGAGGCCTTCGGGGCCGGCCCGCCCTGGGGCTGCCCGGGGCGGTCCGGCTTGCCCGTCGGCGCGGGCTTGCTCGCCGGGGCGGCCTGAGTGCTGCCCTGGCCGGGCTGGCCGGACTGCGCGCCCTGCGGTGCCGAGCCCTGATGCGGCTTCGCCGGCGCACCGTTCTGCGGCGCACCGTTCTGGGGGGCACCGTTCTGGGCCGCACCGTTGGTCCCGGACGACGAGGCGCCCCCCGGCGACGGCTTGGCCCCGGGAGCGGGCTTGGCGCCTGCGGCGGCGGCACCGGCAGCACCGGGGCGGTCAGCCGACGACGGCTCCTCGCGGCGGGGCGCCGCGCTGCCGTTGGTGCCCGGGGTGGGCTGGGCCGCCGCGCCACCGCGCACCGCGCCGTTGGTGGGCTTGGCCACGCCGTTCACGGGCGCGCCGTTGGCACCCTCGGCGGGGCCGACGCCCATCGCCGCGCGGGTCTCCTCGAGCTTCTCGCGCGAGATCGGGGCGGTGCGGTCGGCCGGCGGGACCTGGGCCGGCTGGGGCGGCTGGGCCGGGCGCGGCGGGGGCACCGGGCCACCGGCGGGCGGGCCCGCGGGGAGCCGGGCCGGGGTCCAGGAGCGCTCGGCGAGGAAGCCGGGGTCGGCCAGCTGGCCGGGGTTGCGCACCAGCACGACGCCGAGGGCGGTGCCGCCGGCGCGGGCCAGCGACTCGAGCGCCGCGGAGGCGTCCCGAGAACGCGTCTGGCCCTCCTCGACGACGAGCAGCGAGCGGTCGGCGGCCGAGCACACGACCTGGCCCTCGACGCTCTCGGCGGGCGGGGCGTCGATGATCACGAGGTCGGCGAGCATCGAGCCCTGCTTGAGCAGCCGGGTGACGTGCGAGCGCGAGAAGAGCGCGAACAGGTCGTCGCGCTTGCTGCCGCGGGGCGAGACGAGCAGGGCGCGGCCGTTGGAGAAGACCTTGCCGTCGATGCGGCTGTCGCCGCGCTCGGCGAGGAAGTCGGCGACACCGGACATCGAGGAGAGCTCCGAGGAGCCGCCGGCGTCGCTCTCGAGGTCGGCCTGCACGAGCAGCGTGGTCTGCCCCTGCAGGGCGCGCAGACCCGCGAGCGCCACCGCGACGCGGGTCTTCGACGCGCGGGCCGTGGCCGGGCCCGTGATCGCGAGCGAGCCCGGGACGGGCATGCCGTGGGCGTTGGTGAGGCCCATCAGCGCGCGCAGCATCTCGTTGCGGGCGTTCTCGCCGGAGCGGCGCTTGCCGCCGACGACGGCGAGCACCTGCAGGCCGAGGCGGTCGCGGACCTCGCTCGGGGTCACGATCCGGTTCTCGAAGCGGCCGAGGGCCATGGCGAGCAGCGCGCCGAGCAGCAGGCCGCCGACGAGGGCGGCGCCGGCGTTGCGGCCGGCGTTCGTGGGGTTGGAGACGACACCGGCGTTGAGCTGGAGGTCCTGCAGCTGGTTGGTGCTGCGGCCCTGGATGTCGTTGATCTCCTCGCGCAGGCGGCTGGCCTCGGCCTGGTTGCCCGCGCCCTGGGCGGCGGAGAGCTGCTGGTTCAGCGTGGTGAGCTGCTGCTGCTGGGCCTCGCCGCCGAGAGAGGTGTTGACGTCGTCGCGCAGGGCGACGGCCATCTTCGTGGCCGAGTCGGACGCGACGTCGGGGCTGTCGGCGACGGCCTCGATGTACACGATCGGGCTGGCCGCGGCGATGCGGGCGTTGAGGCCGACGGAGCTGGGGACACCGGCGGTCTGGCGCAGCTGCTGCTGCGACGACGCCTGGTTGAAGTAGTCCGCGTAGCCCTGGGCGAGGACGGTGTCCTGCTCCGGGGCGCGGTCCTGGGAGACGATCGTCAGCGCCGACCGGCCGGTGTACGAGGACCCCTGCAGCAGCGAGGCCCCCAGCGAACCGGCGGCCGCCACGATGCCGATGACGAGGATCAGCACCCACCGGCGGCGGATGCGATCCCACTGGATCTGGACCTGGCTCATGACGTGCCTTTCGTCCGGTCGTCGGCGTGTCGCTCTCGGGGGATGCCGGTCGGCATCCTACGTTGGTGGATCAAGGCGACTGCCGTGGTGCGCGCCGAGCTGCCCGTGCCACGCGGGCCCTCGGCGGAGCTGGTCAACGCTCAGCGTCCTCGTGACGGGGAACGGTCCTGCATGGCCGACTCGTAGGCGGCCAGCAGTTCCTTCTCCGAGTTGGTCCAGGAGAGCGGCCCGGACACGCGTTCCATGCCGATCTCGCCCATCGCGCGGCAGCGGACGGGGTCGTCGAGGAGCTCGGACACGAGGCCCGCGAACTCGCCGACGTCGTTGGGTCGGGCGTAGACCGCCGCCTCCCCGGCCGAGACACGGGCCTCGACCAGGTCGAACGACACCACCGGCCGCCCCATCGCCATGTACTCCATGATCTTGTTCATGGTGGACACGTCGTTGAGCGGGTTGAGCGGGTCCGGCGCGAGGCAGACCGTCGCGGTGGAGAGATGACGTAGCACGTCCTCGTCGGAGATCCGGCCGGTGAAGTGCACCCGGTCGTCGAGGCCGTAGGCGTGGGAGAGGGCGACGACGTCGTCGAACGCGTCGCCCGTGCCCATGAAGACCGCGTACCAGTCGTCGCGGCGCTCGGAGAGCTCGGCGAGGGCGCGGATCGCGTAGTCGACGCCGTCCTGCGGGCCCATGACACCGAGGTAGCAGAGGAGGTGCTCGCGCCCGCGGGCCAGCGCGGGCTCGGGCTCGCGGAGCGCGAAGCGCTCGACGGCCGGCGCGCTGCGGACCACGAAGGTGTCCTCGACGGGCACCCGCCCGCGGCCGGTCGCCACGGCGCGGTAGCTCTCGTTGGTGGCGATCACCGTGTCCGCGGTGCGGTAGGTGCCCCACTCCAGGAGGCGCATCGCCCAGTACATCGAGTCCTTCCTCTCACGGAACCGCGAGAGGTAGAGCTCGGGGACGAGGTCGTGCTGGTCGAAGATGACGCGCGCGCCGCGGGCCTTCGCCCGCAGCGCCGGCAGGAAGAGCAGGTCCGGCGGGTTGCACAGGTGCACCACGTCGACCGGCGCGCGCTTCTGGATGCGCTTGATCAGCCGGTTGGTGTGCCACAGGGCGGTGCCGTACTCCTTGAGGTAGCCCTGCGGGCCCCCGGTGGCCGCCTCGAGCGGGTAGCGGTGGATCCGGACGCCGTCGATGACGACCTCGGTCTCGGTGTCCCGCTTGGCGCCCTGCGGACAGATCACCTCGACCTCCCACCCGTGACCGGTGAGGGTCTGGCACTCCTGCCACACCCGTCGGTCGAAGGGGACCGAGAGGTTCTCGACGACGATCAGTGCTCTACCAGGCAAGGCCGACGTATCCCTCCTGTTGGCGACGCGCCGCCGCGTCGGGGAGCCGGACGAGGTCGATCACGGGCACCGTGGTCCCGTGGCCGAGGGCGTCGCGGACGTCGTCGTCCGCCTTGCCCACGACCAGCACCTCGGCGTGGTCGGTGACGTCCGCCACGGAGTCGACGAGCAGGTCACGCAGGTGGGGCAGGTGGGCCTCGATGAAGGCCCGGTTGGCGCCGAGCAGCGCGGACTCGACGACCGCGGGGTCGTAGATGCGCAGGTCGTAGCCCTTGCCGAGCATCCGCTCGCAGAGCTCGACGAGCGGGCTCTCGCGCAGGTCGTCGGTGCCGCCCTTGAAGGCCAGGCCGAACACGCCGACCTTGCGCTTCCCGGTGGCCGCGACGTGCTCGAAGGCGCGCTGGATGTGCTCGTCGTTGGACGGGAGCACGTTCTCGAGGATCGGCACCCGCACGTCGTGGCGGCGCGCGGCGTGCACCAGCCCGCGCAGGTCCTTGGGCAGGCACGAGCCGCCGAAGGCGAAGCCGGGGCGCAGGTACGCGGGGCTGATGTTCAGCTTGGTGTCGGAGAGGAAGATCTCCATGACGTCGTGGGAGTCGACGCCGAGCTCGCGGGCCAGCGCGCCGACCTCGTTCGCGAAGCCGATCTTGAGTCCGTGGAAGGTGTTGTCCACGTACTTCGTCATCTCGGCCACGGGCGGCTCGACGCGGAACTCCGGCGCGCCCAGCCCCGCGTAGAGCGAGAGGACCGCGTCGCCGCTGGCGGGGTCGAGCTCGCCGACGACCGTCTTCGGCGGGTCGTAGAAATCCTTGACGCTCGAGCCCTCGCGCAGGAACTCCGGGTTGACCGCGACGCCGAAGTCCTGCCCGGCGACCAGGCCCGAGGCGTCCTCGAGGATCGGGACGAGCACGCCGAGGCAGGTGCCCGGCAGCATCGTCGAGCGGAAGACCACGGTGTGGCGGCCGGCGGCCGGGTCGCGCGAGGCCAGCGCCTCGCCGATCTCGCGGGCGGCGCGCTCGAGGTAGGTGGTGTCGAGGCTGCCGTTGGGTGCCGACGGGGTGCCGACGCAGACCAGGGACAGGTCGGTGGCGTGGATCGCGGTGGCGACGTCGTCGGTGACCGTGAGGCGCCCGGAGGCGACGGTCTCGGTGACGATCTCGCCGATGCGCTCCTCGACGACGGGCGTGCGGCCCTCGCCGATCATCGCGAGCTTGGCCGGGTTGACGTCGACGCCGATGACGTCGTGGCCCTCCGTCGCCAGGCAGGCGGCGCTGACGGTGCCCACGTAACCGAGACCGAAGACGCTGACCTTCATCGCAGGGAGTCCTCGCAGAAGGATCGGGGTCGCGGCGGCCGATGGGGAGCGGAACCGCACGCCGGGTCCGGGTCACGGTACCGACGGCTCTCGGGGCCACCGCCGTCGGGCAGCGGCGCGGGACGGGTCACTGAGGATTCACTCACCGATCGGAGGACGCCCGAGGGCCGACGAGGTTGGCCCGGGAGTGCGCCGATCTGCGCCCGTTAGCCTCGGCCGGGTGAGCCGTGACGTGGAGATCCTCGCCGATCCCGCCGACGAGCCGGGCCTCGTCGACGACTGGCGCGCCCTGGCCGAGGCCATGGGCAACGCCTTCGTCTCCCCGGAGTGGTACGCCGCCTACGCCCGGCACTACGGGCAGGAAGCTCCCCCGTTCGTGGTGCGGGTGCGCGACGCCGACGGCTCGCTCGCGGGGCTGCTGCCCCTGTGCCGCTCGGGGCGGACCGTGCGCTTCGCGGGCGCGAACGTCGGCGACCGCTTCGCGCCGGTGGCCGCGCCGGGCCGCGCGGCCGAGGTCGCGCGGGCGGCGGCGGGCGCGCTCGGGCGCCGTCCCGTCACGCTGCACAACGTCGACGTCGGCGCGGACTGGGTCGCGGCGCTGGGCGAGGGCATGTCGGGACGGGTCGCCGCCACCCACCTGCGTGGGGGCGTCATGCCGTTCGTCCCGCTGACCGGGCACACCTGGGACTCCTTCCTCGGCGCCCGCAGCCGCAACTTCCGCAGCCAGGTCCGCCGCAAGGAGCGCGCGCTGCTCGAGGGCGAGGGCGCGAAGGTGCGGGCGACGGCGTTCCCGGGCGAGGTCCGGGGGGACATCGCCGAGTTCTTCCGCCTGCACGAGCTGCGCTGGGACTCCCGCGAGGGCGGCTCGACGATCACGAGCCCGACCGTGCAGGCGTTCCACGCCGACTTCGCCGCCGCGGCACTCGAACGGGGCTGGCTGCGGCTGTCGTTCCTCGAGGTGGACGAGAGGGCCGTGGCCGCGCTCTACGCCTGGCGCATCGGCGGCCGCTACGCCTACTTCCAGGCGGGCTTCGACCCGGAGTGGTCCGAGAAGAGCGTCGGTCTCGTGCTCATGGCGCACACCGTGCGGGAGGCCATCGAGGAGGGCGCCGACGAGTACGACCTCCTCCTGGGTGACGAGACGTACAAGGCGCGCTTCGCCACCGACGAGCGCGCGGTCGAGACGCTCGTCGTCGCCGGGACCCTCGACCCGACGCGCCTGCTCGCGCAGGTCGACGCCGGGCTGCGCCGCGCCACCGACGGCCTGTCGCCGGAGCTGCGGGCGCGCCTGCGCGACGTGGCGCAGCCGGTGCTCGCCCGGATGCCCGGGACACGCTCGCGCTGAGCCTGCCGTTACCGTCGACCGCCATGAGTCGACGGCTGCTCGTGCTCGGCTGGCACAACATCGACCCGACGCCGTTCTACCCGGCCGACCCCGGGGCCGGGCGGCGTGGCTTCGACCGCCAGCTCGCGGCGATCGACAAGCTCGCCACGGTGGTGCCGCTCGGCGAGGCCGTGCAGACCCTCGCGGCGGGCGGCTCCCTGCCGCCGCGCGCGGTGGCGCTGACCTTCGACGACGGGTACGCCGACTGGCTCGACGCGGCCGTCCCGGCCCTCGACCGCCGCGGGATGCACGGCACGTTCTTCCTGGTCTCGGACATCCTCTCCGGGCGCATCGGCGCCTGGTGGGAGGAGCTCGCCGACGCCTTCGACCGGTGCACCGCGACGTCGCTCGAGTGGGCGGGACGGACCCACGACCTGACGACGCCGCTCGCGCGACGGCAGGCCCAGGCCGCGCTCAAGGACGAGCTCAAGCTCGTCGACCGGGCGACGCGCGTCGAGGCGGTCGCCCGCATCGCGGAGCGGATCGCGCCGCCGCCGCCGGCGCGGGCACCGATGTTCCTGGACTGGCCCGGCGCGAAGGCGCTCGCGGCGACCGGCCACGGCGTCGGGTCGCACACCGTCACCCACCCGATCCTCGCCCGCGAGGACGCCGCGACCCAGCGCGAGGAGCTCGTCGAGAGCCGCGCGGCGCTCGAGCGCGGTCTCGGCCAGACGGTGGACCTGCTCGCCTACCCGAACGGGAACGCCGGCGACTACGACCAGCAGACGATGCAGCTCGCCCGGGACGCGGGCTACCGGGCCGCGGTGACCACGCGTCCGGGGCTCGTCGGGCCCCACGAGCCGCCGTACGCGATGCACCGGATCGTGCTCACGCCGCTCACCGACGTGTCCGAGCTGTTCGGCAAGGTCGCCCGGAAGGGCACCGGGATCGCCCGGAAGGTGGTCAGGACCCTGACGCCGACGGGCTGAACCGGGCCGACCACGCCGAGGTGACGATGTCGTCGAGGTCGCGGCGCGCCTGCCACCCGACCCGCTCGGCGATCCGCGAGACGTCGGCGACGACCGCCGCCGGGTCGCCGGGGCGCCGCTCGGCCACCGCGGGCTCGAGGGGCCGACCCGCGACGCGCGCGACGGCGTCGACGACCTCGAGCACCGAGTACCCGCGCCCGACGCCGACGTTGAGGGTCTCCGCGCCCGGGGCGTCGAGCAGCGCGGTGGCGGCGACGTGGGCGTCGGCCAGGTCGTCGACGTGGACGAAGTCGCGCACGCAGCTGCCGTCGGGGGTGTCGTAGTCGGTGCCGAACACGGCCGGGGCGGCCCCGCGCGCGACGGCGTCGAGCACGAGCGGCACGAGGTTCGCCTGGCCGCGGTCGGCGAGCCGCGCGTCGCGGGCGCCGGCGACGTTGAAGTAGCGCAGCGCGACGTAGCGCAGGCCGGTGGCGCGGTGGACGTCGGCGAGCAGCCACTCGCCGGCGAGCTTGGTCGTCCCGTAGGGATTCACCGGCTCGCACGGGTCGTCCTCGGTGACCGCCGCCCCCGACGTCGCGCCGTAGACCGCGGCGCTCGACGAGTAGACGAACCGTTCGACGCCGGCCCGGTCGCACGCGGAGAGCACGCTGCGCAGGCCCTCGACGTTCTCGCGCCAGTAGTACAGCGGCCGGGCGACCGACTCGGGCACGCTCTTGCGGGCCGCGAAGTGCATGACGCCGTCGAGCGCGTGCTCGGTGAGCGCCGCGGCGACCGCGTCCTCGTCGAGCACGCTCGCCCGCACGAGCGCCACGTCGTCGTCGACGCGCCCGGTGAGCCCCGTGGAGAGGTCGTCGAGCACCACGACCGTGTCGCCGCGGGCCCGCAGCGCGCGCACGGTGTGCCCGCCGATGTACCCCGCGCCCCCGGTGACGAGCCACCGACCAGCCATCACGTCGCCCCCTGGTTCCTCGTTCTCCCGGCCGGCACCGTCACCGCAGGCGTCGTGGTGCCGCCGTCGGCCGCAGCGCCGGGGCGACCGGACGCCCGTCGAGCACCGCCTCCGGCCCGTCCGTCAGCGCCTTCTCGTAGGCCGGCAGGGCGGCCTCGACCGCGGAGACGGTGTGCTCCACGTCCTCGTCGGTGTGGGCGGCCGAGATCACGAACGACTGCCCGAGCACCCCGCGCCGCAGCAGCTCGGCGAGGAACACCGTGCGCATCGGCTGCGAGGGGTGCCCGTCGGCGTCCCGGGTGCGGAAGACCAGGCACGCGGGGTGGCCGGTGACGTCGACGAAGTCCGTGAGCCCGGCCGCGGCGACGACCTCGTTGCACGCCTCCGCGAGCTTCGTGCCCTGGCGGTGCATCGTCGCGACCGGGTCCTCGCGGCGGTAGGCCTCGACGACGGCGCGGAAGGCGGTGAGCCCGACCGTCTCGGGCCCGTGGGTGGTCGACAGCAGGAAGACGCGCTCGAGGTCGGTGCGCAGCCCGCCGAGCTCCATGAGCTCGCGGCGCCCGGCCAGCGCCGAGACCGGGTAGCCGTTGCCCATCGCCTTGCCCCAGGTCGAGAGGTCCGGCGTGACGCCGTAGACCGCCTGCGCGCCGTGCGCCGACCACCGGAAGCCGGTGATCATCTCGTCGAAGACGAGCACCGTGCCCTCGGCGGTGCACATCTCGCGGACGCCCTCGAGGAAGCCCGGCGCCGGCTCGTGCAGGCCCGTCGCGGCCTCCATGAACACCGCGGCGATCCGCCCCGGGTGCGCGTCGAAGAGCGCGCGCAGCGAGCCGAGGTCGTTGTGGGCGAAGCCGACCGTGCCGACCCGGACGGTGCCGGGGATGCCGGCGTTCATCGGGGTGCTGCCGATGAACCAGTCGTCGGTGGAGAAGAACGGCTGGTCGGCGACGGCGACCATGTCCCGCCCGGTCGCGGCGCGCGCGAGCTTGAGCGCGGCCGTGGTGGCGTCGGAGCCGTTCTTCGCGAACTTCACCATGTCGGCGCCCGAGACGAGACCCAGGAAGTCCTCGGCGGCCTCCACCTCGAGGCGGCTCGGGCGCGAGAAGCTCATGCCCCGGCCGAGCACGTCGCGCACGGCCGCGTTCACCGGCTCGTAGGCGTGGCCCAGGGTCACCGACCGCAGGCCCATGCCGTACTCGACGAACTCGTTGCCGTCGACGTCCCACACCCGCGCGCCCAGGCCGCGCTCGATGATCGGCGTGACCGTCTCGGGGTACTGGTCGGAGCCCCGCGCGTAGGTGTGCGCGCCGCCCGGCACGAGGTCGTGGAGACGGGCCTGCAGGCGGGCGGAGCCGGAGAAGTCCGGTCCGGACGGCGCCGACGATGACGAGTGGGGCACGGACGTCATGGGCTCCAGCTTTCCTGGTCGACCGACGGTGGACGCGTGCGGGTCGGCAGCGTCCGCGGTGACGACCCCGCTGCTCCGCCCGGGACGGACCTCGTCCCGGACAGGGCGTGTCGGCATCCTCCGCTCCGGCGCGTCACGGGCGGCCACCGGGCCGTCGGCCCGACGGCCCAGTGGCCGTCCCCCGGTCCAGAAAGCGCCGGAGGGACGTCCACACTGGTCCGCATGGCAGCACCGGTCGCACCCTTCGGAGCGGCAGACGGAGCAGCGCAGCCCGGTCCCACCGGGCGTCATGCGCGGCGCGACGACGGTCGCGACCCCGTCCCGCCCCGGCGCTCCCGCCGACGCCTGGCCGCCGAGCCCCTCCGCCGCGTGCCCTGGCCCGTCGCCGCCGACCCGGACGCGGTGACCACGACCCTCGGCGGGCCCCCGCGGCACCGCGGGACGGAGACGGCGACCACGCTGCTGCCCGGGGCGCCCGCCGCCCCGACGGCGCACGTGCCGGGGCTGCGGGCCGTGCCGCCTGCTGCACCTCGGCCGTCGTCGGGTGCCTCGGCGCTCGCCCCGCCGCCGACCGTCCCGCCGCCGCCGGTGGCCCCGGTGGCTCCGGTCCCGGCCCGTCCGGCCGGTGGACCTCCCCGTCGTGCACCGATCCGCCGCGAGCGCGTGCCCGGCACGCCCGTGGCCGAGTCCCGCCCGGTCTGGGGGCCGCCGCAGCCCGCGCGCTGAGGCCCCAGGACTCGCCGCGGAGATCAGCAGGCCGAAAGGCACGCGCGCGGGCCCTCCGGACGTGCCTTTCCGCCTGCTGATCACCGGGAGCGATTGGTCCCCGGCGCACCTGGCAGAGTCGCGGCGGTGGGGGGACCGGAGGTGTCGCGACGGGTCGCCCGGCTGGTGCGCGACATGGGCCGGGACGGCCCGTACCGCGCACCCCGCGGCGCCGAGATCGACGCCCTCGACGCCCTGGCCACCGCGCTCGCGGACGGCGACGGGCCGGTCGCCGCGGAGGCCGGGGCGCGGCTGGGTCTCGCCGCGACCCGCTCGGACGACCGGCTGCTCCTCGCCTCCGACCCCGGCGACGAGCGGGCCTGGCTGGTGATCGTGCTGCGCGGGCGCCCGGACGCGGTCGTCGAGGTCCCGCACCCCAACGCCGACCTCGCCACCGAGCACGTCGGGCTCGCGCTCGCCGAGCGCCGCCCGGGCGTGCTGTACCTGCAGGCCGGCGCGCACCGGGTGGCGGGCGCGCCGCCGGAGGCCCGCGACCGCGCCGACTGCCCCGCCGACGTCTCCTCGCGTGACGACGCGCCGTTCTCCCGCGTCGCGGCGCTCCTCGTGGACCGGGGCCTGCCGCAGATCCAGCTCCACGGGTTCGCCGATCGCGAGGGCGTCGACGTCGTGCTCTCGCCGGGGGCGTCGCAGGAGGGTGCCCTGCTCGCCGCGGTGCGGGCGCGGCTCGCGGACGCCGGGGAGCGGGTCGGCGAGGGCGACGACGAGCGCTGGTCGGACCTGCTGGGCCGCCGCAACGTCCAGGGGCGGGCCGCCGCACGGGCGGGCGGGGCGTTCGTGCACCTCGAGCTGTCGCGCTCGCTGCGCCGTGACGCCGACCGCCGCGAGGCCGTCGCGGCGGCGCTCGACGCGGCGCTGGACGAGGTCTGTCACGGCCGAGATCGCGGTCCGGGTGACGATCGATGTCAGATCTGACATCGATCGTCACCGGGACGGCGATCTCGACCCCCTACGGGACGAGCGACCGCACGCGGGCGGGGTCCGGACCTCCGGGCGCGAACAGCACCACGGCGTCGTCGAACCCGGCCTCCGCGTAGCGCTGCAGCGCGTCGCGGGTGACCCCGAGGTCGTCGTCCACCGGCACGGCGCAGACGACCGCCCGGCGGCCGCCGGCCGACCGGAAGCGTCCGTGCGCGGCGACGATGTCGTCGACGGAGCTCCGGTAGCCCGAGGCGAGCCAGCCGTCGAACTCCCGCGCGGCACGCTCGACGTTGGCGCCCCACGAGCCGAGCAGCAACGGCGGCACCGAGGCCGGCGCCGGGGCGAGGTCGGCGCGCTCGTCGTGCCCGTCGGCGAGGAGGACGCGCAGCCGGTCCACGTGCTCGGTGAAGGTCGCGAAGCGGGCGCGGTGGTCGCGGTCGAGGGCGGCGTAGTCGGCGGCGGTGGAGCCGGGGCTGACGCCGAGGGTCAGGCGCTCGCCGGCGACGGCCGCGAGCGAGAGCACGCGGTGGGCGAGGTCGGCGGGGTGGTGCAGCGGGACCTGGACGGTGGCGGTGCCGAGCTCGACGTCCTCGGTGGCGGTCGCCGCCGCGGCGAGGACCACGAAGGGGTCCGGCACGAGAGAGCCGCGCCCGAGGATCTGCGGCGTCCAGAGGCTGTCGAAGCCCGCGTCCACCAGACGCCGGGCCCACGCGGCGACGGGGAAGGGCGCCGCGGCGCACAGATGGACGAGCGTGGCACCCAGACGCACGGACCCTCCACGGTGAGCGGGTGGCTTTCCTGACGTTGGACGTCAGCGTGGCCGCCACGCTGAGACACCCCGTGCCTCGCCCCCCGACGGCACAGGGCCGGCCGGGAACAGTGTCCCGGCCGGCCCCGTGTGCCGTGCGCGTCAGGCGTGTCGGCGCTGTGTCAGCGCTGTGTCAGCGCTTGACGCGGAAGATGCCCCAGGCGAGCTGGCCGCTCTTGCCGCCGTTCACCCAGTTCGTCAGGCCCGTCTTCATGTTCGAGATGTACTCGTCGGAGATGGCGCCCTTGAACTTCGGCTCCGCCGCCTCGAGCTCGCTCAGCACGCGCCCGTAGTGGGTCGTGAGCTGGTCGGTGTGGTCCTCGAACTCGATCGAGGAGTAGCCGCGCTTGGCGAACTCCTCGCGGTAGAAGCCCGGCGACCCGAGGGTGTCGAGGTGCAGCCGCGCGAGGATCGGCGAGAGCGCCGAGACGTCCGCGCCGTCGGCGGCCATCGGGTCGGTGAACACGACCTGCCCGCCGGGGACGAGCACGCGGTCGATCTCCTCGACGACCTGGCGACGCTCGCCGGAGTGCAGGAAGGCGTCCTGCGACCACACGAGGTCGTAGAAGTTGTCCTGCACCGGCATGCTCTCGAACGACCCGTCGACGACGTCGACGAGGTGGTCGAGGCCCTGGGCGCGGTTCTTCTCGCGGTTGCGCTCGTTCTCGACCTCGGAGAGGTTCAGGCAGGTCACGCGGCAGCCGTAGGTCTTCGCCAGCCACCGTGCCGACCCGCCGTAGCCCGCGCCCATGTCGAGCACGCGGGTCTCCGGGGTGATGTCCATGCCCTCGGCCATGCGCTCGACGGTGCGCTGCGAGGCGGGGGCGATGGCCTCGTCGGGGGAGTTGTAGAGCCCGACGTGGATGTCCTCGCCGCCCCATACCTCGTGGTAGAAGGTGTCGGCGTCGGTCGAGTTGTAGTAGTCGCGCGCGGTGTGGACCGCGGTCGAGTAGCTCTCGCTCAATTCGTCGTCCGGTCGGTAGGTCTTCTCCGCGACGTGGATCCAGAAGTCCGGGCTCTCGGTCCCGTAGGTCTCCTGGAAGTCGCCGTACGAATCGATCTTCTGGAACCCGACCTCACGCATGAGCCGGCGCACGTAGTCCTTGCGCAGCGGGAACATGTTGAGGTGGTACACCGAACCGTCGTCGTGGAACGTGTACCGGAATCGGGCGAGCCCGTCGTCGATGTACTCGGGCTCCGCGGTGACGGTGTCGCCGCAGTAGAAGTACTTGTGCTTCGACGAGAACCCGTTGTCGAGGATCTCGTCGTAGTTGCGCTGATCGAGGATCAGGACGCCGTCGTGCTTGAGCATCGCGTAGAACTCGGCCAGCGCCTTGCGCCGATCACGCTCGTTGAACAGATGGGTGAACGAGTTCCCCAGGCAGATGATCGCGTCGTACTCGCCGTGGACGTCACGGTTGAGCCAGCGCCAGTCGGCCTGGACCACCCGCAGCACGTGCCCGTGCTGGCGGCCGTTCTCGAACGCCTTCGCGAGCATCTCCGCACTGCCGTCGGCGGAGACGGTCTCGAAACCGCCCTTGAGGAGCTGCACGGAGTTGAACCCGGTGCCGGTGGCGACGTCGAGGACCTTCTCGACCCCGCGGGCACTCAGCTGGTCGATGAAGAACGACCCCTCGCTGGCGGCGCGTCCCTCCCAGCCGATGTAGTCGTCCCACTTGTCCACGAACCCTTTGACGTACTCCTCCTGGTAGTGGTTCGTGTCGCGGACCTCGTTCGGGTTCTCGCCGAACTCCTGATGAACATCGGCCTCGGTGTACTCGTCGAGGCCAGCCGCGGTGTCGGGGCTCCGGTCTGCGGCTGCGGTCATGTGTCCTCCGGACGTCGGTGACGCTTCCGGAGAGATGACGCTAGGCAGAGTCGGGCCGCCCCGGAACCCGCACCGAGTTCGTACGGTCGACAGAATCGATCCAGTCGTGACCCCTCCGCCTGGCGCGAAAGGCGCTATCAGCGCTGCTCCGACCGGGTGTGCACGGCGGAGGATCTCCGTGACCACATCGTGCTGTGATGGCACCCACGTTTCTTCGGGAGGACGCAACCGAGACACGTGGTGGCGCCGTGTCACCGCCCGGTTACCCGGTCGGTTCGACGATCACCGTCCGGTTCGCGCTCGCGGGCCCGGGCAGCTGCCGGCCGTCCGGACCGACGTCGTTCACGTAGCCCGGGAACTGGCTGCCGACCCCCCGGGTGCTGATCCGGTCGGCCGGCGCGCCCAGCTCGACCAGCAGCGCCTTCACCGCCTCGGCCCGCCGGGTGGACAGGTCGACCTGCCCCGCGGGCGTGCCCGCCCGGGCGCTGGTGCCGGTCAGGGCGAGACGGCGGCCCGGGGATTCGGTGAGGAACTGCGCGAACGGCGTGAGGACCCCGCGCGCGGCATTCCTGTCGCGGAATTCCGCGGTGTCGGGCTGGAATCCGACGGAATTGTCGTCGGGCAGCGCGGTGGTCTGCCCGGGCGTGATCCTCGGCGGCGGCGGGACGTCGACGACGCTCACCGGGGGCACGTCGCTCGGGGCCTCGCCGCCGCGCGGCTCGTCGACGACGGCCACGCAGGACGCGCCGCCGGCCTCGGCGACCGCGGTCCACAGCGCGACCAGGGAGGAGCGCTGGGCGGGGCTCAGCGCGGTCTGGGGCTCGGCGACGTCGCCGAGTCCCGCCAGCACGACGGTGACGCCCTGCAGCCCCGGCAGCGCGTTGCTCGCGCGCAGCGCCTCGACGGTCTCCGCGGGCGGGGCGTCGAGCAGGCCGCGCTGGCGGAAGTCGAGCGGCGCGACGGTCGAGAGCCCGGAGTCGACGAGGACGACGGTGCCCGGGCGGTTGCCGCCTGCCGACCGGCCCGCGAGATCGAGCGCCGACAGCACGTCGGCCTCGGGGGCCTGGGCGCGCATCCCCGTGAGGGCCTCGCCGAAGCCGCCGAGGAACTGGTTGCGGTCGTCCTCCGCGGCGATGGCGTTGCCCGCGTCGCTGGAGTACGTCTCGCTGCCCGCCGACGTCGGCCGCCCGTCGAGGTCGATCAGCGTGATGCGCGGCTGGTAGTCCTCGTCGACCGCCCGCGAGAGCACCGAGATCGTCGCGTCCTGGACGCTCTGCGGCAGGCCCGGCTCCGGGGAGTTGGCCCGCCCCGACACCGCGAACGCCATCGGCCCGACCGGCACCGGGCAGCTCAGGGCGCCCGCGCCACCGCCCGTGGAGCCGAACCCCCCGCCGGCGTCACTGCCGCTCGAGCAGCCGGCCACCAGCACGGTGACGAGCCCGGCGGCGAGCACGGAGCACAGGACCGAGGGCCGGGCCCGGTGGATCAACGAGGGTCTCCGTTCGGGGTGGGTCGGGCGGGGGCGAAGGAGTGCGGATTCGACGGTGTCCCGACGCGCATCCCGGCGCGCATCTCGGGGGGCGCCTCCTCGCCGGGGACGACCTCGTTCGCCGGGGTGAACAGCGGGTAGAACGACGAGCCGGCGAGCCCGTCGGTGACCGACGGGTCGGCCTTCCTCGACGCCATCAGCGTGCGCGCGTAGTTCTGCAGCTCCAGCATCTCGGCGATCACCTGCTGGCGGGCGGCGGCCCAGCGCTGGTCCTCGCGCTCGCGCTCGTTCTCCTGCTGGCGCAGCGCCTCCCGGGCGCGCTCGAGCTCGGCGCGACCGGCCCGCTCGCGCTCGGTGGCGTCCTGCATCCGTCGTTCGGCACGGCGCAGGGCGCCCGCGACGGGGTTGAACGACACGAACGTCGCGATCATCGCCGCCATCCCGCTGGCGAGGAACAGCGCGCCGAACAGCAGCGCGGGCAGCAGCGCGTCGAGCGCGATCTCCCCCGACGAGCCGCTCCCGAACCCCCCACTCCCGGAGCCCCCGGATCCGAAGCCACCCCCGCCGGAGCCGAACGCGCCGGACGACGAGCCCCCCGACCCGAACCCGCCCGACTCCCCGCCGGACGTGCTGCCCGGCGTCATCAGCCGCGTGTAGAACGCGGCGGCGCCGAGCGTCAGCCACGTGACCGCGGCGAGCGTGGTCAGCGTCAGCGACGCCCGCGGGTCGTCGCAGCGGCGGCGGGCGAGGCCCTGACCGACGAGGTGGGCGAGACCGACCGCGGCCGCGGCGAACCCGACCGTGCCGACCCCGATGAGCAGCGGCGAGCCCCGGAACACGCGGGCGAGGACGACGTAGAACGCGGCGATGTCGCCGCCGATCGCGAGCAGGACGATCACGAGCGCGAGGTGGTCCTCGCGCGACCGGTTGATCATCAGCGTCGCGTCCCGGTACGAGCGGGGACGTGCTCCCTCGCGCCGGCTCATCGGCGGGCCCCGTCGTCGGACCCGGGCGCCGAGGCCCCGGGCGCCGAGGACCCGGGCGCCGAGGAGAGGGGCTCGCTCAGGCGGGCGCGGGCCTCCTCGTAGTCGCGGCGGGCGATCTCGAGGGCGCGGCGGTCGCGCTCGTGGGCCGCCTCGGCCTCGGCGAGCTGGCGGCGGGCGCCGCCGACGAGCCGGTCGACGACGGCCTGGTGGTCGGCGTGTTGGGTGTCGATGCGCGAGAGCCAGCCCGACGCCCAGGACGCGATCAGCGGGTCGAGCGCGCCGCCGGTGCCCTCGTCGACACCCTCCAGCAGCTCGTGGACGAGCGTGCGCACCCGGTTGCGGGCGGCCGCGACGTCCGGGCCGGCCTGGTTGGGGTAGGGCATGGGGCCGACGCGGTCAGCGGCGTAGACCTGGGTGAACCGCTGCTCCTCGGGCGTCGCCGGCCCGGGCGGCATCCCGGGCACGCTCGCCAGCGGCGCGCGGGACGACCCGGCGGGGACCGGTGGCCGTGGGGCCTCGGGTCGACGCCGGGGCCAGATCCTGGGGGCCATCGCTACTCCTGTCCGGGGACGGCGCCGGTGGCGGGCGACGGTGCGGGTGTCGGTGCGGGTGCCGGTGCGGGGGTGCCCGGGTCGGCCGTCTCCGCCACGGCGACCCAGGCGGGCACGACGGGGTGCTGCGCGGCCAGCGCCGGGCCGATGCGGTCGCCCGCCGGGTGGCGGCGGACGAGGTGGCGCTCGTAGGCGCTGACGCGGCGCATGACCTGCGCGTGCAGCCGCCGGACGCGGGTGGCGCCGACGAGCTCGCACGCGCGGATCGTGCTGCCCAGCCGGGCCCACTCCACCCGCATCTGGGTGAGCTGGGCGTGCAGCCGCGCCGCCTCGTCGACGAAGGGCCGCCGCGTGGCCTGGTGCTCGCGGGCGCGGCGGGCCGCGACGACGTCGGGCGCGGTGTCGGCCTCGCCCCCGCGGCGGGCCGTGAGCTGGTCGGCGTCGAGCAGCACGGGGAGGGCGTCGAGGCGGGCCCGCGCCCGGGCGAGCGCGTCCTCGGTCTCGGGGATGCGCGCGGCGAGCGTCGCGCGGGTCTCGAGCATCGGGGCGATCTCGAGGTCGAGGCGCAGCCGCTCGCGGTGGACCCGCGCGAGGAAGTCCTGGTGGTACTCCTCGAGCACCGGCGTGCCCGCCGGACGTCCGGGCTCGAGGCTCGGCAGTCCGACGCGGGCGTCCGCCCGCGCCTGCCACCGGTCGCGCAGGCGCGCGAACCAGCCGTACGGGGGCATCGACGACCCGCTCGCCCCGGACGAGGGTCCGACGGGACCTGCGGGGCGCGTCATCGCCGGGCCGACGGGCGGGGCAGGGGCCGGTGTTGGGAGCGGGGCGTGGGGCGGGTCGTCGGGCGGGTCACAGCGAACCGTTCTCGTGCGTCCCCCCGTCGAGTGACGGAGGCGTCGACCGAGTCTAGGCCGAGCTCCCCGGAGCGGGCGCCCGCGATCGGGAGCCCGGTGGCCGCCGCGCGAAACGCCGGAGGCCGACAGCGGACGACACGCCGGTCGCGGCCTCACCCGACCGAGGGGAAATCGCCGGTGGCTGGTGCACCTCGATCGGACGAAGACCACCGTTCGACCAGGGGTTTCGTCAGCTGACCAGTCGAAGGTGTCCGAGGCATACGGGTTAAGGCTTGGGCCATCTGGTCGATATCTCGGAGGTGCAGAACGCAGTGGAGCCGGTGAGCGACATGACCGCGCCGCACCCCGCGCTGCCCGGCCGGTCCGGGGGTCTCGGACCGACGGAGGTGGCCGCGGGGGTCGGCCGCACGGAACTGGTGGACGCCGTCGACGAGGCCGTCGTCGCCGAGGTGGCGGCGCGCGTGACGGAGGCGAGCGACGCCCTCCTGGACTACGACCGCCACAGCACCACCGCACCGCAGGATCTGCGGCACCCGGTGGACCTCGAGGTCGTGATCCCCGCCTACAACGAGTCCGGGCGCCTGCCCGCGACCCTGACCGCGATGGTCGCGTTCCTCTCGGAACAGCCGTGGACCTCGCGGGTCGTGGTCGTCGACAACGGCAGCGTCGACGACACCGCCGCGTCGGTCCTCGCCGTCGACGGCCGCGCGTGCAACGTCGCCACGGGCTGGTGCGTCGAGGTCGTCGCGATCGGCTGCTCGCGCGCCGGCAAGGGCGCCGCGGTCTACCGGGGCCTGCGCACCAGCCGCTCGCGCTACGTCGGGTTCACCGACGCCGACCTGTCGACCCCGCTGGAGACGTTCCGGCCGGTCATGGACGCCCTCGACGGCGGTGCGGCCGCGGCGATCGGGTCCCGGCACGCGCCGGGCGCGCAGATCGCGACGCGCCAGCCACTGGGTCGCCGCCTCGGCGGCGCCGCCTTCCGCGCGGTGTCGCGCCCGCTGCTGCCCGGGGTGCGCGACACCCAGTGCGGCTTCAAGTTCTTCGACCGCGCGGCCGTGCAACCGGCCCTGTGGCGGTCGCGCTCGGTCGGCTTCGCCTTCGACGTCGAGCTGCTGCGCCACGTCCGCGACGACGGCGGCCGCATCGTCGAGATCCCCGTGACCTGGACCGACGCGGCCGGCTCGAGCCTGCGCCCGGTCCGCGACGGGCTGGCGGCGTTCGGCGCCGTCGCGCGGCTGCACCACCAGCTGGGCGGGGGCCGCCCCGAACGGCCGCTCGACGAGGCCGCCGCGGACCACCGCGTTCGTCGCCGCACCGCCACGTCCGCCACCACAGCCGCCACCACCGCCACCACCGCCACCACCACCGCGGCCCTCCGCGCCGCCGGGAGCCCCGCATGACCACGACCACCGCCCCGGAGACGTCCGCGACCGCCCCCGCCGTCCTCGTCGACGGCCGCGCCCTGTCCCGGCTCGCCGGCAAGCGCATCCTCGTCCTGAACTGGCGGGACGTCCGGCACTCGCAGGCCGGCGGCGCCGAGGCCTACGCCCACGAGATCTCGACGCGCTGGGCGGCCGCGGGCGCCGAGGTCACCTGGCTGACCGCCCGCGACGCCGGCCAGTCGGCGCGCGACGAGATCGACGGCGTCCGCATCCGGCGGGCCGGCGGCACGCTGTCGGTCTACCTGCGCGCCGCGATGGACCTCGTCCGCCGCGGTGGCGGGTTCGACGCCATCCTCGACTGCCAGAACGGCATCCCGTTCTTCTCGCCGCTGTTCACCCGCGGCGACGTGCCGGTGGTGCAGGTCGTGCACCACGTGCACCAGGACCAGTTCTCGAGCCGCTTCTCGACGACGGGCGCCGCGGTCGGGCGCGTGCTCGAGGGCCGCGTCGCCCGCCGCGTCTACCGCGGGCGCCGGACGGTCGCGGTGTCCGCCTCGACGCGCCAGGAGCTGCGGCGCCGGCTGAAG
Organism: Actinomycetospora aeridis; assembly: GCF_037400275.1. Classification (NCBI taxonomy): domain Bacteria; kingdom Bacillati; phylum Actinomycetota; class Actinomycetes; order Pseudonocardiales; family Pseudonocardiaceae; genus Actinomycetospora; species Actinomycetospora aeridis. Next base: position 395,802 of record NZ_JBBEGL010000004.1, on the reverse strand, counting down.
TTCCGGGACGTCATCGAGGTCGTGCCCAACGGGTGCGCGGGGCGTCCCGGGGCCGGGTCGCGGGAGCAGCGACGCGCGGCGAACCCCACCGTCGTCGTCACCAGCCGCCTCGTCCCGCACAAGCGGATCGACCTGCTGCTGCACGCGGTGTCGGCGGCCCTGCCCGACGTGCCCGATCTCGCCGTCGAGGTCATCGGCGGCGGCCCGGAGCTCACGGACCTGCGCCGGATGTCGGTCGAGCTCGGCCTCGGCCGGGTCGTGACGTTCCACGGGCGCCTGCCCGACGAGGAGCGCGACGAGCTGATGAGCACGGCGTGGCTCACCACCAGCACCTCGGAGGGCGAGGGCTGGGGCTGCGTCGTCCTGGAGGCCGCCGCCGAGGGCGTGCCGTGCCTCGCGCTGCGGGCCCCGGGCATCCGCGACTCGGTCGTCGACGGCGCCACCGGCTGGCTGGTCGACGGCGTCGACGACCTCGCCGCGGCCCTGCCGCGCGTGCTGCGCGAGCTGGCCGACCCCGTCCGGGCCCGCGAGGTCGCCGACGACTGCCGCGCCTGGACGAGCTGCTTCTCCTGGGACCGGACCGCGGAGCTGATGGCCGGCGTGGTCGTCTCCGAGATCAGCGGGTTCCACCGCTCCGGCGCGGAGGAGGCGCACCTGCCGCCGGCCGACCGGTCGGCCCTGCGGCGCGCGGCCACCCGCCGCCAGGCGCGCTCGGACATGACGACGCTCGCGCGCTTCGTCCACGACGACCCGGCCGCCGCGGCGTCGGCGCTGCGCCTCACCGACGAGTGCGCGGTCCGCGGCCACGAGGTCACCGCCCTGCTGCGGGGCTGCGACGAGGTCGACGCGCTCGCCACCCTCGCGCGGATCGGGGCGCAGGACCCGCGGGTGCGCCTCGCGTCGCGTCACGAGCTGCTCGGCGGGCCCGCCCTCGTCGAGTCCCGCGCCGCCTCCGGCCGGATCGCCGCCGCCCGTGGACGCGGCCGATGACGGGCCTCGCACCCGGGTCCGCCCCCGAGATCGTCCCCCCGGTCGCCGCCGTCGCCCCCGCACCGGCGACCGGGGTGGGCACCACGCCCTCGGCGCCGACCCCCGCACCCACCGGCGGCCACGCGACGCTGCTGTCCGCGTCGGCGGGCCTGGTCGGCCTGCTGAGCTACGCCTGCACGCTCGTCATGGCCCACCTGCTCGCGCCGGCGGAGTACACGGCGTTCGCGGGCGCCGCGGCGCTCGTCGGGACCGCCGGCGTGGCGTCGGCGGCCCTGGTGCCGCTGCCGCTCGCCCACGTCGTGCGCGCGCACCCGCCGGGCAGCCCGGCCCGCCGCGACGCGCAGACCTTCGCCGCCCTGGTGTCGGTGCTCATCGGCCTCGCCGTCGGCCTCGTGCTCGGTGCCGTCGTCGCGGGGTTCGCGGCCGCCACCACCGCGCTGGCCGCCGGGGTGGCGGCCTGGTCGCTGTTCGCGATCGCCCCGGTGTGGGGCCGTCTGCAGGGCGAGTCCCGCTTCGTGCGCTACGCGGTGCTCACCGTGTTCGAGGTCGCGGTGCGCCTCGGCGTCAGCATCGGCGCCGTGACGGCCGGGGCCGGGGCCGCCGGCGCGGTCGGCGCCTTCGCCGCCGGCGCCGCGGTCGTCCTGCTCGCCGCCGGCAGCCGCGCGGTCGCCGTCGCTTCGCCCCGGGTCGTCGAGCGGGCGCACACCCGCGTGCGCCGCGTGCTCACCGACCGGGCGCGCTGGGCCGAGACCGGCGGCGTCGCCGCGGTGCAGCTCGTGCTCTCGGGGCTGGCCGTCGTCGACGTCGTGGTCGTGGCCGCCGCCGACGCGCAGGTGGGCGTCGTGCCCGCCGCCGGCTACCAGGCCGTCGCGACGCTGGCAAAAGCTCCCGTCTACGTCGCCGTCGGCACGGCGCTCGTGAGCTTCCCCGTCCTGCGGGCCATGCGCCACGAGGACGGTCGGGCGGCGCGCGAGGCCCGCGACCGCGTGCTGCGCGACGCCCTGTCGACCTTCGTCCGGCTCGCCGTGCCCGCGGCGGCCGTGGTGGCCACCGTGCCGCCCGTCATCGTCGGGCTCGTCCTCCCGCCGGCCTACACGCCGTCGCTGGCGCTGCTCGGGCCGCTGGCCGTGGCCGGGCTCGGGCTGGGCGCGACGACGGTGGTGGCGACGCTGCTGCTCGCGGTCTCGGACGGCGAGCGGGGGCGCCTCGGCCTGGGCCTCGTGCTCGCCGCGGCCGCGCTGGGCGCCGGCGTCGCGCTGGGCCTGCGCGACGGGGCCCCGGGCCTGGCCGTCGGCACCGCGATCGGCGCGGTCGCCGGGGCGCTGGTGCTCGTTCTCCTCGGCGCGAGCCGTCGCCCGCGCGCCGGCCGCGCGGGCGCCGGGCTCCTGCGTGCCGCGCTCCGGGGCCTGCTGTGGGCCGGCGTCGTCGTCGGGGCGCTGGTCGCGACCCGCCACTCGCTCGTCGGCTGGCTGGTCGCGGTGGGCCTCGTCGGCGTCCTCGTCGTCGGGCTCCCGACGATCTCTGGGCGGCTCCGCGCCGCCGCCGACCCCAAGGGCGAGCTGCGGCCCGCGCCGGGCGGCCTGCACGTGCTGCACCTCGCGTTCGAGGACCCGGAGATGCCGGGCGCGGGCGGCGGGGCCAAGCGCACCGCGGAGATCGACCAGCGGCTCGCCGCCGCGGGGCACCGGCTCACGGTCGTCACGCAGACCTTCCCCGGCGCCCGCAACCGCACCGAGTACTACGGCGACGGCTCGCTGCGCTGGGTGCACCTCGGGATCGGCCGCGGCGCGAACCGCCTGACCCGCCTGCTCGGCTACGTGGTGGGCCTGCCGTTCGCGGCCCGCAGCATCGACGCCGACGTCGTGATCGAGGACTTCTTCGCCCCGATCTCGTCGCTGTCGGTGCCGCGGTTCTCGCCGGCGCCGACCGTCGGGATCGTCCAGTGGCTCAACGCCCGGGAGAAGGCCGAGCAGTACAAGCTGCCGCTGCACTGGGTCGAGCGGGCCGGGGTGCGCAGCCACCGGCAGCTCGTCGGCATGTCGCAGGGTGTCGCCGACGCCCTGCTGGAGATCCACCCCGGCGCCGAGGTGTCGGTCATCGGCAACGGCGTCGACGAGGCCGCGTTCCGTCCGCGGCGTCGCGGCCCCGGCTACGACATCGTGTTCGTGGGGCGCCTGGAGACCGCGCAGAAGGGCCTCGACCTGCTCATCGACGCGTGGGCGCGGATCGCGGGCAAGGTCGGCGGGAGCCTCGTGCTCGCCGGGACCGGGCCCGACGAGGACGCCCTGCGCGAGCGGGCGAGCCGGCACGGCGTCGGCGACAGCGTCCACTTCCTCGGCTGGTGCGCCGGGGAGGCCAAGTACGACCTCCTGGCCAACGCGCGGCTCGTCGTCGTGCCGTCGCGGTTCGAGACGTTCGGCATCGTCGCCGCGGAGGCGCTGGCCTGCGGCACCGCGGTCGTCGCCTACGACATCCCCTGCCTGCGGGAGGTCGTCGAGTCCCGGGCCGGGGTCCTCGTGCCCTACACCGACGAGCACGCCACCGACGTCGCCGCGCTCGCCACCGCGATCCGCACCGTGGCCGTCTGCGACGTCCTGCGTGAACAGGCCGCCGAGCTCGGCGCGATCCTGGCCTCGAAGCACGACTGGGACGCGCTGGCGCGCGCGCAGGAGGACGTGCTGCGCGACGCCGCGGGCCTGCCCCCGCGCCCCCGCCCGGAGCCGCGCTGGACCGGGGTCGCGCACTTCGACGCCGGGCCCTCGACCGAGAGCTTCCCGCGGGCGGTGCTGGCCCTGAACCCGCGAGACCTGGGCCCGCGGGACGTCGAGGAGCGTCCGTGACGGCCGGCGCCACCCGCACCGGCGCGCTCTCGGAATTCGTGTCGCTCGCCGAGCAGCCCGCGCGCGACCCGATCACCCGCACGCTGCACCCGGAGCGCGACCCGGATGCCGGCCCGGAGATCCTCGAGCGCCCGGAGGGGGACCCGCCGCCGGAGGACGCGCCGCGCACCGTCCGGGCGCGCGAGCGCCGCGGCGGGACGGTCCCCGGGGTGCTGCGGCAGGTCGCGTTCTGGCTGCTGCTGGTGCTGCTCGCCGGCGCGACCGTCGCGCTGCGCGCCTGGCACCAGGCGTCGGCGTACGAGCTGTTCATGGACGAGATCCAGTACGCCGACGTCGGCAACTCGTTCGCCGCGGGTGTCGGGCCGCAGCTGTTCGACGAGCCGTTCTTCCTGCACCCGCCGCTGCTGTTCGCGCTGTTCGGCTGGTTCATCGGCGAGCCCGTGCCGCACATGACCGTCGACTTCGTGCTCGGGCTGCGGCCCATCGAGCTGATGTTCGCCGGCGTGAACGTCGTGCTCGTCGTCGGGATCGCCCGCCGCGTCGTGGGGCCCTGGGCCTCGCTGGTGGCCGGGCTGGTCTACGCGCTCGACCCGTTCGTGGTGCGCTTCGACTCCCGCCTCATGCTCGAGGCGCCGATGATGTTCGGCATCCTCGCCGGGGTCCTCGCGCTGCTCGTCGCGGTCGACCGGGCGACGCGCCCGGCGCGCTGGACGTGGCTCGTGGTCGGCGGCCTCTTCTGGGGGCTCGCGATCACCACGAAGAGCACCGCGGCGCTGATCACCGCGTTCCCGCTCGTGCTCATGTTCGTGATGTCGTGGGGGCTGCGGCGCAAGGAGGCCGTCGGCGTCCTCGCCGTGCAGGCCTCGGTGTACACGACCTACATCGGCTGGGTCGTCGCCACCGGCAACGTCGCTCCCTGGTTCGACCAGACGATCGCCGGGACGCTGCGCGCGATCGGCGTCATCAAGCAGACCGGCTTCAACGCCCCGCACGCGTCGTCGTTCACCGACCGGCTGCTGGCCCAGGGCGTCTGGTTCTTCCCGTCGTACCTGCTCATCGGCGTCGCGGTCACCTACTCGACCTACCTGCTGCTGATGGGCTGGCGCTCGCTGCGGGTGGGCAGGCCCAAGAAGTCGAGCCGGCCCGGCAAGCGGCGCCGGCAGGGCACCCACGCGCGCCGCGGCGAGTGCGACGACCTCGGCCTGCTGACCTGCTGGCTGGCCGGGGTGCTGGGCGCGATCGTCTACACGTTCGGGCTCGGCGAGGTCGAGGAGCAGACGTTCTACCTGCTCGCGGTGCCGTCGACGATCGTCGTGGCCCTGCTCGTCACGCAGATGGCGTCGTGGCGGGCCCTCCTGCGCACCGTCGCGACGGTCCTCGTCGTCGCGGTGCTGGCCGCCTCGGCGGTCATCTGGACGACCCTGCGCACCGCGCGCGACGACACCTATCACCAGCTGGTGGAGTACATGTACGCCAACATCGATGTCCAGAACGAGGTCGCGGTCGGGGAGCACACCGCGCAGTTCGTGCTGCCGGGCTACGGCATCCACGAGCTGACGTCGGTCGACTCGGCACGGCAGACGTTCTCCCGCTACGCGCTGGTCTCCACGGAGCTGACGGAGCAGGGGCTCGCCCCCGCCCCGCCGGAGCTGGTCGACGAGCTCGCGCGCCGCTACACGCTGGTGTTCACCGCGCACGGGCGGACCGCGGGCGACCTGCGGCTCTACGACCTCAACCAGCCGCTCGACGGCACCCCGCCGGTCGCGCCGGGGCCGCCGCGATGAGCGCCCCGGCCTCGACGCGGAAGCCCAAGGGCCTGATCCGCAGCCTCGTCGGCATCCGCGGCTACCTGTCCGTGGTGGTCGTCGCGGTGCACCTCGCACCGTTCGCGATCGCGCTGGCACCGGTCACCGCCCCGTTCTTCCTGCCGATCTGGCACCACGCCTACGTCGCGCTGGACCTGTTCTTCGTCCTGTCCGGCTTCGTGGTCACCGCGGGCTACCGCAAGGTCTTCGCGCGGTGGCCGGGCTGGGGGGTGTTCGGGAAGTTCCTGTGGGCGCGGCTCTCGCGCTTCTACCCGGTGCACCTCGCCGTGCTCGCGGCGCTCGTCGGGGCCGTCCTCGGCGCCCGGCTGGTCGGGCGGGAGATCCCGCACGGCGGCGACCTCGGGATCGACCTGCTCCGCCAGATCACGCTCACCTCGGGCTGGGGCGGCGCGGACTCGCTGACCTGGAACGGCCCGGTGTGGTCGCTCTCGGCGGAGTGGTTCTGCTACCTGCTGCTGCCCCTGCTCCAGCCGGTGGTGCTCCTGCTGCGCAGCCGCTGGGCGTGCCTCGCGGGCTACCTCGTGGCGTGCGCGATCCCGCTGGTCTCCTACACGATCATCGGTTTCGACGACGGCACGATCACCTACGGCATGCCGCTGCCCCGCGCGCTCGGGTTCTTCCTGGCCGGGGCGTGCCTGCAGCAGCTCGTCCACGTCGACCGGCGCGTGCCCGAGCTCGTCGGGCGCGTCACGGGACCGCTCGCGGTGCTCGGCTTCGGGCTGATCGTGCTGACGTCGAACGTCGGGCTCTCCACGATGTACGCGCTGCCCGTGGTGGGCCTGGTGGTGCTCGCGCTGGGCGAGGAGCGCGGGTGGCTCGACCGCATGCTCTCGACGCGCTTCAGCATGGTGTTCGGCGAGATCAGCGTGGCGATCTTCCTGACCCACGTGCCGTGGCTGCTCGGGGCGTCGCTGGTGATCAACCCGCGGACCTTCCCCGGCGCGTGGGGCTGGCTCGGGATCGGCCTGCTGCTCCTCGGCGTCGCGGTGTGCGGGTGGCTCGCGTTCGTGCTCGTCGAGAAGCCGGGACAGCGGATCATGCGGGCGCTCGTCAAGCGTCCGGCGAAGGCGCCGACGGCGTCGGTGGAGGAGAAGACGGAGACCGCCGTCGAGGAGCCGTCGCGGTCGGGACGGTGAGGCTCGCGGCGCTCGCACCGGTCCTCGTCGGGGTGCTGCTGCTCGCCGGCGCGGCCTGCCCGTCCGCCGAACCCGCCGTCCCCGACCCCTCCTGGGGTGTCGTCGACTCGACCTGCGCCCCCGACCGGCTCGCCGAGCAGCGGCGGGCGGGCCTGTCGATGGTGGTGGTCGACGCCCACTGGGACCGGCTGCAGCCCCGCCCCGGCGCGTTCTCCCCGGACGAGGCGACGGGACTCGCGGCCCGGATCACGCGGTGCCTGGACGCGGGGATGCGGGTGGTGCTCGGGTCGGGCGCGCAGTACCCGCCGTCGTGGGTCCGCGAGCTGCCCGACGCGCTCCTGCGCGACCAGCACGGCGGCGTCCCGCGCACCGGTGGCGTCGACCTCGTGTTCGCCGCCGCACCCCGCGCGGCGCTCGACGACTACCTCACCCGCCTCGTCGCCGCCGTCCCCGCGGCGCGCCTCACCGGCCTCCGGGTCGGCACGAGCGCGGCCGGCGAGATCGGCTACCCGGGCCCGCACGAGTCCGGGTACGGCGTGACCTCCTGGTGGGCGTTCGGGGAGGCCGCCCAGACCGGCGCCGGCCTCGCCCCCGGGCAGCGGTCGACCCCGATGCCGGGCTGGGTGCCGGGCTCCGCGCAGTGGTCGGGCGGCACGGCCACGGCGCGGGGCGCGGGGGAGTGGTTCGGCTGGTACTCGGGCGCGCTGGTCGAGGCGCTCGCGGCGCAGGCCCGCGTGCTGCGCGGCGCCGGGTTCACCGGCGAGGTGCACCTGCCGGTGCCGGGGCGCGGGGTCCTGCCCGCCGACCGGTCCGTGGCCGTCGGGTCGCTGCTCGACGGGCACGGCGACCGCGACGGCTCGCTGTACCGCGGCCTGGACCACGTCGCCGCCCTGCCCGGGATCGCCGCCGCCGTGCCCGGCCCCGTCGTCGTCGACCTGACGTCGGTGGACGACGCCACCGCCGTCCGCGCGCGGGCCCTCGACCCGCCCGAGGACGACTGCCGTCCCGAGGACCCCGGCGTCGCGCTCGACCCGACCGTGCGCGTGGAGCGGTGGTCCAACCTGCGGTTCACCCGCGCCCAGGCCGCGCGCGCCGGGCTGCCCGTCGTCGGCGAGAACCCCGGGCCACCCGGGGAGACGACGGGTGGGAGCGCCGACTCCGACTCCGAGCGCGAGCAGGTCCGCCGGGCCCCGGCCTACGCGCGGTCGTGCGGTCTCGCGGCGTTCACTCTGGCGTTCGAGGAGGACCTGCACACCCCGCGCTCCGGGGTGACGCTCGCGGACTACGTCGGGGCGATCACGTCTCCGTAGATCGCGGGAACCGGGACGCGGCCGGCGACGACCAGCAGCACGTGGTCAGCCGAACAGCCCCCACGGAGGCCCTGCCCGTCGCGCGGGAGGACGATCGGGGGGTGGACACGCCGGTCGCCGACGCCCCGGAGGTCGCGGCGCCCCGCCCGGCCGTTGTCGGTGTCGGCGTCGGTGCCGTACTGCTGGTCGGCGGCCTGGCGGGCGCCGTCGTGTCGCTGGTGCTGCTGCTCGACAAGCTGGCGCTGCTCGCCGACCCGACGTTCGTGCCGTCCTGCAGCATCGACCCGGTGCTGTCGTGCGGGACGATCATGCGGACCTGGCAGGCGTCGCTGCTGGGCTTCCCGAACCCCGTGATCGGCCTCGCGACCTTCCCCGTCGCGGCGGCTCTCGGCGCCCTGGTGCTCGGCGGCGTGACGCTGCCCCGCTGGGTGTGGTGGAGCCTGCAGGCCGGGACCACGGCCGGGCTGCTGTTCGTCCACTGGCTGATCGTCCAGAGCCTCGCGGTGATCCACGCCCTGTGCCCGTGGTGCATGGTGGCCTGGGTCGCGGTGATCGCGATGTTCTGGTTCGTCACCGTGCACAACCTGCGCGCCGGCACCCTCGGCGGCGAGCCGGCGACGCTGCGGCGCCACGGCTGGGGGCTCGCGGCCTGGTACCTCGCGATCGTCGTGGCGATCGTCGCGACGTTCCCCGCCTGGGCGGCCGGGCTGGTGGGGCTGTGAGTGCTCCCGCGGGCGACGTCCTCGATCTCGACATCGGGGGCATGACGTGCGCGTCCTGCGCGTCGCGGATCGAGCGCCGGCTCAACCGTCTCGACGGCGTGGTGGCGACCGTGGACCTCGCCGGCGACAGCGCCCGCGTCGTCATCGACTCACCGGACGTCACCACGACGACCGTCGTCGACACCGTCGCGAAGCTCGGGTACACGGCCCGGCCCGCGCGCCCCGCCGACGCCGACGAGGAGCCCGGGGCCGAGGACGCGGAGCTGCGCGACCTCTGGCGCCGGCTGGTCGTCGCCGCGGCGCTGTTCCTGCCGGTGGCCGACCTCGCGCTCGTCATGACCGCGGTGCCCTCGCTGCGCTTCCCGGGCTGGGAGCTGCTGCTGGCGGTGCTCGCCGCGCCGGTGGTGCTGTGGTCGGCGTGGCCGCTGCACCGGCGCGCACTCGCCGGGCTGCGCCACGGCACGACGTCGATGGACACGCTGGTCTCGCTGGGCATCGTCGCGGCGACGGTGTGGTCGGTGGGGGCGGTGCTGGGGGGCGTCCCGGAGGGGCCGGCCGCGAGCACCTGGGACCTGCTGCTGCACCCGAGCGGGCCGGTGTACCTCGAGGTCGCGGCCGGGGTGACGACGTTCGTGCTCGCGGGCCGCTACGTCGAGCGCCGCGCGCGCCGGGCGTCCGGGGACGCGCTGGCCGCGCTCGCGCGCCTGGCCGCGCGGGACGTCACGGTGCTCGCCGACGACGGGACCGAGACGCGGGTGCCGGTGGCGTCGCTCGCCGTCGGGACGCGCTTCCTGGTGCGGCCCGGCGAGAAGGTCGCCGCGGACGGTCGGGTCGTCGCGGGCCGCTCGGCGGTCGACCGCAGCATGCTCACCGGCGAGCCGGTGCCGTCCGACGCGGAGGTCGGCGACCGGGTGGTCGGCGGCACGGTCGCGGTCTCGGGCCGGCTCGTGGTCGAGGCGACCGCGGTGGGCGAGGCCACCGCGCTGGCCGGGATGGTGCGGCTGGTCCGCGACGCGCGCGCCGACAAGGCCGACGTGCAGCGTCTCGTCGACCGGATCTCGGCGTGGTTCGTGCCGGCGGTCGTGGTGCTGGCCGTGCTGACCGCGCTGGGGTGGTGGCTCGCCGGCGCCGGGGCGGCGGGCGCGTTCTCCCCGGCGCTCGCGGTGCTCGTGATCGCCTGCCCGTGCGCGCTCGGGCTGGCGACGCCGATGGCGATGGTCGTGGCCTCCGGGCGCGGCGCGCGACGGGGCATCTTCCTCAAGGGCCACCACGCGCTGGAGACCAGCCGCCGCGTCGACACCGTGGTGCTGGACAAGACCGGGACGCTGACCACGGGACGCATGACCGTGGTCGCCGTCCTCGGGGGCGACTTCGTCCTGGCTCGGGCCGCCGCCGTCGAGCGGGGGTCGGAGCATGCGATCGCCTCAGCGGTCGTGGCTGCCGGTCCGGCCGACGTCGACGAGCCCGCGGACTTCGAGGCGCTGCCCGGGCTGGGCGCGCGGGGGGTCGTCGACGGGGTGACCGTCACCGTGGGGCGCCCGGACCTGGTGGGCACGATCCCGTCCTCGCTGGCCGGGCCGTGGGCGGAGGCCGAGGAGGCCGGGCACACCGTCGTCGCCGTGGGGTGGGACTCCGCGGTGCAGGGAGCGGTGGTGCTTGCCGACGAGGTGAAGCCCAGTGCGGCCCCGGCCGTCGCGGCTCTGCGTCAGGCCGGTCTGCACCCGGTGCTGCTCTCCGGCGACCACGAGCGGGCGGCGCGCTACGTGGCCGACGCCGTCGGGATCGACGAGGTCGTCGCCGGCGTGCTGCCCGAGGGCAAGCTCGCGTTCCTCGCCGAGCGGCGCGCCGCGGGCGCGGTGGTGGCCATGGTCGGCGACGGCGTCAACGACGGCCCCGCCCTCGCCGCCGCGGACCTCGGCCTCGCGGTGGGCACGGGCACCGACGTCGCCCTCGACGCCGCCGACGTCATCCTCGTGCGCGACGACCTCACCGCCGTCCCCGAGGCCCTGGCGCTCGCGCGCGCCACCCACCGCACGATCCGCGTCAACCTCGGCTGGGCGTTCGGCTACAACGTCGCCGCGGTGCCCCTCGCCGTCGCCGGCCTGCTCAACCCGCTGCTCGCGGGACTGGCGATGGCCCTGTCATCCCTGCTCGTCGTCACCTCCAGCCTGCGCCTGCGGGGTCGGTGACCCGTCCGGGGCTCGCCGAGGGGGAGCGAGGGTCACCCTCGCTGCGTGGGACGCAGCCACGGTGACCCTCGCTCCGACACCGTCAGCCGGCGAGCACCGGGTCCAGCTCGGGCGAGCCGGCGTCGATGCGGCGGCCGTCGAGCACGATCGTCGGCGTCCCGAAGGAGCCCTGCTGCTGCAGCGCCGGGTCGTTCGAGGCGTTCTGGAAGTTGACGGCGACCTCGCCGAGGTGGCGGCCGTTGGTGACGCACTCGGCGTACCCCGGGCCGGCGCCCGCGCGCTGCCCGAGGTCGATCAGCTGGCCGGTGTCGTAGCCGAGCGCGCCCTCGGGCGGCTGGGCGGCGTAGAGGCTCGTGTGCACGGCCGGGAAGGCGTTGCTCTCGGCCGCGCAGATCATCGCGTTGCCGGCCGCCGAGGAGTAACCGGGCGGGGAGGAGCGCTGGTCGAGCAGGTTCACGAGGTGGTAGCGGACCTGCACGCGTCCCGCGGCGACGGCCTGGGCGATGCGGTCGCCCTCGCGCTGCTCGAAGGCCTGGCAGGCGGGGCAGAGGGCGTCCTCGTAGAGGTCAAGGGTGTGGGGCGCCGGTCCGCCTGCGGTGACGACGCCGTCGGCGACGGTCGTCGTGTACTGCGCGGGGGCCGGGGTCACCGCGACCGCGGCGGGACCGGCGCTCTCGGAGGAGTTGCCGGAGAGGAAGACGCCGCCGAAGACCACCGCCGCGACGAGGACCACGACGACGACCGCCACGATCGTCGGCATCCGGGACGCCGTGGACTTCTTCGGTGCCGGGCGCTTCGGGCGCGTCGCCATCCGGGGGGACCTCCTCGTGTCGTGGACGCCGACGAGTGTGCGGCGTCGGGGGTGCAGGTCGCCCGGCGCGGGGTGCTGGTTCCCGGTGATCGACGTGGCGTTACGGACACTGGACGTCAGCGACGCCACGCCGCGGACACGTCAGCGGCGGCGGGCGAGGTCGGCGAGCATCGCGTTCCAGGCGGCCAGTTCGGCGTCGCCGTCGCGGTCGGCGTGACGGTCGCGGCGGGTCGCGTCGCGGCTGTCGGCGCGCGACCACTGCACGAGCAGCACGAGCAGGACGACCACCAGCGGCGCCTCTCCCGACGCCCACGCGATGCCGCCGCCGAGGCGCTGGTCGGCGAGCAGGTCGGTCACCCACGGCAGCGCCACCTGCCCGAAGAACGCCTGCCCGATCACCACGTCGGTGCTCATGAGGGCGACGGCGAAGAACGCGTGGAACGGCATCGACGCCAGCAGCATCGCCAGCCGCCCGAGGTGGGGCAGCGGGCGCGGCGGGCGGTCCACGCCGATGATCGGCCAGAAGAACAGCGCCCCGGTGATCATGAAGTGCGCGAACATCAGCTGGTGCGCCCAGTGGTAGGGCAGCGCCGCGGCGTAGATCGGGGAGAGGTACAGCGCGTAGAACGAGCCGACGAACAGCGCGAGCGCCACGAGCGGGTGGGTCAGGGCACGGGTCAGCGGCGCGTCGAGCAGCGAGAGCAGCCACGCGCGCGGCCCGTCGTCCCCGGTCGGCAGCGCGCGCAGGGCCAGCGTCACCGGCCCGCCGAGCACCAGCAGGATCGGCACGCCCATCGACAGCAGCATGTGCACGCCCATGTGCACGCTGAAGGTCGCCATCGAGTGCGCCCCGAGCCCCGAGCTCGTCGCCCAGACCAGCAGGGCGCACCCCGCGAGCCACGACCACGTCCGTCCGAGGGGCCACGCGTCGCCGCGAGCGCGCAGCCGCCGCACCCCGCCCAGGTACGTCGCGGCGAGCACCGCGGCGACCACGACCCACAGCAGGTTGAGCCGCCCGGGACCGAGCAGGCCCAGCACGGTCGGGGGGTCGAGCCGGTAGCCCAGGGCGGCGTCCTGGATCCCCTCGACGGTCGTGAGCACCGGTTCGGTGAGGGCCCGCGGGAGCTCGGTGGCGAGCACCGCCCCGAGCCCCACGGCGGGCACGAGCAGCGCCGCCACCGCCGGCCCCGGGACCCGCCCGCGCGCGGTGAGCACCGCGGCCACCACGAGGAGGGTGAGCTGCAGCAGGGCGACCGGGCCGTGGAGTCCGGAGAACCACGCGCCGCGCACGAGGACGGACTCCGCGACGACGACGCCTGCCACCGTCGTGCCCGCCGCGACCAGGGCGATCGGGCGAGCCCGCCCGGGGGCGTCCCGACCCGGCTGCACGGTCTCGAGCAGGGCGAGGCCGAGCCACACGGCGGCGGCGACGGCCGCCACGGCGGCGGCGTCGGTGGCGATGTCGTGGCCCCCGCGCGCGCTCGCCACCTGCCCGGTCACGGCCGGGGCGACGACGCCGAGCACGGCGAGCGGCAGCGCGCCGACCGTGGTGCGCCACGACAGCGTCACTCGGCAGAGCACGGCCACCACGGCCGCGAGGACGGCGGCGACGAGGAAGCCGGCCGGCTCCTCGAGCGCGCCCGCGGCGGCGAGGAACGCGTCGGGCTCGGTGAGGATGCGCGTGCTGCTGCCGGTACCCGTCAGCACCGTGAGCACGGCCGCGGCGAGGGCGCCGACGGCCCAGACGGTCGCGGCGCCGCCCGCCCAGCGCACCGCCGCGTAGGCGTGCGCCCCGAGGGCCCCGTCGCGCGAGGACCGGGCGACGACCGCGCCCACGAGCCCGCCGAGGGTCGCACCCGACGCCAGCAGGACCACCAGGCGCGCCAGGGGCGTCGTCACCTGGAGCGCGGGCGGCGGCGCGGTGACCCCGAGCGCGACCGCCGGCAGGTCCCCGCGGAGGACGGCGAACACCACGACGACGCCGGCGACCAGCAGCGCCGGGATCACGAGGACGGCCCGGCGGTCAGGCGACGTCGGACTCACGCTCCCAGGGGGTCGGGACGGTGGCGCGCGGGCCGTCGGGCGCCACTGGCAGGTCGTCGGGACGGGAGCGCCACCGCGCACCCGGGCTCGGGCCGGCGCCGGGGCGCGGGACGGTCCGCACCACCGCGAGCCCCAGCAGGAAGCCCGCGACGACCACGAGGTGGGACACGACGCGGGCGGGCTCGACGCGCCCGGCGACGAGGTCGATGCCCGAGAGCACCGCGAGCACCGCGATGAACGCCCCGAGCACGGGCATCAGGCCGGCGAGGTGGCGCGTCCACAGCGCGCCGGCGACGAAGGCGACGCCGAGGGCCAGGTTCCACGCCGCGCTCTCGTGCGCCGCGTGCGCCATCCCGGCGCCGAGCACCATGAGCGGGTCGGACCCGTGCCCCGCGTGGGTCGCCGCGGCGGTCGTCGCGCCGACCAGCCCCACCAGCCCGAGCACCGCCTGCGCCAGCCCCACGGCCGCGAGCCCCGCGCGGGCGGTGACGCCCCGCCAGCGCACCCGCGGTCCCGGGGCGGCGTCCACGACCCGGGCGACGAGGTCCGGCCCCCCGACCACCACACCCGTGCGGGCGCGGCGCGTCACGGCCTCCGCGTCGCGCTGCCACGCCCGGCAGGCCGCGCAGCCGGCGAGGTGCGCGTCGACCCGGGCCCGCTCCTCGGGGCCGGCCTCGCCGTCGAGCGCGGCCGACACCGCCTCCCGGCAGGTGTCGCAGTCGGAGGAGCTGGCCATGCCGTGCTGGTCGCCGCGGGGGTCGTCGGAGTTCCCGCCGGTGTTCACCCGCTGCGATGCGCCCGCTCGGCCCCGGGCTCGCCGAGGGCGACGACGAGGTCGGCGCGGGCCCGGGCGACGCGCGAGCGGATCGTGCCGATCGGGCACCCGCACACCCCAGCGGCGTCCTCGTAGCTCAGCCCGATCATCTGGGTGAGCACGAACGCCTCGCGACGGTCGGCGTCGAGGGCGGCGAGCGCGTCGCGCACGGCGGCCGACTCCGCGGGGTCGGGCTGCGGGGCGCGGCCCAGCGGGTGGTCGTCCTCGGCCGGTTCGGCGGGCGCCACCGGGCGGCGGGCGCGACGGCGCAGGTGGTCGGCGGCGACCCGGCGCGCGATCGAGAGCAGCCAGCTCCGCGCCGGGGCGTCGCCCCGGTAGCGGCGCAGCGACCCGAGCGCGCGCTCGTAGGTCTCCTGGGCGAGCTCCTCGGCGGAGCCCGGGTCGGCGAGGTGCCCGAGCAGCCGCCAGACCTGGTGCTGGGTGGCGGCGACGAACTCCCCGGCCGCGGCGCGATCACCCTCCCGGGCGCGCAGCGCCAGCGCGGTGATGCTCGCGTCGTCCACCGGGGCCTCCTCTCTCCCACGCACGGGGTCGTCGCGCGGGGCCCCGGAGTTCCCGGGCGTGACCGTGGCGACAACGGGCTCCGCCGGGCCCGGGACGCTCCCTACCGTGCTCCTCCGACGGTAGGCCCCCGGGCCGGATGAGAAGACGCGGGCCCACACCTGAGAACGCTGCTCCGACCGGGCACGGCGGGTCGGGGCAGCAAGGTGAGAGACGTGCGGCCGCACCGACCCCACTACCGTTCGCGCGAGCCACGGACATCCATCCACGGAGGACCGGCATGACCGACCACGCGCCGCTGCCGACGAGCGGTCTGCAGCACGTCACGACGTTCTGCGGCCAGTGCTCGTGCGGCTGCCCGGAGCTCTACCTCGATCCCGCCGCGGACGAGGACCGCCGGGTGGTCATCACCGACGACTTCGGCCAGGCCATCCGCATGAGCGTCGCGCAGCTCGCGGTGATCGTCGACGACGCCCGCAACGGCGTGCTCGACGAGCTCCTCGCAGTATCCGGCGGCAGCTCCGCTCCGCTGCGTGCCGCGGGCCCCCGGTGAGCCTTCCCGCCCCCGTCGCCGGGTTCCTCGCGGCGCTCTTCCTCGCGGCGGCGGTGCTGTGCGTCGCGAGCCTGTGGCGACGCCGGGGTCGGCACGAGGGCGCCGCGACGGCGTCCGAGGCGAACCACGTCGTGATGAGCCTCGGGATGGCGGCGATGGTGCTGCCCGCGACGACGGACCTCGTGCCGCCGGTCGCGGGCGCGGTGGCCTTCGCCGTGCTGGGCGCGGCGTGGACGGTCCGGCTGGTCGCCCTGCGGTCGCGCGGGATCGCGCTGGGTTCGGCCATCGGCGGCGACCGGTGCGCCGCCCACCCCACCCACCTGCTGCTGAGCAACGCCGCCATGGCCGTCATGTACGTGGCGATGGTGCCGAGCGGCGGCGCGATGGCCGGGATGGACGCGGGCGGGCACGCGGGCCACGGCGGCGCGGCGGGCTCCCCGCTGGCGCTGCAGGCCGTCGCGTTCGGGCTCGCGGTCTACCTGCTCGTGCACACCGCCCTGACCGTCGGGCAGCTCGTGCGCTCGTCGTCGGCGGTGCTCGTCACCGCCGGGGGCGGCGGCGCGCCCGGACCGATGGCGCGCGTCGGCCGCGTCGTCGACGCCCCCGCCGTGCAGCTCGGCTGCCAGGCCGTCACCGGGGCCGGGATGGCCCTGATGCTGCTCGTGCACTGACCCACCCCGGCCCCCTCAGCTCCCCGAGAGGCTTCCCGTGACCGTCGTCGAGCAGCCCGATGCTGCGCCCGACCGGGCGCCGGAGCGCGGCACCTGGGCGCTGCTGCGTCCCCTCGTGCTGCGCATCCACTTCTGGGCCGGCGTGCTGGTGGGGCCGTTCCTGCTGGTGGCGGCGCTGACGGGCCTCGTCTACACGCTGATGCCGTCGCTCGAGCCGGTCGTCTACCGCGACGAGCTCACCGTGCCGGCATCGGAGGCGCAGGTCCCGCTGGCCGACCAGGTCCGCGTCGGCATGGACGCGATGCCGGGGACCGAGCTGCGCTCCGTGCGCCCCGGTCCGACGCCCACCGACAGCACGCAGGTGATCGCGAACGACCCGGCCCTGCCCGAGTCGTCCTACCGGACGGCGTTCGTCGACCCCCACACCGGCGACCTGCGCGGCGTGCTCGAGACCTACGGGTCCGGGCAGGCGATGCCGCTGCGCGCCTGGGTCGACCAGCTGCACCGCAACCTGCACCTCGGCGACGCCGGCCGCCTCTACACGGAGCTCGCGGCGTCGTGGCTGTGGGTGCTCGTGCTCGCCGGGCTCGCGCTGTGGGTGGGCCTGATCCGCCGGCGACGCACGGAGCGGGCGGCGGCCCTGCTCGTACCGCGCGTCTCGGGCGGGCGCCGGGCGCGGCTGCTCTCGTGGCACGCCGTGGTGGGGCTCTGGGCCGCGATCGGGCTGCTGTTCCTCTCGGCCACCGGTCTCACGTGGTCGACCTACGCCGGGGAGAACATCGGCGCCCTGCGCGAGCAGCTGTCCTGGGAGACCCCCGAACCCGCGTCCGCGCTGCCCGGGACCACCGGCGTCGTCCCCGAGGCCGGGGCGCACGCCGACCACGGCGGCACGCCCGGCACGAGCGCGGCCGAGGCGTCCCCGTCGTCCTACGACCTGGCCGCCCGCGTCGCCGCCGACCACGGTCTCGACGGGCTCGTCGAGATCACGCCGGGCGAGGAGCCCGGCGCGGCGACCACCGTCACCCAGATCGACCGCACCTGGCCCGAGGAGCACGACGCGATCGCGCTCGACCCCGCCACCGGGCAGGTCACCGACGTCGTGCGCTTCGCCGACTGGCCCCTGGCCGCCCAGCTCGCCACCTACGGGATCGACGCGCACATGGGCTACCTGTTCGGCGTGGCCAACCAGGTCGTGCTCGCGGTGCTCGCCGCCGGGCTCGCCTGCATGGTCGTCTGGGGGTACGTGCTGTGGTGGCGGCGCGGGCCGGGGCGGCGCCCCGGGCACGTGCCGGCCGACGGCGTGCTGCGCTCCCTGCCGCGTCCGCAGCTGGCCGGGGTCGTCGTGGTGACGATCGCGGTCGGGGTCGCCCTGCCGCTGCTCGGTGCGTCGCTGCTGGTGTTCCTGCTGCTCGAGTCGCTGCTGGACCGTCGGCGGACGGGCGGTCCGCCGGAGCCCGCCCGGGACACCGTCCCCGCCGCGGAGGACCCCGTCCGCCGTAGGCCGGACCGGCACCACGGGCGCGGAGCGTGATCTGGCAGCGTGGCGCCCGGTATCGATCGAGACCGTCGGTCCAGAGGACCTGAGGGGGAGCGCCGTGTTCACGCGTCGGGTGGCGGTGGTGGGGACGGGTTACGTCGGGTTGACGACCGGGGCGTGTCTGGCGTCGTTGGGGCACCAGGTCGTCTGCGCGGACATCGACACCGCGAAGGTGGAGCGGCTGCGTCGCGGTGTGGTGGACATCGTGGAGCCGGGTCTGTCGGAGATGGTGGTCGAGCAGGTCTCGGCGGGGCGGTTGTCGTTCGTGGTGGGGGCGGCGTCGGGGGTGTCGTCGGCGTTCCCGGGTGGGTCGGACGGGGTCGATCTCGACGCGGAGATCGTGTTCCTGTGTCTGCCGACGCCGATGGGTGTCGGTGGGGTGGCGGATCTGCGGGCGGTGGAGGCCGTGGTCGAGGAGACCCGGGAGCTGCTGGCCGGGGGCACGGTGGTGGTGAACAAGTCGACGGTGCCGGTGGGGACGGCGGCGCGGACGATGGAGCTGCTGGACCGGGCGGATGTGTCGGTGGTGTCGAACCCGGAGTTCCTGCGTGAGGGTTCGGCGGTGCACGACTTCCTGAACCCGGACCGGATCGTGGTGGGGTGTGACACCGCGGAGGCCGCGGAGCGGGTGGCGGCGTTGTACGCGCGGTTGGGTGCGCCGACGGTGCTGACCGATGCGGCGTCGGCGGAGCTGTTGAAGTACGCGGCGAACTGCTTCCTGGCGATGAAGCTGTCGTACGTGAACGCGATGGCCGAGCTGTGCGAGCGGGTCGGGGCGGACATCACGGATGTGACCGAGGGTCTGGGGTACGACCGGCGGATCGGGCAGGCGTTCCTGTCGCCGGGTCCGGGGTGGGGCGGGTCGTGCCTGCCGAAGGACACGCACGCGTTGTTGCAGGTGGCGGACGCGGCGGACTTCGAGTTCCGGTTGTTGCGGGCGACGATCGACACGAACACCCGGCAGCGGCAGCGGATCGTGGACAAGGTGCGGCACGCCGTGACGGGCAGGCGTGCGGGGTCGTTGACGCGGGTGCGGCTGGGGCTTCTGGGGTTGACGTTCAAGGCGGGTACCGACGATCTGCGGGACTCGCCGGCGTTGGCGATCGCGGCGTTGCTGCGCCAGGCGGGGGCGGAGCTGGTGGGCTACGACCCGGCGCTGTCCGGTGCGGAAGACGCCCCGGCGGAGATCGACGGTGTGACCCTGGTGTCGGACCCCATGGAGGTCGCGCAGGGGGTGGAGGCGCTGGTGGTGCTCACCGAGTGGCCGGTGTTCCGGACCCTGGACTGGGTCGCGCTGGCCGGGGTGATGAAGCAGCCCATCGTGGTCGACACCCGCAACCTGCTCGACCCCGCCACCCTGCGCCGCGCCGGCCTGACCGGCATCGGCCTCGGCCGCCGCGAGGCCTGAGCGCCGCGTCGTGCCCGGGCCGGGTCTGGCCCGGCGCTCGGCGCCCGCTTACGGTTGACGGGTACGTCGGGGCAGCCGCGGGTGCGGCGCGTCGGACCTCAGCCTGGTCTCACTGGAGAGGCGAGCATGCGCTGCGAGATCGCGGTCGACATCGAGTCCTGCCCCGACCACGTCTGGGCGGTGATCACCGACCTCACCCGGTGGCCCCGCTGGACCACCGCGGTGCGCCAGGCGACGCTGCTCGGCGGCGGTGCGCTCGCGCTGCACGGCGTCGTGCGGCTGCGGGCCCCGCGCCTGCCCGAGCGCACCTGGCGCGTGGTCGAGTTCCAGGCGCGGCGCCACCGGTTCGCGCTGCAGAGCGAGGCCCTCGGCGGGCGCTCGAACGTCCGCTTCGCGCTCGGGCCGCCCACCGGCTCGGTGGTCTCCACCGGGGAGGGCGCCCGCACGCGCGTGGTGGTGGCCCACGACCGCGTCGGCTGGATCGGCGAACCGATGGGGCGCCTCACCGCAGGCACGGTGCGGGCGAATTTGCGCACGCTCGCCGACGACCTCAAGGCGCACTGCGAGACCCGCCGCCGCGCCGGCGTCACCGCGTCGACGGGCTGAGCCGAACGGACCTGCGGCCACTGCGCCGCCGGAGTGGTCCTGCTCGGCCGAACGGTCGGTGACCGGCTGTCCGAGGTGAGTTCGCTGTGAGGACAGGAGATCTGTCCCATCATGCGCTGCCTCCACAGCCTCCTGCGTCCCGCCCGTCTCGCCGTCACCGCCTGTCTCGCGGTCGCGCTCGCCCTGATCCCGAGCCCCGTGCCGGCCCACGCCGCGGAGCCCGCGTGGGGGCTGGTGGCGTCGTCGTGCACCGCCCCGGACATCGCGGCCAACCGCGCGGTCGGGATCGGGCTGGTCGAGGTCGAGGCGTACTGGGACCGCTACCTCCCCGGCGGGCCCGGTGCGGTGAACGCCGCCTACGTCGCCGACCTGCGGGCCCGCGTCACGGCGTGCCTGGACAACGGGATCCGCGTCGTCCTGGGCCCGGGCACGCAGTACCCGCCCGCCTGGGTCCGCGGGCTGGCCGGCGCGGGCTTGGTCGACCAGCGCGGCAAGAACCCGACCACCGGCGCGATCGACACCGTCTTCTCGGCCGCCGTCCGCGGGGCGCAGAACGACTACCTGCGCCGGCTCGTCGCCGACCTGCCCTCGGCGCGGCTCGACGGCATCCGCGTCGGCACCAGCACGGCCGGGGAGATCGGCTTCCCGGGGCCGAACGAGGCCGGGGACGGGTTCCTCCAGAGCTGGTGGGCCTACGGCGCCGACGCCCAGCAGGGCACCGGGCTCGCCGCGGGCACGCCCGTCACGCCCATGCCCGGCTGGATCCCGGGCCAGCGCACCTGGAACGGGCGCACCGTCACCGCGTCGATGGCCCAGAACTGGTTCCTCTGGTACTCGCGGTCGCTGTTGTTCGGGATCAAGGGACAGGTCGACGCGCTGCGCGCCGCCGGCTTCTCCCGTCCCGTCCACGTCCCGTCGCCGGGCAAGGGCGTGCTGCCCGCGGACCTCACGACGGCCACCGCCGCCCTGCTCGGCGGCGCCGGTGACCGCGACGGCTCGCTCGGCCGCGGCCTCTACTACGTCGACCAGTTCCCGGCGCTCGCCGGCAACGTCGCCGGCCCGCTCGTCGTGGACCTGACCGGGGTGGACGACGCCACGGCCGTCGTCGCCCGCGGGCTGACCCCACCCCAGGACCGGTGCGCGTCCACCGACGCCACCGCCAGCGTCGCGGCCGGGACCCCGGTGCAGACCTGGTCGAACCTGCGGTTCGCCCGGGCCCAGGCGACGCGGGCCGGGCTCGCCGCGGTCGGGGAGAACCCCGGCCCGCCCGGGGCGGAGACAGGGGGCACGGCGTCCAGCGACCCGATCGCCGAGCAGATCCGGCGCAGCCCCGCCTACGCGCGGGGGTGCAACCTGCTGGCTTTCTTCCTGGCCTTCGAGGACGTGCTCGACGACCCGGCCTCCGGTGTGACGCGTCAGGACTACGCCCGGGCGGTCACGGGCTGATCGTGCGGGGTACGTCACGGGCATGGCTCCTGACCCCGCGCTCGGCACCTCGACCTGGATCCCCGGGCCGCGCCAGGTGGTCCGCGAGGCGCTGATGCTCACGCGGCTGCCCCGCGGGGTGGCCGGGTTGCTGTGGCGCTGCGTGCGACCCGACGTGGCGGTGCACACGACCGAGGTGCCCGGTGACCACCGCGACCTCCCCGAACCCCTGCCCGACGCGACGCTGCGCGACCAGCCGCTCGAGCAGGGGTTCGGGCCCGCGCTGCACCGGGAGTTCCACGTCCGGATCGTCGGCGCGCGGCGCAGCGCCGCCGAGCTGATCGACGCCGTGGCCCGGGACATGAACCGCGCCGTGGTCCCGGGCGTCGCGCGGTTCGACTACGTGGCGGCGACCGGGGCCCTGCACGTGGGCGACGAGCTCGTCGTGCGCATGCCCGGCCCGTGGGACGGCCCGGTGCGGGTGCTGCGGCGCGGGGCCACGTCGTTCCGGCTCGGCACCCTCGTCGGGCACGTCGAGGCCGGTCAGATCGAGTTCGCCGCCCGCGAGCTGCCCGACGGGAAGCTGGAGTTCGGGATCACCACCTGGGCGCGGGCGGGTGACCGCGTCGCCGACGTGCTCTACAGCCGCCTCGGGCTCGCCAAGCAGATCCAGTACCTGCTCTGGGTGGAGTTCTGCGTGCGCGCGGCGGAGGTGTCGGGCGGCCGCGCGGCCGACGGGGTACACGTCACCACCCGCACGGTGGCCTGGCCCGAGGGTGCACACAGCCCGGAGGAAAATTCTTCCGAGGCCGTGTAACGAGCGGGGCCCGGCCGACGACATCCCGTGTGCCCCGCGCGGCCACCGGACCCCCGACCCGGTGGCCCGCGGGGCTTCGTCGTTCCCGGGTCGTGTGACGCGTGGGGTTGCGGGGACACGCGGGGTGAATGTGACGGGGTCGCGTCCCTCGACCGACGTACCCTCGCCCGCGTGGACAGCGACGCGAGGGTGACGACGGCGGTCGTCGGGTTGCTCATCGCGTTCTGTGCGGTGCTGCTCGCGAAGTGGCTCGCGGTGGTGGCGCTCGCCGCCCTCGTGCTCCTCGCCGTGCTGCGCTTCGCGCTGCGGCGCACGGTGCGGGCGTTCCGGGCCCGACGGGCTCGTGTGTCGGCGCCGGTCCCCGAGGTCGCCGCGCCCGTGGCCGCCCGGCGGGACGGGTCCACCCGTCGCGGGTCCACACGTCGCGGGTCCGCCGGGGCGTCGGCGTCGCTGTCCTCGGGGCGCACGTGCTCCTGGTGCGGCCTCGCGGGCGGGCACCACGACCTCCACGGGCAGCCGATGCGCCCGCGCCACGCGCACGCCCTCACCCGGTCCTGACCGCACCCCCGGCTCATGATCACGAGCCCGGTGACGAACACCCGCGAATCCGCGGTGGTCCGTCACCGAGATCCTGATCTCGGAGCGGCCGGGCGAGCTACGGCAGGGTCAGGCGGGCCAGGAGGGCGCGGTGGTCCGAGCCGGGGATGTCGATCACCGCGACGTCCCGCGCCTGCGGGCCCCCGCGGGTGAGCACGTGGTCGATCTGCGCGCCCACGGATCGGGGCACCCCGGCGTACCAGGTGCCGGTCAGCGACTCCCCGCGCTCGGTGGCGGCGTCCGTGCACCCCTGAGCGCCGGCGCGGAACGCCGAGTGGTCCGGGGTCGCGTTGAAGTCGCCGACCACCAGCGCCGGGCCTCCTGCGCACCACCGCTGCAGCAGCGCCAGCTCGCCGGGCCAGTACGCGACCCAGCCCGGCATGATCGACACGACGTGCACGGCGCCGAGGCGGACGGGGCCGAGGATGCCGCCGGTGACCTCGGCCCAGGGGTAGCGGGTGTCGGTCGGCGTCCCGGGGGCGTCGGAGATCGTGCGCGCGGTGACGTCGCCCGCCCGCGGCGCGGCCAGCACCGTGATGCCGCGGACGTCGGCGGTCCGCGGCGGGACGTTCGTCCACGAGCGGTACTCGGGCAGCAGCGCCGCCATCCGGCCCCGGAAGCGCTCGCCGGCCTCGGGCAGGATCACGAGGTCCGGGCGCTCCCGACGGACGACGCCGGCGAGCACGGCCGCGTCGGCCTTGCCCTCGAAGGCGTTGAACGAGAGCACGGTCAGGGGCGTCCCGCCGGCCGGCGGTGCCGCGGCCGGCACGGCGCGGGGGACGACGATCGCGGCCGCGACCGCGACGACGACCGCGACCGCCGCCAGCCCCACCGCGCCCGCCGCCGTGCCGGGGCGGCGACCCAGCAGCCGACGCACCAGCCGACGCAGCACGAGCAGGACGACCACCGTCCCCGCCGCCACCGTGAGCGCGGGGCGCACCGCCGCGAACACCGTGAAGGGCAGGTGCCGGTCGAGCCCGACCAGGTCGGGGAGGAGTACGAGGAACGCCAGGACGACGGGCACCACCACCCGCCCCACGACCGCCGCCGCCCGACGTGCCCGGGAGCGCGGTGGCGCCTCCGGGGCGGGGTCGCGGTCCCGACGCACGAGGTCGGGGACGCGGGACGGCATCGAGTCAGCCTAGATCGCGGGCCGCGGCCGGGGTGTGAGGCCGAGCCCGCCGCTCAGTCCTGGCGCGGACCGATGCCGCCGATGCCCTCGGCGTTGCGCCCGATCTTCAGGTCGGTGACGACGATCGAGCCGCCCTCCCGGATCGCCGGCGCCCGGTAGAGCCCCATCTTCATGTACGCCTGGCGGGTGCTCATCGTGCCGTCGCGCGGGCTCCAGTCCGTGACGCCGGTGGCGCGGCCGTCACGCCACACCGTCACGGAACCCTCGCCGGGGTCGCGGGAGAACTTGACGCGCATCGTCAGGTCGATCCGCTGGCCGGGTGAGACGGGCCCGATGGCCTGCATGTCGTCGCCCTCGCTGACCATGTACAGCTGGCCCTGGGTGACCTGCAGCGCCAGCGGCGGCGAGCCGTTCGGCGAGGTGTGGTGCCACTGCAGGATCAGCTGCCACAGCGAGGTGTCGGTCGGGAAGTCGTCCGAGAGCTGCGCGGTGTAGCGGATGTACTGCTCGTCGCCGTCGGTCGGCTCGGTGCCCGGGCCCTGCGGCAGCACCTCGCTGCGCTTGCCACCGGGACCGAGGGCGAAGCGCCACGCCTCGCGGCTCGGGTCGTCCGGGTTCGCGACGATCCGGGGGCGCGGCCCGTTCTCGACGAGGCCCTCGTTGCCGCTGTTGTTGAACAGGTCGTCGAACGCCCCGGCCGCCGCGTCGAACAGGGCGCCGATCACCGGCTGCGGTCCGTCCTCGGTCGGCGTCGTCGTGATCTCCGAGGGCGCGACGGGCACGAGCGACGGGGACGACGGCGCGGCGCCGGGCGTGCTGGGCAGCACGGAGTCGAAGAGGCCCGCGGGCGCCGCGACCGAGGGCTGCGGGTCGTTCGGCGCGCTCGTCGGGAGCGGCGAGCCCGGCGTGGTGAGGGCGAAGAGCGCGGCGACACCGCCGCCCCCGACGACGCCGATCGTCGCGCGCAGCGGCAGGCCCGTGCGGCGCTTCGGACGTGCGTGGCCAGGGGGTGCGGTCGGGGCCGCCGGTTCCGGGAGGGCGGTGACCGAGGTGGCCGAGGTCGCCTCAGCCGCACGACGGTCGGCCCGGCGGTGCCCCCCGGTCGTCAGGGCGGTGGGCGCCTCGCTCGCCGTGCTCGCCGGGGCGGGCAGGTCCGCCGGGTCGACGGCCGCGTGCCGGCCCGTGGAGGTCGCCGTGGTGACGGCCGTGGTGAGCGCGGTCGCGTCGCCGGCCGTGACGATCGGCCCGGTGACGGGGTCGGCGGAGGGGTCGGGCCGGTGGCGGGCACGGAGCTCGCCGGTGCGGGGCGCGGCGTGGCCGCCGGTCGGCGTCCCGGTCCGGATCCCGAAGGTGTCGGGGTCGAAGGCGTCGGCGGGGTCCTCCGCGCGGTGGCGGCTGCGGGCCGGTGCCGCGGGGGCCGCCGGGGCCGCCGGGTCGGGCGCCGGGACCGCGAACGGGGCGGTCCCGGGTGCGCGGCGGTGGCGCGACCGCGCGTCCTCGGCGGTGACCCCACCGGTTGACGGGCCGGTGGACGAACCGGCGGGCGTGACGGCGCCGGGAACGCGCAGGCCACGGCGCGCACGATGGGTGCGGGTGGGACGACGCCCGTCGTCGGGCGAGGTGTCGGCGTGGCTCGCCACGTCGGTCATCGAGGGCGTCTCCCGGGTCGGTCCGGACGGGTGACGGGGCACCCGCCGCGCGGCCGTGCAGATCGTGCTCGTGTGCCGACAGTCTGTCACCCGACCGTGACCTCGCCGTGCTCCCGTGCGTGGTCCTGGGCCGAACGGCGTGCTCCTCGCGGCGGATGGCTCGCCCGTCCTGCCCCGCCTCACGACCACGTCACGTGGTCGGTCGCTGCCGGCGCGTGGCGACGTTCGCGGACGGATCGTCCGGGGTGGGTCTCGCCGCGGTCACGTCCCGGTGTCGGCGCGGCGTCGACGACCGGTCGGGTGGACGGCAGGCGTCGCGACGGGTCGCCAGGCGACGTCTCCGCTCGGCGCGGGCGTCCGGCAGGTCGTCGCCGCGGGAGCTGTCGGGAACGCCGGAGCTGAGGCGGCTGAGGGCGTGTGTCTCCGCTCGGCGCCGCGGCTCGTCCGAACGGGCGAGCCGTCCGGCCGGTCGTCGCGTCCCGACGGCGCGTGGGCGGCGACGTCCTCAGGGTCTCTCAGGTTCGCGGTTCGTGACCGCGCGATTCCCTAGCGTCCTCGCCGATGCGTACGACGACCACGCCGGAGCACCCCGTCACGGGGTCTCGTCCGGCCGCCGCGAACCACCTCGGGGGCCGTGACCTCGGGGGCCGGGACGGAGCCGGGATGGTGCGGATCGGTCTGCACCTGCTCCTGGCTGCGCTGCCGCTCCTCGCGATCTCCGCCCACGTGTTCGGGCTGATCACGATGAACGTCTCCGCCGGCCTCCTCGTGATCCCCCTCGCCGCGGCGATCGTCGCCCTGACGGTGCTCGCGCCCCACACCGGCGACCGCGTGGTCGCCGACGGGATGATCTGGGGCGTCGTCGGCTGCGCGGTCTACGACGGCTTCCGCCTCACCACGGTGCACGTCTTCGGCTGGTGGGCCGACTTCATCCCCACGATGGGCACCTGGATCACGGGGAACCCGGACGACCTCACCGCCGGGGCGGTCGTCGGCTACCTCTGGCGCTACGTCGGCGACGGCGGCGGCATCGGCATCACGTTCTTCGCCCTGGCCTGCGCGTTCGGCCTGCAGCGCTGGTCGCGCCGGGCCGTGGTCGGCGCGTCGATCGCGTTCTCGGTCTTCCCGGTGTGGGCCGGTCTCATCGGCACCGTGGCGATCGCGCCGCGGGGCCAGACGATGATGTTCCCGCTCACCTGGGTCACGATCACACTGTCCCTGATCGGCCACCTGATCTTCGGCTGGATCATGGGGCTGGGCTTCTACCGCTCCCGCTCGGTGCGCCGGGCGTGGCCGTGGAAGCCGGTCACCGGCAGCCTGCCGGCCCTGTCCCTGGGCACCGGCCGCCAGCCCGCGCTCCCCGCCCCGCGCCACCCGCAGACCCCGCCCGCCGGGCAGTCGATGGACCCGGACACGTGGGAGCTCTGGCGCCGCCAGCTCGAGGCGAACACCGCCGGCCGCCGGACCCGCCGCGAACGCGTGCGCTGAGCCGCACCTCCCCGAAGACCCCGCTCCCCAGCGCCGCACGGCCCCGGCCCGTTCCCCCGACGGGTCGGGGCCGACGCGGTTCCACCGCCCGGGGCCAGCACGCACGGTCCCCGGACAGCACACGGCCCCGGTGGCGTTTCGGGGATGCCACCGGGGCCGTGAGGTCGTGACGGGGTGCGGCGGACTACGCCGGCAGCCCCTGGATCGGGAGCGAGCTGACCGACGAGGTCTCGGGGGTCCCGGTCGGGGCGCCTTCGTCGCCGGAGCCCTCCTCGGAGCCCTCCTGCGAGCCCTCCTCCGTGCCCTCCTCCTCGGTCGCGGCGGCGTCCTCGTCGGTCGCGTCCTCCTCGGCCTCGTCCGACGAGGGCTGGTCCGAGCCGAGGATCGGGCCGAGCAGGTCCTCGGCCGGCGGGCAGAGGGCGTCGTGCACCGGCTGCGTGGCCTGGCCGCCGGTCTCGAAGACCGTGGCGGTCGCGTCGCCGGTGAGACCGTTGACGGTGGCCTCGCCGGTCCTGGTGGTGTCGTCGACGACCGGGATCCGGCAGCCCTCGTCGTCGCCGCCCTGCGAGTCGTCCTGGGCGTGCTCGGCGTCCTGGCCGTGTGACTGCTCGTGGCCGGAGGAGGACGGCGCCTCACCGGCGAACGCCATGCTCGTGCCGCCACCGAGCAGCGCCATCGCTGCGGTGGCGGTGAACAGGCTGCGGCCGGCGACGGAGGTGACGGCGCCGGTCATCGCGCCGCCGGAGCGGCGCGCGGAGTGCTGACCCATGGGTCTGTACCTCATCGCGTCAGGGTGGGAAGCGGTGACGACGCACGGGCAGATGGACTCCGTGCCTCTGGGGAACGTGACGCTGCGTCCCCTGGTTCGGACAACGAGTCAGGTCACGACTCGATAACGGCGCGCTGGAGCGACTCACCCGGACGAGCGACCAACCTCGGGGTCACGTGCGGCCCAGCAGGCGGGGTCCGTGCAGCGCAGCGGATCGCACCGGGATCTCAGGTGATGCGGGTCACCCGCAGCGACACCGCGCCGGCGTTGGTGCCGTAGCCGGTCCACGCGTCGTTGGCGAAGGCGTAGAGGTAGCCGCCGCGCGGGGCGGCGAGCTCGCGGCGCCCGGTCGGCCCGATCGGCACGGTCGTGCCCTCCCGCACGGTGCCGTCGAGCTCGACGACGTCGTCGGCCACCGCGGCGACGAGCTCGAGCCACGCCGCCTCCGGCACGCGCCGGCTCCCGACGACGTCGCTGCGCGGGTTGCCCGTCAGGCTCTCGACGGCGCGGCGCACCCCGTCGAGCACGGTGCCCACCGCGTACGACGGCCACGACGGCACCGGCCACGGCGACGCCCCGGTGCCCGGCGAGGACGCCCCGTGGTCGCGCCACGCGCCCGTCACCACGAGCTCGTAGCGCCCGGGGACGAGGTAGAGGCCGGTCTCCACCCACGGCTCGTCGGCACCGACCGCGACCTCGGCGGATCCGCCGACCGCGAGCACCCGCCCCCGCCGGTACGGCGGTTCCAGGTCGCAGCGCCGGCGGGCGACCGCGGAGGCGCTGACGTCCGGGGCGCCGTCGACCACGTGCGGCGCGGTGCGGGGCCGCGGGCTGAGCACCCGCCACAGGCCGTCGACCCCGTCGTCGAGGGGTGCACACGGGTCGCCCGCGGGCGGGGGCGGGGCGCCGGCGTCCCAGCGCGGGGCGATCGTCGCGTCGAGCTGGTCGATCATCCAGCGCAGCGCGCCGTCGGACAGGCCGGTCTCCGGCTTGCCGCCACCGACGTCACCGTGCCCGCCCGGGAACCAGACCTGCGCGAACGTGGTGTGCCGGTCCGGCGGCGGGGTCGGCCACACCGACGGCACGTACGGTCCGCGGCGCTCGTCGAGGGCGACCGCCTGGCGGGCGTGCCGGACGTCGGGGGCGAGCTCGAGGTCGTGGAACGCGACGATCTCGCGCCCGACCAGCCCGGAGAGCAGCCCGAACGTGCGCGGCACGCCGAGCGCGCCCACGGTGTCCCACACGCCGAGGAACGCGATCGGCGCGCGGTCGTCGGGGGCGAAGCCGGGGTGGAACGCGAGCCCGTCGACGTCCTGCTTCGCCCGGTAGCCCTCGCGGAAGACGCGCTCGACGACGGCGTCGCGCTCGGCGTCGTCCTGGTCCGCGGAGAAGGCGACGAGACCGCACTGCGCGAGCATCCCGACGGTGCTGCGGGCGGTGAACGCGCCGCGGCTGTAGCCGAGGAACACGAGCTCGTCGCCGGGCCGGAACGTCTCGGCCAGCCAGCGGTAGACCTCGCGGATCGCCTCCGGGAGCCCCGCGCCGAACGCGCCGTCGAGCACGCGGCGCACCGGGCCGCCCTCGGCGCCGAGCCCCTCGAAGTACCGGGGGAGCTGGTTGTCGGTGGTGGCGAGACGGTCGTACAGGCGGCCGACGTTGGTCCGGTCGGTGGCGGTGTTCCACGTGCCGTCGCAGCAGACGACGAGGCGACGGGTCACGCTCACCTGATCAGTCTGACGCCAGACTCGTCGTCCGGTGACCGACGGCCCGGTGTCGGGGTGAGCGGCGTCATCGGGGATGCTGGCGCGCCGGCGACGACGTGATCACCGTGAGGGGGCCGGAGCTTGGGAAGCAGCGGGACGTCGGTGGCCGCACCGCGCACCCGCACCGAGCGCCGCCCCGAGATCGAGGGCCTGCGGGGCCTCGCCGCCGTCCTGGTCGTCGTCTACCACGTCTGGGTCGGGCGGGTGTCCGGCGGCGTCGACGTGTTCTTCCTGCTCTCGGGGTTCTTCGTGCTCGGGATGGCAGCCCGCACGGTGATGCGCGGCGAGCGCATCGACCTCGGCGGCACCTGGACGCGGCTGTTCTGGCGTCTCCTGCCCACCGCCGGCCTGGTCCTGCTGGTGAGCACGGTCGCCGCGGCGGTGCTGCTGCCGCCGTCGACGTGGGCGCGCAACCTGCGCGAGCTCCTCGCCTCCGGCCTGTTCGTCGAGAACTGGCGCCTGGCCGGCGACTCCGTCGACTACTACGCCGACCACGGCACGGCGAGCATCGCGCAGCACTTCTGGTCGCTG
This sequence comes from Actinomycetospora aeridis, assembly GCF_037400275.1. NCBI lineage: Bacteria > Bacillati > Actinomycetota > Actinomycetes > Pseudonocardiales > Pseudonocardiaceae > Actinomycetospora > Actinomycetospora aeridis. Next base: position 365,653 of record NZ_JBBEGL010000004.1, on the reverse strand, counting down.
TCGATCCAGGCGCAGTTCTCCCTGCTGGCGCCGCTGGTGGTGCTCCTCGTCGCGTGGTGGGCGCGCTCCCGCGCCCTCGACGTGCGGTCGGCGCTGATCGCGGCGCTCTCGGCGGTGGCCGTCGTGTCGTTCCTGCACTCGGTGCACGCCACGGCCACCGACCAGGCCTTCGCCTACTTCGACACCCGCACGCGTCTCTGGGAGTTCGCCCTCGGCGGCGTGCTCGCGCTCGTGCTGGACCGGGTGCGGCTCGGGTCGCGCGCGCGGGCGGTGCTCGGCTGGGCCGGCGTCGCCGGGCTCGTGAGCTGCGGCGCCGTGCTCGACGTCGGCGCGGCGTTCCCGGGCTACCTCGCGCTGTGGCCGGTGCTCTCGGCGGCGGCCGTGCTCGTGGCCGGGCGGGCGGGCGCCGGGGAGCGCCTGGCGTCGCCCGCGGCTCGGTACCTCGGCGCGATCAGCTACCCGCTCTACCTGTGGCACTGGCCGGTGCTGGTGGTCGCGCTCGCGGTGATGCGCTCGCCGTCGCCCGGTGTCGTCGGCGGCGTGGTGGTCGTGGCGGTGTCGGTCGCGCTGGCCGTCGCGACCCACCACCTCGTCGAGGAACCCCTGCGCCGCGTGGCGCTCCCGCGCCCGGTGGCTCTGCGCTCGCTGGTGGTCGCGGCGACGCTGGTGCCGGCGCTGGTGGGGCTGGGCGTGTGGGCCGCGGTCCTCGCGGCCGACCGGGCCGCGCCGGTCGCCCTCGGCGACCAGGATCACCCCGGCGCGGCCGTGCTCGTCGCCGATCACGAGTCGACGGGGAATCCGGCAGCTCCGGTCCAGCCCTCCACCGCGCGGGTGCAGGACGACTGGGCCGACTACCGCGACGCGTGCGCCCCGGTGCCCGACCACCCGCAGCTCGAGCAGTGCGTGCCGATCTCACCGGAGGGCGAGCCGCAGCGGCGGATCACGGTCATCGGTGACTCGCACATGCAGCAGCTCCTGCCGGCCCTCGAGCCGGTCGCCCGCGACCGCGGCTGGGAGGTGCGCACGCTCGTGCGCGCCCGCTGCCCGTTCTCGCTGGCCTCGGAGACCGACCCGGGCGACGCGACCTGCACCGACTGGAACGCCGCCGCCGTCGAGCACCTCGCCGCCGACCCGCCGGACGCCGTCGTCGTCGGCGCCACCCGCGACGTCCGCGCCGGGCTCACCGAGCAGACCCCGGACGGGTTCGTGGCCGGGTGGCAGGAGCTCGACGGGCTCGGCATCCCCGTCGTCGCCGTCCGCGACAACCCGCGCTACGACCACCGTCCCTCGGAGTGCTTCGAGACCTACGGGCGCGGGGCCGCAGAGTGCGCGATCCCGCGGGCCGAGCTGCTGGCGCCCGACCCGCCCTACGCGCTGCGCGAGGACGTGCCGTCGAACGTCTCGTTCCTCGACCTCAGCAACGAGATCTGCACCCCGGAGACCTGCCCGCCCGAGATCGGCAACGTGCTCGTCTACCTCGACGACAACCACCTGTCGGCGTCCTACAGCCGGACGATGTCGACAGCGGTCGGCGCGCAGCTGCCGGGCCTGCTGAACTGGTGAGCTGAACCGGAGAGTTAGCCCGTCGGCTCCTCGCCGGCCGCGGCGGTGCCCTGCTCGTCGGGCTCCAGGTCGATGTCGAACGCCGGCTCGACCTCGTCGGGGTCGGCGTCGGGGGCGGCGTCGTCGGTGGGTTCGGGGCGGGTCATGCCCTGCTCGTCGTCGAGCGCCCGCTCGTCGGGGGTCCGCGGCTCGCTGTCGGTCACCGAGGGGCGGTACCCGCGATGTCGCCCGCCGACGCGGTTCGACGGTTACGCGCACGTCACGGGACGGAGGTTGCCTCGTGGGGGTGACTCCGTGCCCGTGACGTAGCCGACGCAGCGTGACCGCCAACCGCCGCTCACGACACCCGTCCTTGTCTGTGAGCGCCGGGGGTCTCCGGCGCTCGGGGGAGAGGGAGTGCTCGGATGTTCGTCATCGTGGCCGTGGTCGTCGTGGGTGTCATCTTCGTGTGCGGGGCCCTGCTGGGCGTCAGCGTGGCGCAGAACCAGGCGTCCGACCGCGCCCGCCGCACCCAGCGCGACCGCCACATCTCGGCGGTGCGCACCGAGTCGCTGCTCTCGCACTCCTGACGATTCCCCCGGAACAAAGCCGGCCGGTCCGAGCGTCGAACCGCTGACGCCGGTGCCGCAGGGGCCCCGGGTCGCGGCGGCCGGGAGGCGGCGGATGGACTTCGTCGAGGCGGAGCTGCCCGTCGAGGAGACCGAGCTCTTCACCGACCTCGACGGTGACGGGGACATCGACGTCACGGCCGTCGACACCGACGGCGACGGCGTGCTCGACCTCGCCTGGACCGACGCGGACGGCGACGGGGCGGTGTCCGACGACGAGGTCCACCCCGTCACCGACGGCGCCTGGTCGACCGACTGGTACCGCCACGAGGACAACTTCCGCGACGGCGTGCTGCCCTCGGAGGCGACGGCGGCGCGGGACGACGGCATCCACGGCGACCCGGAGCAGGCGTCCTCGTACTGGTACGCGCAGTCGGTCAACGGCTACTGCGTCCCGGCCTCGGTGGCCCAGATCGTCGGGGAGTGGCAGGGCCACAACGTCGGCGAGCAGGAGGTCGTCGGCCGCGCCGTGGCGAACGGCTGGCTGACCACCACCGACACGAACGGCGACGGGGTCCCGGACGACGCGTCGGGCATGACCTCCCCGGACGCCGAGGCGCTGCTCGAGAGCTACGGCATCCCGGCGACGACGACGCACGGCAGCCTCAAGGACCTCGAGTCCCTGCTCGACGCCGACCGGGACATCATCGCCTACGTCGACTCCGACGAGATCTGGTACGGCGCCGACGACGACTCCTCGGACGGCGGGTCGGACGCCAACCACGCGGTGGTCGTGACGGGGATCGACGACGAGAACGTGTACCTCTCCGACCCGGGCGACCCGTCCGGCGCGATCTCCGTGGTGCCGCGGGCGACGTTCGAGGACGCGTGGGACGACTCCGGGCGCGAGATGCTCGTGACCGACACGGCCCCGCCGCAGTCGGAGCCCGCGAGCAACGTGCCGGCGCACGCGCTGCCGGCCCCCGACGGGACCGCGTCGGGCGGGGTGCCGCCGGCCGAGGGGTCGGCAGGGAAGCCGGGGATGGCCGGCGCGCTGATCTCGACCGGCTCGACGGGCGTGGTGCTGCTGCCGGTGGTGCTGCGCGACGTCGCCGTCGCCACCGCCGCCGTCTCGGCGCTGCTGGTGTCGGCGGGGGTGGTGCGGCGCCGTATGTGAGCGAACTTGGGGCCTATAGGCCCCAAGTTCGCTCACATGGGTCAGGTGGCGCAGGTCGTGGCGACCGTGCGGGCGACGCGGTTGGTCACGACGTTCCAGTCCTCGGCGGCGGTGGGGTCGGTGCGCAGCCAGTCGAGGACGTCGTCGACGCCCGCGGCGTAGGCGCGCTGCTCGGCGGAGGCGTCGCCGTAGGTCGCGGCGAGGGAGTTCTCGCGCGCCCCGACGACGTCCGCCCACTGCCCGGCGGGCGTGCGGCCGAGGGTCGTGACGGTGTCGTCGATCTCGTCGGCGACCACCCGTGCGCACTGGCCGGCGACGGCCGGAGCCGGGGTGGCCGCCGGGGCGGGGGCGCTCGCCGCGGAGGTGCTGACGGCGGTCACGAGGGCCGGGAGCTGGGAGCCGGCGCCGACCAGCGCCATGGCGACGCCCGCGACGGCCACGGCCAGCGGGGCACGGGTGGCGGGCCGGCGCCGGCGCGGCGCGGGGGCGGCCGGGGCCACGGCCGCCGTCGGGTGCGGCGGCGTCGGGATCCCGGTGACCGGGTCGCGGCGGTACGCGGTCGGCGGCGGGTAGCCGAGCCCGGCGGGCGGGGCGTCGTGGGGCACGGGGCCGGCCAGCGATCGGGCGGCGGGGGCGGGCGGCAGCGTCGGCGCGTGTCCCGCCGGCCGGTGGTGCTGCCCCATGATCAACCCCCGAATGGCCTAGTCGCCAGCGGCCGTGCGGACGCTGTGTGAGCGATGTCGCAGCGGAGGCTCGCGCCGTTAGCGCCGGAACTGCCTCACAGGCCGGGTTCACCACATGGAGTGACGAGGAAACCGGGGGTCACGTCACGGTTCGACGCCCGCGAGATCGGCCGTTCGTACCTGACGGGTCCTGACAGGAACGGGTCCTAGCGTCGTCCCGGTGACCACAGCATCGGCGACGGCCGGCCTCGCCATGATCAACCTCGACGGCCCCGACCCCCGAGCGCAGGCCGCCTTCTACGGCAGCCTGCTCGGCTGGCAGACCGTCCACGCCGAGGACGAGTACGCGATGATCTCGGGCGAGGGCGCACCGATCGGCTTCGGGCGCGTGCCGGGCTGGACGGCCCCGCCGTGGCCGGACCCGGAGGGCGTCAAGCGCTACCACCTCGACCTCGTCGTCGACGACCTCGACGCCGCGGTCGAGCGCGCCCGCGAGCTCGGCGCGACGCTGCCCGAGCACCAGCCGGGCGAGCGGTGGCGGGTCCTCCTCGACCCGGTGGGGCATCCGTTCTGCCTGTGCCTCCGCTAGGCGGAGCGCTCAGGCCCTCCGCCCCCGCTCGACCGGGTCCGACGGAGTGGAGATACGGACACTCATCGTCTGCGGCGCCACTCCGCTGACACGTCGGGCTCGGTCAGCGGCGGCGCTTGACGAGGCCCGCGAGGTAGGCGGCCTGGCCGGCGTGCTGGATGTCGTCGTCCACCACACTGATCAGCCGCACCCCGCGTGTCACCGGTGGGTCCCAGTTGTCGTCGATGACCTCGTCGAGGTCCGCCTCGGACAGCGTCCGCAGGTAGGCGACGGTCTTCTCGTGCACGGCGTCGAGGTAGCCGGTGAGCAGGGCCGGGTCGTCGACGCGCACCGCCGCGACCTGCTCGGAGGTGTGCCCGTAGCCGATCGACGAGTCCTCGAACGGCAGGTCGAAGCGCCGCGCCCAGCCGTCGGCGGTCCACACCTGCTCGGTGCCCGCGAGGTCGGCCACGTGGTCGTCCTGCACGCGCGTCAGGTGCCACACGAGCCACGCGATCGGGTTGGCGTCGTCGTCGGCGCGCCAGCTCAGTTCGTCGGCGGTGAGCCCGGCGACGGCGCGCTGCGCGTCGCCCTGCGCGCGGCCGAAGGCGTCGGCGAGTACGTCGAGGGCGTCCATGGTGATCTCCAGACCCGTCAGCGCACCGAGGCGAAGACGACGACGTTGTCCTGGTAGGAGAGCGTGCCCGCGTCGAACGGCCCGCCGCACGTGAGCAGGCGCAGCTGCGGCGTGGTCGACGGCCCGTAGATCCGGTCCGAGGGCAGGGTGTCCTTCGGGTAGTACTCCACGCTGTCGACGGTGAAACGTGCCGTCTCGCCGTCGGAGCGCGGCACCTCGATCGCGTCGCCGGGGCGCAGGCGGTCGAGCTGGGCGAACACCGCCGGCCCGCGCCGGGTGTCGACGTGCCCCGCGAACACGGCGGGTCCGGGGTCGCCGGGCACCGCGCTGGAGGTGTACCAGCCGACCTGGCCGAAGTCGGTCGGCACCTGCAGGGCCCCGCGGTAGTCGATGCGCAGGTCGGTGAGCTGCAGCGCGGCCAGCCCGATCGACGGGATCTGCACGCCGGTCGGGCGCAGACCCTCCGGCGGGGCGAGCGCGGCGGCCAGCGGCATCCGGGGCGCGGGCGGGGCGTCCGGCTCGTCGGAGAACAGACCGGAGAACCAGTCGCCCACCGCGGAGAGCAGGGTCGGCGTGGCGAGGCCACCGAGCCCGGCCTCCGTGCCGCCGCGGGGCACCGGCGGCACGCGCGGTGGCGTCGGCAGGGGCGTCTCCGGGTCCGGGGTCGGGCGCGGGGTGGGGGTCGCCGGCGGGGTGGTCGGCTCCGTGCCGGGCGCGGGCACGCCGGCCGTGGTCGCCGCGTCGGGCACCGCCTCGACGATCAGCTGGCCGTCGGGCTCGCGGCCGACGAACAGCGTCGACACCCCGGCGTCGGGGAGCGTCACCGTCGTCTGGTTCGTGGAGCCGAGCCGCGAGCGGATGTCGACCTCCCACTCGCGGGCCGGCACCGTGACGTACGGGGTGGTCGAGCCGTAGAAGAGGTCGCGCGCGAGCGGCGGGCCGCCGGTGAGCTCGACGTCGAGCGCCCCGACGCCGTTCGCGCCCTGCACCACCCGGACCTGGGCCGATCCGCCGGGCGCCGGGGCGGTCTGGTCGTCGAGCACCTGCAGCTCCGGCGCGCCCGAGGTGGTCGAGTCGACGAACGCCGCGGTCTGCGCGGTCCCCGCGGGCACCTCCAGCGAGACCTGCACCGCGGGCGGGCTGGTCGGGGCGGCGCCGGCGGGACGGGCGGTGAGCGTGTAGGTCCCGGCGGGCTCGGTGAGGTAGGGCGACGTGCCGCGGTAGCCGACGCCGGGCGCGACGAGGGTCTCGGGCAGGTCGGGCCCGGAGACGTACATGTCGACGGTCGGTGTCACCGGCGAGAGGTGCGCGATGCGCAGCATCCCCGTCGCGGGGTCGGCGACGGCGGTGCGCACCCCGATCCCGACCGTCACGGACACGACCGCGAGCACCACCACGGCCAGCGCGCCCCACACCACGAGGGGGCGGCGGTACCAGCGGCGTGCCGGGGCGTCGGCGGGCGTCTCGACCGGGTCGACGGTCGGCGGTGTGTCCTGCTCTCCGGGCACGGGGGGAGCTCCTCGGGGGCTGAAGGGCGGCGTAGGGGGCGATCAGGGAGCGGCGCGGACGGGGTCGGGGGTGCCGCCGGCGCTCGGGTGGGTCGGGGGGTCGGGACCGGAGGTGCGGGGAGTGTGCGCGCGGGGGAAGCGCCCGCGCCACACGACGACGCCCCGCACCTCGACGGCCCGGCCCCCGAGTACCGACACCGCGTCCGAGAGCCGCGCCGGCAGGGCCCGCCGGGTGTCGACGACGACGAGCGCGGCGCGCACCCCGACCTCGCGAATCCGCGCCAGTGCGTCCTCGTCCACGCGGTGGCGGCGCAGGGCGTAGACCGCGGGCTCGGCGCGGTCGTCGGGCGGGGGCGGGCGCGTGTCCGGGGTGAGGTCGCGCAGCGGCAGGACGTCGCCGGTGATCCGGGCGGCCTCGACGACGTCGCGGGCCAGGTCGCGGGCCCGGGGGTCGGCGAGCTGGAACACCAGCACCGGGCCGCGGCCCCGCACGACGTCGGCGTAGAGACGGGTGAGCACGGCCGGGGCGTCGTCGCCCGGGTGCAGCACCGCGTGCGGGCCGTCGACCCGGGCGAGCGCGAGCGTGCGGTCGCGCCGGGCCCGCGCCGCCCGTTCCCCGCCGAGGCCCCGTGCCACGAGCGCGCCCACCCCGGCGAGGACGAGCACGGCGAGCGCCGCCAGCAGGGCCTCGGCCAGAGGGGAGCGGGCGGCCGTGACGACCGGGTCGCCGTCGGGCAGCAGGCGCGGCGCCGGGGCCGCCGTGCGCTCGGCGACGGCGCTGGTCAGGGCGGCGTAGCGCTGCTCGAGCGGACCGCGCGCGGGGTCGCCGAGCGGTGTCGCGACGAGCGTCGCGGTGAGGTCCTGCAGCTGGGTCTCGAGGGGGCCGACCGCGGCGCGCAGGGCGGCCGCGTCGACGCGGGCGAGCGCGTCGGCCAGCGCGGCCGTCATCGCCCCGGCGAGCGCGCGGGCCCGCTCCGGGGCGTCGGCGCGGGCGAGCACGGTGACGATCCCGGCGTCGGAGGCGGTGACCTCGACGTCGTCGGCGACGTCGTCGACCGGCACGCCACCGGCCGTCGCGACGGCGGTCCGCACGGGCGTCGTGGCGGCGAGGCCGACGGCGGTGCGGGCGGCCTCGACCGGCGTGCCGACGGCCGTGGCGGTCGCCGTGAACGTGGGCGAGCGCAGGACGACGATCAGCGCGCCGACGACCAGCGCGAGCACGAGGACGCCCGCGACCCACCACCGCCGCGCGCGGAGTGCGTCGACCCACTCCGCGCCCGGCACGCGGGTCACCCTAACGGGTCACTGGACCGTTCGGACCACTATCCGGGACGGTCGGTCCCGGGATCCGCCGCGCGTCCTGCTCTCGGCGAACACGCCCCCGCCCCGCTCCCGCGACGACGAGGCTGGGCCCATGAGCTCCAGCCTGTACGTGGCCCTGCGCAGCGGTCACGAGCACACCGTCAACGGCCTCGACACCGACACCGCCACCTCGCTGCGCGAGCGCATCGTGGCCCACCTCGAGGCGCGCGAGTCGCACCCGACCCTCGACCTCGGCGACGGCACGGTGCTGCGCACCGACGCCGTCGTGCTGGCGCGCGTCCACGACGACGGGCCGCGCACGGGCTTCGTCGGGACCTGAGCCCCGTCGGGACCCGAGCCTCAGGACGCGCGACGCGGGGAGGGGATGTGCACGGTGATCCCGCGCCGTCGCGCCAGGTAGCCCGCGACCCGGCGGCGGGCGGTGCGCGGCGCGGGGTGCGTCGCGCCGAGGTCGTCGAGGACGCGGTCCCAGAGGGCCGGCAGGTCCGGGTCGTCCCAGCTCCGGCCGGCGAGGTCGACCACCGACGAGGCCGTCCGCCCGACGCCGACCCACTCGATGGCGAGCTCCACGACGTCCGCCGGGTCCCACGCCATGCCCAGCACCTGCGCGGCCCGCGCCTCGGCGGGGGTCATGCCCCGCAGCGAGGGCAGGGCGGTGATCCCCGCGAGTCCGGCCTGCCGACCGGGCGATCCGACGGCGACAGCGCTCCCCACCATGGTTCCCCCACGATCGCTCTCCGTGAACGCCGTGTGCTCGACGCTCACCCGCTCAGGCTAGCGGGCGCTGCGGTGGGCCGGGAAGGTCACGTTGGGCAAGTATTTCCCGTGAACCCAAGGTTGACAGCGATGCCAGAATCATTGCTGTGAACCTTCGGTTGTCAGTAGAACGTGCGGTCGAGGAGGCCGTCGGGACGAGCACGGTGGTCGATCCGGGCGTCAAGCCGGACGACCGTGCGGGCGAGCAGGACGCGCGGCGCCGAGCCCTGGCCGGGCTGGGGGCGGCGCTCGCGGTGGAGGCCGAGGTCCGGGCGGCCACCGCGTCCGTCACCGCCCGCCGGGCGGAGGCCACGGTGTGGCTCGGGGCGAGCCTGGCCGACCTGGGCGGGGTCACCGGCCGGTCGCGCCAGGCGGCGCGCAAGCGCTGGCCGCACCTGGGGGCGGTGCACCGCCGCCGGCGCTGGCTCGGCTACCACGTCGACGACGTGCTGTGGGCGGCGCGCCTGGTGCTCGACGCGGCCGACGACCTCGAGGGTGTCGACCCGGCCGCCCGCGCCGCGCTCGCCGACGCCGTGGCCGCGACCGAGCGGGCGTTCGCCGGGGAGCCCGCCGACCTCGACGCCGCCGTCGGCCGCTGGCAGGACTTCGACGCCCTCGTCGACCGGCACCTGCGCGGCCTCCTCGCCGCGGTGCCCGACGAGCCCTCCGACCCGCAGGCCGGCTTCGCCGCCCACGGCGCCCGTGGTGTGCTGCGGTACTACGACCACGCAGTGCACGACGCCGGGGACCGCCACCCCGACGAGTGATCCGCGGAACGAAGCGTGGACCGGAAGGTCGGCGTGTCGGGGGCGATGCCGCCGATCGGGCGGGCCGCGGCGGCACGGTCGGCGCAGCGTCACGGCACCGGGGGCGTCGTCACCCACGCTCGTCCCACCCTCGCCGGGACGGCCCCGGCCGGGACCGCGGCCGATGACCGCGGGTGCCGTGCCGGACCCGGACGCGCCCGGCGACCCGCGGGCCTGCTCGTCCGGAAGGCGCAGACCCGCTAGGCACCGCTCATGGGGACGACCACGCCCATCCACGACGCGCTCACCGGCGACCGCCTCGAGGTGCCGGTGCCGCCACCCGGCTCCGGCCCGACCGTCGCCGAGGACGCCGAGGCGGTCATCGCCCTGGCGTGGCAGGAGGCCCACGAGCGGGGCCACGCGTGCTTCGGCACCGGGCACCTCCTCCTCGGGCTCGTGCGCGCCGGCGGCACCGAGGCGGGGCTGCTGGCCGCCGCCGGTGTCACGCCGTCCATGGCGGACGCGGCGATGGCGCTCGTCGTGCTGTCCTCGGTGTCGGAGCCCGTGGTGACGGTGGAGACGCTCGCGCGGATCGTCCCGTCGCCGACCGTGCGGGGCGGGCCGGTCGCGGGGGAGTCGGTCGCCGAGGTGCTCCGGCACGCCGCGCGGACCGCCACCGACGGCGTCGTCACCGCCTCGGCCGTGCTCGCCGCTCTCGCCGCCCGCCCGTGGGGGCAGGCGGCCGAGATGTTCGCGGCCCTCGGCGTCGACGCCGTCGAGCTCGCCGCCGCCGGCGCGACCCTCGCCGCCCGGGCCCCGGACGTCGACGCCGCGCCCCGGCCGACCCCGCGCGACCCGAGCGGGCTGCTGTCCACGGCGTGGCGCGCCCCACGTCCGGAGCAGGAGGAAGAACTCGCCGAGGCGTGACGCGGGCGATCTCGGCGGGACAGAATCCGGCGCATGGCGAAGCCGAGCTGGATCCGTGCCGAGGACGGCGACTGGTACCGCGTCTCCGAGGTGGTCGCGGTGAAGACGCTGCCGCACCCCGACGGCGGGTTCATGGTCACCGTCGAGACCCACCGCCACGACAACATCGACGTCACCGGCCGGCTCGACCACGTCGAGGACGCCTCGCGCTGCCGCGACGCCGTCGCGGGCCTGCTCTCCAAGGCCGAGGAGGGCGCCGTGATCACCTACTCCGCCGGCGGCTTCTCCGCGGACGAGGTGGCCTAGCTCGCCGCGGGGCGGCCCGGGCGTCTCGTGCGCGGACGACCGGGAGATCAGGAGCGCCTGACGCGTCTCAGGGCGTCTCAGGGCGTCTCGGCGGGTGCGTGACGTGCTCCTGATCTCCGGACGGGTCTGGTGCGGGTTGATCGCCTGGCGCTCCAACGGACGCTGGCGCACTCCGTTGCGCCCGCCCGATAATGCGCGGCAAGGGGGGTCGGGGCTCGCCCCTGGTCGGAGAGACCGGGAGGAATGTGGCCATGACGGAGTCGCGAGACGTCACGAGCAGGTCCGGGCCGCGCTGGGAGCTCGCGATCGACTTCGGGACGTCGTTCACGACGGCGGCCACGCTCGTGGATGGGCGCGCCGAGGTCCTGGAGATCGATGGCTCGACGTCCATGCCGTCACTGGTCTGCGTCGACGAGGACGGCTCGATCATCACCGGCCGCCTCGCGACGATCTCGTCCGCGACGGCCCCGGACCGCACCGAGCGGACGCCGAAACGGGCGTTGGTGGCCTGCGAGCACATACGGCTCGGAGGGCGGGACATCGAGCCGGTCGATCTGGTGGCGGCCGTGCTCCAGAGCGTCGCGGAGGAGGCAGCCCGTCGACGTGGCGGTCGTCCCCCCTCGCGCGTGGTGCTGACCCATCCGGCGCGGTGGTCGGCAGGCGGGGTCGAGCTGCGCCGGCTGTCCGAGGCCGCCCACCGGGCCGGGTTGAGAGAACCTGAACTCCTCGCCGAGCCGATCGCCACCGCCCAGTGGTCCGCGAGCGTCGGCAGGGCGGTTCCCCACGGCGGAATGGTGGCGGTCTACGACCTCGGTGGCGGCACGTTCGACACAGCGGTGCTGCGGCACCGTCACGACGGCTTCGAGTTCGCAGGGTCTCCCGGCGGCGCGGCCTGCGGCGGCGAGGACCTCGACGCCGCGTTCATGCAGGTCGTGGGCGAGCACGCCGAAGAGCTCGACCCGGACCGGTGGAACGGGCTCTGGGAAGCCGAGGGCCGCGCCGCCGACCGTCGGCGCGCTGAGCTGCGTCGCGATGCCGTCGAGGCCAGAGAAGCGCTGTCGCACCGCACGACGGTCGCCCTCTGGCTCCCGAGCCTCGACGACGAGATTCGGGTGACACGCTCCGAGTACGAGCGAGCCGTCGAGCCACTACTCGCACGCAGTCTCGCCGAGCTGCAGGACGCCGTGGCCCGAGCGGGCACGACGCCGGACGGGCTCGTGGCCGTCCACCTCACCGGTGGTGTCAGTCGCACCCCGCAAGTCGCGAGGCTCGTCGTCGGCGCATTCGGACTCATCACGATCCTCCACCAGGAACCACGAAGCGCCGCGGTGCTCGGCGCGCTCTCGACGAGCCGGGACGCGGCCCGAGCCACCTTGCGCGACGCTTCGGGCCCTGACGACGCACCGGCACCCATCACACCTGCCGGCTTCCAGACCCCCACGTCACCGCCGCCCCCCGCCGCTCCCGAGGCGCGGGGCGAGCCCATCGACGGCACGACATTCGCCGGAACGAACCACCCGTCACCTTCGGGGGCGGCCTCCACACCTTTCCTGCCCTACGACCCCTCGGAAGGGGACGACGTCCAATACACCGTCTTCCGACCCACACGGATGACGTCGGGGTTGCCGCACCCTCTGCTGCTCTACATCCACCGCGCCGACCCACAGATCGATGCGCTCACCGGAGAAGTCACCGACCTCGCGGAGGTGGTCGGAGACCGGGCGCGTCGGCGTCTCTCCACGGAGAGCGCCACCTACCGCCCGGTCGTCGCCGACGGGCACCGCTGGTTGCCCCGCGGCGGGGACCTCATCGTCGAACCCTGGCTCGAGAGCGGTCGGGTCACACCGTCGCGTGCGTGGTTGCGATGGGAAGAAGCGATGCACGAGCTCGAGTTCCGGATGGTCACTCACGCGGATCACGGGCGATCGATCGAGGGTGGTTTTCGCGTGTACCTCGGCATCGTGCTCGTCGGCGAAGTCCGCTTCCGCATCACGGTCGGAGGCGGAGCGGCGCCGTCCTCTGCCCAGACGATCGTGACCGGCCGGCCGTACCGGCGGATCTTCGTGTCCTACGCGCACGACGATCGCCGGGTCGTCGAGGGAGTCCTGGACTATGCGCGCCTCTGCGGCGACGACTTCCTCATCGATGCCCACGCGTTGCGCAGTGGCGAGCGGTGGCAGCCACGGCTTCTCGAGATGATCGATACCTCCGATGTCTTCCAGCTCTTCTGGTCCCACCGGTCGATGGCATCGCGCCACGTCCGCGACGAGTGGGAACACGCGTTGGGGCTCCGCCGTGAGCACTTCGTCAGGCCTGTGTACTGGCAGGATCCTCGGCCTGAGGACCGGAGCAGAGACCTTCCGCCGGCCTCGCTCAGTGCCATCCACTGGTACCGGCTGCCGCTGTTGGCTGACCCGGCCGTTCCGTCCCGACCTTCATCTCGACCGGCGGGGGCGGCGGCAGGCGTTGCGTCGGGGAGCCCGTTGTCGACGGGTGCGGCGTCGGCCGGTGCGGCGAAACCCTCGTCCACCCGTGCTGCCGGAGCGGGTGAGCCGATGGCCAGGCCCGGAGCGCCGGCAACCAGAGAGCCCGTCCGACGCTCTCGACCTCCGACAACAGGACGAGTGCCGCCGCCTTCTCCTCCTCAGTGGACCACGCGGACCTCGTCGGTCGGCTCACCGTCGGGATTTGGGCCCTCCGGATACGACCCCGACAGACCGCTCCGCAGGCAGCGGCCGTCCTCGAGGGAGAACGTCAAGTCCCAGCCGCCGCAGCAGGCTCACCGATCCCCTGCTCGGGTGGCAGCCCTGGCGGTGGCAGCAGCCTTGCTCTTGCTGGTACTCGTCGTCGCCATCCTTCTCGCCCTGCGCTGAACCGTCGCTTGATCAAGACTGCGGGCCGTAGGCGTCGAGGAACCGGTCGCGGAAGGCGTCCATCCGCCACACCGGGGTGTCCGGGTCGGGGGTGAGCCCGTCCGCCCAGCCCCAGCCGCCGACGGCGTCGAGGACGGCGCGGTCGCGGCTGACGATCGAGATCGGGATGTCCCGGTCGGCGGTCGGGCCCGTGACGACGGGCGAGGCCTGGTGGTCGCCGAGCACGACGAGGACGGGCGCGCGGGCGGGGTTCGCCGCCGCCTGGCGCTCGGTCCAGTCGTAGACCTGCGAGAGCGAGTACTCGATGCTGCGGCGGTAGTCGTCGCGCACCTCGGGCGTCGGCGTCGTGAAGATCGACTGGAAGGACCGCTGCGGCTCCTCGGGGCCGAAGACGCTGCCGTCGCCGACCTGGTCGGGCAGCACGGTGCGCGGCAGCGGCGCCCACGGCCCGTGGCTCGAGGTGAGCACCAGCTCGGCCATGGTCGGCGGGGCGCCGGGTCCGCGTTCGAAGCGGTCGAAGGCGCTGAACAGGTACTGGTCGGGCATCGGCGACCAGCTGAACCGCGGGCCGCGGTAACCGAGATCGTCGTGGGTGTAGGCGCGGTCGAGGCCGAAGAACGCGGCCTCCGGCCAGGGCCCGGTGGTGCCGGGCTGGACGGTCACGGTGCGCCACCCGGCCTGGTGGAACGCGCGGGTCAGGGTGAGGCGGTCGGACGCGACGAGGTCGGTGTGGCGCTGCTCGCCGTCGATCCACAGCCCCGAGAGCAGGGTCGCGTGGGCGAGCCAGCTGCCGCCGCCCGCGACCGGCGAGGTCAGCTTCCCTGTCCGCGCGCCGTAGCCGACCGCGTTCAGACGCCGCTCACCGTCCTCGACGACGGGGCGGACCCCGGCCGCGAGCCCCGGGTCGTCGAGGGCGGACATCCCATAGCTCTCGACCACCGCGACGACGACGTCGCGCCCGCGCAGCGCGGTGAGCAGGCGGTCGTCCGGGACGTCGCGGAAGGCGTCGACGGACGCTTCGCGGGCGAAGGCCTGCTGGTCGCGCACGCCGGCCTGGATCTCGACGGCCCGGTCGACCGCGCGGATCGAGGTGTCGCGGGACGCGACCGGCACGCCGGGCACGAGCTGCACCGACAGCGTCCACGCGACGAACCACGCGACGGCCAGCACGCCGGCCAGCCGCAGCGCCCCGGAGCGGTGCGCGGCGGCGATGCGCGCGAGCCGGGCGACCGCGCCGCCGGTGCCCACCACCAGCGCGACGCCGAGCACCGCGACGACGACGGCCGCGACGACGCCGACGGCGGGCCCGGAGGTCTCGGCGACGAAGTCGTAGGCGTTGCCGAGCAGCACCGCGTCGCGGGCGGGGTCGAAGGGGCGCGCGATCGACACCGAGAAGCCGAGGTCGAACAGCGTCAGCACGAGCATGAGGCCGAGCACCGCGCCCGCGACCCACGCCAGCACGCGCCGCGCCCCCGCGGGCAGCGCGACGGCGACGACGAGCGCCACCAGCACCTCGAACGGCACCCGCAGCGCCGACGGCGGGACGAGGCGCGCGATGTCGCCGGGCAGCAGCAGCGCGACGAGCACCAGCACGCCGGCCACCAGCGTGAGCACCCCGGCGAGGCCGCGACGGACCCGCACCGGGTGGCTGTCCGCGCCCCGCCAGAGCCGGACCACGTCGCGGCCGAACGACCACAGCAGCGACGCGAGCGCGGCCGCCACGAGCACGCCGGCCACGACCGTCGGCAGCAGTTGCGACGCCGCCACGACGAGCACGACACCCTGCGCCGCGGCGACGACCTTGCCCGAGCGCTTCGGCGTCAGCTCACCCTGCAGCCACGGCAGCACGACGCCCGCGGCGACGAAGAGGTAGCGCGCGAGGCCGATGAGCAGGACCCAGTTCCCGAGCTGACCGGAGACGTGCCACGACAGGACGAGCAGCAGGAACGCGTCGAGCTCCATGTCGAAGCGGGCCCCGAACGCCGAGGCCACGTTCCACCGCCGGGCGACGGCCCCGTCCACGCCGTCGAGCACCAGGGCGACGGCGGCCAGGGCGACGAGGGCGGGCGTCGACCCCGGGACCGGGTCGGCGACGAGCGCCGTCACGCCGACGACGAGCACCGCGCGGATCAGCGTCACCCGCCCGGCCGGGCCGAGCGCGTCGACGTGACCGCCCGCGAGCAGCGCGACCAGCGCCGCGGCGGCCGTCGCCCCGACGACGAGACCGAACGGGCCCAGCCCCACCCCCGCGCCCAGCGCGCCGAGCAGCCCCACGCTCGCGAGCGCGCCGCCGAGGAGCTCGGCGGTCAGGATCGGGGGCACGCGGCGCACACGTGCCAGCATGGCCGCCCGGAGATCACGGTGGGTGGAGGAGGGGTCGGTCGGATGACGCGCAGGGCGCGGGCGTTCCGGGTGGAGACGCCCGGGCGGGCGGACATCGTCGAGATCCCCCTGCCCGAGCCGGGGCCCGACGACGTCGTCGTCCGCACCCGGCACTCGGGGATCAGCCGCGGCACCGAGACGCTGGTGTTCCGCGGGGAGGTCCCGGCGAGCCAGTACGGGCTCATGCGCGCGCCGTTCCAGACCGGCGACTTCCCGGGCCCGGTGGTCTACGGCTACCTCGCCGTCGGGGTCGTCGAGGCCGGGCCGGGCGAGGGGCACACGGTGTTCGGGCTCTACCCGCACCAGGATCGCGCGGTGGTGCCGGCGGCGTCGGTGGTCGAGGTCCCCGACGACGTGCCACCGTCGCGCGCCGTGCTGGCGGGCACCGTCGAGACCGCCGTCAACGCGCTGTGGGACGCCGCGCCGCGGGTGGGCGACCGGATCGCGGTGGTCGGCGCCGGGATGGTCGGGGCGTCGGTGGCGGGGGTGCTCGCGACGTTCCCGGGGGTGCGGGTGGAGCTCGTCGACGTGGACCCGTCGCGGCGCGCGGTGGCCGGGGCGCTGGGGGTGGGGTTCGCCTCGCCGGACGAGGCGGCGGCGGAGTGCGACCTCGTCCTGCACGCCAGCACCACCGAGGCCGGGCTGGCGCGCGCGCTGGAGCTGGTGGGCGACGAGGGCGAGGTGGTCGAGATGTCGTGGTTCGGCGACCGCGCCCCCCGCGTGCCGCTGGGCGAGGCGTTCCACTCCCGGCGCCTGACCCTGCGCGCCACCCAGGTCGGCCGCGTGGCCCCGGCCCGCCGTGCCCGCTGGTCGACGTCCGACCGCCTGCGCCTGGCCCTGCGCCTGCTCGCGGACCCGCGCTTCGACGCCCTGATCACCGACACCTGCGCGTTCGACGACCTGCCCGCCGTCATGCCGGCGTTGGCGTCCGGCGAGCGCCCCGGTCTGGGGGTGCGCGTGGACTACGCGCCCTGATCCGCAGCGAACGCGCCCCGGCGGGTTGGCAGCGAACGCGCCGTTCGCTGCTTCTATGCGTACGAAGTCCGCGTTCGCACCGCGAAGATCAGCCAGGCCTTCGCAACGAACGGGCCGTTCGCTGCTTCTATGCGCGCGAACTCCGCGTTCGTAAGCTCACGACCATGCCGCGCTACGAGTTCCGCTGCCGGACGTGCGCGTCGACGTTCGAGGTCGACCGGCCGATGGCGGCCGCGAGCGACCCCGCCGACTGCCCGGCCGGCCACGACGACACCGTGAAGCTGCTGACGACGGTCGGGCTCGGCGGGAAGGCCCGGACCGCGCAGCCCCCGGCGATGGCACCCGCGGGCGGCGGCGGGGGCTGCTGCGGCGGCGGGTGCTGCGGCTAGGTGCGCTCCGCGCACGTGAGCACAAGCGCGTGCTGGAGCACAATTTTCTGCTCACATGCGCGTAGCGCACATGGATCCCCCGACGCCGGTGCTGCGTCGAACCACACATGGAGGATCCCGAGGACTGGCTGCGTCTGGTGCGGGCGCAGGACGGGCTGGTGACGCGCCGCCAGGCGTTGGCACGCGGCATCACGCCCGACACGATCACTGCGCACCTCGACGCGGGACGATGGACCTTGCGCAAGCACGGCGTGCTGGCCACGTTCACCGGCCCACTCACACCCGAGGCGCGCCGACGAGCAGCGTTGCTCTTCGTGCCCGGACCGGCGGCGCTGAGCCACCGGTCGGCGGCGGCGGTGCTGGGCCTGCGGCGGGAGGACGAGACCGGCCCCGTGCACGTCGCGGTGCCCTACGGCTCGTCGGCGCGTGGGTGCGAGGGCGTGGCCGTGCACCGTTCCCGCGCCTTCGACCACATCGCCGTCGACGACGACCCGCCGCGGGTGAGCAAGGTGCACACCATCGTCGACCTGGCCGTCGACGAACCCGACGCGCGCCGCGCCATGCGCACCCTGACCGCGCTGGCCGCCGGCGCGCAGGTGCCGGCCGAGCGCCTCGAGGAGGCGCTCGAGCTGCGTCGGCCCCGCCGCTACCTCCGCCCGCTGCGCGATGCCGTCACCCTGTTGCGCGACGGGGTGGGCTCACTGATGGAGGCCGACTGGGCGCTCGACGTGGAACAGGCCCACGGGCTCCCGGCACCACAGCGCCAGGTCCGCGTCATCGTCGAGGGCCGTCACCTCGCGGAGGACCTCCTCTACGCCATGCCGCTCGGTGATCTCCTGGTGCGGCTCGACGGATGGCGCTACCACGCGAACACGCGCACGGCCCGGAGGGATCGTGCCCGCGACAACGCCGCCGAGCTGGCGCACCGGGCTCGGATGGTCTTCGGGTGGGAGGAGACGCGGCACGCCCCGTGCGAGGCGGCGGTGCTCGTCGGGACGCGGCTCACGGAGCTCGGCTGGCAGGACGAGCTGCAGAGGTGCACTGCGTGCAGGTGAGCACAAATGTGGGCGGGAGCACTGTTTTCTGCTCACATGCCCGTAGGGCACATTGCGTCGATGTTCTCCGTGACGGTCCGCGACCACATCATGATCGCCCACAGCTTCCGGGGAGCGGTCTTCGGACCGGCGCAGGCGCTGCACGGCGCCACGTTCGTCGTCGACGCCGCCTTCCGGCGGGCCGAGCTCGACGCCGACAACATCGTCGTCGACATCGGGCTCGCCACCGAGCAGCTGCACGACGCGCTCGCCGACCTCACCTACACCAACCTGGACGACCATCCCGAGTTCGCCGGGGTGAACACGACGACCGAGTACCTCGCGCAGGTCGTCGCCCGCCGCCTCGCCGAGCGGGCCGGCGACGGGCGACTGGGCCCGCACGCCGACGGCCTCGCGGGGATCACCGTGACCCTGCACGAGTCCCACGTGGCGTCGGCGAGCTACGAGCTGACGCTCACCTGACGATCTGGACCTCGTCGCCGGGCTCCAACGCCGCGAACACCGCGCGGGCGTCCTGCGTGTCGAGGCGGATGCAGCCGTGGGAGTTGCTCGAGCGGCTCCCGGAGTGGAACGCCCGGCCCTCGCCGTCGAAGAACACCGAGTAGGGCATCGACGCGTCGTCGAACTCCTTGCTCACGTGGTAGCGCTCCTTGCGCTGCACCGCGAACGTGCCGGTCGGCGTGGGGTCCTCGGGCGACCCCGACGTGATCGGCATCGGGTCGCCGGTTGCGCGCCCGTCGTCGGTGAGCCACGCCTTCTTGCGGCTCAGGTCGACGCAGACGTCGGCGCTGTCGTCGCACGGCGGGGCGCCCAGGCCCCCGGCGGCGGGCGCCGCGGGCTGGGCGGGGGCCGCGCTGGCCAGCGGCGCCGCGGCGAGCACCGCGGCGGACGCGATGCCGAGGGGAGCGAGACCGGCGCGGGTGATGCTGCGGCCGGGGGTGGTGGAGCGGCGGTGTCGGCCTGCCATGGCAGAGCCTCCTCGTCGTCGGGGTCGACGAAGCAGATCGATGTGGATGGGGGAGCACGACCGGCGTTCCCCCGCACGGTCGCACGCACACACACGTCCTCCGGACAGGGGGCCCGTGGGTGTCCGCCGGGGTGTGGTGCGGATCTCGCCGGACTGCGACCGCGGCGTCCGGTCTGCGCCTTTTCGCTGGTCCGCGCCTCACGCGCGCCGCGAGCAGGCAGGCGCAGGATGGCTCCCCGTGCGGAGATCGATGACGCTCGCGGCGCGCCTGCTCGCGATCGGGGTGATCGGCGGCGTGCTCGTCGCCGGCCTGCTCTACCCGGTGGCCGGCGGCCTCGGTCAGCTGGCGGCCCAGGCCGTCGACGGGGTCGCGGCGACCACGCCCGGCGTCCTCACCGGGGCGATGCCGTCGGTCACGACGATCACCGACGACGCCGGCGCGCCGCTCGCCTACCTCTACGAGCAGAACCGGCAGGTCGTGCCGTCCGCGCAGATCGCGACGTCGATGAAGGCGGCGATCGTGGCGATCGAGGACCGGCGGTTCTTCGTCGAGTCCGGCCTCGACGCGCGGGGCGTGGTGCGCGCGCTGGTGAACAACTCGACGGGCGGCGCCACGCAGGGCGCCTCGACGCTCACCGAGCAGTACGTCAAGAACTACGACGAGTACGTGGCCGCGCAGACGCCGGCCGAGCAGCTGCGGGCGACCGCGCCGAACCTCGGGCGCAAGGTCCGCGAGGCCGAGGTCGCCGAGCAGCTCGACCACACCGTGGGCAAGGACGAGCTGCTCACCCGCTACCTCAACGTCGTCTCGTTCGGCAACCAGGCCTTCGGCGTGCAGGCCGCGGCCCGCACGTACTTCGACACCACCGCCGACCGCCTCACCGTGCCGCAGGCGGCGCTGCTGGCCGGCATGGTGCAGAGCCCGGCCGCCTTCGACCCCGTGCGCCACCCGGCGGCCGCGACGGGCCGGCGCAACGTGGTGATCGACCAGATGGCCCAGCAGGGCGACATCACCCCGGTCCAGGCCGCCGAGGCCACGGCGGCGCCGCTCGGGGTCGACCCCGTCCTGCACGGGCTCACCGAGGGCTGCGTCGGCGCGGGCGACGCCGGGTTCTTCTGCTCCTACGTGCTCGACTACCTCGAGCGCAGCGGGATCGGCACCGACGAACTGCGCCGCGGCGGCTACACGGTCCGCACCACGATGAACCGCGCCACGATGGACCGGGCCAAGGCCGCCGTCGACGCCGAGGTCCCCTCGACCCAGCCGCACATCGCCGACGTGCTGTCGATCGTGGCGCCGGGCACGGACGCGCACCGGGTGACCGCGATGGTCGCCAACCGCGGCTACGGCCTCGACGCGGACCAGCACCAGACGACCTACGACCTGCCCGGCACCCCGGAGAACCTCGGCGCCGGCTCCGTCTACAAGATCTTCACGTCCTCGGCGTACCTCGCGCAGGGCGGCGGGATCGACAACGTCATCCCGGTCCCGCCGAACGGCTACGCGTCGCCCCTGACGCCGGGCTTCGTCGTCTCCAACGACGGCGACTACCCGCCGCAGATGACCCTGCAGGACGCGCTGGCGCAGTCACCCAACACCGCGTTCGTCAAGCTCGAGGAGACCACCGGCATCACCCCGGTCGTCGACATGGCCGTGAAGCTCGGCCTGCGCTCGCTCGCGGAGTCGCCCGGGCCGGGGCAGCCGTCGATCGCCGACGAGGTCCGCGCGCAGCACCAGGCGTCGTTCACCCTCGGCCCGACGCCGACGAGCTCGCTCGAGCTCGCGAACGTCGGGGCGACGCTGGCGAGCCACGGGGTGTGGTGCCCGCCGAGCCCGGTGACGTCGGTGACCGACCCGTCCGGTGGGCCCGTCACCCTCAACACCCCGGCCTGCGAGCAGGTGGTGCCCGGGCCGCTGGCCGACACCGAGATGACCGGGCTGTCGAAGGACGACCAGCCGGGCGGGACCTCGGCGGCCGCGGCGACCGCCGCCGGGTGGAACCGCCCGACGGCCGCGAAGACCGGCACCACCCAGACCTCGGAGTCCGGGGCGTTCGTCGCGGCGACGCCGTCGCTGTCGGCCGCGGCGATCACGTTCGACGACTCGTCGGCGCCCCGCCCGATCTGCACGGGCAGCCCGCCCACGTCGTGCGGCACCGGCAACCTCTTCGGCGGGACGACGCCGGCGCAGACCTGGTACCGGGCGATGACCCCGATCCTGGGTGCGAGCCCGGTGCAGCCCCTGCCGGCCCCGGACCCGCGGTTCCTCACCGGCGGGCGCCTGACGGACATCCCGGCGGTGATCGGCGACCAGGCCGGGCCCGCGACGGCCGAGCTCCAGCAGGCCGGCTTCGTCGTCGCGACGTCGTCGGTGGACAGCCGCGCCCCGGCCGGCACGGTGGTGGGGGAGAACCCGCTCGGCGGCGGCATCGAGGGTCAAGCGGTCACCGTGACGACGTCCACGGGCCACCTCGCCCCGGCCCCGCGCGCCCCGGGTACGTGAGCGAACTTCGGGGCTATGGCCCCGAAGTTCGCTCACATGGGGCGGTGATGTCCGCGACGTGGTGCACGCCCTCGTGGGCGGCCTGGCGCAGCAGCCAGCGGGCCGTGCGCTCCTCGTGCGGGAGGCGCGTGCAGGTCCGGTCCCAGTCAGCCTCGGAGAACCGCGCGGCCTCGACGAGCAGCCCCGGGGTCACGATCCCGAGCTGGTCCAGGACGGCGTCGACGTCGTGGTCGTCGTAGCGGAAGCGGCGCGCGCGCAGGTCGTTGAACACCGGCTCGAGCGCCGGGCGGTCCTCGGTGCGGACGCGGTGCAGCCGGATGGTGAAGGCCATGGCGACGTCGCGCAGGTGGCAGACGTACTCCGCGGCCGACCACACGCCCTCGGACGGCCTGCCGTGTCGCCGCGCCGGCTCGAGCGCCGCCACCGCGGCCCGCGCCCGGGCCGGGACGGCCGCCACCAGCTCGCCGGCCTGCTCGACGGTCAGGTCGGCGAAGCGCATCCCGCACGGGTCGCAGACGTGGTCCTCCGCCGCGAGGGGCGGGAGGTCGGAGCGGTCCACCCCGCGCACCGTAGGGCCATCCTGGGGGCGTGCCCACCGTCATCCGGCCCGTCGCCGACCCGGCGCTGGTCAGCGGCGGCGACGTCTACGACGCGCGGGTGATCGACGGGCTGCGCGCGCTCGGCCGCCCGGTGCGCGACGTCCAGATCCCCGGGGCCTGGCCGCGCCCCGACGACGCCGCCCGCGCGCGGTTGGACGCGGCGCTCGCCGACGGCGACGGGCCGGTGCTGCTCGACGGGCTGGTGGCCTGCGGGGTCCCGGACGTCGTCGTCCCGCACGCCGCGCGCCGCCCGCTCGCCGTGCTCGTGCACCTGCCCCTCGGCGAGGAGCAGCCCGACCTGGACGCCGCGGAGGGCGAGGTCCTGCGCGCCGCCGGCGCGGTGATCGCCACGAGCCCCTGGACGGCCCGGCGGCTCGCGGACCGCGTCCCCGTCGTCGTCGCCGTCCCCGGCGTCGATCCCGCGCGCCCGGCGTCCGGGACCGACGGCGCCCATCGCCTCCTCTGCCTCGGCGCCGTCACGCCCACCAAGGGGCAGGACCTGCTCGTCGAGGCCCTCGCCGCGCTGCGCGAGCACCCGTGGACGCTCGACCTCGTCGGGCCCACCGGGCGCACGCCGGGATTCGTCGCCGACCTGCGAGGGCGCATCGCGCACCACGGCCTCGCCGGCCGCGTCCGCCTCCCCGGCCCCCGGACGGGCGGAGAGCTCGAGAGGATCTGGCACGCGACGGACCTGCTCGTCGCGCCCTCGCGGGTCGAGACGTACGGCATGGTGGTGACCGAGGCCTTCGCTCGGGGCATCCCGGTGGTCGCGAGCGCCGTCGGCGGGCTGCCCGACACCGTGGCGAATGGCGGAGTCTTAACGCCTCCTGAGGACGTACCGGCACTCGTCGCAACGCTGCACCGCTGGTTCGCCGAACGCCCGCATCGGGACGGGTTACGGATCTCAGCGTCGTCCCAACGATGCAGGCTGACGACGTGGACACAGACGTCGCGGCGGGTGGACGAGGCCCTGGCCGGCCTGCGTACCGGCTGAGCGAGCACGCCGCCGCGGGCGCCCCCGCCGCCCCCGACTGGCTCGCGCTGCGCGAGGGCGCCGACGCCGAGGCCCGCGCGGTCGACCTCGTCGAGGAGCTGCGCGCGGGGCACCCCGCCCCCGGGCGCATCCTCGACCTCGGCGCCGGCACCGGGTCGATGGCGCGCTGGCTCGCGCCGCGCCTGCCCGGCCCGCAGCACTGGGTGCTCGCCGACCGCGACGCCGCCCTGCTGGCCCACGCCGCGGACCGGCTCCCGGCGCGGGCCCGTGACGGCTCCCCCGTCACCGTCGAGACCCGCGAGCTCGACGTCGCCACGCTCACCGCCGACGACCTCGCCGGGGTCGACCTGGTCACCGCGTCGGCGCTGCTCGACGTGCTCACCGCCGCGGAGGTGGAGGCGATCGCCGCCGCCTGCGTCGGCGCGGGCTGCGCGGCGCTGCTGACGCTCTCGGTGGTCGGCCAGGTGCGCGTCGAGCCCGCCGAGCCCCGCGACCTCACGGTCGCCACGGCCTTCGACGCCCACCAGCAGCGCACCGTCGACGGGCGGACGCTGCTCGGTCCGCAGGCCGCCGCCGTCGCCGAGGAGACCTTCGCCCGCCTCGGCGCCCACGTCCGGTCGCGGGCGAGCCCCTGGCACCTCGGGCTCGACGACGTCGACCTCGTCGTCGCCTGGCTGCAGGGCTGGGTGGCCGCGGCCGTCGCGCAGGACCCCGATCTCGCGCGCCACGCCGACGCCTACCTCGCCCGCCGCCTCGAGGCCGCCGAGGAGGGACGCCTCCGCGTGACCGTCGGCCACCTCGACCTGCTGGCGCTGCCGTAGCCCGAACCCCGAGATCTCCCCCGAGAACTCCCCGAGAACAGCAGACCGCTCCCCAGCTCCCCGTCTGGATCTCACCGTGCCGCTCCCCGCGACCGAGCTCCCCGCTCCCCCCGTCCCGCCGGCGCTCCCCACGCCGCGCCGGAGTCCCGAAGATCGGATCTCACGAAACGACCCACCCGCGCCCGCCCGCCGAGGCACCCTCGGCACCGTGCTCCGCCTCGTCGTCGGTCTCGGCATCCCCGCCCTGCTCGCCGTGCGCCTCGGGGCGGGCGGCGTCGTCGAGGCGCTGGCGGCGATCACCTGGCCGACCGTCGCCGCCGCCCTGGCCCTCGGCGCGGTGACCACCGTGGCCGGCGCGGCGCGCTGGTGCGTCGTCGCCCGCGGCGTCGGCCTGGAGCTCTCCCTGCGCGACGCCACCGCCGACGCCTACCGCGCGACGCTGCTCAACTCCCTGCTCCCCGCCGGCGTGCTCGGCGACGTGCACCGCGCCGTGCGCCACCACCGCCCCGGCGACCCCCGCGGCGCCCGCGCCGTGGTGATCGAGCGGGTGGCGGGCCAGGTCGTGGTGGTCACCGTCGGCGTGGTCGTCCTGGTGGCCAGCCCGGCGCTGCTGCACTCGCTCGTCGGCCCCGGGCTCGGCGTGCTCGTGGGCGCCGTCGCGGTCGCGGCGCTGGCCGCGGGTGTGTGGATCGCCACGTCCCGCCGGGGGGCCCGCATCAGGGTCGCGCTGGTGGCCGCACTGGGCGACGTCCGCGAGGGCCTGGGCCGCGTCCGCACGGCGCCGGCGGTGCTGCTGTTCTCCCTCGTCGCCCTCGCGGGGCTGCTCGCGCTGTTCGTGCTCGCGGCCCGGGTCGCCGGGGTCGGCGCGCCGCTCGGGCAGCTGTTGCCGCTGGTCATGGTGGCCCTGCTCGCGATGTCGGTGCCGCTGACGGTCGGCGGCTGGGGCCCGCGGGAGGCCGTCGCGGCGGTGGCGTTCGCCGCCGTCGGCCTCGACCCGGGCCACGGCCTCGCGACCGCCGTCGTCTACGGCGTGCTCGCCCTGATCTCCTGCCTGCCCGGCGGGCTGGTCCTGCTCGCGGACGCCGTCGGTCGCCCGAATGCGCGGCGGTTGGCCGGGTTCGCGGCATTACCGTGGCGTACGTGCTCACCCTCGTCCGCCACGGTCAGAGTGAGGGCAACGCCCGCGGGGTGATGTGCGGGCGGTCCGACACGCCGCTCACCGAGACGGGGCGGCGCCAGGCCCGCGCCCTCGCCGCCGGACTGCCCCGGCCCACCCGACTCGTGTCGAGCCCGCTGCTGCGGGCCCGCCAGACCGCGGCGCTGCTCGGCGGTGATCTCGACCTCGACGTCGAGTGCGACCCGCGCTGGACGGAGATGGACTACGGCGACCTCGACGGCCAGCCGATGACGGCGCTCGACGGCGACGCGTGGCGGGCGTGGCGGGCCGACCCCGAGCACGTGCCCGCGGGCGGCGAGTCGCTCGTCGCCGTCCGGGCCCGGGTGGCCGCCGCGTGCGCCGAGCTCGCCGCCGAGGCGGCCGTGGGCGAGGTCGTCGTGGTCAGCCACGTCTCGCCGATCAAGGCGGCCATCAGCTGGGCGCTCGACGTCGGCATCGAGATCGCCTGGCGGATGTTCCTCGTCGACGCGGCGGTCTGCCGCATCGACACCAGCGGTGCCGCCCCGCTGCTCCTCGCCGTCAACGACGAGGGCCCGCTGCACGTGGGGTCGGCCCAGCCCGCGTGACGGTCCCCGGACTCGTCGGCACCGCGCCGGCCGACGAACCCGGGTCACCTACCGCGCGTGCCGCCCGATCACCGGCGCGGCCGCGGCCGCACCGGTCGCCATGGCCCGGAGCTTGCCGAGGTAGGCCTCGGCGCTGACGACGGCAGGCCGGATGACCGTGGTGCCGCTCGGGACGGCGACGATGGTCTGCGGAGCCGCGTGCTTGGCCATGAGAACCCCCGGGTGCCCGCCGGCGTCCGTGCCGGCCTGTGATCAGTTCTCGCGTCCCGGGGCCGGATCGTTAGCTGTGTGTCGAGGAAACTGCAGGATCTTCCTCCGAGCGGGTGACGGCGCGCTCGGTGTCGCGGGCGCGGCGGCTGCTCCGCGTGCGAGGGCGCGGGATGCGCGGGACGGAGTCGTCCGGCGCGGCGTCCGCCGCCGCGGCCTGGTCGGCGCGGGACTCCCGGGCCTGCTGAGCCTGCCGGGCCTCCTCCAGGGCGGCCGCTTCCGCCCGCCAGCCCCGGACCGTCTGCTCGTCGAGCGTCCCGTGCCGGCGCAGGTGCACCCACGGGGCGACCGCCCACGCCAACGCCGCGACCGCGGCACCTCCGGCGACAGCCAGCATCTTCATCGCATCCCCCCGGCGCCGGATGGTGGTGACGGGGTGGGCGCCAGGCGATCAGGTTGAACCCTGCGCGGCGTCCGCGGGGCGAACGAGACCAAAACGCAAGAAAGTCCGGGGAAGTCGTTCCCGGATCGTCCGTCTCCGGATCTGTCTCGATCGTTCTGACTGAATCCTCACTCATTCTCCGCACACGGCGGCACACGGACCGTCAGACCTCGACGACGAGCGATCACTCGGCCGTGTGTCATCGCCCTGAGTGAGTCCTTCACAGCGTGTTCGAGATCTGTGACAATCGTGCCTCGTTCGAATGAATTGATCTAGCAAACGCGGCTCGGTCGTGTGAGAGCGCGGGCGTGTCGGGGGAATGCCGGGGTTTGCTCGTCGGCTGGGGGGCTGATGACCACTGACCTTCTGCGTCGCAGAGAACGACGCAAGGTCGAGTTCTCGTGGGCGGAAGGTGACACCGTCACGGTGGCCCTCCCGCGCACCCACCTGCGCACCGAGGGCGGGCAGCGTCCGCGCCCCCTCGATCGCACGCTGTCCCGGCTGCGCAGGATCAACGCCTGTCTCAGCTCGGTGATGGTGCTGCTGGTCCTCGGCGATCTGCTCGCGGTCGGCGCGGCGATGGCGATCACCGATCTCCCCGCGACGGTCACGCTCGCGCTGGGTGCGGTCGTGATCGCCCTGCACGGCGCCTCCCGCCTCTATCGCCCGCGGTTGCGCCTCTCGTACTTCGACGACATGTCCCGCGCGTTCATCGCGGCGTGCGTCGCCTTCGTGCTCGCCGTGAGCGCGGTCGTCGTCGCCGACCGTCCGGACCTCCCGGTCAAGCAGGTGATCGTCACCCTCGGACTGATCATTCTGCTGAGCGAACTGCAGCGCGCATTCGTGCTGCAGTTCGCGCGCTGGGTGCGGCGGCGCCTGCGCCAGGGCGACCGCACGCTCGTCGTCGGCGCGGACGCCGTCGGTCTCGACCTCACGCGCACGATGGCGGACCACCCCGAGTTCGGGCTCCTGCCCGTCGCCGTCCTCGACACCACCGGGAACGGCTCCGACGGCCTGGACGGCGTCGACGGGATCGAGGTCCTCTCCCGGCACGACCTCTCGCACGTCGTGCGCAGCCGGCGGGTCGACACGGTGGTGCTGGCGTTCGCCGGCCGCGAGACCGAGGTCGTCAACGCGGCCATCGCGTCCCACTCGCTCGGGTGCTCGGTGATGGTCGTGCCGCGCCTGTTCGAGCTCTACCACGACACCTCGGGCGTGGAGCGCCTGCGCAGCTACCCCCTCGTGCGGCTCAGCGTCGACCCCACCCGCCGGGCGAGCTTCCGCCTCAAGCGGCTGATGGACGTCGTCACCGCGGGCGTCGCCCTGCTGCTGCTCGCGCCGCTGCTGGCCGTCGTGGCCGCCGCGGTACTGCTCGAGAGCGGCCGCCCGATCATCTTCCGGCAGAAGCGGGTCGGCCGGCACCACCAGATCTTCGAGATCTGGAAGTTCCGCAGCGTGCGCCAGGCCGACGGCACGCCGGGCCAGGCCGGGGTCGACGCCGACGGCGACACCCGCTGGTCGGTGCAGGACGACCCGCGCGTCGGCGTCGTCGGCCGCTTCCTGCGACGGACGTCGCTGGACGAGCTCCCGCAGCTGTGGAACATCCTGCGCGGCGACATGAGCCTCGTCGGCCCGCGCCCGGAGCGCCCGGCCTTCGTCGAGGAGTTCTCCCACAGCTACGAGCGCTACGCCGCGCGCCACCGCGTGCCGGCGGGGCTGACGGGCCTCGCGCAGGTCAACGGCCTGCGGGGCGACACCTCGATCGCCGAGCGCGCCCGCTACGACAACTACTACATCGCGACGTGGTCGTTCTGGCTCGACCTGCGGATCATGCTGGTGACGGTCAGCGAGCTGCTGCGCCGCGGGCGGTGGTGAGGGCCCGCTCGAGGGTCCTGGAGGTCCGCACGCGCAGGTAGGGCTCGCTCATCTTGAGCCGGAAGGTCGCGAGGTTGTTGCCCCGGTAGATGCCGACCCGGGGCACGGCGAACGGGCCGGTCTCCTCGGGGCGGTCGGGCAGGCCGAAGGCGCAGGTGTGCCCGGCGCGCTGCGCGGCGCGCCGGACGTGGGCGGCGTGCCGGCCGAAGGGGTAGGCCACGGTCGTCACGCTGCGCCCGAGCACGTCGGAGAGCAGCTCGCGGCTGTCGCGCAGGTCGGTGAGGCACTCGCTCTCCGAGAGCTGGGTGAGGTCGCGGTGCGACCAGCTGTGGTTCGCGATCGTGTGCCCCTCGGCGGCGAGGGCGCGCACGGCGTCGACGTCCAGCAGCGGGGGTGCCTCGTCGGCGGGGACGCCGCGCACCCAGTCGACGTCGACGCCGCCCGGGGTCAGGCTCGCCGCCACGATGAAGAACGTGGCGGGCAGCCCGTGACGGCGCAGCACCGGCGCGGCGTGCACCGCGTTGTCGGCGAACCCGTCGTCGAACGTGAGGAGCACCCGGCGGCGGGGGAGCGCGGCGCCCGCAGCCAGTCGGGCTTCGACGGCGTCGAGCGAGACCACCCGGCGGCGGGCGAGGACCGCGCACTGGCGGGCGAAGGCGTCGGGCTCGACGGAGAGCTCCTGGTCCCAGTCCGGGTCGACCGAGTGGTAGCAGGCAACCGTCACAGCCACTCCTCCCAGCGGTCGAACCCGCCGGCCAGGGCCGTCCGGAACACGCGCGGATCGTCGAAGCGCGTGATGAAGGTACGGGGCACGGTGCCCGGCGGGCGCCGGTCCTCGGTGGCGGCGTAGACGGTGTCGTAGCCCGCGTCGCGCGCCGCCCGCTGCGCCCCCGCGGGCCAGTCGCGGGCCCGCCCGACGGGGATGGCGAACTCGCGGGTGTCGATGCCGAGCCGCGCCCGGATCGCCGCACGGGAGGCCACCAGCTGCTCGCCGACCTCGCCCTCGGCGAGGCCGGCGAAGTTCGGGTGGTCCACCGAGTGGCTCGCGATGGTCGCGCCGGCCGCGGCGAGCGCCTCGATCTCGTGCCAGTCGAGCACGAGGTCGTGGCCGTACCGGTGCCCGCCGTCGGCCCACCCGGTGACGACGAACGCCGTCCACGGCACGCCGAGGTCGCGCAGGACGGGGGCGACCTGGTCGAGCAGGCTGCGGGCGCCGTCGTCGAAGGTCAGCGCCACCCGCGGACCGTCCGGGACGTCCCCGGCCGCCAGCTCCGACGCCGGCACGATCCGGCACCCGGCGTCGAGCAGCCGCTCCAGGTGCCCCGCGAAGCGCGCCGGCGTGACGTCGTTGGTCCCCCAGTGCGGGGTGCCCACCGAGTGGTAGCAGAGGATGCGGCTCGTCGGCGGCCCCGGGGGTCCCGGTGGCCACAGCGACCCGAGGCGGCGCTCGCCCGCCACGCGGGCCGCGGCCACCTGCCCGCGGGCGCGCTCGGCGCGCCACGCCACCGCGTGGCGGAGACGGGACACCGCTAGACCCCGATCCGCTCGCGCCGGCGATCGCGCCAGCGCTGGCGCAGCCGGCGCCCCGCCGCCGTCGGCAGCACCGGGCCCAGCGACCGCGTCACCGTCGGCCCCACCAGCTGCCGCAGCTCGTAGGCCCGGCGCTCCGGCAGCGTCCGGGTGTCCTCGACGATCTCCTCGGCGAACGCGATCAGCGCGTCCGCGCCGTCCGCCTCGACGCGGCCCCGGTCGTGCGCCCGGGCGGCGCGCAGGTAGGCGTCGCGGGCGAGCCGACGGCGCACGGTCCGGGCGAGCTCGTCGCCGTCGGACAGGCCGCCGAGCGCGGCCTTCTCCAGCACGGCGTCGTGCGCGCGCAGGACCTCGCGCAGGTCCTCCACACCGCCGCCGGCGAGGTAGGCGGTGTGCATGTTGACGTCGTGGGTGCGCCAGTAGGCCTGGTCGGCGCCGCGCACGAACCCGACGTCGGAGACCAGCGCGAGCCGCATCCACATCTCGTGGTCGCTGGTGTGGCGCAGCCGCTGGTCGTAGCCACCGACCTGCCGGTTCACCGCCGTCCGCGTCACCGCGGCGGGGGAGGACACGACGTTGGTGGCCGCCGCGAAGCGGCCCCGCAGCCAGGCGTGCCCGGGGTGCACGACGTGCTGGACCGGGCCGAGCCGCGCCGGGGGCAGCGGCCCGCCGCGGTAGGTGATCGCGGCGCCGTAGACGAGTCCGACCCCGGGGTGCTCGTCGAACAGCGCGGCGGCGCGGCCGAGCGCGCCGGGGGTCAGCGCGTCGTCGGCGGACATCAGCAGCGTCAGCTCCGCCGACGCCCAGTCGACGACGCCCTCGTTGAAGGTCGCGAGGTGCCCACGGTTCTGCGTGTGGACGACCGCCTCGACGCGCTCGTCCGACGACGCCAGCGACTGCGCGACCTCCCCGCTCCCGTCGTCGGAGGCGTCGTCGATGATCAGCACCCGCACGTCGACGCCCGGCTGGTCGAGCACGCTGCGCACGGCCGTCGGCAGGTACTCGCCGTAGCGGTAGCAGGGGACGACGACGTCGACGCCGGTCACGACCGGCTCCCGACCGGGTCGGCGGCCATCGCCCCGTCCGGGCCGAGGCGGTGCGGAGTGCCGCAGTCCGGGCAGACGAGGTCGTCGGCGAGGCGGTGCCCGCAGCGGCACACCCAGCCCCGCTGCCGCGCCGGGTTGCCGACGACGAAGGCGTGCGCGGGCACCGGGGCGGTGACCACCGCGCCGGCACCGACGAAGGCGTGCGCGCCGATCTCGACGCCGCACACCACCACGGTGGCCGCGCCGAGCGTGGCGCCCTCGCGCACCGTCGTCGTGAGCAGCGCGTCGCCCTCCCGCCGGATCGCCGCGCGGGGCCGCAGGTCGTTGGTGAACACCACCCCGGGGCCGAGGAAGACGTCGTCCTCGCAGCGCACGCCGGCGAAGAGCAGGGTGCCATTCTTCACCGTCACGCGGTCGCCGAGGACCACGCCGTCCTCGACGAACACGCCGTCGCAGACGTTGCAGTCCCGGCCGACGACGGCGCCGTCCAGCACGTGCGCGAACGCCCAGATCCGCGTGCCGGCCCCGACCGTGGTGCTCTCGCAGAGCCCCCGCGGGTGGACCGCCACGCCCTCGGGTGCGGTCACCGGCCCGCCGCCGCCGCGAGCTCCGAGGCCACGCGGTCCTGCTGGCCGTCGGTGATCCCGGGGTAGAGGGGCAGCGAGAGGATCTCGCCGGCCAGGCGCTCGGCGACGGGGAAGGACCCGGGGCCCCGCCCGAGGTGGGCGAAGGCGCCCGTGAGGTGCAGCGGCGCCGGGTAGTGGACCCCGACCCCCACACCGGCGTCGCGCAGCGCGTCGTGGACGCGGTCGCGCTCGGGCACGCGCACCACGTACAGGTGCCACACCGGGTGGTTCCCCGGCGCGACGACGGGACGCACGACGCCCGGCACGTCGGCGAGCAGTGCGTCGTAGCGGGCCGCGGCGCGGCGGCGCTCGTCGTTCCACCGGGCGAGGCGGCGCAGCTTCGCGCGCAGGACCACCGCCTGCAGCGTGTCGAGCCTGCTGTTCCACCCGATGACCTCGTGGCGGTACTTCGACGACGAGCCGTGCGCGCCGAGCAGGCGCACCCGGTCGGCGACGGCCTCGTCGTCGGTGAGCACGGCACCGCCGTCGCCGTAGGCGCCGAGGTTCTTGCCCGGGTAGAAGCTGGTCGCCGCCGCGTCGCCGAGCCCGCCGGCGACCTGCCCGTGCCGCGTCGCCCCCTGCGCCTGCGCGGCGTCCTCGACGAGCAGCACGCGGTCGGGCAGCACCCGGCGCAGCTCGTCGACCGACGCCGTCTGGCCCCAGAGGTGCACCGGCAGCACGGCCCGCGTGCGCGGGCCGGCGGCCGCGGCGACCGCGTCGACGTCGATCAGGGCGGTGTCGTCGCGACAGTCGACGAGCACAGGGGTCGCCCCGGCGCGCACGATGGCCTCGGCGGTGGCGATGAAGGTGTTGGCGGGCAGCAGGCACTCGTCGCCCGGGCCCACGCCGAGGCCCCGTAGGGCGAGCTCGATGGCGTCGGTGCCGTTCGCGACCCCGACGCAGCGGCGCACCCCGGAGAAGCCCGCGAACTCGGTCTCGAAGGCGGCCACCTCCGGCCCGCCCACGAACGCGGAGCGGGCGACGACGTCGGCCCAGCCGGCCGCGACCTCGTCGGCGATCTCGTGGTGCTGGGCGGCCAGGTCGACCAGGGGCACGGTGCCCGCGTCGGCGATCGTCACGACGACACCACCGCCGGCGCCCGGAGGGCGGCCGTCAGCGCTCCGACCACCTGCTCCTGCTCGGCGGTGGTGAGCTCGTGGTGCAGCGGCAGGATCAGCGAGCGCCGGGTGAGGTGCTCGGTGACCGGCAGCGACACGTCGTGCCCGGCGTAGGCCGGCTCGAGGTGCGCCGCCATGATCCCGCGCCGGGCCGACACGCCCTGCTCGGCCAGCGCCGCCAGCACGCCGTCGCGCGGCGCGGCGTCGTCGCCGAGCAGCACCCAGAACGACTGGACATTGCCCTCGCCGTGCGGCGGGTCGTCGACACAGCGCACGTCCAGCCCGTCGAGCATCTCCCGGTACGCCGCGGCCAGCTCGCGGCGGCGCGCCACGATGCCGGGCAGGCGGCGCAGCTGGACCTCGCCGAGGGCGGCCTGGATGTCGGTCATGCGGTAGTTGAAGCCGGTCTCGGCGTAGTCCTCGACGGCGTTGCCGCCGCTGCGGTGACGGTCGGCCGCGGACATGCTCATGCCGTGCTCGCGCAGCCGGCGCAGGCGGACCGCGCTCTCCGCGTCGTCGGTGGTGATCATCCCGCCCTCACCGGTGGTGAGCAGCTTGCGCGGGTGGAACGACCAGGCGGCCATCAGCGCCCCGGCGCCGACGGGACGCCCGTGGGCACGCGAGCCCGCCGCGCAGGCCGCGTCCTCGACGATCGGGATCGCCCCGCAGGCGGCCCGGACGTCGGCGACGTCCGCGGGCACGCCGGCCTGGTGGACGAGGATCACCGCCCGCGTGCGGTCGGTGAGCACGGGCGCGACCGTGGCGCCGGTCAGGTTGCCCGTGACGGGGTCGACGTCGGCGAACACCGGCGAGGCGCCGGTGTAGCGCACGGCGTTGGCCGTCGCGATGAACGAGAACGACGGCACGACGACCTCGTCGCCGACGCCGATCCCGAGCAGGTGCAGGGCGAGGTGCAGCGCGGTGGTGCACGACGACGTCGCGACGCCGTGGGCCGCGCCCACCGACTCCGCGAAGGCCGCCTCGAACGCCGCGACCCGCGGGCCCTGGGCCACCCAGCCGGAGCGCACGACCTCGGCGACCGCCTCGGCCTCCTCGTCGCCGAGCAGGGGGCGCATCACGGGGATCACGGCGCCACCAGCGCCACGTCGTGCTGCCACCACTGCACGAGTCCGCGCAGGCCGTCGGCGAGGGAGATCTCCGGGCGCCAGCCGAGGTCCTGCGCCGCCGCGGTGATGTCGGCGAGCCGCCGCTCGACGCCGTTGACCTTGCGCTCGGGACCGAACTCCGGCTCGAGGTCGGAGTCCATCGCCGCCAGCAGCGCGACCGCGAGCTCGAGCAGGCTCGTCTCCGTGCCCGAGGCGATGTTGTAGACGCGGTCGGTGACGTCGGTGGCGGCGGCGAGCAGGTTCGCGCGGGCGATGTCGTGGACGTGCACGAAGTCCATGGTCTGGCTGCCCGACCCGAAGATCAGGGGCCGCTCGCCGCGCTGGATGCGCTCCATCCAGCGGATGAGGACCTCGGTGTAGACGCCGTGGGCGTCCATCCGCGGGCCGTAGACGTTGAAGTAGCGCAGCGCCACCCAGTCCAGCCCGTACATCGCGTGGAAGCTGCGCAGCAGGCCCTCGTTGAACGCCTTCGCCGCGCCGTAGAACGTGTCGTTGGCGTAGGGGTGGTGGTCCTCGCGCGTCGGGAAGCTCGTGGCCATGCCGTAGATCGACGCCGAGCTCGACGCCACGATCTTGGCGACCTGGGCCTCGGTGGCCGCCTCGACCACGGTGAACGTGCCGTCGACGAGCGCCTCGAGCGCCGTGCGCGGCTGCTCGGCGCACTGCGTGATGCGCAGGGCGGCGAGGTGGAACAGCACGTCGGCGCCGCGCACCGTCTCGGCCATCAGCGAGCGGTCGTTGATGTCGCCCTCGACGACGTGCAGCCGATTGCCCGCCGTCTCGACCGCCGCCGCCAGGTTCTCCCGGCGTCCACGGGTGAAGTTGTCGACGACGACGACGTCGGCCGCCCCCGCGGCGAAGAGCTGGTCGACCACGGCCGAGCCGATCGTGCCGGCCCCGCCGGTGACGACGGCGCGGCTGCCCGGCAGCTCCACGGCGGCGCTCACGACGCCTGCCCGACGCGCTCGCCGGCCTGGCGGGCCGCGGTGGACCGCGGCGCGTCCGGGGAGATCGCGACCGGCACGAAGCGGCCGTCGGCCTCGAGGCTCGCCGACGCGGCCTCGAGCAGCGCGAGGACGTCGAGCCCGGACCGCCCGTCGGTCAGGGGCGGCCGGGACGTGACGATCGAGGTGACGAACTCCGCCATCACCGAGCGCAGCGCCTCGGTGTCCGGCAGCGCCGGGGCGACCATGTCCCCGGTGCGGTAGGAGACGATCGTCGCGGCGCGGGCGTCCTCGGGCAGGCGGGCCTGCGGGACGCGGTCGACGCCGCGGTCGTAGACCGAGAGCCGCCGGATCGGGTCGAGGTCGTCCCACACGGCGGTGCGCGCGGAGCCCCCGACGATCATCGTGCGGACCTTGGTGGGCGAGAGCCAGTTCACGTGCACGTGGGCGAGCGCTCCGCTCGAGAGTCGGATGGTGAGGTGGCCGACGCACAGCCGGCCCGCGCCGACCGGGTCCGAGCCGTTGGCCGACACGGCGACGGGGACGACGCCCTCCGGCAGGATCGACAGGAAGATCGAGAGGTCGTGCGGCGCGAGGTCCCACAGGACGTCGACGTCGCGCTGCACCAGCCCGAGGTTGATGCGCACCGAGTCGAGGTACTGGACGTCGCCGAGCACCCCGCTGCGCACGAGGTTGCGCAGGTGCGCGACGGCGGCGGTGTAGCAGTAGGTGTGGTCGAGCATCAGCACCAGGCCGCGCTCGTCGGCGAGCTCGACGAGCCTGCGCCCCTCGGCCAGCGACGGCGCGAGCGGCTTCTCGACCAGGACGTGCTTGCCCGCCTCGAGCGCGGCGGTGACGACCTCCACGTGGGTGTCCGCCGGCGTGGCCACCGCGACCGCCTCGACGGCGGGGTCGGCGAGCACCTCCTCCATCGAGGAGCTGGCGCGCACCGTCGAGTAGGCGCCGAGCACCTCGCGGGCACGCTCCTCGCGCAGATCGCACACGTACTCGAGTCGGAGGTCCGGTGTCGCCTGCACGTTGCGGACGAGATTCGGACCCCAGTAGCCCGCGCCGATGATCGCCGTGCCGATCGCACGGCGTCCCACAGCTGATTCCATACCGGCCCCCCGGGGTCGACGCCGGTGCCCTGCGCGAGTGCGTTCCCCGAGACGCCACCCGAGCGCCGACACCGATGCCCAGAAATGAGAATGACGCTCCGCGGTCGATTGGTCTCGGAGTGCAAGACCAGTCCGGTCGCGGAACGCCGGGGGAGTGTATCCCTGGCGGTAATCTTGACCAAGAGTGACAATTCTTGATCTTGCGAGACCGTCCGTGTCGCACGGACCTACCCAGTACGGGCGTGACTGATTAAGGTCTGCGCGGCCTGCGGGCGCGCGAGAACACGGGCGAGGGGGAGAACAGATGGTCGTCAGCGACGTGGGGCGTTCGGTGGGGCGTTCGGTGGGCCGTCTCGTCGGACGTGCGCGACGGCGGTGGTCGGCGATGGTGGACCAGGCCACGCCGATGACGGGACAAGGAGTCCACGTCGATCCCCTCGAAGCGGACCACGCTCCGGAATGGGGCGATCCCACCACGGTGGCCGCCTTCGCCAGCCCGGAAATGGAACGTTTCCGGACGTCGCTGCGCGCCGGCGGCGACGACGTGCGCACAGCGTTGCTGGACGACCTCGCCACGTATCACGGCATCTCGCGCGAGGAGGCCGTACGCCGGTGCCGGCAATGGGAGGCCGACAGCGTCGAGGAGTGGTCCGAGGAGGACCGCGACGACGAGGACGCGCTGCTGCGCTTCTACCGTTCCACCCAGTCCTGGGGCTTCGACCTCGTCTGGTTCGCCTACCTCCAGGCCGAGGGGTTCGCCGAACCGACCAACGTGATCACGGTCAAGTGGCTCAACGAGCACTTCCACGGCGGACGCCGGCACCTCGACTTCGGCTCCGGTGCGGGCGCGGGCGCGGAGGCCTTCCTGGCCAACGGCTGGACGAGCACGCTCGCCGACGTGTCGTCGACGCTGCTCGACCTCGCCGCGTTCCGGCTCAAGCGCCGCGGGCTCGACGCCGGCGCAGTGGACCTCGGCGTCGAGAGCCTGCCCACCGGCGCGTTCGACGCGATCACCGCGCTCGACACGATCACGCACGTCCCGGACGTGCACGCGACGGCGCTCGACCTGCACCGCGCGCTCGCCGACGGGGGCGTCCTGCTCGCCAACTTCGACGTCCGTCCCCCGAGCCCCGAGAACGCCTGGCACCTCTACGCCGACGACCTGATGCCGCGCTACCACCTCGAGAGCGCCGGCTTCCGGCCGATCGCCGGGCTGCCCTACGGCATCGTCGTGTACCGGCGCCTGCCCCACGGCAGCACCGCCCACCGCCTCCACCGCGCGTACCGCTGGCTGACGCTGGCCAGCCCCCTGCGCCGCGGGGCCCGGCGGCTGCGGCTCGGCGTGCTGCGGACCGCGGCCCGGTTCCGGTGACGTCGGGGGCCGTCGGGCCCCTCGGGGCGACCCTGCGCAAGGGTGCGGTGCTCTCTGCCGCCGCCCTGGTCCTGGTGCAGGTGCTCTCCTTCGTCCAGACGGTGCTGCTGGCCCGCCTGCTCAGCCCCACCGAGATCGGCCTGTACGCCGCGGGGACGGTCATCGCCGGCTTCCTCGCGAACTTCTCCGAGGGCGGCCTGGGCGGAGCCGTGGTCCAGCGCGAGGGCGAGCTGGACAGGGCGGCGGAGACGGCGTTCTGGGCCAACGTGATCACCGGTGTGCTCATGGCGTCGGCGGTGGTCGCGGCGTCGGGGTTCATCGGCGAGTTCTTCCGCAGCGACGTCGTCGGCCTCATCGCGGCGATCTCGGCGGGCACGCTGTTCCTGCACGCGCTGACCCACGTCCCGGACGCCCTCATGCAGCGCCGCTTCAACTTCAAGCGGCGCCTGATCCTCGACCCCGGCACGGTGCTCACGTTCGCGACGGTGTCGGTCACCCTCGCCGCGCTCGGCTACGGCGTGTGGAGCATGGTCATCGCGAGCTACGCGTCCCAGTTCGTGTGGGTCGCGTGCAGCTTCGGGCTCTCGGGGTGGCGGCCCGGCCGGCACCGGCCCTCGTACCGGATCTGGCGCGAGCTCGCCCGCTTCGCGTTCCCGCTCGTGCTCGAGGCCGTCGGGGAGCGGACGCGCGAGGTCGCCGAGACGGCGCTGGTCGGGCGCTCGATGAACGAGGCCGCGCTCGGCAACTACCGCTACGGCCAGCGCCTGTCCAAGCTCCCCGGCCTCGCGATCGTGCAGGTCGGGTCGTACGTGCTGTTCCCGGCGTTCTCGCGCATCGCCGGGGACACCGACCGGCTGCGCATCGCGTTCCTGCGGGCCCTGCGCTGGATCTGGCTCGCCGCGGTGCCCGTCGCCGTGCTCGCCGTGGCGCTCGGCATCCCGGCGGTCGTCCTCCTGCTCGGCGAGGAGTGGCGCGGCGCCGGCGTCGCACTGGTGGCGATGTCGGGCTACGGCGTCGGCGTCGCCCTGCAGGCCGTCGCGGGCGAGACGCTCAAGGGGATCGGGCGCACCCAGCTGCTCAACTGGGTCACCGGCGTCGACCTGGTCTTCGGCATCGGGCTGCTCGTGCTGCTGCTGCCGCTCGGGCTCGTCGGCGTGGGCCTCGCGATCACGGTGGCGGCGCTGGCGGGCGGGACCGTGACGCTCGTGCTGGCCGTGCGGGCGATCGCGATGCCGTGGGGGGCCGTGCTCGGGGTGCTGTGGCCGCCCGTCGTCGCGGCCGTGATCCCGGGCGTGCTGCTCTGGCTACTCGAGCACAGCGTCGTGCACGCCGACCTCGACGGCGCGCTCGGCGGGATCCTCGAGCTGGTCGCGGAGGTCGGCCTGTTCTCGGTGCTCTACCTGGTCGGCATCCGGGTGCTCGCGCCGTCGTCGTTCTCGGTCATCTCCTCGACCGCGCTCCGTCTGCTGCGGCGGGTCCGGCGCGCGAGCTGATCGCCGAACCGCGCGCGGGCCGCGGCGGCGAGGGTCGCGGTGATCGGCACCGCGAGGGTCGCGGCGATCAGGGCGATCCCGAGCCCCAACGGGCGGAACGTCGTGGTCTCCACCGGCTCGTCGGCGCCCCGGGGGACGAGCACGTACAGGGGGCGCATGGTGGCGAAGTGGTCGGTGGCCGCGGGCACGGCGCCGTCGGCGAGGGCCCGGGACACCTCGGGGGTCGCGGCGTTCACCGTCACCGTCAGCTGCTGGGGGTCGTCCGTCGTCGCCGCGGTCACGGCCGCCGTCCGGACCTCGTCGGGCGGCAGGCCCGCGGCGTCGCCCGCGGCCCGCACCGTCGCCGGGTCGCTGAGGACCGCCAGGTAGGTCGCGGAGAGCGGGGCGCGGTTGAGGACCTCGACGGCGTAGTCGTCGAGGGGGCCGTGGGAGGGGTCGGCGACGATCTCCACGGTCGCCGTGGTGCTCCACCGGTGGATCACCACGAGCGGGCTCAGGCCGACCGCGACCGCGACGACGACGCCCACCGCCGCCGGCAGCACCCAGTGCCACTGGCGCCGCGGCTCCCGTTCCCGGACGGCGAGCTCCCAGAGCATGCCGGGCTGCCAGCTGCGGGCGCCCCCGAGCCGCGGGGCGACGCTGCGCCGGGCGGCCATGTCCAGCGACGCCGCGATGA
Source organism: Actinomycetospora aeridis (assembly GCF_037400275.1). Classification (NCBI taxonomy): domain Bacteria; kingdom Bacillati; phylum Actinomycetota; class Actinomycetes; order Pseudonocardiales; family Pseudonocardiaceae; genus Actinomycetospora; species Actinomycetospora aeridis. The sequence continues at coordinate 326,036 of NZ_JBBEGL010000004.1, read as the reverse complement.
CGATCGGGATGGCGAGGATCCGCAGGTTGTCGGCGTGCAGCACGATGCCGGCCACGGCCCAGCCGCCGAGGGAGGCGATCGCCGCGGTGGCCAGCATGGCCTCGGGCGGCAGGATCCCCGACGGGGTGCGCACGCCGCCGAGCAGGTAGCGCGCCCGCACCGCCGCCAGCACCGCGGCGCCGAAGAAGGCGAGCCAGGCGAGCAGCGCCGGGATCCCGCTCTCGGCGGCGATCTGCAGGTACATGTTGTGCGGGGCCAGCACGAGGCTGTCGATCCCGTTCGCGCGCGCCACCGCCGGGAAGGCCGGGATGAAGTTGCCGGCGCCCACCCCGGTCAGCGGGTGGTCGGTGATCATGCTGAGGCCCGCGCGCAGGGCGCCCAGCCGGCCGGTGAGCGACTCGTCGGCCGCCCCCGAGCTCGTCGTCGCGACGTCGCCGATGGAGGCCAGGCGCGTGCCGATGCCGGGGATCAGCAGGATGCCGGCGAGGATGAACGGCAGCCAGATCAGCAGGCGCCGGTAGCGGGCCCCGGCCAGCGCGAGCCACACCACCACGACGAAGCCCGCGGCCAGGAGCGTCCCGCGCGAGCCGGTCAGGTAGATGCCGCCGAACAGGACCACCGTCGAGCCCATCCACAGCCAGCGCCGCCGCCCGAAGCTGCGGTCGGCGAACAGCGAGAGCGCGAACGGCAGGATCAGGACGAGGACGCGGCCCCAGAAGTTGAAGTCCTCGAGCGGGCCCGTGTGCCGCGGGAAGATCAGCCCGACGTCCTGGATGGTCGCCGGGCGCAGGATCCCGAAGAACGTGACCTCGTTGCCGACCACGAACTGCCGCAGCAGCTCGAGCACGCAGAGCACGGTCGCGGTGACGACGGCCGACGCGGCCATCGAGAGCTCGCCGCGCCACCGGTGGCACAGGGCGAGCAGCAGGGCGATGAGGACCAGGTCGCCCGCCAGGTCGACCATGGTCCCGGAGGCCGCGTCGACGTCGAGCGCGACACGGACCGACGCGAAGCGCAGCGCGACGTAGATCGCCCCGAACAGCAGCACCGAGGACCAGGCGGGCAGGCGGCGGCTGTGCCAGCACTCGCGCAGCACGCAGACGGCGCCGAGCGCGACCAGCGCGAAGTAGGTGTCGGGCACGCCGTAGCGGTCGGCGGCCGCGCTGAGGTTCCCGACCTGCACCACCACGAGCAGGACCAGCACCAGCCGCGGGCGACGCACCAGGAAGGGCACCAGGACGACGGCGGCAGCCACCACCAGGGCCGCGAGCGGCTGCCCCGTCAGCGCCGCGGCCCCGAGGGCGAGCGCGGCGACCGCGAGGGGGAGGGCGGCCGAGCGGGCGCCCAGGGCCCACGGCGTGCGCGGGGGCTCCGCCTCCGGCGGTGCGGCCGTCCCCTCGTCGACGGGCCGGTCCTGGAGCTGGGTCATCCGGCACCCCCGGACCGGCCGCCCCGGGCGGCGCGCCGGAGGCCCACCGAGGCCGAGAGCCACACGATCTGCTGGGTCGCGAGCCCGGCCAGGGCCGCGATGCCGACCACGATCATGATGCGGGCCACCTTCCCGTCCGGCTGGGGCGGCAGCGTGGCGCCGTCGGGGACCGGCCCGGCGGCGACGAGCGCGAAGGGCGGGCGGACGGCGTCCGGGCCGGTGGTGCTCGCCGTGACCACCCGGCCCACCGCCGCGGCGGCCTCCTCGCCGGTCGACGCCGTCGCGGACACGGTGATCGCGCTGGTGGCGGGCGCGACGACGACCTGCACCGAGGCCTCGTCCCCGCCGACCTCGTCGGCCGCGGTGGTCACCGTGGTGGCGAACTCGGCGACGGCCTCCCCGTCGGCGAGCGCGCGGAAGTAGCCGGCGCTGCTGGTCTCGGGCAGCGGCAGCACCACCAGCGAGCCCTCGGCGCGGTAGGTCGTGGGCAGCCGGAGCACGACGGCCACGCCGAGGAGCAGGACGAGCAGGGCGACCACGGCGCCGATCGTCAGGCTGCGGGCACCGAGGGTGCGCGCGCCCGATCCGGGGGACTGCTCGGTGACGGCCACGGCTGCGGTCCGCGTCAGCGGGTGGCGACGCTGTTGCTGCGTGGCCGCGGCGACGGGCGGCGCGCTCCACCGCCGGTGCGGGCGGCCTCGTCCGGGGCGACCGCGACCGTCGGGGGGTCCTCGGCGTCGGGGTCCGTGCCGTCGACCGGCGCGGACGGTGCGGGGACTCGCGGGGTCGCCGGGACGGTCGAGGTCACGGCGTCGGCGTCGTCGTCGACTCCGTCGTCGACTCCGTCGTCGACTCCGTCGTCGGCACCGTCGTCCTCGTCGCCGGGCTCGGCGTCGTCGGTGGCCGCGGAGCTCTCGACGGGATCGGGCTGCTCGACGGTCTCGGTGGTGTCGGTGGTGTCGGTCGCGGGGTCCTCCACCGCGTCCGTCGACCCCGTGGCGGCGTCCTCCGGACCGGCGTCCTTCGCCGCGCCCGGTGTCTGGACGAGCGGCTGGGGTCCGGTGCGCGGGGCGCCGTCCGGACGTCGGCCCCAGGGCGCCGGGGTCTCCGTGCGCGGCGCCATCGCCACGAGCGGGCCCGAGGGCGGCGAGAACGGCGGGACGCGGTGGGGTCCGGTGCCCGGTCCGGTGGGGGGCCCACCCGGTCCGGTGGGTCGCGGACCGTAGCCGGGACCCATCGGCGGACGGCCGGCCCCCGGGGCGCCGAGGGGGATGCCCCCGGTGCGGGGCGCCGTCGGGTCGGAGGGGCGCGGGTTCGCGGGGGTGGGGCGCTCGGCGGAGGCCGCGCGCGAGGCCGACCGGGACCGCGAGCGCAGGTCGGTGCGCGCCAGGAGCCAGGCGGCCTGCTGGGTCGCGGCGCCGGCGAGGAGGGCGATCACGACCACCACGGCGATCGTGGTGCCGGGGCTGGTGCCGGGCGTCGGGGCCAGCGTCGGCGCCGACGGGCTGAGCAGCGCGGTGGAGTACGGCGTGTTGAGGCGCAGGAGCGTGCCGACCCCGGCCGTCGCCACGCGGTCGGCGACCGCCACGGCGGCCTGCGGGTCGGGCGACGTCGCGGCGACCGAGATCAGCGTGGTGTCGGGCAGCGGGGTGACCAGCACCTGCGCCCCGGACTCGGCCGCGGCGGGGGTGCCGTCGGTGGCCTGGACGACCTGGGCGAAGGTCGCGACGACCTGATTGCCCAATTGATCATAAAGACCGGCGGCGTCGGTCGGCGAGAGCGTCGAATTGGGGAGCACGACGAGCGAGGCCGTCGCCGTGTAGGTGCGCGCGGGGAATCCCAGGAGCAGGATTCCGACGGCCGCCACGACGATCGTGACGGCCAGGCCGATCAGGATGCTCTGCCGATCGACACGTTCGGCGAGCGTGCGACGACGCGACGTGTCCGTTTCGCTCGCCGACGAGTCCATTCCCGGCTCGACGCCCACCTCCGCCGCCCCCTTGAAACGATCTCGATCGCACGACGCGATCGGCGTACGGAAAGTAGTCGTCGGCGAGGCCCTTGGGAAGAGATCCTCACGAACTCCGGTACGGCGCGAAGTCGGCGTGGGAGACCGATCCGGTGACGGAGGGATAACGTCCGCGGGAAGTTGTCCTGCGTCGACCTCGTCCTGTTACTCTCCGCGCGCATCAAGAGCGTTACTGGGTGAATCGTCGTTCAGCACGACGGGGCTCAGATCGTCAGGGCACGGACGGCCATGGGGGGTCGCCGACGATCTGTCGCGCCGGGTGGACGCGATTCCCGGTGGGGGGACATTCCGTGCGCGTGGTCCACGTGATCCATTCACTCGAACCCGGCGGGGCCGAGTCGGTCCTCGCCGAGTTCGCGCGCGTCGCGCCCGCGCACGGGATCGAGATGGCGGTGATGCCGATCAGCCGCATCCGCAGCCGCGCGATCGTCGGCGACCTCGAGGCGGCCGGCGTGCCGGTGCTCCCGCTCGACCTCGTCCACCGCTGGGACCCACGCGCGTTCGCCCGCGCGGTGACGTGGTTGCGCCCGTGGGGCCCCGACGTCATCCACACCCACCTCAAGCACGCCGATCTCGTCGGCTCGGTGGCGTCGCGGGTGCTGCGCCGGCCGATGGTCTCGACGCTGCACGTCGTCGACGACCTCCCCGGCCGGCTGGGCGCGGTGAAGCGCCGCCTCGCCGGGGTGGCGCGCACCGCGACGGCCGCGCGCACCGTGACCGTGTCCGACGCCCAGCGCAGCTGGTACCTCGAGGCCTTCCCGCACGTGCGGCCGGAGACGGTCACGACGCTGCACAACGGGGTCGTCGACGCCGCGCGGGGTGACGACGCCGGTGCCGTCCGGCGGGAGCTCGGCATCCCCGCCGGGGCGCCCGTGGTGCTCCAGGTGGGCCTGCTGCGCGAGGGCAAGGGGCACGACGTGCTGCTCCGTGCGGTGCGGCAGCTGGCCGACGTCCCCGACCTCGTCGTGCTCGTCGCCGGCGACGGCCCGCTGCGCGCCGAGGTGGAGGCAGCGGCGTCCGACCTCGGCGGGCGCGTCCGCTTCCTCGGCTACCGCACCGACGTCGCGCCGCTGATGGCCGCGAGCGACGTCGTCGTCCAGCCCAGCGACTACGACGCGCTGCCCACGACGCTGATCCAGGCCCTGGCGGCCGGGCGGCCCGTCGTCGCGACGGCCGTCGGCGGCATCCCGGAGATCGTCACGCCGGGCGAGGGCGTGCTGGTCCCGGCCGGCGACGCGACGGCCGTCGCGGGCGCGCTGCGCGACCTGCTCGCGGACCCCGGACGGCGCCGCGCCCTGGGCGTCGCGGCGCGCGCCCGGTACGAGGCGGCGTTCGACGCCGACCGGTGGGCGGGCGAGATGCGCCGCCTCTACGAGGACGTCCTGACGGCGGGTCGGCGATGAGCGTGCAGACGAGCAACACCCCGGACACCGGTGAGGCCGCGACCGTGACCATCTCCGTGATCGTGCCGTGCCGCGACGAGCTGCCCCGGCTCCCGGCCTTCCTCGCCGGGATCGAGCGGCAGTCGCTGCGGCCGGTCGAGGTGGTCGTGGCCGACGGCGCGTCCACCGACGGCACGCGCGCGTGGTGGGAGCAGGCCGCGGCGTCGCGCGACTGGCTGGTCGTCGTCGACAACCCCGGACGGACCATCCCGCGGGCGCTGAACCTGGCGCTCGCCCACGCGTCCGGCGAGCTCGTGGCGCGCATGGACCTGCACGCCGCCTACGCGCCGGACTACCTGGCCGAGGTCTCGGCGCCGTTGCTCGCCGACGAGCAGGTGGTGGGCTGCGGCGGCGCGATGGAGAGCACGGGCGAGGGACCGACCGGGCGGGCCGTCGCCGCGGTCATGCGGCGCCCGATCGGCATGGGCGGCGCGGCGCACCGGGTGGGCGCGCCGGGCGGGCCGGTCGACCACGTCTTCTCGGGCTGCTACCGGCGCGCGGCCCTGCTCGCCGCGGGCGGCTTCGACGAGGGCCTGTCGGCCAACGAGGACGTCGAGATGGACGTCCGCCTGCGCCTCGCCGGGGGGCGGATCTGGCTGGCCCCGGACGCGCGCACCTCGTGGTCGGTGCCGGAGCGGCTGGGGCGGCTCGCCAGCAAGATGTTCCGCTACGGGCGCTGCAAGGCGGGCACGGCGCGTCGCCACCCCGGCTCGCTGCGCGCGCGCCAGCTCGCTCCGCCGGCGCTGATCGCGGTGCTCGTCGGCCTCGGCGTCGTCAAGCCCGCCGCGGCGGTCGGGGTGCTGGCCGCCTACGTGGGCGCCACCGGTGTCGCCGCGGCCGCCGCGGCGCGGGAGGACGGCGCCCCGGTGTGGCGCGCGGTGCCCGTGCCGGCGGTCGTGCACCTGTCGTGGGGCTCGGGGCTGATCGTCGGTGCCGTCGTCGAGGCGGCTCGTGTCGCCGCGTCGAGGGCACGGGGATGACCGGGCGGCTCCAGGAGATCCTCGTCGTCGAGACCGCCGGGCACGGCGGCCTGCTCCACTACGCGGTGCAGCTGGCCGACGGGCTCGCCGCGTCGGTGCCGTCGGTCGAGCTGCTCGCCACCCGCGGCCACGAGTTCGCCCACCACCGGGGCCCGGCCCGCCCGGTGCTGGTGCTCCCGACGCTGGTGCCGTCCACCCGGCTGCCGAGCTCGCGGTGGCGCCACCTCCTGCGCCGCGCCGGCATCGCCGTGCGCATGTGCGGGGCGTGGGCACGCATCCTCGTCGAGGTGGTGCGCCGGCGCCCCGACGTCGTCGTCACGACCATGGACTCGTCCCACCCGCCCGCGGCGATCGGCATCATCGCGATGACGCTGCTGCCCGGGGGCCCGCGGGTCGTGCACGTCTGCCACAACGCGGTGCCGTTCAACACCGGGCACGGCGGGCTGTTCCGGCTCGGCCGCTCGACGCGGGTGCTGCTCGGGACGGTCCTGCGGCGTGCCGACCTCGTGCTCGTGCACGGACAGCGCACGGCCGACGAGTTCCGCGAGGTCTGGGGCGACGGGCCCCGGCTCGCGGTGGTGCCCCACGGCGACGAGCGGCTGCTCGCCGGCGAGCCCGTCGCCCCCGCCGCGGAGCACCGCGTGCTGTTCTTCGGCGACTGGCGCAAGATCAAGGGCCTGCCGGTCCTCATGGAGGCGTTCGACCGGCTCCTTGAGCGGTGCCCGGAGGCGCGGCTGACGATCGCCGGCTCCCCGGCGCCCGCCGACTTCGACGCCGACCTGGTGCGCCGCTGGGCGGCGGGCCACGGCCACCGGGTGACGGTGTGGGACGACTACGTCCCGGACGCCGAGGTCCCCCGGGTGCTCGCGTCGGCGCGGGTCGTGGTGACGCCCTACCTCGTCGGGTTCCAGAGCGGCGTCGTGCACCTCGCGATGACCAAGGGCCTGCCGGTGGTGGCCTCGGCCGTCGGCGACCTCCCGACCGTCGTGCGCGACGGCGAGACCGGGCGCGTGGTGCCGCCGGACGACCCGGAGAAGCTCGCGGACGCCCTCGAGGACGTGCTCGTCCCCGCCGGGCGGGCCGAGGCGATGGGGCGGGCGGGCCTGGCGGAGATGCGGGAGCGTCACGACTGGCGGGTGGTGGGTGCCGCCGTGCGGGACGCGATCTACCGGGCGTCCTCGTAGACCGTGCGCAGCCGGGAGGCCCAGTGACGGGCGGTGAACCGCTCCTCGTAGGCGCGCCGTGCCGCGACGCCGAACTTGCCCCGCAGGCCCGGGTCGTCGAGCAGCGTGTCGAGCGCGGCCACGACGTCGGGCACCGCGGGTGGCGGCGGCACGAGGAGGCCGTCGACGCCGTCGTCGACGATCTCGGGCACGCCGCCCACGCCCGTCGCGACCACCGGGACCCCGGCCGCTGCGGCCTCGAGCAGCGAGGTCGGGAAGGCGTCGAACGCCGTCGGGTGCAGCACGACGTCGCTGGCGTCGAGCACCGCGGGGACGTCGTCGCGGTGCCCGGCGACGACGCAGCCGGGCCCCACCTCCCGCTCGAGCCGGTCGCGCTCCGGCCCGTCGCCGACGATCAGCAGCACGACCTCGGGACGCCGTCGCCGCAGCTCGGCGACCGCCGCCAGCGCGACGTCGTGCCCCTTGCCCGCCCGCAGCACGGCGACGACGGTGACCACCACGGCGTCGGGGTCGATCCCCAGCTCGGCGCGGACGGCCGCGCCCGTCCCGGGCTCGCGGCGGTCGACGACGCCGTTGCGGACCGTCACGACGCGGTCGGGGGCGTCGCGGCCGGTGGCGAGGTAGACCTCCCGGGCGGCGTCCGACACCGCGACGACCCGGTGGTGGCAGCGCCGGCGTCCGAGGGCGAACAGGCGTTCCTTGAGGTCGTCGCGGAACCGCCCGTGATGCCACTGCAGGACGTGCAGGGTGCACACCGCCGGGAGCCCCAGCGAGCGGGCGGCCAGGCCGCCGAGGAGATCGGAGTAGCCGAGATGCGTGTGGACGACGTCGGGTGCCACGTCGCGCAGCCAGCGACGCACCCGGGGCACCGACGACGGCCGCAGGAGCCGCTCGACCCCGAGGATCATCACGGGCACGCCGACCGCCCGCAGCCGCTCGGCGGCGGGGCTGCCGTCCTTGTCCTCGAGCGCGCCGACGACGACGTCGACGCCCTCCGCGCGTGCCCCGACCGCGAACTCGGCGAGCAGCATCTCCGCGCCGCCCCAACCGAGGCCGTCGATGACCACGGCGACTCGTAGGCTCCGCGGCATGCGGCGAGAGTACGTCCGTACTCCGTTCGCGTGCGTCCTGGGCGACATGGACCTCGTGCGCCCGCTCGGCATGGCCGGCATCCCCGTCGCGACCGTCGGGCCGGAGGGCGCCACGCCGCGGTTCTCCCGGTACACCCGCGCCGCGGTGACCTGGTCGGGCGACACGACGCGGACCGACGAGCTCGCGGCGGCCCTCCTGGCGTTCGCCGCGGCGTGTGACGAGCGGCCGGTGCTGTACTTCCAGAACGACGCCGAGGTGCTCTTCGCGTCCCGCGAGCGTGACCGGCTGGCGCCGGCGCTGGGGCTGCCGCTGGGCGACCCGACCGTCGTGGAGGACCTGCTCGACAAGCGCCGGTTCGGGGTGCTCGCGGCGAAGCTGGGCCTGCCGGTGCCCGGCGAGCGCCTGCTCGACACGACCGGGGCGCCGGGCGACCAGGAGCTGCGGTTCCCGCTGATCGTCAAGCCGCCGTCGCGCGGGGACGGGGCGTGGGCGCAGCTGGGGACCGACGGCAAGGCCCTGCGGGTCGACTCGGCCGACGAGCTCGCCGCGGTCTGGCCGCTGCTCGGGACGCTCGGGGCCCAGGTCGTCGCGCAGGACTTCGTCCCGGGCGAGGAGGACCGCATCGAGAGCTACCACTGCTACGTCGACACCGCGGGGGAGACGGCGGGGGAGTTCACCGGGCGGAAGATCCGGACGCGGCCCCGGCACTACGGCTTCACGACGTCGCTGGAGATCACCGACGAGCGCGACGTCCGGGATCTCGGGCGCGCGGTGGTCGAGCGCCTCGGGCTGCGCGGCGTCGCCAAGGTCGACCTCAAGCGCGCCCCCGACGGCGAGCTCGTGCTCCTCGAGGTCAACCCGCGCTTCAACCTGTGGCACCACCCGGGCGCGGTGGCCGGGGTGAACCTGCCGGCGATCGTGCACGCCGACCTCACCGGGCGCCCGCGGCCCCCGGCGGCGACGGCCCGGGTCGGCGTGCGCTGGTGCAACGCGATCGACGCCGCCGCGGCGCGCGAGCAGGGCCTGTCGCTGCCGGCGTGGCTGCGCTGGGCCGCCGGGTGCGAGGCGCGGGCCCACCTCACGCCCGACGACCCGGGCGCGATCGTCGGCCGGGCGGCGTGGCGGCTGGGGCAGAAGCTGGGCGTTCGCCGGTGAGGTTGGGCCTGATCTCGGACGTCCACGCGAACCTGCCCGCCCTCGACGCCGCCCTCGCGGCGCTCGACCGGGCCGGGGTGGACACGCTGATGTGCGCGGGCGACCTCGTCGGCTACGGCCCGCACCCCAACGCCTGCGTGGCCCGGATCGCCGAGCGCGGGGTGCCGACCGTCGCGGGCAACCACGACCTCATGGCGCTCGGGGAGCTCTCGACCGACCGGTGCGTCGGCACGGCGCGGGAGTCGCAGCGCTGGACCCGCGGGGTGCTCTCCGCCGAGGCGCGGGCGTACCTCGCGGCGCTGCCCGCTCGGCTCGAGCTGCCCGACGCCGTCGTCGCCCACGGGTCGCTCGACGACCCCGAGGAGTACGTCGTCACCCCGGCCCAGGTGACCGCGCAGCTCGCCGCGCTCGCCCGTCGTCACCCGTTGCACCGGGTGCTGGTGCTCGGGCACACCCACCGGCAGCGGCTGGACACGTCCCCGGAGGGGCGGCGCCTCGTGAACCCGGGCGCGACGGGCCAGTCCCGCCAGTGGGAGCGCGGGCCGCGGGCGCGCTGCGCGGTCGTCACGGACACCGGGGTGGAGTGGCTGGCCGTCCGGTACGACGCCCGTCCGGTGCTCGCGGATCTCCAGGCGATCGGCATCTCCCGCCGCGCCGTGCACGCGCCGCCGGGTCCGCGGCGCCTCTATTGGGCGGCGCGTGCGCGATTCCGCTCGATCGTCCGGACTGCCCATCGGACGGACGGCTGAGAATGATCGCCGAAAGGACCTCACGGAAGCGTTGCAGGCCCTATGGTCTTGTTCGGCCGAGAACACGGGGGTGGGCCGTGCGCATCCGGCGCAGAACAGGGAACGCGGTCCTGGTGGCCGCGGTTCTCGTGGTGCTCGCGGCCTGCTCGTCGGGGGCACGCGGCGGGCCGGTGACCAGCGGCGACGACGCGGGGGCGGTGTCGCCGGCGTCGGTCGCCCCGGTGCAGACGCGGCCTTTCGCCGACGACAGCCCGCTCAATTCTCCGATCTCGGACGATCCGACGATCGATCCACAGAGCAACGCGATGATCAGCGGGATGTTCGACGGCGACGGCGTCCCGATCGCCAACATCGACGAGTTCGGATTCGGGATCTACGACGCCCAGGCCTCGACGCCGAAGTACACGGTGACCTGCCGGTACAACTGGGGCGCATGCCCCTTCGACGGCCACGAGGTGCCGCTGACGGAGGCGATGGAGGCCCCGCGCGGCAGCGACGCCCAGCTCGCGGTGATCGACTGGGAGACGCGCACCGTCTACGAGATGTGGCAGTACCGCTGGAACGACGGCGAGCCCTCGGCCGCCTGGGGCTCGGTGCTCTCGGTCGACGGCAGCGGGCTCACCCAGCCGCCCGACGGCATCGGGCACTCGCGCGGCTCCGGGTTCTCGGTGCTCGCCGGGGTCGTGCGGCGCTACGAGATCCAGCAGGGCCGCATCGACCACGCGCTGGAGTTCTCCACCAACCGCTGCAAGATGAACGAGTTCCGCGAGCCGGCGTTCCAGACCGACGGCAAGGTCGACGAGCCCAACGCGGTCCCGGAGGGCGCGCGGCTCCAGCTCGACCCGAGCGTCGACGTCGACTCCCTGCCGGACCTCACCGACGCCGAACGGATCGTCGCCCGGGCGCTGCAGGAGTACGGCGCCTACGCGGTCGACTGCGGCGGCAGCCCCATGGCGATCGGGTTCGAGCGGACGCCCTCGGGCGCCCCCAGCCCTTACCCGAACGTGGGCATCACGCACGACTACATGCCGCTCGGGGGCATCCCGACCGACAAGCTCCGCGTCCTCGCCTCCTGGGACAGCTAGCGGGGCGTGGGCTGCCCGCCTGGTGGAGCGAACGCCCTATCGGCGTGCTCAGCTGGACGTTCGCTGCTTCTCTGCGCGCAAAGTCCGCGTTCGCGCGGCGCGGTGCCGCGACGGCTCCTGATCTCCGCGCGGAGATCACGCCCGCGCACCGTCGCGCTCGGCATACTGCTGACGTGATCGACTCCTGGTCGCGCCGCGGGGCGTTGCGCCTCGCCGGCCGCCTCGGGCTGGCGACGGGGCTCGCGGCGGTGGCCGCGCCGGCGGCGTGCGCGGGGGCCGCCGCTCCGCCCGTCCCGGGCATCCCCGCCGACGTGCCCACCCCGGGCGGGGCGCCGCTGCGCCGCGGCGAGGTCGTCGACGTCAGGGCCCTCGGCGCGCGGGGCGACGGGCGCACCGACGATGCCGCGGCGTTCCGCGCCGCGCTCGCCGCCGCGGGCGGACCCGGCGGGCCGCGCACGGTCGCCGTGCCGGCGGGGGAGTACCGGGTGGTGCTGTCCGAGCCGCTGCGCGTGCCGGCGGGCGTGACTGTCGCCGGCGAGCCGGGGCGTTCGTTCGTGCGGCCCGAAGGGGGCACCGGCGACGTCCTGGTGGGCTTCCTCGTCGACGCGCCGGGCGTGACGCTCGACGGCCTCGTGGTCGAGCGCCTCGTCGACGTCGACACCGTGCTCGTGCGGCTGGGCCGGGCCGACGGCTTCCGGCTGTCGCGCACGGTGCTCCTCGGCCACACCGACGCGCTGACGACGTTCGGGCACGGCCTGCAGCTCGGCACCGTGGACGACACGAGCACCGACCTCGCGCTCACCGACTCCGTCGTCGCCACCACGACCTACGGCCTCTATCAGGCCAACGAGTCGCGGGCGGTCACCCAGCAGATGGTGGTGCGGGGCGGCACGTTCGTCCGCAACGCCAACACCGACCTCGAGCTCAACAGCCCCTACGGCTCGTTCCGCGGCGTGCTGGTCGAGGGCTGCACGTTCCGCGACAACGACTCGCCGGGCTTTGCGGTCGGCATCGCGTACTGCGCCGACGTCGTCGTGCGCGGCTGCACGATGGAGCGCTACCGCATGGAGGCCGTGCACGTCGAGGACTTCTCCACCGACGTGCTCGTCGAGGGCAACACGTTCACGGCGTGCGGGCTGCGCGAGTTCGCGCACGTGCAGATCATCAGCGGCGCCCGCCGGGTGACGGTCCGCGGCAACCGCCACGACGCGACGATGAACACCCGCGCGATCCCGATCGTCGGCGCGCTCGCGGGCGGCGACGCCCTCACCGCGGGCGGGCGGCCGCAGGACCCGCCGACCGAGGTGGTCGTCGAGGGCAACGTCATGCGCTGCGCGCCGGCCGTGCGGGCGGTGGCGTTCGACGACGTCCCGGCCGGCGCGATCACGGGCAACACGGTCGACGGCCCGCGCGTCGGCGAACCCGAGGGCGCGTTCGCGCTACGGCGCTCCGGCGCGATCCGCATCGCCGGCAACGTCCTCAACGGGCAGGTGCGCTGACGCGCAGGTGAGCAGAGAACAGTGCTGGAGCACAGTTTTCTGCTCACATGCCGTCAGGCACCCAGTGCGATCTTGGCGGCCTGGAGCACGTCGTCGGCGGAGCGCTCCGGCGACGCGGAGTCGGTCGGCACGTCCTGCGCCCACCCCGTCCACGCCCGCCGCGACGCCTCGAGCCCGGGCGCCATGCCGTCGGCGTCGGGCGCCACGATCCACGCGCCGTCGACGTCGCGGAGGTTCTCGGCGATCCCGGCGCGGTCGGACACCACGACGTGCAGGCCGGCCACGCGCGCCTCGAGCGGTGTGAACCCGTAGACCTCCTCGAGCGAGGGCAGCACGAGGGTCTGGGTGGTCGCGAGGACCTCCACCACCCCGTCCTCGTCGAGGAACCCCCGGAACCGCACGCGGTCGGCGACGCCCAGCTCGGCGGCCCGCGCACGCAGCGCCGGCAGCTCCACGCCGTCGCCGACGACGTCGAGCGTCGGCGCCCCGTCGAGACGGGCGAACCCCTCGATCAGCGCGCCGACGTTCTTGCGGGCGATCAGCTGGCCGACGTAGACGTAGCGGTGCCCGGCGGCGTCGGGACCCGTGGTCTCGCCGGCGTCGGCGCGCAGCTCGCGGGTGCGGCCGCCGAAGAGCCCGAGGTCGATGCTGTTGACCGACTCGACGATGCGCTCGGGCGCGACCCCGGAGGCGATGGCGGCGTCCCGCGCGGCGGGACCGGGCACGACGATCGCGCCGGCGTGGGTGAAGAGCCAGCGGCGCAGCCAGTCGACCGGCCCGGCCGAGAAGCGGCGGCTGGTCAGCGTGCTCTCGGAGAAGATCACGTAGGGGACGCCGCGGCGCACCGCCCGCAGCATCGTCCACGCGCTGGCGAGCTGGGCCCAGGTCGGGATGACGACGACGTCGGCGTCGAGCACCGCGCGGGTGGCGCCCGGGCGCAGGATCGCCTGGTAGGAGTCGAGGCTCGCGAGCAGGCCCCGGCGTGGGATCTGCCAGCACGGCACGAGCGCGGACGCGTAGCCGGGATGCGGGCGGTAGCGGAAGTGACGCTCCGGCTCCTCGGTGAAGAGGAAGTGGACGGTCAGGTCGCCGCGCCGCGCGAGCTCGCAGAAGAGCGGTTCACGGTAGGGAGCCTGCGCGTCGGTCAGCCACGCGATCTCCATCGACACCTCGCAGTCATCCCCAGCCAGCCTGCGTAACCTAGCCCGGACGACGCCGTGTCGACAGGATGGAGCAGCGTGCATCACTCTCGGAGTACGGCGATCGTCGAGCTCGAGCCCCTCGGGCACCGTTTGCGCTACGTCCGGCTCCTGCTGCTGGGCCTGTCGCCTACGCAGCGTCTCCTTCTCGTCCCTCCGAGTGTCGCCGCGTCGCCGGAGTTCGTCGAGCACCTCGGCGACCTCGACGCCGCCGTCGTCCCCCTGAGCTCCGACGACCACGACACCGCCATCCCCGAAGCCGTCGCGCTCGCCACCCGCCACGGCGCGGGCCACTTCGTCGTCCCCGAGGGCGACAAGGCCGTCCGTCCCCTGCTGCGGACGCTGCTGCGCGGCACCCTCGGCCGGTCCCGCCCGCGCCGGCCGGCGATCACGCTGCTGCTCATGCGCACCGCGATGCCCGGCGGGTCCGAGGCGGCCACCGTGGGGATGGCGCTCAAGCCCGGCCTCGTCGCCGCGCTGCGCCGCCTGCCCGCGGTGCGCGTGCTGTTCCTGACCGACGCGTTCGGCGTCGTCACACGGCGCCGCGGATTCCCCGGCGTCGAGCCCGTCCGCGACCCGGTGGTCCCGCCGGCCGAGCTCCCCGCCACCCCTCGCTCGGGCCGGGCGCGCGTCGGTGCCTTCGGTGTGATCAGCGCGCGCAAGAACGTGCCCGTGCTCGTGCGTGCGGCCGCGTCCCGCGACGACGTCGACGTCGTGCTCGCCGGGCGCTGCGAGCCCGATGTCCGCGAGTTCCTCGCCGACGACCCCGACGCCGCCCGGCTGCGCGCCGCCGGCCGGCTCCACGTCGACGACCGCCTCCTCGACGAGGCCGAGTTCGACGCCGCGCTGCGGTCGGTGGACGTCGCGGCCGTGCTGCACGACAACGACGCGCCCAGCGGGATCGTCGCCGAGGCCTGCGCCCGCGGGGTGCCCGTGCTCGGGCCCGACCGGGGGTGGATCGCGACGGTGCTCGACGTCACCGGGTGCGGCGTCGGGGCGTCTGTCGGCAATCCGACAGACGTCGCGAACGCGCTCACCCAGCTGCTCGGCGACCATGAGCGCTACGTAGTCTCGGCCCGGAAGGCGGCGGGAGCGCTGGGCGCCGACGACTTCGTCGGGGGGCTCCTCGGCGACCGAGCGTGAGATTTACGCCGCGACGAGCCAGGAGTCATTGGCCCGATCGGGTACTGTCGCGCTGGGCCGAACGGCCGTGTGTGATGGAGGCGTGAGCAGCGAGCAGGGGGTGGCATGGCGCGGCCGAGGCGGACCCTGTGGGGCTCGCTGACCGCCCCCACCCTGCCGCCGTTCGTCGCCGCCGCCGCGATGCTCGCGACGCTGCCGCTGCTGCGCCCGGGGGTGTTCGGCGAGAGCACCGCGCTGGCGGGGTTCGCGATCGCGGTCCTCGCCGCCGTCGCCGCCCTCCTGCGCCGCGAGCGCGTGCCCGCCCGCCCCGTGCCGGCGGTGCCGCTGCTCGTCGGGATCGTCGCCGTCGCCTACCTCTGGATGGTCGGCCACGGCGCCGCGGTGTTCGCCCCGGACCGCATCCGTGACCTGTTCCAGGACTTCGTCCTGACGATCGGCTCGCTCGTCGCGTTCGCGATCGTCCTGGCGGATCCGCGCGCCCGCCGCGCGGTGGCGCGGGGCTTCGTGATCGCCGTGGTGGTCGTGAGCGCGTCGTGGGTCGTCACCGCGCTGTTCTGGGCCGTCGCCGGGCTGGGCTCGGGGCAGATCGCCGTCGTGCCGGTGGGGACCGTCGAGCCGCAGCCGGTGTACTTCCCGTTCACGATCAGCTACTCGACCTCCGAGGTGTTCGGGCTCGAGGTGCCGCGGCTGACCGGCTTCGGCCGCGAGTCGGGCTGGATGGCCATGTTCTGCGCGGTGGCGTGGTTCCTGACCGACGCCGTCGGCTACCGGGCGCGCTGGGTGAAGGTGCTGATCCTCGCGGGCCTCGTCGGCACCCTGTCCACCGCCGGGTTCGGCGTCTTCGTCGTCGTGCTCGCCCTCGACGTGTTCCTGCGCCCGCGCGGCGGCATCGGGCTCGGCGGCTTCGTCCGCCAGATCGGCGGGCTGCTGGCCATCGCCGGGGCGGGGTGGCTGGCGCTCTACGCGCCCGTGCTCGGGCTCAACGCCAAGCAGAGCTCCAACGAGGCCTCGCTCGACGAGCGCTCCGACGCCACCGACGCCGGCATCCGCGCGCTCACCGAGTCGCCGCTCGGTGGGATCGGCAGCGAGAAGCAGGCGGGTATCAACCTGATCTCCGACGTCGCGGTGAACGGGCTGCCGTTCGTCGTCCTCGTCGCCCTCGCCGTGCTGCTGCCGGCGTTCGTGGCGCCGGGCCGCGGCGCGACCCGCGTCGGGCGCGCCGTGCCGATCGCGCTCGTCGTCTTCCTGACCCTGCTCCTCTCCCAGCCCGCCGCGGCCTCGACCTGGGCCTTCGCGCTCCTCGCCGTCGCCTGCGCCGCGGAGGGGCTCACCATCGAGGAACGCGCGGAGCCCGGCGCGCCGGTCCTCGCCCGCTGGCACCGGTGGTGGGCGGGGCGCCCGTCCGCAATACCCGCGTCACCGCCGACGCCCTCGCCCGTCACCCACCCGACCCCGGCCCGAACCCCCGCGGCCCTCGGAGGAGAACGTTCATGAGCGCGCGCGAGTACTGGACCGTCCTGCGCGAGGACCGCAAGCTGATCGCCGGCGTGCTGGTGCTGTGCCTGCTCGGCGCCGTGCTGCTCGACCTCCTCCTGCCGCGGACGTACACGTCGTCGGCGGTCTTCTACGTCGCCTCGGCGCAGACCGAGACGTCGTCCACCGACGCCTACTCGGGCGCGCAGCTCTCGACCGAGCGCGTGAAGTCCTACACCGAGCTGCTGCAGGGCCCGCGGGTCGCGCGGGACGCGTCGCTGCTGCTCGGCGGCAGCCCGTCCGCCGACGAGATCCAGGGCGCGGTCTCCGCCAGCTCGGTGACCGAGACCGTGGTGCTCACCCTCGAGGTCACGGAGCGCTCGCCCGACCAGGCCCAGCTCGTCGCCGGGGCGGTGGCGACGTCGTTCACGCGGCTGGTCGGTGCCATCGAGTCCACCGGCGGCGTCGTCAACCGGCCCATCGCGACGGCCGAGGTGATCCTCCCGCCGACGTTCCCGGAGGAGCCGTCCGGTCCGCGCACGACGATCCTGTTCGCGGTCGCGGTGCTCGTCGGGCTCGTGCTCGGCATCGGGGTGGCGCTGGCCCGCCGCGCGCTGCGCGACGCCGTCGACACCCCCGAGACCCTCGCGGAGCGCCTCGGCGCCCCGGTGCTCGGGGTCATCCCGGCGCTGCGCCGGCCGCCGAAGCACCCCGCACTGCTCTCCGAGCCGCCGGTCGGCGCCGGCGGCCGGAAGGCCCGCCGCCTGCGCGCCCGCGCGGAGTCCTACCGGCGCACCCGCGCCGCGCTGCGCTCGGTCGCCGACGACCGCCGCTGCCTCGTGCTCACCGGCACCGGCCCCGACCAGGGCACCTCCACCGCCGCGGTCGACCTCGCCGTCGCCTTCGCCGCGTCCGGCGCGTCGGTGCTGCTCGTCGACGCCGACCTGCGCAGCCCGACCCTCGCCGACGCCCTCACCCTCGACACCCACGTCGGCCTGCGCGAGGTCCTCGAGCGCGGCGTCGACGTCGACGCCGCCATCCAGCGCTGGTCGCGGGGCGGCATCGACGTGCTCTCCGCCGGCGCGACCGGCTCGCGGCCCAGCGAGCTGCTCGTCGGCGAGCGCCTGCGCTCGGTGCTGGCGACGCTGCGCGAGCGCTACGACCACGTCCTCGTCGACACCCCGCCCGTCACCGACGCCGCCGACGCCGTCGACGTCGCGCGCCACGCCGACGGTGTCGTGCTCGTCGTGCGCCGCGGCAGCGCGCGTCCCGACGACGTCGACGTCGCAGCCTCGGCGCTCGGGCTCGCGGGCGCGACGGTGTTCGGGGCGCTTCTGACCTGGGCCACCGACGTCCGCGACGCTCCCGGTGCCGGGCGCCGCACGGTGCTGGCGCTGCCGTCGGGGGCGTCGCCGGAGCCGGTGGCGCCGGCACCCGCACCCGTCGCCGCTGCTCCGGTCCCCGCGCCGGCGCCTGCTCCGGCTGCGCCCGTCGAGCCGGAGGTCGTCGAGGCCGAGCTCGTCGAGCCGGTCGAGAAACCCGCGCCGAAGCGACCGCGGCGGACCGCGGCGCCGAAGGCCGAGCCCGCTCCCGACGCCCCGGCGCGCGCGCCGCGCACGCGGTCGACGACGAAGAAGACCGCCGAGCCCGCCGGCACGCCCGCGGAGACCCCCGCCGACAGCGAGCCGCCGACGGTGCGCGTACGCACTCGCAAGTCCCCGGCGGCCGGCGCCGACGACACCGCTCCGAAGCCGAAGCGCACCACCGCCGCGCGCACCACCGCGAAGCCGGTCGGCGAGGCGACCGACGCGGCGGAGAGCTCGGGGACCGCGGAGGCGGCGGAGAGCAAGCCGACCCCGCGCCGGCGTCGCGCCACCCGCGAGACGACCACGACCGCCGCGCCCGAGACCGCGACCACCAACGGCAACGGGAACGGGCACGGGGCCGCGAACGGGCACGAGACCCGCGTGAACGGGTCGGTGGCGTCCTCGAACGGCACCGCCGACTGATCCCTCTCCACGTCGATCTTTCGGGAGTGCCGTCAGGGCTGTCGCCCGTCGCGAGAGGCACGTTCGGCAGGCGAAACGCTCGATGATCATGCTGAACGTGCCGTTCGCGCGTCCGCCGGTACTGGCGAAGGGCGCCCCTCGCCCACCTATCCGACCGAAGGTGCCCTTCGCTCAGAGATCGGGGCCGGCGAGCTCGCGCAGCGCCGCGATGACCGCCGCGGGCGCCTCCTCGGGCAGGAAGTGCCCGGCGTCGACGGGACCGCCGCGGACGTCGTCGGCCCACTCGCGCCAGACGTCCAGGGGCTCGTACCAGCGGTTGACCGCGCCCGTCGCGCTCCAGAGCACGTGCACCGGGCAGCGGAGGCGATGGGCGCCACGGTCGGCCTCGTCGTGGACGACGTCGACCTCGGCGGCGGCGCGGTACTGCTCGCAGATGGCGTGCACGCGGGCGGGGTCGCGGAAGGTCGCCGTGTAGCGCTCGCGCAGCCAGGGCGGGAAGGCGGCGGGGTCGTCGCCCCAGCTGTCGAGCATGTGGTCGACGAGGGTCTCGGGGGCGCCGAGCACGAGGCGCTCCGGCACCGGCGCCGGTGCGGCGAGCAGCGACCAGACCCAGTAGCCGAGGGCGAACTCGCGCTCGGCGCGGGCGAAGGCCTCGGCGGTGGGCACGATGTCGAGCACGGCGAGCGCGGTGACGGCGTCGGGGTGGTCGAGGGCCAGGCGGTAGGCGCAGCGCGCGCCGCGGTCGTGGCCGGCGACGGCGAAGCGCTCGTGACCCAGCGCGCGCATGACGGCGAGCTGCTCTACGGCGAGGGCGCGCATGGAGTGGTCGTCGGACGTGCCGACCCCGCTGCCGCCGTAGCCGCGCAGGTCGGTGGCGACGACGGTGAAGCGGTCCGCGAGCGCCGGGGCGACGGAGCGCCACATCAGGTGCGTCTCGGGGATGCCGTGCAGGAGCAGCAGCGGCGGGCCCGAGCCGCCGACGCGGCCGTGGATGGTGGTGCCGTCGACGGTGACGTCGACGACGTCGAACCCGGGGAAGACGGACACGCGGGGCCTCCTCCGGTGGACGAGGCCGTGAGGAGATCCGAGGACGCGGCGTCCAACACGTCCGCCGTTCAGCCTACGTGAGCGGACGTCGGACCGAACGTTCACCCACATGTCACGGATGGGTGTCCGTCCGTCGTGCCCCTGCGGCCGTCCGCCGACCCCGAGGATCTCCGACCCCGGAAGCCTCGATCACGCTTGGTAGCGTCGCGACCGTTGCGAGCCCCCTGAGTGGGGTGGTCCCCGGGGGCGGGGCGACCGAGCGTGATCGGGGGGATGTCCACGTGGCCGTCGCTGCTCCGCGCCTCTTCTTCGTCAGCTACACCCAGGCCGATGAGGGGTGGGCCCTGTGGATCGCCGGTGTCCTGGAGGAGGAGGGTCACAGGACGAGGCTGCAGTCGGCGGATTCCCGGCCCGGCAACGACTTCGCGCACGAGATGCATCAGTGGCTCGTCGACGCCGATCACGTGATTGCGGTGGTCTCCGAGCGCTACTACGGGTCGACCTACGGCCTGTTCGAGATGGGCTCGGCGCTGGTCACCGACGCTCTCGGACGCGACCGCCGCCTCCTGCCGGTGCGTGTCGAGGACTGCGCGCCCCGAGGCCTGCTCGCCTCCCGCGTCTACATCGACCTGTTCGACGTCGCCGAGGAGCAGGCGCGCGAGGCCCTGCTGCATGGGATCGACGACGCTCCCCGCAGCGTAATCGGGTCGCCGTTCCCGGGAGGGCCGGCTCGCCGCCCGGCCACGGAGGAGCTGGTCTCGGCGCTGCGCGTCCACCGCGTACCCCCCGGTGTGCGCGGCGGTTCGGAGCTCGAGCTGCTCGGGGACGCCTTCGTCGGTGACCTCGGGGCATGGCTGGGGCTCGACCGCGGACCGAGTACGACCGTCGTCGCCGCCGACCGCGGTGCCTCGCCGACCGCGGCGCTGACCGCCGTCGAGGACGTCATCGGTGACGACCCCCTCGGAGCCCGGCTCGGTGTCCGCACCTGGCACGAAGTCGGCCTGGATCGCCTCGGGCGCCTGCCGGGCGCCGAGCCGCTCGGGGTCGTCGTCACCTGGGACCTCGACACGACGAGATCCGGCCACCGTGACCTGACGTCGGTGCGGCGAGGTCTCGATCACGTCCGTCGGAGCCACCCCGACGCCGCCATCGTCCTGGTTGCCCGGAGCGCCGACGCCGGGCGGGCCGTCACCACCGCCGCCGCGACGGGACGCGCTCTCGCGGCACGGCACCCCGGCCTCGAGGTGGTGGCGACCACGCGCCCCGGGGCGGCGCAGGACCACGGCGGCGACTCAGCCGGAGCCGGAGCCGCCGCGACGCGCCTGATGAGCGTCGTGGCCGCGCACCGCCGCGAGCTCTCCCTGCCGGCTCCACCGTTCCCGCACGACGCGGACCCGTTCCCGCCGGACACCGACCCCGAGGAGGTCGCGAGCGCCGTCGTCGCCGAGCTCGACGCCGCCGACGGAGTCGACCCGTTGTGGGGCCCGCCCGCGCGGGAGGCCGAGGCGCTCGCCCTGGTCAGGAACCACGCAGGCGTCTTCTTCCCCGCGGTGACACGTCACCACGCGGCCGAGCGTCGGGCGCCGAACCACTGGGCGTCCCTGCTCGCCGCGGCGCCGTTCGACGCCGACGTCGATCTCTGGTGGGACTGGGCACCGACCGTCGACGGGTCCGACGTCCCGCGGGCGCTGCGCACGAACCCGCGCCTGGTCGAGGCGGCCGTCCTGGCGATGCTCCGCCGCGGCGAGGACGTGACGGCGTGGAGTGCGCTCGCCCGGAACAGGATCGGGTCGACCTGGCGCCTGGCCGAGCACCTGGCGGGCACGAGGTCGGGTGACCGCGCGTCGACGGCCGCCGACGCGGCGTTCCTCCAGTACGGCGACGCCGGTGTCGGAGCTGCGGCGGTCCGGGCCCATGCCGACGAGGTGCTGGCCGTGACACCGCCCGCTCCGGAGGCGTCGGCGGCCTGGTGGGCGGTGCTCGGGCGGGAGCCACTCTCCCCCGACCGCCTCGCGGTCGTGAGTGGGTTGGCACCCGCCACCCGCCGGATCGTCGGGTTCGTGGAGGCGGGAACCGCTCCCGATCCCGCCTTCGAGGAGCTGGCGTACGACCTGCGCCTGGCCTGGCGCCCGCCCCTGACCCGAGGAGGAGTGGCGTGAGCATGCTCGCCGACTGGTTCTTCTGCACGACCGTGGACCTGTCCCCCGGCGACACGCACGCCGTGCTGGACACCCTCGCCGTCATCCGGCGCCGCCCGAGCTCACCGGACGAGCTGCGTGACGCGGCATGCGCCCTCCTCGGGGCCCCGGCGTGGGTCCAGCTCTACGGTCTGCACCCACTGCTCACCGCCTACGGACGCCTCTGCGACGAAGGCGACGCGAAGGGGCGGGACGAGAGCGGGGTCGACGAGGCGTCGGCGTCCCGCGACCCGGACCTCGAACTGCGGCTCCTCGAGCTCGTCGACGCGATCATCGACTCCACCGAGCACCCGGCTTCTCCGGCGCTCCGATCCGCGGTGGAAGCGGTGGTCCACGACGATGCCGGCGCCCGGGCCGACGTCGTGGCGGCGTCGGCGACGCTCACCGCCCCGGCGGCCGCCCCGTCCGCGTCCCGGGCCACGCCGTACCACGATCTCGGGGACGAGGCGCTGCCGACGCTGGCCGTCGTGGCCCTCGCCGAGCTCACCCGCCGCCGTCCGGCCTCGGCTGCCGACCTGTGGCTGGCCGACGAGGCGGTGCCGCTCTGTGCGGCCGCGCTGCGCGGCGAGCACGGCCGTCTCGCTCTCCTGGTCGCCGTCGAGGCGGCGACCAGGACCGACCCACGCGCGCGGGACCACCTCTGGCGGACCCTGTGGCACGAAGGCCGGGGCGCGGCGGCGTTGCAGCCCGACCTGCTCGACGCGCTGGCGCGGACCTGGTTCGGCAGGCCGGACGGCGACGACGCCCCGTCGGTGGCGGTGCTCGAGGCCGAGGCCGTCACGGGCGAGGACCTCGCGCTGTGGGCGGCCTCGGCCGGTCGCGGAGGCGACGCGGCGCTCGCGGATGCGTACTCCCAGATCGCCGGCCAGGTGCCGGGCGGCGCGGGCGTCATGACCGCCGTGCTCTGGCACATCGTGCTGTGGTCACTCGCGGTGGAGGCGGACCCGGTCGAGGCAGCACGACGCACCGCGCGATGGTGGGGCATCCCTCGACCGCCGGGAGAGGGCCCGGCCCGGATCGCGGCCGGCGGCTCGCTCGCCGCCACGCGGCGTTTCCTCCAGGACGTTCCCCGGCTCCGGCCTGCCCCCGAGAAGCTCGAGCTGCTCGAGGAGCCCGTCGAGGGCACCGCGGCGGCCGACGGCGCGGCGGTGTGGTCGCCGTGGTGGTCGCGGTGGCACGACGGGTGGGATCACGAACGTCGAGGCGGCCCGGCCTTCAACGCCGGTCAGGCCGGCACCACGGCAGCGCTCGTCCGTCTGCTCGGTAGCACCGTCGTCGCCGCGTCGATCCTCGAGTCGACGCCCACGGTCGGCCCGGAAGAGGACCACCTGACGGCGCTCCTCTTCCACACCGCCGACGTCCTGCGCGACCACGGCTCACTGATCTCCCAGGTCCGGGACGGCCGGTACGTCGGCGACGGCCCGCTCGGGCCCGCCGTGGTGTCGTTGATCTGGCACGTTCACCGGCTCGTCCAGGACATCGGGTGCGGGCAGGCGGATCGGGTCGCGCCGCACGACCTCGCGGCGTTCGCGGCGCGGTTCCTGACCGACGAGAGCAGCCTCGACCTCGCCGACGTCCATCGTGCGCGGTTCGCGCGGCAGGCCGTCGGTGCGGTGACGACCAGCTGGATCCGGGGGGCGTGGGCGCAGTCGAGCGCCGTGAGCGGGAACGACGGCTGCAACCGGTGGTTCGAGGGCGATCCGCCGCATGCGCGGCAGGCCCTGGTGCTCGCCCTCGACCGGCAGTGTCGGATCGAGGAGATCCGGAGAGCGACGCGCCCGGGGAAGAAGGTGCGGGTCCCGGAGCCGTGGCCGATCGCGCAGCTCCTGAAGGAGATCTACCCGGCCCAGTGGCCGGAGCCGCACGCCAACCGCTGGACGCCGGTGGTCTACGACTGGAACCGGCCGAAGAACCCACTCGCTCCCCACTACGAGGCCGCCCTGCGCCGCGCCGGCGGCGACCCCGAGGCCGTGGCGGAGAACGTCATCAAGCCCGAGCGCCTCCTGCTCTCACCGCGCCACCCGCTCGCCGTGTGGGAGGCGGCATCTCCCGATCTGGAACGGTGGCTGCGGGTCGACAGCGGCCCGCTGACGATGAGGGTGCTCCGCCTGTCCGCTCTGCTCGAGGACCCGCGGGCGCTGGCGTCGGACGATCACCGGGAGTGGGTCCAGGACTGGCTGGACCGCCTGTACGCCGTCTCGCGCAGCGATCACCTCCCGCTCGCCGTGCGCAGCCGGATGATCGAGCTCATCACCCCGCCGTTACTCGACGGAGCCGATCCGGTGGCGGTCGGCGGCGTGCTCGCCGACGTGCACCGCGCCACGATCGACACGCTCCTCGAGTTCGCGGTCGGTACCCCCCGTCACGTCGAGGCGCTCCTCGAGCGACTGGCCGGGCCGGTCCTGCCCGGCGTCGAGAGCACGGACCAGCTGCGCCTGCGCGCGATGGAGACGATCCACCGGCGCCGGGGCCGCACGAGCGACAGCACGGTGCTCGCGGGTCCGGCCGACCGGAGGCGCAGGCGGATCGCCGCGAGCTCGTTCGAGGTCGCCGTCCTGCGGTTGATCGCCGCCGTGGCGTCCACCCCGACGGCGGGGGACGACCGTCGATCGTGGGCCGAGCGCTCCAGGGAGAGCTGGGAGCGCTCGCAGCGGACCCCGAGCGAGCGCGCACTTCGCCGGCCGCTCGGACGGCCCACCGTGGAGCCGAGAGCCCAGGACGACGTCCACGTGCCCGATGTCCTCGTCGCCGCCACGGCGATCGACCGCCATCGCGCGCAACGGATCCACTACCACCTCGATCTCGACCCGGAGCGCAGGGAGGACGGCAGGCGGGTCCACAGCCTGTTCCCCAACGAGGGCTACCGCCAGCGCCTCGTCGAGCAGGCGGCCGGGGCCCCACGCACCGTGGTGGCCGTCGTCGCCGCGGTGGAGGACGACCGCTTCTGGGTCAACGCCGGGACCGGTGCCCTGCTCCCGCGGCGACGGCGGGGTCACCGGGCACCGGCGGTCGGCGACGTGATCGCCGTAGAGCTGCGTGGCGAGCCGCTCGAGATCGTCGATCACCGCGACCTGGCCCGGCGGAGCCCGGAGCCCGACGAGGTGCGGTTCGCGTGGGTCGCGGCCGTCGAGGACACGCCGTGGCTGTCGGTCAGTGTCGAGGGACTGGCCGTCCCCGACGTCTACCCGCGGCAGCCGGGGGCCGCCGGGGACGAGTGTCGGCGGCTCTGGGATCCGGACCTGGCCCGCGGTCACGGCGACGCGCCGTTCGGGGAGCTGGCGGTGCCGGCGCGGTGGGACGCGGACCTCTCCCACTGGGTGCCGGTTCAGCGCTCCCTGGCCGAGCTGCTCGTGGACGAGCCCGACATCCGCACTCAGGTCGATCTCGTGCACGCCGGTGACGACCTGTTCGTGACGGTGCCCGGCCGGCTCTACCACCTCCGCGACGCCGACTGGGAGAGTCCGGACGCCACGACCGAGGCCCTGCGGGGACAACCGGCCGGGACGGTGCTCTCGGTCGTGCTGACCGACGAGGTCGGCGGCGACGTGGACGACATCCCGAGGCTGAGGTTGCTCGGCCACGACGACCGGAACGTCCGCTGGCGCCGTCTCTTCGACGATGTCGAGAACGAGCCGGTGGTCGCGGCGCGGGGCGCCGACGGCACGCTGCGCATCGAGGTGGACGCGCCTCCCGGGTTTCCCTCCTCGGTGACGGTGCACGGCGCCGAGGAGTCCGGCTCGCGCGTGATCGTCCTTCCCGAGCAGTGGGACGACCTCGGGGCGCGCACGGCCTCGGTCGGCACGGTGGGACTGCAGACGATCGGGGTGCCCGACCCGGAGCACCCCACGCCCGAGAGGTTCGCCGAGCTCGTCACGATCGAACGGGGCGACCGTGTCGTCCTCTCCCAGCTCCTGTCCCAACGTCGCATCGAGTCACACGTGCTGGTGCGGACCAGGGCCGGCCTGGTGGCACGCCTCGAGACGGAGTCGCTGAGCCTCCTCGACCCCGAGGCCGTCGATCGCCGGGCGCCCGCCCTCGTCGAGGGCCGCGTCGCCGAGGTGGTCTCGGTGACCACGCGGACCGAACCGGACCCGCCCGGGCGCCCGATCGGTGTCGACGACCTCGTGGAACGGGTGGCGACCGACGGCGACCGGTCGACCCTGCGGCGGGTCCTCGGCTCCGCGCCCTCCGTCACGGGCGTGGTGGTCACCCGAACCACCGTCGGGGACGGCTCGATGCTCTACGGCGTCTGGTGCGAGGTCGGCGGCCGTGTGCAGCTCGTCCACCTGGAGGGCGCCTGCTTCAGCGCCGACCGTCCGCAGCCCATCGGTCAGCCGGTGCACGGGCAGCGCGACGGCGCGGCCTGGTCGTTCCGCTTCGCGCGCCGCTCGGTCGTCGTGCGTGCGGTGTTCACCCTCGAGGAGGGCGACCGGCCCGCCGCCAGCGAGTTCGTGGGCGTCGACGGGCGTGACGGGCTCTACCAGGACCCGGCCCGTCCGGTCGTGTGGCGCGGGCCGCTCCCCGGCGGTGACCCCGTTGCGGCGCTCCGTCTGGTCGGTGCGCGCGTCACCGCGCTCGGCCGGCTCCGACCCGGGACCCGACCCGTCTCGGTCACCGCGCCCCGGGGCGGGCGGACCCTGCTCGGCGGTGCGCTGGTCCCCGAGTCGTCGGCAGGCGTCGTCGTCACGGGACTCCGTGTGTGGGTGAACGAGACGCCCGGCGAGGGTGTGCATCTTCGGCGGGTCTTCCACGTGCGGACGAGCACCGCCACCACCGTGCCACGCGGTCCGGCGCGCCCGGACCACGCGCTGCGGTGGGAGCGATTCCTCGCCTCCGGCGAACGGCACGTCACCGGGCGACTCGTCGCCCGAGAACTGAAGCTCAACCTCGGCCTGTGGGTGCCCTGCCCGGACGGTGTGCTCCGCGACCGCGTGCCCGTCGCGGAGGACGACGCGCCCGCGGTCCACGGGGTGTCCTATCCGGTGGCCAACGTGCGCGCGGCGCTCGTGCCCCGCGGCGCCGGCTACGTCGCGTCCTACGCCTCCGCGGAGCCGTTGGACCTGGGCAGCTTCATGGCGCTCCTGCAGTGCCCGGTGGCCGACGGGTCCCGCCGCACGCTGACGGACGTCCTGCGCTACGTCGGGCCGCCGACGGACGGCGTCGACGGGCACGTCTTCGAGTGGGGCTTCGGGTGGAGTGTCACCGTGCCCCGGGATCGGATGATCGTGGTGGGCGGGCCGGAGGAGAGGGTGCTGCCCCCGCTCTTCCACGGTGACCGCGTCGGCGAGGTGCGCTTCCGCACCGGCGACGACGGACTCCCGGTGCTGGAGATCGAGTGGCGGGCGATCGTGCACGACTTCGTCACCCAGATCGTGGAGGAGGGCCGCCAGGACCAGCTGCACCTCGTGGACATCGAGCTGCAGCTCGACACGGGCTCCGCGCGGGTGCTCCACGCCCAGACCCGCAGCCCACGTGCCGTCGCCCGGCCGTTCCAGGGTGCGCAGTGGGTGCCACTGGCCGCCTCGCTCGACGGCCCGAGCGTCGCCGCGCTGATCGACGGGCTGCGGGCTCACGGGGACACCGGGCTCGTGCGGCGTCGCATCCTGGCCCGCTTCGACGTCGATCGCGCGGTGGCCACCGGTGGCCGTGAACGGCGCTTCCGGCCGGTCCGCGTCGGCGAGGGTGATCTGCAGCCCCACGACCGCGTCTTCCTCGTCGCCCGCGACGTCGAGCGCCGGCGCAACGAGACAACGGTGATCTTCGGGCTGCCCGCCGACGCGATGGACGCGGGTGCGCTCACCGTCCGCGTCAACCGCCGCCAGTTCTCCTTCCGTGAGAACACGTTGGCGCGCCTGCTCGACAGCGGGCTCGACGTCGAGACCGGTGGCGTGCTCATGCTGGTGCGCCTCATGTCCGAGGATCGCGGGGTCTGGACGGGCTCCACCCGTGACGCCCCGCCACGTCGACCGGAGGCGCTCGTCGGGCATCTGACGCACCGCGGTGGGTCGGGCTACGCGATTGTCGGCCGCGTCGGCGGGGCCTCCCGCCTGGAGATCGCTCCCGGCATCGTGTTCGACGGCAGGGGCGTCGTCGGCGCGGAGGACACCGCCACCGGCGCCATCGTCCGTCTCGCGCTGGACCGTCGGCACAGCACGGTCGAGCTCGTGGTCGCCATCCCGGCCGACACCTCCTATCTCGGCGCGGAGGGTCGACCGGCCGTCGTCTTCCCCAAGTCGACGTTGCTGGGGCGGGACGACCGGCAACGGTCCGGTCCGATGCGCGGCGGTTTCACCCCGTCGGGCCTCCCGGGTGTCGAGCTCACCCCCGACGAGGGCGCCGGAACCACGCTCCTCGGTCTTCCGCACCCCAAGGTCGGCGTCGTCGCGCGGACGCCCGAGGGGGCACCGCGGGTCCGTCTCCCGGAGAGCGGCGAGGCGCGACGAGGACGGCTCGCCTTCTCAGCGAAGGTCGCCGAGCGCGCCCCGGTCCTCGAGAGCGGCGAGGCGGGTGGGACCCGGGTGCCCTGGAGCCGGATGTCCTTCCGCGACGCCTCGGCCCGCGACGTCCTCCACGACAGCACCAGGTTCGCCTGGCAGCACCACGACCGCAGCACCGGGCGGGTCCTCGCCGACGGTCGCGTCCAGTGGAACGACGTCGGTCTCGGGTCGCTGGAGGGCGACGGCGCCTTCTTCGACGACGACGAGGGGCTCACGCTGCGCTTCCCTCCCGAGTCGCTGGGGCGTTTCGGCTTCCCGGCCGGCGAGCTGCTCGACGAGCCCGGTTGGAGGCGGCGCCTGCCGGTCGCCGGCCCCAGCGCCGACGGCGGGGGCGTCTGGGTCGAGCTCGGACCGGGCCGCGTCGTCGAGATCCGCGGACCGCTCGTGACCGCCGACGGCCACTCGTCGCTCGCCGACCTGGACTGGAGCGCCTTCAGGCCGGGCGACGAGATCGGTTGCGTGCCCGCGGAGGAGCCCGGGGCGGGCCGGGAGTGGAACGCGGGGCCCGGCCACCTCGTGCTCACGTCCTGGAGGAGCACGGTCCGTGCCGCGCTACCCCTCGGGGACAGGTCCGTCCCCGTGCTGCTCCCGGTGCGCGGGGCCGACCACGAACGCGGCGCGCTGCAGCTCGGGGCGCGGCGGTGGGCCCTGACGGTGCCGATCGACGGCGACCGCCTGGCGGGGCTCGCCGACGAGGTCGCGGTGTGGCTCGACGGGCGCAACGACACCCACCCGCTGTCGGGGCGCGCCGTCGCGGCGGGAGACGTCGTCCTCCTGACCGTGGACGACGACGGAGAGCTGAGGATCGACGGCCTCGGGGAGCTGGGTGTGCGCCTCGCTCCCGACGCCGTCCAGGACTGGCCCGGGTCGAAGTGGCTGCACGCCGCATTGGCCGACCCCGGGCGGCGCCCGGAGCTGATGGCCGCGCTGGGGCGGTTGCCGGTCACCGTGCACGGTGTTGGTGTCGACGGGACGTGGGTGTCGGTCTCCCGCCGCCACCAGCCACCGGGACACTGGCCCGCCGGCCGGCTCGTCCGGACCGAGGTCGTCGCGGCGTGGGGCCGCGGGAGCCTCCTCCTCGCCCACGGCGGCGCCCTCTATGACGTGCCCGTCCGCGCCGCCGTCGCCGGGCTGCCGGGGTCGCTCGCGGCCGCTGCCGCTGCGCGGCTGCCGGCCGGCACGGAGCTGTGGTGGGTCGTCGACGCGGACAGGCGGCGCCATCCCGGACGCAGCCTGTCCGACCCGGCCGTCGACGGGCGGGACGTGTCCGTCCGACCGCTGTACGAGGTCGTGGTCGACGACGAGGTCGCGGGCATCATCTGCTCGGACGGCGCGAGCGGGCGCCTGGCGTGGCTTCCTGCCGAGCAGGCGTCGTGGAGCGATCGGTTGCCGGTGCGCGGGACCCCGGCGGCGCTCGCTCCCCTGGGTGAGGTGCTCGTCCACGAGGCGTCGACCGGCGAGCTCTCCATCATCGGCCGGTCGGCGGTCGATCACCACGCGACGCGGCTGCGTCTCGGCGACACCCTGCGCGTGATCGTCGGCGCACGGTCGGGGCAGACCGATGACGGGCGCTGGCGCTACGTCGCCCGGCTGCGGGTACCCGCCGTTGCCCTGACCTTCGTGTCGGCCGACAGCGGCATCGCCGAGGGCGCGACACGCCTGACCGAGATCGACGAGCTCGGCGTGCGTCCGCGGTTCACGGTCACGGTCGTCGATCTCAACAGCCGCCTGGTACCGCTGGCCCTGCCGTCCTCGCTCGTCGCCGCGCACCGGTCGATCGCCGCGGGCTCGCCGCGCCCGAGCGCGGACACGGCGTACCACCGGTGGTTCGTCGAGGGCGTGGTGGCGACGTCGCCCGCGCACGACCCCGTCGAGGACCTGGTCCGTTGGGCCGGGACGTTGACCGAGGGGCCGCCGCCGGAGCCGACGCGGCTCCTGGCGTGCGTGGACCGGTGGCTCGCCGAGGACGGTTCCGCCCTGCTCGGACTCCAGCGTGATCGTGAGCTGGATGCGGCACCGGCCCTCGCGGCACTGATCGTCCTGGACGCCGCGGGAAGGGCCGATCCGGCCCGTCGCCCCGACGCGGTCCTCGCGCTCCGACAGGTCGGCGCGCGAGCGGCCGCGAGCCTCCACACGGCGGCCTTCGCCGGCGAGTGGGTCGGCCGTCCCGAGAGGCACGGACTGTCGGGTGCCTGGGCGCGGCTCCGCGCCCTCGACCTCGACGCCGAGCTCACGCCCCGTCAGGTCAGGGGGGTGCGGGAGTTCTGCCGCGCCATCCTGACGAAGCCGGGTCTACGGCTCGTCGAGAACGGTCTGGCGCCGGTGGCGCGGTCGTTGCTCGCCGCGATCGGCGAGCTGGAGACCGTCGAGGCGATGACGGAGGCGGGAGGTCCGCTCGTCGAGCTCGCCGGATGGGGACGCGCGTCGGTGGCCCCGGCCGGCCTCGCCACCGCGCAACCCGAGCTCCTCCCGTCCCAGCGTTGCGCCCTCGAGACCCTCGCCGAGACGGTGATCGGGTCCGCCGTCCCCTGGGTCCTCCTGCCGCCGGACGCGCCGTTGCGCAGGGACGAGCGCGACCTGGCCACGGAGATCGTGGCGCGGGCGCGGGCGAACGTCCCGACGCCGCCGCAGCCGAGGAGTGAAGCCCCGGTTGGGTTGATCCGGCTCGTCCAGCGCTGACGACCATGTGAGCGAACTTCGGTGCTATAGCCCCGAAGTTCGCTCACGTGGGGTGGGGAGGGGAGAGCGGCGGGCGCGGCGGGCGACGAGGCAGAGCAGGACGAAGATGATGACCTGGCTGACGAGGTAGCCGGCGGCCGCCCACACCGCGCCGCCGAGGTACGAGAGCACGAGCGTCGCGACCAGCCCGAACGTCAGCCCGACCGCGATCGCCGTGGCCACGCCGCGCTGGTGGCCGCGGGTCTGGGCGATGATCGCCGGGGGCTGGTTCAGCGTCACGATCGCCGCGCCGATCGCCAGCACCGCGAACACCGTGCCCGAGCGCGCGTACTCCTCGCCCAGCAGCAGCGGGATCAGCGGCGGCCCGGCGAGCGACACGAGCAGGGGCGCGACGGCCAGGGCGGCGCCGACCTTGATGACGCGGCGCTCCTCGGCGTGCAGGGCGTCGGGGTCGGTGCCGGCGCGCGCGAGCCACGGCGCGGCGACCAGCTGCAGCGACGTCGCCAGGAACGTCAACGGGCCGATCAGCCGCCCCGCCGCGGCGTAGAGCCCGCCCTGGAACGCGCCGGCCCCGAGCGTCACCAGCGGTGTGTCGAGCTGCTGGGCCTGCGCGGCGAGGTTGGACAGGCCGAACCCGAGGCTCTCCCGGGAATGGGAGACCAGCTCCCGCGACGCCCGCGCCGGCTCGGGCGGAGCGCCCAGGAAGAAGCGGTCCAGCAGCGCCTCGGCCACGAAGCTCGCCGGGATCGCCGCCGCCAGCGCCACCTCGCCCGCCCCGAACGGCACGAGCGCCAGGGCGACCACCAGCCCCGCCACCCGCCCCACGAGCTGGCCGATCGAGGCCTGCGAGAACTTCTCGGCGGCGCGCAGCAGCCCGTGCGCGGTCTGCGCCTCCCACATCGCCGGGCCGGTCAACGACAGCAGCAGAGCGGCCTGCCAGGACGGCGCCAACCACAGCGCCACCCCGAGACCCACCGCGAGCAGCAGCACCGACCACCGCCGCTTGGCCCGGACCAGCGAGCGCGCGGACGCCACCGGCAACCGCCCCGCGGCCGTCTCGCGCACCGAGTAGTTGATGAAGCCGGCATCGAACACCGTCGCCGCGATCTGTCCCACCGCGGCGACGGTGGCGATGAGACCCAGCGTCGCCGGGTCGATCGAGCGGGCGCCGACGACGTACGTCAGGCCCAGCACCAGCTGGCCGGCGACCAACGTGCCCGCCACGCCGCCGATGCGGCCCAGCAGGAGCCCGAGGGCGCCGCCGGGAGCTCTCACTTGTCGAGCGCCGCCAGGTCGGCGTCGACCATGAGGTGGGCGAGCTGTTCGGGCATGGTGTCGGCCTTCCAGCCCAGGTCACGCTGGGCCTTGGACGCATCCCCGATCAGGGCGTCGACCTCGGTGGGCCGCAGGTAGGTCTCGTCGAACCGGACATGGCGCTCCCAGTCCAGCCCGACCCGCTCGAACGCCCACTGCGTGAACTCGCGCACCGTGGTCGCGGTGCCGGTGGCCAGCACGTAGTCAGCCGGGGAGTCGGCCTGCAGCATCCGCCACATGCCCTCGACGTACTCCGGGGCGTAGCCCCAGTCCCGCACCGCGTCCAGGTTCCCCAGGTACACGTTCTGCTCCAGCCCGGCCTTGATCCGCGCCGCGGCGCGGGCGATCTTGCGGGTCACGAACGTCTCGCCGCGGCGGGGGGACTCGTGGTTGAACAGGATCCCGTTGACCGCGAACAGGTCGTGGGCCTCGCGGTAGTTCCGCGCCATCCAGTACCCGTAGACCTTCGCCGCCCCGTACGGCGAGCGGGGGTAGAACGGGGTGTCCTCGTTCTGCGGCGGCGGGGTCGCCCCGAACATCTCCGAGCTCGACGCCTGGTAATACCTCGTGTCGACCCCGACCATCCGGATTGCCTCCAGCAGGCGCGCGGTGCCGACGCCGGTGGTGTTGCCGGTGTACTCCGGCTCGTCGAACGACACGCGCACGTGCGACTGCGCCGCCAGGTGGTACACCTCGTCCGGGCGCACCTTCTCGATCAATGTCACCAAACGGCTCGAGTCGGTCAGGTCCCCGTAGTGCAGCACCAGGCGCTGGTCGGTCTCGTGCGGGTCCTGGTACAGGTGATCGATCCGGCCGGTGTTGAACGTCGAGGAACGCCGGATGATCCCGTGCACCTCGTAACCCTTGCCCAGCAGCAACTCGGTCAGGTACGACCCGTCCTGACCGGTGATCCCGGTGATCAACGCGCGCTTCACGGACGAGCCCCCTGCTGGTCGAGGAACCACTGGTAGGTCGAGGCCAGCCCTTCGGCGAGCCCGATGGTCGGCTTCCAGCCCAGCGCCTGCAGGCGCGAGACGTCGAGCAGCTTGCGCGGCGTGCCGTCGGGGCGGGAGGTGTCGTAGACGATCTCGCCGGTGAAGCCGACGGTGCCGGCGACCAGCGAGGCGAGCTCGGCGATGGCGACGTCCTCACCAACGCCGACGTTGATCGGCGCGGGGTCGTCGTAGGTCTCGAGCAGGTGCAGGCAGGCGGCGGCGAGGTCGTCGACGTGCAGGAACTCGCGCCGCGGCGTCCCGGTGCCCCAGACGGTCACCGTCGGGGCGTCCGACACCCGGGCCTCGTGGAACTTCCGGATCAGCGCCGGCAGGACGTGCGACTTCTCGAGGTCGAAGTTGTCGCCGGGCCCGTACAGGTTGGTGGGCATCGCCGAGATCCAGGACCGCCCGTACTCCCGGCGGTAGGACTGCACGCCCATGATCCCGGCGATCTTCGCGATCGCGTAGGCGTCGTTGGTGGGCTCGAGCGCGCCGGTGAGCAGGGAGTCCTCGCGGATGGGCTGCTCGGCGAACTTCGGGTAGATGCACGACGAGCCGAGCAGTAGCAGGCGCGGGACGCCGGCGCGGTGAGCGGCGTCGAGCAGGTTGGCCTGGATGCGCAGGTTGTCGTGGAGGAACTCGACGGGCTCGGCCGCGTTGGCCGCGATCCCGCCCACGCGCGCGGCAGCGTCGACGACGACCGCGGGCGCGGTCTCGTCGAGGAACCGTGTCGTCGCGGCGAGGTCGCGCAGGTCGACCTGCGACGATCGCACGCCGACGACGTCGGTGAACCCGGCGGCCCGCAGGTGGCGCACGACCGCGGATCCGACGAGCCCCGACGAGCCGGCGACGAACACGCGGGCATCGCGGGGCAGGGGCGTGCCGATGTCCCAGCCGGTGAGCGGTGCGGTCATGAGGTTCTCCCCCGGGATGCGCGGGAGGCGGCGAGGCCCTCCACCCAGCGCTGGTAGTCACGGTGTGCGGCGGCGGCGCCGAGGTGCTGCTGCGCATAGGCGCGGCCGGCGGTGGCCAGCGCGTCGATGCGCGCGGGATCTCCGGCGAGCCCACGCACGGCGTCGAGCAGATCCTGCGGGCTCCCGGGGTCCACGCGCACACCGCCCCCCGATCGACGGATCTCGGCGGACGCGGCGCTGCGCTCCCACGACGCGGCGACGACGGGCCGGCCGGCGGTGAAGTACGAGGTCAGCTTGCTGGGCACCGACATCTCGGCGACGGTCGGCGCCTCGTTGACCAGCAGGACGTCGGCGGCGGCGAGGGCGTCGGAGAAGTGGTCGCCGGGCAGCGGGTCGCGGAACTGCAGGCGCCCGACGCCGGCGCCGCGCTCCTCGAGGGCCGTGCGCTGGTTGCCGTCGCCGAGCAGCACGAACCGCACGTTGGCGCCGCGCTCGTCGGCCAGCCGGGCGGTGTCGACGACATTCTCGAGGCCCTGCTTGAGGCCCATGTTGCCGGCGTGCAGCACGACGACCTCGTCGTCGCCCCACCCCAGCGACCGGCGCGTGGCCGCGCGCTCGCCGTGCGCGGAATCGACGTGGGCCCAGTTGCGGATCACCGACACGCGGTCGCGGTCGACGCCGAGCCCGGCGAGCCCGTCGCGGAACTGCTCGTGCACCACCGCGACCCCGTCGGCCTGCCGCAGCAGCCACCCCTCGAGCTTCGCGGCGGCCTGCCCGGCGCCGGCCGAGGCGATGCCGGTCTCGGTGACGGCGCGGCTGTAGAGGTCCTGGGTGACGACGCCGAGCGCCGTGCGGCCCCGCTTCTTCCAGCGCAGGCCGGCCACGACGGTCAGCAGCACCGGGCTCACGGCGACGACGACGTCGGGGCGGCGCGCGCCCTGACGCCCGATCGCCGCGGCGTGGGCGGTGAACGTCGCGTCCATCGCCGCGCGGCGCAGGGCGCTGGGGGCGCTGGGGACGGGGTGGCGGACGCGGGTCACGCGCGCGGGGCCGTCGGCCTCGTGGCGGCGCAGGCCCGTGTAGCCGTCGTGGACGGCCCACTGCGGGTAGTGGGGGTAGCCCGTCACCACCCGCACGCGGTGTCCCGCGTCGGCGAGCGCCGCGACCATCCCGGCCGTGTAGGGGGCGTTGCCGGTGTGCTCGGGCGGGTAGTGCATGCCCAGCACCAGCACGTCCAGCTGCGTCTGTGCGGTGCGGGAACCGGGCGCTGTCGGTGTCAACACTCTGTCAAGCTCCGCTACTCCCCCCGAGTTACCACGTGCACTCTTTCGGGGTACTTGTTTGACCGCGACTTGTACCCTCGGCACCATAAATGCGTGGATCAAGAGGCCGGTGTCAAGAGTCCTGACGCGCGTCTGACACCACTTTCGGGGGAAGTCACACCGCCGTCCGTCGCTGTGTGCATCCCCCTCTTCCAGAAGGTCGACTACGTCGGACGGGCGATCGACAGCGTCCTCGCGCAGTCCCACACCGACTTCGAGCTGGTCGTGCTCGACAACGCGAGCACCGACGGGTCGGGCGCCGTCGTCGACGCCTACGACGACCCGAGGGTGCGCGTCGTCCGGCACACCGAGACCGTGCCGATGACCGCGAACTTCAACGCCGCCGTCGCCGCGACCCGGGCGCCGCTGGTCAAGGTGCTCAACGCCGACGACCTCGTGGAGCCCGACGCGCTGGCCCGCCAGGTGGCGGTGATGAACGCCGAGCCGGACGTCGTCGTCGTGTCCAGCCGGCACCACCTCGTCGACGCCCACGACCGCGTCGTCGCCCGCGACCGCACCCTGCGCACGCCCGACCTCGTCGGCCGCCAGGACCGTGCGGCGATCGTGCGCCGGGTCGTGCGCCACGGCGGCAACCCGCTGGGCGTGCCGGGCAACATGCTGTTCCGGCGTGCAGCGTTCGACCAGGTCGGAGGCTTCACCGACGCCGACGACTCCTTCGTGCTCGACGTCGCCCTCGCCATCCGGCTGACCACCGTCGGCGACTTCTACGGGCTCCCCGAGACGCTGTCGCGGTTCCGGCTCGCCTCCGGATCCGAGACCGGCGAGGCGCGCCGGGCGCACCTGCAGGCCCAGCGGGCGTTCATCCGGGGGCTGGCGCGCGAGCACGCCGATGTCGTGCGCCGCAGCGACGTCGCCCGGGGCGTCGCGCGCTGGCCGCTGACGTGGCTGCGCCACCAGGTGCTCATGTCGGCGGCCTCCGACCCCGACTCGCGAGGCCACCGCGCCGCCGCCCGCGTGCTGGATCCGGGCGGCGTCCGCAAGAAGTGACGGCGACGACGTCATGACCGTCGTCACCTTCGGTCACGATCACCCGCGCCCCGAGCTGCGGATCTCACGAGCTGCAACGATTCGGTTACGCCGTGCGGCGCAGTGGTTGTGTCATCCAGACGACTGACGCCTTCACGCATCGTTGATCGAGACGTAGATTGCCGATCGCTCGATCGGGTGACACCGGAGGATTCGGCCTCCGGACGTGCGCCCCGTGTGCAGCGAGAGGGGCGACGCGTTGGGACCGGTGGCCACGACCGGAACGACCGACCGACCGCAGCCGGCCGACGCGCCGGCGGCGTCCCGCCTGCCCGCGCCCACGAAGCCTTCGACGCCCCGTTCCGCCGCCCGCTACGACGCCCCGGTGGCGCCGCGCCCCGCCCGCTCGCTGCTCGGTTTCCGCTCGGCGGTGAGCTGGCAGGCCTGGATGCTCGTGCTGCCGGTGGACGCCGTGCTGCTCCTCGCGCCGGTGGTGTGGCTCCCGCAGTACGCGAAGGCCGTGCTGGCGATGACCGT
Source organism: Actinomycetospora aeridis (assembly GCF_037400275.1). Taxonomy (NCBI): domain Bacteria; kingdom Bacillati; phylum Actinomycetota; class Actinomycetes; order Pseudonocardiales; family Pseudonocardiaceae; genus Actinomycetospora; species Actinomycetospora aeridis. The sequence continues at coordinate 289,078 of NZ_JBBEGL010000004.1, read as the reverse complement.
CATCGCGCTCGTGCTGCTCTCCGGCGGCGGGCGCTACCGCGCGCGGCTGCACCTCTCGGTGCTCGACGAGCTGCCGATGGTCATCGGGCGCCTGCTCGTCGCCGCGGCGCTCGTCGCGTCGGTGTTCGCGCTGCGCCACGACGGGCAGGGCGTCGAGACGTTCCTGCTGATCGTGCTGCCCGGCCTCGGCCTGGTGGTGCTCGGGCGGATGGCGACGACGCGGTTCATCCTCGCCGCCCGCAAGCGCGGGGTGGTCGCGCACCGCACGCTGGTGGTCGGCGGCGGCCCGCTGGCCGCGGACGTGATCGAGCTCCTGCAGCGCCACCCGCGCTACGGGCTCGCGGTCGCCGGGTTCCTCGACGACGGCCGCCGCCCCGTGGCCGCCGACATCGCCCCGCACGTGGGTGCCCTCGCCGACCTCGAGCGCATCGTCGTGGAGAACGGCATCGACGTCGTGCTCGTCGCCGGCGGCGAGTTCGACGAGGCCGAGCTGCTCGACCGCGTCCGCAGCCCCGAGTGCGCCGGCTGCGACCTGCTGGTCGTGCCGCGCCTGCCCGCGTTCGTCACCCAGACCACCACCGGCGACCACATCGGCTCGGTGCCGGTGATGCGCATCCGCACGCCCCCGCTGGACGGGGTGAGCTGGTCGCTCAAGCGGGTCTTCGACGTCGGCGTGAGCGCGGCGGCGCTGCTGCTGCTCGCGCCGGTCATGGGGCTGATCGCGCTGGCCGTGCGCCTCGAGGGCGGGCCCGGCGTGATCTTCCGGCAGCAGCGGGTCGGCCGCGACGGTCGGCAGTTCGAGTGCCTGAAGTTCCGCTCGATGCGCCCGGCGGACGAGAGCGAGTCGGCGACGCAGTGGTCGATCGCGGACGACGACCGCGTCGGGCGGGTCGGGCGGCTGCTGCGCCGGACGTCGCTGGACGAGCTGCCGCAGCTGTGGAACATCCTGCGCGGCGACATGACGCTGGTCGGCCCGCGCCCGGAGCGCCCGCACTTCGTCGAGAAGTTCTCCTTGGAGCTCCCGCGCTACGGCCACCGCCACCGCGTCCCCTCGGGGCTGACGGGTCTGGCGCAGGTCAGTGGCCTGCGGGGCGCCGACACCCCGATCTCCGACCGTGCGCGGTTCGACAACTTCTACATCGAGAACTGGTCGCTGTGGCTGGACGCGAAGGTGCTGCTGCGCACGATCAGCGAGGTGCTGTTCGCTCGCGGGCGCTGACCCGAGCTTTGTCAGCCTGGCGTCCACGCTGACGTCCAACGTCAGGATCGCCACCCGCTCGCTGTCGCGACACGCCGGAGGTCACCCCGACCCGTGTCCCGGAGACACGGGTCGGGAGTTCCGCCTCAGGCCCGGCGCCGCGCGGCCGTCCACGCGGCGGCGGACGAGACGCCGAGCAGCACGAGCGCGGCGCCGCCCACGGCCCACGAGGAGTCCGAGCCGTCGCCGGCGTCGACTCCACCGCGGGGGTAGTCGGCAGCGTCCTCGACGGTGCTCGCGTCCTGGGCAGCGTCCTGGGCAGCGTCCGTGCTCGCGTCCGTGCTCACGCTGTCGGCGCTGGTCTCGCCGTGCGCCAGCTCGACGTCGGTGACGGTGGTCGTCCCCGACGTCTCGATGCACGGCTCGTCGCCGGCGTGGTGGTGGCCGTGGTGATCGACCTCGTCGACGTCGCCCTCGTCAGGACGCGGGTGGCCCGGCTCGTCCGGCGTGCCGGGCTGGTCGGGGGTTCCGGGCTGGTCGGGGTGGCCCGGCTGGTCGGGGTTGCCCGGCCCGTCGACCGCTCCGCACACCTCGGGGTGGTCGCGGTAGAAGGTGCCGAGCGTCGCCCACTGCTCGTGCAGCGCGATGCTGAGCTCGTCGATCGAGGTGTCGAGGTCGTCCCAGAGCGCGGCGTAGCGCGCCTCGGCCGCCTCGTACTCGTCGCTCTGCCACGCCGCGTTCTGGCACTCGGAGGTCCATTCCGCGTATGGGGGCAGGTCGGCGTCGCCGACGTAGCCCTCGTCGCCGGGGCGCGGACCCACGGCGGCGGTGACGGCGTCGATGTCGTCCTGGTCGACGGTGTGGAAGCAGCTCACGCCGCCCGACGTGCTGGCGAGCGTCTGGTCGCCGACGTCGTGGAGCACGTTGCCGTAGGTGTGGGCGTCGGCGAAGAGCGCACGGCGCCCGGCGTCGACGAACGGTGGGCCGCCGGGGCACTGGCCGTCGGCGGTGGTGAGGATCGGCATGTCCCAGCCCTGCGCACCCGTGGAGGGGTCGCGGACGCCGGGGTCGCCCTCCGCGACGGTGTAGTAGCAGAGGAGGCCCGCGGTGCCGTCCGCGAAGCCGGTGAACGCGACGCCGTGGTCACCCGGGATGTGCATGTCGTTCGTGCGCCACACCTCGGGTCCGCACTCGGGGAGCTTGTAGACGTCCACCCCGTGGACCTGGTCGGCCTGCTTCTCGTAGGCGCCGATCACCTGCTCCCGCGTCGGCGGTGTCGGGACGAGGGGCGGCTGGCCCGGCTCGTCCAGCGCGGCCGGCGGCTCGAGGTCGGTGACGACGGTGTCGTCGTCCACGACGGTCTCGGGCCCGGGCTCCTCGTCGTCCACCGGCGCGGGGAGCGGGGTCGCCTGCTCCTCTTCGGGCTCGGGGGTGTCCGGGTCGTCGACATCGGTGGCCGGGACCTCCGGCTCGGTGGGCGTGGTGCCCTCGGTGCCGTCGAACAGCCCGAGGTCGGTGAGCTGCGGCTCCACCGGCTTCGACGGCTCGGGTGACGGCGCGGTCGTCGTCGCCTCGGTCGTCGTCCCCGGCTCCACCGGCGCCTGCTCGGCGGCCAGCGCCGGCGCGGCACCGGTGCCGAGGAAACCGAGGGCCGTGACGCCCGTCAGCACCTTCCGTCCGGTCGCCGCCGACATCCCCGAAGCCCGCCGGGCCGCGTGCTTCCCCATGTTCTGTCCCCCCAGGTCGTGGCCCGCGGGAGCAGCTGCCCCGCGACGCTGAGCCGGAGGTCGGAGATCCGCTGTGATCTGTTACGCACGGCGACTGCGTCACGGCGATTGTTCACTCTGTGGAGTGACGCCGTGCGGCCTTCGCCCGCCGGCTCTCGCTGGTCCAGATCAGGAGCACACGGCGCACCCATCCACGCCCGCCGGCATGAGCGACGCACTCCTGATCTCCGACACGATGCCGCGGCCGCCGCACGCCCGAGGAGCGAAGGAGTCCCTCGCTGCCTCCCACGCAGCCGAGGAGTCCCTCGCTCCACCTCGGCGCGCCAACCCGACGTGCTGACACGCCCCGTCACGATCTCATCGAGTGATCGACCGTTCGTCGCATAAGGGCGACCGTTCATCCCGATGGACGCGTTGACTAGGACAAATTCCCTCCGGACGATGACAGAGCGTCTCGGACAGGGGGCCCGAGGCCAGCGGTTCGGGGGTCCAGGCGATGTTGCGCAAGAAACCGGCGTCGAGCAGTAGGCCGAGCATCCCGGGCCGCGAGCCCGAGGCGAACGGACGCGAAGTGTTCGTGGACGCCGTGCCCCGGCGCGTCGTCGTCGAGGAGGAGTACTTCCTCGAGCAGGAGATCTCGGAACGCCGCTCGATCGACTGGGCGCGGGGGAAGGCGGCGCGCGGGAGCATCGAGTGGCAGGTGCCGTTCGACGGCCCCGAGATGCGGCGGATCGCGCGGTCCGCATCCGCGCGCGCCCGGCTCCACGCCTGGAGAGCGCCGGTCTCGGTCGGCCGTCTCGCCGTCGCCGACCACGAGGCGACGGACCTCGCCGACGTCGCGCTGCTGCGTCCCGGGCACGACACGGTCCCGCTCACGGTGCCGACGCACCGGGAGGCGTTCCCGGCGGGGGAGTACCTCGCGGCGGGTCGCTACGAGGTCCAGGGCCGCGTCGACTACGGCCTCAAGCCCGGGCGGCCGGCGCTCCACCCGGTGAAGTGCTGGGTCGACGTGAACGACCCGGACACCGCGGCCGACGGCAAGGCGCGGGCGGGCGACGTCGCATACGACCCCGTGTCGCGGGCGGCCGCCCAGCGCCTGGTGCAGTACGGCGCGTTCCAGCGCGGCCTGGAGTTCTCGGTGGCCGTCGAGGTCGCGGTCGACGTCCCGCGGCACCGGGAGATCGGCGACCCGGTCGTCCGGCGCGTCTCGCTGACGCTGCCGCACCTCGCCTCGGCGGACCCCTCCTCGCTCAGCCTCACATACGACCGCCGACGCGAGCCGTTCCAGCACCACGCCCCCAGCCGCGGCGTCGAGTGGACGAACGTGGCGACGGTCGCCCGCCCGGACGTGCCGGACGAGAACGGCATGGACTTCCGCCGCCGGCGGTTCGACGCCGGCCCGATGTCCCTCGCGGTGGGGCAGCCCGGCGAGCTGTTCGAGACGCGCGAGGTGGTGATCCACACCGAGGTCGAGCTGCCCGGCTACCTGCTCTCCGGTGCGGAGGTCCGGCTGTTCGACGCCGCGGGCAGACTCGCGGCGCCGGAACGGCAGCCGGTCTGCCGGACGATCGTGCACTCGCAGTCCACGGTGATGCTGGACGACGCGTTCGCCCGGCGGTGGTTCTCGCCGTACCAGAGCATCGTCTTCGACGAGATCGTCCCGGAGCCGCGGCGGGTGAGCGACGTCGTCAACGTGCTGCACACCCTCGGGTTCGACGTGCACCAGAAGGACTTCGCCGACCCGGACAACCCGAAGGACCTCTTCAGCTTCCTCAGCGCGGTCCGCGGCGATGGACCGACGACGAGCAGGCTCGCGATCCTCGTCCGGGGCCGCGAGCAGTCGACGGAGCGGAGGTCGAAGCAGGGCCCGGATCTCCGGTACAGCAGCCGCCTCGAGAGCGGCGAGCTGGTCGTCGAGGTCAAGGGATGGACGCGGGGCGACGTCGGGGCGCTCGTGCGCCGGATGAACGAGCTCCACCGCACCCTGCGCGACCGGTTCCGTCCGCTGAGGTCCCGGCGATGAGGCCCCGCACGGAAATCCGTACCCGCGGCGGCGAGGCGCGCTGCGACGTGTGCTGGGGCGGCCCGGTGGTCGCCGTGTGCAGCGGATGCCGGCACCGCCTGTGCCGGGCCCACGACACGATCCTCGACCCGATGGGCGTCGTCCCCTTCGGGCGGGCGGCCAGGATCGACCGCACGGCCTGGCACACGGCGGCCCCGTCACAAGGCCCGACGAGGCCCGCTACGTCCCCGCCCGATGTCGGACCCGACGTCGAGCCCGACGACGCCGAGCCGGACCCCCCGTCCGCGACGACGTCGGACCCCGACGCGCCGGAGGGCGCCGAGGGGGAGAGCCCGTCCGGCAAGGGCACCCCGACCGTCGACGACTGGCGGACGTTGCGCCTGCCGCGCGGGGTCGCGGGCCGGCTCGACGCCGAGTGGGGGTACGTGCCGCCCCCGATGGAGAGCGACGACGACTGGAATGCCGCCGATCGCCAGGCCCGCCCGCAGGACCGGCACCTGTGCCCACGTTGCGTCCCGCTGGACCGTGGCTGGCACCCGGAGGTCGTCGGGGCCTGCCTGACGGGGGCGGTCGCCGCGGGCGCGTTCGCGTCGGGCGTGGTGGTCGTGGCCGGTGTGCTCGGGGGTCTCGCCCTCGTCCGCGTCGGCGGGCACCTCGTCCGGTCACGGACGCGCCGCCGACGTGACCTGCCGTTGTTCCCCGCGGCGGATCCCCAGTTCCGGCGGCCGCGGATGACGGAGACGGTGACGGCGGAGGCCACGCTCGACGCCGCGCAGAACTACGTGTCGACGACGAAGTCGGTCGCGGGCGCCGTCGAGGTCGACGCCTCGTGGTCGAGGGTCGAGGCGAACACGGGGGCCGAGCTGGCGCGCGCCGCCGACGTCGAACGGATCACCGCCGGGCACGTCCTGCTCCAGGGACCGGGCGCGCTCACGGTGCGCGAGGACCCCGACCAGACCAGGACCGAGACGACGGGCAACAGCCTCGTCACGCTCACGCCCCGGGCCACCGGGACCCACCACCTCACGGGCCCGTGGGCGGTGAAGGTCGCCTACGACCCGGACCGGGAGCGCGCCGAGCGCGCCGTCGAGCTCTGGGTGACCCCGACGATCGCGCCGGACTCCGGCCGGCGGGTCCTGGAGCTCGACGTCAGCTGGTGCACCCGGGGCGAGGAGCGGTACGACCCGGGGCTGCGGCTCAAGAAGCTCGACCTCGTGCGGGTAGCGATCCCGCGGACGTGGGGCCGGATCGACGGCTCGTCCCACGCCGACATCGCCACGATCAGCCGGGACGAGGACCACTCGGTGGTCGAGTGGACGAACGTCCGCGTCGAACGTCGCACCCTGCGGGGCGTGCCGATGCACTTCGGCGCCCACGCCGTCGACGAGGAGGAGGACATCGTCCGGTTCACCCAGGGGCGGACGCGGGGCACGATCCACCTCTCCGTGCGCATGATGAGCGACATCCCGCCCGACGCGACGCTCGCCGCCCGCGTCGAGGCCCGGTTCCTCGGCGCGGCCTCGGGGCTCACCGGGGCGTCGTTCCACTACGCGGGCGGCGGTCAGCGTCCCGAGAACCGACGGCCCGCGGTGGTCGACGGTCCGGGGATCGACCACCCCGAGGAGTCCGAGTACGGCCACCGCAACGTCCGGCCGACCACCCGGTACCTGCTCGACGCCGCCCTCGACCTCAAGGGCCTGCGCTACCAGGCGGTCCGCGGCGTCCCCGACCGTGACCAGCCCGACGACGAGCAGGGCGCCGCGGAGTTCCCGGGGGTGGCCCCGGACCACGACACGGTCGCCCGCCTCGTCGAGGCGCTCGGCGATGCGAAGTACTACGTCAAGCGCACCGTCGAGAACCGCCCGCAGCTCGGGCACACGGCGGGGACGACGGCGCGCTCGTGGGACATCGGCGGGCGCTTCTACGAGGGCGTCCACCCGATCGACTTCGACCTCCAGCTCACCGGCGAGGAGCCCATCGGGTCGGGGGCGGAATCGGTGGCGAGGACGGCCGGCGCGCGGTGCCGCATGACGGTGCACGTGCGCGGGGCGCACGCGAGCGCGGTGACCCACGACCGCGTGGTCGACGGGTACCGGCAGCTGTGGGTCGTCGTTCGCGGCGTCCTCGGGACCACCGAGGAGCAGCCCGCCCCGTCTCGGGACGACCGGGACGACACTCCGGCCAAGGAGCGCGCCTGCGCCGCGGTGCGGCAGGGATGCCGGCGGGGCGAGATCACGGAGGCCGCGATGCAGGACCTCCTCGACCGCATCGAGGCGGCCTTCGAGCGACCGGAGGAGTCATGAGCTGGGAGTGCACGTCCTGCGCGCGGGTGGAGCGGGACGACGCGTCGGTGCTGGTCGACGGGGTGTGCCACCACTGCGGGGTTCTGCTGTGCCGCGACGACCAGTACGTCGTGTGGGACCGCGATGTGCTCGGCGCGACGGCCGGTGGACGGTGGGCCGTGCACTGCCGGACGTGCCGCGACGACAACCACCGGTGGGCCGTGCGCGGCGTCGCTCGGTGATCGGGCTGGCGCTCGCACCGACCCGACTCGTCGCCAACACCCCCACCCCGGTGGTGGTGCGGCTGCGGAACCACAGCCCCGGACTGTGCTCGGAGGTGACGGTCGAGCTCCGCTCGTCGCCGCAGCTGACGCTGCTGCGCGGTGGAGGCAGTTTCACCGTCCCCTCCCTGGCGGCAGGCGGCGCCTGCGACCACGAGGCCGTCGTCACGAGCGCAGCGCCGGGGCGCCAGGTCCTGCGCGTGCACCGGCTCGAGTTCGTCGGACCGGACGGGCGGCTGCGGCGGGGGAGCGGGGAGCTCGTCGTCGACGTCGCCCCCGCCCCTGTGCCGGCGCCCCGCCCGCCACGACGAGGCTCGGTCTTCCTGAGCTACCGGCGATCCGACTCCGACCCCGCCGTCCGCTGGCTCGCGTCGGGGCTCGAGGAGGCATTTCCCGGCCGCGTCTTCCACGATCACTCCAGCCTGCGGGGAGGCGACCTCTTCGAAGCCCGGATCACCCGCGAGATCCTCGGCTCCGAAGTGCTCGTCGCCGTCATCGGACCGACGTGGCTGAAAGCCGAGAACGAGGCCGGGCGACGTCGCCTCGAGATCGACGGTGATCTCGTTCGCCACGAGATCACCACGGCCCTGTCGCGGGGAGTCGACGTCGTGCCGCTGCTCGTCGACGGCGCGGAGCCGCCGCGTCCCGAGCAGCTGCCGGAACCGCTCCGGCCGCTCTGCGATCGCCACTTCGTGGAGCTGGCACCGACACGGCACAGCCTGGACCGCGTCGTCGGCCTCGTGAGCGGCTTCGTCGGTCGCTGACCGCGCGGCCGTCAGGCCGGAGGGGGCGAGCGTCGCGGATCGCTCATCCACAGCAGGGCGTCGAACGTGCGCGCCAGACTGACACGGTCGGCGAGGCCCACGTCCTCGCGCGCCCGGACCAGCTCCTCCACGTACCGCGGGTCGGCGCGGAGCAGGTCGCGCACCTCCACCCAGTAGTTGCCGTGGTTGCGCAGCCCGAGCTCCCGCCGCACGACTCTGTCGTAGACGGGGACGAGACGCGGGCGTTTCCGGGTGAGGAGCTTCGACGTCTTCGTCGGACCGATCGACGCCCTGTCGCCGCGCCGTCTCACCAGGTCCCAGACGCGCTCGGCGGGCGACCCGGGGCCGATGTCCGCGTCGGTGGCCTCGTGGAGATCGAGGGCGACCGGCACGTCCTCGAGCAGCGCGGAGATGGCCTCGCCGTCCCGGCCGAGGACCCGCAACGCGGCGTGCTCGGTGATGCTCACGCCGAGCAGGGACACCGCGACGAGGTCCTCGGCGGTGATCCGCGATGCGTCGGGGCCCTGATCTCCACCTCCGCCGAGCGCCTCGAACTGCGAGCCCGAGAACGCCCAGCCCCCGTCGAGCTCACCCTGGAGGTAGCCCGTGAGGGTCTTCCGCGTCCACGCACGGGACTCGTCGTCGCCGTCCGCTGCTCGGACCAGCCACGGGGGAGGCGCCACCATCCGGCCACGGTAGGACCGCGCGGAGTCCGTTTCGACGGTCTCCGCCCGAAGGGATGACTACTCGTCCGGCCTCCGGATCCTCCGGATCGTCCCCTGCCCCCAGACCTGCCACAGCATCCGCGGCGTCACCAGCGCGTGGGGGATGGGCACGTCGGTGCGGGCCAGGCTGGGGTGGTCCGCCGCCGGAGCGCGCAGAGGACAGTCCGGCACCTTCGGCGGGGGTTCGATCTTCCCCCGCGCCAGGAACGTCACCGACCGCAGCGACCCGCCCATGGCGTGGGCGACGAAGTCCCAGTCGGTCGACACCGCCCCGGCGAGGTCGACCCACGATTCTCCGCGCGGCCCGCCCACGCCGCCGAACGTGTCCGACAGCAGCGCCGAGGCCTTCCGGATCCACCAGGGCTCGTCGAACTCCTCCCCGATCCCGCTCCCGGCGGGCGGCACCATCTCGGCGCGGGTGAACGGCCGGCCGTAGGCGGTGGCCACGAGCTCGGCGCAGTAGTAGGCGGGCTCGTCGTCGGTCGCCGCCCAGGCCGAGGCCACCGAGCAGGCCGCGGAGAACAGCGGCTCCGAGTACCCGGGGTTGCGCGGCTCGACCTCGAACGCCCGCAGGGCCGCGGCGACGGTGACGAGCTTGACGAACGAGAACTTGCCCTCGTCCTTCGGGTGCGGGCGGTACTTCCCGAGGTAGGCCAGGGCCCGCGCCCGCAGGTCGTCGGACATCGGGATGCAGTAGAGGTCGCGGTGCTTGTGCCAGAGCTCGGAGAAGGGGTCCCAGCGCACCCCGCCGAAGTCGAGGCCGTCGTCGAGCTTGGTGGCCAGGGCGCTGGCGAGGTGGTCAGCGGGTCCGTCACCGGGCTCGACGCGCACCGCGATCCCGGAGTGGGAGAACCGCGTCCCGTCGAGCGCCTCCATGAGCCGCCCCAGCGGCTCACCGGGGATCTGGGTGACGAGGAGTAGGTCGCCTTGGCGCACCTCCCTTGGTTCCATAACCCGGAAGGCCGTACCCTCAGCGTTCACGGTCACGGTGTGTGTCCTTGGAGGCTCGGTGTCATCATCGGACGGCATCCGCATCCGTGTGCTGGGCGAGGTCGCCATCGAGGGCGCGTCCGGCGAGGTCGGACGGCCCGGACGGCGGCTGCGGACGCTGCTGGCGCTGCTCGCGTCGGCGTGCCGGGGCACGGTGGCGGTGCCCGCGCTGATCGACGAGATCTGGGGCGAGGACCTCCCGCAACGGGCCGAGGGTGCGCTGCAGGTGCTCGTCAGCCGGCTGCGTCGGGAAGCTCCCGACGAGGGCACGCGGCTGTCGATCCCGCCGATCGGCGAGACCTACCGGCTCGACCTGCCCCGCGAGGCCGTCGACCTCCACCGCTTCCACGACGACGCCGCCGCCGCCCTGGCCGCCGACGCCACCCGCGAGACGGTGCTCGAGAAGGGCGCCGCCGCCCTCGCCACCTGGCGCGGCGAGCCGTTCGCCGGGACGCCCGTCGGTCCGCGGCTCGACGTCGAGCGCTACCGGGCCCTCGACCGCCGGCTGCGGCTGCTCGAACGCATGGGCGCCGCGCTGCTCGATCTCGACCGCCCGGCCGAGGCGGTCGAGCTCGTCTCCACCGACCTCGCCGCCGACCGCTCCCGCGAGCACCTGGCCGTCATCGCCGCCTCGGGGCTGCAGCGTCAGGGGCACACGAGCGAGGCCCTCGAGGTCCTCGCCGCCACCCGCCGGACGCTGCGCGAGGAGTACGACGTCGCCGCCGGCGCCGAGGTCGAGGACCTCGCCCTGCGGCTGCAGGCCCCCGCTCCCAGCCGTCCCCGCGCGACGTTGCTCGGCCGCGAGGACGAGCTCGCCACCGTCCGCGGCCTGCTCGAGGCCCCCGCGAACGGCGCGGTCCTGCTGGTCACCGGCGAGGCGGGCATCGGCAAGACCGCCCTGATGCGCGCGGCCCTCGACGAGGCCCGCGCGTCCGGCGCGTTCGTCGGCGGCGGCACCTGCGACGCCGACGCCCCGCCGTGGACGGCGTGGGCCGAGGCGCTCGCCGAGCTCGGCGTCGACCCTGTCCACCCCGGCGAGCCCGCCCCCGGCCGTGTCCTGCGCGAGCGGCTGGCCGGCCGGTCGTGCCCGGTGCTGCTGACGATCGACGACGCCCACCTCGCCGACTCGGCGACCCTCGCCGCCCTGCGCGGCCTCGCCCGCCTCGGCCTGCCGGCGGGCGTCGTGGTGCTCGTCGCGGCCCGGGTGCCCGACGCCCACGCCCACCCCGCCTGGAGCGGGACCCACGCCGAGCTCTCGCTGCTCGACGGCGTCCGCGACCTGCGCCTGCCCGAGCTCGCCCGCGCCACCGTGCGGGGCCTCGTCGTCCGGGACCTCTCCGGTCTCGCCCCCGACGGCGCGGAGCGGGTGGTGTCGGCGCTGTGGGAGCGCACCCACGGGCACGCCCTGCACGTCGCGTCGCTCATCGAGACGCTGGTCGGTCTCGACGAGCCGGACGGGGAGAAGGCGTGCGACGAGCTCGCCACCGTCATCCCCGGACGCCTGCGGCCCCTGCTCGACCACCAGCTCGCCGGTCTCGAGCCGCCCGCCCGGGAGGCACTCGAGGCGCTGGCGGTGCTCGCGCCGCTCTCCCTGCCCGAGCTGGGGGTCGTGCTGGAGGCCTCGCCGCGCTCGCTGTCGTCGCACCTGCGTGTCGCCACCGACCGGGGGCTGCTCGCCGGGACGTCCGACGGGTTCCGTTTCCGGCACGCCCTGACCCGCGACGCCGTGCTCGACGCCGTCCCGCCCGCGGCCGCGCAGGCGCTGCACCACGCCCGGTACGAGATCCTGGTCCGCGAGGGCGGCGCCGAGCCGTTCACGCTGCTGCGCCACGCCGTCGGGTCCGGGCCGCTGCTGCCGACGTGGGAGCTGGGTGACGCCCGGCTCGCGGCGGGCACGACCGCGTACCGCCAGGGCGCGCTCGACGAAGCCCTCGCTCAGCTGGACGCGGTGCTGGAGACGTCGCGGCCGAGCAGCGTCGCCCTGCACCGCGGGCTCGTGCTCGAGGCGCTCGGGCGGCACGACGACGCGGACGACCTCCTCGACGGGGTCGTCGAGCAGGCGGCGCAGCAGGGCGAGTCCGCGGCGGACACACGCGAGGTCGACGACGCCGTCGTCGCCGCCGTCGGTCACGACGCCATGGGGATCAGCGTCGCCGGGCGCCCCCGACGCGCCCGGCGACTCCGGCGCGCTCGGGCACTGCCGCTCTCCGACCGGCAGCGCGCCGAGGTGCTGCGCAGTCTCATCCTGGAGGAAGAGCAGCTCCACGGCGAGGTGGGAGACCCCACCGCCCTGCCCGAGCTGCTCGCGCTGGCCGCCCAGGGCTTCGGCGACCGCCGCCTGCTCGCCGGCGTCCGCGTCCTCGAGGCCAACCACCTCGTCGACGCGCCCGTGCCCGCCACCCAACGGCTCGCCGTCTGCGACCAGGCCGCCCGGCTCGCCGCCGAGACCGGCGATCACGCCGTCTGGTTCGAGGCCGAGGAGCTGCGCATCGCGGCGCTGCTCGCCGCCGGGCGCCAGGACGAGGCCCTCGCCGCGCGTCGTGACCTCGAGCCGCTGGCCGTCGACCGCCACCGTCCCCGGACGATGTGGATGGTCTCGCTGCTCGACGCGGGCCTCACCCTCGCCCGCGGCGACACCGCCGAGGCCGACGAGGCCGCGCTCGCGGCCATGACCCGCGGGCAGGAGCTCGGGCTTCCCGACGCCGTCGGCGCCTACGGCGTGCACCTGCTCGTCCGCCACCTGCTCGGCGGCACCCTGCCCTCGCTGCAGGGCCTGCCCGCCGGCGCGGCCACCCTCTACCCGCTGGTCGCCGCGTGGTCGGCCGCCGCCGCGGTGGACGCCGCCGTCGCCGGGGACCTCGAGACCGCGGCCGGCCACCTCGCCGACTGGCACCGCAAGCGCGAGGGGCGCGAGGGCGCGCTGTTCGACCGTCCCGGGCTCTGTCTCGCCGCCTGCGCGGCCTTCGCGCTCGGCGACGAGCCGACCGCCGAGGTGGTCCGGCGCGACCTGCCCCCCGATCCGGGTGCGGTGGTGGTGGTCGGCATCGGCTCGGCGACCTTCGGCCCCGTCACGCTCTACCAGGGCCTCGCCGCCGCCGTGCTCGGCGAGCGCGCCGAGGCCCGCAAGCTGCTCGCCCAGGCCGCGGCCCTCGCCGACGGTCTCGGCTGGGCGCCCTGGGCCGACGCGGCCCGCACGTTCGCGCGCGTCGTCCGCAGCGGCGGACGTCCCGCCGGGGCCTCCACGACCACGCCCGACGCCCGGCCCCTCGGGCTGCTCCCGCCGTCCTGACGCACCCCCCTCGTCAGGACGACGGGAGCAACCACCCGAGGCCCCGGACCCTCCGCTCCGACGGCTGACCTCATCGGTCCGCGAGACGATGGCCATCCGCTCGGCCATCCGCTCGCTCCCCCCTGCCGCCGGACCCGGGGTCCGTGACGCAGAGCAGACCTGGTCCCGCTTTCACGCACCTTTCGCACTGCGCCGCCCGTGACAGCGCGAGCTAGTCCGTACGGCCCAATGAACGAGCGTGTCGCGGCGTTTCCGAGTCGGTCTTCCTCCATCCGCGCTACCTGGCCGGGCCCTTCGTTCGAGGGACAAGGAGTAGTGATCGTTACGCAGATCGTCGCAGTCCGGAGCGTTACACAGTGGTTGTGCGATCTAGACCACACAGAGCTGAATGGGTGAACGCCCGTCATGTCCTACAGCGTGTCGCGACGACACGCCGTGAAAGCCGGATACGTGGTGTGTAACGACTCGGTGGAGACCACGCGATAGCGGGACATCGACACCGGGCGCGGAGTTCAACCCAGAGCGACCCCCGGGGCGACAGTCGGACGAGTGGATGTTCACCACTCGTGACCACCGGGGGGACCTCGAAGTGAGCAGCGGCGTAGACCTAACGGAATCGATCGAGAACTTCGTGCCCGCGCCCCGCGCGGCCGAGGTGCTCTCACCGAGCGTCACGGCTCCCGCCTCCTCGCGTCGCTGGCAGCGCCGCCTCGTCAAGGTCGTCGTCGCGACCGACCTGGTCGTCATCGCCACGGTCGCCACGATCGCCGGCATCATCGGCGACTGGGGCTTCGGGCCCGCTCTCCGGCTCAACATCGTCGCCGCGGTGCTCGTCCTCGCCGGCCTCGTGGCCTTCCGCGCCTGGGACCGCGGGGTGCTCGGCCAGGGCGCCGAGGAGTTCAACCGGGTCCTGCGCGGCACGGTCGTCGCCAGCGTCCTGCTGGCCCTCGCCGGGATGGCGCTGAAGGCCGAGGCGGTCCGCCCCTGGATCTTCGGGGTCATCCCCGCCACGGCCGCCGCCCTGCTGCTCGGCCGCTACGCCGTCCGCCGCGTCCTGCACCGCGCCCGCCAGGACGCCCGCTGCATGTCCTCGGTGCTCGTGGTCGGGTCCGAGAACGCGATCGGCGACCTCGTCGCCCGCACCCGCCGCGTCCCGCACCACGGCTGGACCGTCACCGCCGCCTGCACCTCCACCGGCACCGCCGGCGAGGGCCGCACCGACATCGCCGGCGTTCCGGTGGTCGGCGACCTCGACGACGTCGCCCGCCACGTCCGCGAGCTCGGCATCGACGTCGTCGCGGTCGCCCCCACCCCCGGCTGGACGCCGAAGCGCCTCCACAGCCTCGCGTGGGACCTCGAGGGCGCCGGCGTCGAGCTGGTGGTCGACCCGGGGCTCATGGAGGTCACCGGCCCCCGCCTGCACGTCGCGCCGGTCGACGGCCTGCCGCTGCTGCGCCTCACCGAGCCCCGCTGGGGCGGCCCGGCCCGCATCGCCAAGAACATGGTCGACCGCCTCGCCGCCGCCGCGATGGTCCTGGTGTTCTCCCCGCTCTTCCTCGTCCTCGCCGTGCTCATCCGCCAGGACGGCGGCCCGGTGTTCTACCGCCAGGAGCGCGTCGGTCGCGGCGGCCGGACCTTCCGGATGATCAAGTTCCGCTCGATGGTGGTCAACGCCGACCAGCAGGTCGCCCAGCTCGCCGCCGCCAACGAGGGCTCCGGCCCGCTGTTCAAGATGAAGCGCGACCCGCGCATCACCCGCATCGGCGGCGTCCTGCGGCGGCTCTCGCTCGACGAGCTCCCGCAGCTGTTCAACGTCATCGGCGGCTCGATGTCCCTGGTCGGCCCCCGCCCCGCCCTGCAGCGCGAGGTCGCGACCTACACCGAGGACGCTCTGCGCAAGCTCGTCGTCCGCCCCGGGCTCACTGGTCTCTGGCAGGTCAGCGGCCGCTCAGACCTCACCTGGGAGGAGTCGGTCCGGCTGGACCTGCGCTACGTCGAGAACTGGTCGCCGGCGCTGGATGCCTCGATCCTCTGGAAGACTGTCGGCGCCATCGTTGGAGGCAGGGGGGCATACTAGCAATGGACGAGGCAGGGCCCGAGGAGTCGGGGCCAGCTGCGACAGATCGTTTGCGTCTGCTCCGCGTGATTCCTGAAGTTCGGACCTCAAATTTCGAAGTCGACGGCACTCCTCGCGCATACGCCGAGACGATCTCCTACATCCACCGGAAGTCAGACTTCGACGCGGCAGCACTGCCTTCAAACGTGATTCAGCTTTCTCATCTTGGGATAGTTCGGAAAATTCTCAGTGAGCACTGGGATATAGTCGAGCTGCCAGAGCCGCTGTGGTTGCGCGCGCTTCCCCTTTCGGTAGTCGCAGGTGTCGCGGCTCGGTTGAAAGTTGGCCGTCAATCACGGCCCTGGGTAACGACGTACACAATTGAAAACAGCCCTTTCGAGGCACTTGCCTCTGGCGTGCTCCAGCGGGTGAAGCCGCTCGCGAGGGCCGCAATCCGCTGCATCTCACGAACGTTCTACGATCAATTGATCTACGGGAGCGATGCATCGCGGCTGGTGTACGCGAAGAACGGGTTCGGGCCGGACGGCGGAGTCGAGGCAGTCTTCCCGAAGATGCAAAAGCCGTGCGACGGTTGTGCCCTAGCCGAGAAGGAGAAGCGCATCCTCTTCCTCGGTGTTCTCGAGAATCGCAAAGGTGTGCTTTCATTGCTACGCGCATGGGCGACTACGGGGCTTGGCGAAGAAGGGTGGCGTCTCGCGATTGCGGGCTCCGGGCCGTTGAAAACTGCAGTAGAAGCGAGCGCTCGCGACCATGAGTCAATCGAGTACATGGGGATGCTCGATCGAGCCAGCACTCATCGAGAGCTGGGGCGAGCCGCCGTCGTCTGCTTACCATCGCGTCGCGATGGTCGCTGGAGAGAACAGATCGGCCTACCTGTCGTCGAAGGCCTCTCGCACGGATGCACGATTCTTGCCACCTCGGATTCCGGGCTCGCGCCATGGCTGAAGCAGCATGGGCACCAAGTTGTTCCCCACGACAGCACTGTGGAGCAACTAGCGAACAGCCTTATCTCGGTCTGCAAGACGAGGCGAGTACCCGCGCAAGTCTTGGAAGACTTGCCACGGGAGGACGGCGTAATACGTGCCAGAAGATACATGGCCCGTACGGCCGTTGAGGGGCGCTGCTAGTGGTCGAACGTAGCCTGCTCCTAGTGAACCCGTTGCCCAATGCCCTACGTCACTACGAGAAGGAAATTGCCGACGTCTTGGCCGGTATTTGCCAAGTTGATCACCTAGGTGGTCGAGGGATCGAAACGTTGTCAGGTGCCAGTACAGGAGGACGCCTTCTTCGCGTCGCCCGCGAAATTGCGGGCCGCGGCCGCGTGGCGAAAAAGTACAATGGTATTGTCGTGCTTTGGCCCAGCTTCGGCCTGCTCGAGCCCCTCATGTGGCAGCTAGCAGCAAGCTCTTGTCCCATCTATTTGATAATTCACGACCCAAGGCCGCTTCGTCGACAGATCGGGATGGGTGCGTGGAGTAGTCGCGCTGGCCGTCTAGCTTCCGTGCGTGGGAATATACATATTGTCACTCACACGGAGCTTGCGAAGTATGAGTTGGAATCTCTTGGATGGCGAGGCATCTATACTGCTCCGCATCCCGTTCTCGGAGCGTACGCCTCCTCAAGGCAGACAATTAACCGTCGCACAGTTCTCGTTTGCGGCCAGTACAAGAGCGCACGGAACATTGAGATTCTCGAACAGATAGCGCCACTTCTCCAGGAAGCCGGTATGGAGTGTAAGGTTAAGGGAAAGGGATGGCCTTCTATTTCCGGGTGGGAGGTGACAGACGCGTTCCTATCGGAGAGAGAACTGGACGAAGAGATCGCGTCAGCATCGGTCGTAGTCTTGCCGTACTCGTTCTATTACCAAAGCGGGATCGCTGTCCGCGCACTTGAGCACTCGGTTCCAGTCGTGGGGGAGGTGCACGAGTTTCTGGGGCAACTATTCGGTGTCAATTGGCAAGGTTTGGTGCCGAGTGGCTCATCGAGCGACGATTGGGCATCGTCGATTCTGGCAGTATGCGATGATACTTCGTCGGTGGAAGTCGACGCATCGGCGGAACTCTACCGTGAGACCGTTGCCTCCGCCTGGCGAGACTTGCTCACCGATCATTAGAAGTTGTGGCGGCTCCCTCTGATGACTGCCCGCCGTGAGATCACACGGAATCGATCCACGTTACGCTTCTGCAATGCAGCGGAAGCGAAACTGCTCGAGAACGCACGAACTAGTCATGAAGAGTCGCTATAGAACTGGGTCCCATTTCAAAGAGATCAGAGCATTAACAATGCGCTCGACGTAGGACCTCGCGCTGTACCGCTCTTCCCAGTTCTGCTGCAGTTGAATACTGCGATTCCTGCCTCGATCCGCAACGTCGAGGAGCTGAGGGAGCAGAGGATCGTCCGACGCGATCTCATCGATGTCGTCCATGTACTCAGAAATTCCACTGGACCAGGTTGCTGCAACAGGTACACCCGCCTGCAAGCTGGCTACCAAGACCATGTGCCCCGCGGCCCGGCTTCGGTCATGTAGGGGAAGGAATGTGACATCGCTGCAGGCTAGTTCGCGGACGAATTCGTCTCTTGAGATGTACGGTAGGCTAACGATCCGACCACTTCCCCGAGCCTCTGACTCCGGCCCAGAGCCATCCGCCAAGACGACCTCGACGGCAACATCGCCCGTGAGCGCCTCTTGTCGGAGGCGTTCTATAAGCCCACTGTCACGGTCCGACGTACCACCAACGAAAATCCTTAACACTTCGCTTGCATTGTTCCCGTGACGCTTGTCGATACGGAACGTTGAGCCCCAACGAACGGCGGTCGCACGGCCGCCGCTGTTGCGCCAGTTCTGCGCCTCGGTTTCCGAAGTGCAGACCATCGGCCGATCCTTTAACGCTGCCCGCAGCAAGGACCAAGACCTAGTGCCAGGACTGGCATACATCCCGACCGTTGCGATCTCTGCGACCCCCGCTACACGGCAGGCGACTGCGGTCCACGGGTTCAGGGCAAGCACAGGTCGCGCGCGTTGCCCGATAGCAATCTTGGCAGCAAGAGCCGCTGCGTCCGCGCCAAGCCCGGGGATTCGGTATCCAAATCGACGGCCTGACGGGCTGGCCCGCTTGTTCTGAACAATACGGACCCCGGGGAGCGCGGAACACCATGCGTTCTGAACCTCCGACGACATCTCGCCGAGGCTCGCTACGACCAACTGCTTAGCCACCTGACTGCGACCTCTCGTTGCCTCGCGGTGTCGGTGAACTCGAGGTCTGGTGCCGCGCCCCTCTGGGAACCGGCGAAGGAGTAGATCGTTCGCTGTGAAGCTGGGCGGTAGTCGCATCTTCGACTTGGCCGCTAGTAGTAGATGGAGGGCCGTCAACGTCCTGACCGTACTTCCCGCCATAAGAATGGTACGGATCTTGAGAAGTCTTCGGGGTCATGGACAAGACGCCGCCCAGGATCCGGCCGCCGACCTTACGGAGAGAAGCCGCAGCAGCACTGAGTTGTGCTGATGTAGTCTTTCCGTAACGGCACACCACGATCGCACCATCAGCGTTTAGAGACAGTACAGAGGCGTCTGTGACAGGCAGGACTGGCGGAGCATCCACCAGAACATAATCGTACCTGTCGCGGGCCTGCTCTAGTAAAGCTGCCATTCGAGACGAGCCGAGAAGTTCGCTAGGGTTCGGCGGCTTCTTGCCACTCGTGAGGACATCGATATTGCTTCCAGCGGGGCGCTGCAACGCCCGATCGTAGGTGACGCGTCCAGAAAGTACCGTACTTAGGCCAACTGCTGCCTCTAGCGCAAACGCTTTCGCAATCTCCGGCCGGCGCAGGTCAGCATCTATAATGAGAACTTTCGACCCGCCCTCCGCCAGCGCTCGGGCGATGTTCGTTGCAGTAGTGGTTTTCCCCTCGCCCTCGACGGCGCTTGTAAACAGAATCACCTTACGATCTTGGTCGAAGTCAACAAAGGTGATGTTCGTCCGGATGTGCCGGTAGGACTCCAACTGTTCGACGGACAGGCTTCGTCCGTCGATGGAGCCTGAAGTCTTCCGAACAGACCCAAGGAAGGGTGCCTCAAGCTTGTCTTCGAACCGCTCTACGGAGTGCACCGTGTTGTCGAAGTACTCTCGACCAATCGCGATCGTCAGTCCGAGGAGGAGGCCCGTAAGCGCCCCCAGTAAGATATTGGTCGACCACGATGGAAAAACGGCCACCGGGTTTGGCACGGCTCCCTCGACGACTCGAGCGAGGAGGAGCGGCGCTTGATTCGCGCTTTGAGGACGTTCGAGCTCCTCCACGAGACGGCTGACGCTCGCGGCCACGCCATTTGCGATCGCGGCTGACTGATCGCTCGAGTTCGTGGTCACATCGATTATTAGCAACACGGACTCGGTGGGAACGGTGACCTGAATCGAACTCGCTAGAGCACTGGCGGCTTCGGGCGGAAGACCAGCGGACGCGGCTGCTTCCCGCAGAACCCTCGCACTGGTCGCTAGGTCCTCGTAGGTACTGATCTTCTGTTCGGAGAGCAGACTGCCCTGATAGGCGACCGTCGCGTTGTCGACGGGTGTCTGTGTCGACAAGTAGATGGTTGCCGATGACGTGTAGCGCGGCGGGGTGACGATGGTCGCCACCGAGAACGCGGCGATGACGATCAAGAAGACTGCGACGACCGTTCGCCAGTTCTTCCTGACTGCTTGAAGGTAGTCTTTGAAGGTCATTGAACTATCGCCCGTCCGTGGTAATGGAACGCCCTGGCTCGTCTGCTTCTCGCCCTGAGGTCGGACCGCTAAGGTTCAGAACTCCAACGCACATCGCTGCGGCGAGCCAGGTGATGGGCTTATATGCGGCGTTGGAGAACAGACTGCAGAGTAAGGTCACGATGAGGACTTGGCCCTCGCATCTTCGTCGTGCACGTAGCGCAAGCAACGCCAGGATCGAAATTAGCGGTATAGCGAGCAGCTTCCCGTCCGCCCACCAACCAAGTATCCAATTGCTCGCTACATTATTTCGTGCGACACCGTGGTAGTCGACGAAGCCCGACAGGCCGACCCTGCCGCTCGCAGACAATCCTGCCCCGTACCAGGGCGCGTCTTCGGCAAGCTTGTAGAGTGAATCTTGTTGCTGGAGCCTGGCGTTGGCCGACACGTCACGTTCGTTCGAAAAAGCACCCGCGAAACGCTCAAAGACAGTGTCTTGCAGAGCCGGGTTCGTGAACAGAACTATAGCACCGATAGAGAGTGCACCAATGAGAGTGGGCCCAGCAATCTTACGATAATCGCTCCACCTCCCCACGAGGAGCCGTTCAGCGATAAGGAGTGCGAGCAGAACGGCGATAGCCACCCAAGCAGCGCGAGCGGACGCAAGGAGGACGGCGATTGAGTTAAGTGCAACTAGTGGAATTCGACTTACGGGCCTCTTGACGTAAAGGGCGAGGACGATCCCTACTGCGCCGTACATACCCAGCCAATCGGGTTCGGAGTAGAGGCCACTCGGCCTATTCTCACCAAAGAACAGGGGATGGGCGATAATGCCGAGATACTGGAGAAGTCCGATGCCGCTCGATATCGAAATTGCCGCGAGCAGTCCGGAGCGGAATCTCTCTAAGTCGTCGGACTTCGCCCACAGAGCAATCGCGGCTGCGGTGAGCGCCAAGGCGATTAGTTGCAGTCCGATGAGGGGGCTATTTACCAGCGGACCGATTAGTGCCGTAACAGCGAGCAGAAGGGCGGAAACCAAGAGAATCGTAGGGGCGGTCGCTCGTCCTGGAGGTTCGCGTTCGACAAGAACCACAACGACTAGCCACCCGGCAGCCACCGGAACAAAGGCGTGAAGTTCGAGCACTTGGATTGCCTCGAGACCTCCCGATGCACCAACGGCGACAGCCAGGATAGAGCGCCGATGGTTCGAGGTGACCAGAAGCACTAGCACTAGACCAAAGCTGGCGAGAACGAGCAGTGCTGGTGCGACGAAGGGAACCAGGTCCAAGTTGTTGGCAGTCACTGTGCGGACCGGCTATCAGTATTCCGACACTGCTTCGAGGCTGGACGAGCGGACACGCTCGACGGTTCTGGGAAGAGCTCCCTTATTTCTCGACCGGCACGTGGTAGCGAGATTAGTTGCCACGTGGTGACAAGAATTTCCGATGCAGCAACGATCCAAAGCGCTGTCACGGCGCTTCCCTGAAGGAGGCACACACCTACAAGTGCACAGATGCCGCAGGCTGCACCAATGAGAGTGCTATTCGCGGTCACAGCAGTCATTCTTGCTTGGACGAGCAGTAGGCTGGAGGTGGCTCGACTGACAACTACGGCAAGAATGACGAAGCCAGACGCAAGCGAGGCGGTGGTGGACAACGCAAGGGTGTCGCGAAAGAGAAGCACTTCGAACAATGGTGTTGCGAGGACGAGTCCGATGATGGACGTGAGGGAGATTGCCACGTGCACAGCAAGAGCAGTCTTGAACCGGCGCAAGATATTTGTGCCGTCAACTGCACGCGGCACCCAGCCCTGGAATAGCTGAGTGATGGGCATCAGAGCGAGCAAGGCATACTTCTGGATCCGATCTGCACCGGCAAAGGTCGCAGATTCCGCTAGCGGAAGTAGGGTTGCGACGATGGGCAAGGGGGCCGACACGTACATTGCCGAGTAGACCCGTGTAGCCAGTGCGTGCTTGTTTTCGCGTAGGTGCGCCAGGGTTGCCTTGAGGGAATCGTATCGTTGGTTCGTCGAAGTAGTGGGCCTTACGACGCTGTACGAGACGGCGGCGGCACCGAGTCCGCCGACGAAGACAGCGAGTGAGAAGTAGATGAGCGGTAGGCCGACTAGTAAGAGGAAGATTCCAACCAACACCAGCAGAATCTTGGGCGCAGCGTCGAAGAGGAGGAGCTTAGCTGGTTGGCTAGCACCCACAAAGAACCAGTTGGCAGACAGTCCGATCATGCTTGCCGCGAATGCAGATGTAATTGCTGCGCCGGTGTATCCAGGAGCTGCAACGAGCGTGCTCAGAGCGATAAGCGGTGCTGCGCCGACCATAAGCCACAGGCGCACGAGGAGTGACTGGCGGTAAATTGCGGAGCGCTCGTCGGCTGATCCACGCGCGACTCGTGGTGGCCCTATGAGAGACCAACCGCCATCGATCGCAACTGCGAAGGCGGTGCCGATCGACTGGCCGACTGCTACGGAGGTCCAGCCTTCCGCGCCGAAGTGGGAGCTGATCACCGGAATGGCGAAAAGCGGCGCGACAGAAGCGACGACCGGAGCGAGCGTAAAGCCAGACAGCTTCTTAAGCGCTTGACTCAAGCGCATTCTCAGAGTCCTTGCTGGCGGCGACGTACGGCATTTCGGTTCGAGGCCTAGTCCGCGCGGCCCAAAGCGCGCTTACAACAACCCTTGCGAATCTAGCCTTCGAGGTCGCCACGCGTGCCTGGGTGAGAACCAGTTCAACCAATCCGCGGGCCCAGTAGAGACGTTCGACGAGGGAATAGATCTCGCGGTTTCGCGCCATCCACGCACGGTTCCGAACGTCATAGAATAGTCGAAGACCGAGGTCTTTGCCGGGAGCCGGAGCGGCGGCATAGTGCACGACAGTGCTGGCCGGAACTAGGATACCGCCGCCATGCTGGCATACTCGCGTTGTGTACTCAGTGTCGTCATGCCAGATAAAGTAGTCGGCGATCGGCAGTGCAGTCTGAGCAGAAACTGAGAGGTCGATGAGGGGTGCAACGAAGCTTGATGCGCGAATCGCTAGGTGTCCCTTCGCAGCTGCGTCCGCGAGCGCGGCGTAGTCCCTAGAAGGAACGCAGCGATTGCGTGGTCCGAGGTTCTGGTGAGCATCGAGGACGAGTGAAGTTGCGAGGACAGGTCGTCTGCTTGCCGGGTATGCATCAAGTCCATCACGCAGCTTCTCGAGCGCTTGATGGTCGGGAACCACGTCGTCGTCCATCAGCCACACGTAGTCACATCCGGCCTGCAATGCCCGATTCACGCCTTCAGAGAAGCCCCCAGCGCCTCCGCGGTTGTATGGCTGCAATTCGAGTGCAACTCTTGGAAAGTCTCGCTGAACTTCTTCAACGGTTCCATCCGTTGACCCATTGTCGATGACAAGAATTAGGTCTAGCGGGCGCGATTGAGCGGTCAAGGAAGTGAGACACTCGATAAGTGTCTGGCGTCTGTTGAAGGACACGATGATTGCCGCGACGCAACCTAGGGAATCCATCTTGCCGTCAGACATTGGTACCTTCCAACTGGATTCGCGTCGCAACATCCATTACGTAAAGTCCGTATCCAGACTTTCCTTGCTGTTTGCCGAGTTCGTATGCCTGTTCGGGTGCTATCCACCGGTGGACGAGAGCGATTTCTTCAAGGCACGCAAATCGCACGCCTTGCCGGTGTTCGAGGACCTGGACGTACTGGCTCGCCTCGATGAGTGACTCGTGGGTGCCGGTGTCGAGCCAGGCGAAGCCGCGGCCGAGGTCGATGAGGCGGGCGTCGCCGCGCTCAACGTACGCTCGGTTGACGTCGGTGATCTCGAGCTCGCCGCGGGCTGACGGGTTCAAGCGACGCGCGATGTCGAGGACGTCGTTGTCGTAGAAGTACAGACCGGTAATGGCCCGATTGCTGCGCGGGTTCGCGGGCTTTTCCTCGATGGAGATGAGGCGCCCTGTCTCGTCAGCCTCTCCCACCCCGTAGCGCTCTGGATCGCGGACCGGGTACCCGAATAGCACGCAGCCCTTCTCTTGGTCGAGTCGATGAGCCTCGTCGGTGAGCATCGTGGAGAACTGCTGGCCGTGGAAGATGTTGTCGCCGAGCACCAGCGCGGCGGTGTCGTCGCCCACGTGGTCCGCGCCGATGATGAACGCCTCGGCTAGCCCGTTCGGGGCGGCCTGCTCGGCGTAGGAGAACTCGACCCCCAGCTCCGAGCCGTCCCCGAGCAGCCGCTGGAACGCCGGAAGATCGTTGGGGGTCGAGATGATGAGGATCTCGCGGACCCCGGTCAGCATCAGCACTGAGATCGGGTAGTAGATCATCGGCTTGTCGTAGACCGGCAGCAGCTGCTTGGACACCGCACGGGTCACGGGATGCAGACGCGTCCCAGACCCGCCGGCGAGCACGATCCCCTTCATCGGCACCCCCCGAGGACGTAGGCCGACACTAACGAGGGACCCGAGCGCCCTCGAAGGGGGCCCAGTTGGCGTCGGCGCCCTCGACCACGGGCGACCGTCCGATGAGGGGCTTCCACCACGCCTCGTTGGCGCGGTACCAGTCCACGGTGGCGGCGATCCCGTCGGTCCACTCGACCCGTGGCGCCCAGCCCAGCTCGGCGCGCAGCTTGGAGCTGTCGAGCAGGTAGCGACGGTCATGGCTCGGCCGATCCGGCACGATCGTCTTGTACTCCGGGCCCAGACCCAGGGCACCGAGCACGGTGTCCGCGATGCCCTCGATGTCGACCTCGACGCCAGACCCGACGTTGTAGGTCTCACCGACCGTGCCGTGGTGGATGACGGCGTCGATGGCGCGGGCGTGGTCGTCGACGTGCAGCCACTCGCGGCGGTTCTTCGTCGAGGCGTATAGCGGTAGCCGCTCACCGGCCAGGGCTCGCGTGGTGAACAGCGGGATGACCTTCTCGGGGAACTGGAACGGCCCGTAGTTGTTGCTGCAGTTCGTGATCGTCACCGGGACGTCGTAGGTCAGCCCGTAGGCGCGCACGACGTGGTCACCGCCGGCCTTGGCCGCGTTGTACGGGGTGCGGGGCAGGTAGGGCGAGTCCTCGGTGAAGGCGTCGTCGACGTCGAGGGGGAGGTCGCCGTAGACCTCGCAGGTCGAGATGTGGTGGAAGCGTGAGACGCCCACGCGGCGGACCGCCTCCAACAGGCCCTGGGTGCCCATCACGTTGGTGGCGAAGAAGTCGCCGGGGCGCAGGATCGCCAGGCTGTTGTGCGACTCCGCCGCGAAGTTGACGACGATGTCGACCGAGCGGGAGCGCAGCAGGTGCTCGACCAGCTCGGTGTTCGCGATGGAGCCGTGGACGAACTCGACGCCGTCGAGACCTTCCACGTTCTCCCGCACCCCCGCGTAGGTGAGGGCGTCGAGGCCGACGACCCGGTCGCCGGGGTGGGCCGCACGCCAGTGACGGACGAAGTTGGAGCCGATGAAGCCGGCGGCGCCGGTCACGAGCACGGTGGACACGGAGTCTCCCCCCAGATTGCTGTCCGGGGTCGATGGCAGCACTCAGCGGTGAATGCTCTGCTCCCTCCTCAGCGACCCCGAGCCGAGGAGGGAACCGTGAGTTACTGCAGCTGTCAACGGGAGGCAGGGACCAGACGGCGCACCCGCTGCGCCGAACGGATGGCTCGCGACGACGAGCGGGAGTGGATCCCAGCGAGGTCGTCGAGCACCTGCAGGTAGTCGGCGCACACCTGCTCCCAGGTGTAGCGCTGGCGGATGATCTCCTGCCCGGCGGCGCTGAGGCGGTGCCGGAAGAGGTCGTCGTTCATCACCCGAACGAGGAGGGCGGCGAGCTCGTCGGCGTCCTTGCCGTAGGTCGGGCACGCCTCGCGGACGACCTCGCGGTTGAACACGGTGTCGAAGGCGACGGTCGGGCTGCCGGCGCCGAGCGCCTGGAGCAGAGCCGGGTTCGTGCCGCCGACCGAGTGGCCGTGCACGTAGACGCCACAGTGCTGCCAGAGCTGCTGCAGCAGGTCCTGGTCGGACACGTGGCCGAGCCAGAGCACGTTGTCCGTGCGCTGCATCTCGCGCAGCCGGGTCTCGATCGGCGCGTCGCCGACCGCGGAGCCGACGACGACAGTGCGATAGCGCCCGCCGAGCTTCTGGACGGCGTCGAGCAGCAGCTCGACGTTGTTCTCCGGCACGAGGCGGGCGACGACGAGGATGTAGCGACCGGGCTCCAGCCCCTGCTCGCGGACCTTGGTGTCCGGAATCGGGCCGAGGACGTCACCGCCGTAGGGGATGACCGTCGAGTCGGAGTCGAAGTGCTCCTGCCAGTAGTCGGCGATGCCGCGGGCGTCGGAGATGAGGCGGTCGGCGTACTTCGAGGTGACGACCGCGCCCTGACGGAAGACCTTCTTCCCGAGCGAGCTCCACTTGTCGCGCTCCCACTCGAGGCCGTCGACGTTCACGGCGGTGGGGACGCCGGCCGAGCGGAGCA
The DNA here is from genome assembly GCF_037400275.1 of Actinomycetospora aeridis. NCBI lineage: Bacteria > Bacillati > Actinomycetota > Actinomycetes > Pseudonocardiales > Pseudonocardiaceae > Actinomycetospora > Actinomycetospora aeridis. The sequence continues at coordinate 262,559 of NZ_JBBEGL010000004.1, read as the reverse complement.
GCGGGAGCCAGTAGCCGTTCGCGCAGTTGAGTACGAGGGCCGCGTCATAGCGCTCGCGAGCAGCGTGGGTGCACGCGGTCAGGCCATAGCTGAGGGTGGACGCGCACTTGGTGTCCTTGCCGCGGGTGTTGACCACGCGGACGCCGTCCGGCGTGACGAAGGGCTCGGGCCGGGAGTCGTCGCGCCCGTAGACTGTGACGTCCACGCCGCGCTCGGCGAGGTAGGGGGCGAAGCGGCGGACGAAGGTCTCGAAGCCGCCGTAGGTGCTGGGGTAACCGCGGCTGCCGATGATCGCGTAGCGGCGGCGCGGAGCGTCACCGCGCGTGGCGTCGTCGCTGCCCACGGGACGGAGGCGGGGGCGGGGCAGGGTGATGTCTGCGAACTCGCTGATGAGCTTGTTGGTGTCTCCGAGACCGCGCTCGTCCAGCGTCATGATGATCCCCCCGTGTCACCGCGGACCGTGATCGATCCGACTTGTGCTGCTAGTCGACGGCGGCACGTGAATCGCTACAGCTCTCAATTAACCCCCCGTGGTTGGAAGAGCGTGTTTCACGGCGAGTCGTCGCGACATGCCGTCGAACCGTGACGGTGGTTCACTCGTTCAGCTCAATGTGATGCATCTCGCTGTAACACCGCCGCGGCCGCTCCGTGACCTAGCGCGGTCGCTCTCGGGCCATCGAGGGTCGCTGGGTCAGGTGACAGGCACCCCGCTACCCTGACCAGGCATGGAGGCGCGAGAGCTGTCCGTGCCGGGCGCGTGGGTCTTCACGCCGAAGGTCTTCCCGGACCCCCGAGGGGCGTTCTGCGCGCCCTTCCAGGGCAAGGTCTTCGAGCGGGCCGTCGGTCACCCTCTGACACTGGCGCAGGCCAACACGAGCTTCTCCCGGCGTGGAGTGCTCCGGGGTGTGCATTACGCCGACGTCCCGCCCGGGCAGGCAAAGTACGTCCAATGCGTGTCCGGGTCGTTGATCGACGTGGTCGTGGACGTGAGAGTCGGGTCGGACACCTTCGGGCAGTGGGACGCCGTCCTGCTCGACCCGAAGACGATGTCGGCGACCTACCTCTCCGAGGGGCTCGGGCACGCGTTCCTGGCGCTCGAGGACGACACCGTCGCGAGCTACCTGTGCTCGACGCCCTACAACCCCGGAGCCGAACACGGCGTGAACCCGCTCGATCCAGCGCTCGAGCTGCCGTGGGACCAGTACATCGCGAGCTCCGAGCTCGTGCTGTCGGACAAGGACCGCGCCGCGCCGACGCTCGCCGAGGCGCGGGGGGCCGGCGCGCTGCCGACTCTTGAAGAGTGCCGGGCGAGGGTCGCCGACCTTCGGGGCTGACGTTTGTCGATCGAGGACGATGTCCGCTGGATGGCGGCTGATAGACACAGCTCGAGCTAGGGCTGTGTGGGTGGATGGTCCGAACCCTTGCCCCAGCGGCTGGCGTCCGCCTGGTCTTGCTTACTCAGGTGGGCCAAACAGCGACGGCTGTCCGATCGTCGTCGAAACTCCTGCGCGCGAAGTCGAGGTGAGCGGCGAAGGCGAGCGCAGCCGGGGGCACCGACCACACGTCGGAGAGGAAGTCGGCGAAGTCGTTGGCTCCATCCCCGAGTGGGTCTCCCACCCCGTCTGTCATGAGCACCAGGGCCTCGCCCCGGCGCACGGTTGTCGACACCGGCGAGTCAATCGCGCGGAGACATGGCAGCGCCGTGGTGACCGAGGACCCGACGAAGCGACCTACGTTTGCCTCGTACTGATCACGCCACGAGCCGCGTCGATCGCGAATCCAGGCCGACGCGTCGCCGACGCGCATCAGCGTGACCCCGTGCCCGTGCTGCTGAGCCTCGACATCGACGATGGCCACGACAAGGGTCGTGGCCAACTCCTTGGTGAACTCGTCGGCCCCCCACCCTAAGGTGTCGACGCCGCGGCGCTCGAGAGCACGGCGTCCACTATCCTCGATGTCCGCCTTCAGCGCTTGTAGCACGTTCTGCCACGGCACGTCGCTCGGAACGTACTGGCGCAACCGCCCCTCGATGAGCGCGCAGCCTTGACGTGTGGCGACCGATGCCGCGAGGTGTGACAAGGGTCCAGACGAGACCCCATCGGCAACGGCGATGACGAGGTAGCGGCCATCCGCGGTCTGTCGGAAGGCGTACTCGTCCTGGCGCACCTTGCCCATGAAGCGGTGGGACAAGCCGCGGACGCTCGCAGCGCGCAGAACCAGGCTCGGTCGATCGTCTTCGCCGTGGATCGCCGCCGAGTCGAGGACGATGTCACTCCGATCCGGCACCTCGGCGTCGCGTCGGGCGATCACGCTTCCGGCGGCGCTGCCCGGATCGCCGACGACGAACGGTTCGAAATCTCCTTGCCACGTACGCATGAACTGCGCGCCTTTACGTCGATTTCGCCAAAGGGTATGGAAGTCCAAGGTCCGCGATTCTGCATTCCGGTCTTCGTGGACCGCCCGGTCAGTAGGGGTAGGAATCGAGACACGCGGCTCGATCGGGCGGCGCTCGTGTTGCCGCGTCGAGGTCGTGCGCGGGCTCTCGTATCTAGGGGTTTGACTGAGCTCCGGCGACTCGGAGGCGGGAGAGCGAGCGCTCGAGTCGAGGAGAATCCGCAGCTCTGCCAACGACTCAGTCACCGAGAGCGTCAGCTCCGCAACGCTGTTGAAGGTTGCGAAAACTCGCTGCAGGGGCGACCCCTCTGCGGCCTTCTTCGCGTCCTCCGTGAACTCTGTGAGAAGGCAGATCATCGTCCGGTCACGCTCGACCACGGACCGAGGAAGCGGGTGATCCGGTCCCATGATGAACACCAAGATCGGCCGACCGAGGCGGCGCGCCTCCCGGTACTCGAGCTCGGTGAGCGACCGTCCCTCCGGATTGTCGGGAGACTCTGGAATTTGCCCGTAGGTGTCGCCGATGATCAGGACGTACGCGGCCGTCTCGCGAACCTTGGCGAGTGACGAGGTGAGAGCCGTTCCTCCCGGTCGGGCTGCGTCCTGCTCCATCGCTACGGCGCGCAGCCCCCGGTGCCGAGAGATGGTATCGATGACCGCTGCCCGGTGAAGGGCGAGGTCGCGGGCGGTACTCGACACCATCACGCCGTGGATGCGCCTCGGTTCGGCCGCTTCCCCCATGCCCACTTCTTACCGTGCGCTGCTCTGCCGCTATGGGGGTGCTCGCTTCGACGATGATGGGCCATCGCTCGGAGGTCGGGCTGCACACCTTCGACCCACCCCGAGCCGTCGCGGTCCTCGGACGTTCGAATCGACCGTGAGCTCACCGAGACCCAGCTGGTGATCGAGGGCGCACTGGGGGATCAGGCCATCCAGCCCATCCGGTTCTGAGCAGAGTGCTGGGCTCGCGGCTGGCCCGACAGCCGTGGCACCGTCAGGGGGCTCGACGTCCTGACCTCATGAGTGGGGAAGGCCCGGGGCGGCCCTCCCCACTCCGTGACGTCACCCCGAGGACGAGCTGCCGTTCGAGCCGCTCGAGCCGCCCGGTCCTCCGGCGCCGCCCGAGCCGGCGGTGGCGGGGCCCGTGCCGGTGGTGGCGTCGCCGCCGTCACCGCCGTCGTTGGTGCCGCCGTTCGCCGTCCCACCGCTGCCGCCGTTGCCTGCGGCGCTCGAGCCGCGAGCGGTGGTCGTGGCGTCGCCGCCGTCGCCCCCGTCGGCGCTGCGTCCGGTGCCGCCGTTGCCGCCGTTGCCGGCCCTGGAGGTTCCGGAGGCGGAGCCGTCGCCACCGGCGTTGCCCAGACGACCGGGACGTGCGGTGGCATTGCCACCGTCGCCGCCGTTCGCCGTCTGCGAGCCGGTGCCCGTGCCGCCGTTGCCGCCGTTGCCGCCGGTCGCGGTGGCGCTCCCCCCGTTGCCCGCAGTGCCCGGTCCGGAGACGAACCCGTCGGCGTTGCCGTAGCCGCCGTCACCGCCGTCGCCGCCGGTCGCCGTGGCGTTCACGCCTCGGGCGCCGTTGGGGTTCGAGGCCGTTCCGTTCTGGGCCTGGTTGCCCTGCGCGAAGGCGCCGCCTCCGTTGCCACCGGCCCCGCCGGCTGCGGACGCCGTGCCGGAGTCCGCCGGGCCGTTGCCCCCGAGACCGCCGGCGCCCGAGGTTGCGACGGCGTTGCCGCCGCGACCACCGTCACCGCCCGTCATGTCCAGGTCCTGTGTGGAGCCGTTCCCGCCGTAGAAGCTGCCGTTGGCGCCGCGGCCGCCGGTGGCCGTGGCGTTGCCGCCGACGCCACCGTCGTTGCGGGTGATGTCGGTCCCCGACGTCGCGACACCGCCGTCGCCGCCGTCGCCGCCGGTCGCCGTGGCGTCCCCGCCGGGGGCCCCGTCGATGCCGACCCCGACCAGGACGCCGCCGACGACGGAGGCCGATCCACCGGGGGTGTACGGGCGGTTGATGCCGGCCGCGGTGGCGTTGCCGCCGTCCCCGCCCCGCCCCGCGGTCGCGTCGGACGTCGCGTCCGGGCCGAGGTACCCCGTCCCCGACGCCCCCGGGGTGGCCGTGGCGTTGCCGCCCTGCCCCCCGTTGCCCCCGACGGCCGCGGTGCCGTCGGTCGTGGTGACGTCGGCGCCGTCGCCGCCGTCGCCCGCCCGCGCCATGGCGTGGCCGCCCGCACCGCCGGCTCCGGTGCCGGTGGGCGCGCCGTTGGTCGTCGCCGTTCCGCCGGCACCGCCGCTGCCGCCGATCGCGGTCGCGTCGAACCCGCGACCGCCGTTCGGGTTCCCCGCCGTGCCGTCGGCGCCGGACGCGGTGTTGACCGCCTCGGCGAACCCGCCGGCGCCGCCGTTCCCGGCCGTGGCCGAGGCCAACCCGTCGAGCGCCGCGCCCCCGTCGCCGTAGCCACCGCGACCGGCGTTCGCGATCGCGTTGCCGCCCGCGCCGCCGGCCCCGCCGAGCACGAGGAGGTCGACGGGTAGCTGGGCGTTCCCGAGGCCCGCGCCGGTGGCGTCGCCACCGTTGCCGGCGGTCGCGGTGGCGTTCCCGCCGACGCCGCCCGCCGCCTGGGTGGTCAGCCCGTCGCGGGTCGCGATCCCGCCGTCGCCCCCGTTGCCCCCGGTCGCGACGGCGTCCTGCCCCGCCGCGCCGTTCCCGCCGGTGCCGGTGAAGGTCGACCCGTTCAGCTCGTACATCGCACGCGGCCCGGCGGCGCCGTCGGTGCCGGTGGCGGTCGCGTCGCCGCCGGACCCGCCGACGCCGGACGTGGCGTCGGCCGTCGGGGCCGGGCCGTCGTAGCCCGCGCCCGAGGTCCCGGGCGTGGCGGTCGCGTTGCCGCCGCGGCCGCCGTTGCCGCCGACCGCGGGGGTGCCGTCGGTGGACGTGGCGTCGTAGCCGTCGCCGCCGTCGCCGGCCTGCGCGGTCGCCGAGCCTCCCGATCCTCCGGGGCCCTGGGAGCTGACGCCGTTGGCCGTCGCCACGCCGCCGGCCCCGCCGGTGCCTCCGGTGGCGGTCACGTCACTCCCGCGTGTGCCGTCGGGGTTCGTCGCGGTGCCGTCCAGGCCTCGGCCGGTCGAGAACGCGTCGGCGTTGCCGCCGCGGCCGCCGGTCCCGGCCGTCGCGCTCGCCACCCCGTCGGCCGCCGGACCGCCCGCGCCCTGCCCACCGCGGCCCGAGGTCGCCGTGGCGTTGCCGCCCGCGCCGCCGGTGCCGCCGGTGGCGTCCAGATCGAGGGTGGGGGGCCCGACGACGAACACGCCGGTACCGTCCGCGCCCCGCCCCGCCGTGGCCGTGGCGTTCCCGCCGGCGCCGCCGGCGCCGCTCTGGCCGGTCCCCGCGCCGTTCACGGTGCCGGTGCCGCCGTCGCCGCCCTGACCGCCGATGGCGGTGGCGTCCTGCCCCGCCGACCCGTTGCTGCCGTGGGCGACGACGGTGCTGCCGACCGTCTGCGCGTTGCCGTCGAGCAGGTTGCGCCCGTCCGCGCCGACCGCGGCCGCGTTGCCGCCGGTCCCGCCCTGGCCGCCGGTCGCCGTCCCGGTCGGTGCCGGGCCGGTGTAGCCGGCGCCCGACTCGCCCGGGGTGGCGACGGCGTTGCCGCCGCGACCGCCGTTGCCGCCCACCGCCGGCGTGCCGTCGGTCGACGTGGCGTCGAGCCCGTTGCCGCCGTCACCGCCCTGCGCGGTGGCGTCGCCGCCGGCGCCTCCTGCGGCCTGCGTCGTGGTCGTGCCCCGTCCGTCGGTGGTGGTGGCGGTCCCGCCGGCGCCGCCGGCACCGCCGGTGGCGGACACGTCCCCGCCGTCGAAGCCGTCGGGGTGCACGGGGAGGCCGTCCAGGCTCCGCCCGGTGGACTCCCCGTCGGCGCGGCCGCCGGCGCCGCCGGTCCCGCCCGTGCCCGCGGCGACACCGTCCGCCGCCGGACCACCGGCCCCGGAGCCGCCGCGGCCGGCGGTCGCGATCGCCGCGCCACCCGCGCCGCCGGCGCCTCCGGTCAGGTCGAGGTTGAGCAGACCCCCGCTCACGCCCACGGCGCTGCCCGCGCCGCCCCGCCCGCCGGTCGCGGTGGCGTTCCCGCCGACGCCGCCGGCGCCCGTGCTGGCGATCCCGACGCCGTTGACCGTGCCGATGCCGCCGTCACCGCCGTCACCGCCGATCGCGGTGGCGTCCTGCCCGTCCGTCCCGGCCGCCCCGACCACGACGAGCGCCGGGGGGATCGGTTCGACGGTGCCCGCGTTCCCGTCGGCCCCGTCGGCACCCGTGGCGACGGCGTCGCCGCCGGCGCCGCCCTGCCCGCCGTTCGCGGTGGCCTCGCCGTCGGCGGCGTTGCCCGAGCCGGTCCTGGCACGGCCGGGCGTGGCCGTCGCGGTGCCGCCGTTGCCGCCGCGTCCGGCCTGGGCCGTGGTGCCGCCGGTGGTGGTCGCGTCGGCGCCGCGGCCGCCGGTGCCGCCGGCGGCGACGGCGTCGCCGCCCTCGCCGCCGCCGCCGATGCCGAGCGAGTCGCCGTCGGCGCCGAGGATCTGGCCGCCGACACCGCCGTTGCCGCCGGTCGCGGACGCCGCGCCGCCGGTGCCGCCGTCCGGGTCGGCGGCGGTGCCGTCGGCGCCGGTCGCTCCCTTCGCCCTGGCGCTGCCGCCGTCGCCGCCGCGGGCGAAGGTGCCGCCACCGGAGCCGGCCAGCGCCTGTCCTCCGGCGCCGTTGCCGCCCTGGCCCGCGATCGAGGTGCCGGTGCCGGCGTCGCCGCCGTTGCCGGCGCGGACGGTGCCGATGCCGTCGACGTCGGCTCCGTCGCCGCCGTTGCCGGCGCGGACCGACGAGTCGCCGCCGCGCCCCCCGGCGCCGCGGGTGGTGCTCGTCGTGGTGCCGGTCGTGGTCGTGGCGGTGCCGCCGTCGCCGCCGCGGCCGCCGATCGCGGTGGCATCCTGCCCGCGTCCGCCCTCGGGGTTCGCGGCGGTGCCGTCGGCGCCGTCGAGCCCGAACGCCTCGGCCGCCCCGCCGCGACCACCGTCGCCGGCCGTGGCCGTGGCGCGTCCCGTGGTGCCGGTCCTGCCGCCGGTGCCGCCGGCACCGGCGACGGCGGCGGCGTTGCCGCCGTTCCCGCCGTCGCCGGCGACCACGGTGCCGAAGCCGGTCAGGTCGGTGCCGTCGGCGCCGTCGCCGCCGGTGGCGGTGGCGTCGCCGCCGGCGCCGCCGGTGCCCCGGACGAGGCGTCCGTTGGTCAGGGCGGTGCCGCCGTCGCCGCCGCGCCCGCCGGTGGCGACCGCGTTGCCGCCGTCCTCGAGTCCGGTCAGCGGGACGCCGTCGGGGCCGGTCGCGGTGGCGTTGCCGCCGCGTCCGCCGGTGGTGACCTCGCTGCAGTGGCCGAAGCAGATCGCGGTGCCCCCGCGGCCGCCGGTGCCGCCGGTCGCGACGGTGCCCGTGGCGTCGCCGCCGCGGCCGCCGGTGGCGATGTTGGTGCACTGGCCCAGGCAGTACGCGACCCCGCCGTTGCCTCCGGTGCCGCCGGTGCCGCCCGCCCCGGCGGCGGTGTCGGTGCCGCGGGCGCCGGTGGCGACGTTGGTGCACTGGCCGATGCAGTAGCCGGTGCCGCCGCGTCCGCCGTTCACGCCCGGGCGTCCGACGGCGACGTCGGTGCAGGTGCCGGCGCAGAACTCGGTGTTGGTGCCGGCGTTGTAGGCCCGGATGTAGCCGGGCCCGTAACTGATCTTGTAGTCCTTGGGGTTGAACGACGCGGCCCACCCGGCGGCCTTGAACTGGGCGGCGAAGGCGGCCAGCTCGGCGGGGCTCGGCCCCTGGGGGTGGGTCGGCGGGTGGGACGGCGGGTGGGTCGGTCGCGGCGTCGGGTGTGGTGCCGGATGCGGTGTCGGCCGGGGCGTCGGCCGGGGTGACGAGGTGTGCGTGCCGGTGCGCGTGGTGGTCTGCGTGGTGGAGGACGCGGTGCGGGCGCTCGCCCTCGTGGCGGGCGCCGCCGCCGTGCTGCTCGGGCGGTCGTTGCGCTCGGCCGCGGGGGACGACGAGCTCGCGGGCCCGCCGGGCGGCGTGCTCGTGGCGTGGACGGTGCCGGTGCGGTCGACGGCGACGGTGGTCGGCGCGATCAGCAGGGGAGTGGTGCGGGTGGCCGTCCAGCCGTGGCGGCCGTGGCTGACGGTGGTGACGGACCGCCCGGCCTGGTTCGCCGTGTAGACCGTGCCCGTCGACGCGTCGAAGGCCACCGAGACGGGGCCGGCGCCGGTGGGGACGCTCGCGGCCTGGTCGTACCCGCCGCCCGGTCGGGGCGTGAACACCAGCAGCTGGTTGCCGCGGGGGTCGGCCTGGAAGACGGTGCCCGTGCGCGGGTCGACGGTGACGGCCGTGGGCGGCACCTCGACCGCGGCGCCCGAGGTGGTCGTCGGGGTCGTGCGGGCGAGCGGGGCCGGGGTCGCCGCCACGGCCGGGGTGGTGCCGCCGACGAGGGCCGCCGCGGCGACCACGCCCAGCGTCCCCGCCCCGAGCATCCGCTTCCGCGGCCGTCCGGCCGTCGTCGTTCCGCGCGCCATCGAGGTCCCCCCAGTGATGTCGTCCGTCGACGGCGGGTCCGCACGCGCCTGGAGAGGCGCGGCCCCGAGCGGTACTCCGGTCGACTGTGCCCCGATCGGGCAGCTGGTTGAGGACGGTAGTGCACAAGCGGTCACCACTTGGATAGGCCGAACGGCGCCATGACGGTACGTACGGGTGATGGCGCGGAGCGTCGATCAGGCTCGTTGTGGCACGGCGTCACCGTGGGCAGTCAGGGGTGACGTGCCGGGGCCTGCGGCCCTCTCGGGGGCGTGCCGCCCACCCGGTGGATGCTTGTTCACCCTTTCGGGTGTCTCGATTGCTGTATCAACCACGCTCCGTTCCGACGATCAGTAGGCACCGGGCGTCTCGTGTGACCCCGGTGAGGGATGACCGGGGGTGGACGATGACCGCGACCGAACCGACACGGCCGGGCGCCGGGACGCCGGTGTTCGTCGACGCGAGCGGGCGTCGGCGGCGCGGGGTGTCGGTGCTGGGGTACCTCGGGGCCTCGGCCGCCGCGGCGTACCTGGCGGCGTTCGGGCTGACCGTGGGCACGCAGACCGTGTCGTTGCAGCCGGTCGGCGCCACGCTGACGCCGAGCCCGCCCGCCCCGGAGGACGACGCCGACGAGGGTGACGAGCCCGAGGTCGTGGCCGCATCCGCGCCCGTCGCCACCCCCGTCGCCACCACCGTGACCCGGCACGCCGCGCCGCGCACCGAGCGCACCTCCGAGCGGACCACCGAGCGGACCTCTGAGCGGACCTCTGCCCGGCACGCGCGTGCCGAGCGTCCGCGCCACGTCGTCACGCCCCGGGCTGCTCCGGCGCGGCTGGTGCCGGTGCGGGTGGTCCGGGCGCCGCAGCGGGTCGTGCAGACCACCGTCACCACCACGACCGTCGTGCGGGAGTCGCCGCGCCCGACCCACCACCATCACGGGCACACGTCGCACCACCAGACCAGGCCGTCGAGCACCGATGCGGTGGTCGCGGACGTGCTCGACACCGTTCACGCGGCGACGCAGGTCTGACCGTGGCCGCCCACCGCAAGGCCGCGCGCCGTCGGCTGCTGCCCCGTCGCGGGGTGCTGTTCGTGGTGGTCGCGATGCTGATGTTCAGCTGCCTGCTCGTGGTCGACGGGCTCGCGCGCTCGCAGGTCGGCGTCGACGCGGTCGCGCAGACCACCGCCCCCGACGTCACCGACGGGGTGCCGGCCGCGATCACCGACGGCGGGCCGGTCATCGACGCCCGCGGTGCCACGCCGGCGAGCGCGCGGATGCCGGCGAGGACCGTGGCGCTGACCTTCGACGACGGCCCCGACCCGACGTGGACCCCGCGGGTGCTCGAGGTGCTGCGCCGCCACCAGGTGCCCGCGACGTTCTTCGTGGTCGGGTCGAACGCCGCGCGTCATCCCGAGCTGCTGCGCGAGATCCGGGCGGCGGGCTCGGAGGTCGGGCTGCACACCTTCACCCACCCCGACCTCTCGCAGGCCTCCGACCTGCGCATCGACCGCGAGCTCACCGAGACCCAGCTGGTGATCGAGGGCGCGCTGGGGGAGTCGAGCTACCTGCTGCGCCCGCCCTATTCGTCGACGGCGGACGCGGTCACCGCCGACGCGCTGCGGTCGTTCGTCGCAGCGGGCCGCGACGGGTACGTCACGGTGCTCTCCGACGTCGACAGCCGCGACTGGGAACGGCCCGGCGTCGACGCCATCGTCAGCAACGCCCAGCCCGTGAACGGCGCCGGCGGCGTGGTGCTGCTGCACGACGCCGGGGGCGACCGGTCCCAGACCGTCGCCGCGCTCGACCGCCTGATCCCGGAGCTGCAGGCGCAGGGCTACCGGTTCGTCACCCCGGAGGTCGCCGTCGGGCTGCCCGCCGACAACCGCCCGGTCCCGCTCGCCGACCACCTCGCCGGCGGCGTCGCGATCGGCCTGGTCGCCGTCGCCGGGGTCGTCGTCGACGTCCTGACCTGGCTGCTGCTGGTCGTCGGCGTGCTGGTCGTACTGAGGCTGGTGCTGATGCTCGTCGTCGCGCGGCGGCACCACCGGCAGCGGCACGCGCCCGGCTTCACGTGGGGCCCGCCGGTCACCGAGCCCGTGTCGGTGATCGTCCCGGCCTACAACGAGAAGGAGAACATCGCGGCCACCGTGCGCTCGCTGGTGGCGAGCGCGCACCCCGTCGAGGTGATCGTCGTCGACGACGGCAGCACCGACGGGACCGCGGACATCGTCGACGCCCTGCGGCTGCCGCGGGTGCGGGTGGTGCGGCAGGCCAACGGCGGCAAGCCCGCGGCGCTGAACACCGGCATCGCGCACGCCCGCCACGAGCTGATCGTCATGATCGACGGCGACACGGTGTTCGAGCCGTCGACGGTCGGGCGGCTGGTGCAGCCGTTCGCGGACCCGACGGTGGGGGCGGTGGCCGGGAACGCCAAGGTCGCCTCCCGCCGAGGACTGCTCGCGCGCTGGCAGCACATCGAGTACGTCATGGGCTTCAACGTCGACCGCCGCGTGTACGACGTGCTGCGCTGCATGCCGACGGTGCCCGGCGCGATCGGGGCGTTCCGGCGGCGGGTGCTGCTCGCCGTCGGCGGGGTCAGCGACGACACGCTCGCCGAGGACACCGACCTCACCATGGCGATCTGCCGCAGCGGGTGGCGCGTGGTGTACGAGGACTCCGCGCGGGCCTGGACCGAGGCGCCGGCGACGCTGCCGCAGCTGTGGCGCCAGCGCTACCGCTGGAGCTACGGGACGATGCAGTCGATGTGGAAGCACCGCCGCGCGGTGCTCGAGTCGGGCGCGTCGGGTCGCTTCGGGCGGGCCGGGCTGGCGCACCTCGCGGTGTTCCAGGTGCTGCTGCCGCTGCTCGCGCCGCTGGTCGACATCTTCCTCGTCTACGGGCTGCTGTTCCTCGACCCCGTGACGACGCTGGTGGCGTGGTCGACGGTGCAGGCGATCCAGCTCGTCGCCGCGGTGATCGCGTTCCGGCTGGAGCGCGAGCCGGCGGGCGTGCTGTGGCTGCTGCCGCTGCAGCAGATCGTCTACCGGCAGCTGATGTACGCGGTGCTGATCCAGTCGGTCGTGACCGCGGTCGGCGGCATCCGGCTGGGGTGGCAGAAGCTGCGCCGCGTCGGCGGGCTCGAGGTGCACCTGACCGAGCCGACGGTGTTCCCAACCCCGCCCGACGCGCCGGAGGCGTCTCCTCGACGTCTCGTGGTGCTCAGCCGACGGTGACGGTTCGCGTCACCGGCTCGCCGGTCGGAGCCGACCGATGAGGGCTCGAACGTCGCTCTCCCACGACGGTTCCGGTTCGGCATCGAGATCTCGCACGGGAAGTCGGGGAAGCGGGACCTCGAGGTCGCGCAGTAGGGCGGTCGCGTCGTCGAGGTCCTGGCGGTGCACGTGGGGCTCGCCGTCGGCCCACGCCGTGCGGTAGGCGGCAAGGGCATGGTTGGTCGCGCGCCGGGGCTCGTCGAGGGCGTGCCAGAGCCGAGCCAGGGCGAGGTCGTCCGTGGTGCGGGCCCCGGCCAGACGGTGGGCCTCGGCATGGGGGTCCGCGACCTCGCCGAGCTCGAGGCGCGTCAGTACGAGCATCGTCTCGGAGCGTGCGTCGGGAAAGCCTGTCTCCCGGGACATCCGGACGGCCTCAGCGTAGTTCTCCGCCGCCAGGCGGGGGTTGGTGCTCGCGTGGTGACGGGCCTTGAGCACGTGCAGCTCGCGGACCATGCGGCGGTTGCTGGCCGACCGCGCGATCTCGAGCGTGCGATCGATCGTCGCGAGGGAGAGCGTGCCCTGTTGAGCCTCGAGCTTCGCGTGCCACACCTCTGCCGTGCCTGGCCGGTAGGTCGACCGCTTCCTCGGACTCTCCAAGGCGTCGAGAGTCGCCCACACGGCCTCGGCCTCGCGGGTTCGTCCTCGCCCGACCAGTAGCTTGAACCAGTTGACCCGGGCGATGAACAGCTGCTCCCGGTCGCGCACTGCTCCCGTGCTGTTGAGGGTGGCGAGCTCGAGCGCCAGGACTGCACACCGTTCGGCGCGCGCCAGTCGGCCGTCCGCCTCGAGCGCGTGGAAGGCGTTGGAGAGCGCGATCAGGACGTAGAGCGGATAGCCCCGTTTCAGCGCGGACCGCAGGGCGAGCTCGGCGGCCATGACCGCCGGAGCGGTCTGGCCGGCACGCCCGAGGCAGATGGCGGCGTCGTTGGCGACGTAGGCGATCTGGAACTCGCCGAGCGGCGGGACCGGCTCGGACCACGGCACGACGAAGAACTCGCGCAGGAAGGCGAGCGCTTCGGTGTGCGCCTCCAGGTTGAACTTCATCGCGTTCGACGGCCCGCTCTGCCAGAGGCTCAAGGCTCGGGCGTAGTCACGTCGACGGAGATGGACGCGCAGGACGGTGAGGGCGTCGCGGAGGTCGTCGATGCTCCGGACCTGGTCGTAGGGGTCGTGTGCCACCGAGGAGAAGTGGTCGACCACGCGCTCACCGAGGACGTCGAGGGACTCCGAGTCGAGGCCACGAACCGCGACGGCACGGACGACGGGATGGAGGTCGTAGCATCGGCGGGAGCGGTCGTACTGGAGCAGGCCGCGCCGCTCCAGGTCCTTGACCGTGCCGGCGAGCTTACGGTTCGCGGTCTTGCGGACGGTGCCGCTCTCCCAATCCACCTTCGCCCGTAGATGATCGCCGTACTGCCTGTCGCGCGCGCGTTGCCACTCGGCGTGCTGCTTGTCGCGCTCGTGTTGCCACTCGGCGTGCTGCTCCTCGAGTTCGCGTTGCCACGCGGCGACTTTGTCATCGAATTCACGTCGCCGCGTCTCTAGATGTTCGCTCTCCTCCGGCGTAAGTCTGGCTTTCCGCCACGAGGGCTCTCCAGGCCTTCGTTCGAACAGCTGCTCAGTGGCGAGATTTCGAACGTCGATGTCTCCGAATCTTGGCTGCGGCGGCGCCGTCGTCAGGAACGGCGGGTCGGCGTACTGAGGTGGGTCCGGCAAGTGAGGATTGAGCGCCGACATCGTTGTGAAGTCGATCGACTCGGGAAGCAGGGCCAACGTCGACAGCAGCCGCGCCGACGGCCCGGAGAGCGAGGTGATCGCGCTGCGCAGGATGTGGTTGCGCCGCCCCACGAGGTCCAGCCCGGCCAGATCGAGATCGGCACCGTGGTCCGGGTCCGCCGCCCAGGCGTCGAAGTTCCCCCGGTCCTGCAGGTAGTCGACGGCGACGAGGCCACCGATGACACCGATGACCAGCGGGTGGTTGTCGCAGTACCGCCGCAGGTAGTCGCGGATGGCGTCGGAGTCCCCCTCAACGCCGCAGGACCGGAGCAGCGCTTCGGCGTCGACCGGATCGAGACCTGGCAGGCGCTCGCGGCGGGCGCCGGGGATGGGCTGATCGGCGGCGTTGAGCAGGACCCGCGGCGACAGCCGGGACGTGACGAGGATCTTCGAGGGTGTGGCAGTCGTCAGGGCACGGAGGAGGTCCTCGTCGCCGATGCGGATCGCGTCGCAGGGGTCGCGTTCCGCCACGCGGTCTGTCGCCTCCTGCTCGTCGCCGAGCGCTGCGGCGTCGTCGCGGTGATAGGCGACGAGGATGCGCTCGAGACCGTCCAGCACGAGCAGCCAGGGGCGGGAGGCGAGCACGCGGAGGAGACGGTCGCTCAGTTCGCTCTGGGGAAGCCCGTCGAGCTCGGCGATCGGCGTCCCCGTCGTATAGGCCAACGCGTGGCGGCAGAAGTCCGCCATGACGGCGCCCTTCTCGTAGAACGAGTACCAGAACCGGCCCGCCCAGTCGGTCCGGACACGGCAGGCCTCGGTCGTCGTCCACTGCCACGTCAGCATGCTCTTGCCGGCGCCACCGATGGCCTCGAAGAGCATGAGCGGGTCCCCCGCGGCGCCGGCCCAGTCGTCCAGCGCTGACAGCTGATCGCGCCGGCCGACGAAGTGGTGCATGCCGGCGTACGACGGCACGGCATAGAGGTCGGGAGCGGACGGCCCCTGGTTCCGACCCGAGGCGACGGGCGCGGGAGCGACGACGGTGGCGTCCAGGAGCAGTCGGAGCTCCGCCAGTGACTCGGTGGCGGCGAGCGCCAGCTCCTCGAGGCTGTCGAAGGTCGCGTAGACGCGCTCCAGGGTCGACCCCTCGACCGCCCGCTTGGCCTCCTCGGTGAACGCCGCCAGCCGTCGCACCATCGCCGGGTCACGTTCCACCACCGACCGAGGCAGCGGGTGGTCCTCGCCCATGACGAAGACGAGGATCGGCCGGCCCAGCCGCCGAGCCTCCCGGTACTCCAGCTCGGTGAGCGAGTATCCGGCGGGGTTCTCGGGACACTCGGGGATGCGGCCGTAGGTGTCGCCGATGATCAGGACATACGCCCCGGACTCGCGGACCATGCCCAGCGACGAGGTCAGCGTCGTCCCGTCAGGGCGCGCCGAGTCCTGCTCCATCGCCACGGGGTGCAGACCCGGCTGGCGTCCGATGGCGTCGATGACGGCGGAGCGGTGCCGGGCGAGATCGCGGGCGGTGCTCGAGACCATCACGCCGTGGATGTGTCTCGGCTCCCCCACGTCCCCCATGCGGGACTTCCTACCGTGTTTCGTGTCGCCCGGAGATGGTCTCGACGGGCGACGAGGGGAGGGCCGAGGTGCAACTGTCATGGGGCGTCGGAGCACCCGGAGCGACCTCTCAGAGGTAGTTTGCGCGGATCCAGACGAGTCCCTGCTGACCCGACGGGCACCGCACGGCGCCGAGGTCCTGCTGCAGCCGAAGAGCGGAGCCCCTCGGACTTCGTGCGCACCTCCCGGTAGACGCGCGCCATCCAGTCCGTCACGACGCCGCCGGCCGGTCCGCCGAGCCCGGCGAGCAGGCCCGACCAGATCAGGTGCTCCCAGATGAGGACACAGAACTGGCCGTGGTGGGCGATGCTCACGTAGGTCGTGCCGATGACCGACTCGCCATTGCGGTCGTTGGCCCAGCGCATGGCCGCGGGGATGTCGCGGACCTCGAAGCCCACGCCCGTGGAGATCTGGAACCACCACGTGCCCCCGGCGTCGACCCCGGCGGTGTTCGCGAAGACACGGGTCACCGCGGTGGGGCTCTCCATCCCGAACGCCCACCGCTCGTCGCCGTCCCAGTTGCCGTCGTCGTCGAACGTGGAACCGGGGTCGTGGTACTCGGCGATGCGCTGCAACAGGTTCATCGCGCCCCGCATGCGTGGGTGCGCGGGGCTCTTCTCCGGCACGGGTGCTCGATGGCGGTCCGGACCCCGTCGGTGAGGTCGATCAACGCGTTACCGGGCGGAGCGGGCGTCCGCGGCTAACGGTCCGCTCTGCCGGCCCGATGACCATCGACCGGGACGTCCCCGGCGCCATCGAGCCCCGGGAGACACATGACCGACACCGCCCGTCCG
The DNA here is from genome assembly GCF_037400275.1 of Actinomycetospora aeridis. Lineage (NCBI taxonomy): Bacteria > Bacillati > Actinomycetota > Actinomycetes > Pseudonocardiales > Pseudonocardiaceae > Actinomycetospora > Actinomycetospora aeridis. The sequence continues at coordinate 246,194 of NZ_JBBEGL010000004.1, read as the reverse complement.
CCCGGCCCCTGGTCCGCCCCGGTCGGTGCGGTGCGCGGCGGCCCTGTCGTCGGACGGGGCGGCGAGCCGGCGACGGTGCCGATCCCGCGCCCGGGGTCCGGCCGGCCGGGGATGCGCCCGGTGCCGCTCTCACGTCCCGGCGGACCGCCGGGGTGGCCCGCGGGTGGACCGGCTGGGCCGCCGCCGGCGGCGGTTCCGCCGGGTGGCTCCCGGCGCCCGGTGCTGGTCGCCGGCGTCGCGGTCGGCGCGGTGCTCGTGCTGGTCCTCGCCGCGCTGGTGCTCGTCCGGCCCGGCGTGCTGCTGCCCGTGACACCGCCGTGCGAGGCCGTGCCCGGCAGCACCCTGACCGGCTTCCCGGACGACGTCGTCGGCCCGAACGACATCACCGCGCGGGTGGCTGCCACGGCGAGCTCCGTGCCCGCCGGGTTCCGGGTCTGCATCTACGGCACGCCCGGCACCGGGTGGAACCAGGGCATGCCGCCGGGCGGGCGGGGCCTGCGCGTCACGACCGCACCGCGCGTCGACGCGCCGGCGCAGCCCGGGGCCGGCACGACGAGGTCCACACCGAGTCCGGGAGTGACGGAGCGCCAGGTGGTCCTGCCGCGCAGCGGCGTGCCCGCGGTGGTGCGGACCAGCACCACCGAGAACCTCACCGCGACCCAGGCGCGATGCCGGACCGACACCACCAACTACCTGTTCCACGCGGCGGTGTCGGGTACCGCGACCGATGACGTCGCGACCCTGGACGCCCTCGCGACCGCTCTGGGCTGCGAGGCGCCGCCCACGTCCTGAGTCGCAGTTACGCGAGGCTGAACCGGTCGCCGGCGAAGGTCCACTCCAGGGGCGTCGCGAGGTCGAGGCGCTGCTGGTCGATCAGGGTCTCGAGGGTGTCGACGCGGGGGAGCGACTCGCGCCAGACCTCGGCGGTCTCCTCGTAGGCCGGGTTCTCGAGGTGCTCGCGGCGGATGTCGAGGAAGCGGCGCAGCCAGCCGGGTTCGTCGCCGCTCGGCGGGCCGGTCTCGGTGATCAGCGCGGGGAGGTCGTCGGGGCCGGTGCTGACGCCGTGCTGGACGCCGGTGTCGAGCAGGGCGAGCTGGCCGAGGGCGGTGGTGACGCCGGCCCGGGCGGCCTGGTCCATCGAGGGGCGGAAGTAGAGGTCGTCGTAGACGGCGTCCTGGGCCTGGTTGAGGCGGGGGTCGGTCCGCGACGTCTGCGCCCACGCGTCCTCGAAGCCGTCGAGGCCGCGCGTGCTCTCCTTGTCGCCGCCCTCGGCGGCCTGGACATCGATCCGGGTCAGGGGACGGACGTACTTCGTGAGCGGCGTCGAGCCGCCGGCGGCCTGCTCGTAGCGGCGGACCACGAGCAGCAGGTCGTGGGTGCCGCTGGTGAACCCGGCCCGCCCGGCGGTGATGCCGCGACCGTCGCCGAGCCGTTGCGCCGCGGCGTAGGGCAGCTCGGTGGTGGAGTTCTCGAAGCTCGAGATGATCGCCTCGGCGACGTGCTTGCGGGCCGGGTCGGCGAGGCCCGGCGGGCGGGGTGCCGCGGCGGTCGCCGAGCTGCACCCGCTGAGCACGGCCCAGCCCGCCGCCCCGGCTGCCCCAGCGGTCAGGGAGAGGAAGAAGCGGCGGTTCATCGTCGCCCGGATGCCGTCGGCGTCACCCTGCGACGATAGGACGACGCCTCGACTCGCCCACCAGGGGGACGGGACCTCGTTCGTGGGATGTGTCGTGAGGCTAGCCGGCGGGGATCGGCGCCGCGCTCGATGCGCCGTACCCTCTCGGCTCGCCGGCCGGGGACGTCGGCCACGGGGTCGCGCCGGCCTCCTCCGCGACCTCACCGAGGACTCGCTCGAACGCGGGGTCGTCGTAGTAGTCGCTGTGCCCGTTCACGTGGGGACGGACCTGGTCCGGCGAGACGACGAGGGTGACGGGGTCCTTCAGCCGGACATCCGGACCGAACCGTTGCGCGGCGCCGATCTGCTCCTCGGACAGGAAGGCCTGGCCCTCGCGCACCAGCCGCTCCTCGTCGCCGTCGCCCCAGCTCAGGACACGACCACCGAGCGGATCGGTCTCCCGGTAGAGCGACCGCCAGCGGCCGTCGAGCCCCCGCTCGTAGAGCCGCTTGAGGTGGTGGAAGCCGATGAAGCACGGGAAGAGGCGGGGGAACGCCCACTGCAGCTGCGAGCCGTAGGTCAGCAGCGCGAGGTGGTCGATCGTCTCGCGGGCCTCGGGGAGCGTGATCTCGATCTGGAGTGCTTCCCGCGACGGAGGCCGCTGGGAGAGCGGGTCCCAGCGCTCCGCCCGCGCGGCGAGCAGGGTCGCTGCCGCCATGCAGATCACGCTGCCCTGGCTGTGGCCGGAGAGGACGACCACCGAGCGTGACCTTTCGTCCGCGGTGACGAGATCCACCGCCCGTCGTGCCGTCTCGATGACGGCGCGCCCACCGTAGGGCGGTGGGCAGAAGGGGTGAACGAGGCGCGGCCAGAACGAGATCAGGTCCCACGCGATGCCGACCGTCGTCCGGACGGACTGGCTGCGGTAGCTGGTGATGCCGAGCGACAGCAGGGCCAGCAACAGGGCACCGGCCAAGGCTGCTCCGGTGGCGCCCGCCATCGCCACACCGGCTCGCTCGTCCGTCGCCGGTTGCACCGGCCAGGTGCCCCCGAGGAGCCGGAGGACGGCGGCGGCGCCGCCCGCGAGCACCGTCAGGCCGGCCACCGCGGCGAGGAAAGCGGCGACGTCGCGGTAGCGGTACTTGGCGCGCCCGAGGAACCATGCGCGCCAGACCCGGTCCAGCGCCTCGTTCGTGGAGACGGCCAGGTCGGCCGGTGGCGGCGGGGTGTTCGGGTAGTCGGGATCTGGACGCTCCCCGCTGCCGCCGACCCGCGGCCGCCGGCCCGAGCGCACCCAGCTCGCGATGCCCGCGGCGAGGCAGGCCAGGGCCACGGCGAGGGCGAGCTCGCCCCATCCCGTGCGACCCATCACGATCGCGACGATCCCGACCGCCGCGGCGATCATGCCCAGCGACCACCAGAACGCCGTGCCGCGTCGCCCCAGGACCCAGGCGGCGAGCGGGGCCGCGACCAGCGCCACCGCGATCGCTGCGCCGAGGGCCCCGATCGCGGCGCTCCAGTAGCTGCTCCCGACCATCACGAGGGTCTCGCCCTGTGCGCGGCGTTCCGGTCGGACGGACCCGAGGACGTCGGCGATCGCGAACACGATCCCCGTGGCGTAGGCGCAGAACAGCCCGACGCCCAGCGACACCAGCACCACCGGCGCCATCCCGCCCCAGAGCGGCAGGAACACGCGCGGGCGGTCGGGGGCCTGCGCGGCGCGCTCCTCCCGCCGGAACCGCCGGCCCTGAACGACCACGACCAGCGCGAAGAGGACCAGGAGGATCGCGACGGCCGCGCCGACCGCGTCGGTGGTGCGCCCGAGCGTGCCGGGCAGGGCGTCCCAGCGCTGGGTCGCCAGCGGCGCGAACCAGCGCGGGGCCGCCACGAGTGCGGTGGCGACGACGGCGAAGGCGGCAGCGAGGACCGCGACGACGTCGGCGAGGTGTCGCGCCCGTCCGACGTTCCGGACGGTGATGAGGACGAGTGCGGCAGCCAGCACGACGAGGCCGACGGCGGTCACCATCCGGTCGCCCGGCCCGATGGCCGTGACCAGGACACCCAGCAGCGCGGCGCAGGCCCCGAGGTGCAGGCGCCGCAGGACGGTCACCTCGGCGGCCTCCCGCCAGAACTCCTCGTTGCCGAACCGCCGCTCGTTCGCCCAGGTCGGTGCCGCGTCGATCGACGAGCGGACGAACGTCTGCCGCCCGACGATCTCGAAGAGCCCGAGGACCAGACCGGCGGGCAGGACGGCGAGGACGACGACCGGCCCGGCGTCCCACGATCCCACCCAGCTGAGCCAGGAGAGGTTCGTGCGGCACGACGGGACCATGGCGCACTGCCGGATGACGAGGTCGGCGGTGACGCCGAACGTCGTCGCGATGAGCCCGAGGGTCAGGACGGCACCGAGGAGGCGCAGGAGGCCGCCGGCGACGCGGTCCCAGGGGTGCGGTCGGTGAGCCGGGGCCTCGCCGTCGCGGGCGTCGTCCCAGGTGAGGAGCGCGAAGCGCGCGAGGTTCACCAACGCGAAGGGCAGGAAGAGCAGCCAGAACGCCCGCAGCGGCGACCCCGACGTCATCCTCGACCACCAGAACGCCTCGCGGGTCGGGTTCTCGGGGGCGCCCCGGCGACGGTAGAAGCGCGCGTCCGAGTCGCCCGCCACCTGCTCGGGATAGGGATCGCCGAGCAGGGTGGAGGGCGGCGTGCCGTGCACGCCGTGGACGCGCAGCTCCGTCGTGCCGACCGTGCCCGGGACGGTCGCGGGATTGGCGGTGCTGGTGCTCGTCATGACGCCTCGCCGGTGCCAGTGGAGTCGGGGTCGGTGGCGGGACGGCTCTCGCAGTCCGCTCGCATGCGTGCGACGACGGCCAGCCAGCCCTCCCGGTCGAGGCCGACCCGGATGCCGGTGCGTTCGATGGCGTGCAGCGCGTCGCGTGCGCTCGGGGCCTTGGCGATGCCCTGCCCCCAGTCGACGACGACCTGGCGCTCGCGGGACGTGGCGCCGGCGATCGTCCCGAGCGCGAGCATGAAGTCGGCGTCCGAGACGAGGGGCGGGAACGCGTAGGTGGGAGGGAAGCACTGGGGGAACACCGGATAGAACCGGTAGAGCAACGTGAGCCGGGGCAGGGGCTGGTGCCAGAAGGCCCGGGGGCGCTCGCTGACGAACATCGCGGCGATGACCCATCGTTCGATCGCGGCCCCGAGCTCCTCGAGATCGTTGGTCTCGAGGCGTTCCTCGTGGGCGAGGGCGTCGTCGATCACGGCTGCGCACTGCACGGCGAGCTGCTGGTCCTCGGCGTCCCACAGCCGGTCGCGACGTCGGGTCTCGACGCCGCTCCAGGCCGACCACAGGGACGTCAGTCGTTCGGTACGGCAGGTGCCGAGGTAGGAGCGGACCATCTCGTAACGCCGATCGTGCTCACGGCCCGTGCCGAGACTGCCGAGATTCCGCCTCGACCGTCTCGTGACCGCCCACAGCACGGCGATGACGATCACCGTGGATGCGGCGAAGAAGATCCACGAACGTCGCAGGTCCTCGCCAGGGATCAGCCAGTCCAGCATCTTGGCCCAGCTCTCCGTGGCCAACCCGGTGAGGGCGAGGACCCCGGCGAAGAGGAGCCCGAGCTTCCCCAGCCGATCCGTGTCCCGGACCCGGTGCTCGTCGAACGCGTTCGCGATGGCGGAGTGGAGCGCGGTGAACGAGCCGCGGACGCGATCGGCGCGGTCGACGACCTCCCGGGCCCAGCGGCGCGTGGGGTCGACATAGCCGCCCTGGCGCAACGACGTGCCGAGCGGAGCGCCCGGGCCTGCTCCCGCCGGATGGAAGCGTTCGTCGACCCCTCCGTGCTTCGGTGGGTCGATCAGGTCCAGCGCACGGGCGTCGTCGGCGGCCTTGCGCGCCATGTAGTCGAGGTCGGCGATGCCCTGCAGGAGCCCGACGTGCAGGAGGCCGATCCGCGCGTGGACGCGGTCCAGCGTTCCGGCGCGGGCGGACAGGAGATGCATCGCCAGCTGGTCCCACAGCGTCGACGCCCGCTCCGCGACGATCTCGTAGATCCGGACCAGGCCGTCGTTGACGCCCAGTTCCGTCGAGCGGTCCAGGAGCTCGACCGCCGTCTCCGTGTCCTCCACCGTCAGCCGGTGGAGCAGATCGCGGACCGCGTCCTCCTGCGCGATCCGTCCCGCGGCCCGGTCGGGCACCAGGACGTAGCGCGGCGCCTCGTGCTCCGTGCCGGGGACGAGACGTCGAAAGGTCGTCAGGCGCACCGGCGGCGTGGCCGTCCGCGGGACCGCGATGAGGTCATGGCGGGTCACCTGACACGAACTCGCGTCCCGCACATCGAGGATCCCGTCGCAGAGCCCGTCGACGAGCTCACACGGCGTCACGTGGCCCGAGGCCGGCGTCCCGGTGCAGGTCGCGATCCAGAACTGGGGCGGCTCGTAGCGCGAGGGCGCCCAGATCGGGGTGTCGCTGCACAGGACCACCGCCGCGGCCGGGATGAAGTGTGCGGCGAGGACGTCGTCGACGACCAGCCGGGCACGGGTGAAGACGCCGTCGAGGGACCCCGGACCGCGGAGGGGCAAGGCAGGGAGAGGCGCAACGGGGTGGCCTGCCGCCGGGGGAGCGTGGCGCGGACTCTGCGGCCGGCTCGACCAGATCGAGGTGGTGACGTAGAGCCAGGCGCCCTGGTGCCACCGGAACCGGAGGTCCACGACGACGCTGACCACCGGGTCGTCCGGGAGGTCCACGGTGAAGTGCGCGCGGCAGGCGTGTCGGTTGAGCCCGGCGGTGATCGCGTCCGCGGTGGCGTCGGCGCGCTTCACCAGGTAGCGGAACGTTGCCCCGAGGCCGTCGGCGATCTCCTCGATCCGCGCAGCGAGCTCCTGACGCTCCGTCGCCCACCCGGGCGTCTCCGTCGCGGGAGGACCGGAACGCTCGAGCCACCCGGCGACGTCGACGGACTGGCCGGGGGCGACCGCCCGCACGCCGTCGTGATCCGGGGTCAGGAGCAGCGCGGCGTCGGCCACCGGCTCGCCCGTCAGGCCGAGGAGCTCCCTCAGGAAGTCGCGATGACGGGACCAGGGCTGGAGGGCCTCGGGTTCGCGGTCGAGCGGACCCCACCGGACCCAGGTGACGTCGGCGCGGACGAGCAGCGAGAGACGATCCTGCCCCCGGGCCACGCGACCGGGCCATGCTCCGGGCGGCCGCTCCCGCCGACCGTTCTCGACGATCTTCGGCATGGTCCCCCCTCACCGATATGTGACGGAGGGTACAAAGACTCGGCCTTGTGAGAACTGCTGTTCACACATCCAGCCCAGCGTTGTCACGCCTATGCGGACTCTCTGTCGACGACCCCGTCGGGTCGAGGAGGGCGCTACCCAGAGAACAGGTCGCTCTCACGTGCTGAGCCATTCGTGTGAGAGGTCTGGGGGTGCAGGCGCGAGATTACTACTCTGCGTGTCGTTTCGGGGGGACGGCGATGCTCGACCGATTCGCAACCCGGGGGGACCTGATGACCGATCCGCAGTACGACGCCGAGTGGGACAGCTGGAACGCCGACATGAGCCAGTCGTCGGCGGATTGGAACAGCTGGAACGCCGAGATGAGCGCCGCGCGAGGTGACTACGGTGACGCCGTCTCGTACTCCGAAGCGGCCTCCACCGATCAGCAGACGGCCAACGACTACAGCCAGAGCGCAGCCGACACCCAGGCCGACGCGTACGTGACCGAGTCGTACTCCGAGACGTACTCGGTGAGCTACGACGACAGCTCGACGGACACCTCCGCGGGCAGCTACACCGACAGCGAGTCGTGACCGAGACCGTCGTTCCCCCGGAGTCCGACGCCTCGGACGGTCCGGCGGCCGAGCGTGTCGGCGTCCGTGTTCGGATCGTGCTGCTGATCGACCGCATCCTCGGTCGGCCGCTGACCGGCACGGGGCCGCGTGCGACGACGCCCGCCGCAGAGGTTCCCGAGGGACCGGCGGCCGACCCCGCATCGGAGCCGAGCGGGGAGCAACCCGCCACGGGGGCGAACGAGACGCCCGCGGGCGGACCAGCCGAGGACCCGGTCACGCCGGCGGCGCCACCCGACGGTCAGTGGGTCGATCTGGCCAAGTCGTGCGTCGACCTGTTCGACGAGCTCGACCGCTCGGTCGGGGAGGAAGGCGAGGGCTCCGCCGAGGCCGAGCACGTGATGCTGCGGTTGGCCGAGATCCTCGAGCGTTCCGGCGTGGAGATCATCGACGGCGAGGTCGCCTTCGACAGGCGCCGGCACCGCAACATCGACCCGACGGTGCGAGCCGCCACCGAGGCCCCGCTGACCGAAACGGTCCGGCCGGGCTTCGCCATCGGCTCGCGGATCCTGCGGCAGGCACGGGTGCGTGTCGCGCAAGCTGACGAACGCTGACGGTGGGGGCGACGAGATGACGGGACACGACGAGCCGCTCGTCCGGGCGGAGGAGATCCGACAGCAGACCGCGGCCGTGCTCGACGAGATGAACCGGCAGGCGACCACCCTCGAGCTGCCGGCGCCCGATCCTCCGGAGGCGCTGGAGCAGGCCCGGGCCGTCCTGGAGCAGAACAGCTATCAGGTCCTGTTCGTGGGCGAGGCGAAGTCCGGCAAGAGCTCGCTCGTGAACGCCCTCGTGGGGCGCGACATCCTGCCCACCGACGTCGCGGTGGCGACCAGCCAGGTGTTCCGCGTGTCGGCGGCCGAGCGGGAGGCCTACCGGCTGCGTTTCGAGGACGACTCGGTCCAGGAGATCGCCGCTGACGATCTTCCCCGCTACGGGTCGCAGGTTCTCGCCGATGCGGGGGCAGCCCCGACCCCGGCGAGCACGATCCGCTGGATCGAGGTCGACCTGCCCGGGCTGCGCTTCCTCCCCGACGGCGTGAGCCTCCTCGATACCCCCGGTCTCGGCGCCCTCTACTCCGCTCACCAGGAGATCACGCAGCGGTTCGTGCCCCTCGCCGACGCCGTCGTGCTCGTCCTGGACTCCGAGCGCCCGATCGTGACGACCGAGCTCGACGCCGTCGCCACCGTCCTCGAGGCGACGGGGGACGTGTTCTTCGTGCAGACCAAGAGCGACCTCGTCGGGGTCGACCAGTGCCGCAGCGTGCGGGAACGCAGCGAGCAGCTCCTCCGGGAGCGGTTCCCCCAGCTGGCCGAGGTCAGCGTGCTGCCGTTCTCGAACACGCTGCTGCGTGCGGCGGCGCTCGACGACGAGGACGCGCAGGAGAACCTCGAGGACAGCGGACACATCGAGATGGAGGCGGCGCTGCGCCGCTTCCTCTTCGTCGTGGCCGGGTGGCGGCGGACAGCGTCGGCGCTGGGACTCGCCGGCGCCTACCAGCGGGGGTCGACGACGACGCTGGCGGCTCGGGCCGAGGCGCTGCGCGAAGCCGCAGAGGTCCAGGCGCGTCTGGAGATGCGGCGTGCGGTCTTCACCAAGGAATGGGGTCCGCGCGGGAGCAAGAGCACCCCGGTGGTCACCGAGACCAAGAAGACCGTCCAGCGGGCGGTCAAGAGCCTGCGCCAGACCCTCACGCCGCACGGGAAGATCGTGGCCGCGCATCGGGACACCATCGAGGCCGCCACGTCGGTCAAGGCGCTCGAGGCCCTCAACGACGAGCTGCCGGCGCGACTGGCGGCCGACCTGCAGGCCGAGTTCCGGCAGACGGCCGGGGCGGTCGACAACCGGATCGCCGAGCTGCTCGCTCCGCTGTTCGACGAGGGCGCCGACCGGTGGGTCGCCGCGGACTCCGTCCTCGAGACCGACGACCTCTCGCTGTCGGGCCGGCGCCTGCGGGACACCAAGGGAGTGCGCTGGGAGAAGATCGCCTCGGCCACGATGCAGGGCGGGATCGCGAGCACGGCCGGCACGACGGCGTTCTACTTCGCCTACGGTGGCCTGTCCTCCGCGGTCGCGATGGGCAGCCTCACCGTCGCGACCGGCGGGACGATCCTGATCGGTGTCGGCGTGGTGGCCCTCGCCGGCACCCTGTGGGCCTCGGCGCACGGGTGGCGGAGAGCCGGTGGTCGCCGGGTGCAGGCGACGCGGCAGGACGTCACACGCAACCTCGTCGAGTGCGCGGGGATGCTGCAGACGCGCCTCTTCGACGGCGACTTCGCCGACGGACGCGAGGGGCTCGTCGAGACCCACTTCGCGCAGGTGGAGGCGCAGGTCTTCGAGACCCTGAAGACGACGGTCAAGCGCAAGGAGGAGGAGGGCCTCGCCGAGCAGAAGCGGCTCGAGGAGGCTGCCGGGCTCGACGCGGACCAGCGGAAGGCGCGCGGGGCGGAGCTCGCCGAGCAGCGCCGTGGCTGGGACGCCCTCGCCGACCGTGTCGAGGCGCTGAGCGCCGAGCTCGAGGAGCTGCTGAGCTCGATGAACCGAGGCCCCGCGACGGGTGACGCGGGATGACCGGCGAGGAGCAGCCCTTCGTCGGTCTCGACTTCGGGACGTCGACCTCGGCCATCGCCTGGTACGACCCGGCGAGCGGTCGGGTCGAGGTCATCCCCAACGCCGAGAACGAGGCGAAGACCCCGTCGCTGGTGCAGTTCGGCGATGACGAGGTCGTCGTCGGTGAACCCGTGGAGCGGGACCTCGCCGAGGCCGCACGGGAGACCGATCCGGCCGCCCGCGCGGAGATCGTCGACCGGATCGTCTCCAGCGTGAAGCGCCGGCTCGTCGCGCCACCCCTGATCCCGCTGCCGGGCCGGGCTCCGGTGACCCCGACCGACGTCGTATCCCAGGTGCTCGGCAAGCTCAAGCGCGACGCCGAGGAGGGCCACTTCAACCGGCCGATCGACCGCGCGGTGGTGACCTGCCCGGCCGTCTCCGGCCAGAAGGAACGCGAGGTTCTGCGCACGGCGGCGACCCGCGCGGGCTTCGCGCAGGTCGAGCTCCTGGAAGAGCCGGTCGCCGCGGCGATGGCCTTCCATCACCTCGGCCAGCAGGTCGGTGAGACCGTCCTCGTCTACGACCTGGGTGCCGGCACCTTCGACCTGTCCGTCGTGCGCCGCGACGAGGACGGTCGGTATCTCACCCCCGTCAAGCCCGAGGGCGACGCGCGCTGCGGCGGTGACGACTTCGACCAGGCCCTCTACGAGCACTGCGACGAGGTCGCGATCCGGGAGCTGGGGCGCTCGATCGGGATGCGCGGGGAGATCGATCCGGCCGTTCTGCGGGAGTGCCGCGAGCGCAAGCACAACCTGTCGATCCGTCAGAAGGCCAAGGTCAGCTCGCGGCTGCCCTCTCTCGACGGGGAACGTGTCCTCTTCGCGCACGAACTGGACCGCGGCGAGTTCGAGGAGCTCGTTCGGTCATGGGTCGAGCAGACCGTTCGCGCGACCCTCGACATGGTCGAGCGGTGCGCCTCGCGCGGGTACGAGATCGACACGGTCGTCATGATCGGTGGCGCGACCCAGGTTCCGATCGTCGAAAAGATGCTCGCCGACAAGCTGCCGATCCCCCCGCGGAAGTTCGCCAACCGCGACCACGCCGTCGCGCTCGGGGCGGCGCTCCGGGCCTGGGAGCTCTGGGGAGCTCCGCTGTCGGATCGCGCGCCTGAGGAGGACCAGGGGGAGGTGCGCTATCGCGAGGCGTTGGAAGGGTCGTGGGCGGACGGCCGTCTGACCTGGTCGGAGGCGACCTGGCTGCGGGAGCTCGCCTCCGAGATCGGTATCGACGACACGCGGCGCCAGCGGCTCGAGCAGGACGTGCTCGGCGTCGGCATCGATGAGGCTCTGCGACACCAGCGCGCCGCCCTCGAGGGCCGGTACGACGCCATCGTGCGCCTCTACGGCGACGACCAGGTGCGGGCGATGGTGCGCAGCATCCCGCGCCACCGTCTCGACCTGCTCCTCGGCAGCTCGATGCTCTTCGGCACGCGCGACTTCCCCGACTGCCCGGTTCCGGCCGCCCAGCGGGCGGAGATCGCCGCGTCAGCGCCCTGGCCGGCGTTCGTCATCGCGGCACGGCTCGCCGCGGACGTCGATCCTGCGGCGGCTGGCGCGTTCGACCGCATCCGAGCCGTCTCCGACGACCTGGGGCTGAGCCCGGCCGAAGCCGCCGCCATTGAGGTGGCTGTGCACGGTCGCCGGCTCGATGGTTATCTCGAGCAGAAGTCGCGCGCCAAGACCGTGACCCGCGCGACGAACCAGGTCGCCCAGACTGTGTCCTCGTCCACTCCGATGTCCCGCGAGCGGACCCGCCAGGTGTTCGCGGCGATGGCGGAAGAGGCCGGGGCGTCCTGGGGATGTCAGCCGTACCCGATCCTGGAGCCACGGCTCCGCTACGGCGAGGTCCCGTTGGCTGCGGTCGACTGCTGCCACACGACGATGCGCATGCTGTCCTTGCTGGTCCTGACCTCGGAACGCTTCCTGTGGAGTGAGCGGAAGGGGTCTCGAACCCGGACATCCGAGGTGCAGTACGGCTCCAAGCAGCACGGCTTCTACTTCGTCGACCAGGTGCCACTCAAGGACGTCAAGGTCGTGCACGTGAACAACGCGAGGATCGAGATCGAGCGCAAGGACGGCACGAAGTTCCGCTTCCATGCCTGGAACGAAGCGAAGCGGCGGCCGTTCCTCGACCTGGTGAACAAGCAGGTCACCATGCGAACCAGTGCCTAGCGACACGCCGGAGTCGGTCCGCGTCGTCCTCCGGCGGCGCCTCGAGAACGCCGCCGAGCACCTGCGCGCGGCGGGCCTGCCCCAGGCAACGATCGCGGCCCTCGAGGCCCTGGCCGGCCAGACCGAGCAGCGCTGCGTCGTCGCCGTCGTCGGACGCGTGAAGGCGGGCAAGAGCACCTTCGTCAACGCCCTGCTCGGCGGCGCCCTCGCTGCGGTCGGAGAGCGCGAGACCACGGCGACGATCAACTACTTCACCCTCGGAATGCCCGCCGACCCGGATCGACCCATCAGATGCCACTGGCGCAGCGGTCAGGTCACACGCGAGGGACGCGAGTTCCTGGACGGTCTCCAGGGCAGCGATGAGGAGACGCTGCGACGAGCCGAGGGCATCGACCATCTCGAGTACGTCCTCGACCATCCGCTTCTGCGTGACGTCACGCTCGTCGACACCCCGGGCACCAACGCGGCGGTCGCAGAGCACACCGAGCGTCTCGACGCGTTCCTCGGGTCAATGGACCGCCGCCGCGAGGAGCTCCGCGAGCGGCACCAGGACGAGACCGACCGGCTGGCCCGCGAGGCCGACGCCGTCATCTACGTGACCGGGGCGGTCGCGCGCGCCGACCAGCGGGCGTTTCTCGAGGAGTTCCGCCGCACCACCGGAGGGCGCTCCAGTGCGCTCAACGCCGTCGGCGTGATGACGAAGATCGAGGTCAGCGACGAGTACCTGGCGCGCAGCGACGAGCTCTCCCGGCACTACGCGGAGCAGCTGCGCGGCGAACTCAACACCGTCGTACCCGTCGCCACCGGCATCGGGCGCGCGCTCCAGGCGCTGTGCCGCGACGACCGTCGCGGACTTGAGCGCGTCCACCGGACCCTGGCGCGGATCCCGCCGGACCGCCTGCGACGGATGCTCGCGGCCGAGCAACGGTTCGTCGAGCGCGAGTACGACGACTGCCCCGTCGACGCCCCCACCCGCCGGTCACTGCTCGACGAGCTGACGCCCGACGTCCGCGTCTGGGCCGTCTTCGCCGCGATCGCGCGCTACATCGTCGAACACGGCGACGAGAGCACTGCGGAGCTGGCGGCGGGCCTTGGCGAGCTGACCCGCCTCGACGCACTGCGCCAGGTCCTCGATCGTCACCTCCTTGCCCGCGGCCACATCCTGCGATGCCACCGGGCCCTCCTTGACGCGAAGGACGTGATCGACGGGGCGCGCCGCCGGCTGGCCGAGGACCGCGCCGCTGGCGGCCGGGAGCGACAGCGCCGCGCCGACCGCATGCTCGCGTTCGTGCGGGCGGCCGACGGCGATCCCACGGTGGGCGAGGAGATCGCCCAGCTGATTCGCACCAGCGTCGCCGCCGTCGCGGAGCCGCGCGCCGAGGAGGCGTGTGCGGACGTCGCGCGCGAGCTCGAGGAGCTCGAAGAGGTGCTGGTGGCGCACAACGCCGACTTCGAGGCGCTCCAGGCGATCGAACGGAACAGGGCCGACTTCACCGCGGAGGAGCTCGACGAGCTCCAGGCGGTCCTCGGACTGCGCGGCCTCTCCGACACCGACCGGCTCCCGCGGGGCGTCGGGCCCGAGTACGTGTCGGCGCGCATGCTGTTCTGGAAGGAGCGAGCCGCTCGGGCCGCCACGCGCTCGGCGCGTCGCCTCGCCGCCGACCAGGCCTTCGTCCGGTACGGACACCTCCTGGCGTCGTTCTACGACTGACCCACGATCACGACGCGTACGAGGTCGACCATGGTGACGTGGTTGTCGATTGTTGTCGCGGGTGTCGCCGATGTGCCGTAGACTCGAACACATGAGCGAACAGGTCGGCGCGGTCGAGCGGGAGCTGCTCGCCCGCGCCCGGACCCGTCTGCACGCTCGGGGGGCGGAGCACTACCGGCTGCTCGAGGATGTGGCCGAGCTGGACCGGGTCGGGGTGGCCGACCGGACCGGGGACCGGCTGACCGAGCGGCTGGTGGAGACCCTCGCCCGCTGCGACCGCCGCGAGGCGAACCGGTTGGTCGAGCAGGCCCGTGACCTCGTGCCCCATGCCGGCATCGGCGGTCAGCCGCTGCCCGCGCGGCTGCCGCACACCTCGACCGCGCTGGCGGCGGGGGAGATCGGCGAGGCCCACCTGGTGATCATTCAGAAGACGATGCGGCGCATCGAGGAGCTCGAGCACCTCACACCCGCCGTGGTCGCCGAGGCCGAACAGTCCCTGGCCGACAAGGCGCGCGCGTTGCCGCCGGCCGGGCTGGCGCATGCCGCGCAGCGCCTGCTGGCCCATCTGGACCCCGACGGCGCCGCCCCGAAACCGGAGGAGGCCCGGGCGGATGCGGTGCAGCTGCTGCGCCGCCGCGACGGCTCCCTGGATATGCGCGCCTCGATCACCGAGCCCGCCGCCGCCGCGATGATCGACGACGGGTTCGAGGTCATGTCGCGCCCCGCCGGCCCCGACGACCCCCGCGACCTGCCCGCCCGCCGCGCCGAGGCGTTCAAAGAACTCTTCGCCGCCGCCAACAGCCGCCACGGGCTGATCACCGACACCCGCCACGAAGGCAGCCCGACCGAGCCCGGCGACAGCGAGCCCGGCGACAGCGAACCCGGCGAAAGTGAATCCGGCGACAGCGAGCCCAGCGACAGCGAGCCCAGCGACAGCGAGCCGGGTGATGGGCAGGACGCGCTCATCCCCGAACCCCGTCGCCCCGAACCCCGCCAGCCTGAACCCAGCCAGCCCGCAGGTGCGGCGGCCGGGAGCGCAGGGCGGGCGTTGATCGCCATCACCATCGACCACGAGTGGCTGCGCCGCGCCGTCGGCCACGGGGTCCTCGACAACCAGCAGCTGGTCAACGCCGCCGCCGTGCGGCGGCTGGCCTGCGACGCCGACATCATCCCCATCGTGCTCGGCACCCGCTCCGAAACCCTCGACATCGGGCGCCGCTCCCGCACCGTCCCCGACGCCCTGCGCCGCGCGCTCACCGTGCGCGACCAAGGCTGCGCGTTCCCCGGCTGCACCCGCCGGCCGCGGCGCTGCCAGGCCCACCACGTTAGGTTCTGGGGCCACGGCGGGCCGACCGAGATCGACAACTTGGTGCTGCTGTGCACCCATCACCACAACCAGGTCCACCACGCCGGCTGGCAGGTCAAGATGATCAACCGGCGGCCCTGGTTCACGCCGCCACCCTGGATCGACCCCACCCAACAGCCACGCCCCGGCGGCCCCGCACCACCCCTCCCGACTGCGGCATAGGCCTTCCGAGAGTGCGCCTGACGTGCAGGCGGTCGGAGTAGACGGTGCGGACGTCGCGTTGGTGGTCGACGGTCCGGTGTGGGTCGCGAGCGATACCTCAGTCCCGCTCGAACACCGGCTCGACGGCGCCCCGCAGCATCCCCTGGAGCCACGGCACGATGCTCTGCCCACCGTCGAGGACGTCAGGAAGAACGAGACTCCAGGTGCGGTCTGCGGTGGTGATCTGGAGGACCTCACGTTGCCGAGCCCATCGCGTCGGTGGGCGCTCCCCCCGCTCCAGCGAGACGATCGCCGCGGCGGGCACCTCGACCTCGTAGTTCTTCGGGCGGAAGGTGCCCACGGTCCAGGCGATGACCGCACGGTCCGGGAGCGCGAGGAGGGCGCCGTCGCGGTCCTTGCCGCCTTCCTCGACGTCGACCGGCGCGATGAAGCCGGGTCGGTCGGCCTGGCGGACGTAGCGCTCGAGCTGCTGTCCGGTCAGCGTGAGGGCCACTTGGGTCATCCGCGCGTAGTCCTTGGTGCCGACGACACGAGCCGCGGCCTCGGCCGACGCGATGATGAGCTGTTCGGCGTTCATGGTCCCCCCGGACTCGACAAGGGTGCGCTGGACGAGCGCCCCACGTGTCGACCTCGTCGATCCGTCACGTCTCGACGTTTCCTGTTCCTGCGTCGACCACCTCCTTGCCGGAGGGCTATGACCCGTTCGGCTCCGGTGCGAGGTCGTTGGCGCGGACGTCGGTGTCGGCGGCGTCGCCGCCCTACTCCTCCTCGAGGACGTGCACCCCGAGCGTGGTGATCCCGCCCTGGCCGTCCACCAGACCCCGCTCGCGCAGCACGGCAAGCGAGCGGGCGTCGCGATCGGTCGCCTCGAAGCCGGTGGCCAGGCGCGCCAGGAGCGCGTGGAGCTCATGCCACGCCGGCGCCTCGCCGGCCCGGGGAGCAGGGATGCTCCGCTGGTCGAGCTTCCCGTTGCTCAGGATGGACATGTCTTCTCGCCCCCGCGCGTGTCGACGTCAGCCCGAGGGCCTTTCTACCCATCGGCAGAGGAGACGAAGACTTGAGTCGAGTCACGAGGTCGCAACAGGGTGACGTCGCCCAGGTGTAACGAATTACGTCAGTGTCTCGACGGGGAGTCGGACGCGCATCAGTCGATCGTGCGTTCGGCGGCTCGCCCGGGGGGACGTTGGTGGGAAGACACAAGAGGCGCGCGGGTTCCATGCGCCTCGGACGGCTGTCGGTTGTGGCCTTCTTCCTGCTCGCCCTTCTGGGCACGGGGTTCTCCTTGGCGCTCGCCGCCGGTGGGTCCAGCGCCCCTGCGCAGGAGGCGGGACCGACAAGCGAAGGGGCTGTCGAGGCGGTCGGCGCTGACGGCGTCCCCCGAGAAACCCCGATCGACGACACCTGCAGCGCGCGTCTGGCGAGCGACCCGCAAGTGGCGGCCCGGCAGCGCATCGCCGATCACTTCACGGTCGGTGCACCCCACGCGGCAGCCGTGAGCGACCTGGAGACTGCCCGCGTCGATCGAGCCATCGTCCTGTGCCCCGGGTACCAGCCCCCGGACGACGGACGCTCCCGCGACCCGATCAGCTGCGCCACGGCGACGTCGGAGCGGGACGTCGTCGCCCGCCTCGCCACGGCCTTCGCCGCGGCTCCCGAGGAAGGCTTCTACTACCGCGAGACGCTCGCCGCGGCCGACGCTGCCAAGAGCGAGGCGTGCACCGAGACAGGTCCCGGTGGTGACGGTCCCGGTGGTGACGGTCCCGGTGGTGACGGTCCGGGTGGTGACGGTCCGGCTGGTGACGGTCCGGGTGGTGACGGTCCGGGTGGTGACGGTCCGGGTGGTGACGGTCCGGGTGGTGACGGTCCGGGTGGTGACGGTCCGGGTGGTGACGGTCCCGGTGGTGACGGTCCCGGGAGCGGCCCTGGGGCGGGCGTGCCCGGCGGTGGCGGGGCGGACGGTGGCGCTGGCTCGACGCCGGGCGCCGGTGTGGTCGGGGTCAGCGCCGGCGCGCCAGGACACGTGCCGAGCGCTAGAGAGCCGTCCGACCCCGCAGGCGGGGTGGCGACCGAGGACGCGGCAGCGGGCGAGGGGTCGTCCGGTGGCCTGACTACCGCCGGCGAGCCGATCGCCGTGGACGCCGGCCCGCAGTATCCCGTCGGTGGCGTCGACGCAGGGGACGCCGCGATCGGAGCCGGAGCCCTCGTCGTCGCCCTCGCGGCCGTCGTCGCCGGGGTGGCGACGGCCCGGCTCCGACGGCAGGCCGCAGCCAATGGGCCGCGAGGCCCGACCTACTCGCAACGAACGATCGTGGTGGTCCTCGCCGTCGCGCTCGCCGCGTCGGCGACCGTGATCGTCGCCGCCGTGGCGGTGGCCGCCCCGGCCGACGACACGTGCAAGAACTTCTACTTCGTCAACGCCCGCGGCTCGGACCAGGACTACGACCGTCCGAGCACCCTGCTGCATGCGCCCGAGGGGCAAGCCGTCCGGGACGGTGTCGACGCCGCCATCGTCGCCGGCGGGCGCGAGCCCGGCGGCGAGAACATCAACCTCAACTACCCCGCGGCCGACGTGAAGCCGATGATCTTCGCGGTGGCGGGCTTCTTCGCCGCACCGGACAGCGCGATGCTCGGGCTGGCCCAGCGACAGGTCGCGGCGTACCTCGACAGCGAGCGGCAGGCGGAGGCCGGATTCGCGCAGGCCGTCAACCAGATCGTCGCCCAGTGCGAGTCGGTGGGACGGCCCGCGCGGGTCGTGCTGTCGGGGTACTCGCAGGGCGCGATGGCCGCGCACAACTACCTCGTCCGCCTCGCAGACCAGGGACGGGAGAAGGAACGTACGGCCATCGTGGGGGCAGTGCTCGTCGCCGACCCGGAGCGGCTCCCGAACTCGACGATCCGCGACTTCTCCGTCGCTGAGCCGCGCGGCGACGACTCGTACGGTGTCTGCGAGGCACTCGGCCTCTTCCCCGTCACGGGCCGGCCCTCGTGCCTCCCGGACTACGCCCCGATCACCGCCGTGCCGTCCCAGCTGCGCGATCGGACGAGTCAGCTCTGCGCGGACGGCGACCTGGTGTGCGACACCGGCACCGTGATCAACCAGACTCTGGCGCTCGACCTGGCCACGGCGGGCGTCCGGGGCTATGGCATCCACACGAACTGCGAGGCCTACTGCGGTGACGACGCCGACGCGGCGGGGCGCGAGGTCGGCGGCAAGATCCTCGCTCGCATGGGCCCCGTCGGAGGTCCGCCTGGGGGAACCCCGGGAGGTGAGCTGACGACCGGGCTGACGCCGGGCCTGTCGGCCGACGAAGGACCGCCGGGCCTCATGATCCTCGCCGTCGCCCCCGAGCGGTGCCCCGCTCCGTCCAACAGGGTCGTCGCCGAGCTGCGGTCGTCCGAAGGTTTCGTAGCCGCCTCCGACTCGACGTACTTGAGCGCCGACGGGAGCCAGGCCACCGTGATCGCGCTCCGGGGTCGGCTCAAGACGCGCTTCGAGCCCTACAACCCTCCCCCCTCCGAATGGGAGCAGAGCCCACCGGGCGACTACACCGTGAGCATCTCGTGCCGGGCCCTGGACTACGAGACGCGTGAAGAACCCACCGTGAAGGCGTTTCCGGACCTGCCCTTCGTCATGACGAATCCCTACACCGTCGACGTCTCGGCCACGAGGGTGCGGACCACCGAGGGTCTGCGGGTGCGGTCGAACCAGCCGTGTCCGCCCGGATCGGCGCTGGCCAGGGCCCGGCTGGCCAAGGCATACGACCCCGCCCCGTCCTACGAGTACACGTACTCCGGTGACGCCGAGGTGGCCGCCGACGGCAGCTGGTCGGCCGAGTTCCCGGAGTTCCCGGCGCTCCCCGATGGTGACTACGGGCTGTACGCCACCTGCATCACCAGCGACTACTTCGGATCCCTGGCGTACGGCCTCTCGGCGACCATCACTCTCGACCGGTCCGAGCCGGGCGGCGCGGACGTGTCCGTCGAGGACGCCGCCCCGGTTCGGGAGCCCGCACCGGCGTCGGAGGATCCCGAAGACGCTGCCGAGCGCACCGGTTCGGGGTAGCGCGCGGGCAAGGTCAGCAGCTGGCCGTCCCCTGCGGCAGCTCGGCGCCGGGGGCCGCCACCGCGCACGGGCGGTCCCCGACGTCGCGCACCACCCGGATCGCCGAGCCGTGCAGCACCTCGACCCCGGCGACGGGCGGCGCGCCCCGCGACTGCTGGTCGAGGGACAGGGTGACGTCGCGGGGGTCGGACGGCCGGGCGACCTCGCCGCCGATGACGCCGTAGGAGCGCAGCCCGCCGCGGGAGCGCACGGTGAGCTCGAGGGAGATGCGGGCCGGCGGGTTGGCGGGCAGGTCGTTCGACTTGACCGCCCACACCTGGCTGTTCCCGCCCTGCCCGAAGTGCTGCACCGTGCCGCGGAAGCGCAGGTCCGGGGACGACAGCTCGACGGCGCGGACGGTCTCGCGGCACTCGGGTCCGATGCGGCAGGCGATGTCCTCGAAGGCGCACCCGAACGACTGCTCGCCGATGCTGATGGCCGGGGCCGGCGGGGCGCCGGGCGCAGCCCGGTAGACGCCGCGGATGCGGCGCAGCGTGCTGTCGTGGCTCGCGTGCTTGATCTCGATCATGCGGCTGGTGAAGGTCCCGTCGACGGCCTCCACGGTCGACTGCACCAGCGCGTTGAAACCGATCATGTTCTCGCCGGTGACGAGCAGGTCGTGGAACCACCCGCGCCAGACGCCGGTCCGCAGGCAGAGCCCGGCGCTCTCCACGGCGAGGTGGCCGATCTCGACGTCCTGCACGATCGACCACGGCCGCCCGGTGGTGAGGTCGACGCCGTCGTTGAGGCAGAGCGTCGGACCGGCGAGGACCTCCGCCGGCGCCGGGGCGGCGACGATGTCGCGCGGTACGGGGAGCTCGAGGTCGATCCGCCCGGTCGCCGGGTCGACGGCGGTGACCCGGTTCCACATCTCGAAGTCGTAGGTGACGCCGAACCGTCCCGCGGCGGTCGGCACGCCGTCGGAGCGGATCATGACGATGTCGCCGACCGCGACCCGCGCGCCGCCGAGCGGCGCGGCGAGCGAGACCGTGCGGGAGCCGGCGGCCACGGGGGCCAGTGGCCGCGTCGCCCACGACTGGGCGGAGCCGGCGAGCATCGCGACCGGGTGGATGTTGCCGATCTCGAAGGTGTGGGCGTCGGGCAGGTCGACGGGACGGGCGCGGACGCGGTTGTTCACCAGCACGGTGCCGGGGCCGGCGCCGAGGTGGCGCTGCCCGCTGCGCACGCGGATCGCGGCGTTGTGGACGAACCGGCCGGGCGGGTAGTAGACGCGGTCGGCGCCCGAGTCGACGGCCGACTGGATCGCCGCGCCGTCGAGCTCGTCGTCGAGACCCACCGCGGCGGGGTGCTCGCGCCGGGCCGCGTCCAACGTCGGGTACAGCGACGACAGCGGCCGGGAGACGCCGTCGCCGATCGCGCCGAGGTCGGTGACGACGGTCCACCCGGCGCGGCGGGCGGCGTCCGCCGACGGGAAGGGCGGGGACGGCGGGGGAGCCGCGGCAGGCCCCCGGCCCGCGGCACCGACCCCGATGCCGGCGACCGCGAGGCCGCCGCCGAGGGCGAGTGCCCCGCGCCGGGTCCAGCGCGTCCCCACCCGCGCTACCCCTGGTGCAGGCGCGACGACGTGCGCCGGAAGTAGGGGCTGTCGGCATCGAGGTCGCGCACGGGCTTCGCCGGGGTGCCGGCGTAGAGCTTCTCGATCTCCTCGACGGGCTTGGCGAGCAGCGAGCTCGCCGCGAGGATGCTGCGCTCCGCCAGGGCGGCACCCGGCAGCAGGGTGCACCGCGTGCTGACGACCGACCGGGCGCCGATGGTCACCGGCGCCGACACCTGGGTCGCCGTGTCGAACGCGTAGGTGTGCGTGAGCACCATCGTCCAGACGCCGCCGATGCCGCTGTGCTCCCCGAGCTCGACCCGGTCCGAGCAGTCGACGAAGTGCATCGTCGAGATGCGCGAGCAGTCCCCCATGATCAGCGCCGGGTGCCGGTCCAGGTGGGCGAAGTGGGCCTTGGTCCGGCCGACGGCGTTGACGAAGTTGAGGTTCCCGACGAGCGCCTCGGTGCCGAGCTCGACGTCCTGGGCGCCGCGGATCACGCACAGGTGCCCGATGACCGCCGACGGGCCCATGCGCAGGTGCTCGACGTCGACGAACGAGTGCCCGACGGTCGCGGCCGGGTCGATCTCGTGCCCGAGCAGCCGGACATAGAGCACGCGACGGGCCCGCGCGGGCAGGAGCACGGCGAGCGCGGCCAGCAGGGTCCGCATCCGGCGGTGACGCACGACCAAGACGACTCCGAACGCGGGGGACGAGGGCCCGAGTGGGTGAGTATCCCGCCGTGCGTGACCGTGCGGACGGCGGGGCAGGATGCACCGGACCGTCGGCGTCGACCGGAACGGTGGTGGGGGACATGCCGGGCTGGCACCGGGTGATCGGCCGCGCCCGCCGGCCCGTGCTCGGGATCGCCGGCCAGTTCCTCAACGCCGGCACCAACGTCGCCACCGTCTACCTGGCCTCGCAGCTGCTCGCACCCGCGGCGTTCGGCGACTTCGTCGTCGTGTTCGCGGTCGTCTCGGTCGTGCTCGCCGCCGGTCGCGGCCTCATCGGCAGCACGATGCAGGTGCACCTGCCGACCCTCGACGAGGCCACGCGGCGGTCGATGGTGCGCTCCGCGCTCGGCTTCACGCTGCTCGCCGGGCTGGTGGGCTCGGCGGTGCTCGCGGCGATCGGTGTCGCGGCGGGGGCGACGACCGTGCTGTGGTTCGCGCCGTGGGTGACCCTGGCGCTGCTCCACGACGCCGCCCGCTACGTCTTCCTCTCCACCGAGCGGCAGGGCTCCGCGCTGGCCCTGGACGTCGCGTGGGCGCTCGCCCAGGCGGCCGTGATCGTCGCCTGGCTGCTGGCGGGCGGTCAGGAGAGCATCGGTCTGCTCGCCACGGCGTGGGGGATCGGCGCCACGGCGGGCTTCCTGCTGTTCGTCGTCCTGACCCGCGCGGTGCCCGCACGCCCCGGCCCGTGGACGCGCACCACGCGCGACGTCGCCGGGTGGTTCACCGCGACCGCGTTCGTGTCGCAGCTCGAGCTCTACCTCGTCCTGCAGCTCACCGGCCTGCTCCTCGGCGCGACCGACGCGGGTGGCCTGCGCGCGGTCCAGCTGCTCGCCTACCAGCCGGCCATCGTGGTGCTCGGCGCGCTCTCGAGCGTGCTCACGCCGGGGGTCGTCCGGGCGCGCGGCGACCGTGACCGTCTGCGGGCGGCGGTCCGGACCGTCGCCGTGACGGCCTCGCCGGTCGCCCTCGTCCTGATCGCGGTCGCGCTCGCCCGCGAGCCGCTGATGGCGCTGCTGTTCGACCAGTACGTGGCCTTCGCGGCCCTCGTCGTCCCGATCGCGCTGCAGGGTGTCGCGAGCACGCTCGCGCTGCCGTGCCAGGTGCTGCTGCGTGCCCTGCGCCGCGGGGCGACCACGTTCACCGTCCAGGTCGCGCGTCTCGTCGTGATGGTCGGCGCGGCAGCCGCCGGCATCCTGGTCGCGGGACCGGCCGGACTGGCGTGGGGGCTCGCCGCCGGCGCGACCGTCGTCCTGGCCCTCACGGCCGTCCTCGCCCTGCGGGCGGCGCGGGACGATGCCGGCCCGGTGGCCGCCGAGGACCTGGCCGCGGCACCGGCCGACTAGCGATCAGGACGGCGCGTCGAGCTCGATCCAGCCGCGGGTGGCGGCCACCGCGAGGATCTCCTCGACCGCCGCGCCCGGGTCGGCCCGGGCGGTGTCGACCACGACGTCCGCGTCGGTGGGGACCTCGTAGGGGTCGGAGATGCCGGTGAACTCCGGGATGATGCCGGCGCGCGCCTTCGCGTAGAGCCCCTTGCGGTCGCGCTCCTCGCAGACCTCGAGCGGCGTCGCCACGTGCACGAGCACGAACCCCGCCCCCGTCGACTCCACCATCGCGCGCATCTCGCGGCGGACGTCGTCGTACGGCGCGATCGGCGCGCACAGGGCGACCCCGCCGTGCCCGGTGATCTGGGCGGCCACGAAGCCGATGCGCCGGACGTTGAGCGCGCGGTGCTCGCGGCTGAACGTGAGCTCGGAGGAGAGCATGCGGCGCACGATGTCGCCGTCGAGCAGCGTCACCGTCCGGTCGCTGCGCTCGAGGACCGTGTCGTGCAGCGCCCGCGCGATCGTGGACTTGCCCGCGCCGGACAGGCCGGTCAGCAGCACCGCGAAACCGAGCCTTCCGCCGGGGCGGGTGCGGCGCAGCTCGCGGTGGATGGCGACGTCGAACAGGTCGAGCGACGGCGCGGCACGACGGTCGGTGACCTCGGTGAGGTGCGCGTCCACGTCGGCCGGGGTCAGCAGTGTGGAGCGGTGCGCCACCGGCACATCGCTCTCGAGCGCCCACAGGCCGGTGCGCAGGTCGAGCGCCACCGCGGGCAGGTCGACCACCGGGGGCAGGTCCTGCCCGTGACGGCCGTCGCCGGAGACGGCGGGCCCCGCCACGTGGGTGGCGCCGTAGGCCGCGGCGACGTGGCGCACCAGGTCGGTGTCGGCGCTGGTGTCGACGCCCCCGTCCGCGCCCCCGCGGCGGGGCACCGCGACCGGCACCACGTCCGCGGCGACCGTGTCGCGCACCGCCAGGCACGTCCGCACGAGGGCCGGTCCGTCGAGCCCGTGCGGCCGGCCGTGACCGGTGAGGGGGAAGAGCACCACCCGGGCGTCGAGCCGGTCCGCGGCCGCCCGCACGGCGACCAGCACCGGCAGGGGCAGGGGGCGGTCGACGGGCACCCCGAGCACGGCGGCGGCGTCGCGGGACGGTCCCGGCGCCGCGACGCGCAGCGCGGCGTGGCTCCCGCGCGGGTGCTCCCCGAGGTCGCGCAGCGGGCCGACCAGCCCGCGACGGCCCGGGGCGGCGTCGCCCGGTTCCCAGGTCGCGGTCGGCGCGAGCTCGGCGACGGGCACGCCCTCCTCCTCGAGCAGCAGCAGCCGGCCCGCCTCCCGTGCCCGGTCCGCGACGTCCGTCGGCACCAGCAGCGTCGGGGCCGGCTCCCGCCCGGGGGACCCGGCGACGAAGCCGTTGACGCCCCGGTAGGCGCCGCGCAGCACCATGTCGACGTCGTCGAGCTCGGCGGCGGACGGGGTCCAGCGGGGCGGCGTCGCGCCCCCGGTCCCGTCGCGACCCTCGGCCACCATGGTCATGCCCGCCCCCCTCGAACGGCCCTCGCGGGTTCACCCGTTCGCGGGACCCTAGCGTCGTCGCTGCAGGTCGCGGGCTCAGGGGACGCGCAGCCCCGCCCGCAACGGCTGCTTCAGGATCTTCCCGACGGCGTTGCGGGGCAGCGGCTCGTCACGGAAGGCGACCACCGTCGGGATCTTGAAGTGCGCGAGGCGTGCCGTGAGGTCGCTGCGCAGGTCGTCGGCGCGCAGGGCCGTGCCGGGGCGGGTGCGCACGATCGCGCCCACCTCCTCGCCGAGGTCGGGGTGGCGCACGCCGATCACCGCCACCTCGACGACGTCCGGGTGCTCCGCGATCGCGTCCTCGACCTCCACGCAGTGCACCGCCTCGCCGCCGCGGTCGACGACGTCCTTGATCCGGTCGACGACGCGCAGCCGGCCCTCGTCGTCGACGCGGCCGAGGTCGCCGGTGTGGAACCAGCCGTCGGTGAAGGCCTGCGCGGTCGCCGCCGGCGCGTTCCAGTAGCGCCGCACGACGTTCGCGCCCCGCAGCCACACCTCCCCGACCTCGCCCGGGGGCTGCCGGTCGCCGGTGGCGGGGTCGACCACCGCCAGCTCCAGGCCCGGGTACGGCCGCCCCACCACGTCGGGGCTGGCCAGGTACTCGGCCCCGGACGTCGTCACGACCCCCGAGGTGGTCTCGGTGAGGCCGTAGGCGTTGGTGGGGGCGACCGCCCCGTCGAAGCGGGCGCCGATGCGGCGCACGAGCTCCGGTGGGACGGCCGTGCCGCCCATCCGGATCGCGCCGAGGTGCCCCAGCTCGTGGCGGTGCGGGGCCACGGCGTCGACGAGCTGACCCATCGTCAGCGGCACGCCGGCGGCGCCGGTGAGGCGCTCACGGCGGATCAGCGTGACGGCCTCGTCGGGGTCCCAGCGGTGCATCGTCACCACCGTGGTGCCGGCCCACACCGCGGAGACCAGCACGCAGAGCCCGGCGATGTGGAACATCGGGTAGGTCAGCAGGAGCCGGCTCGGTACGGGGGCGGCGTCGCCCCGGCCCGCGACCACGGCCAGCGAGCGGTTCATGACGTCGGTGCCGAAGTTGCGGTGGCTCCCGACGGCGCCCTTCGGGGTCCCCGTCGTGCCCGCGGTGTAGAGGATGGTCGCGTCGTCGTCGGGCCCGATCGGCACCTCCGGCGCCGGGCCGACGGCGCGCGACTGCTCGACGACCTCGTCCCAGGGCACGATCCCGCCGCCGCGCCCCCGCGTCCCGCGGACCTCGATCACCGGCACGTCGAGCTCGGGCACCCCGAGCAGCACGTCGACGCGCTCGGGGTCGGCGATCACCAGCGACGGGCGGCAGTCGGCCAGCGCGTGCCGGAACTCGGCGGCGGTCCACCAGGCGTTGAGCGGCACCAGGATCGCCCCGAGCGCGGTGGTCGCCCAGAACACCGGGCTCCACTCGGGCACGTTGCGCATCGACACGGCCACCCGATCACCCCGGCCGACACCGGCGACGTGGTGCAGCCAGCCCGCGAGCGCTGTCGCGAGGTCCGCGTGCTCGGCGAAGGTCAGGCGGTCGTCACCGTGGACGAGCAGGTCGCGGTCACCGAACGACCGGCTCGCGGCGAGCACCTCGGCGAGCGAGCGCGGGGCGCGCGCGTAGACCCGCAACGGCACCCCGTCGACGACCTCGTCGCGCAGCTCGTAGGCCGCGCCGGGTGCCGTCAGCTCCGCGAGCCGGCGCTCGCGCGCTCCCACCACCGGTGACACGTCGTGCACGAATGGCCCCCCGTCTCGGCGTGACGGCCACCGACTGTAGGACTCCGCTCCGGCGCGGCCGCCCCGACCCCGGTGCTGGTCAGAGGCGGTGATCGACTCCGGCGCTGCGGTGCCTGGGCGAAGGGGGCCTCGCCCGATCGGGTACCGTGCCGCCACGGTTCGGCCGCACCCCCAGGTTCGCCGGGGTCGGGGATCCCGCGGATCCGTGCCGGGACGCGACGACGCCTGCGGCGGGCCGACCCCCCGCCATCGCGGTGTCACCTTGAGGGGGCCGGCTTGTCCGAACAGCTCGACATCCTCGTGATCGGGATCAACTACGCGCCCGAGGTCACCGGCGTCGCCTGCTACTCCACCGGCATCGCCCGCGGGCTCTCCGCGGCCGGGCACCGGGTACGGGTGGTCACCGGGTTCCCACACTATCCGGCGTGGGCGTTCGCTCCCGGTTACGAGACGGGTGCGTGGCGTCGCGAGCGCGACGGGGACGTCGACGTCCTGCGCGTCCGCCACCCCCTGCCCCGCAACACCCTCGGGCCGGGCCGCGTCGTCATGGAGGCGGTGTTCGCCCTCGAGGCGGCGGTCGCCGCCGGGCGTCCGCCGGACCTGGTCCTCGTGATGAGCCCGTCGCTGATGTCGGTGGGCGCGGGCCTGGCCCGGCGGTTCGGGACGCGCACCGCGGTCGGCGTGGTCGTGCAGGACCTGTACTCGCGGGCGTTCCCCGAGACCGGGGCGATGAACGGCCGCGGCCGCTCGCTCGTGACGCGGCTGGAGAGCGCGCTCCTGCGCGGGGCCGACGGCGTCTCCGTGCTGCACGACCGCTTCCGGGACAGCGTGCTCGGGCTCGGGGTGGACCCGTCGCGCATCGTCGTCATCCGCAACTGGTCGCACGTCGTCACCTCCACCGCCGACCGCGCGGCGACGCGGGCCGCGTTCGGCTGGTCCCCCGACGAGACCGTCGTGCTGCACGCCGGCAACATGGGCTACAAGCAGGGCCTGGAGAACGTCGTGGAGGCCGCCCGCCTGGCCGACGAGCGGGGCGCGCCGATCCGGTTCGTGCTCCTCGGCGACGGCGCGCGGCGGGAGGCGCTGCAGACTCTCGGTGCCGGCGTCGAGCGCCTGGAGTTCCGGGCGCCGCTGCCGGACGGGCAGTTCGAGGACGCGATGGCCGCCGCGGACATGCTGCTGCTCAACGAGAAGCCCGAGGTCAGCGACATGTGCGTGCCGGGCAAGCTGACCTCCTACTTCGCGGCCGGACGCCCGGTGCTGGCCGTCACCGACCCGCGCAGCGGCGGGGCGTCCGAGGTGCTCGCCGCCCGCGGCGGGGTGCTCGTCGGCTCGGGCGACCCGTCGTTGCTGCTCAAGACGGCCTGGGCGTTGCGCGACGACCCGCGGCAGTGCGCGGCGCTCGGCGAGGGCGGGCGCGCGTACGCCGACGCGGTGCTCACCGAGGAGGCCGCGCTCGGGGCCTACGAGGAGTGGGCCGAGGCGATGGTGGCGCGGCGGCGGTCGGAGGCGGGCAGGCGGTCGGAGGCGGGGGGACGGTCGCGGTGGACCTGAAGGGCCTGGGGGCGGCGCTGCAGCGCCGGCGGCTGACGGTTCTGGTGACGACGCTGGCGGTCACCGCCGTCGTCGCGGCGATCACGTTCCTGATCCCGCCGACCTACCAGGCCGAGGCGCGGCTGTTCGTCTCCACCCAGGTGGACGCGGCGAACCCCAGCCAGCAGCTCTTCCAGGGCGGCAGCTTCACGGTGGACCGCGTGCGGTCCTACACCGAGGTGGCCACCAGTCCGCGGGTGCTCGAGCCCGTCGTCGCGCGCCTCGGGCTGGACACGACCCCCGACGAGCTGGCGTCACAGATCACGGCAACGGCGCCGACCGGCACCGTGCTGTTGGGGATCCAGGCGCGCAGCTCCGACGCGTCCGAGGCCGCGGCACTGGCCAACGCGACCGCCGACCAGCTCAGCCGGACGATCGAGGAGCTCGAGACGCCGGCGTCCGGCCCGCCGTCGCCGGTGCGGGTGACGACGCTCAAGCAGGCCGTCACCCCGACGTCACCGCTGTGGCCGAGCCCCGTGCCGACCATCCTGGCGGGCTTCCTCGCCGGGCTCGTGCTCGGTGTGGGGCTCGCACTGCTGCGCGAGAAGCTCGACGTGACGGTGGCCGGCGAGCAGGACCTCGCGCGGGTCACCGACCTGCCGCTGCTCGGCAGCATCCCCCGGGACCCCGCCGGCACGTCCCGCCCGCTCGTGTCGGACGACCCGGGCGGCGTCCGCGCCGAGGCGTTCCGCAAGCTGCGGACCGGCCTGCAGTTCGCCTTCGTCGACGACGCCCCGCGGGTCCTCGCGGTGACGAGCGCCGTCGCCGGGGAGGGCAAGAGCTCGGTGGCCGGCAACCTCGCGCTGAGCCTCCAGCAGCTCGGCGAGCGCGTCTGCCTCGTCGACGCCGACCTGCGGCAGCCCTCGGTGGCCGAGTACTTCGGGCTCGTCTCGGACGTGGGCCTGAGCACGGCGCTCATCGGGCGCACCGGGGTCGAGGGCGCGGTCCAGCCGGTCGCCGCCCGGCTGGACGTCATCGCCGCCGGGCCCGTGCCGCCGAACCCGGCGGAGCTGCTCGGCGCGCACCGGATGCCGGTGCTCCTGGCCGAGCTCCAGGAGCGCTACGACACCGTGATCGTCGACTGCCCGCCCGCGCTGCCCGTGGCGGACGCGTCCATCGTCGCGGGCCGGGTCGGGGGCGTCGTGGTGGTCGTGCGCGCCGGGAGCACCACCCGACCCGACGTCGAGGCCACCCTCCGGGCGCTCGACCGCGTCGAGGCACGGATCCTCGGCACCGTGCTGAACATGGTGTCCCCCGAGGGGCCGTCCACCGACCCGTACGGCGACCGCCGGACGTCCTACCCGTCGCGGGCGCCGCAGCTCGCCGACCTCACCGGCCCGATCGCGGCCCCGGGGCGCAGGACGAGCGCCGACGCGTCCTCGTAGGCGGGCGCCGATGGTCGAGCCCCGGGAAGCCCGGTGGGCCGCGGTCGCGGTGCTGGCGTTCCTCGTGCCGCTGCCGCAGCAGTGGGAGATCCTGTCCGCCACGCCGTTCGGGGTGCTGCGCTGGTTCCACGTCGGGGCCCTCGCGATGGGCACGATCTACCTGCTCGCCTCGCGCCGCGGCCACGGGATCGCGCGCGAGCTCGCGCCGATGTGCGTCGCCATGGTCGGGGTGACGCTGATGTGTGTCGTCGGCGCGGTCGTCTACGGCGGCGACGCCGCGCAGCCGGTGCAGCACCTCGTGTACTTCGCCGTCGGTCTCGGGCTGGCGACGGTGACGACCACCGCGCTCGCCCGGCCCGAGGGCCGCCGGGTGCTCGCGTGGTGCGCACCGCTCGCGGTGACCTGGACGCTCGTCGGGTTCGACCAGAACCTGCGCGCCAACGGCGTCAGCCCCCTCGCCCAGCTCCAGCAGGCCCTGCTCACGGGCAACCAGAACGCCCTGATCTTCGGCGTCTTCCGCCAGGGCCTGTCCACCGTCGACAGCCCGGCGCCGGCCAGCGTCCGCCACGAGGTGATGGCGGCGTTGCTGCTGATCATCGTCGTCACGTGCCTCGCGAGCGGCCTGCGGCGCCGGACGGCGGTGCTCGCCGGCCTCGCCGTCGCCGCGGGCGCGGTGGTGATCGTGCTGTCGCTCTCGCGCGCGGTCGTGCTCGCGGCGGTCCTCGGCGGCGTCGTGGTCCTGCTGCGGGCGTTCCTGCGGATGAGCCTGAGCCGGATGGCGGTGGTCGGGACGGTCGCGGGCGCCGTCGTGCTCGTCGTCGTCGGGGCGCGGCTGGTCGGGCTGCTGTACTCGCGGGCGCTCGACTCCGGGAGCTACGAGGCGAGGTTCTCCAGCTTCGGCCTCACCGGCGGCGAGATCGCGAACCGGGTGCTCGGCGGTGGGCCGGATCTCGCGATCTCGACCCACACGCTCTTCTTCGACGTGCTGTTCCGGGCGGGCTGGGTGGGCGGGCTGTGCGCGCTCGTCGTCGTGGTCGTGATCGCCCGGTACGGGCTCGCCGCGGTCCGGCGCTACCTCGACACGCGCTCGCTGCCCGACCTGGCCGCGGTCACGGCGTGTTCGCTGGTGCTGCTGCGCTGCTTCACCAGCGGCAACGGCTTCCTGCACCAGACCGAGTGGGCGGCGTTCGGGGTCGTGGTCGCGGTGGCGCGGATGCAGCGTTCAGGAGCTGCCGACGAGGTACCGGGGGAGGTCGATGCCCTCCGCCCGGCTCCGCTCGTAGTGGGCTCGCGCCAGGGCCCGTAGCGCCTCGCGGTCGTCGTCGAGCAGCTGCGTGACCTGGTCGGCCAGGGGCGTGACCTCGTCCACCAGCCATCCCGGCGGCAGCAGCTCGGCGACCGCACCGCGCGCGGTGGCGAGCACCGGGACCCCGGCGGCGAGCGCCTCGTGGACGACCAGTGGGTGCGACTCGTGGCGGTAGCGGCTGGGGAAGACGAACACCGCCGCCCCCGCGAGCTCGCGGGCCACCCCGTCGCGGTCGAGCGGTCCGGTGTGGCGCAGCGCGGCGCCGTGACGACGCCGCGCGCCGTCGATCGCCGCCTGCACCTCGGGGTCCGCCGGCCCGACGAGGGTCAGCCCGACCTCGCGGCCCCGGGCCCGCAGGTCGTCGAAGGCGTCGAGGACGTCGAGGACGCCCTTCTCCGCCGTGAGGTTGCTGACGTGGACGAGCCGGTCGACAGGGCCGTCGTGGTCGCCCGTGACGGTCCCCGGCGCCTCGACGACCCGGGCGTTGCTGACCACGACGACCGCCGCCGCGGTGCGATAGCGGGCGCGGAACGTCGCGGCCATGCCCTCGCTGAGGCAGACGTGCGTCCCGGACGGCCCGAGCAGCCGGGCCAGCACCGTCATGACCCGCGCGGGGGGCTCGCCGGGCAGCAGGTAGTTGTAGGAGTGGTGGTGGAACACCGGGACCGCGCCGGCCGCGCGCGCCACGGCCAGCACCGCGGCCTGGTACCAGAGACCGCCGCTCCCGGCGCCGCCCACGTAGACGACGACCGGTCCCCGCGCCCGCGCGGCGAGCACCGCGATCCCGGCGCGGACGTGGCTCGCCGCCCGGCGCAGGTGGTAGCGCGGTCCCGCCCCGGTCGCGGCCGTCGACACGACCCGGACCCGCGTGCCCGTCGCGGCCGCCGCGAGCGCGCGGACCTCGGCGAGGACGGCCTCGGTCACGTGGCTCGCGCCGTGCCGCGGCGGCGGGAGCGGGCCGACGACGAGCACCGTGCGGGGCCTCACCGGGCACCGGCCCGTGCGGTGCGCGCCCAGAAGCCGCAGTGGTGCTCGACGGACGCGTCGTACGGTGCGACGCCCTCCACCCCCAGCACGGTCGGCCGGGGCACCCCGTCGCGGTCGGCCGGCTCCCACGGCGGCAGCCCGGGCCCGTCGGGCCGCCCGGTGCGGGCGAAGGCGGCCCACGACGCGACGACGCGGCGGCCGAGGTCCTGCTCGGCGTCGGGCAGCGACCCGACCCCGGGCACGTCGAACAGCAGGGGCAGGTCGCCCGAGTGCTGGGCGCCGACGGGCAGGCGGTTCGGGCCCTCGTCCCCGGCGCCGGGGTCGGGGTCGGGCGCGGCGAACTCGTAGGCGAAGGTCGGGGCCGACCTGGCGAGGGCCTGCTCGTCGCGCAGCGTCGGGCACGACCACACGGTGTCGGTGAGCACCGCGGACCAGGTCGCGGGGCCCGAGCCGCCGTGGCGGGCGAGCGGGTACTCGCGCTCGACGGCGTCGGCCGAACCCCCGAAGGCGGCCTCGAGCAGCCGCGGGTAGGCGCTCGGCCCGAACCGGGCGGGGTCGGCACGCTGCTGCGGGCGCACGAACGCCCGCGCCTCGTCGTGGGTGGTCCCGATGAGCACCGGGATCGGGGTCCGGCGCCCGTCCAGGGCGTCACCGGGCTCGACCGGCAGGACGTCGGACCCGTAGGCCAGCACGGTCTGCGGCGGCGTCGCGTCGAGGAGCTGCGCGGTGGAGCGCCCGCGCAGGCAGGTCGCCGCGTCGGGGCCCGTGCAGCCGAGCCCCGCCGCGGTCTGCGCGCCGGCGGCCTCGACGGCCTCCCGCGGTGCGTACAGGCGGCGCGGTCCCCGGTCCGGGCCGAGCGCGGTCGGCGGCCAGCTCACCGAGCAGGACCCCGACATCACGATCGCGCGGGCCACCCCGAGATCCCCGAGCGCGGGCGAGCCCAGCAGGGCGCAGACCGCCGCCGCCCCCGCCGACTGGCCCGCGACGGTGACCGCGGCGGGGTCGCCGCCGAACGCGGCCACGTTGTCGCGGACCCAGCGCAGGCTGGCCAGCTGGTCGAGGAACCCGAAGCTCCCCGAGCCGACCAGTCCCGGCAGCCCGAGGTAGCCGAGGAGCCCGAGCCGGTAGTTCACGGAGACCACCACGACCCCCTGCTCGGCGAGCCTGCGCGGGTCGACGTCGGAGCCCGCCCCGCTGACGTATCCGCCGCCGTGCCACCACACGACCACGGGAAGGCGGGCGTCCGCCGCCCGCTGCGTCGGGACCGTGACGTCGAGGAACAGGCAGTCCTCGCTCTGGTCGGCCGGGACCTGGCCGGCCGATGCTCCGCCCCGCTGCGGGCAGCGCGGACCGGACGCGGTCACCGGGCGGACACCGCTCCAGGCGGGGACCGCGACCGGCGGCGCCCACCGCAGGTCCCCGACCGGGGGCTGCGCGTACCGCAGACCCAGGTAGCGCTGCACCGATCCGTCGTCGATCCCCTGGAGATCCCCACCAGCGGTGCGGAGGACCGGTGAGCTCGGGTCCTCGGGGCCGGTCGCGCAGGCGGTCGCCACGGCCAGGAGCAGGGCGAGCGCGAGGCCCCGCCAGGTGTCGCGCCGTCCCCGCGGCGTTCCCGTCCTCGGCACCGTGGCTCCTCTGTCAGGGCGATCGAGCGGGGCCGGTAGCGTGTCGCCCGTTTCGGTGGCGTGTGTCACCCGAAGGTTTGCACCGTACGCCAGCGGTCGGGGCGCGACGGCACCGACAGGAGGACCGGCATGGGGCGCGTCGGCACGCTCGCACGGGACCGGCTCAAGCGCGTGATCCCCCTGGTCAACCGGGTCACCGAGCGCGCAGGCGTGCGCGTCCAGCCCGTGCACTACTACTCCGAGGTGCCCGACCGCCGCGGGCTGCGGACCGAGCGCGCGAGCTGGGCACGGCGTGTCGAGATCGTCGGGCTGACCTGGTCCCTCGACGAGCAGCTGGCGTGGCTGCGCTCGGTGTGCGAGCCCTACGCCGGCGAGGCGGCGGGCCTCGAGCTGTGGCGCGGCCTGGGCACCGACCGCGGGCCGGGCTACGGCCCGATCGAGTCGGTCGTGCTGCACAGCGTGGTCCGCTCGCTCGCGCCGGCGCGGCTCGTCGAGGTCGGCAGCGGGGTCTCCACGGTCATCTCCCGGCACGCCGCGGACCGCAACGCCGCCGAGGGCCGCGGCACCACGACCATCACCTGCGTCGAGCCCCATCCCCGGGACGCGCTGCGGGCGCTGCCCGGCGTGGAGGTGGTCGCCCGGCGCGCGCAGGACGCCGACGACGCCGTCTTCGCCGCCCTCGGCGCCGGCGACGTGCTGTTCATCGACTCGACCCACACCGTGCGCACGGGCTCCGAGCTCGCCCGCCTCTACCTCGAGGTGATCCCGCGCCTGGCGCCCGGCGTCGTCGTCCACATCCACGACGTGGTGCTGCCCTACCTGCACCAGCCCGACGTGCTCGACAGCGTCTTCGACTGGCAGGAGTCGACGCTGCTGGCCGCCCTGCTCACCGACAACCCGCGCCTGCGGGTGCTCGCCTGCGAGTCGGCGCTGCACCACGACCGCCCCGACGAGCTCGCGGCCCTGCTGCCGGACTACCGCCCGCGCGCCCTGCACGACGGGCTCTACGTCGACGACGGCGTCGGGGGCGACGGCCGCCGGCGGCACTTCCCGTCGAGCATCTGGCTCGAGCGGGTCGGGGAGGCACCGTGACCACCCCTCCCGTCGTGGAGCGCTGGTTCCCCGAGGTCCGGGCGGGCGGCTACAGCCGCGTCGACGGGACGGTCGGCTTCTACACGCGGGTGCGCGCCCTGCTGCCGCCCGACGCGGTGGTCGTCGACTTCGGTGCCGGGCGGGGGAAGTTCCTCGAGGACCCGGTCGCGTTCCGCCGCGACCTGCAGAGCCTGCGGGGCACCGGCGCCCACGTCATCGGCCTGGACGTCGACCCGGCCGTCCACGAGAACACCGCCGTCGACGAGGCCCACGTCGTCGTGCCCGGCGAGCCGCTGCCGCTGGCCGACGCCTCCGTGGACGTCGTGGTCGCCGACTTCGTGCTCGAGCACGTCGAGGAGCCGGCGTGGGTCGCCGGCGAGCTCACGCGCGTGCTGCGGCCGGGCGGCTGGATCTGCGCCCGCACGCCCAACCGGTGGGGCGTCATCGCGACCGCCGCGCGCGCCGTGCCGAACCGGCACCACGTCGCGGTGCTGCGCCGGCTGCAGCCGGGCAAGCACGAGGTCGACACCTTCCCCACGACCTACCGGATGAACAGCCGCGCCGCCCTGCGCCGCTGCTTCCCGACCGAGCACTGGGAGCACGTCGTCTGGGCCCACGAGGGCGGGCCCGCCTACGCGAGCGGCTCGCGGGTGGGATGGGCGGCCTTCCGCGCCCTCTCGTCGCTCACCCCGCCGCCGATGCGGCCGATGCTGTTCGTGTTCCTGCAGAAGCGGGGCGAGGCATGAGCCTGTCGACCGGGATCGCGATCGCGACCCTGCGCACGCGCAAGCTGTCGCGAGCCGTGCGCCACCGCAGCTACCTGCGGGCGCTGCGCCGCGGCGTGCTGGCGAGCACGGAGAACGAGGACGCCAAGCTCTCGCGCGGGTTCGCCACCGTGCTCGACGTCGGCGCCAACCGCGGGCAGTTCGCCGTGTTCGCCCGCCAGAACTGGCCGGGCGCGCGGCTGGTGTGCTTCGAGCCGCTCGCCGAGGCGGCGTGCCGCATCCGCGAGGTCGTCGACGGGCCCGTCGAGGTCCACGAGGTCGGCGTCGGGGCGGCCCCGGCCGTGAGCACCCTGCACATCGCGGGCCGCGACGACTCGTCCTCGCTGCGCGAGATCGGGCGGCAGGCCGAGGAGTTCCCCGGCACCGCGAGCACCGGGTCGCGCGAGGTCCCGGTGGTCACCCTCGCCGACCACCTCGACGACGACGTCGCCCGCCCGGTCCTGCTGAAGATCGACGCCCAGGGCTGCGAGATGGACGTGCTCCGCGGCGCGGGCGACGGGCTCGACCGCGTCGACGAGATCCTCTGCGAGTGCTCGTTCGTCGAGCTCTACACCGGCCAGGCGCTGGCGGGGGCGATCGTCGCCCACCTCGTCGAGCGCGGCTTCGTGCTCGCCCACGTCTCGGGGATGCTGCTCTCCGCCGCCGGCCGCCCCCTGCAGGCCGAGTTCACCTTCCGCCGGGCGGTGATGGCGTGACGGCGGTGCGGGACCGGGAGGCCCCGCCGGCGGGCGGTGCGCTCTCGGCGCTCGCGCACCCGATCTCCTACCGCGGCGACATCGAGGGCCTGCGCGCGGTCGCCGTGCTGCTGGTGCTCGTCGACCACGCCGGGCTGCCGCTGACCGGCGGCTTCATCGGGGTCGACGTCTTCTTCGTCATCTCGGGCTACCTGATCACCTCGCTGCTGCTCGCCGAGCTCGTCGAGAAGCGCGGCATCTCGCTGCGCTCCTTCTACGCGCGCCGCGCGCGCCGGCTGCTCCCCGCGGCGGCGACGGTGCTGCTGGTCACCGCCCTGCTGACGGTCCTGCTCATCCCGCGCACCCGCTGGCTGGACATCGCCTACGACATCGGCGCGAGCGCGATCTACGTCGAGAACTGGCGCCTCGCCGAGCTCGCCGTCGACTACCAGGCCCAGGACTCGACGGCCAGCCCGCTGCAGCACTTCTGGTCGCTGGCGGTCGAGGAGCAGTTCTACATCGTGTGGCCGCTGCTGCTCGTGGCCGTCGCGGCGCTGCTGCGCACCCGGTGGCTCGGGTACGTGCCCCGCACGACGCTGGCCGCCGCGCCGGGCGGGGTCCAGCGCCGGGTGCTCGTCGCCCTCGCGGTGGCCATCGGCGTCGTCGGGGTCCCGTCGCTCGCCTGGTCGGTGTGGTTCACCGCCGACAACCCGTTCGCCGCCTACTTCGTGACGACCACCCGGCTCTGGGAGCTCGCGGTCGGTGGCGCGACGGCCCTGCTCGCGGGCGTCGTCGCGCGCCGGTCACCGGCGACGATGGCCGTGGTGGGCTGGGCCGGCCTCGGTGCGATCGCGGTCTCCGCGGTGCTCTACACCAGCTCCACCCCGTTCCCCGGCGTCGCCGCGCTCGTCCCTGTGCTGGGGACGGCGGCGGTGCTGGCCGCGGGCGCGTCCGCCGCCGCTCCCGGTCCGCGTCGCGTGCTCGACGTCGGCCCGATGCGGTGGGTGGGCACGCTGTCGTACTCGCTCTACCTCTGGCATTGGCCCCTGATCATCGTCGCGGCCGCGGTGGTGGGGGAGCGCACCGTCCTTCTCGGCACCGTCGCCGTCGTCCTGTCCTTCGTGCCCGCCTACCTCTCGTACCGCTACGTCGAGGACCCGATCCGGCGCTCGCGCCCGCTGCGCCGCGACCCCGAGAAGTCGCTCGCCGTCGGCCTGACCGCCACGGCGGCGGCGATGATGGCCGCCGTCGCGATGATCGTGGGGGTCGGCACCACCCCGACCACGGCCTCCGCGGTCCCGCTGACGCTCGACGCCGCGGGCGACGTGGACCGCGACCAGCCCCGGATCGGCGCCCTGGTCCTCGCCGACGACCCGCGCGACGACCCCGCCGGCGCGCCCACCGACACGGTCCCCTCGATCACCCCCGACCCCGTCGGCGCGAAGAACGACATCGGCCCGGGCTGGTGCAGCACCGCGATCCTC
The DNA here is from genome assembly GCF_037400275.1 of Actinomycetospora aeridis. Lineage (NCBI taxonomy): Bacteria > Bacillati > Actinomycetota > Actinomycetes > Pseudonocardiales > Pseudonocardiaceae > Actinomycetospora > Actinomycetospora aeridis. The sequence continues at coordinate 208,763 of NZ_JBBEGL010000004.1, read as the reverse complement.
GAGACGGAGGTCCGGACGTGCGCGCTGGGCGACACGTCCTCGCCCACCGAGGTCGCCCTGATCGGCGACTCCCACGCCCAGCAGTGGACGACCCCGCTGAGCACCATCGCCCGGCAGCGTCACTGGCGGCTGACCGGCTACACCAAGTCCGGCTGCCCGTTCGTGTCCCAGGACGTCGCGATCTCCTCCGACGCGGCGGGCGGCACCACGCCGGGCGGGCGCACCTACCGTGAGTGCGCGGTGTGGCGCGACCAGGTCGTCCAGCGGCTGACCACCGGGCCCAACCCACCCAAGATGATCATCGTGTCGTCGGGCGAGCACTTCCCGATGGTGGGCGGCGAGATCGTCCGGGGAGCGCGCGCCACCGACCTGCTGGTGCGGGGCTTCCGCGAGGCGTGGGCGCCCTTCCAGGCGCGCGGTACGCGGGTCGTCGTCATCGGCGACACCCCCGCCCCCGACCTCGAGGTGCCCGACTGCGTGGCCGAGAACCGCGACCGCCTCACCGAGTGCACGTTCTCCCGCGCCGAGGCGAACACCGTCGACGGCGCCGCCATCGTCGAGGCGGGGCGCGCCCAGCGCGACGTCACGGTGATCGACATGAGCGACGCGCTGTGTCCCACCGAGCGCTGCGCGCCGGTGATCGGCGGCGTGCTCGTGTGGCGCGACATCAGCCACATGTCCGCGTCCTACGCCGCGACCCTCGCGCCCCGTCTGAATCGGCTCCTGCCTCCGCTGCCATGATCCTGAATTCGATCTCTTGCGCCCCGCGAACGGGGTGCTCCATTCCTGCTTTCGGGGGCTCGCTACGCTCCCTCGGATCGCACGGCGTATCGGGATTCCCGACGGGATCTCGTTTCTGCCCATCGGGTCGACCGATGGATGACCACGGGTGGGGGGCGTCATGGCCCTGAGCGACATGCGGGCGCTGCAGGAAGAGGGTCACGGGGAGTCGCACGACTACGTGCACGGTTCGCCGCACCTCAAGCATCCGGAACTGCGGTCGTGGATCACCGAACGGATCCTCGCGACCGTGCGGGCCTCGGTGCCGCCGGGCACGCGGCCGCGCGTCCTCGAGGTCGGGGCCGGGCACGGGTCGCTCACCGAGCACCTGCTCGAGGCCGGGGCGCAGGTCGTCGTCACCGAGATGAGCGGGCCGAGCACCGACATCCTGCGGGCGCGCTTCGCCGCGACCGACGTCGTCGTCGTGCACGACCCCGACGGTGACGTGCCGGTCGAGGGTGACTTCGACGTGGTCGTCTACCTCTCGGTCCTGCACCACATCCCGGACTACCTGGCCGCGGTCGAGTCGGTCATCGGCCGGCTGCGACCCGGCGGCGCGTTCGTCTCGTTCCAGGACCCGCTCTGGTACCCGCGCCTGCGGCGCCGGTCCCGCCTCGCCGCCCGTGGGGTGTACCTGGCGTGGCGGCTCGGTCAGGGCGAGTTCCGCCGCGGGCTGGGCACCGTCGCGCGGCGCCTGCGCGGTGTCTACGACGACACCCATCCCTCGGACATGATCGAGTACCACGTGATGCGCCAGGGGGTCGACGAACGGGCGCTGCGGGATCTGCTCGCACCGCACTTCACGAGCGTCGAGATCCTGCCCTATTTCTCCACTCAGTCGCGGGCCGGTCAACGGCTCGGGCGCCGCGCGATCGCGCCGAACACCTTCGGTCTCGTCGCCGCCGGAAGAACGGATCTCCGATGAGGACACGGCTTCCCGATTTCGTGATCATCGGCGCCCAGAAGGCGGCGTCGACCCTGTTGCTGAATTCGCTGCGCGACCATCCCGAGGCCTGGCTCCCGGCCCACGAGGAGCCCTACTTCCGCGACCCCGTCTTCACCCCCGACGGCTTCCCGGCCTTCGCGCGCCCCTACGCGTACCGCACCGAGACCCGGCTCGGGCTCAAGTGCCCCGACTACCTCGGCCGGCCCGAGGTCCCCCGGCGCCTCGCCGGTCTGTTGGACACGCCCGACCTCGTCGTGTGCCTGCGCGACCCGGTCGCCCGCGCCGTGTCGGCGTACTTCTGGAAGGTCCGTTGGGGCCTCCTGCCGCTCCTGCCGGTGGACGAGGGCATGCGCCGGCTGCTCGACGGCGGGCTGCGCGACCACGACGGCTCGGCGGGCGACGTCCTCGAGTGGGGCCGCTACGGCGCGCACCTGAGCCGCTACCTCGAGGTCTTCCCCCGCGAGAAGCTCATGATCCTCGTGGACGAGGACCTGCGCCGGGCGCCCGACGTCACCCTGGACGCCGTCGCGCGCCACCTCGGGATCACCGAGCGCGGCGTCGGCGAGGTGAGCCGTCGGGGCGCCAACGAAGGGGTGTACTCCCGGTCGCGCCTCCGCTTCCTGCGCCTGCGGACGCCGCTGGTGCTGCGGTGGGATGCGCAGCGGACCTACGCGAGCATCCCGAAGCCGCACCGGCTCGCGCCGCGGCTCGCGAACGCCGCCGTGGGCGCGCTCGACAGCAAGGTGCTCTCGCGGGTGTGCGACAACACCCGACCCGCGCTCTCGCCCGAGGTCGACGCCGAGCTCCGGGCGTTCTACCGCGACGACGTCGCGGTCGTCGAGGAGCTCCTGGGCCGGGACCTCGACTGGGGTCCGACCGCGCGCCGCCACCCGGTGGGGCCGTAGGCGTGGGGCGCAGGGCGGCGGTGCCGGACGAGGTCGGTGTGGCGCCGACACTCGTCCTCACCCCCGTCGAGGCGCCCGTCGAGGACGCCGTCCCGGAGGACCCGGCGCCGCCGCGCTCCGCGGTGACCCGGGGCCGGGTCATGGTGGCCGTCGCGGCCGCGCTCGTGCTCATGGTCGTCGTGCCGGTCGCCTTCGTCGACTGGACCCGCAACACCGGGACGCCGGGCAACACGCTCCTGTGCCTCGTGATCCTCGCGATCAGTGCCGGGAGGCTCGCGCAGGCGATCGCCTTCGACTCGCGCACGATGCCCCGGTCGCTGTTCTACGTGTTCGTCTACGTCTTCCTGGCGGTGCCGGCCCTCGCGCAGACGGTGTCCGGGACCTATCCGCTCGACGGCCTCACCTACTCGCCGTCGACGGTGTCGGCGGGCCTGTGGCACGTGCTGGTCGGGGTGCTGGCCTACGAGGCCGGCTGGTACCTCTGGCGGCGGCGCGGCGAGGGGGCGCCGGGCTCGCTCGTGCCCCGGTTCTCCTTCTCGCCGTGGCGCTGCGTGGTCGTCGGCGGCGTCGGACTGCTGGTCGCCGCCTACCAGGTCGCCCAGCTCGGTCTCCTCGCGTTCTTCACCTCGAGGACCGACACGGTCGCGGCGCTGACCGGCACGTCGTCGGGGGGCACGCCGTACTACCAGACCGAGAACAAGAGCGCCGGTCTGATCGGGATCTTCCTCGCCCAGATCCCGGTGTTCATCGCCCTCTTCGCCATCCTCTACGCGCGGCGGCACCGCCTGTGGCCGCTGCCGGCGACCCCGCAGCGCGACCTCGCCTGGCGGGGCTTCATCGCCGCGCTCGTCGCGGCCAACGTCGTGATGAACAACCCGATGGGCAACGGCCGGTTCTGGTTCAGCCTGGTCATCCTCGCCTTCATCTCGATCTACGTCCCGTTCGACCGGCGGCACAGCCAGCGGTTCTACGTCTGCTCGGCGTTGCTGATCCTCTTCTTCTCGTTCGCCTCGCTGGACCTCTACCGGTCGCAGAGCACGACCCTCGAGGTCGCCGGTCCGGGGACGACGTTCGTCGAGAACGGCACGTACGCGATGTTCCAGATGGAGCTCAACGCCATCGAGTTCGTCGACGAGTCCGGGCACACCGACGGCCGGCAGATGCTGGGCTACGTCTTCAACTTCGTCCCGCGGGCGTACTGGGCGGACAAGCCGATGCCCACCGGCATGCTCGTCGACCCGCCGCTGGCCCGGTCGACGACGGCCTGGAGCGAGTTCTTCGTGGACTACGGCGCCGGCGGCGTCCTGGTGATCTTCCTCGTCTGGGGGATGGGCAGCCGGGCGCTCACGATCCGGAGCCTGCGCGTGCCCCCCGGGCTGCTGCACGCGCTGCTGCCGGTGCTGGCCGTCTACCAGATCTCCCTGTTGCGGGGCTCCCTGCTCCCGCTCATGGGTTCGCTCTACCAGATCCTCTTCGTGGTCGCCCTCCTGCTCGCGCGGCACCCGGCTCGCCGGGACACGACCACCGACGACCCACCGCTCGGCACCGGGCGCAGAGAACTGACCTGGAGCGGCGCATGAACGGTCGGGAGTACCTCGCGATCCTCGCGAAGAGGTGGGCGACGATCGTGCTCTGCCTCAGCGTGTGCCTCATCGCCGCGGCCGGCATCGGGCTGCTGACCCCGACGCGGTACGCGGCGCAGACGCAGGTCTTCGTGTCGACGCAGGTGGACGGCGCGAACCTCAACCAGCAGCTGTTCCAGGGCGGCAGCTTCACCAGCGACCGCGTGAAGTCCTACACCGAGCTCGTGGCGAGTCCCCGCGTCACCGGACCGGTCATCAACCAGCTGGCCCTCCCGGTGTCGCCGAGCGAGCTCGCGGGCCGCGTGACCGCCGAGGCCACGCAGGGCACGGTGCTGATCAACATCCAGGTCACCGACCGTGCCGCGGACCAGGCGGCCCGCATCGCCGACGCCGTCGCGGAGCGCCTCTCCCAGGTCATCCAGGAGCTGGAGTCGCCGCCGGGAGCGCCGGTGCCGCCGGTGCGCGCGGCGATCGTGACCCCGGCGATCCCACCGGAGTCGCCGGTGCTCCCCAACTGGCCGCTGACCCTCGCCCTGGGGCTCCTCGCGGGGATCGTCATCGGCGTCGGGGCGGCCGTGCTGCGCGACACCATGGACACCAGCCTCGAGACCGAGCAGGACCTCGAGCGCGTGTCCGGTGCGACGAACCTCGGCAAGATCGTCTTCGAGCAGGCCGCAGAAGGGCCGATCAGCGAGCGGGACAGCCGTTCCGAGGCGTTCCGCCAGCTCCGGACGAACCTCCAGTTCTCGTCGATCGACTCCTCCTCCCGCCTCTTCGTCGTGACGAGCGCGGTGCCCGCCGAGGGCAAGAGCACGGTGACCGGCAGCCTGGGTGTGGCGCTCGCGCAGATCGGGCTCCGGGTGACCATCGTCGACGCCGACCTGCGGCACCCGTCGCTCGCCGAGTACTTCGGGCTGACCAACGACGTCGGCCTCACCACCGTGGCGATCGGCCGGACCACGCTCGACGTCGCCCTGCAGGGCGTCCGCCCGAACCTGTGGCTGCTCTCGAGCGGACCGCGGCCCCCGGACCCCAGCGAGTTCCTCGCCACCGGCCGCGTCTCCGCCGTCCTGGAGGACCTGGCGTCGCGCTCCGACGTCGTGCTCGTCGACACCGCGCCCGTCATCCCCGTCGCCGACACCCGCGTGCTGGCGCCCCAGTGCGACGGCGTGCTGCTCGTCGTCCACGCCGGGTCGACCGACAGCCACCAGGTCAAGGAGGCCGTCGACTCCCTGCGCAAGGTGCAGGCCACGGTCCTCGGCACGGTGCTCAACCGTGTCGCGAAGCGGGACGTGGACGACTCGTACTACGGCCACTACGGCACGCCGAGCGGGGACCCGTCCATGACCGTCGCCCCGACGCCCGCGCCCTCGCCCGTACCGGCACCCAACGGGCACGCGGCGAACGGGCATGCGGTGAACGGGCACGTGGCGAACGGGCACATGGCGAACGGGCACGCGGCGAACGGGCACGGGGCCCACGCCCAGCCGGTCGACGACACCCCGACCGGACGGACCGTCACGCCCTACCGGCGCTCGTCGTCCGACCCGTCCTGACGTGGCGCAGCGCCCGCCGCGCCGGCTCCTCGACCAGTCGGTGGGTGGCGGCCCCGACGGCGACTACGAGCGCGAGGCCGCCGGCGAGGGTCGCCAGCCGGACGATCAGCGGCGCGGAGGCGACGCGCTGCCACACGCCGAGGTCCTCGAGCACGACCAGCACGAGGAAGTGCGTGAGGTAGACCGAGTAGGACACCCGGCCGCCCCACTGCATCGCGGGGGACGCCAACGCCCGCTGCACCGGACCCGCGGTGCCGAGCACGGCGAACACGAACAGCACGATGAAGGGCAGGGCCAGGAACCCCACGACGCTCTTCGGCGGCACCGCGGCGAGCACGGCGAGCGTTGCGGCCACGGTGCCCACCGCCACCAGGTCCCAGCGCCGGTGCGGCCGCAGCCCGTGCCGCCACACCGCCCACAGGAGGCAGCCGAGCGTGAACTCGCCGGCGATCCGCGTTCACAGGACCGGGGTCCAGGCGTCGGTGTACGACGGGCCGGCGCCCAGGGCGAGCAGGGTGGCGACCTCCGCGGCGAGCAGGGCCGCCCCGGCGGCGAGCGCGGTCCGGCGGTGCAGGCGGACCACCGCGAGAGCCAGCAGGGGGAACGCGGCGTAGGCGGCGATCTCGCAGGAGACCGACCAGGCCGGCCCGTTCCACGGCGTCACCCCGGGCCAGGCCTGGAGCAGGACGAGGTTGCCGACGAAGGAACCGGCGGTGAAGTGCTGCGCCGAGGGGACGTCCCGGCCGAGGGCGACCGCTCCCGCGACGAGCAGGCCCGCGGCGAGGAATGTCGCGAGGTGCACCGGATAGATCCGCGCGAACCGCGCCCACAGGAACGCCGGATACGCGGAGCGACCCTTCTGCCGGAAGTGCTCCGCGTAGTTGTGGCTGATGATGAAGCCGGACAGGACGAAGAAGATCTCGACGCCCAGGTAGCCGCCCGCGAGCACCGGTTCGGCGATCCGCGTGATCGGCACGAGATCGAACATCGTGAACCGGAAATGGCCGAGGAGCACCCACGCGGCGGCCACGGCGCGCAGCCCGGTCATCGCGTGCAGCACGGGTGGCGGGGCCGGGACGGCGGCCGCGGGCGCCTGCTGCGCTCCCGCCTGCGCGCCGCTCATCGGCCGGACGGTACCGAGGCGCCGCTCTGGGCCGACGCCCAGGTCGACCGGGCGCAGGCCTCTCACCTGCGATGTCCTACAGTCACCCACTCGACGGAAACCGAGGAGTGTCCGCGATGGCTCGTTCGACGCGACGCACCGTGCTGGCGGTGATCGTCCTGGTGCTCGGGTTCCTCCCGGCCGGGCGGATCAAGAACGTCCTGCTGAACCTGGCGGGGCACTCGATCGCGAGATCGGCCCGCGTCCATCCCGTGATCCTCTGGCGTGTCCGTTCCCTGGTGATGGGCGAGAAGGCCTACATCGGCCCCGGAAACGCTTTCCGGGAGCTGGCGCGGGTCGAGATCGGCGACGAGTCGGAGATCGGCCAGTTCAACTGGTTCTCCGCCGCCGCGAGCTACACGAGCGAGCGTGAGAACGAGCTCGCCGCGAAGTTCGTCATGGAGGAGCGCACGGGCGTCACGTCGCGGCACTACATCGACTGTTCCGGCGGCGTGAAGATCTGTCGGCTCGGGATGCTCGGTGGTGTCCGCACCACGATCCTGAGCCACAGCACCGAGTCGCGGCAGTGGGTGGTGCGCGGCAAGCCGGTCGTCATCGGCGAGGCGACCCTCGTCCTCAGCTCCGTCCTCATCAACCCCGGCATCACGATCTCAGAGCACAACGTCATCGCCGGCGGCGCCGTGGTCGTCCGCGACCTGGACGAGCCCGGCCGTCTCTACGGCGGGGTACCGGCGAAGGTGATCGGCGACGTGTCGGAGGGCGAGCACATCACCCGCGAGACGATGCGCCACGTGCCGCGGGAGACCGCCCGGAGCCTCCTGCGCGAGCGCCGGTGAGCTGACCGCGTGCCCCCTCACCGCCTCGGTCGACGCGCGTTCGTCCTCGGTGTCGCCGGGAGCGTGGCCGCCGCCTGCGCCGCGGGGCGCGCGGCACCCGTCGTCACACCCGGCGCAGCGGACACCGACTGGACCCGGCTGCCCCCGGGCCCGATCCCGGCGACCGACGCCCAGGGGCGCCGGTACCTGCAGACCCGTGTCCCGGCGGCGACGCGCCCACCCGTCGTCGGCGCGCCCGGGCCGGGGCTGAACGCGGGCCTCCCCGACGGGCGCTCGGCGACGTACGTCGTGCAGGACCTCGCCGCGCCGGTCTCGGAGCTCGGAGCCGTCTTCGCCTTCGGTCCTGGCAACGAACTGGGCTCCCTCTGCCTGGCCCGGTTCGACCGATGGGACGAGCAGCACGGCTCGCGGGGCGACGTCCGGTCGACCTGCCATCTCGGCATCACGCCGACGCGCTGGACGTACGGGGTGCTGCGGACGCCGCGGCTCGAGGTGGTGCGCACCCAGGAGTTCCGGACGCCGATCGCGCAGGACGGCAGCCCGCACACGATGCGGGTCGCCGTCGCGGGGAGCACCGCCACGATCGTCGAGCCGGACGGGACGGAGATCCGCATCGAGGACCCGAGGGTCGCGGTCGCCGGGCCGGAGACGTTCGCGTGCTGGGAATTCTTCAAGCTCGGACCCGGCGCGGGCGACGTCACCTTTCTCCGGACGTGGGCGTCCTAAGATCCCGAATACGGATCTCGAGTGAGATCTTCGTGAAATCTCCTATCTCGTTCGCGTAACGCCCTCACCCGTTCGAACGTTGTACAGATCACTCGCACGGGCGAGTGCCGACGTCCACGAGGAGGCGCCGACGTGTCCGATCCATCCCGGCCGGTGCTGGTCACCGGCGCCGGCGGCTTCATCGGTGGCCACCTGGTGCGCTCGCTCGTCGCCGAGGGCCGCGCCGTGCGGGCCGCCGACACGAAACCGTTCGAGGAATGGTTCCAGCACGTCGACGGGGTGGACGAACGGCGCCTCGACCTGACCCGTCGGGAGGCCTGCGAGAACGCGGTCGACGGCGTCGGCGACGTCTACAACCTCGCCGCCGACATGGGCGGCATGGGATTCATCGAGAACAACCGCGCCCTGTGCATGCTCTCGGTCCTGATCAACACCCACATGCTCCAGGCCGCCTGCGACGCCCGGGTGGACCGGTACTTCTACGCCTCGTCCGCCTGCGTGTACGCCGCGGACAAGCAGGTCTCCGCGGACGTGCTCCCGCTCGTCGAGACCGACGCCTACCCGGCCATGCCCGAGGACGGCTACGGCTGGGAGAAGCTGTTCAGCGAGCGCATGTGCCGCCACTTCGCCGAGGACTTCGGCATGGTCACGCGGGTGGCGCGCTACCACAACGTCTACGGCCCCAACGGGACCTTCGAGGGCGGGCGCGAGAAGGCGCCCGCGGCGATCTGCCGCAAGGTCGCCGAGGCCGCGCTGCACGGGGACGACGAGATCGAGATCTGGGGCGACGGCCACCAGACCCGCAGCTTCATGTACGTCGACGACTGCGTGCGCGGCACCCGGATGATCCTCGACGGGGCGTCCGGGACGCCGGTGAACCTCGGCAGCGCCGAGATGGTCTCGATCAACCAGCTCGTCGACATCGTCGAGGACATCGCCGGTGTGCGGCTGAAGCGGACCCACCGTCTCGACGCGCCCCAGGGCGTCCGGGGCCGGAGCAGCGACAACACGCAGATCCAGGAGACCTACGGCTGGGAGCCGTCGACGACCCTGCGCGACGGGCTGGAGCGGACGTACTCCTGGATCGTCGAGGAGCTGCAGGCGCGGCGGGTGCCGGCGTAGGCGCAGCGGTCACGCCGGCGCGACCTGCAGGATGTTCGCGACGGTGAACTCGCGCTCGCCGTCGCGCAGGTGGCACCAGGCGACGAGCGACCGGTGGAACACCTCCTCCGGGGTGACGACGCGGTGCGAGATCGTGCCGTTGCGGTCGGAGTACGTGATCCGCACGTCGTGGCTGTGGTCGACGGCATCGGCGAGGAGGTCGAGCTCGTCGAGGGCGAGACGCGGGTTGAGCGCGCCGAGCAGCGCCGCGGTGGGGGAGTCGGCGAGATGGTTGCCGACGCCGGCGGCGAGGAGCTGCGCGGCGAGGACGTCGGGCGCCATGCCGTCCCGGCCGGCGGGTCCGGCGGGGGCGTCGGCGACCCGCGACTCCCGGCGTTCGACCACGAGCGCGCCGGTCTCGTCCTCGCGCACCGGGAGGTAGCCGGCGCCGCGCAGGGCGCGCAGCACGGCGTCCGGGTCCGACGGGCTCACCAGCACGGTCGGGGCGAGGCGGGTGAGCCCGAGGCTGCGCAACGCCCGCGTGCGCAGGACCTCCTCCGACAGCGCCTCCTCGAGCACGAGGCAGGCGCCGGCCGGGCGGACGCGGACGTGCCCGTGGCGGCGTGCGACGTCGTGGACGAGGTACTCCAGCGGCTGGGGGAGCGGCCGCTCCGAGAGCCCGCGGAGGTCGGCGAGCAGCCCGTCGGCGGTCCACCCGGCGTCGAGCGCGGCGCGCACGCTGGCCGGCGAGAACCGGTAGGTCGTCGCGGCGCCGCGGGACTCGGGGGTGGCGGCGTCGGCGAGCAGCCGGCGGACGGCTGCGCCGACGCGCCCGGAGACCATCGCGGTGAGGTCGGACTGCAGGACGACCGCGCCGGCGGCGTCGACGAGGAGCTCTCCCACGTCCCCGCCGTCGACCAGCGCCCGTCCGAGCGGGCTGACCGAGTCCCCGACGACGACGCCGAGCATCTCGGCCTCGCGCCGGGTCACCGCGATGACGTCGGCGAGGTCGGTCTCGTCGAGCAGGGGCGCGGGACAGAACCAGCCGAGATTCTCGCCGGCGGCGTGCACCGAGCGGTCGCCCGCGGCGGCGAGCAGGGCGCGCCGCAGGTCGCCGTCCACGCTGATCAGCGGTGTCGGCGGGGCGACCTCCTTGCCGTCGACCTCGCGACGGCCCGGTGCGTACTCCAGCCCGAACCACGTCGTGGCGAGACGCGTCCAGCGAGGTGCGGCGTCCTCCTCGCGCCACGCGGCGTAGGCGGCGGTCGGCGCGTACCCGGCGTCGGTGAGGCCGAGCAGGCCGGCGTGGGCGGCGAGGTCGAGGACGAGGACGGCGAGGTGGTCGTCGTCGAGGTCGAGGCGCTTGACGAGACGGGTGCGCTCGCGCTTGCCGACACCGCCGCTCTTCAGCGCGGTGAGCGGATGGTCCGCGGCGTCGTCGAGGACGGTGGTGACCGTGTCGAGCAGGCTCCGGGCCGCGGCGACGGCGCCCGCGCGGACACGGTCCGGGTCGTCGCTGGGCGCGGGCAGGTCGGGGACGCCGGTCAGGTGCGCGTCCGCGGCCCACGAAGCGACCGCGACCTCGCGCGGGATGCGGGCGACGTGGCCCTCGAGCACGAGCAGGCCCGCGTCGAGCAGGAGGTGGTCGTCGGTGCTCGGGCGCAGGCCGTCGTACTCGTGGCGGCGCAGCGTGCCCAGACGCCGGCGGGCGGAGGCGGGGAGGGCGTCGAGGACGCCGCGCAGGAAGCCGGGGTCGCTCCAGGCGTCGTGGATCGCCTGGACCACCTCGGCCTTGCGCGTCGACAGCGGGATCCCCTGGGCGACGGCGATGCGGCGCACCTCGTCGGCGACGACGTGGCGCGCCATCCGGGCGAGGGGCTCGTCGGCGCCGATCTCGGCGTGCCAGTGCTCGGACAGCGGCTCGGGGAGCCGGAGCACGTCGCCGTCGGGCCAGGCCATCCCCGACCTGGTCAGGATGCGTAGCGGCCGCTCGATGAGGGCGGGGTCGGCGTCGAGCAGGGCCATGACCGCGTGCGGGGTCGCCCGCTGACCCAGCACGGCCAGCGTCCGTCCGACCTCGACGGTGTCCTTGTCGAGACGCCGGAGTGCGGCCGCGAGGGACCCGCGACCGGCCAGGCGGTCGGCGAGCCTGCCCAGGTCGCGCGGCACCGGCTCGGCGCACGCGTCCGGCCGGTGCTCCAGGAGGGCGGCCAGCGACGGTGTGTCGAGGGCCGCGAGGTGGTCGGCGAGTCCGGTGCCCACCACGTCAGTGTGGTCCCTGCTGGTGATCACGGGGCACCGAGGAGGCCCTCGCTCCGGACCCCCGCCCGCGAGCGGCCCCACCCGATCGTGTGTGATCGCTCCCGGTGACCGCCGTGACACGTTCCGAGGTCGTGCGCACGGGAACAGCAGTCCTTGGGCCGGGACACGGGGGGCGTGGCGCATGAGCACGGGATTCAGCGACGAGCAGGTGGCGGTCGGGGTCCGGGCGGTGGCGCTCGCGGCCGAGATCGTCCTCCGACGCCTGCGGGACCCGAACTTCCTCGCCGTCGGCGACGACGACCCGTTGCCGGCGGTCGTCGACGAGCCGCCCTCGCCGGCCGACGTCGGCTCGCCCGGCGGGTGGCGGGGGCTCGCCCGTCACGGCGGCGAGCTCGTGCGGCAGGGCGGGCACCGCGCCCGCCAGGGGGTCGCGACCGGCCTGCAGCGGTGGATGTCGGAGCGGCCCGGCACCGACGGCTGGCAGTCCCTGACGGTCGACGAGCGCACCGAGTGGTGGCTCTCCTACCTCGGGCGCACGACCGCCGTGCTCGCGGCGCTGCCGGGCCTCGCCGGCTTCGCGGGCGACCGGGTGCCGGTCAAGGACCTCGTCTCGGTCGCGGGCCAGGGGTTGCTGCTCTGCGCCATCGCGGGGGAGTACGGCATCGACGACGTCGACGACCACGTCGTCCTCCTCGGGCAGGTGGTGCTCGGCCGGGACCTCGCGCGCCTGTCGCGCGGCGCGCGCCGCGAGGCCGAGAACGAGGCGTCGACGCTGGTCGCGGACATGGAGGCGGCGCGCAACGGGGGGCGCAAGCGCGCGATGGCGTCGTCGCTCCTCGGCATGGGGCGCTCGCTGCAGCACCTCGAGGACGAGCTCGACAAGCGCCCGCAGGGCCACGCGGGCCAGCGGATGGCCGGCGCGCTGCCGATGATCGGGGTCATCGGCCACTACCAGGGCGAGCGGCGCGGTCTGACCATCGCCGCCGAGCGGGGTCGGGCCTGGTGCGCGGAACGCCTCGTCGCCGGGGAGCCGGCCGCTGTCCCGCCTGCTCCTGTCGTGCCTGTGCCTGTCGCTCCCGCCCTGCCCGAGCCGCAGGGCATCACGTTCAGCGACGCTCTCACCTGCGTCGCGGACATCGGCGAGGAGCGGCGGCGGTCCGGTCACGCGGTCGAGCAGCTCGGCGACGGCGGCGGCTACTTCCTCGTCGCGACCCCCGCGGCGCCGGTCGGGATCATCGTCTGGCCCTCGGGACAGCGGTGGACGATGAGCGTGTTCTCCTGCCCGCGCGCGCGGATGCGGCCCGCCCTCGAGCTGCACCGGTACGTCTCGCGCTGGCGCAGCACCGCCGGCATGGCCGCTCCCTACGTCGTGGAGGACCGGGGCGAGGCCGCCGTCATGTGCGAGCGGACGCTCAGCGGGCTCGACGCCGTCGACGTCCGGTCGCTCCGCGCGCTCGTCGAGGCGACCATCGAGCAGGTCGCCGACGCCTCCGCGCTCCTCGCCCGGGACCTCGGCGGGGCGGACGGCGTGACCCCGTTCGGCCAGGGCGCGCAGCTCCTCATGGACATGTGCCGCTGGTGGGATGTGCGCGACGACCGCATCCTCGCGATGGTGGGCCGCACCTGAGCAACATGATCCCCTTGGGTGCTCCTGCGGGGCGATGACATCGACCCGGGGGAGCACCCGGAGCGATCACGGGTCGCCGAGGAGTCCCTGACCCTTGCTCAGGGTCACCTGGGCCTCGCCCTCAGCCACGAGCGCCGCGAACGCCGACTGCCGGCGCAGCTCGTCGGCGGTGACGTCGGTGCGCATCTCCTCGCCCGTCACCAGCGGGCTCAGCGCGGCGGCGGCGTGGCCGGCCGTGTCGGCGCGGGCCAGCTGGCCGGCGATCCCGGCCGCGCCCGCCCCGGTGAGGGGTGCGTGGGCGATGCGACCGGCGTCGGCGAGCTGGCCGCTGACGCTACCGAGGATCGCGGCGGTGTCGCCGTGGATGCCGGGGATGGCGCCGAAGTCCACCGGGCCCGGCGGGATCGCCACGGGCACCAGCGGGGCGGCGGCGACCGGCGCGGGCGCGGCGTCCTCGGGCACCGCCGAGAGCGTGTCGTCGGAGCTCTCGTCGTCCTCGCACTCCTCGTCCGAGGCTCGGACCTCGGGGCAGTCCTCCGCGGCGGGCTCGTCGTCGGCGCAGTCATCCGCAGAGTCGTCGGCGCACTCGTCCGCGGCGGGGTCGTCGCCGCAGTCCTGGCTCGACGACGACGTCTCCTCGCAGGACGGGTCGTCGGTGTCGTCGCAGGCGTCGTCGACGAGCAGGTCGCCGCAGCTCTCGTCCGTCACCGCGGGTCCCGCTCGTTGCCGAGAGCGTCGCCGAAGTCGTCGAACGGCTTGCCGGCGCCGTAGTAGACCGGCGAGCTGCCGCTGCGGTCGACCGAGACGCCGGTCAGCGTGTTCGTGATCATGTCGGCGTTGGTCTGGTTGAGCAGGGCCTGGGTCGCGAGGACCTGCGGGTGGGTCGAGGCCGGCATGGTCTGGTTGCCGCCGAAGGTCTCCATCGTGCGCGAGGGCTCGATGACCCCGGAGTAACTGACGTGCGTCGCGTTGCCGGCGGCGTCGAACGACGTCGGGGTGAAGACGCCGGGCGTGACGATCGTGGCGCTGTCGGGTGAGCTGCCGAGCCGCTCGCCCGGGACACCGACGTGGTCGGGCAGGGCGACCAGGGGTGCGCTCGTGCTCGCCGCGGCCGGCGTGCTCACCGGCTGGGACGGCGCGACCTCGTCCACCGACGGGTCGCTCAGCGACGGCGAGTCGGCCGGGGCGCAGTGGCCGCCGTCGGCGTCGCTCGTGTCCTCGGCGGCCTCGCTGCTGACCACGACGTCGTCGGAGGACTCGGAGGAGTCCGGCTCCCACGTCGTGTCGTCGCCGCACAACGAGTCGGACGTGTCCGAGGTGTCCGACGAGAACGAGTCGTCCGTGCTCTCGAACGAGACGTCCTCGCCGTCGTCGGTGTCGACGGCGTCGGCGCCGGTGTCGAGGTCGGTCGTGTCGCAGTCCATGGTTCCCCCCAGGGCTCAGGTGGTCGCGGGTATCGGTGTCGCGCGGGTGTTCTCGACGATCCGGTGGAGCGCCGCGGCGTCGCGGCGCAGGCCCTCGAGGGCGGCGAGGGCGTCGTCGGTGACCTTCCGCTGCCGCTCGCGCTCCTCGGCGGTCGCCTTGAGCAGGGCCGCGGAGCGCTTGACGCCCTCGTCGAGCTCGCGACGGCGGGCGGTCAGCAGGTCGTGCACCACCTGCTCGAGGCCGAACTGCACGTCGACGAGGTGCTTGGTGAACTCGCGCTGGGTGTGCGCGCGAGCGTCGGCGATCGTGCGGGTGGCGAGGCGCTGGGCGGCGCGGTGCTCGCGCATGCGGTCCATCGCGCGGCGGCGCATCGCGATCCCGGCAATGCCGATCGCCGCGCCGAGCCCCAGCCCGACGGGTCCGAGCAGCGGGCTGAGCAGGGCGAGCATGCGGTCGGCGCCGAACGCCATGCCGGCCGCGGCGCCGTAGGAGCCGAGCGCGCCGGCGAGGCCGCGCTGCGAGGGGTCGTCGTCGGCGTCGGGACGACGGGTGGGGTCGCGTCGGAGCACCGGCAGCTCGAGCTCGGGGCGGGCGAGCTCGACGCCGTGGTCGGCGACGACGGCGACGAGGTCGGCGACGATCGTCTCCACGCGCTCGCGCACCAGCACCACCGCGTCGAGCCACAGCACGCGCACGGCGTCGTCGAGCTCGCGGCCGATGGTGTCGGCGCGCTGGTCGGACCACGTCTCGAGGGAGTCGGAGATGTCCTGGTCGGTGCGGGTGGCCGACGCCGCGAGGTGCGCCTCGAGGTCGAGCTGCAGGCGCCGGAAGGCGTGCGCGAGCTCCTGGCGCCAGCGGGTGCCGGTGTCGGTGAGCCGGCGCAGGGTCGCGCGCTCCTGCTCGACGGCGGCGGCCGCGGCGGGGTCGTCGGCGGGCGGCCGCGCGGCACGCACGGCCGCGGTGAGGCGGTTGGCCGTCACGAGCCCGAGCTGCACGACGTTCCCGAGCCGGACGGTCTCGAGCTCGGCGCCGACCTTCGCGAGCTCGGCGACCAGCGCGTCGCCCCCGGACTCAGCGGCGACCTTGTCGGCGAGGGCGTCGCGTCCGCGCCGCCGCGCGTCGGAGGCGGCCGCCATGAGCCGTCCCGACACCGGCAGGAACGGCGCGCGGGCGAAGCGCGGGGCGTGGGTGGCGACGAGCGCGCGGTCGTCGTCGAGGACGCGGCGCCACTCGCGGTGCAGGTCGAGCTTGGTCAGGACGAACACGACGTGCCCGACGCGCTGGGTGGCCTCGCCGAGGAAGGCGAGCTCGGGCGCGATCAGCGGGCGGCCCGGGTCGACGACGAGGACCAGCGCGTCGGCCAGCGCGAGCGCGGCCAGGGTGACGTCCGCGTGGCGGGCGACGACGCTGTCGACGCCCGGGGTGTCGACGAGCTCGAGCCCGCCCGCGAGCAGCGGCGCGGGCACCTCGATCTCGACGGCCGAGACGTCGAGCGCGTTGCCGGGGTTGTGGCGCTCGGAGGCGTAGCGCTCGACGTCGGCGAGGGCGATGTCGATCGGCTCGGCGCCCGCGACGTGCACGCGCGCCCGCTCCTGCGCGCCGTACCGGACGGCGATGTGCACGCCCGTCGCGACGTCGGTGTCGACGGGGACGAGGCCGGGGCGATCGAGCACGGCGTTGACCAGCGCGCTCTTGCCCCGCTTCGTGGCCCCGGCGACGACGACCCGCGCGGCCGCCCCCGGCGGACGCTGGCACTCGGCGACGAGCGGGGCGACGATCGCCGGCAGGTCCACGGCGCTCGCGACCTGGTGCAGGCCGGTGACGAGGGTGCCGAGGCCGGTCCGCAGGTCGTCGGTGGTGCTCACGTCGCACCCCCGACCGTCTCCCACATCGCGGTGTAGGAGTCGCGCACGATCTCCGCCGCGCGCCGCCCGGCCGGGCCCGTGCCGGGCGCGTTGCCGAAGCGCAGCCAGCGCGTCGCACCGTCGAGCGCGAGGCGGGCGAGCGCGTCGCGGGCCGGCGGCTCGCCGAGGGGGTCGACGCCGAGGCGGGCGGCGAGGTCGGTGCCGACGGCGAGGTGGTGCAGGTCGGCGGCCAGGGCGTCGGGGAGCGCGAGCTCGCCGCGGCTCCAGCGCGCGAACACGTCGCGCTCGCGCAGCTGCTGCAGCGCGGTGTCCTCGCGGGCCTCCTCGACGGCGTCGCGCATCGACGGCGGTGCGCCCGGGGCGTAGGCGAGACGCTCGAGGGCGACGAGCGCCCGGTGCGCGGCGATCGCGTCGGCCTGCGCGGTGAACAGGCGCCGGATGGTGTCGAGTAGCGCGTCGATGCCCGACGCGGCGTGCAGCTGCTTGGTCAGCGCGTGGGCGCCCTGGTGGCCCTGCTCGAGCCACCCGAGGCACAGCCCCACCCCGTGCAGCCCGAGCAGGTCGAGCAGCCGGACGCGCTCGGCCTCGGTGACGCCGACGTCGGGGGTGGTGGCGAACAGGTCGGCGGAGAGCAGGAGCAGGTCGCGGTCGTCGGCGGGCAGCGCGGCGAGGCGGCGCAGGGCGTCGGCGACGTCCTCGGTGATGAGCGCGGCGTCGGCGGCCTCGGCGAGCAGGCCGATGACGGGCAGCACGCCGGCGGCGACGCCCTGGAGCTGCTCGCCGTAGTGGCCGGCCAGCGCGACGGCGGCGGGCCACGGGTCGTCGGACTCGCCGTCGAGGGTGTCGGCCTTGCTGACGACGGCGAGCACGGTGGCGGGGGAGAAGCCGGACGCCGCGACCGTGCGGCCCATGGCGTCGGCGAGCGCGCGCAGGCGGCGGTCGTCGTCGCGGGTGAGCTGCGGGACGAGGAAGAGCACGGCGTCGGCGAGCGAGAGCGCGTGGCGCGAGGCCCCGTCGAGGCCCAGGAACGCGTCGGTCCGGGCGCCGGCGTCGGCGGTCAGCGAGTCGAGGCCGGGGGTGTCGACGACGGTCAGCCCGGCGAGGGCCGCGTTGCACAGCACGACCTCGACGGCCTCGATGTCCTCCGGCGCCGCGCCGAGGTCGGCGGGCAGGAAGCCGTCGGGGGCGAACGCGCGCGTCCACGAGCGGCCGTCGCGGGCGTGCACGACCACCCGCTCCTGGTGGCCGTAGGAGAACCACGTGACGGCGCGCGTGCACTCCGACGCGTCGACCCGCGCCACCCGCTGCCCGAGCAGCGCGTTGACCAGCGTCGACTTGCCCGACTTCACCCGCCCGACGACGGCCAGGCGCAGCGGGCGGCCGAGCTCGCGGCGGACGTCGTCGAGGGTCTGCGCGACGTGCGGCGGCAGCGCGCGGGCGAGCAGGTCGTCGCACGTGCGCGCCAGGCGGGCGGACGCGCTCGGGTCCGTCATCTCAGTAGCCGTAGCCGGAGCTCGACCCGGTGTCGTCGAGGAGGTAGGCCGGATAGCCGGGGTTGGTGTACTCGGTCTGGGTCTCGTCGTCCATGTGCGGCGTCGAGGTCTCGGACGTCTTCTTCTTCGTCGTCGTGGTGGTCGGGCGCTCGGTGGTGGGCCGCGGCGTCGTGGTGGTGCTGCGGCGGGCGGCGGTGGTGGGCGCGGCCGTCGTCGTGGTGGTGACGGGCGGCGGGGCGACGACGGGCGCGGGTGCCGGGACGGTCGCGGCGGCCGGCGCCGGGAGCGGGGCGTCCTGGGCGGCCAGCGAGGGCGCGACGAAGGCGACGCCGCCGCCGACGAGCGCGGCGGTGAGGGCCGCGACGGCGACGGGCATCATCCAGCGGGGACGGCTGCTCGATCTCGGTGCCGTCGTGATCGCCGCGGTCGGGGTGCCGACCGGCGGCGTCGTGGGGGCGTCGGCGTAGACGGGCTTCACGGTCTCGGTCGCCGCCGTCGGGGCCACCTCGGGAACGGCCACGCCGGACTCCCGCACCAGGCGCGCCGCGCCGAGGACGACGACCGACTTGGGGTCGTCGAACGTCGCGGGAAGGTCGCCGAAGCGCTCGGAGACCAGGCGGCTGACCAGCGGCGTGCGGCTGGCGCCGCCGACGAGGTAGATCGCGGCGATGGCGGAGCGCTCGACGCCGCAGCGCTCGATGGTCGCGTCGAGCTCGTCGACGGTGTCGCGCAGCGGGGCGGTGACCAGGGCCTCGAACTCGGGTCGCGTGATCCGCAGGTCGGTGCCCGCCGCGGCGACGTGCATCGTGAAGTACTGCTGGCGCGACAGCGCCTCCTTGGCCCGGCGCGCGTCGCGACGCACCTCGGCGGCCTGGCGGCGACCGGCGGGCGTCTCGCCCGTGGTCATCTCGTCCCAGACCTCCGGGTGGCTCGCCGCCAGCCGGGTGCCGACCAGCCCGTAGAGCAGGTCGTCGAGCCGCTCGCCACCGAGGTCGGCGTTGCCGCCCGGCTCGCCGGCGAGCTCGAAGCCGTCGTCGGTGCGGCGCAGGACGGCGGTGTCGAAGGTGCCGCCGCCGAGGTCGTACACCGCGACGAGGTCGCCGTCGACGATGCGCTCGTCCAGGTAGTGCATGGCGGCGGCGACCGGCTCGGGGACCAGCACCGGCTCGGGCAGCCCGACGGCCGTGGCCGCGGCGGCCAGCTCGGCGACCCGGGCGCTGCTCCAGCGCACGGGGTGGGTCAGCACGAGCTTCGCCGGCGCCTCGCCGTTGCGCCGGCGCATGCCCTCGTCGGCGATGGCGCGCAGGAGCGCCCCGACGGCCTTCGCGACCGGCACCGGCTGCCCGTCGAGCACGAGGTGCTTCGTGCGTCCGAGCGAGCGCTTGGGATTGCGCTCCACGCGGTCGGGCGCCCAGCCGGCCTCGTCACCGGACGCGAGGCCGACCACCAGGTCGCCGTCGTCGTCCAGCGCCACGGCCGACGGGATCTTGGCCGAGCCGTCGAGCTCGATGATCGTCACGGTGTCGCCGACGACCATCGCGGCCGCCGTGAACGTGGTGCCGAAATCGACGGCGAGTGACCATTCAGTCACAGTTCCCCCCGGTGAAGTGTCCTCGTTAGGCCTATCGGGCGTTTCGCGCGAGCGTTAACAGGGAGCGGAGGGTGACTTCACAACTCGTTCACCCCGGTACGCGGGGTGAGCACTACCGCGCCGAGCCCCGACCCCCGATACGTTCGACCTCGGGGCGGGGTGGGGCGGCGATCAGCGCCCGGCGAGCGGGGCCTCGAGGCAGGCGCGGTGGAACGCCTCGCGCTCCTCGGCGGCGCGGCGGGCCTCCTCGCGCCGGGCCTCCTCCTCGCGGGCGGCCGCGCGCTCGGTCTCCTCGTCGACCGCCGCACGGGCCGCGGCGGCCTCGGTCTCCTGCAGCCGGGCGCGGACGCCGAGCAGCCGCGAGAGCAGCTCGCGCACGCGGTCGGCGCGGCCCGGGGTGCGGCGCGCGACGCGGATCTCGTCGCTGAGTCGGCCGTCGAACGCGCGCAGGGCGACGGCCTGCTCCTCGAGGCGACGGCGACGGGAGGAGGTGTCGGTGACGCGGGTGGTCTCCAGGGTGGCGGTCATGTGGGGTCACCTCGAACTCGGCGTGCAGCCGCCGATCGGCGGCAGTCGCGCACCTTGTCGGACGCGACGAACTGGACGTTACGGACCACGGCGATCGATACACCGTCGCAGATGGTGACTTTCATGTCCTCGACACAGATCCCTTTCACGGGCAGAATCCGTCGTGATCGGATTCGCGACGACGAACTCTCCGCGACGATCCACTTCCGCAGCGTGTCCAGTTCGTACGCATAGCGCATGCGCATTTTGAACAATTCCCAACGTGTTCGGATCTCGCTAGTCTTGCGTCCAATCGGGTGCCTACCGCGGGGGTGGCAACGCGATGTCGCCATCGTTGAGTGCGCAGCGTGAGCGAATCGACAGCACAAGGGGAGGCCGGAGTGCGACTCAGGGTGACGACGACCGACGGCCGAAGTCCGGGGACATTTCCTGGGAGCGTCGGTACCGCAACGCGGTCGTCGGCGTCGACATCGCGGTCATCCTGTTCTGCGGAGCAGTGAGTTCCGTCCTCTGGGGGAATGGACTGACGGGACCGTGGAGAATCGCCGGCGACGCCACGGGGATCGCGGCGACCGTTGCGGTTCTCACCCTGGGATCGGCGGCGGCGTGCCGCTGTTGGGAGCGTCAGATCGTCGGACAGGGTTCCGAGGAATTCAATCGCGTCATCAAGGCGTTCGTCATCGTCGCCATTGCGCTGTCCATCGCCGCGCTCGCGCTGAAGGATTCCTCGATCCGGCCGTGGGTCTTCGGGGTCCTCCCGGTCTCCGCCGCGCTCGTGCTGGGGGCGAGGTGGGGCATGCGCCGCGTGCTCCACCGGGCCCGGGCGCGGTCGCGGTGCATGCGCCCGGTGCTCGTCGCGGGCTCGGAGGACTCGGTCCGGAAGTTGATCGTGCGCTCCATGCGCGCCCGCTACCACGGGTGGGAGGTCGTGGCGGCCTGTACGCCGTCGGGACGACCGGGCGACGAGATCGCCGGCGTGCCCGTCGTCGGGGACCTCGACGCCGTCCCCGCCGGCGCCACCACGTGCGGCGCGCGGATCGTCGCGATCGGTCCGGCCCCCGAGATGGACTCGACCCGGCTCCACCACCTGTCCTGGGAACTGGAGGGCACCACCGCTGAGCTGGTCGTCGACCCCGGGCTCATGGAGATCGGGGGGCCGCGCCTGCACATGGAGCCGATCGACGGCCTGCCGCTGCTGCGCCTCACCGAGCCCCGCTTCACGGGCGTCTCGCGCCTGACGAAGAACGCGATGGACCGGCTGCTCGCGACGGTCCTGCTCGTCGTCCTGGCGCCGCTGTTCGTCCCGGTCGCGATCCTGGTGCGTCGTGACGGCGGGCCGGTGTTCTTCCGCCAGACCCGCGTCGGGCTCGCCGGGCGCCCGTTCTCGATCATCAAGTTCCGGTCGATGGTGGTGGACGCCGACGGCGCCCGCGACCGGCTCGCCGGTGACGACGAGGGCGCCGGTCCCCTGTTCAAGGTGAAGAGCGATCCCCGCGTCACGCGGATCGGGGCGACGCTGCGTCGCTATTCCCTCGACGAACTACCGCAGCTGGTCAACGTGCTCACCGGATCGATGTCGTTGGTCGGTCCGAGGCCACCGCTGCCGCACGAGGTCGAGGCGTTCTCCCCCGAAGCGCGTCGCCGATTGCTGGTGCGGCCCGGCCTCACGGGACTGTGGCAGGTGAACGGTCGCTCCGACCTCTCCTGGGAGGCCGCAGTCCGCCTCGATCTGCGCTACGTCGAGAACTGGACGCTCGCGCTCGATCTGCAGATTCTCTGGAAGACGGTCGGTGCGGTGATCAAGGGCCGCGGTGCGTACTGAGAGGCGGCCATGGAACCGATCGCGGTGACGGATGACTCCGTGCACGTCCTCCTCGTGGCGTCCGGCGGAGGCCACCTCGCGCAGTTGCTCGCGCTCCGGCCGTGGTGGCAGGAACGGCACCGGACGTGGGTCACCTCCGACAACGCCGACACGCGCTCACAGCTCGAGGGCGAGGTCGTCATCCACGCGTTCTTCCCGACGACGAGGAATGTGAAGAACCTGCTGCGGAACTCGTGGTTGGCGTTCCGCACGATCCCGGTCGTCCGCCCCGATCTCGTCGTCTCGACCGGCGCCGCCGTCGCGGTCCCGTTCTTCCTGATCGCCCGGTCGCTGCGGATCCCGACCGTCTTCATCGAGGTCTTCGACCGGATCGAGTCGCGGACCCTGACCGGCCGGCTGTGCTACCCGATCGCCGACGTGTTCATGGTCCAGTGGGACGAGCAGCAGAAGCTCTACCCGCGGGCCCACGTCGTCGGCGCGTTGATGTGAGGTGACCCGTGACGCCCCCGACCCCCACGCCCGACCGGCCGCTGCTCCTCGTGTCGGTCGGCAGTGACCACCATCCGTTCGGTCGTCTGATCGACTGGGTGGACGAGTACCTGAGCGTCCGGACCGCGGCGCCGCCGGTCCGGTACGTCTGTCAGCACGGGACGTCACCGGCGCCGCGGTCGGCCGCCGCGGCGAGCGCCTTCGTCGATCACCGCGAGCTCCAGTCGTGGATGGGGCAGGCCTCCGCGACCGTCGTCCAGGGCGGGCCGTACAGCATGATCGAGAGCATGCGCAACGGCCGCGTCCCGATCGCGGTGCCGCGCCGGCGCGCCCTCGGCGAGTGCGTGGACGACCACCAGGCCGCCTTCTGCCGGTTCCTCGCCGACCGTGACGAGATCCTCCTGGCCACGAGCAGCGACGAGCTGTTCGCCGTGCTGGACCGGGTCCTCGACGACCCAACCGCCTACGCCGCGCCACCGTGGCCCTACGACGAGGCGCGCGCGGCCGCGATCCGCCGGTTCGGCTCGGCCGTCAGCGGCTACCGCCCTCGTCCCCGGCCCCGACCGGGCCGGTGGCGGCGGCGGCCGGTCGTCGATCAGAACGGGTCGTAGGCCAGCTCGACGTCGACGAGCCGGTTCGCGCCGTCCACGATCGGCAGCAGGGTCAGGTGGTGACGGTCGATCATGTCGCGCCGCGCGCCCGGGTCGGACGTCGTCGTGACCTGGGGGTTGAGCTGCATGACGCCGCTCACCGGCGAGATCGTGAGGACGTCCTGGAGCATCGCCCGCCGGATGTCGCCGTCGGAGACCGTGCCGACGACCACCTCGTCCTCGACGACGACGACGGCTCGCATCCCGTTGTCGTTGATCTTCTCCATCGTCGCCCGGATCGTGTCGGTGGGCGACACCGTGTACGCCTCGAGAGCCGGCATCAGTACACGATCTGCTTGGTCATGAGCTTGTGGTCGATGGTGGTCGTCCTCAGGATCTCCAGGATGCGCTCGGAGACCTGACCGTCCCCGACGTAGGGCGAGTCCGTCGACATCTGCGCGCGGAACTCGAGGGACATCGCGCGGCGGAGGGCGTCCACGATGGCCTCCCGCTTGTGCGGCACGTCGATGACGTTGCTCGCGCGCGCCCGCTCCCGCTGCCGGTCACCGACGTTGACGGCGGGCAGCCCCATCAGGGGTGCCTCGATGATCCCGCTGGAGGAGTTGCCCACCATGGCGGTGGCGACGTTCATCAGCCCCGCGTACGCGTGGTGGGGCAGGTTGCGCTCCACCCGGATGAACGGCCGGCGGTACTGCCCGATCACCCGGCGGATGTCCTCGGAACCCGCGTCGGAGTTGGGGAAGACGAGGATCGTCTGCTCCCCGAGCTCGCACACGGCCTCGAGGGTGGCCTGCATCTGGTCGGCGCCCTCCCCGAAGTCCTCGGTGACCGGGTGCTGGAGCACGAGCAGGAGCGGGCGATCGAGATCGATCTCGAACTGCG
This sequence comes from Actinomycetospora aeridis, assembly GCF_037400275.1. NCBI lineage: Bacteria > Bacillati > Actinomycetota > Actinomycetes > Pseudonocardiales > Pseudonocardiaceae > Actinomycetospora > Actinomycetospora aeridis. The sequence continues at coordinate 184,612 of NZ_JBBEGL010000004.1, read as the reverse complement.
CCGCGATCTGCTCGGGATCGGCGAACGACCGCCGGAGGAGCTCGTCGAGCTGCGGAGCGCCCACCGTGGCGATCCGCCATTCCTCTTCGCCCATGCGCCGCAGCCGTTCGGCGGCCTCCTCGCCGGACGCGAAATGGAGGTGGGCGAAGCGGGTGATCGCGTGCCGCGTCATCCCGTCCACATTCCCGCTGCGTTCTCCGGCCTGGACGTGCGCGACCGGGATGTTCATCGTGGCGGCCGTGTACGCCGCGGCGAGACTTTCCCCCCGGTCCCCGAGCACGAGGACCCAGTCGGGACGGAGACGCACGAACGAATCGGTGAGCGACATCATGAGCGCGCCGGTGGATTTCGCCATCGTCGCGGGCGTGTACCCGTCGAACACGGAGTACAGCCGATCGCTGATGTCGAGTCCTTCGCGTTCGATCTCCTCGACCGTGTAGCCGAACGCCGGCAGCAGGTGCTGGCTGACGACGAGCAGGGAATGCGTCATCGAGTCGTCGTCCTCGATGAGGCGGACGATGGGCCGGAAGTACGAGAACGACGACCGGGCCTCGGTCACGATCGCGACGTGGCGCATCGGCTCAGCCCAGATCCTGCCAGGCCACCTGGCTGTCGGCCGGGACGTCACGGGTCGCCGTCCGCCCGAGGACCTCGGGGAGCCGGCTCGCCGGGATCCCGGTGCCGGGTCGTTTCACCCAGGTGTTCGACTCGTCGAACCGGTCGCCCTCGCCGACGGGCTTGAGCGTCACGACGCTGTGGTGCGCCCACGCGCGGATCTCCCGCTCGCGGTCGAACAGATCCTTCCGGTCGCCCCGCGCGGTCTCGAGGATGCGGAACATCCGGATCATCTCGGTGAGCTCGTCCGGCTCGATCGACACGGGATGGTCCGGACCCTCCTGATCGCGCGAGAGGGTGAAGTGCTTCTCGACGATCGGGGCGCCGAGGGCGACGGCGCCCACCGCGGTCGTGATGTCGGGCGAGTGGTCGCTGTGGCCGACGACCACGTCGTAGCGGTCCGCGAGCACGGGGATGACGCCCAGGTTGATGTCCTCGTACCCGGGCGGGTACTCCGAGGTGCAGTGCGTGAGCGCGAACTCGACCCGGAGCCCGCGCAGGAACGCGACGGTGGCGTCCACCTCGTCGAGCGTCGTCATGCCCGTCGAGACCAGCATCGGCGCGCCGTGACCGGCGACCCAGCGCAGGAACGGGTGGTTGAGCGTCTCCCCGGAGCCGATCTTGAACATGGGCAGGCCGAGCCGCGCGAGGGTGTCGGAGGCCTCGCGGCAGTACGCGGTGCACAGGTACTCGATGCCGATGTCGCGGCAGTGGTCGCGCAGCCCCTCGTGCTCGCCCTCGGTGAGGTGGGTCTCCGCCAGGATCTGCGCCAGCGGCTTGGCAAAGTTGCCCGACGGCGGGGTGAGCGCGGCCAGCATCTCGTGCTCGGGGTAGTGGAGCTGGAACTTCACGGCGTCGGCGCCGGCCGCCCTCGCCGCGTCGCACAGGGCGAGCGCGGTGGCGTAGCTGCCGTTGTGGTTGACGCACGCCTCGGCGATCACATAGGTGGGCCGGCCGGGCCCGGTGATCCGGTCACCGATGCGGAACTGGGTCATGGTTGCCTCCGGCCCCGAGCACGGCCCGGGCGATGGTGAGATCGAGCTCGGTGTTGATGTCGGTCGCCTCGTCGGGCCCGACCTCGACCGCGTAGACGGGATCGACGAGGACCCCCGCCCCGGCCAGGACGTCGGCCGCCCGGGTGACCCAGACGGTGCCCGACTCGGCGTACAGGGGATCCCTGAGCTGCCGCCGGCGCGGGGCGCCGGGCTCGAGCGGGATGAACTGTCCGACGGCGCCGAGGCGGCCGAACGAGCTCGTGTCCGCCCGCACCGTGACGACCGAGCCGGCGTCGTGCTCGTCCGCCGTACGGACACACCGGTCGATGGTGTCCGGACGCCGGAACGGTGCGGTGGGCTCGAGGGTGACCACCCACCGGGGGACGACGTCGAGGGTCGCCAGGGCGTGGGCGAGCGTGGCGTCGGTCGGTGAGTCGTCGGTCGCGAGCTCGGGCGGACGGCGGACGACCTCGGCGCCCGAGGCGGCGCCGACCCGGGCGATCTCGTCGTCGTCGGTGGACACCAGGACCTTGTCGAGAGTTCTCGCCGCCAGCGCGCCACGAATGCAGCGCGCGACGAGCGACTCGTCACCGAGCATTCGCAGATTCTTGCGGGGGACGCCCTTGGAGCCCCCGCGTGCTGGAATGACGCCGACGCACCGCACGGTGCGATGCTAGCGGGCCCGGAACTGTCGGTCGAGACGCCGGAGAGCAGTTCTCAGAAACCGGGGGACATCGTCACGTTCCGTTCAAGGATGCGTGGCGCAGCGAGGTCGGTGACCGCATTGCCGACCGAGGTGAGATCGAGACCGCCGCCTTCTCCCGCGGAGTAGTACAGCCCCACACCGCGAGCACCCGGAATGCCACGAACGGTGTTCCCGGACACGGCGAGGACGCCGACCCCGTAGTTCACCCGGGCCACGCCGATGTAACGATAGGTGGACCCCTCCCGCTCGCCCTCGAGAGCGAACACGCGGTTGTTCGCGACGGTCGACGCGGCACCCCCGTTGACCTGGAGGCCGATGCCGTACCAGATTCCCGTCCCGATCTCGCCGAAGCCCTCGACGTAGTTGTCGGAGATCGTGGTGCCGTACAGCCGATCGGCCCAGATGGCATTGTTGCCGACGCCGTAGACGTGATTGCGATTGATCATCCATCCGGCGGAGTTGTCGACGTGGACGCCGTCGAGCCCCGAGTCGGCGATCCAGTTGTCGGCGAGCTGCCAGTCGGTCACCCCGTTGCCGCTGTCGTCGACCTGCACGCCGTGCCGGCCCGACCCGGTGATGACGTTGCCGACGATCCGGCCGTTCACCTGGGTCGAGTCGAGGGCGTTGCCGTCGGCGCTCCGGTCCGTCACGCGGATCCCGGAGCCGCCGAACGCCTCGACGTCGAGGCCCTCGACGGAGGTCTTCCACGACCGGATCACCAGGCCGTCGGTGGCCGAGCCCGTGTTCCCGGCCCGGTTGCCGTCGAGGGTCATGTCGCGGACGGTGAACGGCGGGCCGGTCCCACGGTCGTCGTCGACCCAGCTGTCGGAGGCGAGGAGCGCGGGCAGGTCCGCCCCGTCCGACTGCCGCAGCACGGTGCCCGTCCTGCTCTCCCCGCGGTAGGCGCGGTCGCCCCGCAGGGTGATCGTCTCCGACAGCGCGCACGTCCCGGACAGCACGATCTCCGCGCCCTCGGGGCTGCGGGCGATCGCCTCGTTGATGCTCGCGGCGTCGCCGACCGCGTTCGCGCACCGCACGACGACCGACGCCGCGTCCGCCGGGGGCCCGGCGGACGTCCCCGAGGCGCACCCGCCGAGGGCGACCGCGGTGACGACCGCGGTGACGACGGCGGCGGCGATCGCGGCCGGCCGCCGCCGCGCCCACGCGGTCACGGGACGCCCACCCGGGGCCGGCCGTCCCGCGTCCCCCGGCCCGAGGCCTCGGCGACGGGCCGCGCCGGTGCGGCGAGGACGGCCACGAGGACGAGGGGGGTCAAGGTCCCCACGTCGAGATCCTCGACGACGGCGTGCGCCGCGAGCAGGACCAGCAGGAGGCCGCCCACCCAGTCGGCCCGGCGCAGGCACACCCAGAAGGCGGCGCCGAGCGCGGCGACGAACACGAGCAGCGCGATCGTCCCGCCCCGGACGAGCAGGCTGACGTAGGTGCTCTCGCTGCCCACGCCGTAGGGGAGGCTCGCCACGGTGGGCTTCGCGCCGAAGCCGAAGAGCTGGGTCGGGACGTCGCCGCCCGTGGTCATGTCGATGCCGAGGGTGTACGAGAGCGCACGCGCCATCGAGGAGTCCGGACGGAGCTCGTCGGCGTCGGTCAGCAGGGCCTGCACGTCGAGGGGCGGGGCGACGACGTAGATCGCGGCCCCGAGCAGGAGCGCCGGGAGCAGCGCGAGGTGCGCGCGGTCGCCGAGCACGAGGCGCGCGAGCGCCGCCGCCGCCACCGCGACGAGCCCGAGCACGGTGAGCACCCAGGTCAGCCGGGTGTAGGAGAGGTAGACCGAGACCAGGTTCAGCGCGAGCAGCGCCGCCCCGAGCCACCACCGGCCACCGAGGAGGCGGACCACCGGCCGGGCGCACGCGGCGAGCGCGACCGCCGCGAGGCCCGCGAACCCGCCCGACCAGGCGGCCGACGCCATCATCCCGGCGCTGCGGACGATCTCGTCGGGACCGAAGAAGTCGTCGTAGGCGAGGTCGTGGCTCAGCCACGCCGCCACCCCGGAGTCACCGAGCCCCGACCCGGCGACCTGCCCGGCGAGGGTCGTGAGCGTCGACATCGGCGAGGGATGCAGCAGCGCGGCGACCCCGGACAGCAGCCCCTGCAGGGCGCCGATCGCACCGAGGCCGAGGACCAGCGACGGGCGGGTGCCCGGCCCGCTCCACCGCGTGATGACCACCGCGACGCTGAGCCACACGAGGATCGCCAGCGCACTGCCCGCGGCGCGACCGAGCGCGACCTGCCCGCCGAGGACGTTCGCCACCAGCGAGATCGTCAGGACGAGGGCGAGGACCCGCAGCAGGCGCACGACCACCGGGCGGGACGCGGGCCGGACGCCCCGGGCCGTCTCCAGCCCGGCGACCACCGGCCACCAGAGGAAGCCCAGCCCGGCGATCCACAGGGGGACGAACGCCGACACCGAGGAGCCGATGGCCGGGCGGGGCCCCCCGTCGCCCGGGGTGTCAGCCCTCATGGCGACCGTCCCCGCCGTCCGGGTCGTCGGCACCCCACCGCTCCGTCGCCCGCTGCAGGCGCCCGAACAGGAGCCGACCGGTGACGGCCAGGAGCGCGACGAGCACCCCTCCGGTGAGCAGCAGCTCGACCGTTCGCCCGCGCTCGGCGACCAGGAGGCAGAGACCGAGCCCGACCGAGGTCGCGACCAGCGGCGCCACCGTCCACCCCAGGAACGCCCCGGACCACCCCCGCCCGAGCGCTCGGCGGGTCACGATCAGGGCCTGGACGACGAACGCGAGCACGGTGGCGACGGCGGCCAGCCACAGCCCGGTGACGGGGAGGACGAGGAGATCGAGGCCGACCGCGAGCGCCGCGCCGCTCGCGGTCGACACGGCGATGCTGCGGGTGAGCTTGCGCTCGAGGAGGTCGGCGACGAGGACGAAGTAGGCGCTGCGCGGGACGCCGGCCAGCGCCACGATCCCGAGGACGGCGAGGTCGACCTGGTAGCCGGGGGCCACCACCCCGAGGACGAGGGGCGACACCACCGCGACCACCAGGGCCGCGGCGGCGCCGGCGGCGACGAACCAGGGCACGAGGCCGAGCAGGATCGCCCGCTTCCCCGGGTGCCGGGACCGGTAGTAGCGCGGCGCCCACGCCGATTGCACGCCCTCGAGCACGAGCCCGACACCGCTGCCCACCATGTAGGACACCTGGTAGACGCCGACGCTGCCGAGGCTGAAGTACAGGGCGAGGATCACGCGGTCGGAGAGCGAGAGCAGCCAGGTCGACACGCTCTGCCACACGAACGGGACCGCGAGGCGCAGGCCGGCGCGGATGCGGGCGACCGCCCACCGGGGCGGCGGCAGCCGGGGGCGGGAGAGGACCGCGGCGGCGAGCAGGCTCGCGACGGCCAGGGAGACCACGAAGGCCGGCCCGCCGAGGCGGAAGGCCGACCAGGGGCCGAGGCCGGCCCCGACGGCGACCTGCACGAGCGCCGCGACGAGCGACCGCGCGGCCGCCCCCCGGGCGACCGCGATGCCCTGGAACACGGAGTGGACCGAGAGGGACAGCGCCAGCAACGGCACGAGGTAGACGTAGACGCTGATCTCGGCGAGGCCGAGGGCCTCGACGAGCGCGAGCACGGTCACGGCGAGGAGCAGCACGGTGGTGGCCGTGGCCATCTGGACCCGCACCATGGCGACCCAGCTCGTCGGTGCGCCGGTCAGCCCCTCGTCGTAGATCAGGCGGGGGACGGCGCCCGGCAGCCCGAGCGACAGCAGGATGGCGCCGACGGCGGCCGCGGTCGTGACCACCGCGACGATGCCGAAGGTCTCCTGCGACACGGCCCGCGCGACGATCGGGAGCGCGAGGAAGGGCAGCCCGCGCTGCAGGACCAGGGCCGTCGTGAACACGGCGCTGCGGGTCGAGACGCCGGTGGCCGGCGCGCGCACGCTCATCGGGACCGGAGGTGGTCCGCCGCGGCACGGCTCGCCGTGCCCACGTTGACGAGGTAGTCGTCGGTCATCCGCTTCGCGACGTCGTCGCAGTCGAGGAGCCTGTCGGCGCTGATCTCCGACCATCGCACCGCGGGCACCCAGTCCGGAGCGAGGAACGCGAACTCCTTCGCGCGTGCGGCGAAGCGGTCGTCGTGCGGGAGCATCACCACGGTGCGACCGCACGCGGCCGCCTCGAGCAGCGACGTCGAGAACGGGGCCGCCATCAGCGTCGCGCCGGCGATGTCGTCGCGCATCGCGCCGCGGGAGGCGATCTCCTTCAGCGCGGCGGGCACCCGGTCGTCCTGGAACTCGCGGGGGTGCAGCCGCAGCCGCAGGCGCGGGTCCGGGCGGTCGAAGATCTCCTCGAGTCGCCGGTACCACCGCGGCGCGACGTCGAGGGCCCAGGACGGCGCGACGAGGAGGGGCTGGCTGCACACGAGCACACGCGGTGCGTCGGGCGGCGGCGGCACGGTCGCCAGCGCGTCCATGCGCGGGCACCCGACGACGGCCGTCGGGCCGGCGCCGCGTCCGCCGTCGAGGTGGTCGGCCCACTTCTCGCCCCACAGGAGCGCGAGGTCGGGGCGGGTGCCGCCCATGACGCCCGGCCGGCCGGTGACGACGCCCGCCGCCCGGGCCACCGCGTCGACGCGGTCCAGGGCCCAGCGCTTGGGTCCGGTGTCGCTCGCCACGCGCGCGGAGGCGATGACGCCGTCGGGCAGGAGGACCACGCGCGCCCCGCGGCGCCGGGCGGTCGCCGCGACCGTGCGCTGCAGGACCCCGTTGTCCTGCGGCAGCACGACGGTGTCGGCGGCGGTGACGGGCAGGCGGGTGAGGGCCGCGACGGTGGCGGGCCGGATCGGCGGGGTGTGACCGGGGAAGTCCGGGGCGTCGTCGGTGAGGCGGAGCGTCCAGAGGTCGAGGAACCGGTGGGGGTCGGGCGCGAGGAACGGGGCGACCGCACACGCGTTCTCGCGCTGCACGTCGTTCCCGACGACGAGGATGATCACCGCGCCTCACCTCCGGACCGGGAGGTCGTTGGTGTCGAGGCGGGGGAGCCGCAGCGCCGCGTCGCGATCGAGGTCGGCGATCCGGGGTTCGACGGTGAACGCCGCCGCGCAGTCGTCCGCGGCGAGGAGGTCGACGAGCGAGGAGTCCCACCGGCCGTACGGGTAGCACATCGTCCACGGGTCCTCGGCCACCCCGAGCGACCGGAGGAACCGCCGGGACAGGTCGATCTCGCGCTGCTGGTCGCCCGGCGCCAGCGTGTCCATCCACTGGTGGGCCCAGCCGTGCGCCCCGATCGCCATCCCGGCGTCCCGCAGCGCCCGGACGTCGTCGGCACCCATGTAGAGCTCCTCGGCGAACGCCGACTCGTCGGCGGTGACGAGCTGGGCGAAGAGCCGGTCGACGATGTCCTCGCGCACGTCGCGCGGGAGTGCGCTCTGCAGGGTCTGCTTGACGAACCGGACCCCCGCGGTGTCGAAGCGGTTGGCGACCGCGTTCGCGTCCCACAGTGGCCGCGGATCGGGGATGCCGGCGGCGGGCCGGTGCGCGTCGATCTCGGCCAGGACGCGGCGCAGGACCTCGTCCTCGGTGGCCGCGGCCAGGACGAACTGGATCTTGTTGACCTGCAGGACGGTGCGCTCGACGACCGGCATCGCCGGGACGAAGAACGCGGCGCGGAGGCCGAGGTCGGTGAGGATGGGCGCCGCGGTGCGGTGGTGGTCGGCGTACCCGTCGTCGAACGTCAGGACGACGGCCCGTTCCGGCAGCTCGACCGCGGGATCGGCGAGGGCCGCGAGGAGGTCCTCCACGGAGATCGGGTGGCACCGCTGCCTGATCAGCTCGACCTGGGTGCGGAACTCGTCGGTCCGCCGGGCCTTGATCCGGGGGAACGGGGAACGGTCGGGCGTCCGGACGAAGTGATAGGTCACGATCGAGACCGTGCGCGCCATCAGGTCGACGTCCCGTCGCCGTCGCGCCGGCGGGGTCGGGGACTCGGCACGTCGGGATGCGTCCCGTTGCGGGCCGTGACGACGGCCAGGTCGCCGTCCTGGGCCGACTCCGCCTCCGGCACCGCGGTGTCCGCCGCGGTCGTGTCCGGACCGGAGTCCTGGGGGGAGCCCGCGACGTCGGTGTACGCCGCGTAGCCGGCGGAACCCGCGACCGGGGGTGCCATGGTCAGGACCGCGCCGAGGACGCGCGCGTGCACGGCGCGGAGGGCGTCGACGGCGTCGCGGACCTGGTCCTCGGTCGTCGACCCGTACCGGCACAGGAGCACCGCGCCGTCCGCGTGGGTGGCCAGGGCCGCCGCGTCGGTCACGGGCAGCACCGGGGGCGCGTCGAGGAACACGTAGTCGTAGGTCCGTCGCAGCTCCGCGAGCAGGGTCGCGGCCTTCTGCGAGACGAGGAGCTCGCTGGGGTTCGGGAGGACGGGCCCGCTCGTGAGGACGTCCACCCCGAGGGCGGCGCAGTGCTGCACGGCGGTCGGGAGCTCGGCCTGGCCCGTGAGCACCGTCGTGAGCCCGACCGAGCCCTCGAGCCCGAGCGCGTCCGCGATCCGGGGGCGCCGGAGGTCGGAGTCGACGAGCAGCACTCGCTTCCGCATCGCGCCGAACGTCGTCGCGAGGTGCGCCGAGGTGGTCGTCTTCCCCTCGTCCGGGACGGCGCTGGTGAGGACGAGGACCCGCTGCGGCTCGTCGACGTCGACGAACTGGATGTTGGTGCGCAGGGTGCGCAGGGCCTCCCACGCCGCCGTGCCCGGAGCGCGGGGGTTCCGGATGTCCGCGAGGGCGAGCTCCGGGGCGAGGGGCAGGACGCCCACCACCGGGGCGGACACCGTCTCGCGGAGTGCTTCGGGGCGCCGGATCGTCCTGTCCCGGACCGAGCGGAGCAGCGCGGCCCCGTAGCCCAGCGCGAGACCGACCATCAGACCGAGCGCGAGATCGCGCGCCGGCCGCGGCGAGACCGGGGTGGTCGGCACCTCGGCGGGCTCGACGACCTGCGCCGACACGATCGGCGGCAGGCGGGGGTCGCGTGGTTGCTCGACCACCGCGACCAGCCGGCCGAACGAGTCGCCGAGCGTGTTCGCGATCTCGGCGGCGCGCGTCGGCGAGGAGTCCCGCACGGTCGCGGTGAGCAGGACGGTCTCCGGTTCGGTGGACGCGGTGACCTCGGCGGCGAGCTCGTCGGGCGACATCGGCAGCCGCAGGCGGTCGACCACGTCGCGCGCGAGCCGGGGGCCGCCGAGGAGCTGCTCGTAGGACTTCACCCGCTGCTCGGAGAGCTGGCTCCCGTCGTAGGCGGCCGACGCACCCTCCTCGGAGGAGCTCGACACGAAGATCGTGGCCGTCGCCTCGTAGGCGCGCGGGGCGAGGAGCACCATCCCGCCCGCGACGAGGAGCCCCAGGACGAGTCCCGCGAGGACGATGCGCCACTGGGTGCGCAGAACCTGCCAGTAATAATCTAGGGACACGGGATGCCCTCGCGGTCGTCCCGGCGTGCCTCCGACGTCACCATGCGTCCCCCCGGACGACCTCGTCGCACCCGGATCCTGACGATCTGGGCTTGACGACGCTGGGTTACCTTATCGGTGGATTGCGACCTCTCTTGCGGCTCAGATCCTTTGTGATGACCACTGAGAGTACCGAAATGCGATCTGAAGCATAGTCCGACAGAGTGACGGACGAGTTGCGTCGAATGGCGGGCGCCTCGTCGGTCGAATATGTACGGGCTGCGCATTCTTGCGACTTCTCGCGAGTTCTCCCGAAATCGATCACCGTGCGCAGCTCGATCACCTCGGCTCGACGCATCGGACGCCTTTCATCACGCCAGTGGACACCGGCGGCAGGTGGAAGAGGGTCGAGACGGCCCAGGCGGGTGCGACCGCAGCCGTGACGCTGAACGGCGGCCCACGTGGGAGAAGCTCGGCGGGCACTGGGAGGCCCGGATGCAGCTGCCCACCGGGCAGGGGCTCTGGCCCGCGTTCTGGACGGTCGGCAACGGCGGGTGGCCCATGACGGGCGAGATCGACATCATGGAGAACCTCGGGCACCAGCCGAACCAGGTCCACCAGGTCCTGCACTACGGGCCGGACGAGCCGAGCGACATCAACTGGGGCCAGACCGCCCCCGTGTCCGGCGGCGTCACCGGGTTCCACACCTACGCGATCGACTGGAACAACTCCGCGAACGGCTACATCAAGTGGTCGGTCGACGGTGTCGTCACGCGCACCGTCACGGCGGCCCAGGCGAACGCACGCCAGGCGGGTCTGTGGGACCGCATCCGGACGAACCCGCAGAACATCATCATCAACCTCGCCGTGGGTGGCTGGCCGGGCACCCCGCCGGCCGGCCCGATGTCCGCGGTGATGAAGGTCGACTACATCCGGGTGTACGAGAACCCGATGAACTGACGCTCCCACGGGACGTCGGCGCCCGGCCCGCTCGCGGGCCGGGCGCCGGCCGGGGAGACGCCGCGGAGCTCCGCCGTGTCGGCCGAGCGTGTCAGGACCAAGTGATCGAGCGCGGGCATCGCCGCGCCCTGTGGGGGGAGAGTCATGGATCGGTGGCCGTCGCGACGGTCGAGGCGGGCAGGACGTCACCGGGCGCACCCGCGTCGGTGGCGGGTGGTCGCGGCCACAGTGGTGCTGGCCGGGGTGGTCGCCTCGCTCGGGACGGTGCCGCAGGGAGCGTCGAGCGCCGGTCCACCGCTGCCGCCGGCCGACACCGGGGCGCTCGGCGCCACGGGCGCCGGCCCCGACCTGGTCGTGCCGGAAGGGCCGCCGGTGACGACGGACGGGACGGTCGCGGACATCCCGGAGGGGGTGCTGGCGGCCTACCAGGGTGCTGAGGCGAACCTCGCGGGGACGGCGCCCGGGTGCCGCCTCCCGTGGTCGCTGGTCGCCGGGATCGGCAAGGTGGAGTCGGACCATGCGCGGGGCGGGGCGATCGATGGGGCGGGGACGACCCTCTCGCCCATCCTCGGCCCGGTCCTGGACGGTACCGGGGCGAACGCCGCGATCCCCGACACCGACGGCGGTACGCTCGACGGCGACACCCTCTGGGACCGCGCGGTCGGCCCGACCCAGTTCATCCCCTCGACGTTCGGCACCTACGGCGCCGACGGCAACGGCGACGGCACCGCCGACCCGAACAACGTGCACGACGCGACCGTCGCCACGGGCCGCTATCTGTGCGCCGGCGGCCTGGACCTCGCCGATCCCGCGCAGGTCCACGACGCGGTGTTCCGCTACAACCACTCCGAGAGCTACGTCGACACCGTGCTGCAGTGGGCCGCGACCTACGCCGGCGGCGTCACCCCCGTGCCCGACGACCCGTCCGGGGCGTCCGGCGACCCGGTCGGCGACCTCCTCCCGGCCGGTCCTGTCCCGTCCGATGTGGACGTCCTCGCCGACGCCGCGCCCGCCGGCGTGCCGGTCACCGACCCGGGCATCGACGGCGCGCCGGTGATCGCGGCAGCCCCGGAGCCGGTCCCAGCGCCCGTCCCGTCGTCCGACCCCTCGGTGCGCGTCCCGTCCCGGGCCTCCTCCGCGCCGGTCGCGGCGCCCCGACCGGCGCGGCCCACCGGCTCGCCGTTGTCCTCGTCGCCGACGTCCACCTCGGCGCCGACGACCGCACCGGAGCCCTCCGAGGAGCCCGAGCCCGCCGACGTGCCGGACGGCCTGTGCGCGCGGGCGTTCTCGGCGCGGGCCGTCGCGGAGGCGTTCGACCTCCCACCCGGCGGGATCACCACGACCTCCGCCGGCTCGGGCTCCACGGTGGGCTGCCGGGTCACGGGTCCGGCGGCCGCCGACGGTGCGACGCCGACGCTGCTGACCGCCGTCGTCACGTCCCTGCCGAGCGAGGAGGCCGCTCGCGCGGAGGCTGCCGGCGGCGGGTTCCGGGCCGACGGCGGCGAGTACACGCTGGTCGCCGCGCGCGGTGCCCTCGTCGTGGAGCTGCGGGCTCCCGCCGCGGCGACCTCGGCGGCGCAGGCCCGCACCGCGCTCTCGACACTCGCGCAGCGGATCTAGGAGCGCGGTCCACGACTTCTCCCGAACCGATCACCCGGCGGCGCGCGCTGTGCCACGCTCCGCCGGGACGGTGGGAGGTGGCGGATGGACGACCGTCGGTGGGGCTTCGCCGGGCTGAGCGACGACGAGTACGCGGCGTTCGCGCGCCGTGACGCGGACGTCCCGGCGCCGGCGCGCGGGGAGCCCGGCGAGGTCGTGGTGGTGACCGCTGACGGCGTGCGCCTCGCCGACGACTGGCGGGCGCGCATCGATCCCCGGCGCCTCGGCGCGGAGGTCGTGGCGGCCGCGGGACGGGCGGTGAGCGCGGAGCTCGCCGCGGCCGTGCGGGATCCGGTGTCGTCACCGGCCGGCGGGCCCGCGCCCGACCTCGCGCCGTGGGGCGGGTCGTTCGCGCGGCTGGTCGAGGACGCTCGCCGGGACGTCGCGCGGTTCTCGGCGGCGGCGTCGGCGCTGCAGGGGCGGGCCGTGACGCGCACGAGCGCGGGCGGTCACGTCGCCGGGAGCGCGCGGCACGGGGTGGTCACCGAGGTCACCGTCGACCCCGTCTGGGCACGCGGGGCGCACGTCCGCGACCTCGAGGCCGAGCTCACCGACGTGCTCGTGGGGCTGCGCCGTCACGCCGTCCCGGAGGCGGTGTCGCAGGGGCCGACGCATCCGGCCACGGTGGCGTTGCGGCAGCTCGCGGGCGACCCCGCGCGGGTCGTGCGGCTCGCGGGGATGACCTCGTGACCGTTCCTCCGGCACCCGACGGTCCCGACGACCTGGTCGACGTCGGCCTCCAGGCGCTGCGCGACGACGCGGCGATCTGGCAGGGCGCGCGGGCGCGGCTGGAGGCCGTCCGTGGTCCCGTCGCGCAGACGGAGATCACCCCCGCGGCCTTCTCGATGTGGGCCGTCGACGCCGGGCTCGACCGCGCCTACGCCGACCTCCGCGCGCGGATGGACGCCGTGATCGAGCAGGGGACCGGGGCGTTCGGGTCGATCGGCGACGCGCTCACCACCGCGGCCGAGACCTACGGGCGCGAGGACGCCGCGAACGCCGCCGAGTTCCGCGAGCTGCAGGGCGGGGGCCGGTAACCGTGGCGATCCTGGACGACGTGCGCGCCGAGGTCGACGGGCTCCGCGCGAAGGCCGACGACTTCTACGCCGCGGTCGACGCCGCGCTGAGCACGGCCACGGTGTCGGCCGTCGCGGCCGTGGCGCCGGCGGCGGCGCCCGTGCTGGTCTCGCCGGAGCTGATGGAGGCGATCCGCGACGGCGTCCGCCGTGTCCGGGAGGCCCACGAGGACGCCGTCGCCCGGATCGTGCAGCTCATCGAGCAGGGCGGTGACACCGACCGGCTGCGTCAGGTGGCCGTCACCTGGCTCTCGATCGGCAACGGGCTCGACGGGGTGGCGGCCGACGTCGGGCTCGACCGGATGCAGACGAACCTCGAGTGGCAGGGCCGCGCCGCCGAGGCCTACAAGGCGATGGTGCCGGCCCAGGGCGCCCAGCTCGGCACGCTGAAGGAGCAGTGCGAGGCCCTGTCGACGTCGCTGCACGACCTCGGCAACCAGATCGACGCGTTCTGGCTGGCCCTGCTCGCGGCGGTGGTCGTCATGGCGGCGGGCTTCGCGGTCGCCATCGCCACGGCGATCACGGTGGTCGGCATCCCGGCCGCGTGCGCCGCGATCCTCACCGCCGTCGCCGCCGGCGCCACGATGATCACGACCGCGATGGTGCAGGTGAACGCGCTGACCACGCGCATCGCCACGGAGCACCAGGCGATGGGCCAGGCGGCCGAGGAGATCCGCGCCGGCTGGCCGGCGCCGAACACCCCCGCCCTGGCCGACGCGAGCGCCGCCGACGGCGACCCGTCGGACTGGCGACCGAATCGCTGAGTGTGTGCGGCGGAGCGCGGCACGGAACACGGCCGGAGCGGCCCGTCCCGCAGCGGCAGACTCTTCGGTGAGGATGCTTCGAATTTCGAAGCGATTCCGCCAGAGCAAGGACGTCCTCGGTGACGGCGACCCGCGGGATCGGACGCGGGGATCAGCGACTCAGCGTCGCGTCGCCCTCCTCCGCGGCCGTGCCCGCGGACTCGAAGTGGTAGGTCAGCCGGTCGCCCGCGGGCGTGAGGACGACCGCGACCGAGGCGATGCAGCGCCCGCGGCCCGAGGTGATGACCTCGCGCACCTGCATGCTGCCGTCGGCACCCACCGACCGGAGGCGATGCTCCCCGGAGCAGCCCAGGTCGGGGTAGCGCACGGTCGCAACGGAGCCGTTGCCCGGGATCGTGATGGCGACGTCGTACCGGGAGGTGACGGCTCCGGTGGTCCCGTTCCTCTGGGTTACCGATCCCGACCACGTGCCGGCGTACTGCGCCGGGAAGGCGGAGGTCGGGGACGAGGCCGAGCTGGGAGGCCCGGACGGCTGCGTGTCGGCGACGGGTGCCGCCGACACCGGCACCACCGGGCCGTCGGCGCCGGACCGGGAGTCGACGACGGCGTAGGTCAGGCCGGCGAGCACGACGAGCAGCGCGCCGAGGAGCACGGGCACCAGTCCGCGCGGGGCACCGGAGGTCGCGCCGACGGCCAGCGGCGTGGTGGGTGGCTCGTGGTCGACGACCGCGAAGTGACGGTGCGAGGAGGACGGGGCCCACAGCAGGACGAGCAGGACGACCGCGAGCGGGGTGCTGAGGATGAGCGTGCCGACGATCTGGTTCGTGGGTGCGCCCATCCCGGACAGCACGGCCGGGAGGACCGCCAGCTGCCCGAGAGGCACGGCCGACACCACGAGGCGAGCGGCCGGACGACCGGCGCCGAGGCCGCGCAGACCCCACACGTTGACGCCGATGATCACGAGCACGACGAGCGAGAGGACCGCGGCGGTGGCACCCAGGGAGTCCACGGTGGCGGCGTCCGCCGGGCTCGTGACCAGCGAGCTCGTCGCGTCGGCCATCGAGGCGGCGGCGAGACCGAGGACGACGGTGAGGGCGTCGACCGCCACCGTGAGTCCCAGCAGCACCTGCGCCGCGATGATGCTGCCCGGAGTGCTCGGCGGCAGGGCCCGACCACACCGTGAGCAGAAGCGTGCGCCGGAGACGCTCGGCGTCCGACAGCCCGCGCACGGGTGCGTCGCGAAGAAGTGCCGGGAGCCGGTCGGGGCCCAGAGCAACGCGATGATGGCGGCCGGCGCGGCGAGCAGGAGCACGGCGACGAGCGAGACGATGCCGCCGAAGCCGCTCGTCCCGGACGGGAGGGCCGCGAACATGACCAGCGTCAGCAGGGGGCCGAGCAGCCCCGGCACCAGCAGGGCCGTGGACATCGCCCGCGCGAAGCGGTCTCCGCGACCGACGGCGACTCCTGCCCAGATCCAGTAGGCGCCGAGAGCGAGGGCGAAGACGCCCTGGCCGACGGCCAGGGTGCCCAACCCGGCGGCGAACGGGGTGAGCAGCGACGGCGTGGCCCCGGCTCCGGCGCCACCGGAGAGCACCGACGCGACGCCGACGAGGCCGCCCAGCAGCGCGAGAGCCCCGATCACGAACATCAGTGTCCGCGCGACGGCGACGGTTCCCGGCACGGCGCGCGGAGCTGCGCACCCTCGGCAGGGCAGCCCTCCGGGTGGTCGAGCTCCTCCACAGTGTCCGCAGCGCTCCACGTGCCCCCCTCGCTCCGGCCCGTCGTCGCGACGCCCGTGCCTCCCGATCGCGGATCTTGAGCGGAGCGTTACCGGCCCCACGTCGTGGCGGGCGGGTCCGGCGCGGGGCCGCGACCGCCACCCGGTCAGGTGGCCGACGTAACGACGCTCGCCCTCGGAGCGACCACGGGACGACCGGCCGTCGCGCCGGAGTCCGGGGGGATGGGTGACCACGACCGATGCGCACGGCGTCCGCTGTGCGACGTGCACGGCGGAGCTGAGGCCGGGCGGCCGGTTCTGCACGAGCTGCGGGACGCCGGCACCCGATCCCGGTCCACCTCCCGCGCCCCTGCCTCCGACGCGGGGTGCGGGGCGTCCCACGGAGGGTCGGGCAGTGCAGGGGTCGTGGCTGCCCGAACCGCGATCCGCGGCCGGCCCGCTCCGCGGAGGACCGCCCCGACCGGCGCCGTCGATGCCGGCTCCCCGCACCCCGCCGCCGACGGCGGGGGCGCCGGCGCCGCCGTTCGTGCCGCCGACCTACCCGCCGCACTACCCGCCGTACCAGGAACCACCGGCGCCGGAGCCGCGGCGGTCGTCGCGCCTCCTGATCGCGCTCGCCTGCGTGCTCGCCCTGGTCGCCGTGGCGCTGGGCGCCTTCCTCGTGGTGGGGACGCCGTGGTCGAGCGGCGCCGCTCCGGAGGTGGCGGCGACGCCCGGAGGTGCTCCGCCGGCGGGCACCGCCCCCGCGGCCGGCACGGTGCCCGCGTTGCCTGCGCTGCCTGCCGACCCGGACCAGGCGCTGCAGACGCTGCGGCAGAGCGACGCGGGTGCCGCCGACGCGCTCGTCGGCACCTGGGCGCCGCAGCTCTCGGCCAAGAAGACCGGCATGACCGTCGACGGGCGGACCTACGACAGCGCCGCCGTGCTCTCCGACCACCAGCAGCTGCGCGGGACCCACCCCGACGCCGTGCTGGTCTGGTCGGGGGACTGGACGAGCTTCCGCGGCCGCGACTTCTGGATCACGCTGGTCAACCGTTCCTTCCCGACCGGCGAGGCCGCGAACGCCTGGTGCGCGCAGGCCGGGATCGGGCCGGACGACTGCTACGCCAAGCGCCTCTCGCGCACCGGCGGCTACGCCGAGAACACCGCGATGCGCACCGGCGCCGGCAGCGGTTCGGGCGGCGGCACGACATCGGCTGCCGGCACACCCACACTCGGCGGTCCGGCGCCGGCCGGGATGCGCGGCTTCGGAGAGGTCCGGCCGTCCGAGGTCAACGCCAACGGCGATCCGACGAGCTACGCCGAGAACATCACGTGGGAGTCCTGGGGCGGGCCCCAGGCGATCGGCCGGGGGACGGCGGGCTGGTACGGGCCGGACCAGTACGCCTCGGACACCGTGCTGATCCCGGCCGTCGTCGTCGCCTACGACCTCGGCGAGTGCAACGGCCGCCCGGCCTACCGCAGCGTCGGCTGGTACTTCCCGTCCCGCGGGGAGACGTCGCTGCCACCCGAGAACGGCTACCGCGACATCTGCGACGGGCCATGACGGGGGACTCGATGCTCACGACCTGCGCGCGCTGCTCGGCAAGCGGTCGCACCACCGACCGCTTCTGCCGCGGCTGCGGTCTGCGGCGCTCCGAGCTGAGCGCCGCCGTGGAAGAGGCGTTCGCACCCGCCGCGACGGCACCGTCGACCGGCCGCCACCACGCCGTGACGGCCGTGGACGCCGCCGACGACCCGGACACCGTCGCCCTGCGTGTCCCGCCCCCGCGGGTCGCGACGCCGCCGTCGGCGGTTCCGACGATGCCGCCGCCGCGACCGTCGTCACCCCCGCCGCGTCCGACGCTGCACGCCTCTCCGCCGCCCCCACCTCGGCCTGCCGCCAAGCAGCCGCCCCTGACCGCCTGGCACGGCGGCACGGTCGGCCTGGCCGCGCTGCTGACGGTGCTGCTCGTCGTCGAGGCCGTGATCGCGATGGGCGGGGCCCTGGGGGGTGACGCCGACGGGGCGGGGTTCGTGGTCCTCGTGCTGCCGCGCCTGGCGCTCGCCGCCGGCGGGGCCGGGGTGCTGGCGGCGCTCGCGCAGCAGCGGGCCAGCGCGCTGGCCGGGTCGGTGACCCTCGCCGTGGTCGTGCTGGCGATGGAGCTCGGCACCGCCGTCGACGCCCCGGGCGCGTTTGCGGCGACGGTCGCGATCGCCCTCGCCTCCGTCGTGCTCGGAGCGCCCGCGGCCCTGCTCAGGCCCGTCCCCGGACGGATCGCGACCACCCTCGCGGTGTGGGTCGCGGTCGGGGCGGTCGTCGCGGCGTTCGCCGGCTTCGCGTACGGCAGCATCGCCGGGCAGGTGTCGGCGTCCTACGCCGGTGGCGGTGTGCTGTTCCTGCTGGTCGCGGGGGTGGCCGTGGCGTGCGCCGCCGGGCTGCGGGCCGGGCGCGTGCCGGCGGCGTGGGCGCTGGCCGGGTCGTGGGTGCTCACCCTCGTGGCCGTGTCGGTGGCCGACCTCGACGGCCTCGGTCTCTCGTCGGTGGTCGTCCTGCACCTCGCGGCGGCGATCGTCGCCCTGGCGGCGCGGCCCGTCGCCGCGAGCCTCGGGCCGGGTGCCCTCGCGACCTGGGACCGGGCGCGCGTGACGGTGGACCGCGTCCCACGGCCGTGGGTGCTCGGGGGCGGCCTGGTGCTGGCGGTGGCGACCGGCCTGCTGCTCGCGGTGTCCGGGACGTCGGCGTCCGGCTACTCCGGCGGCAACTCGAGCACCGGCGTCACCGTCATGATCGTCATCGTCGGCCTGCTCGCGCTCGCGGCGACGGCCACCCCGACCCTGCCCTGGTTCTGGCGGGTCGCCGTGGGGCTCGGCGGGCTGCTCGCCCTCGGGATCGCGTGGAGCGGCAGCTCCGGCTCGGGAACGGGGTCGTCGCTGACCTGGATCCTCGTGCTCCCGCTCGCGCTGATCGGCGGCGCCGTGTGGGGCGCCCTGGTGAACCACCGGCACGGGGCCACCAGCTCGCGGCCCGGGTGGGTCGGCGCCGGCTCCGCGCCGCCGCCGTATCCGCTGTCGTTCCTCATCCCGCCGACCGCCGGCGCCCGCTCGCGCCTGGCGCTGCACGCCGACGTCGCCCTCCCGCCCGAGGCGGTGCTCGACGCGGTCCGTCGCGTGACGGCGGTGCGCGGCAACTGGTTCGTGGTCTTCGACGACACGGTGGAGATCGAGGGGGAGCAGCCGGGGGTCGTGGCGCTGCACGTCGGCGGTCACTGCCACTTCCGGGCCCGCGTCGAGAGCCGGGGAGGGCGCACGGTCCTGCGCGTCGGCGGCATGGACCGCTACCTGCAGAGCCGCTCCTGGTACGGCTTCATCCCGGTCGGTCCGGCGCACGTCCAGGGCTTCTGGATGTACAAGCTGTTCCTCCAGACCGTCGCCGCCGAGCTCGCCCGCCTCGACCCGCGGGCCCGGCTCTCCATCGCCGGACCGTCGCAGGCGGCGGTCGCATGAGGCCGCTCGACCGCAGCGTCGGGGAGTTCTGCCCGCAGTGCGGGGAGCGCGGCGTGGCCGGGGACCGGTTCTGCGGGGCGTGCGGGGAGTCCCTGGTGCTGGACCTGCCGCCTGCCGACGAGCCGGACACCGTCGCCATCCCGGTGCAGCGCGCGGTGCCCGGCCCGGTGCCCGGCCCGGTGCCTGGCCCCGTGCCGAGGCCTGCGCCCGACATCCCGCTCGAGCCGTTCACCGTGCCCGCGTGGGCGAAGAAGATCCCGGCCGGGGTGTGGGCGCTGTCCGCGCTCGCGGTCGTCGTGTTCTTCGTCGGGGTCGGGATGTACCAGTCGAACGTCGACATGGCGGAGTCCTGCACGGTCAGCAGCTACGGACGCTTCTACGTCATCGAGGACACCCCCGCCTGCGACGCGGCCACCGACGACCGCGACCTGGGGCAGACGCTGATGGGCGGCGGCGCGGTCGCCGCCATCGCCCTCCCGATCAGCGCGCTGAGCCGGCGCAAACCGGGCGCGACGACCCCCTGACCTGCGCTCCTCGCCGACGGATCCGGCGTTGTCGGGGGTCGGTCGTAGTGTCCGGGACGTGGAGCAGGGGTGTCGCGGCGAGGTCGACCCGTACGGCGTGCGGGCGGAGCTGGCCGAGGTGCTGGCGTCCTCCCTGCCGCTCGCGGCGGTCGCCGTGCGCGACGGGCACCTCGACGCCGACCAGCTCTTCGTCATCAGCGAGCTCGTGCGGGCGCTGCGCGCCGACGGGTGCGACGAGGCTGTCGTCGCCCGGGTCGAGGGCCTGCTCGTCCACGCCGCCGTGGCCGACCCGGACATCGACCTGGGCGAGCCGGCGGCGGAGCTCTGGGAGGCGCACGCGGCGCATCCCCGGGGGCGACCTGCCGTGGGAGTAGGCCGGAACGGCCCCGCCCGAGGTGTCGTGGCCGCCCGGGGAGCCCGCGAGCCCGGATGACGCTGTCCCCGCTGCGGAGGCTCCTCACGCCGTCGAGCCGGGGCCGCTCCCGTGGAGCCCGGAGTGCGTCGCGGGCCGGTGCGGCGACGACGCCGCGGATGACCTCCTCGCGTTCGTCGACGCCGGCGAGTCCCGGTCGGACCGACGCCGCCCCGCAGAGGGCAGAGTTCGGGGATCCCGTGTGCTCGCGGCGGCGCCACGCCGTGCGCGGGGGCGGGCTCGGCCGCGTTCCCCACCGGGCCGCGGGAGGCCCGACTCCTCCGCGGCTCGACGGACACAGCGACTCGCGCCGACGTCGCGCGCCGGTAACGGCACGGCCACGCCCGAGCGATGATCGCTCACCGGGACGCCCCGGTGAGGGGGGACCGTGACCGACATCCAGCGCCCGCGCACGCCGGGCACCAGGGCGATGCCCGCTGCCTTCGTCCCGACGGCCTGGGGGTCGCCGATCGATCCCGTGACGGTGCCGATCCCACGGCCCCGGGCGATGCCCGGAGCGCCGCTGGGAGCGACGCGGGGGCCGATGCCGCCGATCCCGGGCGGGCAGGTGACGCACGGTCCGGTGCCGCGCGGGCAGTTGCCGCACGGTCAGGGGCCGGGTCCCACAGGGCCGGCGGGTCCGGCGGGGAGGCCGGCGGTCGGACGGCGGTGGATGCTCGTGGCGGTCGCGGCCGCGGTGGTGGCGATCGTCGTGCTCGGGGTGGTCCTCGTCGCGAAGCCGGGCGGGCTCCTGCCCGCGGCGGAGCCGTGCGCGGCCGCGCCGGGGAGCGAGCTGCCAGGGTTCGTCGACATGCTGGGCCCGTCCGAGACGCCCGGCACGGAGGCGATCGCGGCCGCCGGAGGGCTGTTCGCCCGTGCTGATCTGTGCACGTACGGCACGGGCGGAGCGAACCTCTTCACCGCGTCCGGGCCGATGGCGCAGATCGTGATGCTTGCCCGCCTCGATCCCGCCGCGGTGCAGAGCGACCCGCAGGCCGGGCCGGTCGTCCGCGGAGAGGTCCCCGCCCCGGATCTGTTCGCCGGAGATCCCCGGGCGCAGTGGCGGGACCTGCCGCGCAGCGGTGTGCGGGCCCGTGTCATCGCCCCCCGGGGCGCCGAAGGCGGGCTGGTGTCGGTGTCGTGCTCGACCGCCGACGCGTACTGGGGGATCACTGCACTCGGGCCCGGTCAGGGGGTCGAGGACACGGTGCGCGCCGTCGACGCCCTGGCGGTGGCGATGGCCTGCGAGCAGAACGCCCTCGGTGGCTGACCGCGGATGGCGGCCGACCTCCCCCGACCGGGGTGCAACGTCCGGCGCCCGCCGAGCGATCACGAGGCAGACGTGACAGTCGCGGGGGGACCACGGACATGACGACGCAACTGGGCGCACCCGACACACCGGGCGCGACGCCGCCCGGCTACACCACCGGCCGGCTCCTGGGTCGCGGCGGCTCGGGCACGGTCTACGAGGCGCGGCACCACTCCACGGGGCGGTCGGTGGCGCTGAAGGTCCTGGACCTCGACGTCGTCGGCCCCGAGATGCAACGCCGCTTCGCCCGCGAGCGTGCGGCGATGAGCGGTCTCGCCGACCACCCGCACATCGTCTCGATCCTCGACGCCGGTTGGTTCGCGGGCCGCCCGTGGCTGGCGATGAGCCTGTGCGAGGGCGGGTCGCTCGCCTCGCTGCGGTCGCCGGTGCCGCCGGCGCACGCGCTGACGCTGCTGCACGCCATCGGCTCGGCGCTCGCCACCGCCCACGCGCAGGGTGTGCTGCACTGCGACGTCAAGCCCGGCAACATCCTGCTCACGGCCTACGGCCAGCCCGCGCTCAGCGACTTCGGCATCGCACGCCTCACGCTCGAGAGCCAGGGCTCGCGGATCGGCGGCTACACCCTCGACCACGTCCCGCCGGAGATCATCCGCGGCGAGCGCCCCTCCGACCGCGGCGACATCTGGTCGCTCGGCACCTCCCTCTGGCAGCTGCTCGCCGGCCGCCCGCCCTTCCGCGAGAACGACGACGTCGCGCCCGCGCTGATCATGCGACGCATCGAGAACGACCCTCTCCCGGCGCTGCGCCGGCGGGAGATCCCCACCGAGCTGAAGGACCTGCTCGAGCAGATGACCGCCAAGGACCCGTTCCGCCGCCCGGGCGCCGACGAGGTGGTGCGCCGCGCCGCGGAGCTCGCCCGCGCCGACGGCCACGCGCTCGGCACCCCGCTGCCCCTGCCCGGCCGTCGCGCGGCCACCGAGACCTGGTCGGGCTCGGTCCCGCCCCAGCTCTCCTCGCCCTCGGTGTCCGGGCCGCCCGTGCCCCGGCCCCCGCACCCCGACGAGGACGCCGTGACCGGACGCATCCCCGTCACCGCGCGGGCCGCCACCTCGACACCCCCGCCGGCCCCCGTCGCCGCGCCGACCATGGCCCCGCCCGTGATGCCCCCGCCCGTGGTGCCCCCGCCCGCGATGCCCCCGCCCGCGATGCCTCCGGTCCCGACCGCGGTGTCCCCGACCCAGCCGCCGCCCCCGCGACGCCGCCGCTGGGGTCTGATCCTGAGCAGCCTCGCGATCCTCGTGATCGCGTCGATGGTGGGCGGCGGAGTGCTGACCTACCGCTACGGCCCGGCCCGCACCGTCACGGCCCCGCCCACGACGGTCACCGTCACCGCGGCACCCGCCCCGGCCTCCCCGGCCGCGAACCCGACCCCGGCGCCGAACGCGAGCGCCCCGGGCGGCGTCGCCCCGCTGTTCCTCGCGCAGGTGCAGGAGGTCGACTCCACCGGCACCCTCACCAAGCAGGCGTTCGGGATCAACGGCCGCTTCTACCCCCAGAGCATCAACGTCGGCACGAACTACAGCTCGACCACCCCGGCCGGGATCGACTACCTGCTCAACCGCCAGTACCGCACGTTCAGCACGGCGTTCGGCATCGCCGACAACTACTCGGGCCTGAGCACCGTCGACGAGACCCCGCCGACGTGCACGCTGCAGGTCCTCGTCGACGACCGGCCGCTCGGGCCGGCACGCACCGCCACCCGGGACACCCCGGTGCTGCTGGAGAACCTCGACGTCAGCGGCGGCCTGCGGCTGCGGCTGCTGGTGACGCAGAACGGCCAGTCGTCGAGCAGCAGCAGCAGCTCGGCCAACGCCGCGGACTACCCGTGCACCCTCGGCAACCCCGTGGTCGCCGGCTGATCGGGCCGCCCCGCGGGGAACCACCGCCGGGACGCCACGGCGAGCGCCACCAGGGCCAGCGCGGCCAGCGCGCCGACGACGGCGACCGGGGTCCAGCCTCCGGCGGCCAGCGGCACGAGCACCGTGCCGACCACGGCGCTCACGACGGCGAACACGACCAGGGCCCGGACGAGCCCGTCCCGCGGCGCGCGGCGCACCCGCTGACCTCCGGCGCTCACCAGGAGCGCCGAGCAGAGACCGCCGACGAGGACGAGACCGCGCCCGGCGTCGTCAGGGTCGAGCGTCGGGTAGAGCGCCAGCACCACGACCGCGAGGACCCCGCCGAGCACGACGGCGCCGCCGCCGAGGCCGAGGGCCCGGCGGCGGGTCAGAGCACGATTCCCGGACATCGCGGACACCTTGGCCGACGGCACGCGCGGCCGTCACCCCCCACCACCCGAGTGGTACGCCCGGTCCCGATGGCGGCCCTCCCGACGCCACCGGGACCGGAGCCACGGAGCACGGTGCCACGACGCCCCCCGCGTCGTCCCCCCACACGTCGCCCCCTGGGCTCGCCCGACGTGTGCGCACCGCGCTCCGCGATCCGCGGACTCACCCCGCCACGTGCACCAGCACCAGCGGGAGATCGTCCGGATCGTGGAACACGAGGTAGGCGTACGGCTCCGGGTCGCCGACGTCGACGACGCCGCCGTGGAGCACGCCGAGCCCGTCGAGCCAGCCCGCCCACGTGTCGAGCTGCGACCGGCTCGCCACCGACAGCGCGGCGTGGCCCCGGGGCTCACGCTCGCCCGCCCCCTGGAGCCGGATCGCGATCCCCGACTCCGGGTCCGACAGCAGCACGCCGTCGGTGAGGCCGTCCTCCGGGCACAGCGTCGACGCCGGCGTCAGCCCGAGCACGCGCTCGTACCAGGCGGCGCTCTTGACGACGTCGCTCACCGTCGAGGCGAAGTGGTGGAATCCCGCGAAGCTCGGCCGCTCGGGCGCTGTCGACGTCATCCCACCCCTCCTGCTCTCACTCCTCGTGTTCGCTGCTCATCCTGGCGAGTGACACGAGAGGGCGGTACTAGGGAGTTCCCTCGGGTGTCCGACGACGCCGCGTGAACTCGGCGGCGAGCTCGGTGCGCGACCGGACGCCGAGCTTGCGGTAGATGCGGGTCAGGTGTGCCTCGACGGTCTTGCGCGAGACGAACAGCGCGCTCGCCGCCTCGACGTTGGACAGGCCCTCGGCGACGCCCCGGGCGATCTGGAACTCCTGCGGGGTGAGGACGTCGAGGGAGGCGACGGAGGCGTGCTCGTCGGCGGCCTCGCTGCTGCGCAGCCCGGTCGCGGCCAGCTCGAGACGGGTGCGCTCCAGCCACGGACGCGCCCCGAGCCCGGCAAAGGTCGCCTCCGCGTCGAGCAGGAGCGGGCGGGCGGCGCCCGGACGACGCCAGCGGCGCCGCACCTCGGCGTGGGCGAGCACCGTGCGGGCGCGTTCGTAGGGCGCGTCGAGCCGCTCGTGCGCGGCGTGCGCGACGGCGAACCATCGCTCGGCGTCCTCGGCGCTCTCGGCGAGCAGTCCCCGGCCGCGCGCCGCCGTCGCCTCCGCGTACGCCGAGCCCGTGCGCTCGGCGTTCTCCGCCACCCACGCCACCGCCGACTCGGCCGCCGCCCGGTCGCCGGCTCGGGCCGTCGCGTCGACGAGGTCGCCGGCGAACGGGACGGACGTCGCGCACGCGGCGCCCATCTCGTCGGACGCCCGGCGCGCGCGGGCCAGGTGGGCCGCCGCGGTGGCCGGCTCGCCCGCCGCGAGCGCGCCCGCCCCGAGTGCCGCCGCGGCGTAGACCTGCATGCTCGCCACCCCCAGCGGTCCGGCGGCCTGCAGCGCCGACTCCGCGTGCGCCCGGCACGACGCGATGTCACCGCGGGCGGCCTCGAGGCGCGCCAGCAGGGTGGCGCCGAAGGCGTGGCTGCCGGCCTGCCCGAGCTCGTCGGCCCACTCGAGCGCCTCGCCGAGGTCCGCGAGGGCCGCGGGCCAGCGCCCCGCCCACCCGTCGAGCTCCGCCCGCACGGTCAGTGCGTAGGACAGGATCAGCGGCGCACCGACCTGCCGGGCGGTGGTGGCCACGGGCCCGAGCAGGCGCCGGGCGTCGTCGAAACGTTCGAGGAAGCGGGCGCTCTGCGCGCCGGCGGCCAGGCCCTGCGCGTCCCACAGCGGGTCGGCGTCGGCGGCGCGGGCGACGAGCTCGTCGACCAGCGGGTGGGCGTCGGCCCAGCGCCCGACCAGCGCCCAGGAGTGGCTGGCGGTGGCGAGGCCGACGAGGGTGTCGTCCCCGGCGGCGCGGGCCCGGTCGACGACGGTCTCCATCTCGTGCAGCCGCCCGGTCATGGTCAGCGGGGTCGCCGCCTCGACGTAGAGCCGCGCGGCGCGGCTCGGGTCGGCGGCGAGGACGGCGTCCGCGGCACGCACCGCGCCGTCGACCGCCCGGGCGGGGTCGAGCCAGGACAGCGCGCGGGTGCGGACGGTCTCGACGTCGGCGACGAAGGCCGGGTCGTCGCGCAGGGCGAGCGCCTGGTCGCACCGGGCGTCGGCGAGCGTGGCGGCGCCGGCGAGCGCGGCGTCGGTGGCCGCGACGAGCAGGCGCTCGGCGCGCAGCCCCGGGTCGGCGGTGAAGTCCGCGGCGCGGGCCCAGGCGCGCCCGGCCGCGTCGAGCGCGGACCGCCGGCGCGCCGAGCCCGCCGCCTCGACCAGGCGCGCGGCGACGTCGTCGTCGGGCGCCTCGGTGGACTCCGCCAGGTACCAGACGGCGACGTCGGGCGGCGCGTGGCGGGCGAGCCCGCGCAGCGCCCGTCGCCGCAGGTCGCGGGAGGTCCGCGCGGCGATCAGCGGTCGCAGGAGGTCGTGGCGCAGGGACAGGTGCTCGTCGTCGCGGTGCACCAGGCGGCGCCGCTCGGCGGCGACCAGGTCCTCCGCGCCGAGCCCCAGCTCGGCGAGCGCGGGCTCGAGCTCGTCGCGGCGCGTCGAGTGGCTCAGCGCCAGCACCGCCAGCGCGGAGCGGGTGGTGGTCGGGAGCCCGTCGATCGCCGCCGACCAGGCACGTTCCAGCGTGGAGCCCGGGGGCAGTGCGGCGTCGAGCAGGTCGGGACCGGCCGTCCGGGCGGTCTCGACGACGGCGAGCGGGTTGCCCGCGCACCGCTCGACGATGGTCTCGAGCACCGCCGGTGACGTGCGCACCGGCAGCGTGCGGACGAG
Organism: Actinomycetospora aeridis; assembly: GCF_037400275.1. Taxonomy (NCBI): domain Bacteria; kingdom Bacillati; phylum Actinomycetota; class Actinomycetes; order Pseudonocardiales; family Pseudonocardiaceae; genus Actinomycetospora; species Actinomycetospora aeridis. Next base: position 157,846 of record NZ_JBBEGL010000004.1, on the reverse strand, counting down.
CTCGCGGCTCTCGTCGGCCGTCAGCGGGCCGAGCGCGATCGTCGGCAGCCGCCAGACCGCGGGGTCGACGGGCACCTCGTCCCGCACCCCGAGCAGCAGCGTGATCCGCTCCGGGGCGAGCCGCCGGGCGACGAAGAGCAGGACCTGCTGGGAGGGCCCGTCGATCCAGGGGAAGTCGTCGACGATCACGAGCAGCGGGCGGTCGTCGGCCGCGGCGGCGAGCACGCCCAGCGCGGCCGCGGAGACGGCCAGCGGGCTGCCGACGGTGCCGGCGCGCAGGGCCAGCGCGATCTCGAGGGCCTCGCGCTGGACGGCGGGCAGCTCGACGGCGTGCTCGAGGACCGGGAGCAGCAGGTCCGCGAGCGCGGCGAACGGCGGCACGGCCTCGCCCTCGACGCCGGCCGTGCGCAGCACCCTGCGGGCGGTCGAGCCCGCGACCTCCTCGAGCAGTGTCGTCTTCCCGCTGCCCGGTTCGCCGCGCAGAACCGTCACCGTGCCGTCGGGGTGGACGGGATCGGCGAGCACCGCGAGCTCCTCGCGCTCGGCGGCGCGGCCGATCACCGGCCAGGACGCCGCGGACGGGCGGTCGGACACGGCTCGACCCTCCTCCCGGCGCGTGGCGGACCTACCCGGCGTTCGTCTCGATGTCCGGGGCCGTTACGGCCGTCGCCGGTTCGTGACCTGCGAGGGGACTCACTCCGTCACCAGCCGGACGATCGCGACGAGGCCGACGATCACGATCACGGCGCGCAGGACGGTGGGGGACAGGCGCCGGCCGATCCGCGCGCCGAGCAGGCCGCCGATCGTCGAGCTGACCGCGAGGATCGCGACCACCGGCCAGCTGATCGGGGCGACGACGGCGTAGACGGCGCCGGCGACGACGTTGACGACGGCCGCGAGCACGTTCTTGTAGCCGTTGAGACGCTGCAGCGGTTCGGTGAGCATCAGGCCCATGACGCCGACGAGCAGGATCCCCTGCGCGGCGGTGAAGTACCCGCCGTAGACGCCGACGAGGAAGATCAGCGGGTAGAGCGGCCAGGTGCGGCGGGTGGCGGCGGGTGTGTTCTTCAGCCGGCGGGTCAGCAGCGGCTGCAGCACCACGAGCAGCAGCGCGAGCCCGACCAGGAACGGCACGATCGTCTCGAACGCGTCCTCGGGCAGCGAGAGCAGCAGCGCGGTGCCGCCGATCGCGCCGAGCGCCGAGCACACCGACCACGCCACGAGCTGCCGCCGCGCCCCGGTGATCTCGTGGCGGTAGCCCCACGCCCCGGTGATCGACCCCGGCACGAGCCCGATCGCGTTGGACGTCGTCGCCGTCACCGGCGGGTAGCCCAGGGCCACGAGCACCGGGAACGTGACGAGCGTGCCGGACCCGACGACCGTGTTGATCGTCCCGGCCCACACGCCGGCGACGGCGATCAGCACCGCGTGCCACAGCGTCACGCCGGGACCCTAGGACCGTCGGCGCCACGGGGCTTGACGAGTGTCCGGGTCGGACTACTTTCCGGGGAAAGCTTCTCGACCGCTCGACGGGAGACTGCTCATGCCCATCCCCACCGACCACGAGGTCTTCGACCTGGGCGACGTCGTGCTCCAGCACGGGGCGACGCTGCGCGACGCGAAGCTCGCCTACCAGACCTACGGGACGCTCAACGCCGACCGCTCCAACGCGATCGTCTACCCGACCTGGTACTCGGGCCGGCACACCGACAACGAGTGGCTCATCGGCACCGACAAGGCCCTGAACCCCGACGAGTGGTTCGTCATCGTGCCGAACATGCTCGGCAACGGGCTCTCCTCGTCGCCCAGCAACACCCCGCCGCCCTACGACCGGGCGCGGTTCCCCCACGTCACCTTCTACGACCAGGTTGAGTGCCAGCACAAGCTCGTCACCGAGCACTTCGGGATCGAGACGCTCCCGCTGGTCACCGGCTGGTCGATGGGTGCGGGCCAGACCTACCAGTGGGCCGTGAGCCACCCCGAGATGGTGCAGCGGGCGGTGCCGTTCTGCGGGTCGAGCGTGACCAGCCCGCACAACCGCGTGTTCCTCGAGTCGATCACCGCGGCGCTCCGGGCCGACGCGGCGTTCGAGGAGGGCTGGTACCGGCACCTCCCCGAGAAGGGCATCCGGGCCTTCGCGCGGGTGTACGCCGGCTGGGGCTTCTCGCAGGCCTTCTACTGGCAGGAGGAGTGGCGGCGCCTCGGGGCGTCTTCGCTGGAGGACTTCCTCGTCGACTTCTGGGAGGGCTTCTGGCTCGACGGGCGCGACCCGAACAACCTGCTCGCGATGGCCTGGACGTGGTTCCACGGCGACGTCGGGCGGACGCCCGGCTTCGACGGCGACACCGTCGCGGCGCTGAACGCGATCCGCTGCCCGGTGCTGTCGATGCCCGCCGAGAAGGACCTCTACTTCCCGCCCGAGGACGAGCAGTGGGCCGCGCAGCACATCGGGCGCGGCGAGGTGCGCGTCATCCCCGGCGTCTGGGGCCACTTCGCCGGGGGCGGCGACAACCCCGAGGACACGGCGTTCATCGACCAGGGCATCCGGGACGTGCTGGCGCTCGCGCCCTGACCGTGTCCTGACCGGGTTCCCGGCCCCCGTGCGGGAAGGATGGCACCCCGTGAGCGGGATGTCGGTCGTGCGGTGGGGGCCGTTGCGCCTCGACGTCGAGATCGGCGTCGAGGGGACGGTCGTGCTCATGACGGTGCTGGTCGTCGCCCTCGACGACGGCATCGCCGACTACGTCGAGGCCGGGCAGCTCATCGTCGGGCCGCTGCTCGCGACGTTCGCCGCCCACCTGTTCGCGACGACGCTGGCCCGCCGCGCGCGGCAGGACCTGCCGCCGCCGACGCGGGCGGAGCGGCGACGGATGTGGCGGCACTCCGCGGAGTTCCTGCTGCTCGCGGTCGTGCCGCTGCTCGTCGTGATCGTCGGGGGCACGACCGGGCTCTACACCCCCGAGATCGCCGTCGACGCGGTCATCTGGCTGGGGCTCGCGTTCCTCGTCGTCGTGGGCGGCGTCGCCGGCTGGCGGTCCGGGCGCGGGGTGCGGGGCGCGCTCCGCGGGGCGGTGGGGGCGTTCGTGCTCGGGCTGGTCGTGCTGCTGCTGCGGGTGGTGCTGGAGCAGTGACGTGTCATATTCCTCGGCATGAGCCCCGAGGACGCCGAGACGCTCGTGCTCGCCCTGCGCGCCGCGCAGCGAGGGCTCCGGCGCGGGGACGAGGCGCTCACCGCCGACGTGGTCGCCGCCCGCGCCGAGGCGCGCTCGCTGCTCGCCGCGCTACCCGGACCCGAGGCGGTCACGGCGCGCGCCAGGATCGAGGCGGCCTTCGGGAACGCCGCCGTGGCCCGCCAGGGCTACACCGCGGTCGCCGCAGGCAGTGATCCGGCCGGCGCGCAGGAGGCCGCGATGTACCTCGCGCTCCATGCCACGGACCACGGTGACCTCGACGCGGCTCGGCACTGGTGCGACCGGGCGCTCACGGGTCCGTCGCCCGAGACCCGGGAGCAGGCCGAGCGCGAACGGGCGGCCCTGGACCGGGACGAGGCCCGGCGCGACGCGGAGCAGGCCCGCGCGGCCGAGGCGCGGCGCTGGGCGGTGGTGCGACCGGCGGTCGAGCGCGCGGTGGCGGCCGCCGAGGCGGCGATCGGGGTGGGCAACGCGGACGGGGCGTGGCAGCAGCTCGCGCTGATCATGAGCTGTGACCCGCCCGCCGCGATGGACGAGCAGATCGCCGCGCTGCGCCGGAGGATCGAGCGCCTCGGCGGCGACGACGACCTGCACGAGATCGGTGTCCCGGCCCGGTCGCCCCGACGCCCCGACGTGTTCCTCGCGATGGTCGACCCGCTGCGCGACGTGCAGGCACGGGCGGAGGAGCAGGCACGGGCCGCGCGTCTCGAGGAGGAGCAGCGCCGGGTCGCGCAGGCTGCGGCGAGCGTGCCTGTGCTGGTGGTGCAGGACGCCCCGGACATCGCTCCGGAGCCCGCGTGACACGGTCGTGATGAACCGGGGATGACCGGCGGGGGAACGATCGGCGGGCCACGCACGTCTTCTCTGCATGGTGTTCTCGGCACGGCGTCTCGCGTTGGCGGCGCTGCTCGTCGTCGCCGCCGTCATCTGGACCCGGATCAACAAGCCCATCGAGGGCGACGTGCTGCTCGTCCTGACCCGGAACCACGGCGTCACCACCGCCGACCTGCTCTCCGTGGTCATGCTCGCGATGGCCGTGGTGATCGTCTGGCCGTCGCGGCGCCCGCGCCCTTCTAGGGACAGAGCGGTTCCGGGGAGAGGAAACGCATCCGTGCCTCCCGCTCCTCGGCGGACGGTTCCCCCGCCAGCGCGCACAGCCGTGCCGCCCATGCGGACGGTGCCACCGGCCACCGACCGATACCCCCGTCGGGGCGCACTGTGATCGCGGTCCCGCCGGCGACGACGATGCCGCCGTCCTGGAAGCCCGGCCAGCTCACCGACTGAGGTTCGATCATCGTGGCGATCAACGCGCCGCTCCCGCGGTGCCAGACTTGGAGACGGTTCTGGTAGACGTCGGAGTCCCGATCGGGAACCACGCTTTCGACCAGGACCGTGTCGTCATCCGCGAAGCTCCAGAAGCTCTCCGAGCCGCGCCCCGAGCCCCCGGTCAGAGGTGTCCGCTCGCCGGTCACGAGGTCGGTGACCGTGCCACCGGCGACCTCGATCCTGCCCGTGGGACTCCGCCAGCGACCGTCGATGTGGTTGCGGTCGCTGCGGTCCAGGGCCACGCCGGGGCCGAGGAGCTCGGTGAACAGCGCCGCGATCGCGGAGCTGTCGGTGGGCACGGCGCGCGCGTCCACCTCCGCGAGCGTCTCGGTATCGACGAGGTGGACGGCCGAGACACTCCGGACAGCGAATCGGCGGCCGTCGGTGGAGAACGCGAGGACGGGGTCGGCGCCGGTGGAGAGTTCGGGTGGTTCCACCGCGACATCCGCGAGCTTGCGGTTCTCGGTCAGCGACCACACCTCGACCCCGGAGGGGCGGCCGAGGACCAGCATGCGTTCGTCCGGGGAAGGAACAAGGACCGGCACCTCGGCGATCCCCTGCGCATCGAGTCGTCCGACGGTCCCGGGCAACACGGTGGGGAGCCCGTCCCGCGGACTGAGTGTCGTGACGTTCCCCAGCAGGTCCAGCACCACGGCGAGTGCACCGTCGGGCGTCAGGCGGATTTCGCGGATCTGCTTGGGGAGCTGTGCGATCACCCGCTGTCCGGTCAGGTTCCCGTCGAAGGCCGTCACACGGCCCTCGTCGTCGCCCGTCAGCACCGTCGAGCCGTCGGCGGAGACCGCGAGGATTCCTGTGCGACCGGCACCCTGCGCCAGCTCGGCGGTGGCGACCACGGCACCGCCCTCGAGGTCGCGCACGGTGAGTGTCGCCCGGTCCGTCAGCGCCACCCACCGGCGTACCGACGACGCAAAGGCTGTGCTCGTCCCGTCCGGTCGGGCATCGCGAACGCCGGCATAGGCCTGCTCGTCGGGGCGGACGAGCGCTGTGGCAAGGAGGTCGACGACCGATGGGCCGGTCGCCGTCGCGGTCACCGTCGGCACCGGCGTCGGGGCGGAGGCGTCCAGATCCACGACGTAGCCGGTCGAGGAACCTTCCTTCGTCAGACCGAGGTAGCGGCCGTCCGATGAGAGCCGCACCGCAGTCATCCCCGCGGGAGGTAAGTAGGCCGGCTGTCCACCGGGAAGCGCCAGGAGGCCTGCGCCGGTGAGGAGGCGCCGGCCGTTCTCGGACAGGACGCCGAGGGTCCCGGCGCGCCCGACCCGCTCGGAGGGATAGGTCCCGACCAGCGTCCCGGCCACGCGGTCCCAGACGCGGACGGTGCCGTCGTACGCACCGACCGCGACCAGACGGCCGTCGGCACTGATGTCGACCGCGGTGCCCTCGGCGTCGCGGAAGCTGCGTCCCGGGCGGGCCGATCGTCCGTCCTCGATCTCCAGGAACGCGTCGACGGTCGCTGTCTGCTCGACGAGCCGCAGGAGCACGGACATCGACGCCGCCGAAGGGTCTGTGCGGTAGGCAGCCAGGGCCAGGCGGGCCGCCAGGATCGGGTCGCGGTCGGTGAGGCCGTCCGCCTCGGCCGCCGCAGCGCGGGCGTTCGCGATCGCGGTCTGGCGCTGGGCCTCGCGCTGGCGGTTGACCGCGACGACCGTCGCCGCGAGCGAGAGGACGAGCAGCGCCACGAGCGCGGCCACCGCGCCTCGGCGGAGGCGCCGACCTCGCCGCACCTGACGGAGGTCCTCGCCCTCCAACTCGTCCTTCCGCATGCCGTGGACGGGCGCGGCCAGCGCCGCGACGGCATCCCGGAAAGCGTGGTCGTCGCGGTCGAGATCATCGCGCGGCCGCGCCCAGGTGAGGTCTACCCATAGAGGCTCCGTCGGGAAGGCGTGCTCGAACGAGTCCCGCGACAGGGCTGTGGTGCGTGCCCAGTCGAAGTCGTCGACGCCCCACGCGATCTCGCCGGCCGCGAGCGCGAGCATCAGCGTTTCCGGTGGCCGATGCGCCCGCCACCAGGTGACCTCCCGACCGACCCACGGTGACGCCGCCGACTCCGGTGAGGCGACGAGCACGAGGTATCGCGAGCTCGCGAGGGCCGTCTCGATCACGGTCCACAGGCTCGGGTCGGCCGAGAGGCTCGCCTCGTCACGGAAGACACGCAGCGCCGCTCGCCCGAGGAATCGTCGCCCCAAGGACCGGAGCACCTTCTCCAGCCCGCGGGTGACCCCGCTGTCGAGACGGTGGCTGTAGGAGAGGAACACGTCGTAGACGGATGACCGCGCATCGTCGGCCGGAGACTCCGCCAAGCGTGCCACGACGTCGTCGACCGCCACCGTGACCTCCCGGCTCGACCCGTGTCGCAACCGAGTGTCACGGAACGGTGGTCCCCGTGTCGTCGACCTCTACCCGGATGGAGCAAGCACGTTCGACCGGTATCCACGATCATCAACCGTCGGTCGCTGGGTCCGGGGGGATGTGGGGCGCGTGCCGGAGCTTGAGTTCGACGCGTTCTTCTCCTACAGCCACGACGACGGGGCCGTGGCGCGAACGCTGCAGCGGGAGCTGGAGCGCTTCGGCAGGCGCTGGTACCAGGCCCGGCGCCTGCGCATCTTCCGCGACGACACCGCGATGTCGGCGAACCCGGATCTCTGGCGGTCGATCGTCGAGGGGATGCGTCGGTCCCGGCGGCTCGTGCTGCTGGCCTCGCCGGCAGCCGCGCAGTCCGAGTGGGTCGACCGTGAGATCGCATGGTGGCTGGACCACCGGCCGGACGAGCTGCCGCTGCTCGTGCTCACCGCCGCGACCGGCGACGAAGGCCTGCCGTCGGTTCTGCCACCGCGTCTCGCTCGGGTGATGTCCGGTGAGCCGTTCTGGGTCGATCTCCGCCCTGACGATCGTGAGAGCACACCGAGCCCGGACGACGCCCGCTTCCGCCGGGCGGTCGAGAACCTCGCTGGTCCGCTCAACGGGCTCGAGAAGGACGAGATCGTCGGAGAACACCTGCGTGAGCGCCGCCGGCTCCGCCAGCTCACCGGCGCGGCGGTCACCGTCCTCGCGTTCCTGACGATCGTCGCGGTCCTGTTCGCGATCTACGCCCTGGTCCAGCGAGACGAAGCGCAGGAGCAGGCACGCGTCGCGCTCTCCCGCAGCATGGCCCAGCAGGCCGTGGCGACGATTCCGGCACGACTCGACACCGCTCAGGTCCTCGCCGCCCAGGCTTACCGGTTGGACCGCAATCCTGAGACCCGGGCAGCTCTCCTGCAGACGTCCACAGCGTCGCCAGAGCTCACGGCGATCCTCCGCTTCGGGCGACCCGTCACGTCGCTGGGCGCGTCCGTGAACGGCGAGGCAGTCGCGGTCGGGCTGGAGAACGGCCGCGTGACGGTGGTGCGCACCCGAGATCGCGCTCAACGCGATCTCGGACAGGGAAGTGCACCAGTGATCAGCACGGCGGTGGACCGCAGTGGAGGCGTGGTCGCCGCGGCCGACGGTGAGATCGCTCGGGTGTGGACACCGCGTCGACCTGCGACATCACCGATGGTCGTCGGAGGGCAGGTCCAGGCGGCCGCCCTCTCGGACTCCGGGGCACTCGTCGCAGCGCTTCACGGCTCGTCGAACACCGTCGCCACGCTCCATTCCACGGATGACGGGAGGGAGCTCCGCCGCTTCGAAGCCCGCGGAACCGAAAGGGTCGCGGTCACCGACGACGGCACGGTCACGGCCGTCGGACCGGTTGGCAAGATCGTCCGGGTGGGCCCGCTCGACCCGGTCCCGTTCGTGGTGAACGACGACATCCTCACGCCGGCCGGCGGATTCGTTCCCGGCGCTTCCCGTGACGGTCGGTGGTTCGGCTTCGTCAAGTACGGCCGGGTCTCGACCTTTGACGCCACACCGACAGCCGTCCCGACGGAGATGATCGACCGGGCTTGGGACGCCCCTCAGCAGCTCGCATCCCGGAACCCCGAGGCGATGACCGTCGCGGACTCCGGCACTTCAGCGGTCGTGGCCGACTCCGGCGCCCTCCATCTCACGGGTCTTGTCCCCTCACCGCGCCCGGGGAGACCCTCCGGTCCCGCGACCGCTCCACCATCGATCGACGACGTACGCGTGCTCGTCGGTGGGGGACCAGTGACGGCCGGTGGTGTTGTGTTCCTCGGTGCGCGACGACTGGCCTCGGCCTCCGAGGAGCGCGTCGTCCTGTGGGACCTCGACGCTCCGAGCCGGCTCTCCACATCACCGTCGAGCCCACTCGAGTCCGGGCCGAATTCCGGAGCCGGGGCTGCAGTGGCGCTCGAGCCCGGTGGCGGCCGGCTCGCAGTCGTCTCGCCCTTCGGGGACCAGGCCCTCGTGGTCGGTCCTCAGGTGGCGGCCACGGCACTGCCGGTTGCCGTCGGGTCGTCCAACGACATCGCCCCGGTGTGGGCGTCAGATCGGCATCGCGTGTACCTCCTCGGATTCGGAGGCACGCCGAGCTTCGTGTTGGACGTCGCCGATAGAGTCCGGGTCGAACGGGCCCTTCCTCCGGCCGGCTCTGAACTCGCGATCTCTGCTGCTGCGAGTCCCGACGGGCGACGCCTCGTCCTCGTCGACTTCTCCGGCGCGGTGACCGCGCTCGACGCGGACACGCTCGCTCCTCTTCGGGTGCACGCCGCGCCCCCGCGGGTCTCCGCAGGTGCCTACGGCCTCTCAGTCGGGGCGTGCGTGGACGCCGAAGCCCAACGGGCGGCCGTCATCCGTGACGGTCGAGTGGAGGTCGTCGACGTCGAGACGGGCGAGACTCACGTCGTCGCCACCGACGGTGCGGTGCAGGGCGTTGCCTGCGCCGGCGACCTGTTCGTCGCCACCGAGGCCGCAGTGGAGCGTTGGACTCCTACCGGCGAGGACCGCCTCGCCGTGTTGCCCTTCCCGGAGCGGTACCAGGCGCCGGTGACCGTCGATCCGGGCGCAGGTCTGTTGGCCCGCCTGCGCGCCGATGGTGCTGTCGTCCTCACCGACCTTGCGGCCGGATCCCGCGTCGGCGAGATCTCTGCGCCTGACCCCTCGGGGGCGACCACTCCCAATCCCTACGGCGCCGCACAGCTGGTCGCGGACCCGACGAACCACGTCCTCTTCGCTGCGGTCCCGGGCGGAGCGGTCACCAGCTGGAGCCTGCGCGAGGAGGACTGGCTGCGCGCGGCCTGCGCCACGGCCGGTCGCGGCCTCACCGACGCGGACAGGACCGCGTTCCATCTCGAGGACCTCGTCGGACCGTCCGCGTGCTGAGCCGTGAATCTCACGGGGTCGGACGAGTACGGAACCACCGCCCCGACCGGGTCCCCTCGAGCCGCTCCAGGCCCGCCTCCGGGAACCAGGGGCGGGCCCGCTCGGCGGTGACGACCACCCGGCGGCGGGCGACGGCGCAAGCGAGCGCGACCCACTCCGGCGTCAACGGCGTCGGCACCGTGTGGTCGCGGGCGAGCGCGAACCCGTGGTCGGACGGGCGAGGGTCGGCGAACATGGGGTCGAGCAGGACCACGTCGACGGTCTCGCCCGCGGCGGCCATGTCGACGAGCACCTGACGGGAGTCGCCGTGCCGGACGTGCACGGGCGCCGAGCCGGCGCGGGGGACGTCGCCCGCGAAGCCTTCGGCGGCGAGGATCGCGAGCACCAGGTCGGCCTCGACGCCGAGCACCTCGCCCCCGGCCCCCAGCACGTGGGCGGCGACGAGCGCGTCGCGGCCCAGCCCGAGGGTGGTGTCGAGGACGCGGTCACCGGGACGGAGCTCGCCGGCGCGCACCAGCGGGTCGGCCCCGCCGTGGCGCAGCGTGCGCAGGCGCTTCGCCGCCGTGCCCTGGTGGAACGTCAGGCTTCCCCGTCCCGACTCCGCGACCAGGCCCTCGGCGGTGCACACGAGCACGGTGTGCGCCTCGCCGCGCGCCGCCGCCACCGAGCCGCGGTGACGTTCGACGAGGCGCAGGCCCCAGCGATCGGCGAGATCCCCGGCCCGGGCACGCACGGCGTCGGACGGCGACTTGCTCGTCGTCACCACCACCTCGTGCCCCACGGCGCGCCATCGTGCCGGACCGGGAGGATCAGGGCTGTGGAGCGGCGGCGGTGGACCCTGGCGGGGCTGTTGACGGTGGCGGCGGTGGCCTGGCTGCCGCTGAACAAGAAGGTCGAGGGGCCGAAACTGCTCGTGCTGTCGCGCAACCACGCGATCGTCACCGCCGACCTGCTGTCGGTCGCGCTCGTGCTGGTCGCCGCGTTCCTGGTGCGTCCGGGCCGCCGCTGAGGGGTCGGGCCCGCGGACACGACCGGGCCCCGGCCGCGAGGTGCGGCCGGGGCCCGGGGTCGTGCTGGGACTGCTCCCGCTCAGGAGATGTCGAGGATCGGGTCGAGCACGCCCGGGGCGGGGGTCTCGGTCTCGTCGACGGGCGTGTCCTCGTCGGGGTCGTCGGCGCCCGCGGCGGGCTCCTCCGGGACGAGCGGGTCGCCGCCGGTGACGTCGTCGACGGGGTCGGTGATCGGGGTGACGGTGCCGTCGGTGGCCTCGTCGACGGGGTCGGTGACGGGCTCGGTGGCGCCGCCCTCGACGCCGTCGGGCTCCTCGCCGTCGGCCGGGTCGTCGAGCGCCGGGTCGATCGCGTCGCCGCCGGTGAGGCCGTCGACCGGGTCGGTCACGGGCGCGACGGCGCCGTCGGTGGCCTCGTCGAGCGGGTCGGTGACGGGCTCGGTGGCCCCGCCCTCGACGCCGTCGGGCTCCTCGCCGTCGGCCGGGTCGTCGCCGTCGGTCGGGTCCTCGCCGTCGGCGAGGTCGTCCGCGTCGCCGTCCTCGGGGGTGGTGTCGACGGGGGCGCCGCCGGTGAGGTCGTCGACCGGGTTCGTCGCCGGGGTCGTGGCGCCGGCGGTGGCGTCGTCGAGCGGGTCGGTGACGGGCTCGGTGGCGCCGCCGTCGATGCCGTCGGGCGAGTCCTCGTCGACGGTGTCGGAGGACGGGGCGTCGCCGCGGTGGTCGCCGTGGTGGTCGCCGTGGTGGTCGCCGTGGTGGTGGTCGCCGTGGTGGTGGTGCCCGTCGTGCCCGTGCTCGTGCGACGGTGCCTCGCCGGCGAAGGCCAGGGTGCTGCCGCTGCCGAAGAGGGCGAGCGCGGCGGCAGCCGTCAGCGCGCCGCGGCCGGCGAAGCGGGCGACGCGGTCGCCGTGGAGGGTGCGGGGAGCGGTGTGAGCGCCCATGGAGGGGATCTCCTTCTGCGTGCCGTTCTCTCGGGGGCGCGCCCGGGGAGAACCGCACCCCGCTTACGCCAAACGGCCTAACGTCGCGCACGGTGAGCAGGTAACGAGGACGTCACGAAGGTGTGAGATCTCGTCGCGCCGGTTCGTTGCCACCCACAGGTGGGAACCTCCTCGCCCACTCACGCCCCGGGACACACGGCGCGTGCTCGCCACGACGTCCCACCGATCAGCCCAGAAACGACACCGAGCCCCGGCCATGTCGGGTGGCCGGGGCTCGGTGGGGTGGTGCGTCGGATCAGAAGATGCTCAGGATCGGGTCCAGCAGGCCCGGGGCGGGTGTCGGCTCGGGCGTCGTCGGCGCCGGGACCGGCGGGATGATCGAGTTGACCAGGTCGTTCACCGGGGTCGTGACCGGCGTGGTGGCGCCGCCCAGGAGGTTGTCGACCGCGCTGGTCGCGGGCTCGAGCACGCCCACGGTGTCGCCCGGCGGCACCGCCGGGGTGACGACGGCGTTGACGATGTCGTCCACCAGGTCGGTCACCGGCGTGGTGGCGCCGCCGAGGGCGTCGTCGACCACGCTGGTGAGCGGCTCGGTCACACCGACCGGGGCGGCGCCCTCCGCCGGCTCGTCGGGCGTGGCCGGCGTCGGCGGGATGATCGTGTCGACGATGTCGTTCACGGGGGTGGTCACGGGCGCCGTGGCGTCGCCCGTGGCGTCGTCGACGATGTCGGTGACGGGCTCGAGGACACCGACCGTGTCCCCGTCGCCGCCGTCGGCGCCGTCCCCGTCACCGGTGTCGCCGCCGTCCGCGTCACCACCGTCGGTCGCGTCCCCGCCGTCGGCGTCGCCGCCCCCGAGGATCGGGTCGAGCAGGCCGCCGCCGTCGCCAGCACCGGCGTCGCCGCCGTCGGCGTCCCCGCCGTCGACGTCACCCGCACCGGCGTCCCCGCCGTCGGCGTCGCCGTCGGTCGCGTCCCCGCCGTCAGCGTCGCCGCCCCCGAGGATCGGGTCGAGCAGGCCGCCGTCGCCGCCGTCGGCCGCACCGGCGTCGCCGCCGTCGGCGTCACCGGCGCCCTCGTCCCCGGCGTCGCCCCCGTCGGCGTCGCCGTCGGTCGCGTCACCCGAGGTGGCGTCGCCGCCCCCGAGGACCGGGTCGAGCAGGCCGCCATCGGCGCCGTCGGCGTCGTCGACGTCCTCGATCGTGTCGGTGCCGTCGGCGCCGTTGTCGTCGTTCGCGCCGTCCGACGACTCGGAGCCGCGGTTGTCGCCGCCGTTGTCGCCGCCGTCGTGGTGGTGCTCGGACTCGTTGCAGTGCTCCTGCCCGTGGGACTCGGTGGCGCTGGCGACGCCGGCGGCGCCCCCGAGCAGGGCCAGCGCGGCGGCGGCGGTGAGTGCGCCACGTCCGGCGAAGCGGGCCAGGAGATCGGCGTGGAGAGTGCTGTGGAGGGTGCGGGGAGCGGTGTGAGCGCCCATGTGGGGTTGCCCTTCTGCGTGCCGTCGGGGAGACGTCGGGGAAACGGGGAGCGTCCCTTACGCCGAACGGCCCAACGCGAGCCACTGTTCGGAGGTAACGAGGTCGTCACGATGGTGTGAGATCTTCGCCAAGGGCTCCGGTTGCCACCCACAGGCGGGAACAGCGGGCGGCTCGGCCCCTCGCCCCGGGGCGCTGCGTGAGCGAACTCGGTGGTCACGACGTCGGAGCTCGACCGCCGCCGGGGCCGTGAGGGGTCGTCCGTCGGGGTGAGGGCCGTCTCCGCCGCCGTCGCCCTGGCGCCGGGCAGACTCGACCTCGTCGGGGACCGAGCAGCGGGAGGAGACGGCGATGTCGCCGCAGGACGGGGCCGGGCGGGTCTGGCTCATCACCGGGACGAGCACCGGGTTCGGGCGCGCGATCGCCCGGGCCGCGCTGGAGCACGGCGACCGGGTCGTCGCGACGGCCCGGCGCGTCGACGACGTCGCCGACCTGGCCGACGAGGCGCCGGACCGCGTGCGGCTGACTGCCCTCGACGTCACCGACGACGCGCAGGTGGGCGCGGCCGTCGAGTTCGCGGTGGCCGAGTTCGGGCGGATCGACGTCGTCGTGAACAACGCCGGCTACGGCAGCCGTGGCGCGTTCGAGGAGTTCACCGACGCGCAGGTCCGCGACCAGTTCGCCGTCAACGTGTTCGGGCCCTTCGCCGTCACGCGGGCGGTGCTGCCGGTCATGCGGGCGCAGGGCTCGGGCCACGTGATCCAGATGTCGTCGCTCGCGGGGGTGCGCGCCGCGCTCGGCGGCACGATCTACTCGGCGACGAAGATGGCGCTCGAGGGCATGTCCGAGGGCCTCGCGGCCGAGGTGGCGGGCTTCGGCATCAAGGTCACGATGATCGAGCCGGGCCCGTTCCGCACCGACTTCGCCGGGCGCTCCCCGGCGCGGCCGGAGCCGATGCCGGCATACGCGGCGGTGCTCGACGAGTCGCGCGAGCGGTTCGTCAAGCTGCACGGCACCCAGCCCGGCGACCCGGAGCGTGCGGCACAGATCGTGGTCGAGCTCGCGGGTCTGGACGACCCGCCCCTGCGCCTGCCGTTGGGTCCGAACGCGTTCGACACCATCCGGTCCACGTTCGCCGCCCGGCTCGCCGAGCTCGACGCCGTCGAGCCGCTGGGGCGCGACGCCGACTTCCCGGCGGGCGCCACGGCCTGAGCGTGGTCCTCGATCACCAGGCCACCACGGGCGATGTCGATCTCCCGCGCCCGTCCGTGAGCCTGGTGATCTCCCGAGCCGCCTGCGGTGGCGGGCCACCCCCGCCCCTGTCACGGTGACGCGGTGATCGCACCGGGGCGGATCGGAGCCGTCGTCGCCGCGCTGCTGCTCGCCCTGCTGGCCCTCGCCGGCTGCTCCTCCGAGTACACCGAGGGGACGTCCGCGCCCGCCGCGCGCCCGGACACGTCGCTGGAGTCGGCGCGCACCAAGCTGCGGCTCGTCCAGCAGGACTCCTGCTACACCTCCCGGGACCTCGCCCGGCAGTGGCCGGCGTGCGGGCGCTGGGAGGAGGAGGTGCGCAACGTCGGGAACGCCGCGGCGTCCGCGCGCCCCGACGCGCGGGAGATCACCGACCCCGCGGTCGCCGTCCGGGCGGGCCACGAGCACTTCGTGCGCTCCGGCTGCACCTCCACGCCGACCGACCCCGGCGCCTGCATCGCCGCGATCGGGGAGACCCGGACCGCGGTCACGCGCCTGGCCCAGGGCATCTCCTCCACGCGCTGAGCCGAACGGCCTATGTGAACGATCTTCGGTGCTATGGCACCGAAGATCGCTCACATAGGGCGCGCTACAGGAACGCGTCGAGGGTGATCGGCAGGGAACGGACGCGGACGCCCGTGGCGTGGTACGCCGCGTTGGCGACGGCCGCGGCCACGCCCACGATCCCGATCTCCCCGATGCCCTTGGTGCCCATCGGGTTGACGTAGGGGTCGTCCTCGTCGAGCCACTCCACGTCGAGCGTCCCGACGTCGGCGTTGGTCGCCACGTGGTAGCCGGCGAGGTCGCGGTTCACCACGTGCCCGAAGCGGTCGTCGAGCACGCTCTCCTCGTGCAGGGCGGCCGAGAGGCCCCAGGTCATGCCGCCGATGAACTGCGAGCGCGCCGTCAGCGGGTTGACGATCCGGCCTGCGGCGAAAACACCCAGCATCCGCGGGACGCGGATCTCGCCGGTGTCGGCGTGCACCGCCACCTCGACGAAGTGCGCCCCGTAGGCGTGCATGGCGTAGTCCGAGGCCCACGGGTTGTCCGGGGTGGTCGCGTCGGCCTCGTCGCCCACGTCGGGGTCGTCGCCGTACTTGTCGCGGAAGCGTTCGGCTGCCTCGACGACCGCCGCGCCCCACGACGTCGTCCCCGCCGAGCCGCCGGCCGGGCCCGCCGGCCCGAGCGCCGTGTCGCCGATGCGCAGGTCGATCCGCTCTGCGGGCACGTCGAGGGCGTCGGCGGCGATCGCGGTGAGCGCCGCCCGCGCGCCCTGGCCGATGTCGGAGGCGGCGATCTCCACGACGTAGCTGCCGGAAACCGCCGCCCGGATCGTCGCCTGCGACCCGGGGAAGCGCGGCACCGGGAACGACGCCGCGGCCACCCCGGTGCCGTGCCACCAGCCGTCGACCAGCCGCGTCCGCGGCGCCGGGTCCCGGTCGGCCCAGCCGAAACGCTCGGCGCCCCGGCGCAGGCAGGCGACGAGGTTGCGGCTGGAGAAGGGCAGGCCGGTCTCCGGGTCGACGTCGGGCTCGTTGCGCACCCGCAGCTCGACCGGGTCGATGCCGAGCTCGATCGCGAGCTCGTCCATCGCGCACTCACCCGCGAAGCTGCCCGGCGCCTCGCCGGGGGCGCGCATGAACGTCGGCACCCCGATGTCCAGCGGCACCACCCGGTGGGTCGTGCGCCGCGCCTCCGCCGCGTACATGCCGCGGCTGAACGCCGCCGCCGGCTCGACGAACTCGCCGATGCGCGAGCCCTGGTCGACGGCGTCGTGCGTGATCGCGGTCAGCCTGCCGTCCCGGTCGGCGCCCAGGGCGACGTGCTGCACGGTCGCCGGCCGGTAGCCGACCAGGTCGAACATCTGCTGGCGCGTCAGCGCGTAGCGCACCGACCGGCCCGGGACGGCCCGCGCCGCGAGCACGGTGAGCATCGTGTTCGGGTGGGTGCCGCCCTTCGACCCGAAGCCGCCCCCGACGTGCTGGGAGATCACGTCAACGGCGGACTCCTCGAGCCCGAACGCCTGGGCGAGAGCCTGCCGGGTCCAGCTCACGGCCTGCGTCGCGTCGTGGACGACCAGGCGATCGCCGTCCCCCTCGTTCTTCCACAGTGCGACGGTGGCGTGCGGCTCGAGCGGCTGGTGGTGCTCCATCGGCGTCCGGTAGGTCTGCCGCAGCACGACCTCCGCCACCGACAGCGCCGTCCCGGGGTCGCCGCGGGTGTCGTCCGTGGCGCCGACGACGAGCGCGTCGGGCGTGTAGACGTCGGGGGAGTCCTCGTCGAGGACGGCCGCGTGCGGCTCCTCCACGACGCTCACCGAGACCAGCGACGCGGCCTCCCGGGCGGTCTCCGAGGACGTCGCCAGCACGGCCGCGAGGTACTGGCCGTGCTGGCCGATCGCCGCCGACTGCAGCACCCCGTCGTCCTGCGCCAGCCGCGGCGCGTTCTCGTGGGTGAGGACGGCGACGACGCCGTCGAGCGCCTCGGCGGGGCCGGGGTCGATCGCCGTGACGCGCCCGCGGGCGACGCCGGCCTGCACCGGGAACAGGTAGAGCGCGTCGGTGTCCGCGGTCTCGACGGTGTAGTGCGCGGTGCCCCGGACCTTCTCGGGGCCCTCCGGCCGGGGCCGCGCCGTGCCGACCTCGCGGGGGACGAAGGGTCGCGATGCGGTGGTCATGCGGTCTCCTCCCGCGCGGTGAGATCGCGCAGCGTCGCGACGAGCGTCGCCGTCACGAGCGGAAGCTTGAACCCGGTCCCGCCCCGGGGGCTGTCGACGGGACGGGCGCCGGAGAGCTCGGCCGCCGCGGCGGCGCGGAACGTGTCCTCGGTGACCGGGGCGCCGATGAGCGCCCGCTCGGCGGCCCGTGCCCGCCACGGCACGTGCGCGACGCCGCCGAACGCGACGCGCGCGTCGGTGATCGTGCCGTCCTCGACGGTCAACGCCGCCGCCACCGACACCAGCGCGAACGCGAACGACGCCCGGTCGCGCACCTTGCGGTAGGTCGAGTGTCCGGCGTCCGGCGCGGGCGGCAGGTCGACCGCGGTGATCAGCTCGCCGTGGGCCAGCACGGTGTCGCGCGACGGGTCGTCCCCCGGGAGCCGGTGCAGCTCGGTCAGCGGGAACGTCCGCTCACCGTCGCGGCCCAGCACGTGCACCTGCGCGTCCAGGGCGACGAGGGCGACGGCCATGTCGGACGGGTGGGTGGCGACGCACGCGACCTCGGCCGGCTCGTGGGTGGCACCGAGGACCGCGTGGTGGCGCGCCCACCCCTCCAGCGCCGCGCAGCCGGAGCCCGGCGCACGCTTGTTGCACGGCGTCGTGAGGTCCTGGAAGTAGGAGCAGCGGGTGCGCTGGAGCAGGTTGCCGCCGGTGGTGGCCATGTTGCGCAGCTGGCCCGACGCCCCGGCCAGCAGGGCCTGCGCGAGCGCGGGGTACCGCGCGCGGACTCGCTCATCGGCGGCGAGGTCGGCGTTGCGCACCCCGGCCCCGATCCGGAGCCCGCCGTCGGGCAGGTCGGTGATCCCGGTGGACGTCAGCCCGGTGACGTCGACCAGCGTGCTGGGCGCGGCGAGGCCGAGCCGGAGGTGGTCGACGAGGTTGGTGCCGCCGGCGAGGAAGGCGGCGTCCGGGTCGGCGGTGACGGTCGCGACGGCGCCGGTCGCGTCGTCGGGACGCTCGTAGGCGAACGGTCTCATCGGGCGACCTCGCTCACGGCGTCGACGATGTGGGCGTAGGCGCCGCAGCGGCAGAGGTTGCCCGACAGGCGCTCGGCGATCTCGGCGCGGTCGAGCCGCACGTCGCCGGTCAGGTCCTCGGTGACCACGCTCGGCGCGCCGTGGGCGGCCTCGTCGAGCATCCCGACCGCGGAGCAGATCTGCCCCGGTGTGCAGTAGCCGCACTGGTAGGCGTCGTGCGCGACGAACGCCTCCTGCAGCGGGTGGAGCTCGCCGGCGGGGGCGAGCCCGTCGGCGGTGGTGATCTCGGCGCCGTCGTGGGCGACGGCGAGCGACAGGCAGGACAGCGTGCGGCGGCCGTCGAGCAGCACCGTGCAGGCGCCGCACTGGCCGTGGTCGCAGCCCTTCTTGGGACTGGTGATCTCCAGGTGCTCGCGCAGCGCGTCGAGCACGGTGGTGCGGGTGTCGACGGTCAGATCGTGGTGGTGACCGTCGACGGTCAGCGAGAGTTCGGCGTGCACGGGAACGAGGTACCCCCGCTGGTGAGGGGTACCTCGCTCCGTGAGATGACAGCTATGTGAGCGCAATTCACGGCTATAGCCGGTAAAATTACGCACATACCGGGTCAGGAGATCGTCGCCCGGCCCGCCAGCAGCGATTTCGCGACGACGGTGCGCAGCACGTCGTTGGTCCCCTCGCCGATCGACATCAGCGGGGCGTCGCGGTAGAGCCGCTCCACCTCGAACTCCGTCGAGTACCCGTAACCGCCGTGGATGCGCATCGCGTCGGCGGCGCAGGCCATCGCCTGGTCCGAGGCGAAGAGCTTCGCCATCCCCGATTCCGTGTCCATGCGGACGCCCTCGTCCATGCGCGACGCCGCCCAGTAGGTCATCAGCCGCGCCGCCTGCAGCCGCACGGCGATCTCGGCCAGGCGCAGCTGGATCGCCTGGAAGTCGCCGATCGGCGACCCGAACGCGGTGCGCTCCCGGGCGTAGGACAAGGACTCGTCGTACGCCCGCTGCGCCACGCCCACCGAGCGTGCGGCGATGTTGATCCGCCCGGTCTCCAGCGCCGAGAGCGCCTGCTGCATGCCGCGGCCCTCGACCCCGCCCAGCAGCTGCGACGCCGGCACCCGGACGTCGGTGAGCACGACCTCACACGACTCGGTGCCCTTGTAGCCGAGCTTGCCGATGTCCGCGGTGACCTCGAAGCCCGGCGAGTCCGCCGGCACGAGCAGGATGCTCATCCCCCGATGCGCAGGCGACGCGGAAGGATCCGTCTTCACCAGCACCGGCAGCGGGTCGGCGTACCGCGCGTTCGTGATCCACATCTTGGTGCCGTTGACGACGTAGTGGTCGCCGTCGCGGCGCGCGGTGGTGCGGATGCCCTGCAGGTCGGTGCCCGCGCCGGGTTCGGTCAGCGCGATCCCCGTGCGGCGCTCGCCGCTCGCGAAAGCGGGCAGGTACTGTCGCTTCTGCTCCTCGGTGCCGCTGCGGGCGAGCATGAAGCACGAGACCGAGTGGCTGCCGAGGATGCCGGCGACGCCCATCCAGCCCCGCGCGATCTCCTCGAACGCCAGCGCGAAGGACACCATGTCGGCGCCCAGGCCGCCGTACTCCTCCGGCACGGCGAGACCGAACAGGCCGAGCTCGCGCATCCCCGCGACGATCTCGGTCGGGTAGCGCCCGGACTGCTCCCAGTCCCGCGCGACCGGCACGATCTCCTTGTCGACGAAGGAGCGCAGGGTGTCGCGGAAGAGGCGCTGCTCGTCGTTCAGGCGGAAGTCCATCGTTCCTCCCCGAGCGCCCCGGCATCCCGGAGCGCGGTGATCTGGTCGTCGTCGTAGCCGAGCTCGCGCAGCACCCGGTCGGTGTCGGCACCCATCGCGGGCGCGCCGCGTGTCGGCGCGCGGTCGTCGCCGGGCGGTCCCACGCGCACGGCGCTGCGCACCGTGCGGACCCGCCCGAACGCCGGGTGGTCGGTCTCGGCCACGAGCTCGCGGGACACGGTGTGGTCGTCGGACAGCGCGCCCGCCACGTCATTGATCGGCGCGCACGGCACGCCCGCCGCGTAGAGCGGCTTGAGCCAGTCAGCCACCGACCGCTGCCGGAACGCCTCCTCGAGCAGCGGGACGATGACGTCGCGGTGACGCGCGCGGTCGGCGAACGTCGCGAACCGCGGGTCGTCGGCGAGCTCGGGGCGGTCTATCACCGCGACGAGCCGCCGCCAGAACTTCTCCTTCGCGCACCCCACCACGAGCCAGCCGTCGGCGGCCTCGAACGCCTGGAAGGGGATCAGCGACGGGTGCGCCGAGTGTCGCGTGCGCGCCGGCTCGAAGCCCGCGGTCAGGTGCCAGGTCGCCGGGTAGGTCAGCAGGCTGACCGCCGTGTCGTAGAGCGAGACGTCGCAGTCGGTGCCGACCCCGTCGCGGCGGGCCGCGTGCACCGCCGCGAGCAGCGAGATCGCCGCGACGTAGCCGCCGCTGTAGTCGACCAGCGAGATACCGGTCTTCTGCGGCGGCCCGCCCGGCTCCCCGGTCAGCGACATCCACCCGCCGAGGGCCTGCAGCACGTAGTCGTACCCCGGCTCCTCCGACCGCGGCCCGGTCATGCCGAACCCGGTCAGCGAGCAGCAGACGATCTGCGGGTTGACGCCCTTGAGGTCCTCGTAGCGGATGCCGAGCTTGGCCGGCACGTCGCCGCGCAGGTTGGAGTAGACGGCGTCGGCGGTGCGCACGAGGTCGTGGAACACCGCCCGGCCCTCCTCGGTGCGGATGTCGAGGGTGATCGAGCTCTTGTCGCGGTTGAACGACTCGAAGAACAGCGAGTCGCCGTCGGCGGCGTAGGGCGGCACGGTGCGCCCGACGTCGCCACCCGCGCTCGGGTCCTCGACCTTGATGATCTCCGCGCCGAGCTCGGCCAGGTGCATCGAGCCGAACGGCCCCGCCCCGTACTGCTCGAGCGAGACGATCCGGATGTCCTCCAGCGGCCTCACGTCTCGTTCTCCAGCGCCTCGTTCTCCAGCGACAGCGGCGTCGCCGCCTGCGGGAAGTGCGAGCGCGCCCCGTCGGCGTCGCGGCGGTGCACGTAGAACGTCCGCCGGAACGTCAGGACCTCGACCGCGTCCTGGTTCAGCGTCCGCGTGCGGATGGTGA
Organism: Actinomycetospora aeridis; assembly: GCF_037400275.1. Taxonomy (NCBI): domain Bacteria; kingdom Bacillati; phylum Actinomycetota; class Actinomycetes; order Pseudonocardiales; family Pseudonocardiaceae; genus Actinomycetospora; species Actinomycetospora aeridis. The sequence continues at coordinate 136,553 of NZ_JBBEGL010000004.1, read as the reverse complement.
CGATCCCCGCCTGCGGCCGCGAGCCCGACGACCGCGTCGCGAGCACGATCGACTCCGACCAGAGCGTGTCGCCCGCGTACACCGGCGCGGTGAGCTTCAGGTCGTCGAGCCCGAGGTTCGCGAACGCGTTCTGGGTGGTGTCGGTGACCGACTGCCCGATCGCGATCGAGATCGTCAGCGGCGACACCACCAGCATCCGGCCGAACTCCGACGCCGCGCCGACCTGCGCGTTGAAGTGCGCCTGGTTGGTGTTCATCGTCAGCAACGTGAACCAGGTGTTGTCGGTCTCGGTGATCGTCCGGCCGAGCGGGTGCTGGTAGACGTCGCCGACCGCGAAGTCCTCGAAGAAGCGTCCCGTCCAGCCCGGCTTGATCGTCGTCTGCTGCTCGACGGCCGTCACGCCTCGGCTCCCGACCGCAGCGGGCGGCCCGCCATCTCGCGGTAGCCGAGCACCGCGAGCAGGCACAGCAGCGACCCGGCCGCGATGAGGTACGCCGGCATCATCGTCGTGCCGAACACCGCCCCGAGGTAGGTCGCGAGCAGCGGGGTGCCGCCGCCGAAGATCGCCGCGGACACGTTGTGGCCGATCGAGAAGCCGCCGAAGCGCGTCGTGGTGGCGAAGAGCTCGGCGAACGCCGCGGCCACCGCGCCCAGGTACACGCCGTGGATGAGCCCGAGCAGCCCGAGGCCGACGAACGTCGCGGCGCCGCCCGAGGTGATCAGCATGAAGATCGGGATGGTGAACACGACGAACGCCGCGGACGCGCCGACCATCAGCGGCTTGCGCCCGATGCGGTCGGACAGGCGCCCGACGAACGGGATGACCGCGATGTCGACGACGACCACCGTGGTCGTCGCGAGGAACGCGGTGACCGCGGAGAAGCCGAGCGTCTTGGTCAGGTAGGTCGGCATGTAGACCAGCGCGAGGAAGTAGCCGAGGTGCACGACGATGCCGATCCCGCCGGCCAGCACGATCTCGCGCCAGCCCTTGACGATCGTGTCGCGCAGCGGGTTGCTCTTGACCTCGCCCTTCTCGGCCAGCTCCTCGAACAGCGGGCTCTCCTTCAGGCGCAGCCGGATGTAGAGCCCGACGACGCCGAGCGGGCCCGCGATGAGGAAGGGGATGCGCCAAGCGCCGTTCGCGATCTGCTCGGTGGTGAGCAGGACCGTCAGCAGCGTCGGCGCGGCCAGCCCGAGGAAGAAGCCCAGGGTCGCGGAGAACTGCACCCAGCTCGTGATCGCCCCCCGGCGCGCGGGCGGCGCGTACTCGGCGATGTAGGTGGTGGCGCCGGTGACCTCGCCGCCGGCCGTGAGGCCCTGGACGAGGCGCAGCAGCACGAGCAGCGCCGGCGCGAGCACGCCGATCGAGGCGTACGTGGGCAGCAGGCCGACGCAGAACGTCGCCGCCGACATCGTGATGATGATCGTGCAGAGCACGCCGCGGCGGCCGATGCGGTCACCGAGCGGGCCGAACACCAGCCCGCCCAGCGGCCGGACGACGAACGCGGCGCCGAACGCCGCGAACGAGAGCAGCAACGAGGCCGTCGGGTCGGCGGTCGGGAAGAACAGCTGGCCCAGGACGGCGGCCATGTAGCCGTACACGGCGAAGTCGAACCACTCGAGCGTGTTGCCGATCGAGGTGGCGAGGACGGCGCGGCGCATGTCCGCGGGGTCGGCCTCGCGCTCGGTGGTGGTGGTGGGTGGGGTGGTCTCGGGCCGCAGCGTCATCGCTGATCCTTGAGGTCGGAGTGGGTGAGGGCCGCGACGACGTCGTGGGCTTCCTGGTCGATGGCCACGTAGCTGCGCGGCGACGACGCGTCGCCGACGACGACCGGGCCGTCGGGGTGCTCGGCGGGCGCGGCCGGGCCGACCGTGACGACCGTGCCGATCGGGCCGAGGACGCGCTCCTGGCCGCTGTAGACGTGCCGGGCGACGAGTTCGCCGTCCTGCACGCGGACGGGCTCGAGCAGGGTGTGCGTGACGACGCCGGCCGCGTCGAGACGGCGGAACGTGCCGATGCGGCTGACGTAGGCGACGCGCCGGGCGGGCGCCTCGCGACGGGTCAGCAGGACGACGTCGTCGCCGGCCTGCGCGCGGGCGGTGGCGAAGGCGTAGACGGGCTCGTCCTCGAGCTCGTCGACCACCACCAGCGGACCGGGCAGATCGCCGCCGCGCGCGACGGCCTCCTCCAGCGTCACCGTCGACGCCCCCGGGAGGTCGACCGGCAGCGCGGCGGCGCCGGTCGCGATCACCACGTGCTCGTCGGCGGGCCAGGACGCGACGTCGTCGTCGGTCACCGTCTCGCCGAGGTGGAGCTTCGCGCCGGCGGAACGGACCTCGTTCTCGAGCCAGTCGACGGCCAGGCCCATGCGCTCGCGGCCCGGGGTCGCCGCGTCGCGGCGCAGGCGCCCGCCGACGACGTCGTCGGCCTCGTAGAGGTGCACGCTGTGGCCCTGCAGCGCCGCGGTGCGCGCCGCCTCGAGCCCGGCAAGGCCGCCGCCGACGACCCGGACGGTGCCGCGCTGCGGGTCGGGGAGCATCTCGATGCGCCCGTCGCGGATGCGCTCCCGGCCGGCCTCCGGGGCGTACATGCAGGAGATGCGCCGGCCGGTGTGGATGAAGTCCCAGCAGATGTTGCAGTAGGTGCAGGGACGGGGCCGGCGGCCCTCCTCGGCCTTGCGGACGAGGTCGGCGTCCGCGACCCATGGGCGCGCCATACCGACCAGATCCGCGACCTCGTCGGTCACCAGGCGCTCCGCCGCCGCGACGTCCGGGATCTTCGCGAGCGCCATGACCGGGACGTCGCCCGCGACCTCCCGCACGCCGGCGGCCAGGTGCACGAACGGCATGTCGTCGAACGCGAGGTCCGGCACGTGGTATTCGAGGCTGGGACTGAAGTTGGCCTGGCTGATCGCGAGGTAGTCCGGCGGCGCGGCCCCGCGCAGGACCTCGACGATGCGCTGCGCCTCGGCGAGGTCGATGCCGCCCTCGACGTACTCGTGGGCGCTGATCTTGAGGCCGACGGCGAAGTCGTCCCCGCAGGCCTCGCGGATGCGGCGGATGATCTCGGCGACGAACGCCGTGCGCCGCGCCGTGTCGCCGCCCCACGCGTCGTCGCGGTGGTTGCTCCACGGCGACAGGAACTGGGTGATCAGGTAGCCGTGCGCGCCGTGCAGCTCGACGCCGTCGAAGCCCGCCGCGTGCAGGTTCGCCGCCGACGTCACGAAGCCGTCGATCACCTGACGGACCTCGCCGTCGGTCATCGTGCGCGCGGTGACGCCGCTGTAGGGGTCGCGGCCGCCCGAGGGCGCCCACGGCTGCAGCGTCGGGTTCCACAGCGCCTGCCGGCCGACGTGCCAGAGCTGACCGAACACCGCGGTGCCGTGCTCGTGGCACGCGTCGGCGAGGCGGCGGAAGCCGGGGACGAGCGACGGGTCGTAGGCGAGCGGGACCGCGCCGTTCGGGATCGACGTGGGGTGCACCGAGAGTCCCTCGGTGATCACCATGCCGGCGCCGCCGCGGGCGCGGGCGGCGTAGTAGGCGATGAAGTCGTCGGAGACCTCGGCGTTGCGGCTGAGGTTGGTGACGGTGGCGACGAACGCGAGGCGGTTCTGCAGGGCCAGGCGGCCGGAACGGAACGGCTCGAGGACGGTCGTGGATGCGGGGGGCATGCGCACACCTCACCGCCACGCGACGGCGCGCGACGGTCGGGCCTCACCCGCTGGTCCGGCGGCCCGGTCCACCGGGCGAGGTGGGAGCCGTTCGGAGAGCTCGGCGTCCGCCAGGACCGGTCGGCCCGCGGCGGAGTGGTCCGGAGCACAACAAACGGCGGGTTTCCTGTCAAGACTCCGTGGGGAAGGCTCCGGATTCGCGCAGGCGGGAGGCGAGGTCGCGGATCGCGCCGACGATCGCCTTGCGCCCGTTCCCGAAGTAGGCGCGCTCGACCGTCGTGACGATGTGCTCCTGGTCGCGCAACAGGTCGGCGCCGAAGAGCAGCTCGGCGACGAAGGCGTCGGCGACGCGCGTCGCGAGCGTCGTGGAGGCGTCGACGACCAGGCCGGTGCGGGTGTCGATGCGGACGATGATCGTCAGGTGCCGCCACATGACGCCCGCGCCGGTGCTCTGCGGCAGCTGGGCATAGCCGGCGACCAGCACGCTCCGGTCGGCGGGCGTGGGGACGGGGCCGGGGGAGGACGGGGAGCTGTCCACCGCGACACCCGACCACCACCGCGTGCGGGTGTCCACCCGGACGGCCCTTGTGAGCGAACTTCGGGGCTATAGCCCCGGAGTTCGCTCACGTGGCAAGGCCGGTCGACGCCGGGTGGCGGGCGGGCGGATAGTGGAGACATGGCTGTGGTCGAGGTCGCCGGTGTAGGGCAGGAGCAGGGCAGCGAGGATCCGGTGCTGCTGCTGCGCGAGCAGGGCGGGGGACGCCGCTACCTCGCGATCTGGATCGGCGCGCCCGAGGCGACCGCGCTCGCCGCCGCCGAGGTCGCGGCCACGCTGCCCCGCCCGCTGACCCACCGGCTGCTGCTCGACGCCGTCGAGGCGTTCGGTGCGCAGCTCACCGGTGTCCGGCTCACCGCGCTCGTCGAGGGCCAGTTCCACGCCGAGCTCGACCTGATCACCGCCGACGGCGGCACGCGCTCGGTGTCGGCCCGCGCGAGCGACGCCGTCACGCTCGCCGTGCACCAGGGCTGCCCGATCGACGCCTCGGAGGACGTGCTCTCGGAGGCCGCGCTGCCGGCGAACGCGGTCGCGACAGTCGGGGGCACCGAGGACGAGCCCGACGAGTCGGACCCCACCTCGCCCGCGGGCACGGCGGACGTCGAGGACGAGGTCGAGGCCCTGCGCCGCGCGCTCTCCGAGGCGACGCCGGACGACTTCCGCACCGACCGACCGGGCGAGGACGAGTAGGGGCGCCCGCCGGCCGGGCTCGCGCGCGGCCTCGGTGGTGCGGTTGCTGGCTGGTATCTCTCGCCTGGCGAGAGATACCAGCCAGTAACCGTCGAGGCGGCTCCGGTCAGGCGCGCTGGGTGGGGACGGCGACGCCGCTCCACGGCGGCCGGGCCGAGGCGAGCGCGCTGATCGACAGCGGCCCGCTGATCGACGACGGGTCGGCCGACCGGGGCGCCGGGGTCGACGACGCGGCGACCTGGCGGCTGCGGCGCTGCGCCCGCGAGACGCGGGCGGCGAGGGCAGCCTTCTCGGCCTCGTCGTGGCGCGCCGCGCGACGTCCGCGCCAGCCCAGTCGTGCGGGCGGGCCGGTGGCGGGGACCGGGGCGGGGTCGAGGCGCAGCTCGACGCGGTCGGCCGGCGGCGGTCCGGCGTCCACCGCAGCGGTGGGGCCGACCGGGCGGATGGTCAGTGTCGTGACGTCGAGGCCCGGCGGCATGGCCGGTGTCGGCGTCGGCGCCGGGATCGTGTGCCGGACGGCGAGGGCGATCCGGCGGGGCCGGTCCTGATCACTCGGACCGGACTCGGTCGTGTCGGGGCGGCTGTGACGGCCCATGGAGCACCTCCGTGGCCTCAGCGCTCCTCCACGCTGAGCTGATCGGCGTAGAGAAGAGCTTTGCCAGGCGAGGGCGACTTCACACCCGGAAAATCGTTCCGGGTGCGGACGGACGAACGCCCCGGGTCCGCGAACGAACCCGGGGCATCCCCCGACGCACCAGGAGTCACATCGACATGATGCCGCTGGTGATCGGCGTGCTGGTCGAGCCGCCCTCCACCTGCTGGGTCGCGGAGTCCTCGGGAGCGTCGCCCTCGTCGTCGCCCTCGTCGTCGCCCGGGGTCTCCTCGGGGGCCGGCGTGGTGCCCGGGTCGACATCGACGATGTCGATCACCGGGTCGAGCAGCCCGGGGTCGAGGCCCTCGTCGTCGTCGCCCTCGTCGTCACCCGGGGTCTCGTCGTCGACGGGCGGGACGACCGGGTTCTCGTCGTCGTCGCCCTCGTCGTCACCCGGGAGGATGACGTCGATCGGGTCCTCGTCGCCGTCCTCCTCGTCGTCCCCGCCGGGCAGCTCGGGGTTGATGACCGGCGACTCGTCCTCGTCGCACTCGTGGTCCTTCGGTGCGTCGCCGTCGTGCTCCTCGTGGCCCCAGCCGTCGTGCTCGGGCTTGTCCTTGCCCTCGTCGTGACCCCAGTCGCCGTGCTCGTTGCTCGAGTCGTGCGTGGTCTCGGAGCTGGTGTCGTGGCCCGCGTCCGCCGGGGCCTCGCCGGCGAACGCCATCGTGCTGCCGCCGCCCACGAGGGCGAGCGCCGCCGCGGCGGTCAGGGCTCCGCGACCGGCGAGGCCGGCGAGACGGTCGGCCCGGTGCGTGCTCGGTGCACTGTGTGCGCCCATGAGATGTCCTCATCGTTCGGGGTAATCGGAGTTCTCACAGCGCGACGGGTGATCATGCGTCCCCCCGGTACGCCGAACAGGTAACGACGTTCAGCGGATCGAGGTAACGGAAGAGTCACGGAGAAATATCCGTACGATCTCGGACGACCGGAGATGCCCTGGTCGGGGCGTGATGGCCGTGCGACTCACTCCGTCGTGACCGCTGGCGATCACGCAGCGGTGGCCCTCTACCGAGATCGCGACGCCGGCACGTGGACGACGCGCCAGGCAATCGGGTGACAAGGAGATCGCCCACTGGTACCCCGCAGCCGATCTCGTGACACTTCGCGGGTGGTCAGAGTGCGCGAGGCGTCCTTCCGGGGTGCGACGCCGATGGCGGAGGCGGGCCCGGAACTCCTCGGCGTGCGCGACGTGGACGCCGCGGCCGCGTACCGGCCCCGACCCGTCGACGAGGTGCTCGAGGACGCGCTCGGCGCCGACCGCCCGCTCGTCGCCGTGACGGGCGAGCGCCTCGCGGGGGCCTCGCGGGCCCTGCACCGGGCGTTGCGCCGCATGCTCGGCGACCGCCTGCTCCTGCCCGTCGCCGACCCCCACGCCGTCGACCTCGCCGCCGCCGTCGGCGCCGCGCGGGCCGCGGCCGAGCGGTCGGGGCCGGTGGTGATCGCCGCCGACGACGCGCCGCCCTCGCTGCTCGACCAGGTCGACGACGTGCTCCTCGCGCGACTCGGCGGGGACGTGCGCCTCGTGCTGACGACCCGGACCACGTTCCTCGACGCCTACCTCGCGCCGGCGACGCGGGCCCGGCTCGAGGACGCGCTGGTCACCGTCCCGCCCGTCGGCGCCGAGGTCCGTCCCCTCGCGCGGGCGCGTGCGGTGCTCGACCCCGTCGGCTGGTCGTCGCGGGTCCCGCTCGGCCTGCTGCGCACCGCGGTCGACTGGGAGCGGCTCGGTGTCCCGCTCCCGCTCACGCCCGCGCTGCTCGCCGAGGTCGCGCCGCTGTCGTTCGCCGCCCTCGACGCGCCGGCGCCGGACCGGGGGGAGCTGCGGCGCACGGTGCGCGACCTCGTGCGCGCCGACCACGGTGGCCTGCGCCTGCTGCACGCCGTGCCGACGGGGAAGGGGCGCTCGCACCTCGTCGCCGACCGGGTCTTCTCCTACCTCGCCGACCACGACGCGTCCGGCTGGCGAGTGTCGGAGGACCTCGCCCGCGACCTGTGGCACCGGCTCGCCCCCGAGCGGCGGGCCCGCGTCGCGCGCGTGGCCCTCGCCCGCGGCGACGGCCAGGCGGCGCTGTGGCTCGCGACCCAGGTCCCGCCCGACGACCTCGAGCCCGAGGCGCTCTACCGGCTCGGCGTCACGCTCGCGGAACGCTCCGCCTCCTACACACCGGAGCCCGGGCGCTGGGACGGCGGCGCCCTGCGCTGGCTGACCGCGGCGCTCGACCGGGCCGACGCCGGGCTCGTGCCGCGAGCCCAGGAGGCGATCCTCGCGCTCGAGGCCCGTCGCGAGGAGCGGCAGGCGCGCGGCACCGCGATGGTCGGGGCCTGACTCACGCCGGCCGGACCCGCGCCAGGGAGCGGTCGACCAGCGTGAGCACGAGGAAGACGACCGCGGCGGCGAGCATGACGAGCGCGAGCTCGTGCATGCCCGTGGTGGTGGCGCCGTCGCGGAAGACGATCCCGTTGGTCGCCGAGGCGATGATCGCGCCGAGGTAGAAGAACGTCCGCATGAGCCCGGCCGACGACCCGAGCCGGGCGGGGTCGGCCTGGTGGTAGACGGCGTTCTGGTTCGCGAGGTTGTTCAGGCCCTGCGGCATCCCGGCGACCGCGGAGACGGCGAGGATCAGCCACAGCGCGCTCCCGGCGTCCAGGAACAGCAGGAGCCCGGCGACGACGACCTGGCCGACGGCGCCCACCACGAGCTTGCCGCGGATCTCGCGCCGCCGTCCCGTCACCGTCGACACGACGATCGCCGCGCCGAACACCGGCAGCAGCACCAGTCCCGTGACCTGCGGCGACAGGCCGCGGCCTTCCTCGAGCCACTGGGTGTACCCGTAGAGGAACGCGTACGACGAGATCGCGGCGAGCAGCGAGCGCGCGTAGGTGGCGAGCAGCGGGAGGTTGCCGCCGAGCACCCGGAGGTCGAGGAACGGCAGTCGCGCGCGCAGCTCCCACCACGCGAGTGCCGCCCCCGCCGCGACCGACAGGACCGGCAGCCACCACAGGTCGGCCCGCAGGTGGGTGAGGAAGAGCAGCAGCGCCACGAGCGTCGCGACGAACAGCGCGATGCCGAGCGGGTCGATCGCCCGCGCGACGTCCCGCAGACCCCGTCGCGCGGCGTCCGTGCTCCGCGGCAGGTACAGCGCGCCGAGCACGAGGCAGGCGAGCGCGAGCGGGATGTTGACGGTGAACGTCAGCCTCCACCCGCCCACGCCGATGAGGAACCCGCCGAGCGTCGGGCCGATCACCGCGACCGTCTGCGTCGACACCGCGAGGATCGTCAGGACCCCGGAGGGGTTGTCGTGACCCGTGCGGTCGGCCTCGCCGCGGATCAGCGTCATCGCCGCCGGATAGCCCGCGCACGTCCCCAGCCCGAGCAGCACCCGCGCGACGACCAGCACCCCGATCGACGGGGCGAGCGCGCCCACCACGCCGCCGACCCCGATCAGCGTGGCGCCGGCCAGGAAGAGCCGCCGGGCACCGAAGAGGTCGACCAGACGGCCGACGACGGGCTGTCCGATGGCGGTGGCGAGGTAGAGCCCGGAGACGAGCCAGGCGGTCTGCGACGGCGGGGCGCCGAGCGCGACCCCGATCGGGATCAGCGCCACCGCGATCATCGTCGAGTTGATCGGGTTGAGGATCGCGCCCAGGACCATCGGCGCGACGAGGCGACGGTCGAAGCCGTCGGGGGCCTCGGCCTGTGGGCTCAGGCGACGCAGCGCGGCCGTCACCGGTCCGTCACCCGGTCCAGCAGCGCCATCGCCGCGACGACGGTGCCGCGCTCCTCGTCGGTGAGGCGCTCCTGCAGCGCGCGGGCCAGCCACTCCTCGCGGGCCGCGCGCGTGCTGTCGATCAGCTCGCGGCCCGGCGGGGAGATGACGAGCAGCTGCCGACGACCGTCGTCGGGATCGGCCCGGCGCGTCACCAGCCCGCGCTCCTCGAGCACCGCCGTCGACGCCGCCACCGACTGCGGGCGGATCCCCTCGGCGGCCGCGAGGTCGCTCGCCGTGCGCGGGCCCTCCCGCTCGAGGCGGCTCAGCAGCGAGGTCTGCGTGAGGGTCAGCTCGCCGGCCTGGTGGGACTCCCGGAGCCGCCGGCGCAGTCGCCCGACCACGACGCGCACCTCGTGCGCCGCGCGCACGGCGGACGGGCTCAGCTCCCGGGTGTCGCTCACGTCCCCAGCGTAGTTCTTCAGTCGCAACTGTTCAGGCTGGACTGATGAGTTTCGTGCCATACGGTCGGGCGGTGACGCTCCCCCTCGACGGCCTGAAGGTCCTCGACATGGCCTCGCTCGCCGCCGGCCCGCTCGCCGCGACCTACCTGGGCGAGTTCGGCGCCGACGTCGTGAAGCTCGAGCCGCCGGGCGTCGGTGACGCCATCCGCGGGTGGGGCGCGCAGCGCGACGGCGTCGGCGTGATGTGGAAGAGCGTGTCGCGCAACAAGCGCTCGGTGACGGTCGACCTGCGCGTCCCCGACGGCCAGGACCTCGCCCGTCGCCTCGCCGCGAGCTGCGACGTCGTCGTGGCCAACACCCGCCCGGCGACGCTGCGCCGTTGGGGCCTGGACCACGAGCGGCTGCGTGCGGGCAACGAGCGACTGGTGATGCTGCACGTCACCGGCTTCGGGCTCGAGGGGCCGAAGGCGGAGTTCCCGGGGTTCGGGACGGTGGGGGAGGCCATGAGCGGCTTCGCGCACCTGACGGGTGAGGCCGACGGGCCGCCGACCCTGCCGGCGTTCATGCTCGCCGACGGCGTCGCGTCGCTGACCGCGGCGTACGCCGTGATGATGGCGCTGTACGAGCGGGACGCGCGGGGCGGCACCGGGCACGGCCGGCTCGTCGACGTCAACCTCGTCGACCCGCTGGCGCGGCTGATCGAGCAGTCGCTGCTGACCTGGGACGCGACCGGCACGGTACCGACGCGGAAGGGCAACCGCTGGGACATCTCCGCCCCGCGCAACACCTACCGCACCGCCGACGACCGCTGGATCGCGATGTCGGGCAGCGCGCCCACCGTGGCGCTGCGGGTGTTCCGGGCGATCGGGCGCGCCGACCTCGCGGAGGACCCGGACTTCGCCGACCCCCAGCGCCGCCTCGCCCGCGCCGGCGAGGTCGACGCGGTGGTCGCGGACTGGGTGGCGCGGCACAGCCTCGACGAGGCGATGGCGGTGTTCGAGGCCGCCGAGATCGCCGCCGGGCCGGTGTACACGGTGGCCGACCTCGTCGCCGACGAGCAGATGGTCGCCCGCGAGGTGTTCCGGCGGGTCGACGACGCCGAGCTGGGCAGCCTGCTCGTCCAGGGGCCCGTGCCGCGGATGCCGGGCCTCGCGCCGCGCGTCGACCACCTCGGCCCGCCGCTCGGGGCCCACACCGACGAGGTGCTCGCCGAGATCGGGATCGACGACGCGACGCGGGCCGACCTGCGTGGCCGCGGCGTGATCTAGCCGGTCGCGTCCAGGTCGGTGTGCGCGGCGATCCGGTCGGCGAGGTCGGCGGGCTCCAGCGCGGCCGGCGGGTGCTCGTCGAGGAAGCGCAGCAGGCGGTCGGCGAACGCCTCCGGCTGGTCGCAGTGCGGGAAGTGGCCGGCGCCGTCGAACAGGGCCAGCTCGCTGCCGGCGACGAGCTCGTGGGCGCGCCGGCCGTGGTCGACCGGGATCATCGCGTCGGCGGTGCCCCACGCGATGAGCAGCGGCAGGTCGCCCGCGAGGTCGAGGCGGTCGGTGGCGCGCACGCGCTGGCCGCCGCTGTCGATGACGCTGCGCGCGGTGTGCACGAAGGCCCGGCGGTGCACCGGGTCGGCGAGCGAGGCGAAGGCGCGGCCCGACTCCCACGTCGACGGCGACAGGTGCCGCGAGAACCGTCCGGCCACCGACGTCAGCCGTTGCGCGGCCGTCACCACGCCCGAGCCGGCGATGACGGGCAGGACCCACTCGGCGGCCGGCAGCGTGGCCGCGCGCAGGGTCGGGCTGACCTCGCGGCCGAGCCCGCCGGAGTCGATGAGCACCAGCCGGCTGGTGTGCTGGGGGAACTGGAACGCGAACTGCTGGGCGACGCCGCCGCCGAGCGAGTGCCCGACGATCGTCGCGCGCGAGTAGCCGAGCGAGACGAGCAGGTCGCGCAGGCCGGTGGCGTAGCCGCCGAGGGAGTAGTCGGCCCAGGGCGCCGACGACGACCCGTGGCCCAGCAGGTCGGGTGCGATGAACCGGCGGGTCTCGCGTCGTCGCGCCATCTGCGCGAGCAGCGGGCTCCAGGTGTGCGCGGAGCCGGCGATGCCGTGCACGAGCAGGACGAGCTCGTCGTCGGCCTCGCCACCCGATCCGTGCCCGTCCCCGGCGACGGGGCCCGAGTCCCAGAAGGCGACGTGGTCGCCGTGCAGGGACGCGTGACGTCGCTGCGTTCTCCGGTGGTGTCCCATCGAACCGAGGGGTTCCCGGTGCCGCCGGTCCTGCCCCGTGATCGACGTGCGACGTCGACCACGGGTCGTGTCACCCCGCCGTGAGCTGCGCCGACGGCCCGACCTGGCGTTCCCAGCGGCTGAGGGCCTCGACGAAGTAGTAGTCGCCGAACATGATCCCCGAGTCGGCCTGGCCGGTCGGCAGGTTCTGCGTGCCGTGCAGCAGGACCGAGCGGAACGGGGTGTCACGGGACAGGTACGCGGGCGAGGACAGCGACGCGAGCATGCCCCGCGCGCCGTCGACGTCGGCGTCCTTGCGACCCGGGTCGGTGTCGAGCGTGTTCATGTCGAGCAGCGCGCTCGCGGTGACGGCCGCCGCCGAGGTGTCGCGCGGTTCCGGCGGCGCCTGCGGCACCGAGAAGTCCCAGTAGGGGACGCGGTCCGGCGGCAGGTGGCCGAGGAACCAGTCGGCGGTGCGGTGCGCGGTGTCGAGGTAGCGGGGGTCGCGGGTGTAGCGGTACGCCATCGCGAACCCGTACGCCGCCCACGCCTGCCCGCGCGCCCACGTCGAGTCGTCGCGGGCGCCCTGCTCGGTGTAGTTGCGCACCAGGTCGCCGGTGCGCTGGTCGTAGCCGGCGAACATGAAGGTGCTGCCGTCGGGGCGCACGAGATCGGTCATCGTGCGGTTCGCGTGCCGGTTCGCGATGTCCGTGTACTGCGGGCGCCCGTTCTGCCCGGCCCAGTACAGGAGCTCCAGGTTCATCACCGCGTCGATGTTGACCTGGTACTTCTCCTCGTCGTCGCGGTCGTCCCAGACGCGGAGCATGCCGACGGTCGGGTTGAACCGGGCCGCGAGCGTGTCGGCCGCGGCGAGCGCCGTCTGCTTCGCCGACTCGTCGCCGGTGAGCTCGTGGTCGACCGCGAACGTCATGAACATCTTGAAGCCGAGGTCGGTGTCGTCGTGCGACGCCTCGGGCGCGAGCGGCGCCTGCCAGCGCTCGGCGCGCTCGCGCCACACCGGGTCCTGCGTCCGCTCGAACACCCGCCACAGCGCGGCGGGGAAGAAGCCGGACGTCCAGTCCTCCGGCTCCTTCGTCAACCACGTCCCGTCCGGGTTCGTCCGGACGGGATAGGCCGGGGGCGCGAGCGCGTCGGCGGTCTCCGCGAGCCGCGCGTCGGCGAACGCGAGGACCGGCCCCGACGGGTCGGACGGTGCGGCCGCGCGGGCGTCCCGTGCCTGGGCGGTCCGGCCGGTCTGGGCGGCCGGCTCGGTCTCTCCCGCCGGTGCCGGCGGCGAGCTGCAGCCCGCGGCGACCGCCGCGACGAGGCCGGTGGCGAGAGCGGTGACGAGCCACGCGCGCCGGAACGCGCGGTGCGGTGACGGCATCGGCTGGACCCCCCGGTCCCGTCCGGCCTCCTGGCGAGGCCGGTCGGGCGCGGGACGCTAACAGTCCGGAGGAGCTCCGCCGTCGGCGGTGCTGGTCAGCTCGGTCGCTCGGTCAGCTCGCGATGGGCGAGCGGCGCGGCTGCGTCGCCTGGTCCGCGGTGCGCTGGGTCGGGATGCTGGCGACGATCGCCTCGCGGCGGTGCGCCCGGCGCACCGCGGCGGCGCGGTCGGCCTCGCCGCGCCACGCCTCGACGGTCTGCTCGTCGCGCGTGCCCCGGCGAGCCATGCTCACGAGCGGCGTGACGAGCCACGCGCCGACACCGACACCCAGCGCACCAACAGCGGCCTGAACAGCCATGATGTTCCCCCGATGATCCCCGACGTTCCCCCGATGGAACGTGTTGCCTGGTCGTCGCGGCGCAGGCCTGCGGCGTTATCGGTTGTGCACGACGCCACCCGTTCGGTTGAAACCTGGACGTCCGGGTGGACGTCAACCCGCTCGACGGCTGCGCCGTCGGGGTCGGAGGATGCGCGTCGTGACGCTCCCCGACGCCGTGCGCGTCCTGTCCGCCGTCGACCCCACCGCCGTCGATGGCCTCGTGGGCGACGCGCCCGTCGTGGCGATCGGCGAGAACAACCACGGCATCCGCGAGTTCGGTGAGCTGCGCGACCGGCTCGTGCGGTACCTCGTCCGCGAGCGGGGGTTCGGGGTCGTGGGGCTCGAGTCGGGGTTCGCCGAGGGCGCGCTCGTCGACGAGTGGGTGCGGGGGAGCGGCACGCCCTGGGACGACGTCGCCCGCGACGGCTTCACGTTCCGGGCGGGCGACCACCCCGAGATGCGCACCCTCCTGGAGGGACTGCGCGAGTACCGGTCGGCCGACAGCACGGTGCGCTTCGCCGGGCTCGACCTGCCGGGGTCGGGCGGGTCGCCGGAGCCGGCGCTGCGGCGGCTGCGGGACCTCGTCCCCGACGTCGTCGACCGGGCCCTGGAGGCGACGGCGGCGTACGCGGCGGCGAACAACGGCCTCGCGCCCGGGCGCTGGTCGGCGCTGGACGCCGCGACGCAGGACGCCGCGACGACGGCGCTGGCCCGCGTGCTGCTGGGGGTCGAGGCGCTGAGACGTCCTCCCGAGGACGCCCGTCACCTCGCGCTCGGGGCGCTCCGGCTCGACGAGCAGCTGCGCGAGTTCGGGGTGCTGTTCGCGCCGGACCCGCCGGCGCGGGTCGTCTCGTCGCGCGACGTCTACATGGCCGAGTCCGCGCGGCGCCTGCGCGCCTCCGGCGAGAAGGTCGTCCTGCTCCTGCACAACGGGCACGCCCAGCGCGTCCCGTTCGCGTTCCTGCCGGGGGTGAGCGCGCCGTCCGCGGGGACCCTGCTCGCCGAGACCTTCGGCGACGACTACGTCGTCCTCGGGATCACCGCGGTCGGCGGGTCGACGACCGGCCTCGCCCTCGACGACGGCGCCCGGCACGGCATCGTGCTGAGCACCGACGCGCTGCCGGAGCCCGCGCCGGACAGCGTCGAGCAGGCGGTCGTGGACGCCGGACTCGGCGCCGAGCCGGTGCTGCTGGACCTGCGCGCGGCGCGGGGTGCCACCGGACCGGCCAGCATCCGGCACGCGACGACCCACATCCCCGTCGACGTGGCCGCGGGCTACGACGCGGTGTTCTGCCTGCCGACCCAGTCGGTCAGCGCCGCGGCCGACGCGGGGTGAGCGCGGGCCGTCCGGGCGGCTCGTCGTGGCGCGATTGTTGAGCGAAGGGCACCTTCGGTCGGATAGATCGGTGAGGGGCGCCACTCGCCGGAATCGGGGCGCCGGCATGGCGAGCGCGAGCGGCACGTTCGGCATGATCGACAGGGGTCGTGGGCTGCGGTCGTGCCGGTCGCCGAACTTTGCCGAAAGAATCTTGGGGGAGTTGTCCGGAACGGCCCCGGCACTGTCGGGGGTCGGGGCTACATTCGAACACATGAGCGAACAGGTGGGTGGTGTCGAGCGGGAGCTCCTGGACCGCTCACGCGCCCACGTGATCGCCCACCGGCAGGCGTACTACCAGCGGCTGGCCGACATCGCCGAGTTCGACGAGCTCGGTATGGCCGCCCGGGCCGGGTACCGCACGACCTACGGGTTGATCGCTGATCGGGACCACCTCGGCCAGACGGAGGCGAAACGGCTGGTCGCCGAGGCCCAGGATCTGTGTCCACGCCGGAGCATGGCGGGCGAACCTCTGCCGGCGCGGTTGCCGGCCACTCACGACGCGCTGCAGGCGGGGTCGATCGACCCGGGACACGTGAAGATCATCCGGGAGACGACGCGGAAGCTGGCCGGGCTGGCGGGACCGGCGGCGCCGTCGTTGCCGGATCTGGTGGTGATCGAGGCGTCGCTGGCCCAAGCCGCGCGGGCGACGGCGCCGCACATGCTGGACAAGCTCGCGAAGCAGATCATCGACCGCTGCGACCCCGACGGCGCCGCCCCACCCGACGGCGCAGCCTCCCGCGACGAGCTGCTGGTGGTGCGCCGCAAGGACGGCTCCTTGGCGCTCAAGGGTGCGATGCACGATCCGATGGACGCCGAGGCGTTCATCAACGTCATCGCCGTGCTCTCCGCCCCGGCGGGTGCGGAGGATCAGCGTCCGCTGGCGCGCCGGCAGATGGAGGCGTTGCACGAGCTGGTCCGCGACGCCCGCCGCCCCCACGGCCTCGCCACCGAGACCGAACACGGGCAGGCCGACACCGACACCGCGCCCGCCGACGCGACCCCCGACGCCGCCGCGGAGGACAGCGAGCCCGCCGGCGCCGACGACCCGCGCGAGAGCAACTCGGGGGAGAGCGACTCATGCGAGAGCGACAGCACGGGCTCTAGCACCCAGGCTGAGGGCGACGCGGTCGGTGCTGACGAGCCGTGGGCGTTGATCCCCGAACCCCGCCGCCCTGCCGGGACCACCCGCACCGCGAAGAGTGGCTGGCTCGGGGGACCGGGGCGGGCGCTGCTGACGGTCACGATCGACCACCGTTGGCTCTGTGAAGCCCTCGCCGAACAGAACGGCGGGTTCGGGACGTTGGACTCCGGTGTCACCGTGGACGCCGCCACCGTGCGCCGGTGGGCGTGTGACGCCGAGATCGTCCCGGTCATGCTCGGGGCGAAGTCCGAGCCGCTGGATGTCGGGCGTCGTCAGCGCACCGCCACCGACGCGATCCGCCGCGCGCTGCACCTGCGCGACGGGGGGTGCGTGTTCCCCGGCTGCGACCGCAGCCCGCGCCGCTGCGAAGCCCACCACGTGCGCGAGTGGTACCGGCACCGCGGTGACACCGCGCTGGAGAACATGGTGCTGCTGTGCCGCTATCACCACCAGCTGCTCCACCACCGGCACTGGACGATGGAGATGATCGAGGGCAGGCCGTGGTTCACCCCGCCCTGGATCGTCGACACCGAACAGACACCGAGACCCGGCGGCCGACCCCACGTCCCCCTCTGACACCCAGGAGAACGCTTCGAGAATCGAAGCGTTCTCCTGAAAGCCTCCGGAGATTGAGCGGGCTGCCACACGGGCACGCCCGGGGCGAGACAGCGCGGGCATCGCGCTCCCTCGGCCCGTCGAGATGGTGGCGGGACGTCATCACCCCGAGATCGCGACGACGGCCGAGGCCTCCCCACCGTGCCCACGGATCGGGCACGGCGGCCACGCGCCCGTCGGCCTCCGCGATCTGCCTCGCATGCCGCAGGAGACCGCCCATGACCTCCACGGTGCCTCCACCCCAGGAGGGCTCCGTCCAGCACACGCCCACTCGCACCGTCGGCCTGCTCGCCGACCCGGGCCTGCCGACCAAGCTCGCCGAGCAGGTCGCCGACGACCTCCCCGACCTCCTCGCCCGCCACCTGCCGGGACGCACCTGGCGGGTCGAGACGGCGGAGGGCCCGGTCGGTCTCGACGCCGAGGGGCTCATGCCGATGCTGCGCACCGGCTGCGAGCGCCAGCGCCGCCACGGCTGGGACGTCGTCGTCATCGTCACCGACCTCCCGCGCCGCGCGGGCACCGAGCCGCTCGTCTCCGACTTCGGATCCGACGATGGCGTCGGTCTCGTGTCGGTCCCGGCGCTCGGGGCGATCGCCCTGCGACGCCGGCTGCGCGCCGCGGTCGTCGACCTGCTCGAGCACGGCCTGGCGGAGTCCTCGCCGGAGGCGACCCCGGCCCGTCGCGGCCTGTTCGCCCCGCCGATCTGCCGGGTCGCGTCGCAGCACGAGGGCATCGACAGCCACCTCGCCCTGCGAGGCACGCGGGGACGCCTGCGCCTGCTCGCCGGCATGGTGCGCAGCAACCGGCCGTGGCGTCTCGTCCCGAGCCTGTCCACCGCGCTCGCGGCCGCGGCCGCCGGTGCCGCGTTCGGGATCTTCTACTCGAACATCTGGGGGCTCGCGAACGCCGCGGGGCCGTGGCGCCTGGCGCTCATCGGTGTCCTCGCGGTCGCGGCCATGAGCACCTGGCTGATCGCGGACAACAAGCTGTGGGAGCACCCGCGCTCGCGGCGACTGCGCCGCGAGGTGCACCTCTACAACGCGGCGACCACCTCGACGATTGTGCTCGGCGTCGTCTGCTGCTACGCGCTCCTGCTGGCCCTCGCGGGGTCGGCGGCCGCCGTCGTCATCCCGCCGTCGTCGCTGGCCGAGACCCTCGGCCATCCCGTCGGCCCGACGGCGTACCTCGCGGTGGCGTCGATGGCGACGTCGATGGGCATCGTCGCCGGTGCGGTCGGCTCGGGTCTCACCGCACCGGAGGACGTGCGCGCCGCGGCCTACAGCACCCGCGAGCAGCAACGCCGCGCCCGCCTCGACCAGGAGGACGAGAGCGCCGCCAGGAGCGAGGAGGACGCGAGCAGCTGAGGCCCGTCACGCCGGGAGCGGGCGCCGGCGGCGGACCGCCCGTTCCGGCGTGGAGGGCGTCGCGCAGACGGGGGCGAGCACGACGCCGAGCGCGGCGAGGTCGTCGGCGAGCCAGCCCAGCCGACCCCAGGCGTCGGCCAGCAGCATCGTCTCCCGCGGGTGGTCGCACCGGTCCGGCGCGTCGGCCAGGGCACGCAGGGCGCGCTCGAGGAAGTCCGCGGGGATGCCGAGCACCGCGTCCGGCGCGCGCCGCTCGGTGAGCGCCCGCGCGACGGCGGCGTAGCCCTCGGCGAGCTCGCGGGCGTCGTCGCGCAGGCGCTCCACGAGATCCGGCCAGCGGTCGGGGAGCTCGGGCCCGACCGGATCCAGGTCGTCCAGCGACGACCGTGCCGTGCGCACGGCACGGTGCACGACGCCGAGCACGACGAACCAGTCGACGTCGTCCTCGTGGCGGACGCGGCGTTCCGAGCGGTACTGCAGGAACGTCGCCTCGAACAGCAGGAGCTCGTGGTCGGCGGGCTTCAGCGTGGCGGCCACGGCCTCGCGGCTGCCGGTGCCCGTGAGCCACGTGGCCGAGGCGGCGACGAGGTCGGCGGTGGCCCGCAGGCAGCGGGCGGCGTCGCGGCGGACCTCGCCGTGCCCGCCGGCGGGCCACACCGCCGCGCCGACCCCGATCCCGATGACCGCCCCCACGGCGACGTCGAGCAGGCGCACCCCGGCGAGCGACGGCCCGGCCGGGGTGAGCTGCACGAACAGCACCGCGACGAGGAGCGTGAAGCTCGCCTGCCCGGCGATCATCCCGAGCAGCGGGCCCGCCGCGACGGCCGCGACGCACAGGACGGGGAACAGCACGGCGTAGACGACCGACTCCGGCCCCACCACCGCGAGCAGCCCCGCCGCGACCACCGCCCCCGCCGCGGTCCCGGCGATCGCCGGCAGGAGCGTCGAGCGCGTCGAGGTCACCGACGTCCGCATGAGCGTCAGCGTCGCGAGCAGCACCCACAGCCCGTGGGAGAGGTCGAGCCCGCCGGCTACGAGGCGGGCGAGCGCGAGCCCGAGCCCGAGACGCACGGCGTTCTGCAGGTACACCGACCGCAGCGAGAGGTGCGCGCCGATGCGCCGCCACCACAGCAGCGGGGTCGACGCGGTGGTCCACCACGCCAGGTCCCCGGGCGCCGGTGGGCGGCCCCGTCGGTCCGGCGGGTCGACCACGATCCCGCCCGCCTGCACGGCCACCCGCGCGGCCGAGAGCACCTGGCCGACGGCGACCGCGGCCCGCGCGTGGGCGACCGTCTGGTCCCCGTCGGTGAGCACGGCGATCGAGTCGAGCCGGCGCTCGGTGTAGGCGACGCGGACGGCGTCGAGGTCGGCGGCGTCGGGCAGCGTGCCGCGGCCGCGCAGCGCGTCGGCGATCCGGCGCAGGATCGTCGCGGTGGCGGCGAGGGTCTCCTCGGCGTCGTGGGGAACGTGCCGGGTGCTCCCGGTCAGCAGCCCCTCCACGCGCCCCTGGACCCCGCGCAGCGCGGCCCCGAGGTGGGCGAGGCCGCGGTCCTCGCGGTCCGGGCCGGTGGGGCGCTCCTCCCACGGGGTGGCGAGCAGTCTGAGCCGGTCGGCGGCGTGCGCGGCGGCGCGACGACGGGCCGGGAGCGCCTCGGCGTCGCCGCGGCCGACGGCGTCGAGCAGGTCGGCCAGCGCCCGTGCCGCCGCGGCCGCCCGGCAGGCGTAGGTCTCGATCGGCCGGGGCGGCCACAGCACGCGGTCGGCGAGCGTGAGCAGCCCGATCCCGAACGCGAGGCCGAGCACCCGCTCGGGCAGCGTCTCCGGGGCGAACGGCGGGAACGAGGGCAGGATGTAGATCAGCTGCAGGCCGTTGGCGACGCCCGCGAAGCGCGGGCCGCCGACCGCGAGGAACGCGACGACCACGCCCACCACGAGCATCCCGACCGACGCCGCGATCGTGCTCCCGGCGAGCAGCGCGCCGGCGGTCAACAGGACCGAGCCGGCGACGAGGCAGGCGATCAGGGTCCGGGTGCGCTGCCGCGGCGTCCCGACGACCTGCGAGAGCACGCCGAACCCGATCGCCCCGAACACCGCGTACGTCGCCGCGGTCGGGCTGCCGAAGGCGTAGCGGCAGACCATGAACACGACCGTCGCGACGAGGCCGACGCGCAGCGCCCGCCGCGTCGCGGCCAGCCCGGGATCACGACGCAGGAGCCAGCGCACGACCCCGCGCACCGTGCTGCGATCGGCCACGGGCCGAGTGTGCCGCCCGGCGCGGGGCACCCACCAGCACCGGCACGGCCCGTGGAGGCGCGGGCACGCACGGTGAGAGGTGCGGAGTCAGCGCGCCCGCGGCCGCGAGGCGGTGCCACGCTTGATCACACGCTCCCGTCCCGCCGTCGGACGCGTCTCCGGCTCAGCCGGCGACACGGCCGGCGGCAGGGGCGGCGGCTCCACGGGCTTCGGCGCGAGGGCGGCGACGTCGTCGCCGGCACGTCCGCGGTGCAGGCAGCACTTCTTGTACTTGGTGCGCGACCCGCACCAGCAGGGGTCGTTGCGCCCCGGCGGCCAGGCCAGGGCGACACCGACCGGATCGGCGTCGGAGGTGTCGTCGAGCATCGCGGTGACCACCGCGGGGCTCGCGACCTCGACCTGGAGGGCCTCGCCGCGGCCGTGGGCGATCTGCAGTTCGACCTCGATGATCGCGCGGTGGGTGTCCCAGTCGGCCCCGAACTCGTCGGCGAGGTCCGGGCGGGCGCCGAGCAGCCGGGCGTGCTCCGCCTCCGGGAGGAACACCAGGTCCGGCGCGGCGTCCATCTCGTCGGCCAGCGCGTCGTACTCGTCGGGCGGGAGCCCGAGATCGCTGCGCACGAAGCGTCGGCGGACGAGGAGCTCATCCACCACGTCCGCGGCGTCGAGCTGCTCCTCCGAACCCTCCGCGAGGCGCTCCTCGCGCTCCACGGCGGTCTGCAGGGCGGCGGTGAGCCACTGCTCGGCGAGCTCACCGCGCCCGTTCTCGGTGAGCGCGTCGACGATCGGGATCACCGTGCTCGCCTCGCGGTGCAGGAGCGGACGCAGCGCGGTCAGCTCGGTCATGCCCTCGTCGTCGTGCCCGAGGCGCAGCAGGCGGTCGGCGTGCATCGCCCGCAGCCAGTGGGCGTCCCCCGTCGCCTCGCCCGCGGTGACCGAGCGGGCCGAGAGCGCCAGGCTCTCCTCCTGGTCGCCGGCGTCGTCGGCGATGTCGGCCGCGAGGCTCAGCGCGTAGCCGGCGTCGTCGGCGTCGGCCAGCCGACCCTCGTCGACCGCGGCGATCAGCTCCCGGACGTACGGGCGCGCGTCGCGCGCGGCCATCGCGTCGGCGCCCAAACCGTCGAGATCGTCCGTCGTCAGGAGCGAGGCCACCGTTCAACGGTAGGCCCCGCCCCCGACGACGCGTCACGCCGGCAGATCCACGAGGCCGGCCAGCACCGACCGGTGGTGGTCGGCCGAGCCGAGCAGCAGGGCGTCGGCGCGGGCCCGCTTGAGGAACAGGTGCGCCGGGTGCTCCCAGGTGAAGCCGATGCCGCCGTGGAGCTGCAGCCCGTCCTCGGCGGCGAGCAGCGCCACCTCGGAGCCGTGCGCCTGGGCGACCGCGGCCGCCACCGGGAGGTCCGGCGAGCCGTCCGCGGCACAGCGGGCGGCGTAGCGGGCGGTCGCGCGGGCCTGGGTGATCGCGACCCAGAGGTCGGCCAGACGGTGCTTGAGCGCCTGGTACGACGCGAGCTGGCGGCCGAACTGGTGGCGGTCGCGCAGGTAGGCGACGGTGTCGGCCAGGACGCGCTCGGCGAGCCCGAGCTGCTCGGAGGCCAGGATCGCGGCACCCACCTGCAGCGCGCCGTCGATCACGGCGCCGTCGACGCCCTCGACCAGGCGTGCCGGCGCCCCGTCGAACGTGATGTCGGTCAGGCGCCGGGTCATGTCCAGGGACTCCGACGTCGTGCGCGTGACCCCGTCCCCGTCGGCGTCCACGACCGCGAGACCGCCCTCCACCGGCACCAGCAGCACGTCGGCCGTCACGGCGTCGATCACCGCGGTGACGGTGCCGGCGAGGAGGTCCCCGGCGCCCTGCTGCTCGACCGTGACCGGCACCGGACGGCCCGCCCCGTGGGTGGCGCCGACGGCCAGCACGGCGGTGCGCTCGCCGGCAGCGACCGCAGCGAGGAGCTCCTCCTCACCGGTGCCGAGCAGGAGCGCCGTGGCCACGGCGGTGCCCAGGAACGGCACGGGCGCGACGGCGCGGCCCAGCTCCTCGGCGACGACGGCGACCTCGCGCCACGACGCGCCCGCCCCGCCGCGCTCCTCGGGGACGGCGAGGCCGGCGACGCCGATCTCCTGGGTGAGCCGCTTCCAGAGGTCGGTGTCCACCGCTTCGGCGGTGTCGGTGCGCCGCAGCACCGCGTCCCACGGGGCCTGCTTGTCGACGAGCGCGCGGACGCTGGCGCGCAGGTCGTCCTCGACGTCGGAGTAGAGGAGGTCGCCGGTCTCGGGGGTGGAGGGGGCGGGGGCGCTCATCGGGGCAGGTCCTTCCACGGGACGTCCTTGTCGGCGCGGGCCTCGGCGGGCAGGCCGAGCACGCGCTCGGCGACGACGTTGCGCAGGATCTCCGTCGTGCCGCCCTCGATCGAGTTGGCGCGGAAGCGCAGGTAGCGCCAGCCCGCGTCGCGGCTGCCGTAGTCCTCGACCTCGGGGCGGCGCTCGGTGTAGTCGGGGTAGCGCAGGCCGTCCTCGCCGCGCAGCTCGAGCTCGAGGCTCGAGCACTCCTGGTTGAGGCGGGCGTAGGTGATCTTCACGCCGGAGCCCTCGGGGCCCGGCTGCCCGGCGGCCTGCTGCTGGCCGAGGCGCTCGGCGGTCAGGCGGGCCGCCTCGGTCTGCACCCAGAGTCGCAGCATGCGGTCGTGCAGTCCGGGCGTGCGCGCCTCGGGGTGCTCGCGCCAGCGGGCCGCGAGCGGGCCGATCGCGCCGCTCTCGCGGGGGAGCGTGCCCCCGCCGATCGCGACGCGCTCGTTCATCAGCGTGTACTGCGCGACCGCCCAGCCCTGCCCGACCTCGCCGAGGCGCTGGTCGTCGGGGACCCGGACGTCGGTCAGGAAGACCTCGTTGAACTCCGCCTCGCCGGTGATCTGGCGCAGCCCGCGCACCTCGACGCCGGGCGCGGTCATGTCGACGACGAAGTAGGACAGGCCGCGGTGCTTGACCGCCTCGGGGTCGGTGCGGGCGAGGATGATGCCCCAGCGCGCGTGGTGGGCCATCGAGGTCCACACCTTCTGCCCGTTGAGCACCCACGCATCGCCGTCCCACATCGCGCTGGTGCCGACGCCCGCCAGGTCCGACCCGGCGCCGGGCTCGCTGAAGAGCTGGCACCAGATGTCCTCGCCGGTCCACAGCGACGGCAGCCAGCGCTGCTTCTGGGCGTCGTCGCCGAACCGCAGGATCGTCGGCGCGGCCATGCCCAGGCCGATGACGTTGAGACGGGGCCGGTTCTCCGGCGCGCCCGCGTGGGCGAAGGCGGCGTCGACGGCGGTCTGCAGGCCGTTCTCCGCGCCCAGCCCGCCCAGGCCGGCCGGGTAGTGCACCCAGGCGAGGCCGGCGGCGAAGCGTTCGCGGAGGAACTCGGCGGAGTCGGTGGTCGACGGGTCGTGCTCGGCGAGGAACTCCTCGACGCGCTGCGCGAGCGCGCCGGCGTCCGGAGGGCTGTCCGTGGTCGTCACCCCTGCACCCTCCGTCGGTCGGCCCGTGCTTGTCGAGACGAAGGACGGCGACGCCTGCGGTCCGTGCCGCGACAACACCCACCGAACAATTCGGCGACGGGCTCGAGGTCGGGTCGACGGAGCACCCGGGCGGATCACGGCCACCAGGACCCGGAGCCGGTCACCCGGTCGGGTGTTCGGCCCGTCACGATCACCGCGCTGGTTACCGGTCGGTACGACGCTGCGTGACGACCGCGCTCATGACGTCGTCCGGGCCTCGACGACCCCATCGGGTGAAGATCCGGGGTTCTCGCGACACGTCTTCGGCGACCGCCCGTCGGTTCGGGCCCGGACGACGCGACGACCTCACATCGTGTCCGCGTGTCGCCGCTCTGTTACCCCGATCGGCCGCAGAACACGCCGTTTGACCGCGATCCGTTACGACAACCGGCTGTAGCGCTCTCCCTCGATCGCCCGATGCGCCCAGCAGAAGGTCCGGGGTCGCCGACCACCGGCAGCGAGGGAGGGATGTCGATGAGCAGCGAAGCGGAGGTCGTGCGGTCCGTGTCGGCCCGGGTCGCGGCGACTCCGGCGACGGCGGGCGGGTGGCCGGTCGCGGTCGCCGACCGCCCGGCGCGCCACCGCCACCGCGGCGTGCTGCGCCGCGCGGCGGTCGCCCTCGACGTCGTGACGGTCGGCGCGGTCGCGGGCGGTGCCCTGGCGATCACCGGCCCGACGCCGACGACCCTGACCCTCGCCGGCGCGACGGTCGTCGCCGAGCTCGGCGGCCTCGCCGTCGCCCGCGCCTGGGACCCCCGCGCGATCGGCGCCGGCGGGGCGGAGTTCTCCCGCCTGACCCGCGGCACCGTCGTCGCGACCGTCGCCGTCGCGCTGCTCGCCCTCGTGCTGACCGCCACCGGCGCCGACGCCGTCGGGCACGCCTGGGCCCTGCTCGCCGTGCCCGCGACCGGCGTCGGCGCGGCCCTCGGCCGCATCGCCCTGCGCCTCGGCGTCGCCCGCGCCCGCCGGCAGGGCCGCCTCACCGCGACGGTGCTCGCGGTCGGCACGCCCGCCGCGGTCGCCGACCTGGCCGCCCGCACCCGCCGCGTTCCCGCCCACGGCTGGGAGGTGGTGGCCGCGTGCACCTCCACCGGCGCGGGGCGCGAGATCGCCGGCGTGCCGATCGTCGGCGATCTCGACGCCGTCGCCGCCGAGGTCCACCGCTCCGGTGCCGAGGTCGTCGCCGTCGCCCCGTCCCCGGGCTGGACCCCGCGCCGCCTCCACGAGCTGGCGTGGCGCCTCGAGGGCCTCGACGTCGACCTCGTCGTCGACCCGGGCCTCATGGAGATCGCGGGCCCGCGCCTGCACGTCGCCCCGGTCGACGGGCTGCCGCTGCTGCGCCTGCGCCCGCCGTCGTTCCGCGGGGGCCCGCACGCGGTGAAGGCGGTGGCCGACCGCGTGGTCGCCGCGTGCGCCCTGGTGCTGCTGGCCCCGGTGTTCGCCGGGATCGCGGTCCTCGTGCGCCGCGACGGCGGCCCGGTGTTCTACCGCCAGGTGCGGATCGGCCGCGACGGCCGCCCGTTCGCGATGGTCAAGTTCCGCTCGATGGTCGTCGACGCCGACCGGGTGCGCCCGGAGGGCGACCACGACGGCGCCGGGCCCCTGTTCAAGCTGCGCGCCGATCCGCGCGTCACCCCCGTCGGCGCGGTGCTGCGGCGCTGGTCGCTCGACGAGCTCCCGCAGCTGTTCAACGTCCTCGGCGGCTCGATGTCGCTCGTCGGGCCGCGTCCGCCGCTGCCCGAGGAGGTCGGCACCTACGCCGAGGACGCCCGCCGGCGCCTGCTCGTCCGGCCCGGGCTCACCGGGCTCTGGCAGGTCAGCGGCCGCTCGGACCTGTCCTGGGAGGACACCGTGCGCCTCGACCTGCGCTACGTCGAGAACTGGTCGCCCGCCCTCGACCTGCTGATCCTCGCCCGCACCGTCACCGCCGTCGTCAGCGCCCGCGGCGCGTACTGAGCTCGGAGGAGTTGTCCTGATGTCTGCTGAGCCCCTCGCCCCGAGCGAGCCCGCCCGCCGGCTCGACGTCCTGATCGTCGGCCTCAACCACGCCCCCGAGACCACCGGGATCGCCCCGTACACCACCGGACTCGCGCAGATGCTCGCGCAGGACGGCCACGCCGTGCACGTCGTCACCGGCATGCCGCACTACCCGCAGTGGCGGGTGGCCGACGACTACCGCGGCGCGCGCCGGGCCCGCCACGAGCGCGACGGCACCGTGCGCGTCACCCGCGTGCCCCACCCCGTGCCCGCGCGCCCGACCGGCGCCTCGCGGATCGGGATGGAGGCGGTGTTCGCCCTGCGCGCGGCGATGGTCCGCGGCCCGCGACCGGACGTCGTGATCGCCGTCAGCCCCGCGCTGCTCGGCGTCGGCGCGGCGCGCTGGATCGCCCGCACGTGGGGGCGCGGCTGCCCGGTCGGCGTCATCGTCCAGGACCTCTACGGCGCGGCGGTGGCCGAGGCCGGCGCGCTGGGCGGGCGGGGAGCCGGCGCCGTCGCGCGCCTCGAGCACTCCCTGCTCGCCGGGGCCGACGGGGTCGTCGCGGTGCACGACGTGCTGCGCGACGCGCTGCTGCGCACCGGGCTGCCGACCGAGCGCGTGACGACGATCCGGAACTGGACGCACCTCGACGAGCAGCCCGACACCGACATCGCCGCCGCCCGTCGCGAGCTCGGCTGGCCGCAGGGCGAGGCCGTCGTGCTGCACGCCGGCAACATCGGCGCCAAGCAGGGCCTCGACGGCGTCGTCGAGGCCGCCCGCCTGGCCGACGCCCGGGGGCTGCCGCTGCGCTTCGTGCTGCTGGGCGACGGCAACCAGCGCGCCCGCCTGGTCGAGGCCGCCAGGGGCGTCGAGCGCTTCACCGTCGTCGACCCGCTGCCCACCGAGGCGTTCCGCACCGCGCTCGCCGCCGCCGACGTCCTGCTGCTGCACGAGCGCCCCGAGGTCGCCGAGATGTGCGCCCCGAGCAAGCTCACCAGCTACTTCGCCGCCGGCCGCCCGGTGCTCGCGGCGACCAACGACACGAGCGCCGCGGCCCGCGAGGTCCGTACCGCCGGTGCCGGTCCGATCGTCGCGCCCGGCGACCCCGCAGCGCTCGTCGAGGGCGCCCTCGCCCTGGTCGCCGACCCCGCCGCCGGCGCCCGCCACGCGGCCTCCGCGCGCCGCTACGCCGCCGGCTCCTACGGCGTCGACGCCGCCCACGCGCGCTACGGGGCGTGGGTGCGCGACCTGGCCGACCGCGTCACCACCGACCACGGCGACCTCGCCGACGTCCTCCCCCTCACCCCGCAGGAGATCTCGTGAAGACCGCCTTCATCACCGGCATCACCGGCCAGGACGGCTCGTACCTCGCCGAGCTGCTGCTCGCGAAGGGCTACGAGGTGCACGGCCTGGTGCGGCGTTCCTCGTCGTTCTCCACGGGCCGCCTCGACCACCTCTACGTCGACCCCCACACCGAGGGCGTCCGGCTGTTCCTGCACTACGGGGACCTCACCGACTCGTCCCGGCTGGTCACGCTGCTCTCGCGCATCCGGCCCGACGAGGTCTACCACCTGGGCGCGCAGTCGCACGTGCGCGTGAGCTTCGACGAGCCAGAGTTCACCGGCGACACGACGGGCCTGGGCACGATCCGGCTGCTCGAGGCGATCCGCATGATCGGCCTGGACACGCGCTACTACCAGGCGTCGAGCTCGGAGATGTTCGGCGCGACCCCGCCGCCGCAGAGTGAGGCCACGCCGTTCCACCCGCGCTCGCCGTATGGCGCGGCCAAGGTCTACGGCTACTGGGCCGCCCGCAACTACCGCGAGGCCTACGGGATGTACGCGGTCAACGGCATCCTGTTCAACCACGAGTCCCCGCGCCGCGGCGAGACCTTCGTGACCCGCAAGATCGCCCGCGCCGCCGCCCGCATCGCGCTGGGGCTGGAGAGCGAGCTCTTCCTCGGCAACCTCGACGCCGTCCGCGACTGGGGCTTCGCCCCCGAGTACGTCGAGGGCATGTGGCGGATGCTGCAGGCCGACACCGCCGACGACTACGTGCTCGCGACCGGCACCGCGTACACCGTCGGCGACTTCGTCCGGCTCTCCTTCGACCACGCCGGCCTCGACTGGCGTCGCCACGTCCGCTTCGACGAGCGCTACCTGCGGCCCAGCGAGGTCGACGCCCTCATCGGCGACGCGTCGAAGGCCCGCGACGTCCTCGGCTGGACCCCGAGGACGTTCACCCCCGAGCTCGCCCGCGTGATGGTCGACGCCGAGCTCACCGCTCTCGAGGGCCCGACCGCCACCGTCACCCCGCTGCCGGTGCTCGGCTTCGACCGGCCCGTGCTCGCCAGCTGATCCCGACTCCCGAGAACAGGAACACCGCCATGGCCGAGAACGGCGCCGGCACCTACGAGCAGATCCTCGCGGGCCTCATGGACCGCGACGTCATCCACCGCCACGACCGCGTCCTGGTGCAGTTCGCCGGGGAGTTCGACCGCGACGTCACCCGGCGCCTCGGCCTGACGCGCTGCACGTTCACCAACCTCGCGCCGACCTCGGTGTCGAGCCGCCTCCCCGAGGCCCGCACGGCCGACGCCCACCACATGGACGTCCCGGACCGCGGCTACGACCACGTCATCGGGCACGCCGGCCTGCACCACTGCAGCCGGCCGCACGAGGCGCTGCACGAGATGTACCGGATCGCGGCGAAGACGGTCGTCGCCGTCGAGAACCAGGACTCCGGGCTGATGCGCCTCGCGCAGCGAATGGGCCTCGCGAACTCCTACGAGCTCGAGGCCGTCGCCGACGGCGGCGGCGTGACCGGCGGCGTCGACGGCACCGGCGTGCCCAACCACGTCTACCGCTGGACCCGCCGCGAGGTCACCAAGACCGTCGCGTCGTTCGACCCGGGCCGCGACGTGCCGCTCGAGTTCCACGCCCGCTGGCTGATCGGCACCGACCGGGCCCTCACGAGCAGCATGCGCTCGCTGCTCGGTGACAGCGGCTCCGGCCGGGCCGCCCTCGTCGGCGCGGTCAACCTCGCCCTCAACGGCGTCGCCCGCCGCCAGGGCAACATCTTCGGCTTCACGATCCGCAAGGACCTGGCCTCGCCGCGTCCGTGGATGGTCGCCACCCCGGCGGTCGGAACGGGGGCAGCGGCATGAGACTGCGCGCCCGCAAGCCCCGCCTCGCGGCGGCCGCCCTCGCGATCCTGCTGCCCGGGAAGGCCCGCCGGTGGGTGCACACCCGCCTGCTCGGCGCCGAGATCCACCCCACCGCGCGGCTCGGACGCAGCCTCGTCGACGTCGACCGCCTGGTCCTCGGCCCCCAGGCCGTCATCGCCAGCTGCTCGGTGATCCGCGGCTGCGAGGAGGTCGACCTCGCCCCCGAGGCCGTCATCGGCCCGCTGGTGTGGGTCAACGCCGTCCGCCGCGACAAGCACTACTTCGCCGACCAGCCGCTGCGCCAGCCGGTGCTGCGGCTGAAGCGCGCGGCGCTGATCAGCTGCCTGCACATGATCGACTGCTGCGACCTCGTCGAGATCGGCCGCTACTCGGGCCTCGCGGGCTTCGGCTCCCAGGTCATGACGCACACGGTCGACATCGTGCGGGTCAAGCAGGTCGCCAAGCCGGTGATCATCGGTGACCACGCGATGGTCTCGACGAGCTCGGTGCTGCTGCCGGGCGCGGTCGTGCCCGACAACGCCATCGTGTCGGCCGGCTCGGTCGTCAAGGGCCCGCTGGCCGAGGGGCACACGCTCTACGAGGGCGTGCCCGCGGTCGCCAAGCGCACGCTGTCCCCGCAGCTCGCCTTCTTCCGGCGTGACGTCGCGGACATCCGGTGAGCGCGGGGTCGGGGACCGCTGCTTCTCGTCGTCGTCCCGTTCTCGGAGTGGCCGACCAGCTGCTCAGCTCGGGCACCAACTTCCTCACCGCGTTCGTGGCCTCCTGGGCACTCGCGCCCGAGGGCTTCGCCACGTTCGTCGTCTCCTACGCCGTGGTGACCGTGGTGCTCGCCCTCGGGCGCGCGGTCATCGGCGAGGTCCTGCTCGCCTACCTGCCGACCGTCGCCGCCGGCGACCGGCCCGCGATCGTGCGGTCGTCCACGGGCGCCGCGCTGGTGCTCGGCGTCGCGGGCTCGCTGGCCTGCGTGGCCGGCGGGCTCCTCGGGCACGGGACGCTGGCCGGGCTGCTGTGGCTCGCGCCCTGGGTGCCGATCGCGCTCATGCAGGACGCGCGCCGCTTCGTCTTCCTCAGCCAGGGACGGCCGGGGCACGCGCTCGCCTCCGACGGTGCGTGGGCGGCCGCGCAGGTGGTCGTGCTCGCCCTGCTCGCCGTCGGCGGGCTCGGCTTCAGCGTCACCGGGCTCGCGACGTCGTGGGGCATCGGCGCGCTGACCGGCCTGCTCGTCGCGGCGGCGATCGGGGGCGGCTCGCTGCGCCCCTGCTGCCCGAAGGCCTGGGCGCGGCGCACCCGCTCGCTGTCCGGGTGGTTCGTGCTCACCTCGGTGCTCGGCCAGTGCGAGATCTACGCGGTCCTCGTACTCGCCGGCACCCTGCTCGCCCCGGCCGACGCCGCGGGGCTGCGGGCCGTGCAGCTGCTGGTCTTCCAGCCCACGGCGACGGTCGCGGCCGCGCTGCTCGTGCTCGTCACCCCGCTCGTCGCGGGTGCGGTGGCCCGCCGCGACGTCGAGGCCGCCCGCCACGCGCGGCGGTTCGCGACGATCGCGTCGGCGACCCTGGCCGCCGCGGTGCTGGCGGTCATCCCGCTGCGGCACACGCTGCTGGACCTGCTGTTCCCGCAGTACACCGAGTTCGCGCCGCTCGTCGTCCCGATCGCGCTGCAGTCCGCGCTCTACGTGCTCGGGGTGCCGTTCCACGCCCAGCTCCGCGGCTTCCACCGCGCGCGGTCGCTGTTCGGGCTGCAGGTGCTGGGCTCGGCGGTGCTCGTCGGTGCGGCCACCGCGGGCATGGGCTTCGGCGGGGTCGTCGTCCTCGCCTGGGGCCTGGCCGGCGCCGCGCTGTTCGTCGACCTGGTCCTGCTGGTCGCGACGCCGCGGGCGCACCACGCCGGGGCGGGTCACCGCAGCGTCCCCGTGGAGCCCGCCCCGGCGCCGGTCGCGCTCGAGGTGGCCCGATGACCGGCCCGATGTCGCGGCGCGCCCTCCTCGGCGGCACCGCCGCCCTGGTCCTGCTCGCGGCCTGCGGGCGGGGCGGGGAGGTCCTGTCCCCGCCCCTGGTGCCGCGCGTGCACACGGTCTGGAGCGACCACCCGGACGGACCGATCCCGGCGCGGGGCGACGAGGGGACCCCGTTCGTGCTCCGCGCCTCGGGTCCCGTCGGCGGACCGCTGGTGCGCGGGGGCGGCCTGGACGCGGAGCTCGGCGACCAGCGGGCGGCGTCCTACGTCAACCAGGACCTCGGCACGGCGGTGCACCGCATCGGGGCGCGCTTCGGCTTCGTCCCCGGCCCGGGCACGTCGGACGACGGCTCGCTCTGCCTCGCCGCCTGGCGGGGTGCGCTGCCGCCGAACGACCCCGGGGTGACCGAGGCGCCCGTGCACCTCGTCGCCACACCCCAGCGCTGGATCCTGTCCCTCGCGGTGGGCTCGCAGCTCGCCGAGATCGGCGCCGGGCGCTTCGACCCGGCCCTGCCGACCGACGGCACCCCGCTGGTCATGGACGTGACGCTCGTCGGCGACCGCGCGGAGATCGCGCTGCCGGACGGCACCACCACCGTCGTCCGCGACGCGCGCATCCCCACCCTGCCGGCGCCCGTCGCCTGCTGGGAGTTCTACCGCCACGCCCCGGGAGGGGCCGCCGTGCGGTTCTACGAGACCTGGGCCGCGTGAGCGGTCCTCACCCGCCCCACCACCCGAGAGAGGACACCCCGTGATCGTCAGCCACCTCCACGCGATCCGCGCCCGCTGGTCGACCCTGGTGGCGTTCGCGCTGATCGGGGTCCTCGTCGGCGTCGCCGTCGTCCTCCTCAGCCCGCCGCAGTACCGCTCGACCTCCACCCTCTACGTCGCGAGCGCCGGCACGGCCGACGCGACCAACGCCTACCAGGGCAGCCTGCTCTCGCAGGAGCGCGTGAAGTCCTACCGCGAGATCCTCGCGAGTGACCGGGTCGCCGAGCAGGTCGCCGCCCGCGTCGGCGGCGGCGCCACGGCCGAGCGCCTGCAGTCGGCCGTGAGCGTCACCAACCAGCCCGAGACGACGCTGCTGCTCGTCACCGCGACCGACGGCTCCCCGGAGCGCGCGGCGCAGATCGCCACCACGTACGGCGACGTCCTGGCCGACGTGGTCTCCGGCATGGAGCGTGCCGCCGATCCCGCCACGGGCACGCCGGTGGTGTCCGTGCGCACCGCGCTGCCCGCCCAGCCCGACGCGAACCCGGTGTCCCCGCAGCCCGTCCTCGACATCGTGCTCGGGCTCGTCGTCGGCCTGTTGGTCGGCGCCGGGGTCGCCGTCGCCCGCGCGGCGATGGACACCACGGTCGGCACCGCCGCCGCGCTCGCCGAGCTCGCCGGCGTGCCGGACATCGGGCAGGTCGAGCACGACCCGCAGGCCGGCACCTCGCCGCTCGCGGTGCGCGAGCGCCCCGCGTCCAGCGCGTCGGAGGCGTACCGCAAGCTGCGCAGCAACCTGCGTTTCGTGACCGTCGACCGCGAGGACGGCGCCGCCGTCGTCATGATCACCAGTGCGGTGCCCGGCGAGGGCAAGAGCACCACCGCCGCGAACGTCGCCCTGAGCCTCGCCGACCTCGGCAACCGCGTGCTGCTGCTCGAGGCCGACCTGCGCCGTCCCGTGCTCGCCGAGACGTTCGGGCTCGAGCCCGCGGTCGGTCTCACCACGGTGCTCGCCACCGGCGCGCCCGTCGCCCACGCGGTCCAGCGGGCCGGGCGCCTCGACGTCGTCGTCGCCGGGCCGGTGCCGCCGAACCCGAGCGAGCTGCTCGAGTCCAAGCGCCTGGCCGCCACGCTCGACGAGCTCCGCGCCCGCTACGACTGGGTGATCGTCGACTCGGCGCCGCTGCTGCCGGTCACCGACGGCGCGGTGCTGTCCCACCGCTGCGACGGCGTGGTGCTGCTGGCCCGCCACGGCACGACCTCGAGCGGCGCGGTGCGCCAGGCGGTGGCCACGCTGACGACGGCGGGAGCGAACCTGCTCGGCACGGTCCTCACGCAGGTGCCGCGCTCCGGCGGCGAGGGCTACGGCCGCTACGGGTCCTACGGCTCGTACGGGTCGCACCGGTCCGGGGGCGGGGGACGGGGCACCGGGACCGGCGGGACCCGCCGCCCGACGCCGGTCCCCGCGCCCGTCCCCGCCCCGCTGCCGGCTCCGCTGCCGGCGCCCGTGCCGGTGCGGATCGTGCCGAGCGCGGTCGCGACCGGCACCGAGCCCGCCCGGCGCGCCGGCGGTGCCCACCGCAAGGAGTCGCGCGCCTGGCGGACCCGGGCGACCGACGCCCTGTCCGCCGTGCCGGACGCCATCACCCCGCCCGTCGCCCGGCCCGTCCCGCCGCGTGCCGCGGGGACGTCGTGACGACCACCGCCCGGTTCGGGCTCTACGGCACCGGCGCGCTCGTCACCGCGGTGCTGACGCTCGCGGCCGTGCACGCCGGGAGCGCCCTGACGTGGCTCGCGCTGCTCGGGGTCCCGCTCGCGGTCGCCGTCGTCGTGCGGCGGCGCTTCCTCGACGGGTGGGTGTCCCCGCTGCTGCTCGTCGCGCTGTCGCTGGTCGCGACCGCCGCCCTGGGCGCGGCCTTCGGGCGCAGCGTCGGCGCCGACGGCGGCGTCAGCGCGACCCTCGCGCTCAGCGACGACGAGACGGTGCGCACCGCGCTGCTGCTCGCGGTCTCCGCGACGACCCTGCTGATCGGCGGGGCGGTCGCGCTCACGATGCTGGGGGCGCGGGACCGGCGTGACGCCACCCGGACGCTGCTCCCCGACACCGGCGCCTTCGACGGCGACGCATCGACGCGGCTGATCGTGCTGGCGGTCGCGGCGCTGCCGCTGCTGGCCACGGTGGTCGTCCAGGGCCAGGACCTCCTCGAGCGCAGCACCTACCTCATCGGCGAGGCCGGCTCCGCGGGCGGGATCGTGTCGATGCTGGGCCTCGCCGGGGCCGTCGGCTGCGGGCTCGTGCTCGGTTCCGAGCGGGGCGTGCGGCTCCTGCTGCCGATCACGCTCGCGGCCGGCTACCTGGCGCTGTTCTTCGCGCTCGGCAGCCGCCGCCTCGCGCTGCTGCCGCTGCTCATGGCGGTCGGCGCGCACGTCGCCCGGCCCTCGCGCGCCACCCGGATCGGCCTCGCCGCCGCCGTTGTCGCCGCGCTCGTGCTGCTGCCGATCCCGCTCTACGTCCGCGGCGTCGGCGCGCACGGCCTGATCCCCTACGCCGAGGCCCTGCCCGGCATCGTCGGCCAGAACGACATCCTCGGCGGCGCCGCGGACAACCTGCTCATCT
Source organism: Actinomycetospora aeridis (assembly GCF_037400275.1). Taxonomy (NCBI): domain Bacteria; kingdom Bacillati; phylum Actinomycetota; class Actinomycetes; order Pseudonocardiales; family Pseudonocardiaceae; genus Actinomycetospora; species Actinomycetospora aeridis. Next base: position 102,099 of record NZ_JBBEGL010000004.1, on the reverse strand, counting down.
CGTTCCCACTCGTCGGCGCGACGGCCTTCCAGGTCGCGCCGCTGCCGCTGGACTATTTCTTCCTGCAGGTCAACCCGCTGCCGGGCTCGATGATCGGCTGGTACGACGTGTCCGACAGCCTGCGGATCAACCTGTACACGCCGTTCTCGGGCGCCGGTGAGCTCGCCAACTACGGCTGGGGCGTCGTCGTCGGGTTCTGGTTCGTCGTCGGGATGTTCCTCGGGACGCTCGACCACCGGATCGCCGTGCTGCTCGACGCCGGCCGCCGCGGTGTCGCGCTGGTGCTCACCGCGCTGCCGCTGGTCTTCACGATCCTGATGCTCCAGTACAACCTGCGCTCCGGCGTGCGGATGCTCGTCTACGCCGCGGCCGTGCTGGCCGCCCTGCGGGCCGTCGACGGCCTGCGTGCCCTCTCCCTGCGTCTTCCCCGAAGGGCCTGACCATGCGCATCGCCGTCGTCCACAGCTTCTACTCCAGCCGCGTGCCGAGCGGGGAGAACCAGGTCGTGCTCGCGCAGGTCGAGGCGCTGCGCGCCGCGGGCCACGAGGTCGCGCTCGTCGCGCGCCACACCGACGACCGGCTGCGCCGCGCGTCGTACCCCGTCGAGGCCGCGCTGACCACGGCCACCGGCGTCGGGCCCGACCCGACCGCCGAGCTCGCCGCCTTCCGCCCCGACGTCGTCCACGTGCACAACCTCTTCCCGAACTTCGGCACCGCCTGGCTGCGCGACTGGCCCGGCCGCATCGTCGCGACGCTGCACAACTTCCGGCCGATGTGCGCGAACGGCTACCTCTTCCGTGACGGCGCCCCGTGCACGGCGTGCCCGTCGGGCGACCGCTGGGCGGCGGTGAAGCACGGCTGCTTCCACGGCTCGCGGGTGGCGTCGCTGCCGCTGGCGTTCCGCGGCCGTCACGGCGCCCCGGCCGACCCGCTGCTGGCGCGCGCCGACGCCCTCGTCGTCCTCTCCGAGCGGGCGCGCCGGACGTACCGCGACGCCGGCGTGGACCGCCTCCACGTCGTGCCGAACTTCGTGACCGTGACGCCGGCCGCGGCCGTGGCGCCCGGCGACCGCTGGCTGTGCGTCGCGCGGCTGACCCCGGAGAAGGGTGTCCTCGAGCTCGTGCGTTCGTGGCCGGCCGGCGTGGGGCTGGACGTCGTGGGGGAGGGGGAGCTGCGCCCGGCGATCGAGTCGGCCGCTCCGGACGGGGTCCGCCTGCTCGGGTCGATGGACAACGCCGCCCTGCGCGCCGCGATGGGCGGCTACGCCGGGCTCGTCGTGCCGTCGCGCTGGTTCGAGGGCCTGCCGACGGTGTACCTCGAGGCGCTCGCCGCCGGACTGCCGGTGCTCGCCGTCGACGGCAACAGCGCCGCCGACGACGTCGCCGCGCACGACCTGGGCGTGGTGGTCCCGACCTCGTTCGGTACCGCGGACCTGCGCGCGGCTCTCGCCGCGGTCGCCGACCGCGGTGCCGACCTGCGCCGGCGGGCGGGAGCGTCGTTCCGCGACCGTTTCACCGCGCCGACCTGGTGCGACACGATCACCGGCGTCTACGACGGCACCGGCGTCCGTGCGCGGGTGGTGGAGCCGCTGTCCGCCTGACGCCGGGGTGCTGCCAGGGTGCTCGGCGTGCCCTCCCCGGACCCCGTCGCGCGCTGGCTCGCCGACCACGGTCACCCGCTCGCCGTGCCCGACGACGCCGACGGGGGCCCCGACGGGGTCGGTGCGTGGGTCCGCGCGACGGCCGGCGCGCAGGTGGTCGCGCTCGGGCCGGCCGTCGGGGGGACGCGGGAGCTGGCGCTGCTGGCGGCACGGTGCGTGTCGGCGTTCGTGGCCGACGGGGCCGGGACGCTGGCGCTGCAGGCCGGCGAGTCGGCGGCGACGGTGCTCGACGACGCGATCCGCGGCAGAGGAGCCTTCGGCGAGGCGCTCGAGCGTCTCGGGTCGTGGAGCTGGAACACCCGCGAGGTCCTCGACCTCGTGCGCTCGCTGGCGGAGGGCCCCTCCGTGTCGGTCGTCGGGATCGACCCGCGCCGTCCGGCGACGGCCGTCCGCGTCGTCGGCGCCTTCCTGCGCACGGCCGCTCCCGACGTGCTGCCGTCGGTGGCCGATGCGCTCGCCGACCTCGCGCTCGGGTACGGCGACGCCGCTTCTCGTGCGGCGGTCGACCGGGTGCTGTCCCGCCTGGAGCAGGACGCGCCCGCGCTCGTCGCGGCGACCTCACCCGCCGCGCACGCGGAGGCGGTGCGTCATGCGGAGTTCCTGGCGCGGGCGGCGGAGCTCGCGGCCACGCCGCCCGGCCGCGCGGACGCCGTGGCGTCGCGGCTGATGGCGGAGGCGGTGATCGCAGCCGGCGCGCACGGGCGGGTCGTGCTGTGGGCGCACGCCGACCACGTCGTCGTCCGCCCCGGCTCCGTCGGTGCGCTGCTGCGCGAGCACTTCGGCGACGGGTACCGGGCGCTCGTGCTCTCCGCCGGCACGGGGTCGTTGCGCGCGCTGCGCCGCCGGCGGCTCTTCGGGTCGTCGCGGACCCCGTCGACACATCGTCTCCCGGCGGCACCGCCGACGTCGCTCGAGGGCACGGTGCTCGAGGCGTGTCCCCGGGACACGGTCGTGGACCTGACGCCGGAGCTCCCGGAGGAGGTCAGGGACTGGGCGACGGTCCGTCGGTCAGTCGGCGACGAGGTGTCTCCGGCGGCCCCGGCCCGCGCGCTCGTGCCCTGCGTGCCGGGAGCCGAGATGGACGGCGTCGCCGTGGTGGGCGCGGTGCACCCGAACTGGGCGCGTTAGGTCCGGCTCGCCAGGACGGCGCGGCCGCGGGGCGAGAGCTCGTAGCCGACGGGCAGCGAGAGGGTCAGGCCGAGGGCCTTGAGGCGGCGGACGTCGGCCTTGAACGGGAGCGTCTCGCGGCCGAACGAGGCGGCGAGGTCCGGCGCGCGGACGGCGGGGCGCTCGGCGATCGCCGCGAGCGTCGCCCACGCCCAGGGGCCGTGACCGCTGCGGGCGTCCATGGCGTCGAGGCGCCGGCAGACCGCGGCGAGGTCGTCCGCGTCCGGCACCGAGGCGGCGAGCTCCGAGCGCGGGTCGGGCTCGTCGAGCAGGTGGAAGCGCACCCGGTAGAGCTCGGCGTCCTCGGCGGCGTGCTTGTCGGCCTCGGCGAGCAGGGCGGCGACGTCGTCGAACCCGGCGCGCCGGGCGTCGTCCGGCCCGAGGTCCTCGCGGGCCACGACGTCGACCTCGTCGACCTGGAGGCGGCCGACCGGCGTCCGGTACGGCCGGCCGGGTCGCACCTGGGCGCGGCGCCAGCGCCGGAACGTCAGGTCGACCTCGCCGCGCGCGATCGGCTCGGCGAAGCGCAGGGCGAACAGCACGTGGTCAGCGTGCCAGGTGACCGGGCGGCGCCCTCTCGCGCCCGCGCGGACGCCGGGCGAAGATCTGTCTTTCTTGAGCGATCGTTCCGCTCAGCGGAGCGTCCGCTCCATGATTGCGGATCTTCCTCGGTCGGAGCGGGCGGACCGCGGCTCATCGGCCGCCCGCCCCGGCCTAGAAGGGAGGAGGAACCCGCAGCAGGAGCGCGGCCGCGGCCACGGCCGGCTCCTGCTGGGACGCGGACGCCAGTGCCACGATCACCTTCGCCAGCACGATGGCGAGGATCAGCGGGATGGAGATCCGCCAGAACACGATCAGCAGGAAGATGACGAACGCGATCGCGATCACCATGCCCTGGGACGGCGATTGGATCATGGGTGGACCCTCCTCGAGCTCGCGGTGTCCGGGGATCGGCCCGTACACCGATGCGGGTGAGGCAGGGGTAGCGTCCGACGGAGAGAGGTTGTCTGTCAACTAAAGTAAGATGTCGGACTAGAGCAGGTTGACAGTCCTGCTACCTTGAGTCATCCGTTGTCCGACAACGTGCACCCGTCGGACAAGTGACGTGTGGAGCCCCGGCCGATCCGTGCCTGCCTCGACACCCGGTCGGCAGGAGGCCTGACCTTGGACGAGCGACAGTCCACCGACGCCGATCGCTGGGTGCTCCCGCCGTCGCGACGCCCGGTTCCCGAGCTCGTGTGCGACCGGGTGCTCGAGCTCGTGCGCGCCGGCGACCTGGCGCCGGGCTCCCGCCTCCCCACCGAGCCGGAGCTCGCGCGGCTCTTCGGCGTGGCCCGCAGCTCCGTGCGCACCGGTCTCCAGCGCGCCGAGGCGCGTGGCGTCGTCGAGGTGAACCGCGGCATCGGCTGGTTCGTCACCTCCGAGCCCTTGCGCTCGGCCACCGACCTCATGCGCGACCGCCTCGCCGGCGAGGACTTCGACATCGTCGACGTCATGGAGGTCCGGATCGCTCTGGAGTCAACGGCGGCGGCGCTGGCGGCATCACGGGCGGGCAAGGGCGCACTCGACGACATCCGCAAGCTGTCTCTCGCCCACCAGGAGGCCGACCACGACGACGCGGCCACCCTGCTGCGCACCGACGAGGAGTTCCACGGCGCGATCGTCGAGGCGTCGGGGAACCGCTATCTGCAGACGTTGTACGAGATGGTCACGCCGCTGATCTCCGACTGGCGCGAAGGGAGCTTCACCAGCCCCGCGGTGCACGACCGGTCGGTCAACGACCACAACCAGATCGCCGTGCAGCTCCGACGTGGGGACGAGGTGGGCGCGCGGATCGCGATGACCACCCACCTGCTGGGCCTCTACAAGGGCATCGTGCGCGAGCGGCGGCCGCAGGACTCCGACGGTGGCTCGTCCGCGGATCTCGGATCGTACGTCGGCTTCGAGGACGACGCGGATTTCAAGGAAGCAATGTCCACGAGGAGCTGATGACGCGCTTCCGCTCCGCCGATCATCTTCGGTCTTGTTCTCGGTGTCCTCGCCGCAGAGGATGGGGTCGTGGCCACGGGGGGCGGCGAGCCTGAGCGGATCTCGTTCCGCCGTTGGACCGCCCTCGGGGTCGGTTGCGCCACGCTTGGTCTTGCCGTTCTGTTCTTCGGGCCGAGCCGGGTGGCGACCGTTGCCGGCGCGACGCTTGTGCTTGTCGGCGCGTTGACTTTCGTGGCCGGCGTCATTGCTTCGATCATACGAAGTGAGATAAGGCGGGCTGCCAAGCTCGTGGCTGAGACCATGGGTAGCAGCGCCCTCTCGACCCTGTCGACGATCCCGCCTGCCCGGGGGCTCGAGTCGCTGCTCGGGCGCGTGTACGGAGACTCGAAGCTGCCTCGTGATGTGCTGACGGCGTTGCTCGGAGGTGAGGGAGAGGCGCTCGACGGAGGCGATGCGACAATCAGCGAGCGCACGGAGGTCTACTTCCAGCTCAGCCGTGTCGATCGGCTCACCTATCGCATGGTGATGGAAGAGCGCTACACCTTCCGCGCTCGCGTCCCTACGACAAGCTTCGTCATCTTTGCTACCTCTGATACTTCGCTGCGGGACAACATCATCGCGGCCTGTCGCCTACCGTTGTTCGAGCTGTGGTTCGTACGCGACGATCCGGTCGACGCCTCTTTCGAAGAATCAGTCGAGAGCATTCGAGACACGGTCCACATCGGGATGCGCTACACCGATGCGGACGACTCGGTTCACTCGATCGAACCTCAGCAGCCGGGTGATCGTCTGCGAGAGGTTAAGCTTCAGGACTGGGGCAAGTATCTGTCCTTCTTCCACCCCGACCTGCCTGGCGGCGCTGGTCTCGACCGACGCCTGTACATGAGCAAGTTGCGAATCTTCGAGGTGGATCTGCATCGCCTTGCACCGGCTGGGCGTCGCGTCGTGACAATCGAGGAACTGACGATACGCTCAACGACGCTGCAGCTGCTAGCGGACGGCTTCTGCTATTGGCAGGCACCTTTCCCGTGCTTTGTCGAACGCATGGCCTTTGATACATCAGCTTTTGATCTCGAATACGAGGGTCAGCACTGGTTCCATCTCAAGCCGTTCACCATGACTACCTCGAGCAGCCCGTCCTACTGGAGCGGTGCGGACGGGGTCACAGAGGTCCCTCTGGGCGCGTGGCTCTTCCCGGGGCATGGGGTCGCGCTCGTCTGGCGCGAACTGGCTTGAGGTAACTCTTGCGCCGCGCCGAGCGATCCCCTCCGTGTGTTTCTGCGGCGTAGATCGGGGGGTCGTCGTCGGTCCGATGGCGCGAGGGTGTATGAAGTGCGCCACGCGGCGCAGCGCCCGCGAGGCACCAGCACTGCACCTGACCCGAGAGCGGAGCGCAACACGCATGTCCGGCTGGATCTTCGAGCGCGGCATGCCGCGTCGGCAAGTGTTCCCATCCCACCTTGCCGGTCCCGCCTCGGGGGAGCTTGAGTACCCTTCCGCGCCTGGGGGCGGTGCGGTCAGGAACGTGCCCGGCGGTGGGGCAGTCCGATCACTCCCCGGTGGCGGTGCGGTTCGTCGCCTTCCCGGTGGTGGGGCTGCGCACATGTTCCCGGGTCGCGGATGATCGACTCCGGGAACTACCAGCTCACTGACACCGGATGAAGTCGCTGGGTGATTGCCCGGTGAGCATCTCGCCCGAGGGGCTGTCGGCTCAGTCCTAGGCCGGGCATGGCGCTCTACGTCGACGCCGCTGGAGTGCCTCCACAGTGTTGATCTTGAGCGCGTGGGCCCGGGTCCTCAAGGTCGAGTGTGGTGTTCACGGCGGGTCGAGGCTCTCCATGGCCGGCCTCGGGCATCGCGACCTTTCCTGGGGTTGCTTGTTAGTGGATCGAGCATCTTCATCAGGGTGACTATCCGGATACGCCGAGCACTAAGCGGGCAATGGCTAAGCACAATCACTTCTCCGATCCGTCCTCGATGCCAGACGCCTCTGCGTTGTGCTGACCTGCAGTCCAGACCTGTCGGCGGTCGCCGACGTCTGGAACCCCGTTCCCGCGCCAATAAGCAGGCGAGCCGATGCTCTTCATCATCGATACGAATCCGGCGCCAACCGTGCTTACGAGCTCTGCGAGGCTAGCGGGTTCACTTCGGATTGCCGAGATGATGACCGCGACTCCGAATAGTAGGACCGCGAGCAGGAGCGGTGAGGTCAAGACGAGTAAGCTCACATCGGAGATGTTCACGGTCTTCCTCCCGGCGCGCCGAAGAAGCCACGGGTAATGGCTTTCGCGATGGGTGGCCACGGTCGGAGACTCTGAGCAGGAGGTCGATTCGTGACCGAATTTCGTGAGTAGTCGTCGCTAGCACAGGGCGGGCGACGAGCAACTGTTCTTCGTTCGTACCGCATTCCGAGGGTGGCGTCTGCAGCGGGGTGGTCGTGTCGCGCGAAAGGGTTGACAGCGAGCCCGGAACCGACGTCGGCCTGATCGAGAGTCCGCGGGCCAGAGGCCGGCTCGGTTCGTGATCAGCAGGCTTCCGGGCGGGCGAGGGAGATCGACATCGCCCGTGGTGGCCTGGTGATCACCGGGCGGTGATCAGCCGCCCCCGTACGAGGCCGCGGACGGGGGGACCGTGCCGTCGGTGGCCACCGACGTGCGGTGGCGGTGCTGGTCCTCGAGCGCCACGAGGCGGATGTCGCCGAGGTCGGCGCGGGAATCCTGCTCGGGACGACCGCGATGGTCGAGCACCGTCGAGCGCGCGACCGGCTCGTGCCCCGGCGCGGCGGCGATGAGCGTGTACGCGCCGGTCGGCAGGTCGTCGATGCGGAAGCTGCCCTCCGTCGAGGTACTGGTCCGTCCCGTCTGGGACCCGTCGTGGTCGACGAGGGTGACGACGGCGCCGGAGACCGGGCTGCCGTGGTGGTCGTGGACGCGGCCGAGCAGCACGCGCTCCGGTCCCGCACCCGACGCCGCCGCATCCGCGGGGCCGGACACGTCGTCCGCCGGAGCCCGGGTGTGCCAGGCCGCCGCGGCGATGAGCAGGACCGCGGCGAGGAGCCAGCAGCCGATTACCAGCAGGTGCCCGCCCAGGCCCGCGTTGTCGAGGTAGAGGATCGCGCGCACGGAGTCGACGAACGCGGCGCCGAGGTGCCATTCCGAGAGCCAGCCGAAGAACGGCGGGACGATCTCGGCGGGGTAGGCGGAGTTCGACGACGGGATGTTGAGGAAGACGAAGACGAGCATCCCGGGGAACAGGGCCCACTTCCCGAGGAACGCGACGAGTGCGGTGGTCGTGAGTCCGACGGTGAACGACGTCACGGCGCCCAGGGCGATCACCGCGACGATCTGCCCGACGCTGCCCTGCAGGATCTGCAGCCACGCGCCCATGAACAGGTAGAGCACGACCGGCGTGAGCACGGCGACCCCGGCGCTGATCGCGACGCGGGCGCGCATGGGCAGGAAGAACGCCGCGTTGCCGAGGATGTTCGCGGTCATGAAGCCGACGATGCTGACGATCAGCATGAAGAACATGAGGCCGATGCCGTTGCCGTCGCCCGGGGCGAGCGGCGCGATGTCGACGGTCTGGATCGTGTTGCCGGCCTGCGTCGCGAAGGGCTGGAGCGCGGTGGGGACGAGCTGCGTCATCACCCGGCCGTCGGCCCCCGCCACGAGCATCTGCGCCGGCTGCCCGGGCGGTGCCGTCACGTAGGCCGCCTTCACCGTCTGGTTGAAGATCATGTCGGTGGCCTGCTGCGGGGTGTCGACCGGCACGAGCGCGAACTTCCCGGCCAACGCGGGACCGGCGGCCGCGATGAACGACGCGGCGCCCGCTCCGACCACGGCGACCGGCAGGTCGTGCGGCACCGGGAGGTGCAGCGCCGTGATGTAGCAGAGCGGGAACATGATCATGAAGAAGAGCGGGAGCGTGAGCGCGAACCGCACGTTGCTGCGCTTCATCTCCGGCGAGAGCTCGGGCGGGCCCGCCGGCTCCTCCGCATCCGCGTGGTCGTCGCGGGGCAGCGTCGCTTGGCTCATGTCTCCCTGTTCCTGGCGGGTGGTGGTGCGGGTGGTGCGGCCGGGACGCGTCACGCGGGCGGGGCGAGGCCCGCACGGACGAGGGCGACGACGGCGTCCAGGTGGTCGCGGGCGGTGGTTCCCGACGCCTCGGGGTGGTCGAGCCAGAGGCCGACGGCCACGCGCACCGCCGTCATCGCCATCGCGGCGGTGGTGAGGACGTACGGGTCCGTCTCGGTGCGGCGCGTGCGGGCGGCGAGGCCGGCGGCGACGGCGGACTCGGTGGCGCGGGTCGCGGCGTGCATGCGCCCCAGCAGTTCGGGGTGCTCGCGGAGCAGCAGGAGCTGCTGGTGCCAGACGCCCGAGCCCGTCGCGGTGTCGAGGACGTCGGCGAGCACGGCGGCCGCCGCGGCGAGCGGGTCCTCGTCGGCGGGACGGGCGACGACGGCGTCGGTGACGTCGGTCGTGCCCTCGGGGCCGGCGCCGAAGAAGGCGTCGTCCTTGCTGGTGAAGTGGTTGAAGAACGTGCGCGGCGAGACGTCGACCTCGGCGCAGATCGCCTCGACCGTCACCCCGTCGGGGCCGTGCTCCCGGCCCAGCCGTACCGCCGCCTGGCGCAGCGCGGCGCGGGTAGCGGCCTTCTTGCGCTCACGCAGGCCGGGTGCGGGGATGTCGCTCGCCGTCACCGGGTCCTCCCGCCACTCGCAGCGTCGTGGGCGACTCAGACGGAGCCGAGGCCGACCACGAGCACGAAGAGCCAGAAGAGGATCCAGCCGACGATCGGCAGGTAGCCCAGGACGAGGCCGGCGATCGTCATGCCGTGGCCGGTGTTCTGGCCGCTGCTCGTCTCGCGCCAGGCGAGGTGTCCGCAGATCACGGCGGGGATGGAGGTCAGGCCGGCGGTGAAGAAGCCGAGGATGCCGCACACCAGTGAGGCGACCGCGAGTCCCGAGACGGCTGGGCCGGTGGGGTAGGAGCTGTAGGGCGCCGCCGTGTAGGGGCCCTGCGGGTACGGGCTGTACGAGCCGGGCGGGTAGGCGCTGTACGGGTCCTGTCCGTAGCCGCCCTGCCCGTAGCCGCTCTGGTCGTAGGGCTGGGCGTACGGGTTCTGGCCGTAGCCGCTCTGCGCGTAAGGATTTCGTGCGCGGTCGGCGGCGTACGGATCCGAGTACGGCTCGAGCGCGTAGGGGCTCGGCCCGTAGGGGTCCGACGAGTACGGCTCGGAGGTCGCCGGATCCGGTGTCGGTGATGACGTCGGGGTCGATCCGGGCGATGCGAAGGGCGCCGGGGTGTCCTGCCCGTCCCGGCCGTCGCGCTGGGGTTCCCACGGCGAGCTCACGCCCGGATCGTAGAGGCGTGTCCCGTGAAGCGGGGGCACGTGCGACACACCCCGGCCGCGACCAGCACGTTCAACATGATCGACAGGGACGCGGAGCTGCCGAACGTGCCCCTCGCGCCCGGGGTCCCGCGCCGGCGTTCTGGCGAAGGGCGCCCCTCGCCCGTCTATTCGAGCGAAGGTGCCCTTCAGTCAGCTCCGCGAGGTGGCGTGGGCTCAGAGCGCCGGGATGACGACGTCGGCGTAGAGGTCGCCGTCGGTGTCGGCCACCGCGACGGGGCCGTCCTCGCCGTACGGGGCGCCGTCGGTGATCGCGGCGTCGCCGTAGCCGTCGGCGTCGGTGTCGAGGACGACCTCGTCGACGCGGCCGTCGTGGTCGTTGTCGGAGACGGCGTACTCGTCGTACCCGTCGCGGTTCTCGTCCGCCGAGGCCGTCTCGGCGTAGCCGTCGCCGTCGGCGTCGGTGGAGGACGTCTCGTAGTAGCCGTCGTGGTCGCCGTCGAACGAAGTCGTGCTCGGCGTGCCGGCCGGGAAGGCCACCAGGCCGCCGTCGACGCCGTAGACGGTGCCGTCGCTCGAGGTGTAGTCGCCGGAGTCGCTCATCGTGTGCTCCCTTGCCGAGGTCGGTGGCTCGATCGACTCTCTGACGCTGCGGGCGGCCCGGGATGTTCCTGAGAGAACCGTGGCAGCGGGACCTACCGCCGGCGCCCACCCCGGATGGGTTCGACGCGGCGCAGGAGCACGGCGGTGAGCACCGCGAACAGCACGGTCAGGCCGGCGAGGGCGCCGAGGTCGAGCAGCCACGTCGCCGGGTCGTGGTCCCAGAGCGGGTCGTGCTCGCGGTAGGACGTGGGCAGTCCCGGGCCGCTGGGGATGCCGATGGTCGACGCGCCGAGGGCGAACCCCCACCGCGCCGGCACGAGCCACGAGAGCTGCGCCAGCACGGGGCTGCCCTGGATCTGCAGCAGCGCGCTGGACAGGATGAACTGCAGCATCGCGAGCAGCACCAGCAGCGGCATGCCGCGGTCGGCGTTGGTGATCGCGGCGGAGACCGCGAGCCCGAGCGCCATGCTGGCCACGGTGACGCCGACGAGCGCGACCACGATCTCGACGCTGCCGGAGCCCAGCAGCACCGCCTCGTCCGGGCCCGGGCGCCCGATCATGCCGAGGACGCCGAGCAGCACCGCCTGGATGCCCGTGATCACGACGAGCACCGTCAGCTTCGACGCCAGGTACGCGCCGCGGGAGAGCCCGATGGCCCGCTCGCGGCGGTAGATCTCGCGTTCCTTGACGACCTCGCGGATCGCCGCCGCCGACCCCATCAGCGCGGCGCCCACGATGAACACGAGCAGCAGGCTGTTCGGGTTGCCGGGCGTGCCGCGCGCCTGGGCCGCCTGGGAGAGCCCGGTGTCGCCGGGCAGCGCGTGCGTCAGGACGGCGAGCAGCAGCGGCAGGACCGCCATGAAGATCGTGTACTGGCGGTCGGCGAGGACGACGGCGAGGTAGCGCCGGCAGAGCACCGCGAACTGCGTGAGCACCGGTTGCTGGCGGGCCGCCTGCGCCGGGGTGGTGGCGCCCAGCGCATGGCGCCGCTGCGCGTCGGGTGCCCCGACGTAGCGCGCCCACTGCGGCGAGCGCCGGTAGCGGTCGGCCCAGTCGACACCCTTCTCGCGGTCGAGGAGCAGGAAGAGGTCGGCGAAGTCGGTGACGCCGAAGTAGGCGAGGGCTTCCTGGGGCGGTCCGAAGTAGGCGACGGTCCCGCCCGGCGCCAGGAGCAGGAGGCGGTCGCAGACGTCGAGGTTGGCGACGTTGTGGGTCACCACCACCACCGTCCGGCCGTCGTCGGCCAGCCCTCGCAGCGTGCGCATGACCGACTTGTCGAGCCCGGGGTCGAGGCCGGAGGTGGGTTCGTCGAGGAAGAGGAGCGACGGGCGGGTGAGCAGCTCCAGCGCGACGGAGGTGCGCTTGCGTTGGCCGCCGGACAGGGAGTCGATGCGCTGGTCGGCCTGGCCGGACAGGCCCAGCTCGGTGATGACCTGCTCGATGCGGTGGTCGCGGTCGGCGGCCGACACGTCGGTGGGGAAGCGCAGCTGCGCCGCGTACGCGAGAGCCCGCCGGACGGTGAGCTGCGGGTGCAGGATGTCGTCCTGGGGCACCAGCCCGATGCGCTGGCGCAGCTCGTCGTACTCCGCGTACAGGTCGCGTCCCGCGTACTCGACGACGCCCTCGTCGGCCGGCCGGAACCCCGTCAGCGCCCGCAGCAGCGTCGACTTCCCCGCACCCGAGGGCCCGACGACGGCGAGCAGGCTCCGGCTGCCGAGCGAGAACCCCACGCCGTGCAGCAGCGTCTTGTCACCCTCCCGCACGACGAGACCATCGGCGCGGAAACCGATGTCGCCGGTGTCGACGTGCTCCACCAACCGGTCACCCTCGAGGTGGAACAACGCGTGCCCGATCCCGACCACCGAGGTCGGGCTGACGGGCGCACGACGCGCCCGGGCGCCGTCGACGAAGGTCCCGTTCGGGCTGCCGAGGTCGACGATGTCCCAGCCCCCGTCGGGGCGGCGCACGAGCTCGGCGTGGTGGCGCGAGACGAGCAGATCGCTGACGACGACGTCGTTGTCGTCCGCGCGTCCGATCCGCACGCGCGGTGTCACCGGGGAGGGACCGCTGCGGGGCAGGTCGGCGGTGGTGGCCAGGCGGTGCACCGCCGAGAGCCGGCCCTGGGCGGACGAGCGCTCGGCGGCGGGCACGGTGACGGTGGAGCGCTCGGGGGCCGGCGACGGCGTCGGCACGGGGGGCGCCGGCGGCCGCGCCGGGATCACCGCGACGTGCACCTCGGGGCCGGCGGCGACGTCACCGAGCCGGACGACGACCGGCCCCGTCACCGTGATCTCCCGGAACGGACGGCCGCCGGCGAAGGAGCCGTTGCGGCTGCGGTCGACGATCTGCCAGCCCGCCGGCGTGGAACGGATCAGCAGGTGCTCGCGAGAGACGCGGGGGCCGAGCACCTGCAGGTCGGACGACTCGTCCCGCCCGACGACGAGGCTCTCGCCCGGCCGCAGCGTGCGGTGCCGGCCGCCGGCGCGGAGCTCGAGCGACGGGGCGCTCACCGGCCCGGGGAGGGCACCCGCGCGCGCCGGGTCGTAGGCCATGCGCGCAAGGTAGCCGGGATCAGGGCAGCAGCACGAAGGCCATGCGGCCCTGCGCGTCGACGCCGACGCGGGTGCCGCCCGCGGAGTAGCGGTAGATGCCCGAGCGGCGCTGCGGCGGCTCCCGCAGTGCGGCGAGGAGCTGCTCGCGGTTGGCGGGCTGGGCGAGCAGCGGGGCGACCTCCGACCACGGCGCCGCGTCGAACGCGGCCGACGGGCGGTAGCGCTGCTCGACGGCCGGGAGGTCGCCGGCACCGAGGGCGGTGTAGAGGCCCTGGACGCCCGTGGCGACGGCGGCGGGCAGCGCGCGCCCGGCGGTGTCGGCGGCGGCCGGGGTGCCGGCCGGGACGGGGGCGGGCGCCGGGGCGGGCGCCGCACTCGGCGGCGCGGCGGCGACCGGCGCGGGCGCGGTCTCGGTGCTGCTCGTCGGCGCCGTCGGCGCGGTGACGAGGGTGAGGACGGACAGGGCCGCCGCCACGACGATCGCCACGCCGAGGGCCGCGCTCGCGATCCACGGGCCACGGCCGGCGCCCGCGGACGCGGCCGGTGCGCTCACCGCCATGACGCCGTGACCTGCTCGGCGATCCCGGTGCTGCTCATGTGGCCTCCTCGAACGGTCCCGGCCGCAGTATCGGGACGATCACCCACTGGTGTTACCGCTGGTCGGGCAGTCTGCGTCACACGGTCGAGTTCGTACACCCCGCCGGCGACCCGGTCACGGCGCCGGCAGGCGAGGCACCGAGGCCGCGGCGAGGCGGGTCGCCTCGGCGCAGGGATCGCCACCGGACCGCGCGCCGACCACCGTGACCTCGAGCAGCTCCACCCGCCCGCTGCCGCCGGACACCTCGTAGGCGCGCTGGACGACGGCGGCGTCGCACGACCCCGGACGCGGTGTGACGGCAGCGGGCCGCCCCGCGACGTCGGTGGTCGCGGTGAGGGTGCGGCGGCGTTCGACGCCCACGTCGACGACGGTGCCGCCGGGGCCGCCGGGGCTGTTGCCCCACCGGCAGGACCAGCCGCCGACGCCCGGGATCACGCGGGAGGCGTCGAGGCCGGGCACGCCCGTCAGGTCCGCGGGGGACAGCACGGCGCAGGTGTCGACCGTCGTGAGCGCGGAGGGTGGGTCGACGTCCGTGCGGCGGGGCAGCGGGGTGCCGCGCCCGAGGGCGCGGACCGTGGAGCCGGTGGCGGCGTCCGCGGTGGCGCACGGGTCGGCCGCGGAGCCCTGGGGGAGCAGCGCGTCGATCGCGACCTGGACGCCCTCGGTGGTCACGACCGTGCGGGTGCACGCCCCCGGCAGCGGCGCGGGACGTCGCACCAGCAGGGCGCCGACCCGCTCCTCCGGCGCCGCGGTGACGTCGGTGGCGACGGGCTCGAGGGTCGCGACGACCGCGACGTCGCCGCCCGGCGCCGGCACGTCCACCGTGCAGGCGGCGGGGCTGCCGAGGTCGGGGACGACCCGCGCGGCGGGGGCCAGGGCGGCCGGGTCGACGAGGCCGCAGGGCTCCACGGTGCGCGGGTCCCCGATCACGGTGGGCACGACCCGGTCGCCGGGCTCGCCCGGCGGGCCGCTGCGAGGCAGGAGCGCCACCCCGGCGACGACGGCGACGAGCAGCACCGCCGCCGCGACGGCGACGGCCACCACCGCTCGGCGGCGCCGTGGGGTGCCGTCGTCCGCCGCCGGAGCTGCCGGAGCTGCCGGAGGCGGCGGGGGGACCGGCGGCCGGGGCGGACCGGCCGGTCGCGGTGCGACGGGTCCGGGTGCGCCGCGCGGGTGGGACGGTCCGGGCCGGCCGGGAGCTCCGGGAGCTCCGGGAGCTCCGGGAGCTCCGGGTGGGGCGGGCGGTGCCGGGAGCACGCCCACGCGCGCCGTCGCCCGGTCCGAGGTATCCGGTGGGGGCACGCCACCGGCGTCCGGGCGGGTCGTGGGACGGGTCGGCCCCTCGGCCGACGCTCCCGGCGCTCCCGGTGCCCTGGTCGCGATCACGTCGGTGACGCGGATGCCCCCGTCGCCCGGAGCGTCCAGCGCCCGCAGATCGCGCAGGAGCGTGGCGCCGAGCTCCCCGGGCGCCGACGACCGGTCGTCCGCCACGCGCCGGAGCACCGTGACGAGGTCGGTGGCGAGATCGCTGGTGTCGCCCTCCACCGGGACCCCGGCGAGCATCCCGGCGAGCGCACGCACGTCGTCGTCCTCGGCGCCGGGACGGTCGGTCGGGCGCCGTCCCGAGGGCGCGCCGAGCAGCGTCGCGGCATCCCCCGGTCCGAGGAGCACGACGGCCGGGCGGACGCCGCCGTGCACGAGCCGCGCCGCATGGGCGGCCGCGAGCGCCTCACCGAGGACCAGGGCGACCGTGAGCAGCCGGTCCGCCGGCAGGACCCCGGCGTCGCCCAGCCCCCGCGACCCGCGGGGCGCCTCGTGCACCAGCCACAGCGCACGGTCCCGACCCGCCGCGACGTCGCGGACCGGGGCGAGCCCGGGACGGGGATGCGCCGCGGCGCGCCGGATGTCGCGGGCGACGCGCGCCAACGCGCCGGGACCGTCGTCGGGCGGGAGCGCCACGGCGACCAGGTGATCGTCCCCGCCGCCGTCCCACTCGTCGTGCGCCGCCCGCACCGCTTCCGTCAGGGGCGTGCCGAGGCGGTAGTGGCCACCCGAGAGCAGGTCACCGGCATCTCCCGGCGTGTTCACCGCTCGATCACGTCGTGTCGCCGGACCGGTCCCGGGGCGGTCAGCCGCCGAAGGTGGTCTTGGCGCGGAACTGCACCCGCTGGAACACGGCGTTCGACTGGTCCAGCGTGGTGGTGCGGATCTCCCAGCTGTAGTTCAGCCCCGAGTAGATGCCCGTGGAGTAGACGGTGCCGTTGCGCTCCGCGGTGTACAGCGGGCCCTGCTCGACGCCGCCGGCGCGCCACACGTCGAAGTTCTCGATGCGCGGCCCGAGGTTGGCGGTGTCCTGGTACCAGGACTGCGCACCGGACGCGTCGGGCCAGCGGGCGAAGATCACCCGGGCGCCGGGGGCGGCGCTGGAGAAGTCGCAGATGTAGGCCTCGGTCGGGTTGACCCCGGTGCTGGTGGTCAGCTGGTCGTTCGACGTGGACGGCCGGCACGTGGACCCCGTGACGTCCGGGAACACCTGGGCCATCGTCGCCTGCCCGGCGGGCGCGGAGGTGCCGTTGCCACCCGGCGTGGTGCCCCCGGTCCCGCTGCCGCCGGTGCCGCTGCCGCCGGTACCGCCGTTGACGGGCGGCTGCGCGCCGGTGGTGGTGATCGGGCCCGGGGTCGGCGAGCTGTTCTGGTTGAGCACGACGACCGCGCCGACCACCACGAGCAGCAGCACGGCCGCGACGCCCGCGATGATCCCGATCAGCTTGCCCTTGCCGCTCTTCGGGGGCTGCGGCGGCTGGCCGTACCAGCCCTGCGGCCCGCTCGCGCCCGGAGGCGGCGGGTACTGCCCGGTGCCGCCGTAGCCGGGAGGGCCGTAGCCCGGGTGCGGCGCGGTGCCGGGGTAGCCGGGCTGCCCGTAGCCCTGGGTGCCGCCGGGCTGGGTCGGTCCCCACGCGGCGGGTGCGGGCTGCGGTCCGGAGCCCTGGGGCCCGGAGCTCTGGGGGCCGGACTGCGGCGTGCCGAACGGTGACGGCCCCTGCGGGCCCGACGGCCCCTGGGCCGGGGTCCACGGCTGGGCCTGCGGCCCCGAGGTCTGCCGCGGACCGGGGACCTGCGTCGGGGTGGCGCCCTGCGGGCCGGACCCGCCGGCGCCCGCCATCCCCGCAGCGCCCGCAGCGCCCGCACCGACGACGCCGGCGGCAGCGGAGCGGGTCGTCGCGTCCTCGGGACCCGTCACCGGCGGCGTGGCGACGGTGGCGGCGTCGCCACCGACCGCGGTGATGGCCGCGTCGGCGAAGTCGCCCGCCGTGGCGTAGCGCTGCGCCGGGTCCTTCGCCATCGCCCGCGCCAGCACCGCGTCGAGCGCGGGCGGCGAGCCGGGGGCGACCTCGGAGAGGCGCGGCGGGGTCTCGTTGAGGTGGTCGTACATGAGGCCCGGGCCCTCGGAGACGAAGGGCGGGCGCCCGGCGACCGCCTCGAAGAGCAGGCAGCCCAGCGCGTAGACGTCGACGCGCCGGTCCATCTCGCGGCCCACGAACAGCTCGGGGGCCATGTAGGCGAGCGTGCCGATCGCGGAGCCGGTGCCGGTGAGCGAGCTCTTCGTGTCGCCGCCCATCGCGCGGACGATGCCGAAGTCGACGAGGTAGACGAAGTCGCGGCCGCGGTGCGCGGTGATGAGGACGTTGGACGGCTTGACGTCGCGGTGGATCAGCCCGTCGTCGTGGGCGGCGTCCAGCGCGTCGGCGGTCTGGCGGACGATCTCGACGGCGCGCCGCGGGTCGAGGCGGCCGTGCCGCTCGATCTCCTCGGCGAGGTCGACGCCCGAGACCAGGCGCATGTCGATGTAGAGGCGGCCGTCGATGGTGCCGAAGTCGTGGATCGGGATGACGTGCGGCGACGACAGGCGCGCGGCCGTGCGCGACTCGCGGCGGAAGCGCTCCTGGTAGTCGCCGTCGTCGGCGAGGCCGCCGTGCAGCCGCTTGACCGCCACGGTGCGCTGCCGGGAGGTGTCGAAGGCGCGGAACACCTCGCCCATCCCGCCGCGGCCGATCCGTTCCTCGAGGCGGTAGGGACCGAACGTCTCCGCGGGCTCGCCCGACGACGGCGGCGTCTGGCCCGGGGCCTCGGTGCTCATGCGGCGCTCTCCTGGATCGTGGCTCCCCGGGGGTGACCTCGCCCCGGATGAAAGTCACCGAGAGTATGTGTGATCGCCCCGGGCCAAGCCATAGGCCTCACACATTTCGCAGAGTTTCCTTACTCTTCGTCACGCCCGGCGCCGCCGGAGCGTGACCGTCAGGAGGGCAGCTGCGCAGCCGGGAGCAGGTGCATCGCCGGGAACATGCGGTTGGAGTCCTCCGTCGAACGGGTGACGATGTCGAAGGTGTAGGGCCGTTCGGCGTAGGCGGCGGTGGCGTAGACCGTGCCGTCGGGCGCAACACGCCGGTGCAGTGGTCCCTGGCGCTGGTCGGGTCCGTGGCCCCATTCGGTCAGCCCGTCGAGGCTCGGGCCCCATCCCCGCTGGTCGTCGTGCCACTGCCGGGCGTCGGCGGGGGTTGACCACTCCGTGTAGTAGACGAAGCCGCCGGGGACCGCGGCGCCGTAGTCGCAGAGCACCACGGCCACGGGGCGGGCACCGGTCGACGTCACGTACTGCTCGGCGCCGGGACGGTAGGGCGTGCAGCGGTCGCCGAGCGCGGCGACGTCCGGGAACGCCGCGGCGAGCCGGCCCGTCGGGACGACCGGAGCCACGCCCGGTGCCCCCGGGCCCACCGCGGCGGGCACCGCCGGGCCCGGTTCGCCGGCCGATCCGCGCAGGGCGGACCCGGGCGGCCAGCCGACGACGACCAGCATCACGAGCACGCCGAGCAGCCCGACCACCAGGCCCCCGGCCGCCCAGAGCAGGAGCCGCCCGCGCCGTCGCGGCGGCGCAGCCGTGGGACGCCGGACGGATCCGGCGCCCGGCGGGAGCACGGGCAGGTCCGGCGTGACCGACCGGACCGGTTCCCCCGTGCAAGGCCGCGGCGACGGGACGGCGGTCGGCACGAAGGCGTGTTCGTCCGCCCGGGGCGCGTCCGCGGGGACCGGGACGTAGCGCGCCGTGGTCTGCTCGCCCGCGGACCGCGTGATGCTCATCGTGCCCTCCCGGCGCGGGGATCGAGGCGCCGCAGCAGCAGCGCGGTGACGACGACGAACAGCACGGTGACGCCGGCGAGGGCGCCCAGGTCGAACAGCCAGGTGGCCGCGTCGTGGTCCCACAGCGGCTCGGCGTCGGTGTAGGGCGGCGGGACCCCGGGGCCGGAGCGCACCCCGATCGTCGAGGCGCCGAGCGCGAAGCCCCAGCGGGCCGGGACGAACCACGAGAGCTGGGCGAGGACGGGGCTGTCCTGGATCTGCAGCAGCGCGCTGGACAGGATGAACTGCAGCATCGCGAGGAGCACCAGCAACGGCATGCCGCGGTCGGCGTTGTCGATCCACGCCGACACCGCGAGGCCCACCGCCATGCTGGCGATGCTGATGGCCGCGATCGCGACGATGATCTCCAGGCGCGGGTCGCCGAGCACGACCGCCTCGTCGGGCGCCGGGCGGCCGATCTGGCCGAGGACGCCCAGCACCACGCCCTGCAGGCCCGTGACGAAGCCGAGCACGACCACCTTGGACAGCAGGTAGGCGCCGCGGGAGAGCCCGATCGCCCGTTCCCGGCGGTAGATCTCGCGTTCCTTGACGAGCTCGCGGATCGAGGCGGCCGAGCCCATCAGCGCGGCGCCGACGACGAACACCATGAGCAGGCTCTGCGGGGCGCCGGAGACCCCGCGCAGCTGTTCGCCGAGCGAGAGCCCGGTGTCCACGGGCAGCGCGTGCGACAGCGCCGCCAGCAGCAGCGGCAGCGCCACCATGAAGATCGTGTACTGCCGGTCCGCGGCGATCACCGCGAGGTAGCGGCGGCAGAGCACCCCGAACTGGGCGGGCGCGGACTGCTGGCGTGGTGGTGCGGCCGCGACGGGGGCGGCGGGCGCCGCGCGCGGGACCGGACGCGACGCCGGCGGCGTGCCGATGTAGCGCTCACCGAGCGGCGAGCGCCGGAACCGCTCCGCCCACTCCGCCCCGGACTGCCGCTCGAGGAGCAGGAAGAGGTCGGCGAAGTCGGTGACGCCGAAGTAGGCGAGGGCTTCCTGGGGTGGCCCGAAGTAGGCGACGGTGCCGCCCGGCGCCAGGAGCAGGAGGCGGTCGCAGACGTCGAGGTTGGCGACGTTGTGGGTGACGACGACGACGGTGCGGCCGTCGTCGGCGAGTCCGCGCAGGGTGCGCATGACGGACTTGTCGAGGCCGGGGTCGAGGCCGCTGGTGGGTTCGTCGAGGAAGAGCAGCGACGGCCGGGTGAGGAGTTCGAGGGCGACCGAGGTGCGCTTGCGCTGGCCGCCGGAGAGGGAGTCGATGCGCTGGTCGGCCTGATCGGAGAGGCCCAGCTCGCCGATGACGTCGGCGATCCGCCGGTCGCGCTCGTCGGAGGTCGTGTCGGACGGGAACCGCAGGCGGGCCGCGTAGGCGAGGGCGCGCCGGACGGTGAGCTGCGGGTGCAGGATGTCGTCCTGCGGCACCAGGCCGATGCGCTGGCGCAGCTCGTCGTAGTCGGCGTAGAGGTCGCGGTCGGCGTAGGTGACCACGCCCTCGTCGGCGGGCCGGAACCCGGTCAGTGCGCGCAGCAGCGTCGACTTCCCCGCACCCGACGGGCCCACCACCGCGAGCAGGCTGTTCTCCTCGAGGGCGAACCCGACCCGGTCGAGCAGGGTCTTGCCCTTCGACGTGCGCACCACCAGGTCCTGCGCGCGGAACGCGATCGCCCCGGCGTCCTCGCGCTCGACGAGACGGACCGATCCGTCCGGGGCGGCGTCGAGGTGGAACAGCGCGTGCCCGATGCCGACGAGCATCCCGGGACGCAGCGCCACGCGGTGGATGCGGCGGCCGTCGACGTAGGTGCCGTTGGGGCTGCCGAGGTCGATCAGCTCCCAGCCGCCCGCGCCGTCGGCGACCAGCTCGGCGTGGTGGCGGGAGACGAGCAGGTCGCTGACGACGACGTCGTTGTCGGTCTCGCGGCCGATGCGGATCCGGCCGCGTGGCCCGGCCGGAACGGCGGGCGCCGCGGGTCCGGGCGACGGCGGCGCGGGCGGCAGCCGGTGCACCGCGGAGAAGCGACCCTGCTGGCTCGGGCCGACCTGCTCGGGCGCCGGCTCGGGGGCGGGGGGTGCCTCCCGCCGGGGCGGACGCTGCGCGGGCGGGACGAGCGGGGCGAGCATCGGCACCGGCGGGGCGCCCGGGTCGGCGCCGACCGCCCGCAGCAGCACCGACACCTCCGGACCACCGACACCGAGCGTGAGCGTCAGGCGGGGTGTCGCGCCGGGGGAGAATCGCAGCTGCTGGAGGCGCTCGCCGGCGACGAACACCCCGTTCTGGCTGCGGTCGACCAGCTCCCACCCCGTGGGCAGCGGCCGCAGCTCGACGTGCACGCGCGACACGAGCGGGTGCACGACCTGGAACCCGGCGGCCTCGTCGCGTCCGATGGTCACCGGCTGCCCGGGAGGCACGACCATCCGGCGGTCACCGTGGGTCAGCTCGAGCTGCGGCGCCGTGAGCGGCCGGCCGCGCGCCGCCCGGCGACCGGCCGCCGACCGGGGCACGGGCTCCACGGGATGCACCGGGTGTCCTCCCTCGCGCACCGGACCGTCGGGCCCGGAGACGTCACCTCCCCCGGGACGGGACGCCCGTGGTGGTGACAGTCTGTGTTCGCGAGGGGGGAGCCATCCAGAGGGTTCGCGATAATCGCGCCGTGCTGTCACTCCCGGTCACCGGTGATCCGGCAGTGGGTGCCGGGGCTCAGGCGGGGCGGCGCAGCGGGGCCGTGACCGACCGCCGCGCGCCGGGGAGCTCGCCCACCGGGCGGGGGAGCGGCGCGGCGAAGGGGCGCGTCAGCGGGTCGCGGCGCGCGACGGCGTTGTCGATGGCGCTCCCGTGCGCCGTGACCTGCACCGAGCCGACCTCGGCGAGGCGGCGCTCCACCCGCTCGAGGCGGGCGCGCAGCGCGGCGGCGTCGTCGGCCTTGCGCTGCCGGGCGCGGCGCGTGTGCCGGGGACCGGCGTCCTGGGCGGCGGAACCGGCGGAACCGGCGGCTCCCTCGGCAGTGCCCTCGGTGGCCGCGTCGGCGGGGAACAGGGGGGTGGGGCGGGTCGAGCGGCGGAACATCGTGGATCACGTCCCTCGGTGCAGGCGGGCCGTCGTGCGGTCACCCTCTGCATCGAGCGGCAGGCGGCCTCTCTTGATCGGCCGTCCGGGGGGTCCAGTCGGGCCGGCGATCGGCCGAGGGGCACGCTCAGAACAGGCCGTCGAAGAAGCCGTCGTCCGACGACCCGTCCGTGTCGCCCTCGCCGGTGTCGCCGTCACCGCTGCCGTCCGTGCCGGTCGACCCGTCGCCGCCCTCGGTCTGCCCGCCCCCGCCGGACCCGGTGTCGCCGCTGCCGCCCGACGGCGCCCCCGAGCTCGGCGCGGACCCCTCGCGCACGACGTCCAGCGTCACCGTGCTGCCGCGCGGGACCGCCGTGCCGACGCCGGGCTGGACGGTGACGACGGTGCCCGCCCCGCCGCCGGTGTCGACCTCGCGGACCGAGACCTCCAGCCCGACGCCCTCGAGCGTGGACTCCGCCGACGCGCGGGTGCGGCCGATGACGTCCGGGATCTGCAGCGTCGCGCGCCGCTGCCCGATGACGAGCTCCACCGAGCCGCCCGGCGGCCGTAGCGAGCCGGGCACCGGGTCCTGCCCGACGACCTGGCCGACCTCGGTGGGGTCGTTGGTCTCGCGGGTCTTCGGCACCGGGGTGAGCACCAGGCCCGCCCCCTCGGCCGCCACGCGCGCCGCCTCCGGGCTGCGGCCCACGAGCAGCGGGACCTGGACCAGCCCCGGACCGCGCCCGATGCGCAGCGTCACCGCCGACGCCTCGTCGACCCGCGCCCCGACGTCGGGGGTCGCGCCCACGACGC
The DNA here is from genome assembly GCF_037400275.1 of Actinomycetospora aeridis. Lineage (NCBI taxonomy): Bacteria > Bacillati > Actinomycetota > Actinomycetes > Pseudonocardiales > Pseudonocardiaceae > Actinomycetospora > Actinomycetospora aeridis. Next base: position 79,151 of record NZ_JBBEGL010000004.1, on the reverse strand, counting down.
GGTCGACCTGGTCGGGCGGCGACGCCGTCGGCACGACGATCGGGGCCAGCCCCGCGTCGGCGAGCGCGCGGACCGCGTCGTCGCGGGTGAGCCCGACGAGGCGGGGCACCTCGCTGTCCGACGGTCCGAGCAGCCACCACCCGCCGCCGAGCAGCACGAGCAGCACCGCGGCGACGACCCCGTAGCGCCGGCGGGACCGGCCGGTCCGCACGGCCGCGTGCGCCCCCGTGCGGCCACCGTCGGCGCTGCGCCGACCGCCGGAACGGGCGAGCTCGGGCGACAGGACGGTCTCGGCGGTGTCGGCGGGGTCGGCGGTGCCCCGGCGCCGACGACGGCCGGGGTCGGTCCACCGACCCGTGTCCAGGCCCTGGTCGTCGGTGACGGCGCCGGTGTCGTGGGCGTCGAGCACCCCGGGCGCGTCCGGGCGTTCGCCGGCCAGCACGCGGAGCAGGTCCGCGCGCATGTCGGCCGCGGTCTCGTAGCGGTTGTCCGGGTTCTTCGCCATCGCGCGGCGCACGACGGCCTCGAGGTCGGGGGACACGCTGACCCCGGGCGGCGCGAGGGTCGCGAGCAGCGGCGGGTCCTCCCGCACGTGCTGGTAGACGATCGCGACCGGGCTGTCCGCGGTGAAGGGCGGCTCGCCGGTGAGCAGCTCGAAGAGCACGCAGCCCGCGGCGTAGACGTCGGCGCGCGCGTCGACCTCCTGCCCGAGGCCCTGCTCGGGGGAGAGGTACTGGGCGGTGCCGATGACCATGTCGCCGGTGAGGGCGGGCCCGGTCTCGGTGAGGGCCCGGGCGATGCCGAAGTCCATCACCTTCACGACCTCGCCGGGCGTGATCATGATGTTGGCCGGCTTCACGTCGCGGTGCACGACGCCGTTCTCGTGGCTGTAGCCCAGCGCCGCGCAGACGTCGGCCATCACCGCGCAGGCGCGCTCCGGCGGCATCGGGCCGTGCACGCGGAGCAGGTCGCGCAGCGTGGAGCCGCTGACGTACTCCATGACGATGAACGGCAGCCCGACGCCCTCCGCGGCCACCTCGCCGGTGTCGTAGACGGCGACGATGCCGGGGTGGTTGAGCCCGGCGACGTTCTGGGCCTCGCGCTCGAAGCGCAGGCGGAACGAGGGGTCGCGGGCGAGGTCGGAGCGCAGCACCTTCACCGCGACCTCGCGTCCGAGGCGCACGTCGAGCCCCGCGTGCACGTCTGCCATGCCGCCACGGCCCAGAGCGGGACCGAGCTGGTACCGCCCGGCCACCAGCGTCGCCTGCGACATGCGCTCCTCGTGCCTCCGCTCCTGCTCGGCTCCCGCGTGCCCACCGAGGTGCTGCTGCGGGGGCGCGGACCAGCATCACCCGGACGGGTCCAACGGCGCGGGAGCGGGTCGGCAACGGCGGGTCGCCGATTCGGCGCGCGAGTTCGCCCGTTCGTCGGGCGCGTTGCCGTCAGTCGCCGCAGCAGCACCCGTCGCAACAGCACCCGTCGCCCGAGCAGGCGTCGCAGCAGTCACAGCTGCACGAGGTGCAGTCGCAGCAGCTCGCGCAGGGGTTGGGCCGCGGCTGCCCGCTCCACGGCCCGACGATCGGGTCGGTGCAGCAGAGCTGTCCGGTGCAGCAGAGGCCGGCCGCCGCGGCACAGCCGGCGACGAACCCACGCGGCGGACGGGCGGGCGTGCGGTCGCCAGGATGCGGCGGCTTGTCGGTGGACGGCTGCTCCATCCGGACGCACGTGCGCGTGACCGCGCGGTCGGTTTCGTGGACGAGCAGGCGGTGGGCGAGCCGGGCGTCGAGGGCGTGCGGGGAGGGCAGCTCGACGACGGGGATCGACGCGCCGAGGATCTCGACCTGGCGGCGGGCCGTCGCCTGCGTCGCCGCGACGCCCGCGCCGGTCGCGTCGACGGGGTTCCAGCGCCCGGCGCTCCGGTCGTCGTCGAGGTCGTCGAGCGCGTCGAGCAGGTGGGCCAGCCGCCCGAACGCCGCCCCGGCCGTCGCCAGCGGTGCCGCGTTGCCGGGGCGGCCGGCGAGGACGGCGGTGTGCGCGAAGGCGGCGGCCACCGCGTCGGCCGTGGGGGCGGTGGCCTCCTCCAGGGTGACCGCGCCCCCGGCGTGCTCGACCGCGTACTGGCGGGCCGGCACGGCGAGGAGCGCCGACGGGTCGAACCCGGCCGGGGCGGTGGCGCGGGCCCGCGCGCTCCAGCGGTCGGCGACCTTCCTCGTCAGCGCGGCCGCAGGGCGGTGGCGCAGGACGCCCTGGGCGTCGTCGACGTGGTCGGTGAGGTGCCCGGCGGCGAGCAGCAGCGCGGCGTGGGCGGCGAGCCGGGCACCGTCGCCGGCGGCCACGGTGGCCGTGCGCATGCCGCGGGCGGGACACGGCCCGGCCCGCCGCTCCCCGTCGTCGGCGCTGCTCTGGGCCGTGGTGAGCACGGAGATCAGCAGCGCGTCCACGTTCGTCGCCGTCCGGGCGAGCTGGCCGTGCCCGTCGCGCAGCGACAGACAGGTGCCGCAGAGGTGGGCCATCCAGCGCCGGTGCAGCGCGGGGGAGAGGTGGTGGCGGCAGGGCCGCACGATGCCGAGCACCGGCAGGAATGTAGTGATCGACAGTGCCGATCACGACGGCCGTTCGACAGGTTGTGCGCGGCCGTTCAGCGCAACCTCGTCCTGCATCTGTGTGTGCGCGGTGCGTGAGCAGGGAAGGGTTCCGGCGACCGCGTCACGCCCCGGTGGGGGCCTGGCGTGCCGCGACGAACGTGAGGGGAAGACCGTGATCTCTACCAGCAGGGCGCGTCTGATCGTGGCTCCGGCGCTCTTCGGCGCCCTCGGCCTCGGCATCCTGGCGGGCTGCTCGCAGGGCCAGCCGGCACCGCCGCCCGGTGGGGCCGGCGCGCCGAGCGCCGCCGCCGGGCAGGGAGCTCCGGGGGCTCCGGGTGCCGGCGCACCCGGCGCGCCGAGTGCGGGTGCGCCGGTGGCGCCGGGTGCGGGTGCCGAGGGCCAGCCGGGCGGTGCGGCCGGGACCCAGCCCGGTGGCGGCGGTGCGGGCGGCACCGGGGCCCCGGGCGGCGCCAACGCCGACGGCTCCGGCAGCGAGGGTGGCGCCGGTGGTGCTGGTGGCGCGGGCGGCTCGGGCAGCGGGTCGGGCAGCGGTTCGGGCAGCGGCTCGGGCTCGGGTGGCGGCGCCAGCCAGACGCCCTCGGGTGGCGTGGCCACCGGTGGCGGCTCCACCTCGGGTGTCGAGCACGCCGGCCTGATCGGTGCCGGGGCGCTCGCCCTGGCGGGTGCGGGCGCGCTGGGCGCGACCGCCGAGCGGCGTCGTCGCACCGACAGCTGATCGCGTCCCGGCGACCCCGCACACCCGTCCGGTGTGCGGGGTCGCCGCGTGTACGGGTGCTGCCGTGCGGTGTACCAGTGGGGCCGAGGACCGGTGAGCGGGAGGAGCACGGGGTGAGCGACGCCGACCCCGAGGGTGCGAGGGACTCCCCGGCTGCCTCCGACGCAGCGGACGACGCCCTCGCTCCCGACCTCGACCCTGACATCGACCCCGAGCCGCGCGGACCCGATCGCCTCCGGTGGGCGATGGTCGCGGGCGCGGTGGTGCTCGCCGTGCTGGGCCTCGGGCTCGTGGGCTGGGCGTTCACGCACCAGTCGGGGCCGCCGCCCGCCCCGGCCCTCGCGTCGGAGACCGGCCCGCCGCCCCCGGCGTCGGTGGTCGCCGGGCGGGAGGTCGAGACCGCCGAGCCGCTGGGCACCTCGTCCCCGCCGGCGACGCTGCGCATCCCCGCGATCCGGGTCGACTCGCCGGTCGACCAGGTCGGCCTCAACCCCGACCGCACCATGGAGGTGCCCGCCGAGGGCACGCCCGGCTACGACCACGCCGCCTGGTTCCGCTACTCGGTCACCCCGGGGCGTCAGGGCCCGTCGGTCCTCATCGGCCACGTCGACTCCGCGACGTCCGGACCCTCGGTGTTCTACGAGCTCGGCCGGCTGCGCCCCGGCGACCGCGCGGCGGTGACGCGTGCCGACGGGGCGACGGTGACGTTCGAGGTCACCGAGGTCGCGGTGTTCCCGAAGGACGCGTTCCCGAGCGAGCGTGTCTACGGGCCCACCCGCGGTCCGGAGCTCCGGCTGATCACCTGCGGCGGGAGCTTCGACCGCGGCGCGGGCTCCTACCGCGACAACACGGTGGTCTTCGCGCGCGAGGTCGCGGCCTGACAGGTCACGCCCCGATCCGCGTGCGGAAGTGCATCGCGCGGTAGGGCCAGTTGTCGTTCGTGTGCCACTGGCTCACGACGAGGTGCATCTCCTCGGGCGTGGAGCCGGGCAGGATGTAGCCGCCGTAGCACTGGGCGACCCGCCCGCAGCCGTGGTCCTCGTCGCCCCAGCCGCAGCCCGCGATCACGGTGAGGCGTTCGGCGGTGGTGAGGTCGGTGGTCGGCCCCTGGGGCAGGGGGATCAGGTCGACGCGGTAGTGGCCGGCGTCGAAGGCCGCGAGCCACCACTGGTCGCCGACCCGGCGCAGCGAGAGCTCGCCGAACGCGCCGGGGAGCACGGGCGTCGGGGCGTTCCCCCACGCCCAGGCCCCGCCGGAGAAGCCCCAGCCCTCCCACGACGCGGCGTCGAGCAGCCGGTCGGCGGGGACGCGGTGCAGCAGCAGGCCCTTGTCGCGCTGGAACCCCGTGGTCAGCGCGTAGACGTAGCCGTCGGGGCCGAGCTCCCAGGTCAGCATCTGGAACAGCCCGCCGAGGTGCCCACCCGGCCAGCTCAGGCCCGTCGACTCCCAGGTCACGCCGTTGTCGCGGGAGCGGTGGATCTCGGTCCAGTGGACGTTGCCGAGGCCCTCGCACGCCATCACGTGCAGGTACATCTCGTCGCCGACGGTGATCAGGTCGGTGGGGAGCTGCGTGGTGATCCGCGTGCCGCCGATGAGCCCGCCGAACCGCCCGCCGATCCGCGCGTTGTGGCGGTAGGAGACGACCTGCTCGGCGTAGGCGCCGCCGGAGCCCGCGGAGCCGGTCCACCGCACGCCGCCGTCGCCGCGGACCGACGCGGCGTCGCCGAAGAGGATCACCGGGGAGCGCCAGCCGCGCCCGCCGGCCTCCCTGCTCTCGAACGTGTCGCCGAAGACCGCGACGAGCCGTCCGTCGGGCGCGAGGGCGGCGGCGCCCAGGTCGGTGCCGCCGATCCCGTAGTCGTCGGTGTGCCCGGGCCCGGTCAGGTCCCGCAGCTTCGTGACCTCGAGGGTGCGCATGCCGTGGGTATACCGGCCCGCCCGGTCCGGCGGTCAGGCCGGGATGCGCTCCGCGACGGGCGCGCGGCGCGGGGCGGGGACGGCGGCGAAGCGCTGCCGCACCGGCGTCGCGCGGCAGGCGGCCCGGGTGCGGTCGTCGATCGTGCCGTGGGCGGCCATGGCCACGGTCGGCGCGGCCATCCACGCGGCGGCGAGGCCCCCGAGGGCGAGCGCGAGCGTCTTCATGCGAGTCCCCCCTGGCCCGACCGGGGTCGGGCTCGAACGTCCGTACCGACCAGCGGTCGGCGCCCTTGAACGGTAGAGGGGTGATCTTCAGAAGCACTGAGCCATACGGGTGACTGACGCTCAGGTTGCTCTCAGTCTTTTGTGATCCAGGCCACTCGGCAGAACGGGTGGGGCGGGAGGAGACTCCGGGAACGGTCAGGCCTGACCGTTCATGCCGAGCCTCCGGGAGGTCACGTGGCCGACACCAGCCCCGACGGGCGGCCCGTCCGCATCGCGAACTGCGCCGGGTGGCTGTGGGACCGGTTCTCCGGGCTCCGGGACGCGCTCGCCGGCCCCGTGGACGTCGTCACCGGCGACTACCTGGCCGAACCCACCCTGCGTCAGCTCGCGCTCGAGCGGGCCAAGGACCCCTCGCTCGGCTACGCCCAGAGCTTCCTCGCGCAGTTCACCGACGCCGTCGGGCTGCTCGCCGAGCGCGGGGCGCGGCTCGTGGTGGACGCGGGCGGGCTCAACCCGGCCGGCCTCGCGGGCGAGGTCCGGCGCGTGATCGCCGACGCCGGCCTCGACCTCGTCGTCGCGCACGTCGAGGGCGACGACCTGTCCGCGCGGCTCGACACCCTCGGCGCGCTGGAGCACCTCGACACGGGCGTCCCGCTCGCCGACGCGGGCCTCGAGCCGACCACCGCCAACGCCTACCTGGGCGGCTGGGGCATCGCCGCGGCGCTGGCGGGCGGCGCCGACGTCGTGATCTGCCCGCGGGTCACCGACGCCTCGCTGACGGTCGGCGCGGCGGCGTGGTGGCACCGCTGGGGCACCGAGGACTGGGGTGCCCTCGCGGGGGCCGTCACCGCCGCGCACGTCATCGAGTGCGGGCCCCAGGCCACCGGCGGCAACTTCTCCGGCTTCACCGCCGTGCCGCGCGTCGACGACCTCGGCTACCCGATCGCCGAGATCGCGGCCGACGGCACGGCCGTGATCACGAAGCACGACGGCGCCGGCGGCACCGTCACCACCGACACCGTCACGGCCCAGCTGCTCTACGAGATCCAGGGCCCGACCTACCTCAACCCCGACGTCACCGTCCACCTCGACGACGTCGCGCTCACCGAGGTCGGCCCGGACCGCGTCGAGATCGCCGGCGTCACCGGCTCCCCGCCGCCGGCCACCACCAAGCTCGCCATGACTGCGCCCGGCGGCTTCGAGTCGAGCGTCGCCTTCTACGCCACCGGGCTCGACCTCGAGGCCAAGGTCGCCCTGCTGCGCACGCACGTCGAGCGGATCACCGCCGGCCTCGACCTGGGCCTCCTACGGGTGGACCGCATCGGCGCGCCCGTCGAGGACCCGCCCGACCAGTGGGCGGCCGCGCAGCAGATCCTCGTGACGGCGCAGGCGCGAGCGAAGGACCAGGTCGACGCGCGGCGGTTCGTCGCCCCGATGACGGGCCTCTTCCTGCCCGGCTACCCGGGCCTCTACGTCAACCCGCTCAAGGTGTGCGCGCCCGTGGTCGAGTACTGGCCGGCGCTGGTGCCGGTCGACGTGCTCGACCACGTCGTCGTCACCGCGGACGGGCGGCGCACGCCGGTCAAGGACACGCCGGTCCGGGTGCCCGCCGCCGGGCAGCGGCCCTCCGACGACGCGCCGCCGGTGCCCGACCTCGGCCCGACCCGGCGCGCGCCGCTGGGGCTCGTCGCGCACGGCCGGTGCGGGGACAAGGGCGGCAACTCCAACGTCGGGTTCTGGGCCCGGGACGAGGCCTGGGAGTGGCTGCGCGGCACGCTGACCACCGAGCGGCTGCGCGCGCTCTTCCCCGACGCCGCCGGCGTCGTCGTCGAACGCCACGAGTTCCCCGGCCTGCGGGCCGTGCACTTCGTCGTCCACGACGTCCTCGGCAAGGGGGCGTCGTCCAACGGCCGGCCCGACATCGCCGGCAAGGCCGTGGCCGAGTTCCTGCGCGCCCGATTCGTGGAGGTCCCCGAGTGTCTGCTCTGACCAGCCGTCTCGAGCACGCGTGGGCGCACCCGCTCACCGGCGACGACGGCTTCGACCCGGTCGCCGAGCTCGACGACGTGCTCGCCCCGCTCGGGCTGTCGTCGGGGGACGCCGGCGGGGCCGTCACCGTCACCGGGCGCGACCCCGTCGTGCCCAGCCCCGTGCGCGTCGGGGCGGCGGCGAGCATCGGGCTGCTGGCGAAGTCGGTGGCCGCCGCGGCGCTGCACCGCGACCGCGGCGGGCCCGGCCAGGACGTCCACGTCGACCTCCGCGCGGCGCCGCACCGGCTGTGCCCGTTCTACGACCGGCGCTGGGAGCGCCTCGGCGGCTACCCCGTCGCGTCGAGCGTGGAGCGGGGCAACGCGATGGGGTTCTCGTTCTTCCGCTGCGCGGACGGCCGCTTCGTGATGCCGCAGAACATGTACCCCAACCTGCGGCTGCGGGCCCAGGAGCTGCTCGGGGTGCCGCTGACCAAGGCCGCGGTCAGCGAGGCGATCGGGCGGTGGCGGGCCGACGAGCTCGAGGAGGCGGCGTCGGCGGCCGGGGTCGTCATGCCGATGGTGCGCACGCTGCCCGAGATGCTCGCGACCACGCAGTACACCTACGCGCTCGCGGGCCTCCCGCTCGTCGAGGTCACGCGGATCGGCGACAGCGACCCCGAACCGCTGCCCCCGGCCGGCGAGCTGCCGTTCTCCGGGCTGCGGGCCCTCGGGATGGGCCACGTCATCGCCGGCGCCGGCTTCGGGCGCTCGCTCGCCCTGCACGGCGCGGACGTCCTCAACCTCTGGCGCCTCGGCGAGACCGAGCACGAGACGACCTACGCGTCCGCGAACGTCGGCATGCGCTCGTCCTGGCTCGACCCGCGCCGCGACCGTGACGAGCTCTCCGGCCTCGTCGCCGGCGCCGACGTGTTCTTCCACAACCGCCGCCTGGCGTTCCTCGACGAGGTCGGGCTGCGTCCCGAGCAGGTCGCGGTCGAGCGGCCGGGGATCGTGGCGGTGACGGTGTCGCTGCACGGTCTCGAGGGCCCGTGGGCGGGGCGGCCGGGCTTCGACCAGACCGCCGGCTCGGTGAGCGGGATGATGCTGCTCGAGGGCGGGGGTGACGTCCCGCGCCTGCCGCCGATCCTCGTCGTCAACGACTACATCGTGCCGTGGCTCGCGCAGGCCGGGGTCGTCGCGGCGCTGCGCCGGCGGGCGGTCGAGGGCGGCTCGTACCACGTGCACGTGTCGTTGACCCGCGTCGCGCTGTGGATCCTGTCGCTCGGGCTCTTCGACCGGGACTGGGCGCACGCGACGGCGGACAGCACCGAGGAGCACCGCTACCTCGATCCCGAGACCTTCACCGCCGACACCGCGCTCGGCGCCTATCAGGGCGTCACCGACCAGGTCGCGATGTCCGCGACGCCCGGCCGCTACGACCCGGTGCTCGTCGCCCGCGGGGCGTCGCCGCGAGGGTGGGCCTCCGGCCCACGTGAGCACTGCTGAGTGCTGGGACACTCAGAAGTGCTCACATGCGCGCAGCGCACGCTGCTCCTCGGGATGCTGCTCGTGCTCGCCGGGTGCGGGTCGCCGCCGCCGCCCCCGGCGCCGTCCCCGCGACCGGAGCCCGCGCCCGTCGCCCGCGCGGCCACCCCGTCGCCCGCACCGGCCCCGGCTCCCGTCGTCGTCCTCGATCCCGGTCACAACGGCGGGAACGCCGACGCCGCCGAGGAGATCGGGCGCGAGGTGCCCGACGGGCGGGGCGGCACCAAGCCGTGCAACACCACCGGCACGGCGACGGCGGACGGCTACACCGAGCACGCGTTCGCGTGGGACGTCGCGGCGCGGGTGACGCGCCTGCTGGAGGCGCGGGGTGTCGAGGTGCGCTCCACGCGCCCCGACGACACCGGGGTCGGGCCGTGCGTCGACCGGCGGGCGGCGATCGCGAACGACGCAGCCCCGGACGGATCGAGGGCCGCGCTCACCGTCTCGATCCACGCCGACGGCGCCACCCGGGACGGGCGCGGGTTCCACGTCGCCCTCTCCGACCCCCCGCTGGCCCCGTCGCAGCGGGAGCCGTCGGCGGCGCTCGGGCGGGCGCTGGTCGCGGGCCTCGAGGAGCAGGGGTTCACGCCGTCGACCTACCGGGGCGAGGCGGGGATCGACCGCCGCCCCGACCTCGCCGGGCTCAGCCTCGCGCGGGTGCCGTCGGCGCTGGTGGAGTGCGCGAACATGGCGAACCCCGCCGAGGCGCGCGTGGTCGCCGATCCGGCGGGACGGCAGCGCTACGCCGACGGGATCGCGGCCGGCATCCTGGCGACCCTGGGGCGCTGAGTCGCGCCGGCCGGGCTGCCCGGGATCACGCCGCGCTGTCGTCCGTCCGGTCCTGATGCCAGCGCACGACGCGGATGACGACGTCGTCGAGCCCCTCGCGGTCCAGGTCCTCGCGCATCTCGTCCGCGATCTCGGTCGCGTCCAGGCCCGGGAACGGGCCGTGGGCGTCGACCTCGCCGGTCTGCGGGTCGACGGCGAGCACGACGTACCCGTCGCACCGGTCCAGCTCGGTCTGCGCCTCGACCCAGTCGATCCGCTCGGCGTCCTCGACGCTCAGCTCGGTGGGGAGCTCGACGGAGAGGTCGGCGGGGTCGGTGTCGGCCATGGGGATGTCGGTCATCGGGGTCTCGGTCAGGTCGGTGTCGGGGGGATCGACACGAGCGCAGCACCGGGGATCGTGGTCCATCGGTCCTCCTCCACGTTCGGCGCCGGCTTCCGTACGCCGTCCCGGTCGACCGCGCTGGAGCGTGACACCGTCGAGGGACGGTGGCGAGCCCGACGCAGGTCGCTGTCACGAGTGGTGACGCGAGAGTGCCCAGCCTCTGACTCAAGATTTCAACTATTCACCCGTGCGGGGGGACCGTTCGGCGACGGGTCTCCCGACCCGCTGCGCAGTGTCACTGGACGTGTTGGCTCGCTCACGGGACGTTGTGAAAATCGCCCACCAGATAGATCGTTAGGCGAACTAACTTCTTCTCGGGAGGCGGGACACCGTGAACCGGTACGAGCAGTGGGACATCGTGTCGAGCGTGGGCCTCACCGCGCTCGTCGTGGCCGCCGGGCGGTCGGTCGACACCCACCGCAGCGACGCGTTGATCTCCGACCCGTACGCCGAGCGCTTCGTCGACGCGGCCGCGCCCCCCACGCCGCTGCCGACCCGCCCGGTCCCGCTGGAGTCCGACCCGGAGGACGCCTCCGAGGACGAGCTCTGGCAGATGATGTCGGGCTACATGGGGGTGCGGACCCGCTTCTTCGACGAGTTCTTCACCGCCGCGGGGGACGCCGGCGTGCGCCAGGCCGTGATCCTGGCCGCCGGCCTCGACGCCCGGGCGCAGCGCCTCGACTGGGCCGCGGGCACCACGCTCTTCGAGATCGACCAGCCCGCCGTGCTGGCCTTCAAGGACGAGGTCATCGGCGACGACCGGGCGCGCTGCGACCGCCGCGCCGTCGCGGTCGACCTGCGCGACGACTGGCCCGGCGCCCTCGACGCGGCCGGGTTCGACCGGGCCGCGCCGACCGCCTGGCTCGCGGAGGGGCTGCTGCCCTACCTGCCCGCCGAGGCGCAGGACGCGCTGCTCGCCGCCGTCGACGAGCGCTCCGCGCCCGGGTCCCGCCTCGCGATCGAGGACTTCGCGGGTCTCGGCGACCAGCTCGCCGACCCGGCGTTCCGGCGCGTGGCGGCGAACATCGGCGTCGACATGACCGAGCTGATCCACACCGACGACCGCACCGACCCGTCCGACTGGCTGACCGCGCACGGGTGGCGCACCGAGCGGGCCCGCGCCACCGCCGTGGCCGAGGGCTGGGGTCGCGAGTTCGACCCGCTGACGCAGCGGCTCAACGGGAAGGCGTCGTTCCTCACCGCGGAACGCTGAGGCGACGCTGTCCGGTTCGTCCCGTTCGCGGGTCACGCGGCGTGGTGATCCCCGCCGGATCCGTGCCCGGCCCCTCCGGTCCGGCGGTTCCCGCCGCCGGGTCGGGATGCCTAGGGTCGTTCGACGCCCAGACCGCCACGGGAGGACGGCCATGAGCGACGACACCACCCTGCACGTGCCCGAGCACTTCACCTGGTCCGCGGTGACCGGCCGGGTGCGCGATCTGGTGGGCGAGGCCTTCACCGACGACGGGCCCGCCAACCTCATCGACGGGGAGTGGCGGGCCGTCGGCACGCCCTCCGAGCAGATCAGCCCCAACGACGGGTCGTCGTTGGGGACGATGCTCAAGCTCGACGCGGCGACCGCGACCGACGCCGTCCAGCGCGCCGCGCAGACCCACCGGGGCTGGGCGGGCACCGAGCTCGACGAGCGCCGGCGCAAGGTCTCCGCGTCGCTGGACGCGATCGAGGGCGCGCGCGACGACCTCGCGCTGCTGCTGGCGTGGGAGATCGGCAAGCCCTGGAAGGCGGCGTGCTCGGACGTCGACCGCGCGATCTCCGGCGTGCGCTGGTACGTCGACGAGATCGAGGGGATGCTCGCGCGCGACGTCGAGGGCGCCCCGGCCAAGCGGGTGCCGCTCGAGGGGCCGGTCTCGAACATCGCGAGCTGGAACTACCCGATGAGCGTGCAGGTGCACGCCGAGCTCGTGCAGCTGCTCGCCGGCAACGGCGTCGTCGCCAAGACGCCCACGCAGGGCGGCTGGATGACGCTCACCGTCGCGCACGCGCTGATGGCGCGCGAGGGCCTGCCCGTCACACTGCTCTCCGGCGACGGCTCCGAGCTCTCCGACGCCCTGATCCGCTCGCCCGAGATCGGCGCGCTGGCCTTCGTCGGCGGGCGCTCCAACGGCGGCAAGGTGGCCGCGCAGCTCGCCGACACCGGCAAGCGGCACATGCTCGAGCAGGAGGGCCTCAACACCTGGGGCATCTGGGAGTTCTCCGACTGGGAGTCGTTCTCGGAGATCCTCAAGAAGGGCTTCGAGTACGCCAAGCAGCGCTGCACCGCCTACCCGCGCTTCGTCGTGCAGCGCAAGCTCGTCGACCAGTTCCTGGCGACCTACCTGCCCGTGCTCGACGGGGTCCGCTTCGGGCACCCGCTGGCGGTGGAGCAGGGCTCGTCCGGGTCCACCGACGACCTCCCGGCCCTCGACTTCGGCCCGCTGATCTCGGCGTCGAAGGCCCAGGAGCTCGACGACAGCGTCGAGGAGGCCCTGCGCCACGGCGCGGTCCCGATGTACCGCGGGAGCAAGGACAACGGCACCTTCCTGCCCGGTCAGGACACCTCGGCCTACCACGCGCCGGTGTCGATGCTGGCCCCGCCGGGGGCGTCGCGGCTGATGCACGAGGAGCCGTTCGGGCCCGTCGACTCGATCGTCGTCGTCGACACCGAGGCCGAGCTGCTCGCGAACATGAACGCCTCGAACGGCGCGCTGGTCGCGAGCATCGCCTCCGACGACACCGCCCACGCCGAGCGCCTCGCCGAGCAGGTGCAGGCGTTCAAGGTCGGGATCAACAAGCTGCGCTCCCGCGGCGACAAGGACGAGGCGTTCGGCGGGCGCGGCGAGTCGTGGAAGGGCGCGTTCGTCGGCGGCGAGTACCTCGTGCAGGCCGTCACCGAGGGCCCGCCCGGGGAGAACCTCTACGGCAACTTCCCCGGCTACCACCGGTACCCGGCGACCTGACCCACCGCGCGGGTAACCTCCCCCCGGCGCGGCAGCGGGCCCGCCGAGTCGTGTCACGTCGGTGGGGAGGGCCCGGGCATGGTCCTGCGGAGCCGGGTGTCGCGTGACGTCCCGGGAGGCCCGGCCGCCGGGGCCACGGTCTTCATGCCGGAGGGCCGCGTCGGCCCGGTCGTCGCGCTGCTGCGGCGCCTGTTCCTGGCGCTGGGGGCGCTGACGGCGGCCGCGCTCATCGTCTACTTCCAGCGCGACGGCTACATCGACAACAACAACGACGACGGCATCGGGCTGATCGACGCGTTCTACTACGCGACGGTCTCGCTCTCGACCACCGGCTACGGCGACGTCGTCCCGGTCACCGAGTCCGCGCGGCTGTGGACGATCCTCGTCATCACGCCGCTGCGCCTGCTGTTCCTCATCGTCCTGGTCGGCACCACGGTCGAGCTGCTCACCGAACGGTCCCGGCAGGCGTTCCGCATCCGACGGTGGAGGTCGCGCGTGCGCAACCACGTGGTGGTCGTGGGCTACGGGACGAAGGGGCAGGCCGCGGTGACGACGCTGCGCGGCGACGGCCACGACGTCGACCACATCGTCGTCGTCGACACCGACCGCGGGCGCCTCGACGCGGCGTCGGCGCTCGGGCTGGTGACGGTGCGCGGCGACGCGACCCAGTCGTCGGTGCTGCGCACGGCGGGCCTGCCGCACGCGACGGCCCTGGTCGTCGCGACCAACCGCGACGACACGGCCGTGATGGTCACGCTGACCGCCCGCGAGATGGCCCCCAAGATCACGATCACGGCGGCCGTGCGCGAGGCGGAGAACGTGCACCTGCTGCGCCAGTCCGGCGCCGACTCGGTGGTCGTGTCCGCGGAGACGGCCGGGCGCCTGCTCGGGATGGCGACGACCACGCCCGCCGTCGTCTCGGTGGTCGAGGACCTCATCTCGCCCGAGGCGGGCATGAGCATCGGCGAGCGCACGGTGACCGAGGCCGAGATCGGCGGGTCCCCGCGCCACCTGCGCGACATCGTCCTCGGGGTCGTGCGCGACGGGCACGTCCACGCCATCGACGCCCCGGAGGTGGACGCCCTCGAGCGCGGCGACCGCCTCCTCTGCGTCCGCCGCGCCGGCCCCGACGACGAGTAGGGCGTGTCAGCGGAGTGGCTCCGCGGACGTTCAGTGTCTGCAACGCCACCCCGTCGCCTCAGCGGTGCGCGGACACCGCGCAGCCCGGGCAGTCGGCCTGCTCCGCCCGGAGGCCGGGCACGACGCGCTCGACGGCCGCCCCGCAGCGGGCGCGCAGGCCGGTCGGGTCGCCCAGCTCGCCGGTGGTGACGTCGACGACGTGGCGCCGCCGGTCGTCGCGGCCGGCGGCGACGAGGACGAGCGTGCCGCCCGGGGACGGGTCACCGGGGTCGGGGCGGGGCGGGGGCGGGCGCTCACCGAGGGGTGGCGGTGGCACCGAGGACGGCATCGGGTCGAGCCCGCTCGCCGGGCGTCCACCGGGCCGCGCGTCGGGGTGGCCGGGGTCGGGGACGGTCATCGTGCGCCTCCTCCGTCGGTGTTCGAGGAATGCGGCTTTCCTGGCGTCCCACGCCAGGATCGCCACACGCTCGATCCGCGACACGCCGGGACGTGTCCCGCGACCACGGTAGGTCGCCCGCGCCCCGCTGTCGGCCCGGCGGGCGTTCGCCCGCGGCGAAGGAGCTCAGGAGCGGCGGCGGGGCAGCGGCAGGGCGTTCCCGGCGCCGTCGCCGGGGACGTCGGCCGGCGCGGGCCGGGCGGCGGGCAGGTCGCGGAGCCCGTCGAGCACGCGGGCCAGGACCTCGGGGCGCGGGGCCGGGACCGACCCCAGCGCGACGTCCGCCGCCTCGCGAGCAACCTCGCCGACCTCCCGGACGTCCAGGGCTGAGTCGCCGTCGTCTCGATCGGGGGTCACCCGACCGAGCGTAGGTCGACCGCCCGGCCGAGGGGACGACGCCGGGCGTCCGGGCGGGCGACGGCGCGCTGCGCGCGACGAACCGCGTGCAGCGGGGTGTGGGCGGGCTGTCACGCTGTGTCGACCCGGACGGGCTCACACCGCGCGGCGCGTAACGAGAGCCGCTCGTCGTCCGAGGAGAACGCAGGTGTGCCGGCCGACGGAGGCCGGACCCACGGGAGCAGGGGTGGTCGGGGCATGAGCATCGGCGGGATGGTCGATCAGGACGGCCGGGGTCCGGACCCGGACGAGGAGCGCGGACGCCGCCGCCGCGGGCTGCGCGCGCTCGTCTACGGGCTCATCGCCCTGCTGGTGCTCGTGCTGCTCGCCGCCGCCGGCGTCGTCATCATCACCCAGCAGCTGGGCTCGCAGGTCGGCCGCTACCCGTCGGTGTTCGCGCCCATCGACCCGTCGTCGCGCCCCGCGGACTCCGCGGGCGACACATTCCTGCTGATGGGCACCGACTCCCGCTCGCCGGAGCCCACCACCGGCACCGACGCGGCGCCCGACGCCGTCTTCGGCTCGCAGCGCAGCGACGTGATCATGGTCGCGACCATCGCCGAGGACGGGCAGAGCGCGAGCGTCGTCTCGATCCCGCGCGACTCGTACGTGGACATCCCGGGCCGCGGCAAGAACAAGATCAATGCCGCGCTCGCCTTCGGCGGGCCGCCGCTGCTCATCCAGACCGTCGAGCAGCTCACCCGCGTGCACGTCGACCACTACGCGGTCATCGACTTCGCGGGCTTCGCGCAGATGACCGACGCGGTCGGCGGCATCGACGTCAACGTCGGCTCCGAGTCGGAGCGCGACGGCGTCGTCGTCCCGGCCGGGGAGCAGCACCTCAACGGTGCGCAGGCCCTGGTCTACGTCCGCGAGCGCTACAACCTGCCCGGCGGCGACCTCGACCGCGTCCGCCGCCAGCAGGCCGCCCTGCGCGCGTTCCTGGAGAAGGCGCTGTCCTCGGGCACGCTGTCCAGTCCGACGGGCGCCTACCAGCTCGTCGACACCGTCACCCGCCACGTCGGTGTGGACGACTCGCTGTCCAACACCGGGCTCGCGCAGCTGGCCTTCAGCCTGCGCGACATCCGCAACTCGAACGTCTCGTTCCTGACCGTGCCGGTCACCGGGACCGGGATGGAGGGCGACCAGTCGGTCGTCTACCTCGACGAGACCGCCGGCCGCGACCTGTGGTTCGCGGTGAACACCGACGCCGTGCCGCAGTGGGTGGCCGCGCGTCCGCAGGAGCAGCTCTCCGACACGCCGCGCTGAGAGCGGGTATGCCGTCGGCATGAGCTGGGACGTCGTCATCGTCGGCGGGGGCTCGGCCGGCTGCGCGCTGGCCGGGCGCCTCTCCGAGGATCCGGGCCGGCGGGTGCTCCTGCTCGAGTCCGGGACGGCGGTCACCGACGCGGCGCGGTTCCCCGCCGAGGTCCGCGACGTCGCCTCGCTGGCCGCCTCCGACCCCGACGGGCCGCACACCTGGGACGTCGGCGTCGACCTCACCGGCGCCCGGACCACACGCGTCGGACGGGGCCGGCTGCTCGGCGGGTCGAGCGCGGTCAACGGCGCCAACCACGTCCGCGCCACCCGGGCCGACCTGGACTCGTGGCCGGGCTGGTCGTTCGACGAGACGCTGCCCTACTACGTCCGCGGCGAGCGGGACCTCGACATGGGCGGGCCGCTGCACGGCGACGCCGGCCCCGTGCCCGTGGTGCGGCCCGCGGGGGAGCTGCGCGCCGCGGTGACCGAGCGGTTCCTCGCCGCCGCGGCAACGGTCGGCGTGCCCACCGAGCTCGACAAGAACGGCGACCAGCCGCCCGGGGCCGGGCTCGTCCCGGCGAACGTGCGGCGCGGGGTCCGGGTGAACGCTGCGATGGCCTACGTCCTGCCCCACCTCGACCGCGGAAACCTCACGGTCCGCGGCGACGTCACGGTCGCGCGGGTGCTGCTCGACGGCGACCGGGCGGTCGGCGTCGAGGGCGTCGGGGCGGACGGGGTCGGGGAGCGCATCGAGGGCGGCGAGATCGTCCTGTCCGCGGGCTCGGTGTGCACCCCCGCGCTGCTCGCCCGGTCGGGCATCGGCCCGCCGGACGCCCTGCGCGCGGCCGGGCTGCCGGTGCTCCACGAGCGGCCCGGCGTCGGACACGGCTACAGCGACCACCCCGCGGTCTTCCTGGCGTTCCCCGATACGTCGGGCGACGGCGGGCCGCACCCCGACGCGCCGAGCGCGCAGGCCGCCGTCCACCTCGACGCCGGCGACGACCCCGCGGGCGACCTCGAGATCCTGCTCTTCGCCCGCCCCTTCGCCCCCGGCGGGGCGATCCACCTCATGTGCGCGCTGCAGGCGCCCGAGAGTCGGGGGGTGATGACGTTCGAGGCGGACCCCCACCGGCCGCCGCGCCTCGAGCATCGCTACCTCGCCTCCGGGCACGACCGCGCACGGATGCGCCAGGTCGTGCGCCGCGCGGGCGAACTGCTCGGTGCGGGCGGCCTCGCGCTCGGGCCCGAGCGGACGTTGGACGACGGCTCGCTGGACGCGTGGATCGCCGCGCACCTCACGACGTCGGCGCACCTGTGCGGCAGCGCCCGGCTCGGCACCGCCGACGACCCCGGGGCCGTCGTCGACCCCGAGCTGCGCGTGCACGGGCTGCACGGGCTGCGCGTCGTCGACACCTCGGTGCTGCCCACCGTGCCCCGGCGCGGCCCGGCGGCGACGGCGCTGATGCTCGGCGAACGGGCCGCGGACCTCGTCGCCGGGCGGCCCCTCGCCGCGAGCGGGCGGAGAAACTGACGCCCGACGTCAGCGTGGCCGCCAGGCTGCAACACGGCTTCATGACCTGCGGTGACGCCCGATTCGTGCCCGGAGGTGCCGGAGCGTCCCGTCCCGTCGCCCGACACGGTCACAGCTACGACACGATGGGGTGGGACCAGGTCACGTTGTCGGTGATCGCGACGACACTCCTCGCGAGAACCGCTCGAGGTGATCGAGGAGTCCGCGATGTCGTTCCTGCGCCGCCGTGCCGACGCGTCCGTCGCTGTGCCCGGACCCGCGCCGGAGATCGTCCCGGAGATCGTCGGGGACACCGCCCCGGAGACCCCCCGCCGCCTCACCCGCGCCGAGCGCAAGGCCCTCAAGGCCGAGCAGGCGGCCGCCGCCGAGCTCGCCGCCCGCGTCGCCCGCGCCCAGCGCCGTCTCGCCCAGGCCACCGGGCCGCTGCCCGTCGTGCCCCAGCGCCGCTCGCCGGAGAACGCCGTCCCGTCGGAGTGAGCGCGCGCGCATGAGAACCTGCGCGGCGTGCGTGCCCGTCTGCTCGCCGCGGTGGTCGTCCCGCTCGCCACGGCCCTGCTGCTCGCCGCCTGCGGGAGCACGCCCGTCGGCAGCGCGCCGCCGCCGTCCTACGACCCGCCGA
This sequence comes from Actinomycetospora aeridis, assembly GCF_037400275.1. Taxonomy (NCBI): domain Bacteria; kingdom Bacillati; phylum Actinomycetota; class Actinomycetes; order Pseudonocardiales; family Pseudonocardiaceae; genus Actinomycetospora; species Actinomycetospora aeridis. Next base: position 60,666 of record NZ_JBBEGL010000004.1, on the reverse strand, counting down.
CGGGCTTCGCCGCGCCCACCGGCAGCCTGTTCGGCGGCTCCGGGACGCGGGTGTTCGGGCGCGACGCGGACGCCCTGCCCGCCGCGCTGATCGGCACCGCGGTCTGGGCCACCGACGGCGGGCGCGTCCTGCGCACCGACTCCACCGGCGCCGAGATCCCGGGCCCCGTCGCGCCGGCGGGCCGGTTCGCCGCCGGGAAGCCGGTGCCGACGCCGGACGGCGGTGTGTTGGTCGGCGCGGCGAGCGTGGTCCCGGGCTCCGGCACCACCCCGCCCGGCCTGGCGGTCGACCTCCTCGCCTTCGACGCGACGAGCGGCGCGCTGCGGTGGAACGCCCCGACGGTGCTGCCGTGGTCGGAGCGCCCGCCGGCGGTGACGATGACGGTCGCGGGCGTCGTCGCCGGGGTCGGCGTGCTCACCGCGAGCACGGACTCCCAGCGGACCGCGATCGGCGTCGACCTCACCTCGCACCAGGTGCTCTGGACCGCCGACGGCGTCGCGGCCGACGCGGTGCTCGCCGACGGGCCGGCGGGCGGCACCGCGCTCGGGGTGGCCACGGCACCGGGCGGCAGCCGCGCGTACGCCGACTCGACGCTCGTCGGGCTCGACGTCGTCACCGGCCTGCGGCGCTTCGCGCCCGGCGACGTGCTGCGGGCGCCGGAGATCACGCCGGCGGGTCCGGGACTCGCCGTGGTCAGCGGGCGCACGGCGGCCACGACGCTCTCGGCCCCGTCGGCGTCGCTGCGCTTCGTCGACGCCCGGGGGGCCACCGTCCGCACGGTCGACGTCGGGCGCTCGTACACGCCGCCGCGCTGCGTGTGGGACGAGGCGGCCACCACCGTCTGCGGCGGCGACACCCGCGTGTTCGCGGTCGACGCCGCGTCCGCGGCGCCGCTCTGGGAGCTGCCCGACCCCGCGGCCAACCGCGTCGCCCCGCGGATGACGACGGCCTGGCACGGCGCGGTCTACGGGACGACGGTGAACGGCCCCCTCGTCCTCGACGCGCGCACCGGCGCCGACCGGGACACGCGGCCGGGCGCCGCCCCGGTGCTGGTCAACGCCTACCTCGGCCTCGGCGCGGAGGCCGGCGGAGTCGCCGGCTTCGGCGGCGGCGCGACGATCACGCCGGCGATCCGGTGAGACCGGCGGGGCCGGGGTAGCCCCCGGCATGGGTGACTACGAGCACACCACCGACGTCCGCCGCCCGCCGGAGGAGGTCTTCGCCTACCTCGCCGACGTGGAGCACCTCCCCGAGTACTTCAGCGGCCTCGAGAAGGCGTGGAGCGCCGGCGGCGAGGAGATCGGCGTGGTCGCGAACGTCGAGGGCGAGCGCTACGAGGGCACGGCCTGGCTGCACGCCGACGCGGACGCCCGCAGCCTGCGGTGGGGCGCCGAGCGCTCCAGCGGCTACCACGGCGAGCTGTTCGTGACGGGGATCGGCGACGAGGACTCCCGGGTCACCGTCACGCTGCACACCGAGCGCGCCGACGGACCCGGCATCCGAGCCGGGCTCGAGCAGACGCTCGCCGAGCTCAAGCGGATCCTCGACGGTTCGGGGACGGAGCGGATCGGGTGAGCGGGTGATCGGCACGGCCGATCAGGCGGACTGAATCGTTCGACGTGGCGACGGTCACGTCGGCATGGCATCGTGGAGGGCTCCCCGATCCGAGTGAGCGGAGAGCCAGTGCGCATCCCGTTCGTCCGTCGTCGTCCCACCACACGCACCACCACGGGCCCCACCACCGCGGCGGCCCGGGCCACCACCACGGCCCGGGTCGTCCCCGGTCCCGAGGTCATGGTCGGGATGGAGTACCTCGACCTCCCCGCCCGCGAGGCGTTGCGCCCGCCGGCACCGGAGGTCGCCGTCTGCGGTATCGACCCCCAGGTCCCGGGCACGCCCGCGGTCCCGCGGCTGCACGTCGTCCTGCCCGGCGAGGGGGCACGGCCCGACTCCGTCGGCGAGCTCCTCGACCGCGCCGGCGACGCGGACGGGGTGCGCGTCCGGCGGCTGACGGTCGACGTCCGCGGCCTGCGCGACGTGCTCGAGAGCCGCGGCGGGTGGAACCTGCTCGCGGCCCTCGTGCGCGAGCCGTCCGACCGGGTGACCAACGCCGTCTTCCGCGCGACGATGGCCCGGCCCGCGCCGGACGGCACCGGGCCCGTCGGCGCGGTGCTCGAGGACGGCGACGTCGACGTCGAGGTCTGCGTGGTCGGCGAGGGCGACACGGTGGCCGGGCGCTGCCGGCGCGAGCTGGGACGCGGCCGGCTGTCGCTGACGAGCTTCCTCTCCGAGTCCGAGCGCCTCACCCGCCGGCTCGCCGAGGCCCTGGCCCGTCCCCGCGACCGCGGCACGCGGCGCTGCTTCGAGCAGGCGCTGGGCGACGTGCTCGCCGACGCCCCGCTGTCCGCGCTGCTCGGGCGCCACGGCGCGGCGCCCTACTGCTCGGTGCCCGGCACGTGGGCGACGCCCCCGACGCCGGCCACGCCGGCGCCGCGGCGCAGCGACCTCTCCGAGCGGGTCGAGGCGGCCGTGACCCTCGAAGAGGCGTCCCGCTGACCTAGGTCGTGTGGACGATCAGCACGTCGGTGGGGGAGCGGCGGGAGACCTCGGCGGGCACCGACCCGAGCAGGCGCCCGGCGAAGCTCGCCAGGCCCTTGTTGCCCACCACCACGAGGTCGGCGTGGTGCAGCTCGACCTTGTCGCAGATCGCCTGCACCGGCTCGCCCTCGACGGCGACGGTGTTGACCTCCTCGGCGCCGGCCCGCCGGGCGACGTCGCGCGCGTCGCGCAGCTTCTCCTCGGCCGGGTTCGAGCCGATGATCTTGTAGGCCTCGTCGCCCAGGGCACGCTCCGCCTCGGCCTGGTCGCGCGTGCCCGAGCGCCCGGAGCGCTCGTAGGCGCAGATGATGAGGAGCTTCGCGTTCGCGTCCGCGGCGATCGACGCGGCCCGCGTGACGGCCGTGGTGGCCGAGGAGGAGCCGTCCGTGCCCACCGCCACCAGCTTGTAGTCACCCACGGCGGCACCCTAGGGGGCGGCTCGGCGCCCCGGAGGTGCGGGGCCTCACGGGTGCCCCGGGGTCGCCCCACCGGGAGAGATCGGACAGACTGTGCGCGAGCGCCCGACCGGCCGTGCCCTGCGCCGCCGGTCCGTGGTGCCCGCGACGCAGGACGACGACCCGAACAGGCGGTGCAGCCGGCGATGACCCTGGCGAGTGGCTACTTCGTGCTCACCCCGATCTGGCACGAGATCGTGATCGGGCTGATCGCGTTCGGCGCGCTCTTCCTCGTCATGACCAAGGTCTTCATGCCGCGGCTGGAGAAGGTCTACGCCGAGCGTCACGACCGCATCGAGGGCGGGTTCGAGCGCGCCGAGCAGGCCCGCGCCGAGGCCCGCCGGGTGCAGACCGAGTACCGCACGCGCATCGGTGAGGCCCGCGACGAGGCCGCGCGCATCCGCGACGCCGCCCGCGAGGAGGGCCAGCGCCGCAGCGACGAGGTGCTCGCCGCCGCCCGCGAGGAGTCGGCCTCCCTCGTCTCCCAGGGCCGCGAGGAGCTCGCGACCCAGCGGTCGTCGGTCGCCTCCGACCTGCAGCCCGACGTCGCCCGCCTCTCGCGCCGCCTCGCCGGCCGCATGCTGGGCCGCGAGATCGGTGACGACGAGTACCGCCAGGTCGTCGACGACTACCTCGGCCAGCGCGTCTGAGCCTGCCCGGCTCCCGCAGCGCCGTGCGCTGCGAAAACCGGACCCCACGGACAGAACGCCCGCGTGAGGTCACGGTGAGGTCACGATTGTCGCGTGTCGCCGTCGCGACGGCCTCGTGTCGGTAACGGGCCCGCCGGAATCCCGATGAGTGCCCGAGGACACACCGGGCGAACGGGGCGGGCACATGGACGGGCCGGCGGCGGAGCAGGGCACTGACGTCACGCACGGTGGTTCCCCGGGACGGGGCGGGCCCTGGCTGCGCTCCCTCGTCGGGCGGCTGGCCGTCGTCGCGTGCCTCGTCGTCGGTGGACTGCTCGTCAGCGCGCAGCTCCCCGACCCCGGGCCCGCCCGCGCCGCCGACCCCGTGTCGGCCGCCGACCCCGCACCCGCTCCGGCGCCCTACGGCGGCGCGCTCGACGCCCCGGACCCGGGCGGGTCGTTCGACGAGTCCCAGGTGCTCGAGGTCGCGATGCTCGCCCTCGGGTCCCTCAACGGCCTCGCGTTCGCCGCCGTCGTCATCGTCAGCCGCTTCCGCGGGAGCTCGGCCGCGGAGACCCGCCGCGCCCTGATGACGCGGACCGCGCGCGGCGTCCCGTCGGGTCCCCGACCCCGCCGGATCGGCGGGACACGCCACCGGAACGCGGTCTGACGCCCCGCCGACAGACGGAGCATCGACCTCGCCCGTGCCCGCCGAGACGGGTCGTGGACGACCGAGCGGCGGTACCGATGACGCCCATCGGCGCCGATTCCGGCTGGTAAGCGGCTCACCGGGTGAAGGAGATCCCCCGAACGGGCTGTTCCGTGAGCCGTCTGCAACGCGTCACGCTGGCGGGGACGATCCACCGGGTGACCCATCGACGCCGATCCGACGCCCACGGCACACCCGGCGGCGTCACATCCTCGCCCGTGAAGGAGCGCCGTTGTCGACCGACGCCGCGACCCCCGAGACACCCGCGCGCCCCGAGACCGACGGGGCGGACGACGGGTCCGCGGTCGACGGCTCCCCGTCCGGCGAGTCCCCGTCCGACGGGGCCGGCGAGACCGCTCCCGACGAGACCGCGCCCGACGAGACGGCGAGCACCGACGTGACCGCGACCGACACCCCCGCCGAGAGCCCGGCCGACGCCGACACCGACGGTGGCTCCGGGACGGAGGCGGCTCCCGGTGAGCCGCCGGCGGACGAGACCCCCGTCGACGAGGAGAGCTCGACCCCTCCGGTGACCCGGGTCCCGGACGTGCCGCGCCAGGCGTCGCCCGACCACGACCGGCAGTCCGACGCCGGTCCGGGCCCGGTGGCCGACGACGCCGGTGGCCGGCTCACCGCCCGCCTGCGCGAGGCCCGCGCGCGCCTCCAGCCCGAGCCCACGGTCATCCCGGCGCCCCGCACGCCCGAGGGCGTGGTGCCGCCGGCCCCGTTCGGGCGCGGTGGCAGCACGCCGCCCGCCGACCTCCTGCGCGCCGTCGACGAGCTCGCGGCCCGGCTCGCCGAGCTCGAGCAGGACCGTGACGCGCCAGCACCCGAGCGGCACGCCCTGGTGTGCGCGCTCGACCGCTCCGCGACCGGGGTCCCCGACGGCGGGTGGTCCCGCGAGGACGGCCTCGACGCCGAGTCCCTCGCCGACGCCGGCGACCTGACGCTCTCGCTGCACGACGCGGCCGCGGCGCTGGTCGAGCGGCTCGACGCCGAGGACCGGCCGGGCTCGGCGGCCGAGGTCGGCGGGGTGGTCACGGCGCTGCAGGTCGCGCGCATGGTGCTCGACCTCGAGGCGTTCGCCCGCCACGGGCGCTGACCCCGTCGCGGGCGTGATCCCCGCGGGTGCCCCGCCGACCCCCGCTCAGGGGGGGTCCGAGGAGCACCCGGAGCGATCAGGGCCGCCCTCCGGCCCCTGAGGGGCGCGGACGACAATCGCCGTCGTGGCGAGTGTCGCGGTGATCGGGGCCGGGGCGATCGGCGGTGTCCTCGCAGCCCTGGCGTCCGACCGGGGCCACGACGTCACCGTGTGCGTGCGCACCCCGTTCGACGTGCTCACCGTCGTCGCCGACGGTGTCGAGCGCGCGGTGCCCGTGACGATCGCGACCGACCCGGGCCAGGTGACCCCCGCCGACTGGGTCCTGCTGGCGACGAAGGCCCAGGACACCGCCTCGGCGGCGGGCTGGCTCGGCGCGCTCGCCGGGCCGGGCAGCGTGGTCGTCGTGGCCCAGAACGGCGTCGACCACACCGCGCGCGTCGACGGCCTCGTCGACCCCGGTGCGACCGTGCTGCCGGCGTCCGTGCGGCTCGGCGCCGAGGCGGTCGCGCCCGGGCGGATCGTGCACCACGACTACGCGCAGCTCACGGTGCCCGCGGGGGAGGCGGCGCGCGGTCTCGCGGCGCTGTACGGCACGGGCGGGATCGGCGCGCTGCGTGTGGTGGCCACCGACGACTTCGTGACCGTGGCGTGGCGCAAGCTCCTCAGCAACGCCGTCGCCAACCCGATCACCGCCCTGACCGGCCGCCGCAACGACGTCCTCACCGAGCCGGCGACGCGGGACCTCGTCGTCGACCTGGCCCGGGAGGTGCTGGCCGTCGGGCGCTCGGCGGGGGCCGCGCTCACCGACGACGACGTCGACGACCTCGTCACGATGTACGACCGGATGGCGCCCGGGCTCGGCACCTCGATGCTCTACGACCGCCTTGCCGGACGTCCGCTCGAGCACGAGTACCTCACCGGCGCGGTGGTCGCGACGGGCGCCCGGACGGGGGTCGCGACGCCGCTGAACGCCGCCGTCCTGGCCCTCCTCCGTGGGCTGCGCACCCCCTCCGACCAGGTCGACTGATCCCATGGACTCGCGCCGACGGCCACCGACTGCGACGATCGGCCGTATGAACGGTCGGGGAGACGGGGCTCCGCGGCGTTTCCGGCTCCTGTTCGTGTGCACCGGGAACATCTGCCGGTCCCCGTTCGCGCGGTTCCACGCCCGCGCGTTGCTCGAGATGCGGCTGGGTCCGCGGTGGGCGTCCTGGTTCGACGTAGCCAGTGGCGGCACCGGGGCGGTGGTCGGCGCGGAGATGCATCCGCTCTCGCGCGCGCAGCTCGGGCCGCTCGCCCAGCACCCCGACGTCGCCGCGTTCCGCGCCCGTCAGATCCCGGCCCGCGACGTCGAGCTCGCCGACCTCGTCCTGACCGTCAGCCGCTCCCACCGCTCGGCCGTGCTCGAGCTGGAGCCGCGCGCGCTGCGCAGCACGTTCACGATGCCCGAGTTCGCGCGGCTGCTCGAGGGTGTCGACCACGCGGCCCTCCCGACCGACCCCCGGGAACGCGCGCACGCCCTCGTCGCGGCGGCCCTCGCCGAGCGGGGCCAGGGTGCGCCGGTCGACCCGGAGGACGACGCGATCCCCGACCCGGTGCAGGGGGAGATCGACGCCCACGTCGAGGCCGCCCGGCGGATGCACGCGGCGATCCGCCCGCTGGTGGACGCGATCGGGGCCGCGGTGCCGTGGCCGGCCCGCCCGCCCCGCCGCGGTCCGATGCCTCCGATGCCCCAGGGGCCGCCGTCCAGAGCACCCCAGGGAGCGCCGCCGGGCCCACCGCCGGGCCCGCCCCGCGGCGCCGTCCCCGCCGGTGGTCCGCCGTTCAGCCCGCCTGCCGGGCTGCCGCAGGGGCCTCCCGGTCCGGCCGGTCCGTACGGACCGCCCCCGGTGCCCGTCGGTGCGCCGGGCCCCGGCCCGTCCGGACCTCCCCCGCCCGGGGCGCGCCCGCCCGTGGCGCCGCCCGGTTCCGCGCCGGGAGCGCCGCCCCTGCCCGCGCAGCACGGCGCGCCCCGACCGCCGATCACGGCCGACCGGTTCTCCCCGCCGACCCCGGACGACCGCGTGCGCCCGGAGCACGGCGACGCCGCGGACGGGCACGGCTCCGTCCGCCACGGGGACGCGCTGAACGGCCGGCACCGCGACGACCTCGGCGAGGACCTCAGGGACGACCTCGGGGACGACGTCGAGGCCGCGCCGGAGGAGTACTCGGTGCCGCGCGCGGGTCGCTGAGGCTCAGCCCGACCAGGCGTCCTGGGGGCGCGGCAGGTGCCGCGTGAAGGCCAGCGCGCGGCGCACCCGCGCCCCGGGACGCGAGGCCGCGGTCCCGTCGGGGGCGAGCAGGGGGCGCCAGACCGACCCCGAGTCCATCTCCCCGGACGTCACCGGACGGCCGCCGGCGGCGCGGTCGACCAGCTCGGCGCAGGGTGGGACGGCGCCGGCAGGACGGACGACGCAGATGCGCAGACGCTCGCCGCGGGCGGTGACATGGAGGCCCGAGCGCGACGAGCGCCCGATCTCGAGGGCGAGCTCCGGGGGCGTCCCCTCGAACAGCACGCCGCGCGTGGACTCGAAGCTGAGCCGCCCGTAGCGCAGGCGCAGGACGCCCGGGACGTGGGTGACCTCGCGGACGATCCACGCGACGCCGGCGACGTCGGTGGCGCGGACGTCGACCACCGCGGTGGTCGCCGTGTTCGCGGCGGAGGGGGCCGACCGTGGGGCGGGCACGGCCGCGACCGGCGGCGGCGAGGCGGTCGACGGGCCCGCGGTGGCGGGCCGGGGCGGGACGGCCACGGTGACCTCCTCCCGGTTGTTGCGGTGTCGTGACCTGACCTACACCCAACGCGCGAGGTCCCTCGGGTGTCATGCTCCGGCCGGGCGAGGCCGGGTGGGCAAAGGGGTGATCCCGCGACCGCCGCGAAGGGTGAACGCGGAGGTCCCTCCGTGTGGGCGACAAGAGCCCGACGAGCCCCCCGGACGGTCCGACCGGTCGTGCCCTCCGTGACCGGTCGCTGGCATGCTGCCCCGCCAAGGGCGCAGCGGTCGGCTCCACGGACGACGGACGGACGCCCGGAGCGCGTCCGGGGCGCGGCTCCGCGCCGGACGAGCACTACGGTGAGCAGCCATCGGGGAGCGGAACGCCCTCGTCGACGACTTCGGGAGAACAGAGCGTGAGCAACCCCGGCGGATACCAGCACCAGTCAGGTTTCGGATCGACGCCGGGTGGCTATGAGCAGCAGTCCGGCTTCGGTGACCCGTCGGCCGCGGCGTCCGGCCCGCAGGACCCCGGCCAGTCCCCGTACGGCCAGCAGCCCCAGTACGGCCAGCAGCCCGGCTACGGGCAGCAGCCGGGCTACGGGCAGCAGCCGGGCTACGGGCAGCAGCAGGGCTACGGACAGCAGCCCGGGTACGGCCAGCCCTTCGCCCAGCCCGACGCCGGCTACGGCCAGCAGTACGGCCAGCAGCCCGGGTACGGCCAGCAGCCCGGGTACGGGCAGCAGTACGGCCAGCAGGGGTACGGCCAGCCGCAGTACGGGCAGCCGGGCTACGGCCCGCAGTACGGGCAGCCGGGGTACGGCGGGATGCCCGGTGGCGACCCCACGGACGTCGTCGGGTCCCGCGTCGGCCAGTACATCCTGGACGGGCTCATCACGGCCGCGGGGCCGTTGGTGCTGCTCTTCGTCGTCATCGGGATCGCCGGGGCGTCGGGCGACCCGGAGACCGCGCTGACGATCATCGGGATCGGCTACACCCTCTTCTTCCTCCTCTCGCTCGGCGCCGGCTTCTTCATCAACGCGTACTGGCCGTCGACCCACCAGGGCCAGACGCCGGGGATGCGCTGGCTGGGCGTGCGGATCGTCCGCGAGGAGGACGGCGGCGAGCCCTCGCTCGGGCAGTGCACCGCACGGTGGCTCCTCTTCGTCGTCGACGGCCTGCTCGCCGGCATCGTCGGGCTGATCGTCATGTCGACGTCGGCACGTCACCAGCGCGTCGGCGACATGGCCGCGAAGACACTGGTGGTGCGCGCCTGAGCAGGCCGTTTCGCGAAACGGACAACGTCGTCGGTGGGTGAACGGTCCCGCCGGCACGCCGTCACTCCTCCGTGAGCAGGCACTGGGCCGCCCGGGCGAACCTGAACGGATCTGGCCGAACCGCGAAACAGCGGCTGACCGCCGAACGACTTCCGGGCCGTAACCAGGGGCGCCACCCAGGCGCCCGACGGCACGAGTCGACACGAACCGGCCAGGCCGGCGCGTGGTGGAGGCGGTCTCGACGTGAGCTCGACAGCATTCCTGCCCGACCAGGGGGGCCGGCGGTGAGCGCGCCGGCGCGCAGCGGATACGCGGCGTGGGTCAACTGGCTGGAGGCGTTCCGCCGGGGCGAGAACCCGTCGACCGAGGGCCTCGGCCCGGTCCGCGGCGGGTTCGGCTCCTACGTGGAGGCGCGGCTGCTCGACCGGCTGTCCGCGGCGTTCGCGGAGCGCGTGCGCCAGTGGCAGACGGCGCTGGGCGAGCGCATCGTCGCCCAACCGCCCGACGGGCCCGTCGCGGCGGGGGCGCTCTTCCAGGACGCGACCGCCCGCCTCGAGCCGCTGGCACGGCTGGCCGACTCGCCGCTGGTGCCGCGCCCGCTCGCCGTGTCGATGCACGACATGCTGCGCACGGTCCGGGAGGGGGCGCGCAGCGCGCTCGACGAGGCGTGGCGGCGGGGTCTGGAGGACGTGCACGCCCCGGGGATGCCGGCCCAGCGCGGGGTCGACCCGGCCCGGTCGGCCATGGTCCGCCGGCCCGGCGTCGGCGTCGGGCCGCGTCGCTGACCCGGGCCAGCTGACCTGGGCTAACCCCCCAGACCCACTCGCGCGAGCAGGCCGCGGTGGTCGCTGCCCGGGACGTCGACGACCTCGACCTCCCGGGCACGCGGCCCCCCGGAGACCAGCACGTGGTCGATCTGGACCCCGAGCAGGCGCGGCGCGGCGGCCGGCCAGGTGCCGACCAGGCCCTCGCCCACGTCGCTCGCGGCGTCCGTGCAGCCCTCGGTCGCGGTGCGCAGCTCGGCGTGGTCGAGGGTGGCGTTGAGGTCGCCGGCGACGACGGTCGGCCGATCGCCGGTGCACCACCGCGCGAGGGCGGCGACGTCGCGCCGCCAGGCGTTGGTGTCGCCGGGCCGCGGGGACTGGGGGTGGGTGGCGACGACCCGGACCGCCTCGCCGTCGACGTCGGCGAGGTCGACGACGAGCGAGGGGAACTCGGTGTCTCGGTCCGGCGTCACCGTCGGGCGGCCGAGGCTGCGGCGCACGAACACCGTCATCGGGCTGTCGTCGCGACTCGCGTCGGCGGCGAACACCCGGTAGCCGCTCCGGCCCTCCTCGCCGCCCGACTCGTCCACGAGGGCCTGCTGCAGGCGGTTGCGCAGGGTGCCGCGGGCCTCCGGCAGCACGACGACGTCAGGGGTGCGCCGGGTGATGAGCGCGGCGAGGGCCTCCGGGTCGGCCCGGCTGAGGTAGGCGCTGGCCGTGAGGACGGTCAGCTCCGGTCCGCCCGTGGCGCCGGTCTCCGCCGAGCCCACCGCGCGCGGCAGCACCATCGCGAGCCCGAGCACGCCGACCAGGCCCAGGGCGAGCGCGGTCGGCCAGGCCCGGCGGGCGAGCAGGAACACGAGGACGCCGAGCACGGCGAGGCCCGCCGCGAGCTGCGGGCGGAACGCGATCGTCTGGACGAACGGCGTGCGGTCGTCGATGCCGAGGACGTCGGAGAACAGGACCACCGCGCAAGGGAGCCCCAGCACGGCCGCGGCGAGGATGGCGCCGGGCCCGGGCGCGGTGAACCGGCGTCGCGAGCGGTCCAGCAGCGACCGACCGGGCGAGGGCCGCGCCGCACGCCGGGGCGGGCGGTCGTCCCGCGGCATCGCCGCGGTGGGGCCGGCCGGGCCGTGAGGGCCCTGACGTCCCTGAGGTCCCTGAGGTCCCGGAGGCCCCTGCGCGCCGGACGGCGGGGGCAGGTGCCGCGTCGGGGGGTTGGCCGGGGGGGACCAGCCGGGTGGCCGTCCCTGCTGGCCCGGCTGTCCCTGCTGGCCCTGGTGGCCCGGGTACCCCGGCGGTCCTCCCCGCGGCGGGCCCGGCCGGCCGGCCGGGGCCCCGGAGGGGCCGGGGCGGTACCCGCCGGGCGTGTACCGCTCCGGTCCCGGCCGGTCGGTCACCCGCGGGTCACGCGCAGGATCGCGTCGTCCGAGCCGTTGTCGGTGGTGAGGTACAGCGCGCCGTCGGGACCGAGACGCGCCCCGCGCAGGCGTCCGAACTCCCCGTCGAGCTCGGGCGGCACCGTCACCTCGACGATCCGGTTCTCGTCGGCTCCCTGACCGGGTCGCATGAGGAAGAGCTTCTCGCCCTTCTGCGCGGACACCGCGAGCAGGCCCGCCATGTCGCCCCAGGCCGGGCCGTCGAGGAACGCCGCGCCGCTGATGGCCTCCGTCGGGTCGCCCGAGCTCCAGGCGGCGGGGACGGCGTCCGGGTAGCGGTCCAGGTCGGTCATCGGCACGTCCTCGTCGTACCCGCCGGGCGACTCGCCGCCCTGGGCGGGGTCCCAGCCGTAGTTCCGGCCGGGGATGACGACGTTGACCTCGTCGTCGATGTCGGGGCCGTGCTCGGCGCTCCAGGCGCGACCGGTGCCCGGCTGGACGGCGACGGCCTGGACGTTGCGGTGGCCGTACCCCGAGATCAGCCGTTCCGCGGCGCTGCCCGACTCGGCGAAGGGGTTGCCGGGGGCCGGTCCACCGGTGGAGGGGTCGACGCGCAGGACCTTGCCGCCGAGCGAGTTGCGGTCCTGCGGGATGGTCGCGCGGGCCGTGTCACCCGTGCCGACGAGGAGCATGCCGTCGGGGGCGAAGGTGGGCTGGCAGCCGGAGTGGCGGCCCGACGGGTTGATCGGCAGGCCGCCGACGAGGGGGTCGCGCACCCGCTCGGCGCTCGCGCCGTCGGGGGACAGGCGCCACGACACCACGCGGACGTCGACCGGCCGGCCGCCCTCCTGGTGGGTCTGGCAGGTGACGAACGTGCCCGAGGTCGCGACGTCCGGCGCCGCGGCGATCCCCATGAGCCCGCCCTCGCCGCGGGCGTAGACGTCCTGCAGGTCGGCGGTCACCGGCGTGGTGCGCGCTCCCGGGCCGAGGCCCGTGACCAGCGACAACGACCCGTCCCGCTGGGTGACGAGCAGGCGGTCGTCCCCGACGAACGCGACGTCCCAGGGGTTCGCGAAGTCGCCGGCGACGGTCTCGACGCGCAGGGCGGAGCCCGTGGGCGCCGTCGTGGTCGGCGGCGGCGGGGCGCCCGCGCCTTCCCGGGCCGCGGCGGACGTCTGCTCGGGGCCGCCACTGCACGCGGCGAGGGTCAGCGTCAGCAGCGCGCAGAGGGCCCCGATCAGGGTCGAGTGCGCGCGCGCCGGGCGTGATCGGCTCGGGGTCACGGTCGGAGATGATGCCGCGTGGCCTGTCCGGTCCCCGTGGGGCCCTCGTCCGTTTCCACCCGGCGTCCGGGGGTCGCGGGACCTGCCGTTGTCGGTGAACGGACCGCACGGTACTTTTTCGGCGGCGCCGAGGAGGCCCGTGCGGACTTGACCGGGGGGCACGCACGGACGTCGCGGGGCCCGGGGGCGTCGGCGGTCCGCCACCGGCGCCCCCGATCTCGCGCCGTCGCGTCCCCCGGGCCCACGGACGAGACGCAGGGCACCGGAGCCGCGGCGCCCGTGTCGGGGTGCGCACGTACCCTGGAGGCATCCCCCCGCGCGACAAGAAGGTCGCGCCCCGACGGTCCGTCGAAGGGTCCTCCCGCGTTGTCGCCCGCTGCGTCGCTCGCCGCTCCCGCTCCCACCGCCCCGTCGTCAGCACCCGAGGCGCCCCTCGCGCCCCTGCTGCCTGCCGTGCTCGCCGACCCCGGCCTGCGCGAGGTCGTCACCGGCGCCGGACGCGACGCGGCGGTCGAGGGGCCGACGGGTCTGCGCCCGTTCGTCGCGGCCGCGCTCGCCGCGACGGAGGACGCCGGCGGCGCCGGGGTCCCGCTGCTCGTGGTCACCGCCACCGAGCGCGAGGCCGAGGAGCTGGCGGGCGCGGTGGGCGAGCTGCTCGGCCACGACACCGTCAGCTACCTGCCGAGCTGGGAGACCCTCCCGCACGAGCGGCTCTCCCCGCGGGCGGACACCGTCGGGCGCCGGGTCACGGTGTTCCGCCGCCTGGCCCACCCGGAGGCCGACGACACCCCGGACGTCCCGCTGCGCGTGGTGGTCGCCGCGACGCGCAGCCTCATCCAGCCGGTGGTGCCGGGGCTCGGCGACCTGGCGCCGGTGCGGCTCACCGAGGGCACCGAGTACGAGCTCGAGGCGCTCACCGAGCGGCTGGTCGACCTCGCGTACGCGCGCGTCGAGATGGTCGAGAAGCGCGGCGAGTTCGCCGTGCGCGGCGGCATCGTCGACCTCTTCCCGCCGACGGCGGCGGCGCCCGTGCGTGTCGAGTTCTGGGGCGACGAGGTCTCGGAGCTGCGGTGCTTCTCCGTGGCCGACCAGCGCTCGCTGCCCGGCGAGGGCCCGGACGCCCGTCCGGCCGAGGTCGTCGCCCCGCCGTGCCGCGAGCTGCTGCTCACCGAGACGGTGCGCGCCCGCGCCGCCGAGCTCGCCGCGGAGCACACGAGGGACAAGGCGCTCGCCGAGCTGCTGAGCCGCGTCGCCGAGGGGATCCCGTCCGAGGGCATGGAGTCGCTCATCCCGGCCCTGCTGGGCGGCGACGGTGAGACGCCCGAGCTCGCACTGCTGCCCGAGCTGCTGCCGGCGGGCGGGCACGTGCTGCTCTGCCACCCCGAGCGGGTGCTCACGCGCGCCGCCGACCTGGTGCGCACCGGCCAGGAGTTCCTCGAGGCGTCGTGGCTCGCCGCCGCTGACGGCACCGACGGGCGCGCCCCGATCGACCTGGGCGCCTCGGCCTACCGCGACCTCGGTGACGTCCGCGCCGTCGCGGCCAAGGCGGGTCGGCCCTGGTGGACGCTCTCGAGCCTCGCCACCGACCCGGACGTCGAGGACGACTCGCACACCCGTGACGGCGCGCGCGTGCTGCGGCCCGGGTTCACGGCCGTCGAGGCCTACCGCGGCGACATCCCGCGCGCCGCGGCCGACCTGCGCGCCCTCGCCGCGGCCGGTGGCACGGGCGTCCTCGTCGTGCCGGCCACCGGCACCGCCCAGCGCGCCGCCGAACAGCTGCGCGAGCACGAGGTCCCGGTGGCGCTCGCCGACGAGGGGCTCCGGCAGGCGCCGGAGGCGGGCGTTGTGACGATCACCCGCGGGTCGCTCGCGGACGGCGTCACGGCGGGCGGCACGGCGCTGGTGATCGTCACCGAGACCGACCTGACGGGCACCCGGCCCGGCACCGAGGGCGCGGTCAAGCGCGTCCCGGTCAAGCGGCGCAACGCCGTCGACCCGCTGACGCTGCAGCCCGGCGACTTCGTGGTCCACGCCCAGCACGGCATCGGCAAGTTCGTCGAGATGACCCAGCGGACCACCGGCACGGGCAAGGCCGCGACCACCCGCGAGTACCTGGTGCTGGAGTACTCGAGCTCCAAGCGCGGCCAGGCGTCGGACCGGCTGTTCGTGCCCACCGACCAGCTCGACCAGATCAGCCGCTACGTCGGCGGCGAGGTCCCGACGCTGAACAAGCTCGGCGGCTCCGACTGGTCGAAGACGAAGTCGAAGGCCCGCAAGGCCGTCCGCGACATCGCGGCCTCGCTCGTCCAGCTCTACGCGGCGCGCCAGTCGGCGCCCGGCCACGCGTTCGCCCAGGACACCCCGTGGCAGCGGGAGATGGAGGACGCGTTCCCGTTCACCGAGACGCCCGACCAGGCGTCGGCGATCGACGAGGTCAAGGCCGACATGGAGAAGGCGGTCCCGATGGACCGCGTGATCTCCGGCGACGTCGGCTACGGCAAGACCGAGATCGCGGTGCGGGCTGCGTTCAAGGCGGTGCAGGACGGCAAGCAGGTCGCGGTCCTGGTGCCGACGACGCTGCTCGCCCAGCAGCACCTGCAGACGTTCACCGACCGGATGCGCAACTTCCCGATCACGGTCAAGGGGCTCTCGCGGTTCACCTCGCCGAAGGAGGCCGACGCGACGCTCCGCGGGCTCGCCGACGGGAGCGTCGACGTCGTCGTCGGCACCCACCGGCTGCTCCAGACCGGGGTGGCGTGGAAGGACCTCGGGCTGGTGATCATCGACGAGGAGCAGCGCTTCGGCGTCGAGCACAAGGAGCACATCACGGGGCTGCGTGCCCACGTCGACATGCTGTCGATGTCGGCGACGCCGATCCCGCGGACGCTCGAGATGAGCCTGGCCGGCATCCGCGAGATGTCGACGATCCTCACCCCGCCCGAGGAGCGGCACCCGACGCTGACCTACGTCGGCGCCTACGAGGAGAAGCAGGTCGCCGCGGCGATCCGGCGCGAGCTGCTCCGCGACGGGCAGGTCTTCTACATCCACAACCGCGTCAACTCGATCGACGACGCGGCGGCGCGGCTGCGCAGGCTCGTGCCCGAGGCGCGCATCGCGACCGCGCACGGGCAGATGGCCGAGGAGCGCCTCGAGCGCACCGTCAACGAGTTCTGGGAGCGCGAGCACGACGTGCTCGTCTGCACGACGATCGTCGAGAACGGCCTGGACATCTCCAACGCCAACACCCTGATCGTCGAGCGCGCCGACACCCTCGGGCTCTCCCAGCTCCACCAGCTGCGCGGGCGCGTCGGCCGCGGGCGCGAGCGGGGCTACGCGTACTTCCTCTACCCGGCCGACCAGCCGCTCACCGAGACCGCCCACGACCGCCTGGCCACCGTCGCGCAGCACTCCGAGCTCGGCGCGGGCACGGCCGTCGCCATGAAGGACCTCGAGATCCGCGGCGCCGGCAACATCCTCGGCGCCGAGCAGTCGGGCCACATCGCGGGCGTCGGCTTCGACCTCTACGTGCGCCTGGTCGGCGAGGCCGTCGAGGCGTTCAAGGCGCACACCGACGCCGGGGGCGGCGACGAGCCCCTCGCCGAGGTCCGCGTCGACCTCCCGATCGACGCCCACGTCCCGCACGACTACGTGGACACCGAGCGGCTGCGCCTCGACGTCTACCGCAAGATCGCCGAGGCCGCGGACGCCGACGCGCTCGACGCGGTGCGCGAGGAGCTCGTCGACCGCTACGGCGAGCCCCCGACGCCGGTGACGAACCTGCTCGCCGTGGCCGCGTTCCGGCAGGCGTGCCGGCGCCACGGGCTCACCGAGGTCGCCGGGCAGGGCAACATGATCCGGTTCGCGCCGGTCGACCTGCCCGAGTCGATGCAGATGCGGCTGAAGCGCCTGCACCCGCGCGCGCAGTACAAGGCGGCGTCGCGGACGCTGTCGCTGCCCCGGCCGGTCGAGGGGGCGGACGGCAAGGGCCCGGTGCGCATGGGGGCGGCGCCGCTGCGCGACCTGGCGCTGCTGGCGTGGTGCGAGCAGCTGTTCTCCCAGCTCTTCCCCGAGACGGCCGCCGCGGCGACCTGATCGTCAGAGCCCGATCCCGCGGCGCACCCGGGCGGCGAGCGCGTCGAGATCGGCCATCTGGCGACCGGTCACGTGCACGACGTCCCACCCGAGGTCGTCGAGCCCGCTGTCGCGCTCGAGGTCGAGGCCGTGGCGGACGGGCGTGCGGTGGTCGGGACCGTCGTACTCGAGCGCGAACGGCGGCCGCCCCGGCGCCGGCCGGGGCCACGCGAGATCGAGCCGCGCGTCCTTCCCGCTCGGCAGGACCACGGGGTACTGGGGGATCGGCGGCGGGACGCCGCGCAGCGTGAGCCCGACGCGCAGGCGGCTCTCGGGCAGCGACTCGGCGCGGGGATCCATCAGGGCGACGACCCGCCGGACCCGGACGAGGCCCCGGCTGCCCGGATGGGCATCCACGAGGGCGGCGAGGTCGGCGGCGCCGAAGCCGCACGCGCGGGCGAGCGCGTCGACGGCGGCGACCGCGTCGGGCAGGGGACGGCGTGCGCGTAGAGGCAGCGAACGTCCCACTGAGCACGCCGATAGGGCGTTCGCGGCGACCCCGGGTGGCGCGGCGACCCCGGGCGGCGCGGCAACCCCGGGCGGCGCGCGGGCCGGGGTCGGGCGGGTGAGAAGGTGACGCCGTGCGTCGCCTGTTGCCGCTCGTCACGTCGGTGCTCGTCGGTCTCCTCGTGCTGGCCGGGTGCGGGACGGGCCCCGACCGCGCGGGCGCGGCCGCGATCGTCGGCACCACCGTCATCCCGATCACCGAGATCCAGGACAACCTGCGCACCGCGGTCCCCGACCTGCGGGTCGCGGTCGACCAGCAGGGCGCGCAGCAGGGCGTCGCGCCCGGGGCGCCGATCCCGCCTCAGCTGCTCGCGCAGGAGTCGCGGCGCCTGGTGACGGTGCGGGTGCTGCACGAGCTGATCGCCGAGCAGGCGCGCCGCGACGGCATCGTCGTGGCACCGCAGCGCGTCGACGAGGCGCTGGCGCGGGCCGGCGGGGCCGAGGCGGCGGCGCGGGGGAGCGGGTTCGACCCCGCGACGATCCGCGGGCTCGTCGCCGACCAGCTCGCCGCCGGCGACATCGGCCGGCGGGTCTTCGACCGGCTCACCGTCACCATCGACTACGCCACCGCGCCCGACCGGGCCACGGCCGAGGCGCTGGCCCGGCAGGTGGCGGACGACCCGTCGCGCGCCGCGCAGCTGTTCGGTCAGGGTTCCGGCGCGAGCGGGCTGACGCTGCGGCCGGGCCAGCAGCAGCAGGGCGCGCCGCTGCAGTCGTCGGCGTCGTCGATCCTGTTCGGGCTCCCCGCGGGCACGGTGACGATCACGCCGGGCGGGTCGTCCCAGTCCGGCGGCCAGGACCCGGCGCAGGGCCCGTGGTCGGTGGTCCACGTGCAGCAGCGCAGCCTGGACGCGCCGCCGGCGGCCCCGGGCGTCACCCCGGCGGCCGCGGTCGACGACGACACGATGTTCGGCTTCGGCCTGCGCCAGCTGCAGCCGCTCGCGCTGGAGCTCGGCGTGACGATCAGTCCACGCTACGGCGCCTGGGACCCGACGCAGCTGGACGTGGTCGACGACCCGGGGGCCGTCGGCGTCGTCACCCCGGTGCGTACCCCGGCTCCGTGAGCCGCCGGACCGTCACCGTCGACCCCCGGCTCGGCGCGGTCCTGCCCGCCGCGGCGGTCCGCACGGTCGCCGCCGCCGACCAGGTCCGGCTCCACCCCGACCTCCCCGCGGAGGTCGCCGGCGTCTTCGCGCGGGAGCTGGGCGCGGTCGGGCCCGAGGTGCCCGAGAGCGACGGCACGGTGGTCGAGCTCGTCCCCGGCGAGGACGGACCCCCGGGCACGGAGCTCCTCGAGGCCGTACGGGTCATGGACCGCCTCCGCTCGCCCGGTGGCTGCCCCTGGGACGCGGCGCAGACGCCGGCCTCGCTGCTGCGCTACCTCGTCGAGGAGACCTACGAGCTCTACGACGCCGTCGCCGACGACGACCGGGTCGCGGTGCGCGAGGAGCTCGGCGACGTCCTGCTGCAGGTGCTCTTCCACGCCCGGATCGCGCAGGAGGACGCGGGCGACCCGTTCGGTGTCGACGAGGTCGCCGCCGAGCTCGTCGCCAAGCTCGTGAGCCGCCACCCGCACGTCTTCGGCGACGGCGAGACGATCACCGGAGCGGCGGAGCAGCAGGTCCGGTGGGAGGAGCTCAAGGCCGTCGAGAAGCGCCGCGACTCGGCGCTCGACGGCGTCGCCCGGGCCCAGCCGGCGGCCGCGCTCGTCGCGAAGTACCTCTCGCGCTCGCGCCGCGCCGGGGTGCCCGACGACCTGCTCGCCGCCGCGTCCGACGACCCGCTGTTCGCGGCCGCGGCCGACCATGCCGACCCCGAGGGCGACCTGCGGGCGGCCGCGGGGGAGCTGGCGCGGCGCGTCCGCGGCGCGGAGGCGGCCGCCCGCGCCGCCGGCGACGATCCCACGGACCTCGACGACGCGGGATGGCGCCGGCACTGGCGGGTGTGAGGTCCGCGTCGGTAAACGGACAAATCGGTCACTTGCTGTGATCACAGAGGTGCGTTCTTCCCTCGTCCGGCGCAGCCAGGCTAGCCTCACCTCACTGCAGGTGAGGGTCACCTGACGCGAGTCGAGGGGACGCCATGCTGGGGAACGCCCTGATCGGGCTGCGCGAGGGCCTGGAGGCCTCCCTCGTCGTGAGCATCCTCGTGGCGTTCCTGGTCCGGACCGGCCGTCGGCGGGAGCTGCCGAAGGTCTGGCTGGGCGTCGGCGTCGCGATCGCGGTCAGCATCGGCGTCACCCTCGCCCTGACCCTGAGCCAGCAGGCGCTGACCTTCGAGGCCCAGGAGGCGCTCGGGGGCTCGCTGTCGATCATCGCGGTCGGCTTCGTCACCTGGATGATCTTCTGGATGCGCCGCGTCGGGCGCACGATCGCCGCGGAGCTCGAGGGTGGCCTGGAGAAGGCGATCGCGATGGGCTCCGTCGCCGTCGTCGTCATGGCCGCCCTGGCCGTCGGCCGGGAGGGTCTCGAGACGGCGGTGTTCTTCTTCGCGGCGGTCCAGGCCGCGGGGGAGACGACGGGCCCGCTGATCGGCTTCCTCGCCGGCATCGCCGTGGCCGTCGTGCTCGCGTACCTGATCTACCGCGGTGCGGTGAAGCTGAACCTCGGGAAGTTCTTCACGGTCACGGGCGTCCTGCTGATCTTCGTCGCGGCGGGCATCCTCGCCTACGGCGTCCACGACCTGCAGGAGGCCGGCATCCTGCCCGGTCTGAACACCCTCGCCTTCGACGTCAGCGCCGCGGTCCCGGCCGACTCCTGGTACGGGACGCTGCTCAAGGGCGTCTTCAACTTCTCCCCGCAGACCACGGTGCTCGAGGCCGTGGTGTGGGTGCTCTACGTCGCGATCGTGCTGACGCTGTTCGTGCGCAAGCCACGACGACGTGAGGCGCCGGCCGCCGGGAGCTCCACCGACACGGCCGACACGGCCGCCTGATCCCGCTTTCCCCGACCCCGAACGACCGCCGGCGTGCACCGCCGCGCGCCCCCTGGAGGAGAACGATGTCCCGCAGGATGTTGGCCGCCGCCACCGCGGCCCTGGCGATGCTCGCGCTCGCCGCGTGCACGAGCACCGCACCCCCGCCCCCCGGCGCGGGCGGTCAGGGCGGGCCCATCCAGGTCCAGGCCTCCGACACCGCCTGCCAGGTGTCGGCGACCGAGGCGCCCGCGGGCAACATCTCGTTCGCCGTGCAGAACACGGGCACGAAGATCACGGAGTTCTACGTCTACGGCACGGGGGACCGGATCGTCGGCGAGGTCGAGAACATCGGCCCCGGCCTGTCGCGCCAGCTGATCGTCGAGGTCCCCCAGGGCGGCCAGTACACGACGGCGTGCAAGCCCGGCATGGTCGGCGACGGCATCCGCGCGCCGTTCACGGTCACCGGCAACGTGCCCGGGGCGGCCGAGGGCGACGCGCTGCTCGCCTCGGCGGTCGCGGGCTACCAGCGCTACACGAACTCCCAGATCGAGGCCGGCATCGCGCGGACCCAGGAGTTCGTCGACGCGGTCAAGGCCGGCAACGTCGAGCAGGCCAAGGCGCTCTTCCCCGTCTCGCGGACCTACTGGGAGCGCATCGAGCCGGTCGCGGAGTCGTTCGGCGACATCGACCCGCGCGTCGACGGCCGCGAGGACGACGAGCGCGACCCGGGTGTGGCGTGGACCGGCTACCACCGTCTCGAGAAGGACCTCTGGGTCACCGGCCTGCAGCCCGACTCGGCGGCGATCGGCGACCAGCTGATGGCCGACCTGCGCGATCTGCAGACCCGCGCCGCGACCGTCCAGCTCACCCCGGTCCAGCTGGCCAACGGCGCCAAGGAGCTGCTCGACGAGGTCGCCACCGGCAAGATCACCGGCGAGGAGGACCGCTACTCGCACACCGACCTGTGGGACTTCCGCGCCAACGTGGACGGCTCGCAGGCGGCGGTCGCGGCGCTGCGCCCGGCCATCGACCAGCGCGACCCGGCGCTCGGCCCGACACTGGACCAGCGCTTCGCCGACGTCGACGCGGTGCTCGAGCAGTACCGCGCGGGCGACGGGTACGTCCTCTACACCCAGCTGACCGAGCAGGACAAGCAGCGCATGACCCAGGCCGTCGACGCCCTCGGCGAGCCGGTGAGTCAGGTGGCCGGACTGGTGGCGGCGTAAGAGTGACGCGTTCCGGACTGCGTGGTGTCTCCCGGCGCCGGCTCCTCGGATGGACCGGCGCCGGGGCCGCCCTGGCCGGGGCCGGGGCGGTCGCCGGCTTCGCGGCCGGCGAGTCGGCCACGGAGCCGGCGCCCGACCCGTCCGGCGGCGTCGTCCCGTTCCGCGGGCCGCACCAGGCCGGGATCGTCACGCCGGCCCAGGACCGGCTGCACTTCGTCGCCCTGGACCTGACGACGACCGACCGCCGGGCGGTGATCAGCCTCCTGCAGCGCTGGACGACGGCCGCCGAGCGCATGACCGCGGGCGCCGAGGCCGCGCCCGGCGGCGCGGTGAACCGCAACCCGGAGGCCCCGCCGAGCGACACCGGCGAGGCGCTGGGGCTGCCGGCGGCGGCGTTGACGATCACGTTCGGGATCGGCGGGAGCCTCCTCGACAAGCTCGGCATCCCCCGCCCGCCCGAGCTCGCCGACCTCCCGCCCTTCCAGCAGGACCAGCTCGACCCGGCGTTCTCGGGCGGCGACCTGTGCCTGCAGGCGTGCGCGAACGACCCCCAGGTCGCCGTGCACGCCGTGCGCAACCTCGTCCGCACGGGGTTCGGCACGACGTCCGTGCGGTGGTCGCAGCTCGGGTTCGGGCGGACGTCGTCGACGTCGACGACCCAGCAGACCCACCGCAACCTCTTCGGCTTCAAGGACGGCACCAACAACCTCAAGGCCGAGGAGACCGACCTGCTCGACCAGCACGTCTGGGTGCCGCCGGAGCAGGGCCCGCCCTGGATGGCGGGCGGCACCTACCTCGTGGCGCGCCGCATCCGGATGCACGTGGAGACGTGGGACCGCACGTCGCTCGCGGAGCAGGAGTCGCTGACCGGGCGCACCAAGGGGGTGGGCGCCCCGATCGGGCAGGCGCAGGAGTTCGACCTGCCGAACCTGGGCCCGGGCTCGCCGATCGGCGTCGACGCGCACATCCGGCTCGCGTCGGCGGAGAACAACGGCGGCGCGAAGATCCTGCGGCGCGGCTACAACTTCGTCGACGGCTCCGACGGGCTCGGGCACCTCAACGCCGGCCTGTTCTTCGTCGCGTTCATGCGGGACCCGCACCGGCAGTTCGTGCCGATGCAGAGCGCGCTGGCCCGTCGCGACAAGATGATGGAGTACATCGAGCACACCGGATCGGCCGTCTTCGCGGTCCCGCCGGGGCTCGGCGACGGGGCCTATTGGGGCCGAACGGTCCTGGAGGGCTGAGCCGCCCGGGTGAGCCGAGGGCGCTGTCTACCGCCGCGTAATCTCCAGCACGATGAGCGCGCCGACCGACCCCACCCCGGGTTCCCGCGACCGCGTGCCGGCCGGCCGGCGCTCCACGGTGCGCAGCGGCACCGAGGCGCCGGAGAGCGCCGCCACGACCCCGCGGCGGCGCCTCGCGATCCTCGGGCGGCTCGGGCTCGTGCTCGTCCTGCTGCTCGCGGTGGTGGCCACCGTCGTCCTGGTGAGCCGCCAGGGCGAGTTCGGCCGTGAGGACGCGGGCGCCGAGGAGATCCCGGCGCTCGAGGTCGAGCCCGCCCCGGTGCAGCTGGGCACGGTCGCCCAGCCCGGCGCGCTGGCCCCGCCGTCGCTGGGGGGCACCGGCGCGGCCGGGGCGGCGCCGAGCGGCACCTCCCTCGCCGGCTGGTCGGAGGGCATCGCGAGCCGCGCCGACGTCCCCGCCCGCGCGCTGCAGGCCTACGGCGCCGCCGACCTCGCCGTGAAGCGCGAGGAGCCCGACTGCAACCTGTCGTGGGTCACGATCGCGGGCCTCGCGCGCATCGAGTCCAACCACGGCCGCTACCGCGGCGCCTCGATCGCCGACAACGGCGACGTCACCCCGCGCATCATCGGCGTCCCCCTCGACGGCACCGGCGGCAACCGGACCATCGGCGACTCCGACGGCGGCGTCCTCGACGGCGACACGACCCTCGACCGCGCCGTCGGCCCGCTGCAGTTCATCCCGTCGACGTGGGCGAAGTGGCGCTCCGACGGCAACGGCGACGGCGTCGCCGACCCGAACAACATCGACGACGCCGCCCTCGCGGCGGGGCGCTACCTCTGCACCGGCGGGCGCGACCTCGCGACCGGCCCGGGCTGGCGCGCCGCGGTGCTGTCGTACAACAACTCCGACGAGTACGGCCGCCGCGTCTACGCCGCCGCCGACCAGTACGCCCGCGCCAGCCAGGGGTAGGTCACGCGCCGCCGGTGCGGTCGGCGCGCACGGCGATGTTGGCGCTGACCTCGCCCAGCGCCTCCTGGTACTCCGGGCGCGGATCCATCGCCGCCGCCATGCGCAGCTGCGTGCGCGCCTCCACCAGGCGGCTCTGGCGCTGCAGCGTGCGGCCCAGCGCGAAGCGGGCGTAGTGGTCCGACGGGTCGAGCTCGAGCACCCGCAGGAAGCCCTCCTCCGCCCGCCGGAACTGCGCCGACGCCAGGTAGGCCCGGGCCGCCAGCAGGTGCACCGAGGCGGCGGCCTGCTCGGTCTCCAGCAGCGGCGCGAGGGCCTTGAGCGCGTCGAGAGGCCGGCGGCGTTCGAGGAGGTCCTCGGCGCGGCGGAACTCCGCCACCGACCCTCCGTGGCTGTCCGGTTCGGCGGGGTCGTGCTGCGCGGCGGACATCTCAGCCACCGTAGGCCGACTCACGGAGCGGCGCGAGGCCTGCCGTCCCGCACACGGGTCGAGCTCCGCAGGCTCCGTCTCCCGGAGCGTGGCTCCCCGACCGGGTCGGGGGCGACGTCTACGATGCGGGCGACGTGCCGTGCCCCGGGGCGCGGTGAAGCGATGCAGTGATTCATCTCTGGGTTCGGAGGCATGGTCCGTGGCGGTCATCGAGCAGGTCGGCGCACGGGAGATCCTCGACTCGCGGGGCACACCCACGGTCGAGGTCGAGGTGGCGCTCGACGACGGCACGCTGACCCGTGCGGCGGTGCCCTCCGGGGCGTCGACCGGCGAGCACGAGGCCGTGGAGCTGCGTGACGGCGACGACTCCCGCTACCTCGGCAAGGGCGTCGAGCGCGCCGTGGCCGGCGTGCTCGACGAGATCGGGCCGGGCCTGGTCGGCATCGACGCGGCCGAGCAGCGCGTCGTCGACCAGAAGCTCATCGACCTCGACGGCACGCCGGACAAGTCGCGGCTCGGTGCGAACGCCCTGCTGGGCGTGAGCCTCGCCGTCGCGCGCGCGGCCGCCGAGTCCGCCGAGCTCGACCTCTTCCGCTACGTCGGCGGCCCCAACGCCCACGTGCTGCCGGTGCCGATGATGAACATCCTCAACGGCGGCGCCCACGCCGACTCGGGCGTCGACGTCCAGGAGTTCATGATCGCGCCGATCGGCGCCGAGTCCTTCCGCGAGGCCCTGCGCTGGGGCGCGGAGGTCTACCAGTCGCTGAAGAAGGTGCTCAAGAAGCAGGGCCTGTCGACGGGCCTGGGCGACGAGGGCGGCTTCGCGCCGTCGCTGCCGAACAACCGCGAGGCGCTCGACCTCATCGTCGCCGCCGTCCGCGACGCCGGGTACACGCCGGGCCGCGACATCGTCCTGGCCCTCGACGTGGCCGCCAGCGAGTTCTTCTCCGACGGCGTCTACACCTTCGAGAGCGAGACCCGCAGCGCCGCGCAGATGAGCTCCTACTACGGCGAGCTGCTCGACGCCTACCCGCTGGTCAGCATCGAGGACCCGCTCTCGGAGAACGACTGGGACGGCTGGACCAAGCTCACCGGCGACATCGGCGACCGCATCCAGATCGTCGGCGACGACCTGTTCGTCACCAACATCGAGCGCCTCGAGGAGGGCATCGAGCGCCGCGCCGCGAACGCCCTGCTCGTCAAGGTCAACCAGATCGGGACGCTCTCGGAGACGCTCGACGCGGTCAGCCTCGCCCAGCAGTACGGCTACCGCTGCATGATGAGCCACCGCTCCGGCGAGACCGAGGACACCACGATCGCCGACCTCGCCGTCGCCACCAACTGCGGGCAGATCAAGACCGGCGCGACGGCCCGCTCCGAGCGCGTCGCGAAGTACAACCAGCTCCTGCGCATCGAGGAGGCCCTCGGCGACGCCGCCCGCTACGCCGGCGACCTGGCCTTCCCGCGCTTCGACCCGGACGCCTGAGCGTGCCCGCCGACCGCAGCACCCCCGGGGACGAGGGGCCCGCCGACCGTTCCACCGGACGGTCCGGCACCTCGCGGGGACGCGGTCGGCGCGGCGGGCGTGACGGGTCCCCGGCCAAGCGCACGACGGGCGGGTCGTCCCCGGCCCGCGGACGCACACGCGCCCGTCAGGGACCCCGCCGCGACCCGCAGCGGGTCGTGCGTCGCCGCAACCCGCTGCGCGTGCCCTCCGGCGGCCCGGCCGCCGCCGCGGCGCGCGCCCGGCGTGCCGCCCAGGCCACCGGCGGGGCACTGGGGCTGTCCACGGCCCGCCGGGCGGCGGTGCTCGCCGTGGTCGTCTGCGCGGTCGCGCTGACCGTCGCGGTGCCCCTGCGCAACTACGTCACCCAGCGCCACGAGATCGCCGCGGTGGCCGCCGAGCAGGAGCGTCTCGCCCGGGACGTCCGCACGCTGACCGACGAGCGCGGCGCGCTGCGCGACCCCGCGCACATCGAGGCCCTCGCCCGCGAGCGCCTGGGCTACGCCCGGCCGGGCGAGGTCCCCTACCGGGTCCAGCTGCCGGGCGACGCGGGCGCGCCGCGCGACCCGCGCGACACCGACCCGCGCGCGGGGCTGCCGCCCGCCGAGGCCGAGCTCCCCTGGTACGCCCGCGTGGCGCGCTCGACGCTGGGCACCACCCCGTGAGCGAGCCGACCGAGGCCGACCGCGCCGCGGTCGCCGCCCAGATCGGCCGTCGCCCCCGCGGGTTGCGCCGCGTCGCGCACCGCTGCCCCTGCGGCCTGCCCGACGTCGTCGAGACCGCGCCCCGCCTCGAGGACGGCACCCCGTTCCCGACGCTCTACTACGCGACGTGCCCTCGGCTGACCTCGCGGATCGGCACCCTCGAGGCCGACGGCCTGATGCGTGAGCAGACCGAGCGGCTCGGGACCGACGCCGACTTCGCCGACCGCTACGCGCGGGCGCACACCGACTACCTCGCCGAGCGCGACGCGATCGCCCCGCTCGGCACCGACGTCAGCGCCGGCGGGATGCCCGAGCGGGTGAAGTGCCTGCACGTGCACGTCGCCCACACCCTCGCCCGCGGGCCCGCGGTGAACCCGGCGGGCGACGAGGCCCTCGAGCGGCTCGACGCCTGGTGGCACGCCGGGCCGTGCGTCGGACCGGCGCTCGACCCACCACACGGCACCCCGTCGGGCTGATCACCGCAGCCCCACACCGGTGACGCGCGGCCGGCCGTCGCACGGTACGCACCGTGGCCGCGTCGCCACGGACCGGTGGACCCGACACCTGGCCCGGTCACGCCCCCCGTCCTGAGTGGATCCGGGAGCCCCGCGCGGCGCAGGATGATCGTGCCGGTTCCCCCGACCGGCCGAGTGCGGCGGAGCGGACGGCCCGCCGCACGACGGGTGGTGACCCGCCGTATGGCGCCCTCTCGCGGCTGCCCGACGAGCCACGTGCCCGGGAACCGGTCGCCGGGCGACCCCCTCCCGCCGGGGGCGCCCGGCGTCCGGCACCCCTGGACGCCGGACGCGGTCACCCACCCCGCGCACGGCGCGCGGGGGGCGGCAGAGCTAGCGTCGTCCCGGAGCCCGGTCCACCGGGGACGACGCTGGTGCAGGGAGCGCCCATGCCACGGGTCGCGGCCGTCGACTGCGGGACCAACTCGATCCGCCTGCTGGTGGCCGACGTGACGGTCCGCGAGGACGGCTCCGCCTGGCTGCGCGACGTCCACCGCGAGATGCGCATCAACCGTCTCGGGCAGGGCGTCGACGCCACCGGCCGTCTCGCGCCGGAGTCGCTCGCCCGCACGCGCGAGGCCCTCGGCGCCTACGCCGAGATGCTGCGCCGCCACGGCGTCGCGGTGGGGCCGGACACGGTGCGCGTCTGCGCCACCTCGGCGACGCGCGACGCCGAGAACCGCGACGAGTTCTTCGGTGCCGTCCGCGAGGTCATCGGGGTGGACGCCGACGTGATCACGGGTGACGAGGAGGCGCGGCTGTCGTTCGCCGGTGCCGTCGCCGACCTCGACCCCGACGAGGGCCCGTTCGTCGTCGCCGACGTCGGGGGCGGCTCCACCGAGATCGTCACGGGCACCTGGGACGCCGTGCACGCCGAGGTCGCCGCGGCGCGCTCGACCGACGTCGGCTGCGTGAGACTGACCGAGAAGTTCCTGCACGACGACCCCCCGACCGCCGAGCAGGTCGCCGAGGCCGAGGAGTTCACCCGCGCGACGCTCGCGCCGGCGTTCGCCGACGTCGCGGTCGCCGACGTCCAGACGTGGGTGGCGGTCGCGGGCACGGCGACCACGCTCGCGGCCGTCGCCATGGACCTGCGCGCCTACGACCCCGAGCGCATCCACCTCTCGCGCCTCGGCCTCGACGACGTCCGCGCCACCGCCCGCCGGCTCGAGGCGATGCCGCGCGACGAGCGGGCCGCGCTCGGCCCGATGCACCCCGGCCGCGTCGACGTCATCGGCGGCGGCTCGCTCGTCATGCGGGTGCTCGCCGAGGAGCTGGCCGAGCGCACCGACGTCACCGAGCTCGTCGTCTCCGAGCACGACATCCTCGACGGGATCGCGCGGGCGCTGGCCGCCCGCTGGTGACGGCCGTGACCGCCGGGCCCGGCGTGCTGCCGCTGGCGGCGCTGGTGCTGGCCCGCCGCGTGCGGGCGCTGGTCGCGGTGACCGTCGTGGCGACCACCGTGCTGGCGGTCGCCACCTGGCTCGCGGGCAACGGCCCGACGCTGCCGGGCGTCGCCGCGTTCGTCGCGCACCTCGCGATCTCGCTGGGCGCCGCGCTGCCGGTGCGCTGGCAGTTCGCCGGCGACCCGGCCCGCCGCGAGCACCGGGCGGTGCGGGCGATGACGGTGTCGTTCGTGATCCTCGCGGTGTACAGCGCGGTCGACGCGGTCGTCGACGCCCTCGCCCCCGCCCGGCCGGGGGAGACCCTCGTCGGCGGGCTGCTCGGGCTGGCGGCGGCCGTCGCGCTGCCGCTGCTCGTCGCCGCGGACGCCCGGGCGATGCGGCGGGAGGGCGCCGACCGCGACCCGCGCGTGCGGCCCGCCGTCCCCGGGGTGCTCGTGGTCGCCCTGGTCGCGGTGCTCGTCGCGGCCGCCGGCGTCGACCTGCTGAGCAGCGCCGCGGTCGCCCCGTCCGTGGCCGCGCCCGCGGTGTCGGCGGTCGTGGCCGTCCTCGCCGCCCGGGAGGCCGTCGGTGCCTGGTACCGCTGAGAGCGTGGCCGACCTGGCCGCCCTCGACACCGCGGTCGCGAACTGCCGCGCGTGCCCGCGGCTCGTGGCCTGGCGCGAGGAGGTGGCGGCCACCAAGCGCGCCGCGTTCCGCGACCAGACCTACTGGGGCCGCCCGGTGCCCGGCTTCGGCGCGACCGACGCGCGGCTGCTGATCGTGGGCCTGGCGCCGGCCGCGCACGGGGCGAACCGGACCGGGCGGATGTTCACCGGCGACCGCAGCGGCGACGTCCTCTACGCCGCCCTGCACGCCGTCGGGCTCGCGTCCCAGCCGACGTCGGTGGCGATCGGCGACGGCCTCGAGCTGTCCGGCACCCGCATCACCGCGCCGGTGCGCTGTGCCCCGCCCGAGAACAAGCCGACCCCCGCCGAACGTGATCGCTGCCGGCCGTGGCTCGCGCGGGAGCTCGCGCTGCTGCGCGACACCGTGCGCGCCGTCGTCGTCCTCGGCGGCTTCGGGTGGCAGGCGCTGCTGCCGGTGCTCGCGACCGCGGACCCCGCGAGCGGGCACCCGGGCTGGGTCGTCCCGGCACCGCGGCCCACCTTCGGACACGCCGCGCACGTGACGCTGCCGCCGGCGCCCGGGGCGCACGCGGCGCCGCTCGAGCTGTTCGGCTGCTACCACGTCAGCCAGCAGAACACCTTCACCGGACGGCTGACCCCGGCGATGCTCGAGGACGTCCTCGCCGAGGCCGCCACGGCCGCCGGCCTGGAACCGACCACTCCGCGACGTGACCACGGCTAGGCTTGCCGCGACCTCCAGCCCCCGTGGCCCAACCGGCAGAGGCAGGCGACTTAAAATCGCCACAGTGTGGGTTCGAACCCCACCGGGGGTACCGCCCCGCAGGACGACCTCGGATGGCCCTGCCCGACGGCCCGCGGACGCCGGGGCGTCACCGTTCCCACCCCGTCGCGACAGCTTCCCGTCACCCGCCCGTCGCAGCGGCCGCGCGGAGAGCGGTCGATGCGTCGGAGATCGGCTCCCCCGCTGACCGCTCGGGCGCCCCGAGCGGACCGCTCGACGCCGACGCCCGGAAGCTGCTCCGAACGGGCGAGAAGATCGGCCACACTCGTCGGCGAGGGAGGTGAGCGCCGTGGCTGACCAAGGGGACCTGTCGGGTCGGATCCCCGCGCCCGGACGGGCCCGTCCACCGTGGCGCGAGCTCGAGGGCCTGCGCCCGCTGACGCTGCGCGCGTGCCGCCGGCTCGTCGTCGTCGCCCCGCACCCGCGCGACGAGATCCGCGCGGCCGGCGGGCTGCTGCGCCGTCTCGCCGCGCGGCACGCGTCGGTCGACGTCCTCGCGCTCACCGACGGCCCGGGACGCACCTGCACCCCGCCGGAGGGGCTGGCCGTGCCCCGAGAGCCGGAGCCGCCGCTCGGCGACCTCGTGGTGCGCCCCGAGGACCTGTCGGACCCGGACACGCTGGCCTCGGTGCTGGCGCAGCTGGACGAGGCGGCGGAGAGCACCGACGACGAGTCCGGCACCGAGACGTCGGTCGACGCCGAGGCGGACGCGCTCGACGACGCCTACCGGGCGCTCGGTGTCGCCGAGGTCCGCCGGCACCGCCTCGGCCTGCCCGACGCGGGGCTGGCCGGGCGGGAGGCCGACGTCGTCGCCGCCCTGAGCGAGATCGTCGGTTTCGTCGAGGACCCGCACGGGCTGTGTGTCCTCGCCCCGTGGTCCGGGGACGGCGACGACGACCACGAGGCCGCCGGTCGCGCCGCGGAGGTCGTGTGCGCCGCCTACCGCGTGCGGCTGGTCCGGTGGCTCGACCAGGCGTGGAGCTGGGCCGGTCCGGAGTCGGCGGAGGTGCCGTGGCGGCGGGCCCGCCAGCTCGCGCTGTCGGAGACGGTGCAGGCACGTAAGCTCGCCGCCAGCGCGGCGTTCGGTGGCCGTCCCGGACGCGATCGCGAACTGCCCGACGGCTCCGCCCCCGGTCCCCGTGAGGTCTTCCTGGTGTGAGCAGGCTCGTCGTCGCCCGTTCGGGTGTCCCCGCACCCTCTGTTTCGCCCGGCCGGTCGGCGTGTCCCGTCGCCGTGCGTTCTCGTGGGTGTCACACCCCGGTCGGCCACCATCCGGGGCCGATAGGCTCCGTCAGGTGACGGGCTGGACGAACGGCGACCACGGCGAGGTGGCCACGGAGAACCCCGACTCGGCCCCCGAGCTGGGTGCGGACTACGCCGCCGAGGCCCAGCGCGTCCGCGACGCGGTCGTCGAGCCGAGCAGCGTCGGGCAGACCGACCTCCCGCAGGTGCTGCACACCGCGCCTGCCGCGGTGGCGCTGATCGACCTGGGCCAGGGCCTCGTCACGTACGCCAACGACTCCGCCGCGGGCCTCACCGGCGGCCGCGCCGGCCTGCCGCTCGACGTCGACGCGTGGAGCGAGGCGGCCGGGCTCACCGACCTGGCCGGGCGCCCCATGCGCGACACGGCGTCCCCGCTCTCGCGGGTCGCGCAGGGCATCCCGGTCTCGGGGGAGCCCGTCGCCGTGGCCGACGCCGCCCGCCGTGGCTCGGAGTCCAGCGAGGAGGAGCGCGAGGAGGCCGAGGGCCGGCTGCTGTGGGTCACCGGCTTCCCGCTCTCGGAGGCCGTGAACGCCGACCAGCGCCGCCTCGCGCTGGTGGTGTTCCTGCAGCTCTCCGGCGCGGGCGCCCAGCGTCACCTCGAGATGGTGCGCGACCGGGCGGTGGTGGCCACCGAGCTGTCGTTCACGATCTCCGACCCGGCCCGCGAGCAGAACCCGCTGGTGTGGGTCAACCCGGCGTTCACCCGCCTCACCGGCTACGAGCTCGACGAGGTCATGGGCCGCAACTGCCGGTTCCTGCAGGGCCCGAACACCGACCCCGCCTCGATCTCGCGCATCCGCACGGCGCTCGACGAGGAGCGGCCCATCACCGAGGTGCTGCTCAACTACCGGCGCGACGGCACGGCGTTCTGGAACCAGGTGTCGATCACGCCGGTGCTCGACGGCCAGGGCCGGGTCGTCAACTTCGTCGGCGTCCAGTCCGACGTCACCGAGCGCGTGATGGTGGAGAACGAGCGCCGCGCCGCCCTCGCCGCCGCGGAGGAGACCCGCGAGCAGCTGCGCCTGCTCACCGAGTCGACGCAGGCGATGTCGGCGAGCCTCGACACCACCGGCGTCGCGGAGGCGCTCGCGCGCATCGTCGTGCCGGCCATGGCGGACTTCTGCTGCGTCGACCTGCTCGAGGACGCCGACGGCAACTCCTCGGTGCGCCGGGCGGCGGTCAACCACCGTGACGAGACGAAGACCGACGAGGTCCAGGGGCTCGGACGCTGGGTCAGCCCCACCGAGGACGGCCGCGACCCCATCGGCGAGGCCCTCGCGTCCGGCTCGCCGTCGCTGCTGCCCGAGCTGCCGGTGCGCCCCGTCGGCATCTCCGAGCAGCCCGAGCTGCTGCGCCGCTACGAGGCGCTGCGGCCCCGCTCGGCGATCGTCGTGCCGTTGCGGGCCCGCGGCCAGGTGCTGGGGGCGCTGACGCTCGGCACCGAGCTGCCCTACGGCCGACGCTACGCCCAGCGGGATCTCTACCTCGCCGCGGACCTCGCCGCCCGCGCGGGCCTCGCCGTCGACAACGCCCGGCTCTACGCCCGCGAGCACGGTGCGGCCGAGACGCTGCAGCGCAGCCTGCTGCCCGCGGTGCCCGCCATGCCCGGCATGTCGATCGCGTCGCGCTACCTCGCCGCCACCGACGGCGCCCAGGTCGGCGGCGACTGGTACGACATGCTCGCGCTGCCCGACGGCGCCGTGGGCCTCGCGGTCGGCGACGTCGTCGGCCACGACCTGCGGGCCGCCGCGGCGATGGGCGAGCTGCGCGGGGTGCTGCGCTCCTACGCGTGGGAGGGCCTCGGGCCCGCCGACGTCGTCGACCGCTGCGACGACGTCGTCCAGGGGCTCGGCATGGCGGCGATGGCCACGGCCGTCTACGCGCGCTTCGAGCGCGGCGAGGGCGGCGGCTGGACGTTGCGGTACTCCAACGCCGGGCACCCGCCGCCACTGCTGCGCCGCGCCGACGGCACCGTCGAACTGCTCACCGGCAACCTCTCGCCGCTGATCGGGGCGACGCGCGCGATCACCCGCGAGGAGACGTCGGTGCGCTGCGGCCAGGGCGACCTGCTCGTCCTGCACACCGACGGCCTCATCGAGGCGCCCGGGGCCGACCCGGACGACCGCACGCAGCTCATCGCCGACACCCTTGCCGCCCAGTCGCCCGACATGCCCGTCGAGGAGCTGTGCGACCGGCTGCTCGGCATGCTCGGCGTCGACGGGCTGCGCGACGACGCGGTGCTGCTCGCGATCCGCATCGAGGGCGAGGACGGGCCGGCGCCGGCCTGACCGGCTCCCGCACCCGACGCACCACGGCCCGGCCCGCGCGTGGCGGGACCGGGCCGTGGTGCGTGTCGTGCGCCTAGGGCCGCGGGGGCTCCTCGCCGGGCGGCGGGGGCGGGGGCGCCTGGCCCTCGTCCTGCCCGCCGTGCAGGAAGTCCTTCGCCTTCTGCCCGGCCTGGTCGACCTGCTCCTCGTGGCCGAAGCGCTCACCGACGAAGTCGGTGCCCTTGTCCACGAAGCCGTCGGCCTTCTCCGGGTTCTCCCCGGCCCAGTCCTTGGCCTTGTCCGCCATGCTGCCGAAGTCCACCATCGACACCCCTCCTCGTCGCTGGTTGCGAGGTTGCGCCCGCAGCATGCCCCGTCCCGTCGCGGGCCGACACCTCGGACCCGGGTCGGTACCTCCGAACGGGCGGATAGACTTGCCTGACGGACCCCATCCCGGGGCGAAGCGGACACGCTGCGTTCACCACGAATCCGGTAAAGTTCTGTTTACCGAGACGGGAACCGATCCACCCGCACCGTCGTTGGACCGGGTGGACGCAACAGTCCGCGGCCGACCCGGCCGATGACGACCCGCCATCGGTGCCGGCTCCGCGTAGGAGGAGGACCCAGAGGTGCGCACCACCAGCAACCCGGCGTTCCGCAACCTGCCCACCTCACCGGGTGGGTACGCGCGGTTCGGCGCTGCAGGCCAGGCCCCGGCCGGCATGGCCGGCGCCGGCGGCATGTTCGGCGGGGGCGGCAGTCCCCTGCCGACCGCGGCGGCGGACGACCGTCCGCTCACCGTGGACGACGTCGTCCAGAAGACCGCGATCAACGTGGTCCTCGCCCTCGCGGTCGGTGTCGCCACCGTGTGGAGCGGGCTCTATGTGCTGGGGATCGTCGGCTTCGTGGTCGGCCTGGTCCTCGCGCTGATCATCATCTTCAAGCAGAGCACCAACAAGTTCCTGGTGCTGGGCTACTCGGCGGCCGAGGGCATGGCGCTCGGAGCGATCACCGGCGTGTTCCAGAGCATCGCCACCTCGCCGGGTGGCACGAGCTACGCCGGCATCGGCGTCCAGGCCGTCCTCGCGACGCTGGGCGTGTTCATCGGCATGCTGGTCGTCTACAAGACCGGCGCCATCCGCGTCACCCCGCGCCTGACCAAGATGGTCATCGGGGCGGCCATCGGCGTGGTCGTGCTCATGCTGGCCAACCTCGTCGCGGGCTTCTTCGTCGCCGACGGCCTGGGCCTGCGCAGCGGCGGCCTGCTGGCGATCGTCTTCAGCCTGGTCTGCATCGGCATCGGCGCTTTCATGCTGCTGCTCGACTTCGACCAGGCCGACCAGGCCGTGAAGGCCGGCGTTCCCGCCCGCTTCGCGTGGTACCTCGCCTTCGGCTTCATGACCACGCTGGTCTGGCTCTACATCGAGATCCTGCGCCTGCTGAGCTACTTCCGCGAGTAGGCGTTCCCGAGACGACGGCCCCTTCCGGAAGCTTCCGGGAGGGGCCGCCGCATGTCCGGGGTGTTCCAGCCTGGCGGCCACGCTGACGTTGAACGTCAGGAAAGCCCCCAGCTCAGTTCAAGCGCTCGAGCACCATCGCCATGCCCTGCCCGCCGCCGACGCACATGGTCTCGAGCCCCAGGGTGGCGTCGCGCTCGCGCAGACCGTTGAGCAGCGTCGTGGCGATGCGCGCGCCGGTCATGCCGAACGGGTGGCCGACGGCGATGGAGCCGCCGTGCACGTTGAGCTTGGCCTCCATGTCGTCGTCGCTCATCCCCAGCCCGCGGGCCGAGGGGATGACCTGCGCGGCGAATGCCTCGTTGATCTCGACGAGGTCGACGTCGCCGACGGTGAGGCCGGCACGGGCCAGGGCCCGGGCGGACGCCTCGATGGGCCCGAGCCCCATGATCTCGGGGGAGAGGGCGCTGACGGCGGTGGACACGATCCGTGCGAGCGGGGTGATCCCCAGCGCCTCGGCGCGCTCCGCGGACATGATCACGAGCGCCGCGGCGCCGTCGTTCAGCGGGCACGCGTTGCCGGCGGTGATGCGCCCGTCGGGACGGAAGACGGGCTTGAGGTCGGCGAGCGCCTCGTAGGTGGTGCTGGGCCGCGGGCTGTCGTCGTGCTCCATCACCGAGCCGTCGGGCAGGCGCACGGGCGTGATCTCGCGGCGCCAGAAGCCCGACTCCTGCGCCCGCGCGGCGTTCTGCTGGGAGCGCAGCGCGAAGCGGTCCATCTCCTCGCGGCTGACGCCCTCGGCGAGCGCGACGTTCTCCGCGGTCTGCCCCATCGCGATGTAGGGATCGGGGAACAGGCCGTCGGCGCGCGGGTCGTGCCACTCCGACGCGCCCGCCGCGGCCACGTCGGCGGTGCGCTGCTCGGCGTCGGCGAACAGGGGGTTGTGGGTGTCGGGCCAGGAGTCCGAGTTGCCCTTCTCGAACCGCGACACCGTCTCGACGCCCGCCGCGAGGAAGACGTCGCCCTCGCCGGCGCGGATGGCGTGCGCGGCCATCCGCGCGGTCTGCAGGGACGACGAGCAGTAGCGCGTGATCGTCGCCCCGGGCAGGCGGTCGAGGCCGAGCTCGACGGCGACGATGCGGGCGAGGTTGAAGCCCTGCTCGCCGCCGGGCAGGCCGCAGCCGAGCAGGAGGTCCTCGACCTCGGCCGGGTCGAGCGACGGGACGGCGTCGAGCGCGGCGCGCACGACCTGCGCGGTGAGGTCGTCCGGGCGCATCGCGGCCAGCGAGCCCTTGCGGGCGCGGCCGATCGGCGAGCGGACGGCGGACACGATGACGGCCTCGCGGCCAGGGTCGACCATGGCGCCGACCCTACGACCGCGAGGGCGAGCGAGTGAGTGGCGTGACGGACACTGAACGTCTGCGGAGGCACGCCGCTGACACGACACGCCGCGCGCGACACGCCGAGGGACGTGAGACCGGGCACGTCCGTGGGGGTGAGCGGCGCGGGCCGGGGCGAGGCCGGAAGATGGGCGTATGCGCTACGTCGAGCACGTCGCCGAACTCGTCGGGAACACCCCGCTGGTCCGACTCAACCACGTGGTGCCGACGGGCCCGGACGCGCCGCTGGTGCTCGCCAAGGTCGAGTACTTCAACCCCGGCGGCAGCGTGAAGGACCGCATCGCCGAGAAGATGATCGACGCGGCCGAGGCGTCGGGCGAGCTGAAGCCCGGCGGGACGATCGTCGAGCCCACGTCCGGCAACACCGGGATCGGGTTGGCGATCATCGCCCAGCAGCGCGGTTACCACTGCATCTTCGTGGTCCCCGACAAGGTCAGCGTCGCCAAGCAGGACGCGCTGCGGGCCTACGGCGCCGAGGTGGTCGTCTGCCCCGCGGCCGTGGAGCCCGAGAGCCCCGAGTCCTACTACTCGGTGTCCGACCGGCTCGCCCGCGAGACCGAGGGCGGCTGGAAGCCCAACCAGTACGCCAACCCCGCGAACCCTGCCTCGCACGTCGCGAGCACCGGCCCCGAGATCTGGGAGCAGACCGAGGGGCGCATCACCCACTTCGTCGCGGGCGTCGGCACCGGCGGCACGATCTCCGGCACGGGCCACTACCTCAAGGACATCTCCGACGGGCGCGTGCGGATCGTCGGCGCCGACCCCGTCGGCTCGGTCTACTCCGGCGGCGACGGGCGGCCCTACCTCGTCGAGGGCGTCGGCGAGGACTTCTGGCCGACGACCTACGACCGCGGCATCTGCGACGAGATCGTCGCGGTGGCCGACGGCGACTCCTTCGGCATGACCCGCCGCCTCGCCCGCGAGGAGGCGCTGCTGGTCGGCGGCTCCTGCGGGATGGCCGTGTGCGCGGCGGCGAAGGTGGCCGCCGAGGCGGGTCCGGACGACGTCATCGTGGTGCTGCTGCCCGACGGCGGCCGGGGTTACCTCTCGACGGTCTTCAACGACCAGTGGATGTCGTCCTACGGCTTCATCGCCCCCGACACCGGCGAGTGGACCGTCGGCGACGTGCTGCGCCGCAAGGACGGCTCGATCCCCGACCTCGTGCACGGCCACCCCAGCGAGACCGTCGCCGACGCCGTGTCGATCATGCGCGAGTTCGGCGTCTCGCAGATGCCGATCGTCAAGGCCGAGCCGCCGGTCATGGCGGCCGAGGTCCGGGGCGCGGTGACCGTGCGGGACCTGCTCGACAAGGTGTTCAACAACGAGGCGTCGCTCACCGACCCCGTCGAGCGCCACCTCTCGCGGCCCCTGCCCAGCCTCGGCAGCACCGAGCCGCTGTCCAAGGCCGTCGAGGCGCTGCGCGGCGGTGACGGCGCGATGGTGGTCGTCGACGGGCGGCCGGCGGGCATCGTGACGCGCGCCGACATCCTCGCGTTCCTGGCCACCGGCAGCCGCTACGACGTCGGTGGATCCGCGTGACGGGACGGTGCCTAGGGTGGACGGGGTGAACGGCTTCTCCACCCGCGCCCTGCACGACGGACAGGAGCCCGACCCGACGACGGGCTCGGTGGTCGTGCCCATCTTCGCGACGTCGACCTTCGCCCAGGACGGCGTCGGCGGCCTGCGCTCGGGCTACGAGTACGCGCGCACCGGCAACCCGTCGCGGACCTCGCTGGAGACGACGCTCGCGTCGCTCGAGGGCGCCCGTCACGCCCGCGCCTTCGCCTCCGGCATGGCGGCCGAGGACGCGCTGCTGCGCGCCGTCCTGCGCCCGGGCGACCACGTGCTGATCCCACTGGACGCCTACGGCGGCACCTACCGGCTGATCTCCACGGTCTACGCCGACTGGGGCGTGGAGTTCACCGCCGTCGACACCGCCGACCTCGACGCGGTGCGCGGCGCGATCCGTCCGAACACCCGGATCCTGTGGTGCGAGACGCCCACCAACCCCCTGCTCGGCATCGCCGACATCGCGGCCCTCGGCACGCTGGCCCGCGAGCACGAGCTGATGCTCGTCGTCGACAACACCTTCGCCTCGCCCTACCTGCAGACCCCGATCGCGCTCGGGGCGCACGCCGTCGTGCACTCGACGACGAAGTACCTGGGCGGGCACTCCGACGTCGTCGGCGGCGCGCTCGTCACCGACGACGACGCGCTGCATGAGTTGCTCGGCAAGATGCAGAACGGCATGGGCGCGGTGCCCTCGCCGTTCGACTGCTTCCTCACCCAGCGCGGGATCAAGACCCTCGCGGTGCGCATGGAGCGCCACAGCGACAACGCCGAGCGGGTCGCCGACGTCCTCGCCGCCCACCCCGCGATCACGTCGGTGCTCTACCCGGGCCGCGCCGAGCACCCGGGCCACGAGGTCGCCGCCAAGCAGATGCGCCGCTTCGGCGGGATGGTCTCGGTGCGTGTCGCCGGGGGTGGGCAGGCCGCCCGCGACCTCTGCGCCGCGACCCGCGTCTTCACGCTCGCCGAGTCCCTCGGCGGGGTCGAGTCGCTCATCGAGCACCCCGGCGCCATGACCCACGCGTCGACCGCCGGCTCGCTGCTGGAGGTCCCCGACGACCTCGTGCGCCTGTCGGTCGGCCTGGAGGACGCCGACGACCTCGTCGACGACCTGCGTCAGGCCCTCGACCGGGTCGGCTAGGCCCGGATGCTCTCGCCGTAGATCCGCTCCACGAGCATGACCATCAGCACGCGGCGGTCGGCGACCATGGTCGCGCGGTACTCGTCCCAGTCGGGGTGCTCGCCCGCCGCCGCGCGGTAGTACTCCACGAGCGCGTCGACCTCCGAGGAGGAGGGGTCGGCGCCGGGGCCGGTCAGGGTCACGGGACCCTCGGCGGTCGCCCACGCGCGGCCGTCGGCGGCGGTGACCTCGAGCGCCGCGCGCGGGTCACGCCGCAGGTTCGCGGTCTTGGCGCGGCCCTCGGTCATCGAGACCGACACCGTGCCCGCCACGGGGTCGTAGAACGGCATGACGGGCGAGAGCTGGGGGAGCCCGCCCTTCTTGATGGTCGCGAGGACGCCGAGGCGGCTCTCGACGAGCAGGGCGCGGGGGTCGAAGGACGACGAGGACGTCATCCCCCGATGATGCGCCTACCCGCGGCGCGACCAGGCGTCGTGATCGCTCGGCTCGCCGACGAGCGGGTCGATCTCGGCGGGCTTGAGACAGCCGCCCTCGAGCGCGATGCCGTCGGGGGTGCTGACGTACCGGGCGGGGTCGTCGCAGCCCGCGGACCCGACCGTGCCGACGGCGCCGAGGGCGAGCAGCGCGGCGAGGAGCAGCGGGAGCGCGCGGGCGAGACGGGTGATGCGCGCGTCGGACGCCGGGACCGTGTCCACCTCGCCCACCCCCCTCCGGCACCGTGCTGCGGCGGGATCCTCACGCCGACACCACAAGGCTACCGACGTCGCGGGAGTGCGAACCCGACGCGCACGATCGGGCGTCCGGCGTCGGGCCGGGCGCGACGACCGGTCACACGTCCGGTGTGGTAAGGGGCGGGCACACGCCGCCCGCCGCTCGGCCACCGCTCGTCCTGAGCGGGGCCTGAGAGGCACCGCCGCGGCCGGCTGCCAGGATCGGGGCCGTGGAGCTCGTCCGTCCCGCCGACATCGAGGCCGCGCGGACGGCGCTGGCCGGGGTGGTGCGCGAGACGCCCGTGACGCCCTCGCGGGCGCTCGAGACCGTCACCGACGCCCCCGTCCTCCTCAAGTGCGAGAACCTGCAGCGGACGGGCAGCTTCAAGATCCGTGGGGCCTACCGGCGCATCCAGCGCCTCTCCGCCGCCGAGCGCGCGGCCGGGGTGGTGGCCGCCAGCGCGGGCAACCACGCGCAGGGCGTGGCGCTCGCCGCCCGGCTGCTCGGGACCCGGGCCACGGTGTTCATGCCGGCCGGGGCCCCGCTGCCCAAGATCGAGGCCACGCGGGAGTACGGCGCGGAGGTCGAGCTCGTCGACACGCTCGACGAGACGTTCACCGCGGCGGAAGCCTTCGCCACGCGCACCGGGGCCGTCCTCATCCACCCGTTCGACCACCCGGACATCGTCGCGGGCCAGGGCACGGTCGGCCTCGAGATCCTCGAGCAGGTCCCCGACGTCGCGACGATCGTCGTCTGCACCGGCGGGGGCGGTCTGCTCTCCGGCATCGCCGCGGCATGCGCGCCGGCGGGCGTCCGCGTGGTCGGGGCCCAGGCCGCGGGGCTCGCCGCCTGGCCGCCCTCGCTGGCCGCGGGCGCGCCGACGAGCGTGGCCGGCGCGACCATCGCCGACGGCATCGCGGTGTCCCGGCCCGGCGAGGTCACCTACGCGCACGTCGAGGCGCTGGTGGACGAGATCGTCACCGTCGACGAGGAGGCCATCGCCCGGGGCGTGCTGCGCTGCCTCGAGCGCGAGAAGCTGCTCGTCGAGCCCGCGGGCGCCGCGGCGGTGGCGGCCGTCGCCGAGCACCCGCGGCGCTGGCCCGCGCCCGTCGTGGCCGTGCTCTCCGGCGGCAACGTCGACCCGATGCTGCTGGTCGACATCGTGCGCCGCGGCCTCGTGGCCGCCGGGCGCTACGCCGCGCTGCGCGTGCGGCTCACGGACCGCCCCGGCTACCTCGCGGACGTGCTGCACCGCGTCGGGCTGGCGGGCGGCAACGTCGTGGACGTCGAGCACCGCCGGCTGACCGGCAGCGGCCCGGATGCGGTCACGGCTCCGGGCACCGTGGACGTGGCCCTCACGCTCGAGGCGCGGGGCCACGACCACCGGGCGGCGATCCTCGCCGACCTCGCCGGCGCGGGCTACGACGTGGCGGCCGAGTGAGTCAGGAGCTGTACGGCTCCGCCGACACCAGCGTGACCTCCATCGACCCGCCGTCGGGCAGGTCGTAGCTCACGGTGTCGCCGGCCTTGGCGCCGAGCAGCGCCGAGCCGAGCGGGGAGTTGGGAGAGTAGACCTCGAGGTCGCCGTGGGCGCCCTCCTCGCGCGAGCCGAGCAGGAAGGTCTCGGTGTCGTCGTCGCCCTCGAAGCGGACCGTCAGCACGGTGCCGGGCACGGCCGTGCCGCTCTCGGTGGGCGTCTCGCCGACCTTCGCGGTGTGCAGCAGCTCCTGGAGGTGGCGGATGCGGGCCTCCATGACGCCCTGCTCCTCGCGCGCCGCGTGGTAGCCGCCGTTCTCCTTGAGGTCGCCCTCCTCGCGCGCGGCGTTGATCTTCTGCGCGATCACGGGACGCTGGCCGACGAGGTCGTCGAGCTCGGCCTTCAGCCGGTCGTGCGCATCCTGGGTCAGCCAGGTCACCTGCGTCTGCGTCTCGGTCACGTCGATCAACTCCTCGGAGGTCCGTTCCCGCGCTGCGCGGGTCGGCGGCCTGTTCTCCTCGCGGGCCTTCACCCGACACCGCACCGGTCCGCGGTGTCGGCGGCCCGGGGGCCACAGACGGAAAAACACGGCCCGCGGCATGCGGGCCGTGTCGCCCTACGGTAACACGCCCAGGCCCGTGCGAAACCCGTTCGAGGGTGCGGGCGCTGAGATCGGATGCGTGTGAAGGGCCTTGACGACCTGCGATTTCGGTGTTCCACGACCCCGGCGGCGACCCGCGGCGGGGTGCCCGCCCATGATCGTCGACGGCGCCGCAGCGGCCCACGGCGGGCGCTGTCGGGGGTGCCCGGGATGATGGGGAGCAGCGGGGGCGTTGAACGATGTCGGACGTCGACAACCGTCCCCCGGCAGGGCCCCAGCACTTCCCGGTACTCCCCACCGTACGACGCACGAGGACGGCTCCGGACACACGATGAGCGCACACTCCACCGATCAGCCGCTGCGGCTGATGTCGGTCCACGCCCACCCCGACGACGAGTCCAGCAAGGGCGCGGCCTCCTGCGCGCGCTACGTCGCGGACGGCGTCGAGGTCATGGTCGTGACGTGCACCGGCGGCGAGGCGGGCAGCATCCTCAACCCCGCGATGGACACCCCCGAGGTCCGCGCCGACATGGTCGGCACGCGCCGCGAGGAGATGGCGAAGGCCGCGGCCATCCTCGGCGTGCAGCACCGCTGGCTCGGGTTCGTGGACTCGGGGCTGCCCGAGGGCGACCCGAAGCCCCCGCTGCCGCAGGGCTGCTTCGCGCTCGAGCCCCTCGAGGTGCCCACCGAGGCGCTGGTGCGGCTCATGCGCGAGTTCCGCCCGCACGTCGTGGTCACCTACGACGAGAACGGCGGCTACCCCCACCCCGACCACATCCGCTGCCACGAGGTGTCGATGGCGGCGTTCGACGCGGCGGGCGACCCGGAGCGGTTCCCCGAGGCGGGCGAGCCCTGGCAGCCGTCGAAGGTCTACTACTCGCACGGGTTCTCGAAGGCCCGCATCGAGGCCTTCCACCACGCCCTGCTCGACGCCGGCATGGAGTCGCCGTGGGCGGAGTGGCTCGAGAAGTGGGACGACTCGCGGCCGGACCCGGGCACGCGGATCACCACGCGCGTCACGTGCCCGGAGTACTTCCCGGTCCGCGACGACGCGCTGCGGGCCCACGCCACGCAGATCGACCCCAACGGCCGCTGGTTCCAGATGCCGATGGAGATGCAGCAGCGCGTCTGGCCCACCGAGGACTACGAGCTCGCGCGCTCGCTGGTGGACACCCAGGAGTCGAACGAGCACCCCGGTGACGACCTCTTCGCCGGCGTGCGTGAGCGGGCCGAGGCGGCATGAGCCCGCTGGCCGCCTGGTGGACGACGCTGCCGGCGAGGGTGCCCGCGCCCCCGCCCGGCGGTGCCCCGGGCTCGGAGCGCGGCGAGGAGTTCGGCAAGT
This sequence comes from Actinomycetospora aeridis, assembly GCF_037400275.1. Taxonomy (NCBI): domain Bacteria; kingdom Bacillati; phylum Actinomycetota; class Actinomycetes; order Pseudonocardiales; family Pseudonocardiaceae; genus Actinomycetospora; species Actinomycetospora aeridis. The sequence goes on along the minus strand of NZ_JBBEGL010000004.1, from coordinate 17,532 downwards.
CCTCGCCGATCGCGCTCGTGGTCATCCTGCTGCTCGGTGTGGCGACGGCGCTGCTCATCCGCTCGATGACCAAGCGGCTGCGCAACGTGCCGGAGTCGTTCGATCCGCCGGAGGAGCACGACGGGTCGGCCCGTCCGGAGGAGGACGGTGCTCCGGACGGCGAGGACCGCTCCGTGGCGGGACACGGCGGCACGGACCGGGCGGATCCGGGCGGCGGGCGACCACCCGGCGCCGGCTCGCCCTGACGCACCCCGGCTGCGACCATCTCCCGTCATGCCCAACCGGCTCGCCGGCTCCACCAGCCCCTACCTGCGACAGCACGCCGACAACCCGATCGACTGGCAGCCGTGGTCGGCGGAGGCGTTCGCGGAGGCGCGGCGGCGTGAGGTCCCGGTGCTGCTCTCGGTGGGCTACGCCGCGTGCCACTGGTGCCACGTCATGGCCCACGAGTCGTTCTCCGACCACGAGGTGGCCGGGTACGTCAACGAGCACTTCGTGGCGGTCAAGGTCGACCGCGAGGAGCGTCCCGACGTCGACGCGGTCTACATGGAGGCCACGCAGGCCATGACCGGCCAGGGCGGCTGGCCGATGACCTGCTTCCTCACCGGCGAGGGCGACCCGTTCCACTGCGGCACGTACTACCCGGCGCGCCCGCACGGCGGCATGCCGTCGTTCATGCAACTCGTCGGCGCCGTCGTGACGGCGTGGTCCGAGGACGGCGACCGGGTGCGCAGCGCGGCCCGCTCGATCACCGAGCGGCTCGCGTCGGTGTCGCGGTCGCTGCCGGCCGCGAGCGTCGACGCCGACCTGCTCGCGGGCGCCGTGGCGGCGCTGACCGCCGACTTCGACGCGCTGCGCGGCGGCTTCGCCTCGCCCTCCCACCCGGCACCGAAGTTCCCGCCGTCGGCGGTGCTCGAGTTCCTCCTGCGCCACCACGAGCGCACCGGCAGCTCCGACGCCCTGGCGATGACGGGGACCACCGCCGAGGCGATGGCGCGCGGCGGGCTGTTCGACCAGCTCGCGGGCGGGTTCGCGCGGTACTCCGTCGACGCCACGTGGACCGTGCCGCACTTCGAGAAGATGCTCTACGACAACGCGCAGCTCCTGCGGGCCTACGCCCACCTCGCGCGCGTCACCGGCTCCGAGCTCGCGGCGCGGGTCACCGACATGACCGCGGCCTTCCTCCTGCGCGACCTGCGCACGCCCGAGGGCGGGCTCGCCTCCGCCCTCGACGCCGACGCCGCCGGCGAGGAGGGCTCGACCTACGTGTGGAGCCCGGCCGAGCTCGTCGAGGTCCTGGGGCCCGACGACGGCGCCTGGGCGGCCGCGCTGCTCGGCGTCACCGAGGACGGGACGTTCGAGCACGGCCGCTCCACCCTGCAGATGCGCGCCGACCCCGACGACCAGGGCCGCTGGCAGGCCGCGCGCCGGGCCCTGCTCGCCGCCCGCGCCCGGCGCCCGCAGCCCGAGCGCGACGACAAGGTCGTCGCCGCCTGGAACGCGCTCGCCGTCACCGCGCTGATCGAGGCGTCCGCGGCCCTCGGCCGCAGCGAGTGGCTCGCGGCGGCCCGGCGCGCGGTCGCGCTGCTGCTGCGGGTGCACGTCGTCGACGGCCGCCTGCGGCGCACCTCGCGCGACGGCGAGGTCGGCGACGCGCCCGCCGTCCTCGAGGACCACGCCGCGCTCGCCGACGCCCTCCTCGCCCTGCACCAGGCCACCGGCGAGGCCCGCTGGCTCGCCGAGGCCCGGACCCTGCTCGAGACCACGCTCGACCACTTCGCCGAGATCGGCGACGACGGGGCGTTCACGGGCCGCTTCTGGGACACCGCCGACGACGCGGAGTCCCTGGTGACCAGGCCCCGGGAGGTCACCGACGGCGCCTCGCCGTGCGGGTCGTCGCTGGTGGCGGGCGCCCTGCTCACGGCCTCGCTGCTCGTCGAGCCCGCGGCCTCGGCGCGCTACCGCGAGATCGCCGACGCCGCGGTCGCCGCCGTCGGCGGCCTGCTCGGCGAGCACGCCCGGTTCGCGGGCGGGTGGCTCACGGTCGCCGAGGCCGCCGTGCAGGGGCCCCTGCAGGTGGCCGTGGTCGGCGGTCCGGACGACGGCGCGCGTCGCGACCGCCTCGCCGACGTCGCGCGCCGGCACGCCCCGGGCGGGACGGTGGTCGTCGCGGGCGAGCCCGACGCCGACGGCGTGCCGCTGCTGGCCGACCGCGCGCTCGTCGACGGCGCGCCCGCGGCCTACGTCTGCCGGGGCTTCGTGCGCGACCGACCCCGCACCGAGGCCGACGACCTCGCGGCGGCCCTGACCCGCTGACCCGCTGCCCCCACGCCGCGCCCCCGCGCCCCGCGCCCCGCGCCCCGCGCCCGCCTTTCGCAACGAACGCGCTGTTCGCTGCTTCTAGGCGTCGAAAGTCCGCGTTGATCACCCGCCGAGGGGCCGGCGGAGCGCTTCGCGCCGAGCGAACACCGATGCTCGCGTAGCTGTGTAATGCTGTAAGCACAGCACGGAGGGAGAGCGCGATGATGGTGGGACGCGGAGGACACCGGGGCGGTCGAGGGGGTCCCGGGCGCCGGGGCGGCGGACGGGTGCCGACCGATCTGCCCGGCACCGACGACCTCGCCGGCTGGCTCGCGGGCCGGCTGCCGGACGGGTGGTTCACGGGCGCGCCGTCGGTGACGGTCGACCGGGAGGAGATCCTGGTCGTCGGCGAGCTGCCGGCGCCGACCCTCGACGACGGTGCCGACGAGGCCGCGCGGACGGCGGCGGCGCGCGGACGCATCGAGCGCTTCCGCGAGGAGACGCGCGGCGAGCGCATGGAGGTCGCCCGGCAGGCCGAGCACCGCTACGGGCGCAAGGTGGCGTGGGGCGCCCGGATCGGCGACGTCGAGGACCTGTTCACGACGCTGTCGGTGCCGGTGATGACGCGGCTGCGCCAGCCCGAGCGCCTCGTGCTCGACACGCTGGTCGACGCCGGGGTGGCCCGGTCGCGCTCGGACGCGCTGGCGTGGGCGGTGGCCCTCGTCGGCGAGCACGCCGGCACCTGGTTGGAGGACCTGCGCGGCGCGATGAGCGCCGTCGACGAGCTGCGGTCGAAGGGTCCGGTGCTCGACGACGACGCCGACGGGCAGGGGCGTCCCGACGCCGGTGACGGGGGCGGCGGCGACCCGACCCCGCCGCAGGGCTGAGGTCGGGCGCGGGGCTCAGCCCGCGTAGAGCACCAGCCAGATCGCGACGTGGTGGCAGGCGGCGGCCACCACGGTCGCGGCGTGGAAGAACTCGTGGTAGCCGAACGTGGCGGGCCAGCCGACCGGCCGGCGCAGCGCGTAGAACGCCGCGCCGATGCTGTAGAAGACCCCGCCGACGATGAGCAGGACGAGGGCCGCGACGCCGCCGCGGTGGAGCAGGTCGGGGATGACGAACACCGCGACCCAGCCGAGGGCCAGGTAGAACGGCACCCCGACCCACCGCGGCGCGTGCGGCCACACCAGCTTCAGCACGACGCCGCCCAGCGCGCCCGCCCAGACGATCGCGAGCACGATCAGCCCGGTCCGTTCCGGGAGGGCGAGGACCGCGAACGGCGTGTAGGTGCCGGCGATGAAGACGAAGATCATCGCGTGGTCGAGGCGCTTCATCACCCCCCGGGCGCGGGGCGTGACCCACGTGCGCCGGTGGTAGAGCGCACTGATGCCGAAGACACCGCAGACCGTCAGTGAGTAGACGGCGACGGCGAACGCGGCCTCGGTGGAAACGGTCGCGCCGGCCAGCGACACCAGCGTGATCCCGGCCGCGACCGCGACCACGAACGACCACAGGTGCAGCCAGCCCCGCATCCGCGGCTTGACCGCGGCCGGCTCGGCGAGGGGGTCGATGAGGGTCACGGGCACCAGCGTAGGTCGCGGACCTGTGCGTGCCCTGTCCCTGTGGTCGGGTTCCCCGTCCCGACCGGCGGTCGTCACTGCCCCGTCACGGGGATCCCGGGCGTGCGGGGCACCGGCTAGCGTGGTGGCCCGTGACACTCCGGGACGATCTGCGCCGGGTCGCCTACACGCTCTACGAGCAGCGGCTCCGTCGCCGCGGCGCGACGATCGACCCGCCCCGCCACATCGGGGTGATCCTCGACGGCAACCGGCGCTGGGCCCGTGAGGCCGGGCTCGCCGACCCCAGCGCGGGGCACCGCGCGGGCGCGGCGAAGATCGTCGACCTGCTGGACTGGAGCCAGGACGCCGGCGTCGAGCTGGTGACGCTGTTCCTGCTCTCCACCGACAACCTCGACCGGCCCCGAGCGGAGCTCGACCAGCTCCTCGAGATCATCGCCGCGGCCGTCGAAGGGCTCGCGGCGCCCGACCGGCGGTGGCGCCTCCGGGTCGTCGGCAACCCGGACGCGCTGCCCCGGCGCATCGCCGAGCGCATCGAGGTGGCCGCGGACAGCACGGCAGGCCGCGACGGCATGCAGGTCAACGTCGCCATCGGGTACGGCGGGCGCCAGGAGATCGCCGACGCCGTGCGCAAGCTCCTGCTGCGGCACGCCGAGGCGGGCACGTCGATCGAGGAGCTCGCCGAGGTGCTCGACGTCGACCACATCGCCGAGCACCTCTACACCTCGGGCCAGCCCGATCCGGACCTCGTGATCCGCACCTCGGGCGAGCAACGCCTGTCGGGTTTCCTCATGTGGCAGTCGGTCTACTCGGAGTTCTATTTCACCGAGGCGCTCTGGCCCCAGTTCCGTCACATCGATTTCCTGCGCGCTCTGCGCGACTACTCGCGACGGAATCGTCGGCTGGGTCAGTAGCACGGCACGCGAACGGCCCCGGGAGCAGCGCTCCCGGGGCCGTTTCTCACCCGTTCCTCACCCGTTCAGCCGTGCCATCCCCCGATAAGCACGGTCGTCCGGGCCGTGGGTTGCTCGTCAGCGGTCGATGTTGGCCTGGTCGCCCAGCGCGTTGATCGGGCCGACCTCGGGCCGCTGGAGGATGTCGCTGACGTTGATCAGGGCGTCGTCATCGTCGTCGAAGCGCCCACCGGGGCCCCCACGGTCGTCGCGGCCGTCGCGGCCGTCGTCGTCATCGTCGTCCACGTTGACCTGGTCGCCGCCGACGTTGATCGGGTTGATGTCGGCGTCGTTGCCGATGCAGCTCACGTTGAGGAGCGCGGCGTCGCCGTCGCAGCCGCGCGGGCCGCGGTCGTGCTTGTGGTGGCCGCCGTGGTGGTGGCCGCCGTGGTCACCGTCGTGGTGGTGGCCGTGGTCGTTGTTGCGCTGGGGGGCCTCGCCGGCGCTCGCCAGCGGGGCGAGGGAGAGCATGCCCGCCGTCGCGCCCAGCACGACGATTCCCGCCTTCTTCAGCATCCAGTGCTCCAGTTTCGTTCGTGGTCATCGGCGGGAATTCGGGGTTCCCGTCGAATGGCTCCAGCCTCACGGACGGTGCGGCTGATGGGAGAAAAGCTAGCCGTCTCCGGAGGGGCTTTTCCAGCCGCGGACCCCCATCGAGTGATTGACAATTCCGAGCGCGACTTGAGTGGGATATCCGGGTGATCCGTCGATCACCGGGCACCCGGATTCCACGGCCGGCGGCCTATTCAGTGCCTGTGCGTCAGACACCTCGACACCCGGCTGTCGTATCAAGGGCCGGTCACGGTCGGACGAGGCCTCCGGCGGCCACGCGGCGTAGCCTCGGCCGGTGGTTGCGGATCCGGGCCTCGACGGGCTCGCGCAGGCCTACGTCGGCCTCGCGCTGCGCCTCGACCGCGTGCTGCCCGGCGTGCTCGACGCCCACCTCGGAGAGCCCGCCCGCGTGGACGACGGGCCCGCGCCCGATGCCGGTGCCCTCGCCCGCGAGGCCGACCACCTGCGTGCCGAGCTGTCCGGGAGCTCCGGCGCCGACGCGGGCCGCGCCGCGTTCCTGGCCGCCCAGCTGCGTGCCTGCCGGGTCCTCGCGGAGCGTGCGGGCGGGCGCGAGGTCGGCTTCGTCGACGAGGTCGAGCGGTCCTTCGGCGTCCGCATCTCCCCCGGGGACCGGGACGGCTACCGCGAGGCCCACCGGACGCTCGGCGGGCTGCTCGGGGGCTCGGGGGACCTCGCGACGCGGCTCGCGGCCTTCCGGGACGGCGACCGTCTCGCGCCCGGGCACCTGCCCGTGGCCCTGCGGGCGGCGGTCCGGGCCCTGCGCGAGCGCACCGCGGCCACCGTCGGCCTGCCCCCCGGCGAGGACGTCGCGCTCGAGGTCGTCGACTCCGCGCCGTGGAGCGGGTTCAGCCGCTGGGTCGGGCCGTTGCGCTCGGCCGTCACCGTCAACGGCGGCATCTCCCACCGGATGACACACCTGCCCCTGCTCGTGGCCCACGAGGCGTACCCCGGGCACCACACCGAGCACTGCCGCCTCGCCGCCGCCCCCGACCGGTTGCGGGCGCGCCCCGAGCGGCGGGTGTTCCTCGCGCGGACCCCGCAGAGCCTCATCGCCGAGGGCGCGGCCGAGCTGGGCCTCGAGGCGGTCGTCGGCCCGGGGTGGGGCCGGTGGAACGCCGAGGTGCTGGCCGGGGCCGGCGTGCCCGCCGACCCGGAGCAGGGTGCCCTCGGCGAGGCCGTCGAGAGCGTGATGGCCCGCCTCGCCCCGGTGCGCCAGGACGCCGCGCTGATGCTGCACGACCGGCACCGGCCCGCCGACGAGGTGGTCGCGCACCTGCGTCGCTGGCTGCTGGTCGACGAGCCCCGCGCCCGGCGGATGCTCGAGTTCCTGGCCCATCCCCGCTGGCGCACCCACACCACGACCTACGTCGAGGGCGCGCGCCTGCTGCGGCCGTGGCTGCTGGGTCCCGACCGGCCCGGGGGAGCCGCCCCGTCGCGGGCGGTGGTCACGGCGCGTCTCGCCCAGGTGCTCGACGACCCGCCGACGCCCGCCGCACTGCAGGCCGGCGGGCGCGTCGCACCGTCCACGACGAGCGTGCGTCCCCGGCCGGAGCGTGCCGGGTGGGCGCCGTGGCTGCGCCGAACGGTCGTCCCCCACCGCAGGTCGCCCGAAAATGGGTAAGCCACATCACGAACTCGTCGCGTTCGGCGCGCGACAACGACCGGTCACCGGCGGTAGCGTCCGCGCCGACGGACCCGCACCGGATGCGGGGCGTCCGGGGAGGCCGGTAGTGGCAGATCGGAGCGGGACGGGGACGTCCACCGCTCGCGGCGCAGGTGCCTCGGCACCCGTGTCCGTGGCCGGCGTGACGCGACCGCCCTGGTCCGGTCCCGGGGGAGGGCCGGCACCCGGTTCTGCCCCGCGATGGCGCAGGACGGCCCCCGGGCCGCGCCACCGCGCCGTCGAGCCGCCTGACTAGCCGACCCGTTCCGACGAGGAACACAGTGGTCGCGGGTGCCGTGGCCGCTCGAGGGAGTAGCCGTGAGCGCAGCACCAGCCGAGCGTCCCGCTTCCGTGAGCCCCCACAGCACCGCCGGTCCCTCCGGGGCCGCCGACGGCGCGCGCTGTTACGTCCTCGACACCTCCGTGCTGCTGTCGGACCCGTGGGCGCCCACGCGGTTCGCCGAGCACGAGGTGGTCCTCCCGCTCGTCGTGATCTCCGAGCTCGAGGGCAAGCGTCACCACTCCGAGCTGGGGTGGTTCGCGCGGGAGGCGCTCCGGCTGCTCGACGACCTCCGCATCCGTCACGGCCGCCTCGACCAGCCGCTGCCCATGACCCCCGAGGGCGGCACGCTGCGCGTCGAGCTCAACCACTCCGACCCGTCGGTGCTGCCGGCGGGCTTCCGCACGGCCGAGAACGACAGCCGCATCCTCGCGTGCGCGCTGAACCTCGCCGCCGACGGTCACCTCGTCACCCTCGTCACCAAGGACATGCCGCTGCGCGTCAAGGCGGCGTCGGTCGGCCTGCCCGCCGACGAGTACCACGGCCAGGACGTCACGACGACGGGCTGGACGGGCACCGCGGAGATCACGACCACCCCCGACGAGGTGTCGTCGCTCTTCGCCGACGGCCTCGCCGACATCGAGGCCGCCCGCGAACTGCCGTGCCACACCGGGCTGCGCCTGCTCGGCGGCGGCTCGTCGGCGCTCGGGCGCGTGACGCCCGACAAGCAGGTCCGCCTCGTGCGCGGCGACCGGGACGTCTTCGGGCTGCACGGCCGGTCCGCCGAGCAGCGCATCGCCATCGACCTGCTCTCCGACCCCGAGATCGGCATCGTCTCGATGGGCGGGCGGGCGGGCACCGGCAAGTCGGCGCTCGCGCTGTGCGCCGGCCTCGAGGCCGTGCTCGAACGCCAGCAGCACCGCAAGGTGGTCGTGTTCCGCCCCGTCTACGCCGTCGGCGGGCAGGAGCTCGGCTACCTGCCCGGCGGCGAGAACGAGAAGATGGCGCCCTGGGCGCAGGCGGTGTTCGACACCCTCGGCGCGCTCGTCTCGTCGAACGTGGTCGAGGAGGTCATCGAGCGCGGGATGCTCGAGGTCCTGCCGCTGACCCACATCCGCGGGCGCTCGCTGCACGACGCGTTCGTCATCGTCGACGAGGCGCAGTCGCTGGAGCGCAACGTCCTGCTCACGGTGCTCTCGCGTCTCGGCACCAACTCGCGCGTCGTGCTCACCCACGACGTGGCCCAGCGCGACAACCTGCGCGTCGGGCGCCACGACGGCATCGCCGCCGTGATCGAGAAGCTCAAGGGCCACCCGCTGTTCGCCCACGTCACGCTGACCCGCTCCGAGCGCTCGCCGATCGCGGCGCTGGTCACCGAGATGCTGGAGGGTGAGCGCTAGGTGCGCTTCGCGCTCGTGAGCAGTTTGGCGGGCTACAGCACGCCAAACTGCTCACGAGCCGCAGGCACCTACCAGCCGGCGGGCAGGGGGCGGCCCTCCGCGAAGCCGGACGCCGACTGCACGCCGAGGGTCGCCCGGGCGTGGAACTCCTCGAGGCTCGCGGCGCCCGCGTACGTGCACGCCGAGCGCACGCCGGCGCAGATGCTGTCGAGCAGGTCCTCGACGCCGGGGCGCTGGGGGTCCAGGCGCATCCGCGAGGACGAGATGCCCTCCTCGAACAGGCCCTTGCGGGCGCGGTCGAACGCGGAGTCGCCGCGGGTGCGGGCGGTGACCGCGCGCTTCGACGCCATGCCGAAGGACTCCTTGTACGCCGCGCCGTGCTCGTCGCGCAGCAGGTCGCCCGGCGACTCGTAGGTGCCGGCGAACCACGACCCGACCATCACCGCCGACGCGCCCGCCGCGAGGGCGAGGGCCACGTCGCGCGGGTGACGCACCCCGCCGTCGGCCCAGACGTGCGCGCCGACCGCCCGGGCCGCCGCCGCGCACTCCGCGACCGCGGAGAACTGCGGGCGACCGACGCCGGTCGCCATCCGCGTGGTGCACATGGCGCCCGGACCGACCCCGACCTTGACGACGTCCGCGCCGGCCGCCACGAGGTCGCGGGTGCCCTCGGCCGTGACCACGTTGCCGGCGACGATCACGGCGTCCGGCGCGGCCTCGCGGGCGGTGGCCAGGGCGGCGAGCATCTTCTCCTGGTGGCCGTGGGCCGTGTCGACGACGAGGACGTCGACGCCGGCGGTGACCAGCTCCTTGACCCGCGTCGCCACGTCGCCGTTGACGCCCAGCGCCGCGGCGATCCGGAACCGGCCGTCGGCGTCGACGGCGGGCCGGTAGACCTCGGCGCGCAGCGCGCCGGTGCGGGTGAGGATGCCGGCGAGCCGGCCGTCGGCGTCGACCCCGAGCGCCGGGGCGCCCGCGTGCGCCGGATCCTGGAGGGCGTCGAACACCGCCCGCGGCGCGGTGGTGACCGGCAGCGTCACGGCGGGGGAGAGGACGTCGGCGAGACGGGTGAAGCGGTCGACCCCGGTGCACGACGACTCGTTGACCACCCCGACCGGCCGCCCGGCCTCGTCGACGACGGCCACCGCGCCGTGCGCCCGCTTGTTGACGAGGTTCAGCGCGTCGGCCACCGCGTCGCCCGCGTGGAGCACGACCGGGGTGTCCCACACGGTGTGCCGCGACTTCACGCCCGCGACGATGTCGGCGACGGCGTCCGCGTCGACGTCCTGCGGGATGACCGCGAGCCCCCCGCGGCGGGCCAGGGTCTCGGCCATCCGCCGCCCGCTGACCGCCGTCATGTTGGCCGCGACGATCGGGATCGTGGCGCCGGACGGGTCGGCGACGCCGAGGTCGACGTCGAAGCGCGAGGCCACGTCCGACCGCGTCGGGACGAGGAAGACGTCGTCGTAGGTCAGGTCGTGGGGCGGGCGCTCGCCGTCGAGGAACTGCACGTGTGACGAGGCTACGCGCGCGGTGAGATCGGTGGCCGCGGCAGGCAGAGTGGGACCGTGTCCACGATCATCGCCGGGCCCCGCGCCGCCGTCCTCGCCCGCGGGTTCCGCGTCGTCGCGATCGCCGAGGCCTGCTCCTGGATCGGGCTGCTGATCGGGATGGCGTTCAAGTACCTCGTGGTGTTCGACGACGTCGGGGTGCGCGTGTTCGGTCCGATCCACGGGGCGCTGTTCGTCGCCTACGTCGTGGTCGCGCTGGTGACCGCCCGGGTGTTCCGGTGGAGCGCGGTGACGACGATCCTCGCCCTCGCCGCCAGCATCCCGCCGGCCGCGACGATCTGGTTCGAGCGCCGCGCCGTGCGCCGCGGCGAGCTGGGCGGCGAGCTGGGCGAGGAGCGAACGGGGACTTCGCGCGCTTAGAAGCAGCGAACGTCCTGTTGAGCACGCCGATAGGACGTTCGTTGCGAGTGGGGTCAGCCCCGGAGCTCGCGCACCGTCTCGATCGTGTCGGCCTCGGCGGCGGTCTTGTCGTCGCGGTAGCGCACGACGCGCGCGAAGCGCAGCGCCACGCCGCCCGGGTAGCGGGTGGAGGTCTGGACGCCGTCGACCTCGATCTCCACGACGATCTCCGGGCGCAGGTACACGGCCCAGGAGTCGCGGTGGGTCTCGTACCGCGGGAACGTCTCGGTCTGCCAGGTCAGCGTCGCGTCGGTCATGCCCTTGAAGGTCTTGCCGATCATCACGAAGTCGCCGTCCTCGCCGCGGGCGCCGAGGTGGATGTTCGACAGCCACCCCCGCCGCCGACCCGAGCCCCACTCGCAGGCCAGGACGACGAGGTCGAGCGTGTGCGACGGCTTGACCTTCTGCCACGCGCGGCCCCGGCGCCCGGCGGAATAGGTCGAGTCGAGCGCCTTGACCATCGAGCCCTCCTGCCCGGCGGCCAGGGCCTCGGCGACGGCGGCCTCGGCCTGCGCGGCGGTGGGGCGCACGACGCCGGGGATCAGCCGGTCGCCGACGACCTCGGCGAGCACCTGGCGGCGCACCGACAGCGGCTCGTCGAGGAGGTCGACGCCGTCGCGGTGCAGGCAGTCGAAGAACCAGGGCTGCATGGCCCCGCTGCCCAGCCCCTGCATCGACTCCTGGAACGGGCGCGGCCGCCCGTCCTCGGCGACCGCGAGGGTCTCGCCGTCGAGGACGACGGTCTCGACGGGCAGGGTGCGGGTCAGCGCCACGATCTCGGGGACGGCGCCGGTGATCTCCTTGAGGGTCCGCGACCAGACGCGCACCTCGTCGCCGTGGCGGTGCACCTGGATCCGTGCGCCGTCCAGCTTGTGCTCGACGACCACGCCCGGCTCGCCGTCGGGCGGGCCCAGCTCGGCGAGCGCCGCGTCGAGCGAGTCGCCCGGGGAGGCGAGCATCGGGCGGACCGGGCGCATCACCTCGAGCCCGAACGCCGCCAGATCGCCGCCGGTCAGCGCGGTGTGCGCCGTCGTCGGCAGGCGGCCCGAGAGCATGAACGCGCGGCGGACGGCGTCGGCGGGCACCTCGGCCGCGGCCGCCACCGCCTCGATCATGATCCCCTCGAGCGCGCCCTGACGGAGCTCCCCGCCGAGCAGGCGCACGAGGAACCGGCCCTCGTCCTCGGTGGCGGCGTCGAGCAGGGCGCCGAGCTCGGCGCTGCGGCGCGCCCCGACCCCGGTACCCGACCCGGCCATGGCCGCGAGCCGGTCGAGGGTGGCGTCGACGTCGCCGACGGTCAGGGTCGACGCCGCCGCCGGCGACGGCGTCACCGCCTGCAGCGTGCGCCACCCGATCCCCGTGCGGCCCTGCAGCATCTCGCCGGCGAGCCACGCCGTCGCCGGGCGGATCTCGTCGGGCTCGAGACGGGCCAGCAGCGTCGCCAGCGTCGTGGTCTTGGCCTTGCGCGAGCGGGTCGCCGCCACCTCACCCGAGGCGGCGACGACGTCGCCCAGCAGCGTCACTGGTCGACGCGGGTCATCGCCAGCACGTCCAGGGCGGTGTCGAGCTGCTCCTGGGTGAGGCGCCCGTCCTGCACGTAGCCCTCGGCCTCGATGACCTCGCGGATGGTCTTCCGCTCCTTCATCGCCTGCTTGGCGATCTTCGCCGCCTCCTCGTAGCCGATGAGGCGGTTGAGCGGGGTGACGATCGCCGACGACGACTCGGCGTAGCGGCGGCACGCCTCCTCGTCGGGCTCGGTGTTCTCGAGGACGCGGTCGGCGAGCAGGCGCGCCGCGGCGGCCAGCAGCCGGCAGGACTCGAGGACGTTGTAGCCCATCACCGGCATCATGACGTTGAGCTCGAGGTTGCCCTGGCTGCCGGAGAACGCGACGGTCGCGTCGTTGCCCATGACCTGGGCGGACACCATCATCGCCGCCTCGCAGATCACCGGGTTGACCTTGCCGGGCATGATCGACGAGCCGGGCTGCAGGTCCGGGATGCGGATCTCGGCGAGCCCCGTCGACGGGCCCGACGACAGCCACCGGATGTCGTTGGCGATCTTGTAGAGGCTCACCGCGACGGCACGCAGCGCGCCCGAGGCCTCGACCAGCCCGTCCCGGGCGCCCTGCGCCTCGATGTGGTTGCGGGCCTCGGTGAGCTCGGGGATGCCGGTGGCCTGGCGCAGCTGCTCGACGACCTTGCCGCCGAAGCCCTCCGGGGTGTTGATGCCGGTGCCCACCGCGGTGCCGCCGATCGGCAGCTCGGCGAGGCGGGGGAGCACCGCGCGCAGGCGCTCGGTGCCGTGCGCGGCCTGGCTCGCCCAGCCGCCGGCCTCCTGCCCGAGGGTGATCGGCACGGCGTCCATGAGGTGGGTGCGCCCGGCCTTGACGACGTGGCGCCACTCCTGGGCCTTGCGGTTCAGCACCGCGCCGAGGTGGTCGAGCGCCGGCACGGTGTCGCGCACGATCGCCTCGGCGGCGGCGACGTGGATCGTCGTCGGGAAGACGTCGTTGGAGCTCTGCGAGGCGTTGACGTGGTCGTTCGGGTGGATCTTCTGGCCGGACGAGCGGGACGCCAGGGTCGCGATGACCTCGTTGGCATTCATGTTGGAGCTGGTGCCCGACCCGGTCTGGAAGACGTCGATCGGGAACTCGGCGTCGTGCGCCCCGGACGCCACCAGGTCGGCCGCGTCCGCGATCGCGTCGGCGTGCGCGGCGTCGAGCACGCCGAGGTCCTTGTTGACCCGCGCGCAGGCGCCCTTGACCAGCCCGAGCGCCCGGATCTGGGCGGGCTCGATCGGACGTCCGGAGATCGGGAAGTTCTCGACGGCGCGCTGGGTCTGCGCGGCCCACAGCGCGGCGGCCGGCACCCGGACCTCGCCCATGGTGTCGTGCTCGGTCCGGTACTCCTCCTCTCCGGGTCGAGCTCCGCTTCGCTGCGTCTCCTGCTCCTCGGTCATGCCACCCAGTCTTTCACCGGGGCACGGTCACCGGACTCAGGAGACCACCTGCACGGTGTCCCCCGGCGCCAGGTTGGAGAAGAAGCGCTTCGACGCCGTCTTGCCGAGGTGGATGCAGCCGTGCGAGCGCTCCGAGAGGCTGCCCGTGTGGAAGGCGATCGCCGGCGCGAAGAACACCGAGTACGGCATGTCGGCGTCGTAGAGGTTGCTGACGTGGTCGGCGTCCTTGTAGTCCACCGAGAACGTGCCGGTCGGCGTCGGGTACTTCCGCGTGCCGCCGAGGGCGCCGACCGGGCCGTAGGTGACGTTGCCCTCACCGTCGGTGAGCCAGGCGCGCTGCGACGACAGGTCGACGCACGCGTCGGCGGTGGCCGCGCACGGCGTGCCGGCCGTCAGGGCCACCGCCGGAGCGGGGGCGGCGACGGGCGCGGGGACGGCGACCTGGGCCGGGGCGGCGGGTGCCGGCGCGGCGACGGCGCTGCCGGTGCCGACGAGCAGGGCGGCGAGCGCGCTGAGGACGACGGTGACGAGGGCCAGTGGGGTGGACCGACGCGTGTGGGACGACACGAGAACCTCCGAGGAAGATCTGGTCACATCGGATTACCCCGAGTGGCGCGGGATCATCCCAGACGCGTGCTAGCCCGACCGAGCGACCCGCCGTGTCGCGGTGATCTACCCGTCAGAGCACCGAGTGGTCCGGCACCCAGGCCGGACCGTCGGGGTCGAGGTGGTCGTCGTCCGCGCCGAAGTCGATCGCGGAGTACTCCCGCAGCTTCCGCAGCCGGTGCCAGGCGTCGATCATCCGGACGGTGCCGGACTTCGAGCGCATGACGATCGACTGGGTCGACGCGCCGCCCGCGCGGTAGTGCACGCCGCGCAGCAGGTCGCCGTCGGTGACACCCGTGGCGCAGAAGAAGATGTTCTCGCCGCGCACCAGGTCGCCGGTGCGCAGCACGCGGTCGAGGTCGTGCCCCGCGGCGACGGCCTTCTCGCGCTCGGCGTCGTCCTTCGGCCAGAGCTTGGCCTGCAGCTCGCCGCCCATGCACGCCAGCGCGCAGGCCGTGATGATCCCCTCGGGAGTGCCGCCGATCCCCAGCAGGATGTCGGCGCCGCTCTCCGGACGGGCCGCGGCGATCGCGCCGGCGACGTCACCGTCGGAGATGAAGCGGATGCGGGCGCCGGCGTCGCGGATGTCCTGGACCAGCTGGTCGTGGCGCGGGCGGTCGAGCACGACCACGGACACGTCGGAGACGTTGATGCCCTTGGCCCGGGCGACCGCGCGCAGGTTGTCGCGCACCGGGGCGTCGATGTCGACGACGTCGGCGCTCTCGGGACCGACCGCGAGCTTGGACATGTAGAACACCGCCGACGGGTCGAACATCGCCCCGCGCTCGGCGACGGCGAGCACGGCGAGCGCGTTCGGCATCCCCTTGCTCATCAGCGTGGTGCCGTCCACCGGGTCGACCGCGACGTCCACCTCGGGCCCGTCGCCGTTGCCGACCTCCTCGCCGTTGAACAGCATCGGGGCCTCGTCCTTCTCGCCCTCCCCGATGACGACCGTGCCCCGCATCGACACCGAGCCGATGAGCTTGCGCATCGCGTCGACCGCGGCCCCGTCCCCGCCGTTCTTGTCGCCGCGGCCCACGAAGCGTCCGGCCGCCATCGCGGCGGCCTCGGTGACCCGGACGAGCTCGAGCGCGAGGTTGCGGTCGGGCCGCTCGGGGGTCCGGGACGGTTCCTGCGAGCTCACCGTGTGCACCTCCGTGGGGCGGGAGCGGGGCGGGTCGGGCCGCCATCCTCGCAGAATCCGCCGGGCGCGGCGGTCGTGCGGATCTGCTTCACACAGCCCTCCCGTCCGGATGCCTCGCGGGCCGGGTGAGCCGTTCGTTGCGAGGATGACGTCGTGGCCACCCCAACGCCTGGTCCCGGCGCCCGCGACGACGAGCCGCAGCGCGGCCCCGCGGCCCTGCTGCGCGCCTTCGTCGTGCTCGGCGTCGGGGTGCTCCTGCTGGCCGGCCTGGTACGGGCCTGCTCGTTCGCTCCGGGGCAGCCCGAGGTCGACCGCGAGAGCGTGCCGCGCATCGACCCGGCCGCCGAACTGCGCCGCGACGCGCCGAACCTGACGTTCCCGCTGCGCGTGCCGTCGCTGCCGGGGGACTGGATCCCGCAGTCGTCCGACGTCGTGCTGGTCGGTGGGGCCCGCGCCGCGCGGGTGGGCTGGGTGACGCCGGACGACGAGTTCGCGCGCCTCGTGCAGACCGACGCCGACGAGGCCGCCGTCGTCGTCTCCGAGGCGGGCGACCCCACCGCCTCCGGCACCGTGACGGCCGGCGGGCGGACGTGGGTGACCCACACCGGACGACGCGGCGAGCCGATCTGGGTCACCGACGTCGACGGCGTGCGGCTGCTCGTCACGGGCAGCGCGGCGCCCGAACGCCTGGGCCAGCTCGCCGAGGCCGCGCTCGCGGCGCCGTTCGTGCGCTGAGTCCCGCCCTCACCAGCGGTCGCGCGGCGGCGGCCCCCAGCCGTCGTCGTCGTCCTCCTGGCGGGCGTCGCGACGGACGCCGACGCGCTCGTCGTCCCGGCGCGGGGCGGTCCAGCCGCCGGTGTCAGTGCTCCCGCCGGTCCAGGCCTCTCGGTCGTCCCGCGGGGGCGCCGCACGCGGGGGGAGGGCGTCCGCGCGTCGGTCGTCGTCCTCGCGGGGGCTCTCGGTGCGGTGGGGGGCCTGCTGGTGGGGCGCCTGCTGGTACGGGGCCTGCTGGTGGGGGGCCTGCTGGGGTGCCTGGGCGGGGAAGGGGGCCGACGGGGGTGGTCCGGTGGGCAGGTTCGTTGCCGCGGCGACCCCTTCCCGGGCGAGGGAGTGCACGCTCTCGCGCAGCGCCCGGGTGGCCGCCGCGCGCAGCTCGGCGGAGAAGCGCGGCGCTGGCGCGAAGCGCCCGAAGGTGTCGCGCAGGAAGTGCACCAGCAGGGTCGCCGTCGAGCGGGACCGCCACATCGTCCAGCCGACGTAGAGGTCGCGACCGTAGGGCTGGACGAGCAGCATCGCGCGCTCGCTGTACTGGTGGAACAGCAGCACGGGGACGCCCGCCACCGTCGACGGCCGCACCTCGGCGGGACTGCGGCGGCCCTCGGCGGCCGCGCGGACGTACTCGAACGCGCTCGTCGCGGCGTCGCCCCGGTTCTCGAGCAGGCGGGCGTACTCGGCGATCGGCTCCTTGGCGGGCGCGAAGAACGACGCAATCCCGGCGAGGTAGAGCACCACGATGACCAGGCCGAGCAGCGTGGAGACGATGTCGGTGACGTCGTCGGGCGAGGACATCGACGCGAGGTAGTCGATGACGAACTTCAGCAGGAGCAGCACCGTCGGCGCCACGAGGAACAGCAGCGTGCGCATGAGGTGCGGCGCGAGCATGCGGTAGGTGACGACGTCGTCGACGAGCCCGTCCGGCTCGGTGTGCTGCTGGATCTCGCGGTGGTAGTCGGCGTGGGCACCGGACACCGCCCGGTCCACGTCGCCGGGACCGCCCGGGCCGTACGGACTGCTCATGGCCGTCGAGTCTGCGGCATCACGGCGTGGCGCAGGGGTTCCTCGCCCGGGTGTCGCCCGGTCGTCACCCGGGTGTCTCGCCGCGCGTGCCGTCGCCGGCCTCCTGCAGCGCCGTCTCGACGCGCTCGCGGGCCCCGGCCAGGTGGCGCTCGCACAGGCGCGCCAGCGTCTCGCCGCGCTCCCACAGCGCGAGGGAGTCCTCGAGGCTCAGGCCCCCGGCCTCCAGGCGCGCGACGACCTTCTCGAGCTCCTCGCGCGCTTCCTCGTAGCCCGGCTCGTCGCTCTCCGTCATGCCCGCATCCTGCCCCT
>NZ_JBBEGL010000003.1:0-915354 GCF_037400275.1 Actinomycetospora aeridis | reverse complement strand
CATCAACGCTCTGGCCGAGTCGACCATCGGGCTGTTCAAGACCGAGCTGATCAAGCCGCGGGCGCCCTAGCGCACCGTCGAGCAGGTCGAGATCGCCACGCTCGAGTACGTCGACTGGTTCAACCACCGCCGCCTGCACAGCACTGCCGGCGACATCCCACCCGTCGAACTCGAGCACGCCCACTACCGTCAATGCCACGCCCAACCCGAGTCCGAGCACTCAAGCCCGTAGCTCTCCGGACACGCCGGGGCGGTTCATGCACTGGTTTGGCAGGCAGGTCGGGAGCGACCTCTTACCGGGTGTGCACGTGCTCGGCATGCCTCGGCTCTGTGCGGCAAGAAAGGACCGAGTCGGGGTCCTCGAGCCGTTGGGTCGCGTGTCTGGCAAGCCTGCTCGTCCGGTGTTAGTCCTCAAGTCCCCGATCGACATCGTGATCGGGTTGCATCCTGTCCGCGATCGCCGAGGATCTGTCTTGTGTCTGTGGTTGCCGGTTGTCGCCCCGTCTCTTCATGCCTCGCTGATCACGGCTTGCGCGGTCGCCAGTACCCGCGATCGGGAGTTGGACGGCTCAGGCTCTCTAGTTCGTCCGCGCTGTGGGCGCCAGCTCGCGAGCCAGGTAGCTCCTACGACGAACGAGAATGACCTCCTCATCGTCGACGGTCACTGCAGGGACGTTCAGCTCCCACGGGGCGGCGCTCGATTTCTGCGAGAGCGAACCCATCGACCACCTGGGCCGCGTCCAAGGGAAGCTGGCAAGAGGCCGGGGCAAGCTTGGCGACGGGAGGTCCAGAGGAACTCTGCGGTAGCCACGACGCGGCGCGGTCACAGGTGCCGAAGGACGTCTGACGTGGAGGGCCTACGCCCACGCACGAGCCAGCCGCCCGTAACACCGCAGGAGCCAACGCGACACCCGGAGACACGTCATTCACAGGAAGGCTGACCGTGACCGTCTCGGGCCTCGTAGGCGCCGCCTTCGTCATCGCGCTCGCCGCGACGCCGTTGAGCGCGGTGATCGCCGTCGCGATCCTGCGTCGCTACCGGCACCAAGTCGCGGCGCTCACCGGTCAGCGAGCGATCGAGCGACGACCCCGAGCATGGCCCGAGCGTCGACCCGGTGGTGGCGGCGCGCGATGGATTCGGGGCCGGCCCGCTCCCCTCGAAATCGTATCGCGGAGGGCTGCACGGCGTTGCCTCGCGATCCACCTCCTTCCGGCACTCGTCGTGTCGGGCGGTTCCGCGGTGGTCGTGCTGCGCACATCGGTCTTTGTTGGTACCGAGCCG
Organism: Actinomycetospora aeridis; assembly: GCF_037400275.1. Lineage (NCBI taxonomy): Bacteria > Bacillati > Actinomycetota > Actinomycetes > Pseudonocardiales > Pseudonocardiaceae > Actinomycetospora > Actinomycetospora aeridis. Next base: position 914,072 of record NZ_JBBEGL010000003.1, on the reverse strand, counting down.
ACCCCGGAATTCGTGGCCACACTGATTCTGCTGATACTCGCGTTCGGTTGTCCGGTACTGGTTGTCGCTCGTGCCCTTCTGATCCCAAGTCGTCGTGTCTATGTGGGTGCGATCGTCGCTCTTCTCGTTGGGGTGGCCCTCCTGGGAATGGTTGCGGTCGGCCCCGACAACTGGGCTCTGATCCTCCTCGGGTTCGTCGCTCCGGCCGTCGTCCCAGCCGCCGTGGTCCTGCTCAGCGCGCCGACGGCACTGCGGGGTGTGGGGTGGTTGTTCACTCCGATCACGCTCGCCGTGGTCTTCGCCTTCGTGCTGATGCTCGCCCTGATCGTCGTCCCGCAGCCACCGGACGGCGCCACGGCAGGCGCCATCACCGCCACTGCCATCGGCAGCGTGCTTGTGACGTCGGCGGTGGTGGCCGCGGTGTGGTGGGCGTACCGGACCCGCCGTATCGACGACGTCACCGAACACGCCGTCGTGCTCTGGTTCAGTCAGGCGCCGTGGCTGTGCATGTGGGCTACCTTCGAAGGGACCATCGGCGACATCGCCGTAGGCCTCGCTCCCTTTGCCGCGTTCGTGGTCTCGGTGCCGCTGGTTCAGGTCTGCTTCCAGCGACCCCAGAGGGACGCACCGCGACATCTACTGCTCCTGCGATCCTTCGCCGGCGGTCGGCGCTCCGTGTCGCTCTTGCGGGATGTCAGCCGTTCTTGGCGCTACCTTGGAGCAGTCGTACTCATCGGCGGCGTCGACCTGGCGGGCGAGACCCTGGAGCCGGACGAAGCCGTCGACTGGTTCCTGGGCCGGGTGGGTCGCCGGGTGATCACCGACGAGGAGGACGCCCCGGCCCGTGTGGCCGCAAGCGATCTTCGAGCCGACCCGGACGGGCGGCACCGCGTCCACGACATCCTGTGCGGGCCCGAGGCCTGGCACGCGACGTTCGCCGCGATCATCGCTCAGGTTGCCGTCGTGCTCATCGATCTGCGCGGAGCCGCCGATTCCCAGGGCGGCCTGGCCTGGGAAGTCGACCAACTTGCCACATCCGGCGTGACCAACGTCGTAGTCCTCGCCGACAAGTCAACCCGGTCTGCGTGGGTCGCCGAGCTCGAGTCTCGCGAACCTGGCCAGAGGGGCACTTACGCCCCTCGGGGACCGGTCGTGGTGCGGCCGCGCAACGGGGCCGCAGGGGCACGGCAAGTGCTCCACGCGCTTACTCGGGTCGCAGACGACGCCGACGTGGTACATCCGGGTCGAGGAAGCGGCTAGCTCGACGGATCGGCCGTGTCTCGTGTGCTCGCTGGCCCTCAACTCTGCGAGCGGCCTTGATTCGGAGCCAGGCGACCCTCCCGCGCTACGTGTGCATGGAGTACAAGGAGGTCTGCGCCCCAACAGCAACTCCATCCCGTCCCCGGCCTGGAGCGTGCGCTGCGCGGGCGCCTCGGCAAACAGGCGCCGCACGCTAGGGCCGGCGTCGAACGACGGCCGGAGCGCGAGTTGGCGAGTAAAGCCGTGGGTGAGCGGCGTGATCTGGTTGCGCCAAACGGATGAAGCGTTGCAGCACTTGCTTCACACGGATCGTGATCGGGAGTTCGATCTCCCCCCAAGGCGATCGACCTGGGGGGATCGTGGAGGCACCGCGCGGACTGTCGGCGGGGACGCGGGCATTGCTGCGCTCTTTGGTGGTCGTTCTCGGTGCGGTGGCTTTCGGACTCGGTTACGTCGGCTTCGAGCAGATGGCAGCCGATCCGCCGGCGAACACCGTCCCTGACGGCAGCAGGCCCGTCGAGTACGTCTATTTCACCCTGCAGTTGTTCCTTCTCGACGCCGCTCCGCTGCAGCAGGGCGTCAGGCTTCCGATACCCCTGGAGATCGCACGCTTCCTCGCGCCCGCGAGCACTGCGCTCGGTCTGGTGCTGGCCGGTCAGGTCGTCCTCGACGCGGCGATCCAGGCGACCCGCGTGCGGTTCTTCTGGACTGCTCACACCGTCGTCTGCGGCAGCGGTGTACCGGCACTGCTGGTGGCCAGGAGCGTCAGCGAGGCTGGTAGTTCGTGCGTGGTCGTCGACCCGTCGGCCGACGCCACGCGGTGGGCACGCTGGCCGGAGGCTCGGGTGGGCAAGGGCCCGGTGCTGCGGATCGGCGGCGATCCCCGGGACTCGGGGACCCTGCGCGGTGCGCGGGTCGCCACGGCAGCCCTCGTCGTCGTCGTGATGGGGGACGACACCGCGAGTGCCGATGTCGCCGCGACCGTCTGCGGGACGCCCCGTCACCGCAGGGATGCACGATGCATGGTGGAAATGCGGTCACCCGGGCTGGCGGACGTGTTGTTCCGCAGGACGATGAGCACCGGGACGGCGAGGCCGCCGGAGTTCTTCGATCCCGCCGCTGCCGCCGCACGCCGTCTCCTCAAGACGTATCGACCCGAAGGCGCCGCCGGGCCGGTCGTCGTTCTCGGTGAAGGCCCGGTCCACGATGCCCTCTCCTCGGCACTCGGACGCCGCCGAACGAGCGGGCGGCTTGGGCACGATCCACACATCTGCGGTCCCGAGACGCGGGGAGCGCAGGTGCGAGCGTTGCGTCCGGGATTGGTGTTCGTCTGTACCCCGGATGTCGGCGCCGGCGTCCGGATCGGCTTCCAGACAGCACATGCGCTCAGGGAACGATCGGTCGATGTCGTGGTCACCCTCGGGCCCAGCGTGGCGTTGGGCGACGTCGTGTCCGGTGCGCGGGAAGCTCCGGCGGGACCCGTGGGGAAGGCTCAGCTACGCACTTTCGCCGAGGTCCGCGACGTCTACAGCGTCGCAGCGCTGAGGAACCGGGACGAGATTCTCGAGGCATTGGCGCAGGAGGTTCATGCGTCCTACTTGGCCCACGCGCTGGCGAGGAAGCGAAAGGGCCCGGCTGTCGTCCCCTGGGAGGAGTTGGACGAGACGTTCCGCGCGTCCAACCGAGAACAGGCCCAGTCCTTCGGATCGCTGCTGCGGTCCGTCGGCGCGGTCCTCCTGCCCAGCGAAGGAGACGACGACGGACTGAGTGACATCGTCCTCACCACGGAAGAGGTCGATTCCCTGGCCGAACACGAACATCGGCGCTGGGTCGCGGAACGGCGGCGGACCCGGCCCACCGAGGAGGACGGAACGGAGGATCCTGACCTGCGCCCCTGGGCCGAGCTCCCGGAGGAGACACGGAAGAAGGACCGGGAGGCGATCCTGGCGATGCCCACGTTGTTGCGTCGAGTGGGCTTCCGCGCCGTGCGGCCCGACAAGGTCCCAGCGTGACGAGCGAGGAGGCCGAGGCCGTCGCCGCCGACGGCGCCGTCCCTGCGCCACCGGCAGCGCCGGCGAAACCGCGGGAAGCGTTCCTGTACGACGCCTTCATCTCGTACACCCATTCGACCGACGCTGATGTCGTCGACGATTTCCAGCGGCAGCTCGAGCTGTACGGGCGCCCGTGGTACTCACCGCGGGCGGCGGTGCGCATCTTTCGCGATCGGACAGGTCTTCCGTCAGGAGCGAAATTCGCGCAGCGGCTGCACGAAGCGATGGCGGCCTCCTCGTGGCTGGTGCTCATCGCCTCGCCGTATGCTGCGATCTCCGAGTGGGTCGACAAGGAAGTCCGATGGTGGCTGGACATGGGTCGCCAGGATCAGCTCCTGATCGTGCTCACCGGCGGTGAGATCGTCTGGGATGCCGACACCGGACGATTCGACCCCGAGCAGACGACCGCTCTCCCACCTGCTGTACGGGATGCCGACTTCGGTGAGGCGCCTTTGTGGGAGGACATCCGCAGTGCCGCCGGCGGGACACCGGCGATTCGGTCAGCGGTGCTCCACGAGGCGGCGACCAGGATCAATCCGAACCTCCTCGGGGTCCGTCCGGAGGCGCTCGCCCGGGTCTACCGACGGCGGCGCAACCGTGCACTCATCGGGTTGTCCATCGCCGCGGCGGTGTTCGCGGCCGCGGCGGTCACAGCCGTTGTGTTCTGGCTGATCGCGGGGGAGGCGCGGGACCGGGCGGATGAGCAGGCGGCGATCGCAACCGCGCAGGTTCTCGACGACGACGCTGACGAGGAGCCTGACCCGTTTCGAGCGACCCAGCTCGCTCTGGGCGCCTACACGCTGGCCCCGCGACCGGATACCACCAACGCGTTGCTGGATTCCGTGCTGGCGAGCCGGTTCGTCGCTCGCGTCCCTCCGGAGATCGGCGAGCCACCGCCTGCGGCGATCGCCATGGCCGGTGACCGGGTGGTGCGGGAGGGCGCGAGGCACACCTTGAGTCTGTGGGACATGGCGGACCCGAGCCGACCGCTCCGAGGCCCCACGTCGCTCGACAGCCCCCATACCGGGAGGATCCTCGCCATAGCGGTGACGCCGGACGGCCGAACCGCGGCGACCGGTGGGGTGGACGGCATCATCGGGCTCTGGGACCTCGCCACGGGCGGCGCGCCGCAACTCCTCACGACGCTGCGCCGGTCAACAGTCAATCAGGGCGTGGTGACCACACCGAACGTCGGCGCGCGGGAGAACAGCGACGTCGTGTTGTCGTTGGCGTTCTCGACGGATGGTCGTCGGTTGGTGGCGGGCGGAACCGGGGCGGCGGTGACGCTCTACGACGTGTCCCGCCGAGAGGCCCCAGGATCTGGCCGTCGGATCGACCTTCCCCTGACAGGCCTCGAGGTCCTCGGCGTCGCGCTGGCGCCCGATGGGCGAACGCTCGCCGTCGGTAGCCGCACCGTGCTTCCAGGTGGAGGACTGTCGGAGGCTTCGGTGCGGCTCTACGACGTCACTGACGTGAGTCGGCCGACGGAGGTCTCGGCACCGCTCATCGCTGGTGTTCAAGGCGTTGATCCGGTGCCCGTCGCCTTCGGGCCCGATGGCCGCACGGTGCTGACGGGTCAGGGCCGGGCGCCCCGCGTCTGGCGTCTCGGCGATGGACCGCCGCGGGCGCTGCGCACCGACGACAGCGGACCGCACAACACCGCCGTCAACGCGTTGGCTGCCTCGCCGGACGGGATCACGCTCGCCACGGGTGGCTTCGACGACCGCGTGATCCTCTGGAAGATCGAGGGCGACCGTGTCGTCCGGGCGGCTCAGCCGCTCGTGGGCCAAGGTGACGACGTCGCTGGCGTGGCCTTCACCTCCGACACGAACGAGGTCGTGGCCGCCGGAGCCGATGGGGCCATGATCGTGTGGCAGGCCCGGGACGGGTTGCGTCCTCGGGTCGCCGACGAGCAGAGGGTAGGCCAGGGGGCGCTGCAGAGCCTCGCGACCAGCTCCGACGGCGGCTACCTCCTCACCGGCGGCATCGCGAAGGACGTGGTCCTCTGGGACGTCACCGGACCCGCTCCCCGCCCACTGGACCGTGTGCCCGTGGGGAGCCAGGGCACGCCGCCACCGGATCTCAACCAGCGCGGAGCCGTCGCCGCCTTCGCGCCCACCCGCCGGACGATCGCCACGGCCTCGAGCGACGGGACGGTCCGTCTCCTTGACATCGGACCCGAAGGGCGCCTTCGCCAGCGAGGCGCCACGCTCAAGGGGCCGACGGCCATCAGCGCGATCGTCTTCGCCCCGGACGGCAAGAGCCTTGTCCTCGGCGATGACGCCGGCTGGCTCACCCACGTCGTCGATGTGGACACCCCGGGAGGACCACGCCTGAGTTCGGTCCATCCGGCAGCCACGACACCGATCGCCGACCTCGAGTTCTCGCGAGACGGCTCAACCTTCGTCGCGGCCATCGGAACGTTGCCGGACGTCCCCGGCTCCGTTGCCCAGCTCTGGACTCTCGCAAGCGGTCGTCCGACGCGCCTGGGCCCCGACCTCGTCGGTCACGCAGCCGGGCTGACAGCAGCGTCCTTCGTCGGCCCGGGCGGCAGTACGGTCCTGACCGGATCTCGCGACGGCACCCTGCGGAGATGGGACGTGACAGACCCATCGAATCCTCGCTCGTCCCCAGGACCGAGCGCTCACGTCGAGGGCGTGTCGGCACTTTCCGTCTCGCGGGACGGTCGTACGGCGGTCACCGGGGGAGCCGACCAGCTGATGCGTCTCTGGGATCTGACCGATCCGGCCGAGGTCCGACCGTTGGGACCCGCGGTGCGCGCGTCGGGCTCCCAGGTGCTCGGTCTCGGCATGGCCCCGGACGGACCCTGGATGTGGATGGCGACGCGCGAGGACGACACGTTGCGCGTGATCGACCTGTCCGGCGTCGAGACGGCGCGTCATAACCCCGCTGCCGTCGCGTGCCGTCTCCGCGACGTCGCGATGACACCCGAGCAGTGGGGAGCAGCCACTGACGGCGAGGAGTTCCGCGCTTCCTGTCCGCCTCCCGACGGAACCTCGCCTCCGCCGGGGTAGCGCGGTCGCCAGTAATCTTCAGGACTGGAATTCGGCCAGCGGCCCCTGAGATCGGCTTGCTCCAGATCGAGTAGTAGTGGAAAGACTCGAGACTCATTGAGGGGAGCGGCCCAGCGCTCCGGCCTCGAGGAGGAGCCAGGGGTGCTTTAATTCTCGGGTGTCATGTCACGCACACGATCGCGAACTGAGTCTGCCGTTCTATTTCCGCGATAGCGGCGACGGCCTCACAGACGTAACCCGGTCGAATTCTCGAACGCAACGGATATCGCGTGCGGGACCGCCGCGACCGACCGGTCCGCTGCATCGATCGCCGGCGACTTCATCGTCCCTCCGATCCGGACCCCTTGACGCCGGTTCGCCCGAGGTCGCGCTGAGCGGGACGCCTGCCGCCGTCACTGAGCGCGGTCCCGTGGCGAGGGAGCGGGCGTCGGACGCGGTGGACGAGGCGCTCGTCGGCCGGGTCGCCGCGCCGAGGTCACGCCGAACATCGCACCGCATTACCTGGCACGTTCACGCGCGCAGCAAGATCTGCTTGCCGCGGGTCCAGCCGGTTCCGAGGGTCTGTGACGCCGCGAGATTTCGGTGATGGAGACTTGCCGTGGTGAGAGTTGCCGGGGAGGACGGCGGGACGGTCGGTGGGGCAGTCGGGGGCGACCCGGGTATTCATCTCCTACGCACATGAATCGGACGAGCATGTGCGGCTCGTGCGGAATCTGTGGCTGTTCCTCCGCGATTGCGGGATCGACGCAAAGTTGGACACGGTGGCGGCCCAGCGGCGGGCGGACTGGGCGCAGTGGATGGCCGAGCAGATCCGAGAAGCTGATCACGTCCTGATCGTGGCGTCCCCGGCCTACCGGCGCCGGGCGGAGGGGCGTGCTGGGCCGGACGAGGGGCGCGGAGTCCAGTACGAGGCTCGGCTGATTCGAGATGCGGTATATGCCGATCTGCAGCAACTTGATCGCTGGGTTCCGGTGATCCTGCCCGGCGCGACCGTGGGTGACGTCCCCGATTTCCTGGCGCCGGCCTCGACGACGGTCTACCGGATCGACCAGCTCTCCGTGGCCGGAGCGAAGCCGCTGTTGCGGTTGTTGACCAGTCAGCCAGGCGAGGTCGAACCACCGCTGGGTGCCGTGCCGGTGCTGCCGCCGGCAGCCCATGATTGGGGCAAGGGGCAGGAGTCCGGCGACCCGTCCTGGTATAGAGGTGTTCTCGCGGCGTATCTGGACGGCGTCGTCGACGAGTCCCGCCACCAGCTGCCCGGCTTCCTGCCGCGCGGCAAGGCAGCAAGCCTCGACCAGCGCGTACGGGTCCGAGCCACGCGGCGCCAGGCGAACTCGAGCGCCGGTGAACCGATCACCGGCCGTGCCTACCGCTCTCCGGTCGAGTCCAGCGGCGAGTTTGCGGAGGACCCGCTGGCGGCGCGTTCGTGGGAAGAGCTCAGGACGTCCGCACGTCACCTCGTGGTGCTCGCCGATCCCGGTTTGGGGAAGTCGTGGCTCATGCGGACCGAGGCCATCCGGTTGGCTCAGGAGGCTCTCGGCTGCCTCGGCGACGAGGAGAGCGTTCCAATTCCGGTGCCCATCCGCGCTGACCAGCTGGCTGAGGTCCTTGAGCGCTCCATCGGGTCCATCGTGGCCCGGCAGTTCGTCGCCAGGGGATGGCTCGCGGAGCGTTCGATGGGTGCCTTCGCTCAGCATGTGGACGCCGGGCAGGCTCACCTGCTCGTCGACGGGCTCGACGAGGTGCCCGACGACGAGACACGGCGACGAATCCGTGCTGCGCTCGCGGACTGGTGCCAGCGGCCGGGCGAACGGCAGTTGATCCTGACCAGCAGGATCGCGGGCTACACCCCGGCCGAGCATGGGGCGTCAGTCGAGGTGGAGCTGCTGTCGTTCACAGACGAACAGGTCCTCGCCTTCGCGAGGACCTGGGGACTGGGCGCACTCGAGGAAGCCCACTTGATCGCGGCCGTCGCCGACCCGGCGATCTCCGGCATGGCCAGGATCCCGCTCCTGCTCGCCCTCCTCTGCTCCTTGGCCGAGACCGGCGAAGACGTCCCCCGAACTCGGGCGGCGCTCTACGAGCGAATGCTGCTGTGGTTCCTCGAACGACCGCACCGTGTCCCTGCCCGGTCACGGAGCGACGACGAGGCCTTGCTGGAACTGGCCGCCGGGATCGCCTTTCAGTTCGCCGACAGCGACGGCGGTTGGACGGACTTGATGCCGCATCGCCCGCTCGCCCGCTCCTTGCGGGACCAGCCGTCCTTCGCCGAACTCGGGGTTCGCGCGGACCGGCTGATCGAACAGCTCGCGGTCGACCTGGGGCTCATCGTTCCTGAAGGCGATGTGTCCGGGGGGCGCCCGGCCCGCTACCTCTTCGTGCACCGCACCTTCGCCGAGTACCTCGCTGCCCGTCACCTCTCCACGCTCGACGAGCAACGTCGATGGGAGATCATCGAACGTCACCTGTGGTTCGATCCCGAGTGGCTTCAGGTCATCTCCATGCTGGGAGGTCTCCTCGGGGCCGACGAGGTCAGGAAGCTGGTGTCGCGGCTCCACGGGGCCGGTGACGATGCCTTCGGCCACGCGGCGTTGTCGGCGATCCGGCTCCTCTCCGAGCATCCCGAGTCGGCCACGTTGCTCCGCTATCAAGAGCAGCGCGACCTCCAGAGGACCCTCGAGGTGACTCTCAGGCATCCACACCTGCGATGGGCCGCCGTGACGGCACTGCGCGGTGTGCCCGTACTCGCGCGGTGCGCCGTCGAGGTCTTGCTGGGCCTGACCGAGGACGAGGACGCCTCCTTGCGGCTTGCTGCGGTACGAAGCCTTGGGGGCGTGCGAACCCCGGACCCCACTGCCCACCTACTGGCCCGACTCGGCGACGAAGATGAGCAGGTGGCGGCAGAGGCCGCAAAGTCGTTGGCGGGAAGGCCCTTCCAGGTCCGCGTGCGCGACGAGCTCATCGCTCAAGTCTTCTCCGACCATTTCCGCGTCCGCGCGGCGTGCATCGACACGCTCGCCACGCTCCCGCCGGCGCAGCTTCACGAAGCAGTCGCGCCGTACCTGAGGGCAGATCAGCCATCTCCCGTGCGCGTCGCGGCCTATCCGGTCCTCCACGGAAGCGGCGACGATGCAACACCGCTAATTCTTCTGGGGCTGGCCGACGACGACCCGGAGGTCGCGGCCGCCGCCGCGGACATCGTTGACGCCCCGGTGGATCCGCGCCTGGAAAGCCCGCTCCTCGGGCGGCTGAGCCGCTACCTCGAATATGCGGCAACACAGGACGACGTTGCGCGGGGAGGTGATGACGCAGGTCATCGTCGTCAGCGCGACGCGCAGGCAGCCCGTGCGGCTCTCACCAGAAGTGGCTGTCGCGATCCGCTGCTCACAGCCGCCTACCTACGGTTGGTGATCGACTCGAGCGACACCCTCGCGGACCTCGGCAAGGACAAGGGCCCTCCAGCTGCGACCCCAGCAGTGACCACGGAACTTCTCCAGCGCCTGAGGAGCCCCGGTAGGGCTCAGCAGCGGGCCGCTCGGGCGCTGCGCGCGTTGCGTCCTGAGGGCATCGACGAGGACCTCGTTGAGCTCATGGATTCCCCGGACCGCGACGTCGTGTTGGCCGCGCTGGAGGCGGCCCGCGGCCAGCGCGACGAGGTCCTGTTCGCCCGCGTGACAGCTCTGACGGCCCACCGTGACGACGACGTCCGGGCGGATGCCCTCGAGATCGTGATCGAGCGGCAACCCATGGATCTCGACGACGCGCTGCTCGTCGCGATGCAGGACCCGAACCCAGCGGTCCGCAGTCACGCCGCTCATGCGTGCGCTGACCGTCACGATGTACGGCTCGTTGCTGCGCTCGTGGAGTGCATCAGACGACCGGGAGAGTTGGCCGGTGTTGTGGTGTCGGCGATCGGGGGCCTACGGGGTCGGGCGGACCCCGGAGTGAGGGAGGCCCTCCTCGCGTGTCTGCATCAGGAGACGACGACGGCTGACGGCGACCACGCGGGCGACCATACGGCCCCCCGTCGACGCCTCTTCCTTCACGCTGGGCCGCCGCCTCACGTGGCCGCGGCTCGCGCTCTGGCCGAGGTCGAGCCCGAGGCGGTGGTCGCCGCCCTCGGGAGCCGTTCCGCCACCCAGAATGGTTACGAGGGGCGTGAGGCGGCGTACGCCCTTGTCCGATGCCGCGTGCCTGGCGCGGTCGACCTTCTGCTCGAGATGCGGACATCAGGCGCGAGAAAGACCCGGATCGCTGCGTATAACGCCCTTGTCGCACGCCCTTTCCCGGAAGACTTGGAGCTGCTGGTCGATCGCTTGGAGGACTTTTCGCCGGAGGCTCTTGCTGATGTGATCTCAGCCGCCGAGGTGCTGGCGGCGCGGCACTTTCGCGCTCTGCCCCGCAGTGCGCGACGTCGCGCCCGGGCCGTGCTGGCAGCTGCCATCGCAGCCACCGCGCCGCACGACGTGCAATGATCTTGCCAGCCTCTGCCGGGGCTCCTGAGGCGCTAGCTGTCCCGGGTCACGACAACTAGCCGCTGATGTGGCGATGCCCGGAGCTGGTGGACGTCGGCAGCGCAAGCACGATCTCATCCCCGTCGAACACGTCCGGACGGTACTGCGGACCCTGAGCGCAGCGGTGCCTCGGACGGCGGTCCGTACCGTGGAACGGATGACCGCGACGAAGCACGGTGCGTCCTCGATCCCGGGCGAGCTGGGTGCGGCCGTGGATGCAGCTCCTCGAGATCTCGGTGTCCGTGCCGGTGGTGGTCGGCTACCGCACGGCCCGGATCGCGATGGGTGGGTGGCCGCCGGACGCCCGGGAACGCCGCGAACTGGTGAGGATGGTCCAGGAGAAGGCCGATGCCTTCGGGCAGGCCGCCGTGGCGGCGGTGACGACGCCGCCGAGGGACGGCGCGCGGTTCGTGGGCGCGATCGTTGCTCCGGTCCACCGGAGCGTGGTGGGGAACCGCCGGCGGCTGACCCGGTACTGACGACGAGACTCTCGAACGCCGGGGGAGGCCCTCAGACGCTGACGGGCCCGGAGGCTGCGGTGAGCTGGAGCTCGTGCGTCCAGCACGACCGGTCCTGCCGGTGCAGGTAGTGGAACGCGTCGGCGATGGCCACGGGGTCGATCAGGAGGTCCGGGCGCTCCTGCAGCGCGGGGAGGGCCCGCGTCCCGGGCGAGTCGATGAAGCCGTCCACGACGACGTTGGCGACGTGGACGCCGTGCTCGGAGTACTCCTCGGTGAGGGCCTGGGCGAGGGCCCGCATCATGGTCCGCGGGTAGTAGAGCGACTGGCCGGTCGACCGCTTCCGCCCGCGCAGCGAGTACTGGTTGTTGGAGAACAGGATCGAGCCCGAGCCCCGCTGCCGCATCGCGGGCAGGACCTCCTTGGCCACCAGGAACGGGCCGCGGCACGCGGTCGCCACGGCCTCCTCGAAGAGCTCGTCCGGGAAGTGCTCCAGGAGCTCCTGGTCCTCGGGCAGCTCGCGGCCCGCCATGTACCCGGCGTTGTAGATCAGCACCTCCGGGTCGCCCGCCCGCGTGCGGATCGTGGTGAACGCGTCGGCGACCGACGACGCCGTCCCCACGTCCAGCTCGACGACGGAGCAGGAGCCGCCGTCCTGGTCGATCGTCGCGGCGAGCGACTCCGCGTTGGCGCGACGGCGGGTCGTCAGCACGACGTGGTGGCCCTCGCGGGCGAACCGGTGGGCCAGCGCCCCGCCCAGCCCCCAGCGACGCTCGACCGGGAGGTCCTGCCCGACCTCGCGGCCGTGGACGAACCGCGTGTTCGGCCCGTCGGGCTGCCACTTCGAGGTCGCGCCGACGATGACCGTGACGGGCAGGGCGCGCGGGTTGTCCGCCGGCGAGTCCACGCGATCTCCTAGCGCAGCAGCGTCGCCGCGCGCTCCGCGACGAGGATCGTGGTCGGGTTGGTCGGCACGCGCGGGATCGTCGGCATCACCGAGGCGTCGACGACGGCGAGTCCGTCCACCCCGTGCACGCGGCAGTCCCTGCCGACCACGGCCTGCGGGTCGGTCGCCGGGCCCATCCGGGCGGTGCCGCAGGCGTGGTTGTAGTGCGACGGTGCTCGGCGCACCGCGTCGGCGAGGGCGTCGTCGCCGACGTCGGGACCGGGCGCGCGCTCACCGACGAGCAGCTCGGACAGCGGCGGGGTCGCGGCGAGCCGGCGCGCGACCCGCACCGCCTCCGCGACCCGCGGCGCGTCGTCCGGGTGCGTGTAGAGACCCAGGTCGATGATCGGTGCGTCGGACGGGTCCGCCGAGCGCAGCCGCACGGCCCCGCGCGAGCGCGGCTGGACGCAGGCCACGAAGAAGATCATGTCCCAGCCGGTCGGGTGCTCGCTGACCGGCGGGACGAACGCCTCCGGGAGTGCGGCGGTCGGGACCGCGGCGGTCGGCAGCACGTGCAGGTCGTAGTCCGGGTCGGCCGGGTCGTGCCGGACGCTGAGCGCAGTCTGGAACATCGGCGCCGTCGAGGTGTCCGGCGGGCGCGCGGCGTGGATGTTCCACATCACGGGGTGCTCGGTGAGGTTCTGCCCGACCCCGGGCAGGTCGCGGACCAGGTCGACGCCGAGCTCGGCCAGGTGGTCCGCCGGTCCGATCCCGGACCGCATCAGGATCGCCGGGGTGTTGTACGTCCCGGCCGCGAGGATCACGCCCCGGCTGCGATCTCCTCGCCGGACCGCAGGCGTACACCGACCGCGCGGTGGCCGTCGACGAGGAGCCGTTCCACCTCCTCGCCGCCCCGGACCTCGAGGTTCTCGCGCTCGCGGACCGGGTTGAGGTCGGCGGTGCTCTGACGGATGCCGTCCACGGCGCTGAGCGGAGCCAGGCCGAAGCCCGGTGGACCCGGCGCGTTGACGTCGTCCACCTCGGCGTAGCCGAGCGCGGCCGCGGCCTTCGCGCTCGCCGCCGCCGTCGGCGCGAGGTCCTGCCAGCCGTCCCGGGTGATCCGGTAGACGCCGGAGCGGCCGTGGAACTCGTCGGCCCCGTGGGCGAAGCACTCCATCGCGCGGTAGTCCGGCAGGACGTCGTCGTAGCCCCACCCGGGATTCCCGCGCTCGACCCAGGCGGCGTGGTCGGCCGGGCGGGCGCGCATGGCGAAGCAGTAGTTCGTCGACGACGAGCCGCCGATGACCTTGCCCCGGGGCACGGCGACCGCGTTGCCGAAGGCGTCCGGCTCGGCGGTGTAGCCCCAGTCGTGGGTCTGCGGCGCGTAGGCGGCGCCCGCGATGTCCTCGGGCAGCTCCGCCGGCGAGCGGTAGTCCGGCCCGGCCTCGATCAGCAGCACCGACCGGTCCCGATCGGCGCTGAGCCGGTTCGCCAGCACGCAGCCGGCCGACCCACCACCGACGATCACGAGGTCGTACGTCATCTCCGGCCTCCCGCCCACCACGGTCAGGGGAGACCGACGTTAGCCCCCGCCCGTCGGCGGTCAAGACGCGATGCTCGGGTGAGGACCGTCCGATCCCGCCCGGCTCACCGGGCGGCTGGCGGGGCCCGGACGCAGTAACCACGACATCCCCCGTGCGTTGGACACGACGGAGTCCACGATGGGGGGAACGGATGACGCTGAGGACGCGTGCCGCAGCGGTGGGGGCCGCGCTGATCGTTGCAGCGGTTGCCGGGGGATCGAGTGCCGTGGCACTCGCTCCGGCCGCGCTGGCGTGCGAGGCACATCCCGAGCACGAGTGCGGGGGCACGCCGACCCCGCCCCGTGGCGGGGGTCCCACGGGCGACTTCACCGTGCAGGGTGCGGTCACGCAGTCCGGAGGCCTCGTCTTCACCATCGACGCTCGGCGCGTCGGCGGGCAGGGCTCCGGGACCGTCATGATCGGGGACGCCGACGGGAACTCCACGGGACCTCGCCCGGTCCTGGAGGTCGTCGCGCCCCGCGAGGGCTCCGACATCTTCTGCGTCAACTTCGACAGCACTGAGGGCGGGCCCGGGGACGGGAACCGCACCAACATCTACTTCCGCGACAGCGGCGACGGTCTCCTCACGCATGACCCGGTCAAGTTCTCGAACGCGCAGGACATCACGTGCGAGACCGCCGCGACCGACCGGTTCTCCGCGTCGACCGCCGGCGACTTCATCGTCCGTGCGATCCCGAGCCCCTGACGTCCGTCCGGGCCGAGTCACTCGTGGCAGGAGTCGAGGTAGTCGACGTCCGGTAGGTAGCGAGCCCATTCGGCGCGGCTCAGCCCGCCCCCGCTGATGGCGCAGGCCCGCTCGCGCGCCGAGTCCCGCAGATCGAGCATCGGCCTGAGGTCGATCAGCGCGAGCCCACCCGGTCCGCCTCCGGCGATCACGGTGTCGCCGTCGGCGAGGGCGGTGAGGGCGCCCGGTCCGAGCGCGGTCACCGCGACCGGCTGACCGATCGGGACGGGCGTACCGAGGTCGGTCACGTCGAGCACCCTGATGGTGCTGTCGCTGCCGAGGGTGAGCAGCAGCGTTCCGTCCCGGGAGAAGGTGACGTCGGTGAGCTCCGTGCCCGCGGTCGCGCCGAGCGGGACGCCCACCACCGTCGGTCGATCGCGGTCGCGCACGTCCCACACCACGGCGGTCCCGTTCTGGCTCACGGTGGCGAGGGTCGCGGAGTCGGGGGAGAACGCCACGGCGTCGACGGCGTTGCGGAACTCAGGCGGCCCGGGAAGCGGCGCATCGGCCGGTGTGGTGCGACCTCTCGGGTCGACGTCGTACAGGCTGGTCTCCCCGGTGTAGGAGCCGAGGACGAGTGTCCGGCCGTCGGGCACGAAGCCGACGACCGCGACGTCCCGTCCGGTGATCGGAGGCCCGACCGGACGGCCGGTCACGATGTCGAACAGCTGCGCGTCGCCGTTGTCGAAGGCGGCGGCGAGCAGCCGACCATCCCGGGAGATCGCGACGGCGGCCGGCGCCCCCACCTCCGGCACGCCCTGCTCACCCGTTCGCATCGGTGCCACGGTGAGCCTGGTCGTGTCCCAGACCGCGATGTCGGTGTCGCCGGCGACGGCGAGCTGCCGGCCGTCGGGCGTGATCGCCAGATCGATGGCGGTCTGGTCGACCGGGACCGGGCGTGGAGGGGTGCGGGCGGTGACGTCGACGAGTGACACGACGCCGGCGGTGTCCGAGACCGCGGTGGTCGTGCCGTCGCTGTCGGCGGCGAGATCGGGAGTTCGCTGGAACTGTTCGCCCGTGTCGGCGCCGATGTCGTTCCCCAGCACCGGTGGGCTGGTCGCGACGGGCAGCGCCGGGTCGCGCGCGTTCCAGAGCAGGGACCGGCGATCGTCGCCGCTGCTCGCGACGATCGCCCCGTCGGCGGAGATCGCCACGGTGCGGACCGCTTCGGTCCGACCTCGGTTGAGCGGCCCGACGGGCGTCGGGGACCTCGGCCGGTGCAGATCCCACACCCGGGTGGAGCCGTTGACACTGCCCGCGACCATGGTGGTCCCGTCCCGGCTGAGCGCGACGGCGGTGACGACGCCGTCCTCGGCATCCATGTCCGACAGCGGTTGCGGGGTCGCCGGCGCGTGCAGGTCCCACAGCGTCGTGCCGCTCGAGCCGGACACCGCCAGCAGCCCGCGGGGGGAGAGGGCCAGCGCCGAGACGTCGTCACCACCCCGGGCCGGGATGCCGGGCAGGCGCCGTCGGGTCGGGAGGTCCCACAAGGCGACCGCAGGGCCGTCGGCGAGCGCGAGCAGCCCGCCGGAGGAGACCGCGATCGACGCGAACGGCGCAGGAAGGGGCGGCGTCGCCGTCGGCGGGCCGGGGAGCGCCGGATCGGCACGAAGGGTGTCGCCGTCGACGTGCCAGATCACGGGCGACCCGCCCTCCGGCACGAGGACGACGCCACGGCCGTCCGGTGTGAAGGCGACGGGAACCGGTGCTGACGACGGCTCGCGGATGTCCGGGGTGCGCCCCAAGGGAACGGCACCGGCGGGCCTCGTGAGGTCGACGAGCTCGACGGACCCCGTCGCCGTGGTGATCGCGAGGAGGGGACCGACGGGCGCGAACGTGACGTTCACGGCGTCGTGCCGCGTGTCCGGAGTGGTCGCGCCGAGCCGGCGCGCCGGCCCCGGCAACGACACGTCCCACAGGATGGTGACCCCGCCGTCGACGGTGGCGGCGATCGGGCGATCCGGAGCGAAGGCGAGTGCCTCCCCTGACGCCTGCCCGCGATACGGGCTCGCGGTCATCGTCGTCACCAGCCCGGCCCGGGTGGCGGGGCTGCTGTGCAGGGCGTCCGCCGCAGCCCCGAGCGCCAGCGCCGTGCGCGGGTCGCCGGCGCGGAGCGACGCGGCCTGCTGGAGGAGTCCGGCGGCCGCGGTGGCCCGGCGTTGCTCGTCGGCGCGGCCGGCGACCACGACGACGGTGAGCAGGAGCGCGACGACGAGCAGGGCCGCGCCGGCGACCGTGGCCCAGGTCGTCCGTCGACGGCGCCGGTGGACACCTTCCATCTGCGGACGGGGGACGTCGTGGACCGGGGCGGCGACGTCGAGCAGGGCGTCTCGGAGGACGTCGGCGTCGTCCCGCTCGGTGGACCGTCGGCGACGGAGGGCCGCATCCACCGCTCGTTGTACATCGTGCTGCGCCAGGAGTGGCCGAGGGAGCTCTGCCCAGATCGGCGTGCTGGGGAGGGCGTCTCGGAGGACCTCCGGCAGGCACGTCGTGGCGGACCAGTCGATGCCGGTCGGACCGGCACGGAACTCGCCGTCGGTCCGCACGATGATCAAGCGCTCGATCTCGCCGTCCCTGCGACGGTGGTGGTCGTACCACCACTGCAGCTCGAGGGGCACCCACTCGGACGAGACGGCGTCGGGCGACGCCAGCAGCACCAGCCACGAGGACCGCTCCAGCCGTTCCAGCAACTCGGCGTCGAGAGACCCGCCCGCGACCATGTGTGTCCGGTCCCGGAAGACGTGGAGGGCCTGGACCCGGTACCAGGGCCGAGCCAGCCGTTGCAGGCCGAGTTCGAGCGCGCGCGCCTGCTTCTCGTCCTCGCGCGCGTAGGACAGGAAGACGTCGAAGCGCTCGGACGATCTCGCCACGGCATCCCTCCCGTGCAACGGCGGAGATCGACACCGTAGTGGGGGAGGGTCCTGTCGCGGGGAGCCGATCGCTACCGCAGAGGCGCGCCACCGAGGTGCGCCCGGAGCACGGTCTCGCTGGCCCGGTCGATCCTGGTCGGGGCCGGGCGCAGCCGCCGCACCAGTCCTTCGATCCGGATCTCCCGGGACCGGTCCCGGGCGGACCGTGCCGCGGCGACCGTTCTCGTGCTGCGGGCGAGGACCTTCCCGAGGTCCTGCGACGTGATCGCGGGCATGGGGACCACCTCGTGGATGCGCCTGGTCGCCGGGCCTGGGCCAGCACCTGCTGGTGGTGCATGCCCGTTCGGCCCGGGTCTCACCACGGCTGGACGCCGAACGAACCACGGATGCTCAGTGTGGGGTGAGGGTGCTCGCGGTGTCGGGGCTCCCGTCCTCGTCGTCTCCGGGAGCCGCCTCCGGAGGCGTCGCGGGAATCGCGCCGGGGTCGAGCGCCGGCCGGCCCGGCGGCCGGCGTCGCGGCATCGGGCGCTCGAAGGGGTCCCGAACCAGACGTTCGTCGCCCACGGCACCTCCCTGACGCCTCGGGGGCGGCGAGGCCCCTGGAGTCCTTCGCTCCCGAGCGACCAGGTGTGAGCACACTGCGACCAGTCGTGTCCGAACCGTGACCGGTGTCGCCCGCGGTCCGGGCCGTCACTGCCCGCGGCGCGTCAGGAAGTCCACGACGCGCGCCTGGGCCGCGGCGGCGTCGGGGTGGGTGTAGAGCGCGAGGTGGGTGCCGGCGTCGAGGGCGAGCAGCTCGGCGCCGGGGATCGTCGACGCGGCGAACGTGCTCTGGGCGGGCGGGAGGTCGCTGTCGGCGGTGCCCTGCACGACCAGCGTCGGCGCGCCGATCTTCTCGAGCTCGAGCGAGGAGATGGCGGCGAACTGCTCGAGATCGTTGCGGTAGCCCGCGCGGCGGTGGGCGTCGGGGACGGCGGTGGGGCCGAGCGCGAGGGCGAAGTCGCGCTTGGCCGGGTCGGCGAGGACCTTCTCGACGCGCTGCGTGAGCTGCTCCGGGGTGAGGTCGCCCTCGGCGGCGAGCTCGGACCGGATGTACTGCTCGGGCTGGTGGGCGGCGATCAGCCGCAGCAGCCACTGCCCCGGGGCGGTGGTGAACATCAGCCGGGTGGCGACGTCCTGGTGACCCACCTCGTAGGACCGGCTCACCGCGGCGTCGGCGACCAGGGCGGACACCCGATCCGGATGCCGGACCGCGAGGCGGTAGCCGGCGGGACCGCCGCCGGACCAGGTGTAGACGCCGGCGCGGTCGATCGCCAGGTGATCGAGGAGCGCGGCTACGAGATCGGCCTGCTGGTCGATGGTCGCGCGGCCGTCGAGCGGGGTGCCGAGGTACCCGGGCCGGGAGAGCAGGATCGCCGAGACGCGGTCGGGGGGCAGGATGCGCGCCATCAGGGCCGCGGCGTCGATCCCGCCGGGGCTGCCGTGCAGGACGACCACCGGTGACCCGGTCCCGACGACGGCGTGCTCGACGGGGCCGAGGGCCGTCTCGGCGATCTCGCTGACGTACTCGCGCTCGTCGGTGTGCGTGTCGTGGTCCATCGGGAGCTCCTCGGCTCGGCTGGGGCTGCGACATGGACGGCTGCGGCGCGGTCCGGCCCGGAGCACGTCGACCGGGCGGATTGTTCTCGGTCCGATGCCCCGGATCGAGTTCGGCGCGGTCACGACCTCGGGATGATCGACGGTCGGCGCGCGACGTGATGGCCCTGCTCACGGTTCGCGACGGGCGGGCCGGGTGCACCCGGGGACACGACCCCGTCCCCTCTGGAGGATCGCCATGTCAGCCCTGGACCGCCCGCTCGTCGTCGGCGTCACCGGTATCGGTGGTCACGCCCTGGCCGAGCGTCTCGCCCCGCACACCGACCAGACCCTCGGGCTCTCGCGCGGCAGCACGTCCCCGGTGCCCGGCGTGGCGCCCTTGCACGCCGACCTCACCGACCCGGAGGCGCTGCGGGCGACGCTGGCCGGCACGAAGGCGACGTCGGTCTTCCTCACCGCCTGGTCGCGGCAGGAGACCGAGGAGGAGAACATCCGGGTGAACGGCGCCCTGGTGCGCGACGTGCTGGACGCGGCCTGCGCCGACGGGACGGTCGAGCACGTCGCGCTGGTGACCGGGCTCAAGCACTACCTCGGTCCGTTCGAGGCCTACGGACAGGGCGAGCTCCCGGAGACGCCGTTCACCGAGGACACCCCGCGCCGGGACGCCCCGAACTTCTACTACGCGCAGGAGGACGAGCTGTTCGCCGCCGCGGAGCGGCACGGCTTCGGCTGGAGCGTGCACCGCGCCCACACGATGATCGGTTTCGCGGTGGGCAACGCCATGAACGTCGGCTCCACGCTCGCCGCCGCCGCGGCGATCTGCCGCGAGACGGGCCGCCCGTTCCGCTTCCCCGGCTCGGCGCAGCAGTGGCACGGGCTCACCGACATGACCGACGCCGGCCAGCTGGCCGACCAGATGCTGTGGGCGGCGACGACGCCCGCCGCCCGCAACGAGCCCTTCAACGTCGTCAACGGCGACGTCTTCCGGTGGCGCTGGATGTGGCCCCGGCTCGCCGAGCTGCTCCACGTGACACCGGAGGGCTTCGACGGCGAGCCGGCCCCGCTCGAGCAGCAGATGGAGGGGATGGCGTCGGTCTGGGAGCGGATCGCCGGGCGCGAGGACCTGCGCGAGTCGCAGCTCGACCGCGTCGCGTCCTTCTGGCACACCGACGGTGACCTCGGCCGGGACATCGAGTGCGTCACGGACATGACGAAGTCCCGCCTCGCCGGCTTCACCGGCTACACCCGGACCCTCGACGCCTTCTCCCGTGTGTTCGAGCGTCTCCGCGCCGAGCGGGTCGTGCCCTCCTGACGGTGCACGACCGTATAAGCGCAAGCTGATATAGGCTGCGACGGCAAGGTGCATCCGACCACCAGGACGCCGGGAGCCGCTCCGCCATGAAGTACACCGTCTCGATCGAGGTCGCGCTGCCGCGGGAGAAGGTGGCCCAGCTGCTCGCCGACCCCGCCCATCTGCCGATGTGGCTGCGTGGCCTGGTGCGCCACGAGCCGGTGACCGGGGTGCACGGGCAGGTCGGCACGGAGTCACGTGTCGTGCTGCGGATGGGGCAGCAGGAGATGGAGTGCACCGAGACCGTCACGCGTCGGGAGCCGGCCGACCTCCACGCGATCCCGGGCGACGTCGTCGTCCACTACGACCGCGAGATCGTCGCCGAGGGCATGTGGAACGCCGCACGTGAGCGGCTGACCGAAGCCGGCCCGGGGACGACGCTCTGGGCGAGCGAGAACGAGTACCGGTTCAGCAGCCTGCCGATGCGGCTGGCGGCGCCCCTGATGCGCGGTGTGTTCCGTAAGCAGTCGCGCCAGCACATGCAGGACTTCAAGGCGTTCGCCGAGCAGGGGACGGACGTCCGGGAGACGGCGGGCTGACCCCGAGGCGGTGTCGGGTCAGCGGACGGTGCCGTCCCGGTAGAACCACTGCCCGGCGTCGCGGACGAAACGGCTGCGCTCGTGCAGCACCCCGGTCGTCGGGCCCTCGCGGTGGTGGGCGCGGAACTCGACGGTGCCGTCGGTGTCGAACAGGCCGCCGCCGACGCGGTCGAGCACCTCGAGCCGTGTCCAGCGGAGCGCGGGGTCGAGGGTCAGCGTCGTCGGGCGGGTCGACGGGTGCCAGGTCCGCAGCAGGTGGTCGACGTCGCCGCGCGCGAAGGCCGTGTAGCGCGAGCGCATGAGGGCCTCGGCCGTGGGGGCGGGGGTGCCGGACTCCCCGAGGTAGCGGCCGCAGCACGACGCGAACGGCTCCGGCAGGCCGCACGGGCACGGTCGGGGAGGCACGGCGGGATCCTCTCAGGCGACGTCGGTGCGCTCCTGGCGGAGCACGGCACCGTCGCGGAACCGGACGCCGTCGGCGCAGCGCGCCTCCACCTGACCGGCGCCGAACTGCTCGGCGTAGAGCTTGGCGTA
The DNA here is from genome assembly GCF_037400275.1 of Actinomycetospora aeridis. Taxonomy (NCBI): domain Bacteria; kingdom Bacillati; phylum Actinomycetota; class Actinomycetes; order Pseudonocardiales; family Pseudonocardiaceae; genus Actinomycetospora; species Actinomycetospora aeridis. The sequence continues at coordinate 892,650 of NZ_JBBEGL010000003.1, read as the reverse complement.
GAGCCCGCCCTGCGCGAGCAGCTCGGCGTGGGTGCCGTGCTCCACCAGGCGCCCGCCGTCCATCGCGAAGATGACGTCGGCGGCGAGGACGGTCGAGAGCCGGTGGGCGATGGCGATGGTGGTGCGCCCGGACATCACCGTCTCGAGCGCGTGCTGGACGAGCCGCTCGCTGACGGTGTCGAGCGCCGAGGTCGCCTCGTCGAGGATCAGGACCCGGGGGTTCGCGAGGATGACCCGCGCGATGGCGAGGCGCTGCTTCTCGCCCCCGGACAGGCGGTAGCCGCGCTCGCCCACCACGGTCTCGTAGCCCGCCTCGAACCCGACGATGCGGTCGTGGATGTTGGCGGCCCGGGCGGCCGCCTCCAGCTCGGCGTCGGTCGCGTCGGGTGCGGCGTAGCGCAGGTTCTCGGCGATCGTGGCGTGGAAGAGGTAGGTGTCCTGGGTGACCATGCCGATGACCTGGGCGAGCGAGGCCTGGGTCAGCTTCCGCACGTCGATGCCGTCGAGGCGCACCGCGCCCCGGTCGACGTCGTAGAGCCGGGGCACGAGGTAGGACAGGCTCGTCTTCCCGGCGCCGCTGGGTCCGACGACGGCCGCGAGCTGCCCGGGCTCGATGCGCAGCGACAGGTCCTGGAGGGCCCAGGTCGGCTCGCGGTCCTCGTCGGACGGAGGGGCGCCGTCCGGAGGGGAGTCCTCCTCGGAGCGGGGATAGCCGAACCAGACTTCGTGGAACTCGACCGACCCCCGGGCGTGCTGCTTGTCGAGGGTGCGCGCCCCGGGCGGGTCGGTGACGGCGGGGACGAGGTCGAGGTAGGCGAAGATGCGCTGGAAGAGGGCGAGCGAGGTCTGCACGTCGAGCGACACCCGCAGCAGCTGCACGGCCGGGAACAGCAGCCTGCTCTGCAGGGTGGTGAACGCGACGAGCGTGCCGGCCGACAGGAGCGCCGCCCCCGAGCCCGTGCCGACGTAGCCGGCCACCAGGTACACCGCGGCCGGGGTGATGGCGAAGAACGCCTGGACGACGGCGAAGAACGACTGGCCGGTCATCGTCTGGCGGACCTGGAGGTCGGTCTGCCGGGCGTTCTCGGCGCGGTAGCGCTCGATCTCGTGGTCCTGGCGCCCGAACACCTTCGCCAGCAGCACCCCCGACACCGACAGCGACTCCTGCGTGATCGCCGACATGTCCGACAGCGACGCCTGGGTGTTCGCCGCGACCTTGCGTCGCACCCGTCCGACGCGGATCTGCAGCACGATGAACACGGGCATGAGCACGAACGCCACCAGCGAGAGCTGCCACGACAGCGCCAGCATCGCGATGACCGACGCGACGACGGTGACGACGTTGCCCAGGATCGACGACGCGGTCTCGGTGACCACCGACTGGACGCCGGCGACGTCGTTGTCCAGCCGCGACTGGATCACCCCGGTCTTCGTGGACGTGAAGAACCCCAGGTGCATGCGCTGGAGGTGGGCGAACAGCCGGTCCCGCAGGCCCTGCATGACACGGTTGCCGAGCACCGTCGTCAGGTACGTCTGCCCGACGCCGATGAGCCCGGACACCAGGGCGATCACGATCATCGCCGCGACCAGGGCCGTGAGCAGCCCCAGCCGCGGCCCGTCCGGGGCGAACAGGGCGTCGTCGAAGACGGCCTGGGTGAGGAACGGGTTGGCGATGCCGAGCCCGGCGGTCACGAGGATCGCCAGGCCGATCAGGAGCAGCCGACCCCGGTAGGGCGCGAACAGCGCGACGACCCGCCGGCCCAACGGCGGATCGTCGGAGGCCGTGCCCGCCGGTGCTGTGGTGGTGACCATCGCCGTCCTCGGTTCCTGCTCGGCCCACTCGAGCGGTCCCCGATGATCCGCCGCGCAGCGGAGTCCCGCAGCCCCTGCGCTCTTCTAGGGTGGACGTTCCAGGGGGTGGCCCGTGAAGCCGTTCGTGATCAACCGCCATGGTCGACTCGTCTTCCCGGCCAACTTCTTCGGCGAGCTGGACTTCACGGTCCTCGACACGCTCGAGCAGTTCACCGCGGTCATCGAGCGGGACTTCGAGGCGAAGGCCCCGACGGGGACCGACATCCTCCACCGGGTGGAGAGCGGCTCCTACCCGAGCCGGTTCGAGCTGCTGCGTGACCTCGGCCAGAACCTGTTCTGGGTCAACCGGTACTCGATGACGATGTTCGACAAGCGCCCGACCCGGTGGCGCGACGTCCCCCGGCACCGCGACGACGTCTTCCTCCCGGTGCTCACGCCGTGGGAGGACCGCGAGCGCAAGGTCGCGGCGGTCGAGCGCGCCTACCAGGAGCTGCCGACACGCTGGGCCGCCGACGCCGAGGACCGGGTCTTCGCCCTGCTCTTCGACGTGTTCCGGCACAAGCTGCACCACGCCACCGAGCTCCCGGCGATCAAACCGACCGTCGCCGAGTTCCTGGCCCGACCCGACGCGCTGACCTTCGTCATGCCCGACCACGACCCGGACCACCACCTCTTCCCGGTCGACGAGATCTTCGACGCCGACGAGGAGGTGCCCGAGCTCGAGGCGCTGATGCGCTGGTCGATGGTGCTGCACAACCTCTACCCGTGGGACGGCTCCCGCACGACGCTGCGGCACCCGGCCGACATCGGGCCGGACGACTTCGTCGTCACCTTCCACCCCCGTGACCGGGAGGTCGCGGCGTTCATCGACCGGGTCAAGCAGGCCGGCCCGGCGGCCGCGGGGACGCCGCGGGCCCCGGTGGAGGCGGTGCCGCCCCGGACGCCGTTCCCGCCGGTGCGGGTGCGCGAGGCCTTCCGGGTGGGGCCGTCGCTGGAGGCCCTGGCGATCGTGCGCGGCGAGCACGTGTGCGACAACGTCGACGTCATCCGCAACGCCAGCTTCTCGTGGTCGCCGATGAGCGCCGACGAGATCGCCCGCAAGACCGGCATCCGGCGCCGGCGCTACACGGCCCGCGAGCCGCACCACCTCGCGCTGGACGCCGCGCGGGCGGCGCTCGCGAAGTCCGGCCGGGCGCCCGACGAGATCGGCGCGGTCCTGGTCAGCACCTGCACCAGCAACCGCCAGATCCCCTCCATCGCCACGTGGGTGTCCGGCGAGCTGGGGCTGGCGCAGACCCACACGTCGATGGACATGGTCGCCGCCTGCGCCGGCCTGCCCTACGGGCTCGCCGAGGCGGTCCGGCAGATCCAGGAGGTCGAGCGGCCGGTGCTGCTGGTCTGCGTCGAGAAGTTCTCGGACAAGATCGGGAGTGCCCGCACGTCCAGGATGATCTTCGGGGACGGCGCGGCGGCGATGGTCGTGGCGCCGGCGGGGGAGGGCGCCCCGGTGGACGTCGAGGTCCTGCAGACCTACGCGAGCGGGCCGGTGTCGGAGGTCAACTCGATCATCTGGCCGAACCCGGAGTTCGACAACGACATCACCGTCTACGGCCCCGAGGTCAAGTCGCTGGTCCAGCGCTACCTGGACCAGATGCTCGGCGAGCTCTCCGACCAGACCGACCCCGACGACGCCGGCCGCAGCCTGCTCGAGAGCATCGAGCTCATCGTCCCGCACCAGGCCAACAAGACGATGATCCTCGACCTGGCCGCGAAGGCCGGCCTGTCGGAGGACCAGCTCTACTTCGACATCGAGTCCATGGGCAACGTGTCGGCGGCGAGCATCCCCATCGCCCTCTACGACGCCGTCCGCGACGGCGCGATCGACCGCCCGACGCGGGTCTTCGCGCCCGGCTTCGGGGCCGGCGCCGTCGGCGGCTACGCCGTCCTCCGCCTCGATCCCGCGATCGTCGCCGACGAGGTCGTGCTCGACCCGGGGGAGACCGGACGCGCAGCCCCGGCGCCGCAGACCCGGACGACGACCGACGACGTCCGCGTGGCCTTCGGCGAGTAGGGCCCCGCCGCACGGTGCTCTCTCAGGCCCCGGTCATCGACCGCAGCAGGGACCGCACGTCGGCGACCCCGAGCGAGGCGGGGAAGCAGTAGATCCGGAGGATGAGCCCGTCGATCGTCACCGACGCGAGCGACGAGGCCTCCCGGTCGACGTAGCGGGCGAAGAAGCGCTCCAGCGCGTCGACCCACCGGCGGTACTCGTCACGCCACCGCTCGCCGCGCCCGGCCAGCATGAACAGCTCGAACTCGGCCGCCGTGGTGCCGCGCGACGCGTCGCTGCCGGAGCCCACGACGAGCTCGGCGAGCGCGTCGAGCGGGTCGGGCTGCGCGAGGCAGCGCTCGAGGTCGGCGATGTAGCGGTCGTTGACATCGACCATCACCGCGAGGAGCAGGCCGTCGACGGTGGGGAAGTAGTAGGACACCGCACTGCCCGGGACGCCGGCCTCGGCGGCCACCGCCCGCTGGCTGACCCCGGAGAGCCCGGAGCGCCCGATCACCGCGATGGTGGCCGCGATGATCGCCTGGCGGCGGCGCTGTCCCTTGAGGAGACGGCCGTCGGTGATCTCGTCACCCATCTCAGTGCGTCGCTCCCAGCTCGAGGGCGAGGACGCCGCCGATCACCAGGACGATGCCGCCCGCCTGTACCCAGCTCAGGCTCTCGCCGAGGAAGCCCGCACCGATGACGGCGACCAGCGCGACGCCGGCCGCGGCCCACATCCCGTAGGCGATGGCGAGGTCGAGGCCGCGCGAGAGGGCCTGGGACAGCAGGAAGAACGCGACGACGTACCCGACCACGACGATGATCGACGGCACCAGCTTGGAGAAGCCGTCGGAGAGCTTCAGCGAGACCGTCGCGAGGACCTCGGACGCGATCGCCAGCGCCAGGAACACCCACGCCATGTCCGCACCTCCCGCGAGAATATGGAGCACCTGACCAAGAAGATACTCGGTCGATCGCCCAGGTTCCGCGTCGAGCGGGTCACATCGGTGTCAGTGATTCGTCCGGAGGTCGGTCCGCACGTCGACGAGGTGCGGCGAACCGGACCGCACGTCAGCCGCGTACACCGGGTGCTGGTCGGTCGGGTTCACCAGGGCAGCCGGGCCGATCGGCGCCGGGCCGGCCCCCGCGCTGTCAGACCTCGAAGCCCAGGGCCGCCATGTAGGCCGCGAACGGCGGCCGGGCGGGGATGACGCGCCCCGCCTCGAAGTCGAGCACGTCGTCGGGCGTCACGCCGGCGCGGCGCGCGAGCTCCGCCGCGCTGACGCCCTGCATCGCCCGTGTCTCCCCGACGAGGCGGCCGAGGTCCTCGGCGTCCTCCTCCGGGGTGAACCTCGACGTGGGCTCCGGCGCCGTCGAGCCGTTCGCTGACGTCATCTCCGAGCTCCTTCTCCGCGGCCGAGGTGGCGTCAGGAGTGTCCCGAGGCCCCGCCGGGCTCCATCGCACCGCACGCCGCGGGGCGGCGGGAGGTGCGCTGCCCGCGGCCAGTGGAGTCAGCGGCCGTGCCGGCGCGACGGACAGCGACGTCACAGGGGAGTTCCTCGGGTCGGCGGTGCCGTGCCTCAGTGCCGGCGTGCGTCGCGCGGCCGGGCCGCACCGTCGAAGGTCACGCCCGCCAGCTCCTGGGAGACCCGCCAGACGCGCTCGGCCTCCTCGGTGCTCCGCGTGGGGGCGAAGGGCTTCTGCTCGGCGGGCGCGCCGCCGAGGTGCCCGAGCCCGCGGGGCCCGTAGAAGTGCCCGCCGCGGGCTTCTGGAGAGGTCGCGGCGTACAGGGCGGGCAGCCCCGCGCTCTCGGCGGTGCCGAGGAGAATGCCGCGGGAGGACAGGGCGCCGATGAACCGTCGGCCCCGCGCCGGCTGGTCGCGGCCGAGCTCGGTGCGCGCGGCGAGCAGGCTGGTCGGCGCGACGCCCGGGTGTGAGGCGTTGCTGGTGATGCCCCAGCCGCCGGCCCGGCTGCGGCGGTCGAGCTCGAAGGCGAACAGCCCGAACGCGATCTTCGACTGGGCGTACGCGCGCATCCCGTCGTAGGAACGCTCCCCGTTCAGGTCCTCCCAGTGGATGGAGCCGCTGCGAGCGGCGATGCTGAGCTGCGACGTCACGCGGGCGCGGCCGGCGCGCAGCAGCGGCATGAGGTGGGCGACGAGGGCGACGTGGCCGAGGTGGTTGGTGCCGAACTGCAGCTCGAACCCGTCGGTGGTGGTCTGCCGCTCCGGCGGTGTCATGACCCCGGCGTTGTTGATCAGGAGGTGGACCGGGCGGTCCTCCTCTCGCAGGGTGGCGCCGAGCGCAGCGACCGAGGCGAGCGAGGACAGGTCGAGCTCGCGTGCCGAGACCGTCGCCGCGGGGACCTGCCGGCGGATCGCGGCGATGGCCGCCTCGCCCTTGCGCGGGTTGCGGACCGGCAGCACGACCTCGGCACCGGCCGCCGCGAGCCGGGTGGCGATGCCGAGGCCGATGCCGTCGCTGGCGCCGGTGACCACGGCGCGCTTCCCGGCGAGGTCGGGGACGGTGATGTCGATGGTGCGGGGCATGGCGCTCTCCCGGGGTGCGGTGGTCGCCGCTGCGACCGTCTGCCACCACCGTCGTCCGTCGCCGGACGCCCAACCACGGCCTGTCGATCCGTGCCTCGCCGGTCCCCCGATCAGCTCGCCCGACAGCCGTGGGGCGGGGGAGCTCAGTGCTGGCTGACCCGGCGGGGCGTCGAGCGGGGTACGCCGTGGTCGTGCTCGAGGTGGGCGTCCATGGCGGCGACGGCCTCGTCGCGCTCCTGGAAGCCGATCACGATCCCGTCGATCACACCGGGCCGGGGAGAGAGCGGACAATTCGTGCCGTACGGGCAGGTCGCCTGCCAGCCGGTGCCGCTGAACCGCATCACCGGGATGACCAGCTCCCGCTCACCGGTCGCTGTTGCCGGTGCCTGCTCCGTCGTCGAGCGTGTCTTCCTGCCGAACATGCGTGGTGTCCTCTCTCGGTCGTCAGTTCCGGTCGTCAGTTCCGGTCGACAGGGCTGGTGAGCTGCTCGAGATGGTCGGCCGTCTCCACCACCGCCGCGAGGGGCTCCTCGAACTCGTCGACGCTCATGTCGGCGAGCGGGATCGAGTGCCGCACGGTCACGTAGTCGTCGTTCTTCGCCAGCCCGCCGACGACCTGGTAGCGGATCGCCTCGAACAGCCGACCGAGGTCGACCTCGTCGATGTGCCCGACCGCCGATTCGATCTTCGCCCATTCCTTGCCGTTCGTGCCGTCGATCGACTGGTACACGAGGACCTTCTGGGAGCGGCCGTTGCCGAGGTCGAAGCTCATGGCGAGCTGTCCGAACTGCGTGACGTAGAAGACGTGGTAATGCGAGTTGATGTAGCTGCGCAATTGTTCCCAGGTGGCCACGCGCTGTCCTTCCGCGAGCTGCGTCGAGGCGGACGACTCCGTCTCCGATGATCTCGACGCGGCTGTCGCTCGGCCGATACCGGGTCGTTACCGAGCGCCCTGGGGTTCACTCTCCCGGCCTAGAAACCGACTCAGGCCAGTCCCTCGATCTCGGGGGTCACCCGACCCGGCGCCGGTTGCCGGCGGGCCAGGCGCCGGCGGCGGTGGGCGCTCATGCGCACCGGGGTGTCGGTCCAGCCGTAGCCGTCGTCGTCGCCGACGTGCTGGACCAGGGCGATGAAGAGCCGTCCGGCCAGGACCTCGGTACAGACCTGCAGGTACGCCCCGCTCGGGCCCTGGTCGTGCAGGACGCCGAGCTCGCGGTAGGCGGCGAGCCGGTCGGGCGGGAGGTCGACGCGGGCGGCGAGGTCGTCGTAGTAGTTGTCCGGGATGGCGAGCAGCGGCGCGCCGGCGTCCCGCGCGGCGCGGGCGGCGGCCAGGACATCGTCGACGGCGAGGGCGACGTACTGCGGCTCCGGGATGCCCGGCGCCCACTCGCCGCGGCGCAGCAGCGACACGGTGAGGGCGAGGCGCACGCGGCGGGCCGGGTCGGCGAGTGCCCGGCTGCGCACGAGACCGAACGGGGCCGCGAACTCGCCCGTGCTGCCGGGCTGCAGGCCCAGCACCGCGCGGTAGAACAGCGTCGCCTCGTCGAAGTGGTCGAACGGCTGGGCGAGGCCGACGTGGTCGACGCGGGTGACCCCGACCCCCGCGGGTCCGTCGGTCGGCTCGCCGATGGCGCGGAAGTCGCCGCTCCAGTCGGCGTCGTCGCCCGGAGGGCAGAAGAACAGGGCGGTGCCGTCGGGGGCGGTGACGGCGGGGAGGTCGGCCTCGGCGGGGCCCCGGGAGCGGGGGAGCGGTGGCGCGCCGAGGCGGGTGGCGCGACGCGCCGCGGCGGTCGGGTCCGCCGACTCCACGGCGAGCGCGCCGATCGCCGCCGTGTGCCCGCCGTCGGCGTTGACCAGGATGCGGGCGCGGCCCTGCTCCCAGCGGGTGACGGGCTTGGTGAGGTGACGGCCGGTGCGGGCGAAGCCGAGGGCGGCGAGCGCGCCGTCGAGGGCGGGCGCGTCGCCGTCGGTCGCGATCTCGACGAACGCGGTGCCCTCCAGCGCCGGCGCGGGTCCGCCGACCGGGTCGGTCCCGGCACCGGCGACGGCCGTCGCCTCGGCGAGGGCGAGCAGCGAGCGGTGCCCGTCGACGGCGGTGCGGACGGGGTCGGCCTGCCGGAAGACGTCGTTGAAGACCTCGAGCGACAGCGGCCCGCGGTAGCCGGCGCGCAGGACGGCGGCGAGGAAGCGGGGGAGGTCGAAGCCGCCCTGACCGGGGAAGAGCCGGTGGTGGCGGCTCCACTGCAGGATGTCCATCGACAGCACGGGCGCGTCGGCGAGCTGCAGGAAGAAGACCTTCTCGCCGGGGATGTCGGCGATGCCGTCCACCGCGGACGTGCGCGAGAGCACGTGGAAGCTGTCCAGGCAGAGGCCGAGCGCGGGGTGGTCGGCGCGCCGGACGACGTCCCACGACGCCTCCCACGTGTCGACGTGGCGGCCCCACGCCAGCGCCTCGTAGGCCAGCCGCAGCCCACGCTCGGCGGCCCGCTCGGCGAGGCCGTGCAGCTGCGCGGCGAGCCGGTCGGGGTCGGCGACGGCGTCGGGGGCGACCGAGGAGCACACGAGGACGGTGTCGGTGCCGAGGGCGCGCATCACGTCGAACTTGTGCTCGGCGCGCCGGTGGTTGGCGGCGAGGCGGTCGGCGTCGGTGGAGTCGAGATCGCGGAAGGGCTGGTAGAGGTCGATCGAGAGGCCCAGGTCCGCGCAGCGCAACCGGACCTCGCCGGGGGACATCGGCGAGGCGACGAGATCGGGCTCGAAGATCTCGACGCCGTCGAAGCCCGCGGTCGCCGCGGCCGCCAGCTTGTCCTCGAGCGCTCCGGACAGGCACACCGTCGCCACGGCGGTGCGGGGATCAGCCGGCACGGTGGTCCTCCCCAGGTGCCTCGACGAGTTCCTGCAGGTGACGGCGCATCCGCTCGATGTCGGGCCGGAGCCCGGTGAACAGCGCCAGCGCGTCCGCGGCCTGGTGCACCGCCATCAGCCCGCCGTCCAGCGTCGGGCAGCCCCGCGCCGCGGCGGCCTCGAGCAGTGCGGTCCGCAGGGGGCGGTAGACGATCTCCGCGACCCACAGCCGCGGTTGGAGCACCTCGGCGGGCACGGGGAGCCCGGGGTGCTCGGCCATCCCGGTCGGCGTGGCGTGCACGAGCCCGTCGGCGTCGGCCAGGACCGCCTCGATCGCGTCGACGGGCCGCGCGCGGGCCCGCCCGGGGCCGAAGGTCGTCGTGAGCCGGCCGGCGAGCTCGTCGGCCTGCGCCGCGTCCACGTCGAGGATCTCGACGGTGCCGGCGCCACCCGTCAGCAGGGCGTGCGCAGCGGCCGCCCCGGCACCACCGGCCCCGAGCACGACGACCCGCTGCGTCACGGCGCCGGGCAGGCCGGTCCGCAGCGCGGCCGCGAAGCCCGACCAGTCGGTGTTGTGCCCGTGGGCGCGGCCGTCGTCGAACACGACGGTGTTCACCGCGCCGATCGCCGCGGCGTCCCCGGAGAGCTCGTCGAGGTGGGGCAGGACGCGCTGCTTGACGGGGTGGGTGACGTTGACGCCGCGCAGACCGGCGTCGCGGGCCTCGACGAGCAGGTCGCCGACGTCGTCGGGGTCGACGCCGCGCGCGTCGAGATCCACCAGCGTGTACCGGTAGGTCAGACCGAGCGCGCGGGCCTCACGCTCGTGCAGCGCGGGGGAGAGCGACGGGCCGATGCCCGCCCCGATCAGGCCCACGTGCACGGTGTCCGCGTCGGCGACGAGTCCCACAGTCAGTCAGCGTACGTACCAGATGGTTCATTATCTACGCCGTGACGTGGTCGCCTACGCTCGCAGCGTGGACGAGGGGGCCGGGACGACCGGGGCGACCGACACGGCCAGCGCGGCCGAGACGGCCGAGTCACCGGCCGAACGCAGCCGCGACGCCGTCCGGACCCGCGCCGATCTGCTGGCCGTGGCCACCACGGAGTTCGCCGACCACGGGTTCTCCGGCGCGCGCGTCGACGAGATCGCCGCCCGCACCCGCACCACCAAGCGGATGATCTACTACTACTTCGGCAGCAAGCGCGGGCTCTACCTGGCGGTGCTCGAGCACGCCTACGCCGGCATCCGGGCGCTCGAGGCCGAGCTCGAGGTCGACCACCTCGACCCCGCCCGCGCGATGCGGGCGCTGGCGGAGCTCACCTTCGACCACCACGAGTCGCACCCCGACTTCATCCGGCTCGTGACCATCGAGAACATCCACCGCGCCGAGCACCTGCGGCAGTCCGAGGTGCTGCCCGGGCTCGCGGCCCCGGCGGTCGACGTGCTCGGCGGCATCCTCGAGCGCGGTCGTGCCGCCGGCCTCTTCCGTGCCGACGTCGACGCCGTCGACGTGCACATGGTCATCAGCGCGTTCTGCATCTTCCGCACCGCCAACCGGCACACGTTCCAGGCCGTCTTCGACCGCGACCTCCTCGATCCCGACCGGCGGGCGCACTACCGGCGCATGGTCGGCGACCTCGTCGTGGAGTACCTGACGGCCCACGTCGGACGAGTCTGACCCTCGGTGCTTGACAGGGCACTGGCCGCCAACTCACCATCCGGTACGTAACTATTTGGTACATAGCCGTGCCGAGGGAGTGGCCGTGACCGCATCGCCCGGAGCCCCGCCGCCCGTCCAGCCTGCCGCCCAGCCCCGCAAGGCCGCGCTGGCCGCGTGGATCGGCAGCGCGCTCGAGTACTACGACTTCTTCATCTACGGCACGGCCGCCGCGCTGGTGTTCAACAAGCTGTTCTTCCCCGGCTCCGAGCCGGCGACGGGCACGCTGCTCGCGCTCGCGACCTTCGGCGCGGGGTATCTCGCCCGCCCGCTCGGGGCCTTCGTGCTGGGCCACCTCGGTGACCGCTTCGGGCGCAAGCGGATCCTCGTCTCGACGGTGCTGCTGATGGGCGTCGCGACCTTCGCCGTGGGCTGCCTACCGACCTACGCGACCATCGGCGTCGCCGCGCCGATCATCCTCGTCCTGCTGCGCCTGCTGCAGGGGTTCTCGGCCGGCGGCGAGCAGGCGGGCGCCTCGTCGACGAGCCTCGAGCACGCGCCGCCGCACCGCCGCGCGTACTTCACGAGCTTCACCCTCGGCGGCACCCAGTTCGGGCAGGTCCTGGCGACCGCGATCTTCCTGCCGGTCGCCGCGCTGCCCGAGTCGGACCTGCTGAGCTGGGGCTGGCGCGTGCCGTTCTGGCTCAGCGCCGTGGTCGTCGTCGCCGGGCTCCTCATCCGCCGCACCCTCGACGAGACGCCGGTGTTCCGGGAGCAGGAGCGGCGCGCCGAGACGGCCAAGGCGCCGGTGAAGGAGCTGCTGCGCGAGCACCCGGGTTCGGTGATCCGGGTCGTCCTGGCGGCCACGATCGCCACGGTCAGCACGATCTTCACCGTCTACGCGCTCTCGTACGCGGTCAACGACGTCGGGCTCTCGCGCACGACGATGCTGTGGGTCGGCGTGGTGGCCAACCTCGTCGCGATCGTCGTCATCCCGTTCTTCGGGCTCCTGGGCGACCGGATCGGGCGCAAGCCGGTGTTCCTCGCCGGCTCGATCGGGATGGCCGTGACGATGGTCGGCTACCTCTACGCGATCTCCGCGGGCAGCTACGCCTGGATCTTCGTGTTCGGCATCCTCGTGTTCGGGCTCGGCAACAGCGCCACCGGTGGCGTCTGGCCGGCGTTCTACGGGGAGATGTTCCCGGCGCGCGTCCGGCTCTCGGGCGTCGCGATCGGCACCCAGATCGGGTTCGCGGTCGCCGGCTTCGCCCCGTCGATCGCCGCGGCGCTGGCCGGGGAGGACGGCAGCAACTGGTCGGCCGTCGCCGGGTTCGTCGCCGTCGTGTGTCTGATCAACATCATCGCCGTCGCCACCGGGCGCGACTACTACCGCACCCCGACCGAGGACCTCGGCCTGCGTCCCGTGCCGCCGTCGCGCGCGGAGGCGGCCGCGTGACCTTCGCGGTCCACGCGGTCCGCTTCGCCGGCCGCCCCGGGGTCCGCGGCCAGCACTTCCTCGGCCACGACGACCGGTCCGGCGAGCCGCACCCCACGGCGTACTCCGTGTGGCTCGCGCGGAGCGAGACGCACACCGTGCTGGTCGACGCCGGCATCGACCCCGCCCGCCCCGTGCCCATCGACGGCATCACGTTCCGCTGCTCGCCGGTCGACGGCCTCGCCGCCCTCGGCGTGCGGCCCCAGGACGTCGACCTCGTCGTGCTCACGCACCTGCACTACGACCACACCGGGACGGTCGCCGCCTTACCGTCGGCCCGGTACGTCGTGCAGCGCGCGGAGCTCGACTACTGGACCGGCCCGGTCGCGGCCCGCATCCGCCGGGAGCACTGGCTCGTCTCCCGCGAGGACCTCGCCCACCTCACCGGGCCGGCGCGCGAGCGGCTCGACGTCGTCGACGGCTCCACCGAGGTCGTGCCCGGGATCGAGGTCCACCACGTCGGCGGCCACACCGCCGGCATGCAGGTGGTCCGCGTGCGGACCGCCGCCGGCCCGGTCGTCCTCGCCTCCGACGCCGCGCACTTCCACGAGAACCTCACCGCCGACCGGCCGCCCCCGATCCTGCACTCGGTGCCCGGCGTGCACGCCGCGTTCGACCGCCTCGTCGAGCTGGCCGGTCCGGACGGACTGATCGTCCCCGGCCACGACCCCGACGTGCCGGCCGGTGACTCACCGGGAGACGTCGTCGTCCGCGTCGCTTGAGCTCTGCTCGCACCGGGCCCGCGGTCCGTCACACTGGGGCCGCCCTCGACCCCGCCGAGGCGGAATCTGATCCCCTGGACCCCGCTGTGCCGGAGTGGCGTCGAGTTCGATCGATGCCGTGGTGAGAAGAGGCCTCGCATGTTCTGGAACAGTCCCTACTTCCAGAACGTGGCCTCGGACTTCATCACGCTCGCGCTGCTCCTCGGTATCGGTGGTGTCGCCTACCGCGTCACCAACAGACAGCGGCTCGTCTCGTTCTTCCGCTGTGCGTCCGAGAGAACTGTCGTCGTGTACCTCTCCAACCTCGTCATCGAGCAGTGGCACAGCAAGGACATGGACGGCTCGATCCGCTCCTACCACGGATCGGCCGTGCCCGCCTACGAGCTCGATCTGGTCGCCCCTGCCTTCGCCCTGTTCCTTGCTCCCGTGCCCGGACTCGAAGGTCAACGTGGGTTGCTCGGCGCGCTCGCACTCCGCGACATCCTCGTCCGTGTCGCGGTCTCTCCGGGCGAGGTAGCCGATGTCCAGCAGAGCGGAACCCTGATCGTCCTCGGTTCATCGGGCTACAACGTGGCAGCGCGGCTCGCCGAGGTCCCCGCCTCCCAGCCCTTCGCCACGCTCGACCCGCGGGGATACATCGATCTGGCGCACGGACGAAGGGGGGACCTTGCTGGTGCGGACATCGCCATGATCCAGAAGCTGTACCACGCAGAACGCGGGCAATGGATATTCCACGTCGCGGGTCCGACCCGAGCCGGCACGATCTGCGCATACTTCTACCTGCTCAACCGATGGAAGTCGCTCGCCCGCGAATTCGGTCCCGCGGTGCCGTTCGTCAAGGTGCTGCGAGTGAGCGAGATCGACGTGGCCAACCCCCAGGTCGTCTATTCGGCAGGTGGGGTGCCACCCGACGGAGCGTGATCCTTCTCTGCGTCAGATGCCGGCCGCGACCCTCGGGACCGAGAGCTGGCTGCCTGTCCTATCCGCCGCCATCCCGCTCGGCCGAGTCGTCGTGACGTCCGTCGTCGGTGTGCGCGGACGCCCGGTCGTGGGCTACATCTCCGGGCGAATCGGGGTCCTGTGCGGTGCGACGAGGGGACGCATCCTCTCTCGCGGAGGGCGGCACACTCGATGACGAGCGGCGGGGTCTCGTCGTCTCCGGCTCTCTGTGCTGCGACCGACTCTCCGGCGATGTCTCCGCACGGCTCGAAGTGAGGTGACCGCTCTGTCGGTCGGAGTCGTTCCGGGAGCCCCTGTCCCGCGACGACTCGGGTGACGGTGTCGTCCGGGACCTCGTCGAGCCGCGTTCCTCCCGCTGCGGCCGACGCGCGGCCGCGGTGGACGGCGAGCTGCTCCGGGCGACGTCACGGTCCGCCTCGTCCCGGGAGGGCGTCTCGGACGACGACGGCGAGGTGGCCCGGTCCGAGGTCCCGGCCGGCGTCGTCGTCGCGCGGTGCGCCGACGCGGGTGCCTCCCCGGCGGTGTGGTCGATGCCCAGGGCGCGGAACCGGACCGTGCTCGGGAGCGCGACCGTCGGGTCCCGGTGCAGACCGACCTTGAGATAGCTCTGCTGGCCGGGGTAGAGCGTGCCGCCGCGAGGGTGGTCGTCGACGACCAGGGGCCGGCCGTCGCGCCAGACGCTGACGGACGCCTTGGTGGGGTCGGAGGAGAAGCGCACCGCGAGGCGGAGCGCGATCCATCCGGCGATCGGCGCGGGTCCGAGACTGCGGGTGAAGGTCCGGGGTCCCGACGGGTGGCCCTCGCCGCCGTGCAGGACGAGCTCGCCGTCCTCGAGACGGAGGTCGAGGGGCGCTCGCCCGGGGCCGTCGTTCTCCCAGCGGGCGACGACCTGCCGCGCCGACGGCCCCGGGGCGAACGTGCCGTCGAGGCGCAGCGAGAACGTGACGTCCTGGCGGGAGCCCTCGCCGACGACGGGGACGGCGGGCTCGAGCTCGCTGCGCTGGCCGCGACCGGTGAGGTCGACGGCGACCTCGTCGCCGCTCACCCGCGGCGGCGACGCCCCGACGGTGTTCCACGGCGTGCGGCCGAAGGCGCCGGGTCCGTCGGCGTGCCACACCTCGGACGCGGGAACGTCGGCGGCGGGCCGGGACGCGGGTGACGCCGACGGACCCGCCGGCGCGGGGAGGACCGGGGGCCCCGACCCGGGCGCCGGAGACGCGTCGTCGCCGGGACCGGCGTCAGGCCGGGGGAGGGACGCCTCGCGCAACCAGGGCGCCGACGTGCTCGCGATCGCGATCCCGCCCGCGAGAGCGCCGACAGCGACCAGCGACACCGCCCGGGCCCGCGCCGCGCCCGGCGGGCGCCGATGCGAGCGCGCTCCTCCGGGCGTGGTGGCCGCGATCGGGCGCGTCGCTGCTCTGGTGTCGCGGTGGCGTCCCATGATCGCGCCGGCGACCCCCAACTCGATCGGCGTCGGCTCCAGGAGGAGACGTTGCCCGGTGATCGGACGGGAAACGTCCTACCGGCGAGCTTGGTGCCGAGGTGCCAGCGGATTGCTCCACTCGCGCCCTCCCGGGCCGCCGCCAGGGCGGACCGGCAGAGCGAGGACCTGGGCGACGAGCCGCGTCGGCAGGCTGTCCTCGGCCAGCTCCCGGCCGAACTCGGCGTGGGCGAGGAGTTCGCGGTGCACCAGCTCGCCGACCGCGCCCGGGCAGGCCCGTCGTGCGTGGAGGCCTGCAGTGCGCAGGAGCACCTGATCGCGGTACGCCAGGCGTCGCGCGTTCCCGACGACGTCGGCTGCCCGCGGGACGTCGTCCGACGCTCCGGGGCCCTGCACGAGCGTCGTCGCCCAGGTCGGGATGTTCATCGTGGCGACCCCGTCGACGGCGCGGAGGCGGGATCGTCCACCTCGTCGAGCACCTCGGTGGTGAGCCGCCGGATGAGCCCGTCCCCACCCAGCCGGTGGCCGAACTCGACGAACGCCGAGAGCTCCCGGTGGATGAGCTCCCCGAGCGCGCCGGGGTAGGCCTCCGCGGCCCTCGACGCCGCCGCGAGGCAGCGCGCCCGCTCGAGCTCCTCGATCGCGTCGTGGCTCCCCATCGTTGCCCCCGGAAGTGGTGAGGGACCGATGGTGGACCCGGAGCGGCCCGGCGTCCTCTACGCAGTTCCCGCCCGTCGCCCGGCGACCGGTCAGATCTCCTGGCCGTTGCGCTCGATGCGCCCGGACGGCCAGTCGGCGACGGGCCGTGTGACGGGCAGGAGCATGCCGTTGCGGCGGCGGTCCTCGAGGGCGTGGTCGACGCGGATCGAGCGCACCGGGTGGTCGAGCAGCGGCGTCCAGCCGCACCGTCGGTAGAACGCCTGGAGCTCGGGGTCGCAGGTGAGGAACCCGAACGGCACGTCGAGCCCGTGCAGCGCGGTGGCGACGGCGTCCATCAGGGCGGCGCCGAGGCCCTGGCCCTGGCGGCCGGGGTGGACGGCGATCAGGCCGACGTCGCCGACGAGGACGGAGGTGTCGTGGTCGGGCGCGCGCAGGAAGCGGCGGGCGAGCCCGGCGTGGGCGACGACCTCGCCGTCCCCGACGCCGAGGACGCGGAGCTCGGGGCGGGCCCCGGCCCAGCTGCGACCGCGCGGGAAGGTCGTGGCGGACGAGGAGAAGCTGCGGGCGAGCAGGGCCGAGATCGCGTCGTGGTCGGGGCCGTCGAGGGCGGTCTCCCACCGCGACGTCCAGGTGACCGGAGCCTCGGCGGTCCGCTCGGGGCGGGGCAGCAACGTCGTCCTCATCGGTGCCTCCTCACGTCATGCCGGGACCGGGGCGCGTCCGGCGGTGTCGGTGGTGAGCTCCCAGTCGCCCCGGGGGCCGCCGAAGGACGCGGTGAGGCTGAACCGGTCACCGCGCACCACGGTCTGGCGCCACTCGACGGGGACGCCGTCCTGGTGGCCCACCCGCTCGATGCGGAACACGGGATCGCCGGCGGTGATCCCGAGCAACCGCGCCCGGACGGGGTCGGCCAGGGCGACCCGGATGCGTTCGCGGCCGCTGTCGACGCGCAGGCCGGTGTGGCGGGCGAGCTCGTCGTAGAGCGCGGTGTGGGTCAGGTCCACGCCCAGCAGGCCGGCGGCGGCGTCGAACGGGAGCCAGGCGCGGTCCCACGCCAGCGGCTCGTCGTCGGCGTAGCGCAGCCGCTCGAGGTGCAGCAGCGGGGTCGACTCCTCGAGGCCCAGGCGCGTGGCGACGACCCCGTCGACGGTGCGCTCGAGGGCGCGGACCACGCTCGTCTGGGTACGTCCCGTGCTCTCGACGGCGTCGAACAGCGTCGTCGCGGTGCCGACCGGCTGCGTGATCTCGGGCCGGCCCCGCGGATCGGCGACCCGCGGCGGGCGGCCGCGCTCGGCGGTGACGACGCCGTCGGCTCGCAGCTGCGCGAGGGCCTGGCGGACGGTGTTGCGGCTGACGGCGTACTCGTCGACCAGGGCGAGCTCGCCGGGGAACGCCGCCGTGAACTCCCCGCGCCGGATGCGGTCGCGCAGGTCGTCCTGCAGCTGCGACCACAGGGGTGCGGTGTCCGTCCGGTCCAGCCTCGCCACGGTTTGACCCTACATTTGATGTGCCCAATGAGGGGTCATTGGTGATGTTCTGGGTGCGCACCGTCCTGGTCGCGATCGACCCACGAGCTGCTGGACGGGGATTCGGGTGCTCCGCGCAGGACGGCCACCTGGACGAAGCCGCCGTCGTCCGCGCAGGCGACGAGCCCGGTCCCGGGGTGCACACGGACGGCGACCCCGTGACCGACGATCGGGAGAACAGCTCGCTGGCGACCCTTCGAGGACCACGCCCTCAGCGTGTTGTCATTTCCTGCCGTGTAGACGACGTCGCGGCGCGCGTCCACGGCAGCGCCCCGGACCGGACCGTCATGGCCGACGCACCGGACGGGGGCAGACTCCGCTCGGGCAGACCACAGCGCGACGGTGCCGTCGGCCGCGGACGAGCAGAACGGCGTCTCCGGGGAGCCGCCGGTGACTCGCAGAACCTGGGCGGCGTGGGCGCGGACAGCACGGACAGGGGGTGGCGCTCCGGTGCGCCGCAGTTCCCAGCGCAGGACGTCCCCGGCCGCGGTGCCGACAGCGACCGCTCCGCCCGGCCCGAATGCGCCGCTGTTGACCGCGTCTCCGGTGCTGCGCAAGGTCCGGCCACCTCCCGTGCGGGGGTCGACCAGCCGGACCGTGCCCGAGCCGGACATCGCCAGCACGGACCGTCCGTCGGCAGCCACTTCCAGGCCCGGAACGCCCTCACCGATCTCCACCGTCCAGAGCCGTCGGCCGTTGTCGATGTCCCAGCCGTGGACGGTCCCGTCCAGGGCGGCCGAGACGGCGGTCCGCTCATCGGTCACCACGCACGCCAGCGCCCCCTCGTGGGGAAGTGCGTGGCGTTCGTGAGGACTCTCGTCGAGATCCCAGACCCGGAGGGTTCCGTCCCAGTCCACGACCACCAGCCGCCTGAGGTCCGGCGTCGCGGAACCGTCGACACACATCCGCTCGCACGCGTCGAACTCGGATTCCGCGGCGGGGTGAGACGTGCTGCTGGTCCGCACGATGCCGTACGCGTCGACCGCGAGCACGCGGCGCCCGTCAGCAGCCAGGGCGAGCGCCTGGACCTGCGAGGAGTACGGCTCGACGGATGCCGCCGCTGCCGCCGACGGATCCCAGAGGCGGACGGTGCCGTCGACCCCCGCCGACGCGACGACCGTCCCGTCGCCCGACATCGACACCGCAGCGATGTGGTTCGCGTGTCCCGAGAGCGTGACCGGGATACCTGCCGCCGTGTCCCAGCTCTGCACGGCGCCGCCGACGAGCGCCGTCACCGCCTTCTCGAGTCCGCGGGAGGCCGCGCAGGCCCAGATGCCGGCCTTCTTCGGCAACCCGCGGTCCACGAGGGGGTCGCCGTCCGACTCCAGTTCGTTGTCCCAGCGCCGGAGCAGTCCGTCCTGGCCCGCGGTCAGCACCGCGGATCCGGTGGCGTCGACGGCGCAGCCGTAGACCCCGTCGCCCTGATGGGCGTCGTCGCGGATGCGAGGTGCCGTCACGTTGCCCGGGTGTCGCCATGCCCTCACGGCGCCGTCGACGTACCCGGCCACCGCGAGGCGTCCGTTCTCGTCCACCGCACATGCGGTGATCACCCGATCGTCGTCCCGGGTGTCGTCCAGGCGAGCGAGGACCGAGAGGTCGTCGCGTGCGCAGAGCCACAGCCCGTCGCGCCCCGCCACGAGAACCTGGCCGTGAGCAGCGGCGCAGGCGCGGAGTTCTCGGTGACCGAGGTGCCGGGTCGCGGCCACTGTCGCCCGGAGACCGTCCCATGACCACCGCCGGAGGGTCCCGCCGTCGTCAGCGGTGAAGATCGAGTTGCCGTCGGGGGAGAACGCACAGCCACGCACGGGAGAGCCGTGACCCGTGAGGAAGGCCAGCCGGACGCCGGTCGTCGCGTCCCACAACGTGGCGTCCTCGTCGCCGCCGCTCACGAGCAACCGACCATCCGGCGACAGCGCACAGCTCTGAGCGCGGCCCTGCTCGCGCAGAACGTGTCGGAGTCCTGGGGTCTGCGACGGCGGACGGAGCAACTCCAGCCAGGGCGGTAGGCCTTCGCTCTCCCGCCGTCGCTCCTCGAGGAGGAGACCATCGACGGCCGCCACCGGCGCGTCCCAGCGCAGTCGATTCGACAGCTGCTGCCAGAGGAGCTCGGGCTGGTCGACCAGCAGAGACGCCTCCAACCCCAGCATCGCCGACACGGTGGCGCCCAGTGCGCGGTCGGCGGGGTCGAGGACTGTTGCCGCGGCACTCTGCAGCCGAGTGAGGTCGGCCTGGGCGGCGTAGACGCCGCCGTGGACGGTTCGGCGGCGCCCGGTGCGGTCGATGAGGTCTGTTCGCCCGACGAGGGCGACCGTGCGGTCGAGAAATCGCAGGTCGAGCAGGGTCCGCGCCAGCTCTGGCCACATCCCGGCCGCCTCGAGGTGCTGGGGGAGCCGGCCGAAGGCCCGTGCCCTCGCCCCCCTCCATGTGCGATCGCCGTCCGGGTCCGCGACCCGGGTGAAGTGAGCAGCCAGCTGGCGATGGCGCAGCTCCCCGTCGCGGCGTGACAGCAGGTCGAGGGACGCCACTTCTCGGAGCGTGCGGTGGTAGAAGTCGATGAGGATTTCGCCCTCGACCTCGCGCTCGGTCAGGTAGGGCTGGAGATCGGCGCGCAGCTGCGCCCACAACACCGTCGGGAGGGTCACGATCTCTGCGCGCCAGCGCACGTGGGCGCGGGCCCGGACCTCGGTCATGACCTCGGGATCTGCGGAGAGCAGGTCCAACATGTCGGTCTCGGCGAGCCCGTAGTCGCTGGCAGCGAGCAGCGCCACCGCACGCCTCGCCAGTACCGGTCCACGGGCAGCTTCGCCGGCGAGCTGGTCGAACAGTTGGCGGACGAGGTCGGGCAACGCCGGGGGCAACGGGGACGGTCGCCTCGCCGCGTCCCACCCTCTTGCCCGTTCGACCGCCATCCGGAGCCACAGAGGGCGCCGCTCCACCCGGAAGCTGTCGATCACGATCTCTTCCTGCGCGGGCGTCACCGTTCGCCCGGCGGCGGCGAGCCAGTGTCGCAGCGCCACCCGACCCGCGGCGATCGACAGGCCGTCCAGGTGCCGCACGACGGTGTCGCCGCGCTGGTGCAGCGCTTCCTCGGTGGGACCGGGGAGTGTCGACATGATCACGCTGACGTGCGGGGGGAGGGGATCGGGGAGCCACACGAGCCCGAGAGCCTCGTCATCCGGATCGAGCTGGTCGACCGCGTCGAGCACCAGGAGCAGCGGACGCCGCGGCCCGATCCGGCCGAGCAGGTCGACCCACTGCCGCACCAACTCCGCGACGCTTCCGGCAGGTTCGACGGGCACGTCGAGGACACTTGCCAGTTCCGCGATGAGGTCGCGGAGCAGCCCCTCGAGCCGACCGGTCGCTGCCGTGGTGCCCAGCAGCCGCAGCACGACGGTGGCCCTGCCGTCGGTGAGACTCGTCGCCACGGCGCTCAGAAGAGTCGACTTGCCGACGCCCGCCTCACCGACCAGGCCGAGCACGCCGCCTGTCGGGTCCCGGGCGAAGCGGGTCATCATCGTGATCTCGGCGTCGCGGCCGATCAGTCCTGGCGGAGACGGAGCAGTCCTCGCGCCGGACGTCGGGGTGGGGGAGCGGCCCTGAGCGGACTCGATCACACGTTGCATCCGGCGGCGGAGCTCGGTCAGGACGCGCTCCCGGCCCGCGACGCCGTCGTCCGTCGTCGAGGTGTAGGTCAGCATCCGCTCCGGACCCAGGCGGCCGCGCAGTTCCGCTTCGAGTCGTTCGAGGTGGAGCGCGTCCGACCCAGCTCCATCCAGGCCGGGAGCGGTTCGGCGGACGACGGCGAACGTGCCCTCCGGGTCTCGAGCTGCGACCGCGAGCTCCTGCTCCACGGCCGACCCGACGTACGCGACGTGGCGATGCGCCGGGAGCCGGGGCACGGTGCGCCGGAACACCTCGTGCAGGGCGCGCTCCACGGCCAGCCATGCGGCCGCGTCGACGTACCGGCCGGTTCGTGGGACGAGCCGGCGGGCTGCCGGCGCGGCATTCGCGTCCATGACATACCACTCGTCGAGCAGTCGGCGCTCGCCGACCGACATGCCCTCCCGGAGAACATCGAGCTCGGAGAGCGGGATCGCCGTCGGGAGCGGCAACCAGCCTCGTTGATCGCCGAGGAGCACGAGGAGATTCAGCCGCGGAGAGAGGTCCAGGCAACGACGGACCTCGGCGAGACAGATCGGCATCGTCCGTTGCTCGAGCCCCGCTTGCGGATCGACTCCCCACCGCAGGTCGACGGCCTGGAAGGACGTGCCGTGCGCGGCGCAGAGGTCGGCCAGCGGACCGAAGACCTCGGCGGCGAGCGCGCGCCGCTCGTCCGCCATGTCCTGGAATGTCGAGCTCACGAACACTCGGAACATCCCGGTGGGCTCGACCATGGCTCCCCCTGCCGTCGACGATCGCATTAGGGGTCCACGGGCAGCGGGCGTCAAGGACGACGGCCCCGAGTGGTCCATGACCGCCGGCCCGGACCTCCTCGCCGCGACGTCGTCCTCCGTGGTGACGACGAACGTCCGCTCGGAGAGCCCTGCGGCAGTCGCCGGCCCGGGGGTGACCGTCCGTCCGGGAGGCGGTGGACGACGATCGTCACCCGTGTCGACCGACGCCGTCCCGTGCGCCCGCGCGGCCGCCCGCGAGCGGCTGCTCAACGCCACCGCCCGCGAGCTCAGGATCACGCCTGACGGCGTGGGGCCGTGGCGTCTCGACGTCCCCGCGGGCGGGGCGCTGCTCGCCGAGGTCGAGCACTGGTCGCCGTCGGGGCACCACCGGTGGGGCGAGGAAATCGTCCTGGAGCGAGACGCGGGTCGCCGCCCGCTCGACCACGACGAGTTCGTCGACCTGCTCCTCTCGGTGATCGACTCGGTCCTCGACGACACGGGCCCGGACCGGGTCGCCGCCCTCGCCGAGCAGGTCCGCAACAGCGTGGACCGCACCGCGCGCTACCTCGCGGCCCCGAGCCGTCCGGAGCCGGACGATCCCGCGGGCCGCACGCGGCACGCCGAGCAGTCCCTGCGCCGCGGACACCCGTTCCACCCCGTGCCGAAGAGCGTGCAGGGCCTCGTCCCGGAGGACGCCGACCGGTTCGCCCCCGAGCTGGGCGCGTCGTTCCGGCTGCACCACCTCGCCCTCCACCCCGAGCTCGCGGTGGAGGAGCGGGTGGTCCCGGGCCCGTGGACCCCTGACGACGTCGCCGCGCAGGCGCCGGCGGGCTGGCCGGTCGTCCCCGTCCACCCGTGGCAGATGACGTACCTGCGCGGCCGCCCGCCCGTCGCGGCCCTGCTCGCGGACGGGCGCTTGCGCGATCTCGGCGAGCTGGGCCGCCCCGTCTACCCGACGTCGTCGGTCCGGACGGTCTGCGACCCGGCCTCGCCGACGATCTGGAAGCTCCCGCTGCACCTGCGGATCACGAACTTCGTGCGCACGATCCCGATCGAGCACGCCCGGCGGGCGGCCGACGCGAGCCGCCTCGTCGCCGGGCTGCGGCCGCAGTGGGACACCCCGGGCTTCGCCGTCCTGGTGGAGAGCGGCTGGCGCGGCGTCGACCCCGAAGGGGTGGGTGACGACGCCGCCGACCTCGTCGCGGTGTTCCGGGAGAACCCCTTCGTCGGTGACGCCGCGGCGCCGCGGGTGCTCGCGGGCATGATCGAGCCCGGCGCCCGGGGCGAGGAGCCGATGCTCGTGGAGGCCGTCCGGGCGGGCGGGGGCGATGCCGCCGCGTGGCTGCGGGCCTACCTCCACCTCTCGCTGGTCCCTCTGCTCGAGATCTTCGGGGCACACGGCCTCGGGTTCGAGGCGCACCCCCAGAACACCCTGCTCCACACCGACGAGTCCGGTCGCCCGGCCCGGTTCTGGGTCCGCGACATGGAGGGCGCCCACGTCAGCCGCGACCGCGCGCCGGCGGCCGTCGCGGCGGGCAGCCCGCTGCTCTACGACGAGGAGGAGGCCTGGCTGCGCCTGCGCTACCACGCTGTGGTCAACCAGCTGGCGAGCGTCGTCGCCACCCTCGGTGCGGCCCTCGCGCCGGGGGAGCCCGCGCTCTGGGAGGTCGTCGCCGGGGTCCTCGCCGAGGTGCGGGCCGGATCGGGCCCCGCATCGCCGTGGGCGGACGACCTGCTGACCAGCCGGACGCTGCCCGCCAAGGCCAACCTCCTGAGCCGCTTCGCCGAGCGCGGCGAGCACCCCCTCTACGTCGAGCTGCCCAACCCGATCAGGAAGGCGGCGGGATGACCGACCGGACCGACGAGCTCCTCGTACGCGCGCTGCGGGCGCCGACCGCGGTCGCGGTGCGCCGGCGGCTGTTCCGCCAGACCCTCGCCTCGCTGGTCTACGAGGGCGCCCTCGCGGTCGACGTCGAGGGGACGACGCACGTCGTGGCCGGTGCCGACACCGACGGGCGCCCGGTGCGCTACCGCTTCGACGCCCACCGCGCCCTCGGGTTCGACCGCGTCCGGGCGGACGGCCCGGTGGTGCGCGAGGACGCCGACGGCACCGTCGCCGAGGCGACGTCGCTGCCCCGCTTCCTCGGCGAGATCCGCGGCGCGATCCTCGGCGGCGCGTACCCCGACCGGCTCGCGCGGTTCGCCGTCGAGGTCGAGGAGACACGGATCAAGGACGCGCTCGCCGAGGACGTGCGGGCGCGGCGCTCCGGCGTCCTGACCGACGCGGACCACGAGCTCCTCGAGGGCCTGATCACCGACGGGCACCGCTACCACCCGGCGTACAAGTCGCGGATCGGCTTCGACCTCGACGACGACCTCGCCTACGGCCCCGAGTTCCTGCCCGCGGTGCACCCGTTCTGGGTCGCGGCGCACCGGTCGGTCGCCGAGGTCACGACGTCCGCCGCCGTCCGGGCCGAGGATCTCCACGACGAGCTGGGCTCCACCACGAGGGCGGCCTTCGACGCCCGGATCCGCGGTGCGGGCGGCGAGCCGGGCGACTACGCGTGGCTGCCCGTGCACCCGTGGCAGTGGCGCGAGCGGATCGGCCGGGCCTTCGCCGACCTCCTCGCCGACGGCCGGCTCGTCGCCCTCGGCCCGGACCCGGCGGCCTTCTCCCCGCAGCAGTCGATCCGCACGCTGAGCTGCCGCGACGACCCACGGCGGCACCACCTCAAGCTCGCGCTCTCGATCACCAACACCTCCACGGCGCGCGGGCTGGCCCCGCACACCGTCCGCAACGCGGCGCCGATCTCCGACTGGCTCGCCCGCATCGTGGCGCGGGACGACTACCTGACCGGCGGGGCGAGGGTGATCGTGCTCGGCGAGGTCCACGGCGTGTCCGTCGCGCCCGCGCCGCCGTCGGACCTCGTCCGCGCCGACACCGAGGGAGCCCTCGCCGCGATCTGGCGCACGAGCCTCGCGTCGCGCCTCGAGGAGGGAGAGCGCGCGGTCCCGGTCACCGGGCTGACCACGACCGAGGCCGACGGCACGCCGCTGATCGCCCCGTGGATCGCCGCGCACGGGGCGCGGACCTGGGTGGAGGCGCTCACCGACGCGGTCGCGCTGCCGCTGGTGCACCTGCTCGTGCGGCACGGGGTCGCGCTCGAGTCGCACGCGCAGAACATGTCGCTGGTCCTGCGCGACGGGCTGCCCCGGCGGGTGGCGCTCAAGGACTTCCACGACGGGGTCCGGTTCTGCCGGCGCCTGCTCGCCGATCCCGACGACGCCCCCCACCTGGCGCCGCCGCCGGCGCACCACCCCAACCGCAACTCCTTCGTCGAGACCGACGACCCGCACCAGGTCACCGACTTCCTGCTCGACGCCTTCTTCTTCGTCAACCTCGGCGAGCTCGGGCTCCTCCTCACCGAGCGCGGGCTGATGGACGAGGCCGCGTTCTGGGGGATCGTCGCCGCGCGGGTCCGTGCCCACGACCGCCGGTACGGCACGGGCACCTTCGACCTCTTCGCGGCCACCCTCGAGGTCGAGAAGCTGACGACGCGGCGGCTCACCCCCGACACCGAGCTGGCGCTGCACCGGGTGCCGAATCCGTTGCACCGCTTCGACCCGGACAGGCGGGAGACGCAGCGCAGCGGAGCTCGACCCGAGGAGACAGCCTGATGCTGCGACCGAACGCCGTCCGCGCCGCCCTCACGGCGGGTGACGCGGTGCACGGGCTGTTCTGTGCCATCCCGGCCCCGGCGCTGGTCGAGATGATCGGGTGCGCCGGCTACGACTTCGTGATCCTCGACAGCGAGCACACCGGCGTCGACCCCCAGGAGCTGGAGAACCTGATCCGCGCCGCGGAGGCGGTCGACCTCACGCCGTTCGTCCGTGTCCCGGAGGCCGATCCCGGCGCGATCCTGCGGGCGCTCGACGCCGGCGCGATGGGCGTCGTCGTCCCGCACGTCCGCACCGCCGCCGACCTCGCCGCCGCCGTGCGGGCCGCCCGGTACGCCCCGGAGGGGATGCGGTCCCTGAACGGCGGCCGCGTCCCGGGCTTCGGACGTCTCGACCTCGGCGAGTACCTCGCCCGCGCCAACGCGGAGATCATGGTCGTCGCGATGATCGAGGACGCGGGGGCCGTCGAGGCCCTCGGGGAGATCCTCGCCGTGCCCGGGCTCGACCTGGTCCTCGAGGGGGCCGCGGACCTCTCGCAGTCCTACGGCGTCCCGTGGCAGACCCGCCACCCGGTGGTCCGCCGAGCGCTCACCGAGATCGCCGACCGTTGCGACGAGCACGGCGTGCCGTTCTGCGCGATCCCGCGGACCCCCGACGACCACCGCGACTGGGCCGCCCGTGGCGTACGGGCCTTCGTGCTGGGCGAGGAACGGGGCATCGCCGCCCGCGCGCTCCGGGCCCATCGCGAGGCCCACCGGCTGGAGGAGGACCCGTGACCCTGCCAGACGCCCTCGACGCGCTCCTGCGCGACCGGGCCGCCCGCGACGAGCCCGTCTGCCTGTTCGCCTACGACCTCGCCGGGCTGCGCCGCCACGTGAGCGACGTGGTCGCCTCGCTGCCGGCGCCCTGCCGCATGTACTACGCGATGAAGGCCAACAGCGCCGGGGAGATCCTGGCGGCCCTGGCGCCGATCGTCGCCGGGTTCGAGGTCGCGTCGGGCGGCGAGATCGCGAAGGTCCGGGCGGCCGACCCGTCGGCGGCGATCCTGTTCGGGGGCCCGGCCAAGACCCCGGGCGAGATCGGTGCGGCCCTCGACGCCGACGTCACCCGCCTCCACGTGGAGAGCCTGCTCGAGCTGTACCGGATCTCCGCGGCGGCGACGGCCCGGGGGCGCACGGTCGAGGTGCTGCTGCGCGTCAACCTGGCCGGCCCTTTCCCCGACGCCACGATCGCGATGGCCGGGCGGCCCACCCAGTTCGGGATCGACGAGGCCGACCTCCCCGCAGCCATGGCCGCCGTCACGACCCTGCCCGGCCTGCGGTTCGCCGGGTTCCACCTGCACTCGCTGTCGAACAACCTCTCCGCCGAGACGCACCTGGCGATGCTCGGCCTCTACCGCGACACCGTGCTGGCCTGGGAGAAGGAGTTCGGTGTCGAGGTCGAGGTGCTCGACGTCGGCGGCGGGATCGGGGTCGACTACCAGGACACCGCACACCGCTTCGACTGGGACGCGTTCACCCGAGGGCTCACGTCCTGGGTCGGCACGCTCCCCGCGCACTGGCGGGAGATCCAGTTCGAGTGCGGGCGCTACCTGACCGCGGCGTGCGGGACCTACGCCGTGGAGGTCCTCGACGTGAAGCGCAACCACGGGGTGGCCTGGGCCCTCGTCCGGGGCGGCACGCACCACTTCCGGCTGCCGGTCTCGTGGCAGCACAGCCACCCGTTCACGGTGTTCGCCGTCGACCGGTGGGACCCGGAGGCACCACGGCCGTCGGTCACCGACGACCGCGTCACCGTGGCGGGGGAGCTGTGCACCCCCAAGGACGTGCTGGCCCGCGACGTCCCCGTCGCCGCGGTCCGTGCCGGCGACGTCCTCGTGTTCGAGCTCGCCGGGGCCTACGGCTGGGACATCTCCCACCACGACTTCCTCAGCCACCCGCACCCCGAGCACGTGTTCCTCGGTCAGGGGACTTGAGTGTGACGCGGGAGCGCCGGGCGTGGTCCTGCGCCCGACCCTGGTCCGGGTCGGGCGCAGGATCCGGATCACGACGAGTACACGGCCACGTGCACCTGGAACGAACCGTTGCCGATCCGCCGGTGGTCGTTGATCAGGAAGAACAGCTTCGCCGCCCGCCCGGAGTGCACCCACTCGGCCCCGATGCCGACGTAGTGCGGCGTGCCGTCGAGCCGGGCGAGCAGGGAGAACGGCGGGCGGCCGGGCAGCGGCGCGTCGTTGCCCGCCTCCCAGTCCATCCAGCCACCGGGACCGTTGGTGCCCGTCGCCCAGATGCCGGACCAGACCGAGCCGGACGCGTTGATCACGAGCCGCTGCCCGGGCTGGATGACGAGACCGGTGTCCACCTCGCCACCGACCCGCGGGACGTCGAAGTCGAGCGGGTCGTGGACGAGCACCACCTCGCGGGTCGGGCCGGAACGGCCGGCCGGCACCGTGGAGGGGACGAAGACACCGGGCGCGGCCCACGTCATGCTGATGTAGACGCCGTTGCCCTCGTCGAGGTGGCGCAGCAGCGCGTGCACGCCGGTCACGAACTTCGCGACGAGCACGATCCACGGCTGCGCGGGGCTCGGGATCGACCCCCCGATCGCGCCGACGAGCGCGTTCACGCCGTCGGCCGACGCGAGGATCCGCTCGAGCTGCGGGTGGTCGATCTGGACGTGGAAGCCCCACCAGAACGTGCGCACGGCGATGCCGTCGTCGCGCTGGTGACCGGCGGCCGGGCGCGCCCCCGAGAGCTCGAGGGCGATCCCGTCCGGCTCGACCGCGGGGGTGAGCAGGCCGGCCGGGAGACCGTCGATCGGCAGGCGCTCACCGAGGGCGGCGAGGACGTCCGCGCCGTTGTCGGTGCTGGTGGCGGTGTCGGTGTTCGGGGTGACGGTGATGGACATGGCGTTCTCCTCGTGTGTCGTGGTCATGCCGATGGAGCCGGACAGGGTGAACGGCGCGTCGTCCTCGAGACGGCTCGCCGCCGCGGTCAGGGCGTCCAGGCCGGGGTTCTGGGTGTCGGGCAGCAGGTCGTCGATGCCCTTGCGCAGTGCGCGGTGGTCGCCGGTGAAGGCGCCGTCGGCCCACACCGTCCTGAGTGCCGCCGTGAAGGCGCCGTTGGTGTCGCCGTCGCCCGTCGTCTCGCCGTCCTGGCACGCCGAGAGCAGCAGGACGTCCGGCACCAGGCGGCGCACGGGGCCCCGCGTCGGCGGGAGGGCCTCGTACACGCCGGGGTGCTCCCGCACCACCTGCGCGGCGAGGTCGTGCGACATCCCGCGGACCCGCCCACCGAGACGCGTGAGGCTGCCGCTCGTGCACGAGTCGGCGACCATGAACAGGCGGACCCCCCGCCGGAAGGCGGAGAAGGCGCGGTAGATCTCGTCGTCACGCACCATCCGGTCGTGGAGCACCATCGTCTCGTCCAGGCCGTCGGGCTCGGGGTCGCCCCGGGTCGGCAGCTGCGTGCCGTGCCCGGCGAACGACACCAGGAAGGTGTCGCCCGGGTGGAGGGACGCCGCGGCCCGCGCGAACTCGGACAGGACGCGATCGGAGGTCGCCGCCGCGGTCTTGACGACGGTCGCGGCGAAATCCCGGGACGTGGCGATGGCCGCCATGTCGTCGGCGTCGTTCTCGCAGCCCGACAGTTCTCCGGTCCACCCGGAGTAGTGGTCGGGGTCCACCCTGTTGACCCCGATGTGGAGTGACATTCCTCTGGTCACGATTTCTCCTCGCATCGTCGCCTCCCCGGGCCGGGAACGGTCGGGGAGTACGACTCGAGAGTCTTCGCGGCGCAGCGGGACCACGGGAGCAGGAAAACCGCCATGAATGAGAGGCGGTTCCGCCCCGGGGGCGATGGGGGAAATCCCTCCCCCGGAACGGGAAGTGTCAGTCGCCCGCGGTCCGCAACCATTTCACGACGGCGAGGACCCGCCGGTTGTGCTGCTCCTCGCCGGGGACCTCGAGTTTCTCGAAGACCGCCGTGACCTGCTTCTCGACGGTCTTCTTGCTGACGTTGGCGGCGGCGGCGATGCCGGCGTTCGAATGGCCCTCCGCCATCAGCACGAGCACCCGGCGCTCGCTGTCGCTGAGGCGCTCGAGCGTCCGGACGTGGCGCTGCCGGGTGAGCAGCGCGGAGATCACGTGCGGGTCCACGGCGCACCCGCCCTCGGCGACCCGGCGGAGCGCCGCGCCCAGGGTCTCGGCGTCGTCGACCTCGTCCTTGAGGAGATAGCCGACGCCCCGGTCGCCGAGGGACAGGACCCGCTCGGCGTAGTGCCCGTCGGTGAAGGTCGACAGGACGAGGATGCCCACCCCGGGGTGCTCCTGGCGGATCTGCTCGGCCGCCCGCAGCCCCTCGTCGGTGCGGGTGGGGGGCATGCGGATGTCGAGCAGCACGACGTCCACCGCGGTGCTGCGCAGCCGCAGCAGCAGGTCGTCGGCGCGACCGGCGGCGATGACGACCTCGAAGCCGAGCCCCCCGAGCATCTCGACGAGGGCGTTGCGGAACAGGCGCGAGTCGTCGGCGAGGGCTACGCGCACGGGATCGTCACCCCGATCCGGGTGCCGCTGCTGTCGGACGAGACCGTCATGCGACCGCCCACCGCCATCACCCGGTCCCTCAGTCCGGCGAGCCCGCCGCCGACCTTCTCCTCGGCGCCGCCCGACCCGTGGTCCCGGACCGACACGTGCAGCACCGTCCCGCGGCGCCCGACGTCCACGGCCGCCCGCGAGGCGCCGGAGTGCTTGACGGCGTTGGCGAGCGCCTCGCAGCACACGAAGTACGCCGTCGCCTCCACGACCGGGTCGAGGCGCTCCTCGGCGATCCGGAGCTCCACCTCGAGGGGCAGGCGCTCGACGACGCCGCGGACCGCGGGACACAGGCCGGCCTCGGTGAGGACGCCCGGGTGGAGCCCGCGGGCGAGGCCGCGCAGCTCGTCGAGGGTCTCCTGGAGCTCGGCGCGGACCGAGTCGATCATCGCGCGGTCGTCGGGGCCCGTGGCGCGCGGCCGCGCGGTCGCGAGCGCGACCTTCAGGGCGAGCAGGCGCTGCTGGACCCCGTCGTGCAGGTCCCGCTCCAGCCGGCGGCGGGCCTCGTCCCCGGCACCCACGATCCTCGCTCGGGACTCGCGGACCTCCGTGAGGCTGGCCTGCGTCGTCGCCTGCAGCCAGCTGTTCTCGAGCGCGAGCCGGGCCGCCGAGAACGCGGCGTCGACGAGGTTGGGATGGCCCGCGAGGCTCGGGTGCATCTCGAGCGTGGCGAGGGCGGTCCCGTCCGCCGTCGCGACGGTGCGCGTGCACCGGCCCGCGGCGTCGGGGGCGGGGTCGATCGTCGTGCCGTCGGGGTCGACGTGACCCTCACCGTCGGGGTGGTGATAGATCACGCGCAGGGTGGGGTCACCGAGGCTCTCGGCGAGCGCGCGACGGACGTGGTCGGGCGTGACGGGGCGGGCGAGCGCGACCACGAGCCCGGACATGGCCGCGTGGGCGAGCCGTCGCCGCACCGCGGACACGCCGAAGGCGGCGGGGATCGCCAGCAGGGCGAGAGCCTCCACGCCGATCACGAGGTCGGCCGCGGTGGGGCCCAGCGTGGCGGTCCTGCTGGTCACCTCTGCGCCCACGACCACCGCGGCGGCGAGGGCCGCCGTCGCCACCGGACGCAGGAGGCGGCGGTCGATCCCCTCCGCGCGGTACAGGCGCCGCGTCGCGATGACCGCGAACAGGAGCGCGGCCCCCGTCCCGACGACGGTGACACCCACGTCGCAGACCAGCGCGATCGCCGGCGAGCGCGTCACCGTCGGCCACCACGCCCGGGGGTCGAACCCGTGCCAGGCGGGCTCCGACACGAGCGCCGAGGTGGTGCGGAGCAGGACCAGCAGCCCGGCGAGACCGACGACGAGGGCCCGGTCCGGGGCGTCGAGGGGTCGCGCGCCGGGGTAGCGCAGCAGCACGGCCATGAGCGCGGGGAAGACGAGCGGCCCGACCACCCACTGGACGGTCGCCCAGGGACCGCCCGGCGCGAGGGCGCTCGTGTACCCGGCGGTCCAGCAGGCCGCGGCGACCAGGAAGGCGCGGACGTTCCGCCGCTGGTCGGGTTCACCGGCCAGCGCCAGTGCCGTGCCGCCGAACCCGAGGGTGACGGCGAGGTTGACGAGGGCGAGGAGCGGGTTGATCGACCAGGCCGGGAGGAGGGCGACCACCGCGAACGCGGAAATCCCGACGGTCACGCAGAGCGTCGGCGTGTCCGGCCGCGACGACCCCATCGGTGCACTGCCGTCTCCAGGATTCACGTCGACACCCCCGGGTCACCACGCTGAGTATCGAGGGCGGGGAGTCGTCGCACAACAGCGAAGGCGTTGCCCCCCGATCGTTTCCGGGCCAGGGTGGTCCCGACGAGCCCGCGGATCGCCCGGCGGTCCCCTCACAGACCAGGACGCACCGTGCCCGGAGCCGACGACCCCGATCCCGACCTGCTGCTCGCCCTGGTCCGCGCCGACCCGGACACGCGCGGTCTCCTGCCGTGGGCCGAGGCGGCGTGGCGGCTCGCGGCCGACGACGCCCTGACGTTCCCGATCCGTGGGCCGGAGGACGTGGAGCCCCTCTTCGCCGAGGCGATCGCGAACGGCGACCTCTCCGACACCGACGTGGAGTTCATCAGCGGCTGCATCCCGGCGTCGGTCTTCCCGGTCCGCGACTTCCGCCAGTTCCTCGACCGGGCCCTGCTCGTCGTCGAGATCGTGCACCGGCTGCAGGACCCGGAGGAGCCGCCCAAGAAGTGGTGAGTGGTGACGGGCGCGCTCAGCCCGCGTCGGGGTCGACCAGTGCGAGGGCGAGCGCGATCCCGTCACCCCGGAGGACGCCGGCCGTCGGTCGGCGCCGCGACCCGTCACCGGCGCCGAAGCGGTCGTCGGGCAGGAGGAGCGCGCGGAAGCCCGGATCGGCCTGGGGTCCCAGTGCCTCGTCCGCCGCGACGACGAGGCGCGCGACGGCGCCCGCCGACCCGTCGCTGCGTCGACCCGGCGCCGCGAGGTCGGGCAGGTCGGCGAGGTCCTCCCCGTCGCCGGTGTCGGGACCCACCCACACCGCCAGATCGAGGAAGCGTCCCGG
This sequence comes from Actinomycetospora aeridis, assembly GCF_037400275.1. Taxonomy (NCBI): domain Bacteria; kingdom Bacillati; phylum Actinomycetota; class Actinomycetes; order Pseudonocardiales; family Pseudonocardiaceae; genus Actinomycetospora; species Actinomycetospora aeridis. Next base: position 859,752 of record NZ_JBBEGL010000003.1, on the reverse strand, counting down.
GCCGCCCTCGTCGAGGAGCAGCCCCTCGGCGGGGAGCGCGGCCCCCGCCGGGAGGCGCAGGGTCCGCGCGCGGACCACCTCGCCGGCGGGAGCGGCGAGCACGTCCAGCCGGACGGGCCCGCCGGCGAGCCCCGGGACGTCGAGCGCGTCCAACCGCACGACCAGCCGCCGGGTGGGCACGTCCCCGTCGGGCGGAGCCGGTGTGACCAGCCGGACGGCGTCGTCCGGACGCTCGTCGATCGCGAAGACCGGTTCGGACGGTCCGTCGGGCGGCCGCGGCCCGGGGTGGAGGACGAAGTCGAACGGGACGACCCGGTAGCGGACGGGGTCGCCGCCGGCCTGCTCCCGCGCGCGGCGCCCCACGGCGAGGTCCTCCAGCAGCCGCCCGATCCGGGTGGTGAGGGTGCCGGACCGCGTGACCACGCCCGGTTGGGCGAGCTGCCCGAGGCCGTCGATCTTCGCGTTGGCCGCGATCGTCACCATGGTCTCGGCGCGGGGTGATCCGTCCGGCAGCCCCGCCGGCCACCGCAGGGGGAGGCCGGACGCGCCGGGGGAGGACCGGCCCACCTCGTAGGTGTGGGTGGGCGCCACGGAGATGCCGTCGGGCTCGGACGAGGTCAGGATCTCCAGTCGTCCGGCGAGCCCGACGTCGACGACGGAGACGTACCGGGTGCGGGTGGCGCGGTTGCGGGCGCGGATGACGACGTGGTCGCCGACGAACAGGTGCGCGCCCTGGCCGAGCACCTCGTCCCCGCCGTCCTCGCGGACCCGCAGCCACGAGACGTCGACGTCGTCGTGCAGCTCCTCGCGCCCGGTCCCGGAGGCGAGCTCGCGGACCCACGCGGCGCGGGCGAGGGTCCGCACGTCCTCGGCGACCTCCGCGGGCGTCGGGGTGGCGTGGTCGCCGTACAGGGGGGCGCCGTCGGCGTCGAGCAGCTGGGCGCCGCCCCCGCCGAGCCGGACCGTCGCGAGGGTGCCGGGCGCCTCCTCGACGATCCGGACGTGCGCGGTCCTCGCCAGCTCGGCCACGATCTCCGGACGGCTCGTGGCGGTCGGCGGCACGATCGCCACCGGCCGGGCGCCGAGGGCCACCTCGCGTGGCCAGGCCGCGGTGCCGCCCGCCAGGTCGGCGGCCGTGCCGCCCGTCAGGGCCAGCACCGCCCGTCCGTCGACGATCCCGGTGACGACGGCGGTGATCTCCGCCGCCCCGGCGGCGCGGCCCGGCGCGACGAGCACGTAGGTGTCGCCGACGGCCGCCCCGAAGAGCGCGGCGCCGTCCATCAGCGCGACCCCGTCGACCACGCGCACCGGACGCACCCCGGTCTGGGCGCGCCGTTCGAGGGAGAACAGCAGCCGGTCGACCGGGCCCTCGACCTCCGGTCGCTGCCGGACCACCTCGATGACGGCGCTGCGCACGAGGTCACGCACCTCGCGCCACGTCAGGTCGGCACTCGCCGCGTCCGCCAGGACACCGACGAGCGCGGCGGTCAGGACGCCGTGCGGTGCGCCGCCGAGCGCCGCGCTGGGTCGCTCGTAGGCGAGCTCGGCGGGCGAACAGGCGACCACGCGGACCGCGTGCGGATTGCTGTCGGTGGTCACCGAGGCCAGCAGCGGATCCGCCCGGAGATCCGCCCACCGCCGCAGCAGGTCGGTCCTCGGCAGGTCGACGTCGAGCGCGCGCGGGAGCGCCTCGGGGGTGCGCGACATGCGGGCCGAGTGGCAGCAGTCGAGGATCGTCGTGACGTTCGTCGTCCGACGGGTCAGCTCGAGCTGGAGCAGGCTGAGCTCCTCGGCGAGCACGCAGCGGGCCCGGTCGCCCGAGACGTCCTCGATGTCGGTCGGCACGATGTACTGCAGCCAGGTCGGTGCCGTGGGGTCGTCCCGGGGTCCGCGCTCCCGGGCGCCGTGCCCCGTGTAGTAGACGACCGTCGCGTCGTCGGGCGCCGTGTCCGCGACGAGCTCGCGGTAGGCGGCGACGATCCCCGCGGCGCTCGCGGCCGACCCGGTGCGCCGGTCGGTGGTGAAGCCGTGGCCCTCGAGGACGTCGCCCATCGCGGCGACGTCGCCCTCGACGCCCCGCAGGGCGCCCACCCGGCTGCCGATGAGCAGTGCTCGTCGTCGTGGCACGTCGCTCCTCAGGACGTGCCGATGTGGACGAACGGGGCCCACGCGGCGGGGTGCGCCGGGTCCGGGGACGGGTCGGGGGGTGGGTCCTCCGGGTCCGCGTCGCGCGCCGTGCGGCGGATGCGCTCCGGGACGGGTGCGGTCTCGGGGGCCAGTGCCCGGTACCGGGCCTCCGCCTCCTCACGCGTCAGGGCGCGGACCCGCGCGCGGGCGCCCTCGAGCGCCGCGCCGACCGACGACGTCGCCTGCAGCTCCTCGTGCAGGGCGACCATCGTCAGGCAGGCCAGCTGGTCGTCGACCGGCCACAGGGAGACGACCAGTTCCTCGGCGCCCGCCGCGATGAGCGCCCGGGTCAGCCCCACGAGGTCGCCCGCCGCGGTCGCGCGGCCGCGGCCGCTGTCGCAGGCGCTGAGCACGGCGAGCTCGACGCCGGTGTGCGTCCCGACGAGGTCGGGCAGCGTGAGGCTCGAGGAGCCGGCGAGGGCCAGCTCGGCGCTGTACGGCGCCGCCTCGCGCAGCAGGCCGTGGGTGGCGAGGTGCAGGACCCGGGCGCTCGGGAGCCGTTCGAGGACGGCCTCGCGGGTGGCCGCACCGTCGAGCAGCGGGGTGGCCTCCCGCAGACGCCCCACGGCGAGGGCTTCGGCGCGGGTCCCGGGCAGCGGCGTCAACCGGCGCCCGGCCGCGAAGGCGGGGTCGCCGACGAGCAGGACGTCGGTGCCCGTCGCCGGCGACGCCGCGTCGCGTCGCGGCTGCTCCGGGAGCAGCGAGGCGGCGGGCAGCACCGACGTCGTCCACCGGGTGCCGAGCGTCTGCCCGTGCCACGGCAGGGCGTGGAACGGGAGGACCGCGAGCGGCCCGTGCGGCACGACCACGAGGCGCCGGTGGTCGGTGAGCTCGTCGGCCCAGGGACGCAGCAGGAGCTCGGCGAGCCGGTCCGCCGGCGCCTCCCGGTCCGCCGGCGTCGAGTCCGACCGCGCGAGCGCGCGGTGCCACCCGCGGGCGTCGGCGGTCAGGTCGGCCGTGGCGACGTCCCGGCGCACGACACGGGCCGAGTCCGCGGTGACCGCCCAGGCGACGAGCTCGTCGTCGAAGGCGTGGAACTGGAGGAGCAGGGTGCCCGGGTCCAGCCGCGACCGGATCGCGTCCAGCGACGGCGTCGAAGGCAGCCGGCGCCGGGTGGCCGCCTCGTCGGGCGCCTGCACCACGAGCGCCTCCTCGGCCTCGTCGAGCGCCCGCTCCGCGTCGCGGACCGCCCGCTGGACGCGGTCGGCGGCGGACGGGTCCCCGACCTCGTCCCCGGCGCGTTCGACGGTCCGCGCCAGCAGCGCCCCCGTCTCCTGCCACCGGCGGACCGCCGGCGTGACGGGGGCGCGGGCGGACCGCCCGAGGAGGTCGGTGAGGGCGCCGGCACGGCAGCGGTCGGAGAGCTCGAAGGCCCGGGCGAGGTCGGCGGACGCCCCGTCGGCGTTCCCGTCGCTGCCCCCGGTGGAGTCCGCGGCGAGCCGGGCGTGGGCGCGGATTGCGGTCGTGTAGGCCCCGGCGACGGCGAGGTCGTCGGTGGCCATCGTCCGGAAGACATCGAGGCCGAGCCGGGCCAGGTGCTCCTCGAAGCGCGCGACGGCGGTCGCCGCGGTGGCCGCGGCCCCCGCGGTGTCGCCGAGGCCGAGCTGGACCTCGGCCAGCAGACCTGGCGCCTCCCACGGGCGGTTCCCGGTCGCGGGCAGCTCGCCGCCGGGCAGGCCCTCGAGGATCGCCCGTGCCCGCTCGAAGCGCTTCAGCCGGGCCCACAGCGTGGCCCGGGCGTCGGCGGGCAGGGTCTCCTCGATCTGCTCGAGCAGGGCCAACGCCTCGTCGAACCGGCGCATCTGCCCCAGCACGATGAGCGTGGGGAAGGGACCGTCCTGCTCCGCGGCGTCGAGCGCCTCGTCGAAGAAGGTCGTGGCCCGCTCGGGGTCACCGGCACCGCGCAGGGTGAGGGCGCGGTAGAGCGGCCCGTAGATCGACCCCTCGGCGCGGATGCCGTCGAGCGTCCCGGTCATCGCCGTGTGCACGGCCTCGGCCATCGCCCCCTGCGGCGGCGCCCCGGCGAGCCACGCGGCGTGCTCCCCGACCCGCTCCACCGCCGCGCCGTCGCGCAGGCCCTGCGCGTCGCGGCTCGCCGCCGCCACGCGGGTGACCAGTCGGCCCCAGGCCAGCCCGTCGTTGTCCGCACCGGACCACCGGGCGGCCTCGACCTCCGCATCCGCGATCACGAACGCCGCGCGGCGGTAGTTCGCCGCGACGTACCGGCTCGCCTGGTCCTCCCGCAGGATCGCGGCCTCGGGAGCGGCGCCGAGCGCCGAGGTGATGACCTCCGCCAGGCGGTGGGCGAGGCGGGCGTGCCGGACGTCGTCGTCACGCCAGCGCGCCGACCGGGCGACGCAGAGGCGGGCGAGGCCGCGGGCGAAGCTGCGACTCCCGTCCTCGAGCGCCCACGTCGCCACGGCGGTACCGGTCGCGGTCACGTCCGGCTCGTCGCCCGCCCGGACGAGGGCGAGAGCGCGGTGGACGGCGATCAGCGCGGCGAGCGCCCCGTCCCCGGTGCCCTCGGTGAGCGCCGCGGCGCGGGCCAGCACGGCGGCGGCGCCGCGGTGGTCGCCCTGCCCGACGAGGACGCCGGCGCGCCGCAGGGCGACGGCGGCCCGGCCGCGGGGGGCGCCCGCCGCCTCGTAGGCCTTCTCGGCCTCGGCCCAGTGCTGCTCGGCGGCCTCGAGGTCGGGGACGATCCCGGGGACGGAGGACGCCGGCGCGAGGAGCTCGCCGAGGAGCTCGGGGTGCGATCCCGGTGTCGCGGCGCGGTCGCCCGCGGCGAGGGCGCACGCGGCGATCCCGGCGGGGTCGTCGAGGAGCTCGTAGGTGCTGCGGGCGATGCCCAGCGCGGCGTCGGCCATCGGGTCCTGGCCGCCGCGGGCGGCGACGTCGGCGAGGGCCAGCGCCGCGGCCGCGGTCGCCCCCGGCTCGTCCAGCGCCGAGAGCTGCTCGAGGACGAGCTGCGCCTGACCGAGCGCCACCCCGGCGGCGTCGGGCCCGCCGGTGGCGATGTCCCGCCATGCGGGGAGGACCGCGAGCAGGCGTCCGGCGACCGTCACCAGCACCCGCGTCCGGCTCCCGGACGACTCGGCGTCCGGGACGACCACGACGTCGTCGGTGTGGCCGGGTTCGGCGGTCGCGGGGCCGTCGCCGGGGAACCATCCGGCGTCGAGGACGCCGGCGAGCGCGCGTAGCGCCCGGAGCAGCTCGGCCGCGTCGGTGTCGCCGCCCGGGCCCAGCGCGTCGAGGATCCGGACGGCGCGGCGCGGCGCCCCGGCGCCGAGGGCGACGGCGGCGCCGGCCGGTGTCGTGGCCGCCGGTCCGAGCGGGCGCCACTGGTCGCGCAGCAGGGCGTGGAGCACGTCGTCGAACGACTCGGTCGGCATGGGCCCCCCTCTCCGGCGGCTGCCGCCGCGATCATCGTTCCGCTACGGGGAGCCACGAGCAGCCGCCGGTCGAGCGAACCCGCCCGTCGTCGTCACCCGGTTGCTCACTCGACCGTCACCGATTTCGCGAGGTTCCGGGGCCGGTCGACCTCGTGGCCGAGCCGCACCGTCATCTCGCGGGCGAAGAGCTGCAGCGCGACCGCGGCCTCCAGCGGACCCCAGGGCGGCTCCTCGGCGGGGCTGCTGATCGGGAGGGTGGCGTCCTCCGACGCACCCACGAGCACGGCGCGTGCCCCGCGGGCGGTGATCTCGGAGACCCCGACGGCGAGGCGTCCGCGCGGCTCGGCGTTCACCACCACGACCGGGGTGCCGGGGCCGAGCAGGGCGATCGGGCCGTGCTTGAGCTCCCCGGCGGGGACCGCCTGCACCCGCCGGTAGGTGAGCTCCTCGAGCTTGAGGGCCCCCTCGCGGGCGTAGGGCACCCCGGCCCCGCGCGAGACGAAGACGACGCCGGGCTCGTCGGCCAGCTCGTCGGCCAGGGCGGCGGCGGGTGCGGCGGCGAGCGAGGCGGTGGTCGCCAGCCGGGCGGGGAGCCCGTCCAGCACCGACTCCAGCTGCGCGAGACGGGACGCGGACACCGCACCCGCCCGCGCGCCGACGGCCAGCGCGACCGCGACCCCGGCGACCACCTGGGAGGTGAACGTCTTCGTCGCCGCGACGCCGACCTCGGGACCGCAGCCGAGCCCGAGGACGGCGTCGGCCCGGCGGGCGAGGCTGGACCGGGGCGCGTTGGTGATCGCGAGGACGGGGTCGCCCCAGCGGTCCAGGGCCGCGAGGACGTCGGCCGTCTCCCCGCTCTGCGAGAGGGCGACGGTCAGCGTGCCCGGTTCCGGAACGGCGAGGTCCGGCTCGCTGGCGGTGACCACGCGCGCCGGGATGCCGCCCTCCACGGCGAGGACCCGCGCCGTCACCTCGGCGGCGTGCCCCGACGTGCCGCACGCGACGAGGCGCACGCGCTCCGGGGTGCCCAGGCCGAGGTCGCCCAGCAACCGTCCGCCGTGGAGGCGGCCGAGGAGGCCGTCGAGCAGCCGGCGGGTCGCCGCGGGCTGCTCGTCGATCTCCTTGGCGGTGAAGTCCGGCGCGCTCCCGCGGTCGACGGCGGTCGACCGTGCCCCGAGCGACCACGCCCCGGGCGCGGGCACCGGCCGGGCCTGCGCGTCGAACCAGCGGACCTCGTCCGCCAGGGCCACGAGGTGGCCGTCCGGGACCTCCCGCGCCTCCGTGACCTCGGGGCCGAGCCCCAGCTCGTCGCTCGCCGCCATGTGCCGGTCCGTCCCGGCGCCGACCAGGAGCGGGGACGAGCGGCGCGCGAGCACCACCCCGTCCACGCCGGCCACGAGGACCGCCAGCGCCCACGCGCCGCGCAGGCCGTCGACGGCCTGGGCGACGGCCCGGACGACGGCGTCGAGGTCCGGGACCGCGGGCAGGGCGTCCTCGATGCGGTGCGCGACGAGCTCGCTGTCCACCTCGGTGACGATCCCGTGCCCGCGCACGGCCAGCTCGGCGCGCAGGCGGGAGGCGTCCTCGATCGTGCCGTTGTGCACCAGCGCGACCCGTCCGGAGCAGTCCCGGTGCGGGTGGGCGTTGGCCGCCACCGGCGCGCCGTGCGTGGCCCAGCGGGTGTGACCGATGCCGGTGGTCGCGCCGTGGACGTCCGCGGGCAGGGCGGCGACGAGGGCGGGGAGGCGGCCCGCGGTGCGGTGCACCGACGGCGGTCCGCCGTCGCCGGGATCGAGGGCGACGCCGACCGAGTCGTAGCCGCGGTACTCGAGGCGTCCGAGCCCGTCGAGCAGGGCGGGCAGGGCGGGGACGAGCCCGTGGTGGGCGACGATTCCGCACATGGTGGTCCTCCGGAGAGAGTCGGGTGAGCAGGGGACGGGCTGGTCAGGAGACGGGTCGGTCGAGGGCCTGCAGGAGCGCGGTGAAGGCGGACCGGTCCTGGGCGACGCCGCTGCAGTCGGGGCGCGCCCGGGTCTCGCCGGGGCAGGAGCCGGTGTCGCGCGACACCGACCACAGGCCGACCGCGCCGAGGCCACGGGCGCGGGCGTGCTCGACCACCGCGGCGGCGTCGTCGGGGGTCGTGACCATGCCCTGGTCGTTGCGCCCGATCATCACGGTCACCGCGAGGCGGCGGCGCAGCTCGCGCGGGTCGGCGTCCGGCCACACCTCGCCGAGCTGGCGTGCCGCGGCGTCGACCGCGCCGGTGGTCGCGCCGCGCCAGTCGCCGCCGTCCGGGAAGTTCATGGCCATGACGTTGGTGCGCACCGCGACCCCGCGGTCCGCGACGGCCCGCAGGATCGCCATCCCGGCGGCGGTCAGGGCGGAGTCCCGGCTCTGGACCGGCAACGTCAGCGTGACGGCGGTGCCACGCTCCCGCTGCAGGAGCTCGAGCGCGTCGGCGACGAGCTCGACGTCGACCGCGGCCTCCAGGTCGACGTCGAGCTGGTTCGTGGCCGAGGCGTCGAGCGCGGTGCGGTAGGCCTGCGCGAGCGCGCCGGCGTCCCCGCAGCTCGTCTCGAGGTAGGGCGCCATCGCCCCGCCGGTCGCGACCGTGACCTCGCCGCCCACGGCCCGCAGTGCGGCCAGCCGGTCGGCGACGCCGCGGTCGGTGACGGGGACGTGGCCGCCCCAGCTCGGGTCGTCGCACCCGCCGGCCCCGGCGAGCACGAACGCCGCGACGACGTGGCGCTGGCCGGTCTGCCGCGCGTAGGACGCGAGGTCGGGCGGCGTCGCGGTGCTCATGTCGGCGTAGGGCAGGACCCGCGCGGTCGGCAGCGGTCCCTCGGCGAGCGCAGGAGGTCGGGGGTCGCCGGAGCACCCGGCGAGCACGGTGAGCAGCGTGGCCAGGGCGAGGAGGGCCAGGAGGGCGGAGCGGATGGTCCTCATGACGGCCGCCCGGGCAGGGCCGGCGTGTCGACGGCGTCGAGCAGCTCGTGGAGCCCGCCGACGCGGCGCAGCTTCTGCCAGCGCAGGCGGACCCCGGCGCAGGCGGTGACCGTCGAGCGCACCAGGACCGCGTACATGAGCTGCCGGTAGACGATCTGCTGGAGCGGGAGCAGCCACAGCACCCGCAGCCGCTCGCGCTCGAGGCGGAAGGCGTACACGGCGCCCAGGAGCTGCAGTCCCAGCATCGCGCACCAGGCGCCCGCGGTGAGGACCGGGTCGAGGAACAGCAGCCCGTACACCAGGAACACGTCGACCAGGGGCGCGAGCAGGGGCAGCAGGATCTGGAAGAGGGCCAGCTGGACGAGCCCGAGGCGACCGAACCGGCCGGAGGCGCCGCGGGAGAGCACCGCGCGGCGGTGCTTCCACATCGACTGCATCGTCCCGTAGCTCCACCGGTACCGCTGGCGCCACAGCTGCCCGAGCGTCGCCGGGGCCTCCGTCCAGGCCCGCGCGGTCTCCTCGTAGACCACGCGCCACCCGGCACGGCAGACGGCCATCGTGAGGTCGGTGTCCTCGGCCAGGGTGTCGTCGCTGACCCCGCCGACCGCGAGCAGCGCGTCACGGCGGAAGGCCCCGACGGCCCCGGGGATCGTCGGCATGCACCGCAGCAGGTCGTACACCCGACGGTCGACGTTGAAGCCGATGACGTACTCGATGTGCTGCCACGAGGCGATGAGCCCGCGGCGTCCGGACCCGGTCGTCGCCACCTTCGCGTTGCCGGAGACCGCCCCGACGCCCGGGTCGGCGAACGGCTGGACGAGCCGGCGGATGGTGTCGCGCTCGAAGACGGTGTCCCCGTCGATCATGACGACCAGGCCGTGGCGGGCGTGGGCGATCCCGTTGTTCAGCGCGGCGGGCTTGCCGCCGTTGGTCTGGCGGACCACCCGCACCTCGGGCAGGCCGAGCCCGTCGGCGATCTCGGCCGTCCCGTCGGTCGAGCCGTCGTCCACGACGACGACCTCGACGGGGTGGTCGCTCGCGACGAGCGAGCGCACTGTCGCGGCGATGTTCTCCTTCTCGTTGTAGGCCGGGACGACCACGGACACCGGCTCGGTGACCGGGGAGCCCCAGGTCCAGCGGTGCTCGGCCCGCCGGAACCGGTGCCGGCCGGCGACGACCATCATGATCAGGAGCCGGAGCAGGACGAGGCCGCCGACCACGAGCAGCATCCACGTCAGCGAGGACACGAGGACACCGGCGATCGCGACGGCGGCCATCAGGCCCTGACCCATGAGGTACGGGCCGGCGCCGACCGGCTGGTCCGGGGCGGGCAGGCCGACGGCCTCGGTGGGTGTGGTGAAGCGGTAACCGCGGTCCTTGAGGAGCGGGATGAGCCGGTCGAGCGCCGCGACCGTCTCCGAGCGGTCACCGCCCGCGTCGTGCATGAGCACGACCCCGCCCCGCCCGTCGGCCGGCGTGCTGTGGGCGACGATCGCGTCGACGCCGGGGTGGCGCCAGTCCTCGCTGTCCAGGTCGGTCAGGACCGTGGTGTAGCCGTCCTCCGCGGTACCCAGGAGCGAGCCGTAGTGCGGGTCGTCGATCGCGCGGGGCGACGAGGAGTACGGCGGCCGCAGCAGTGCCGTCGACTCGCCCACCGCGCCGTTGACGACGAGCTGGGTGTCCCCGAGCTCGACAGCCGCCCGCAGCGGCGTGATCGTGGTGAGGTCGGGATGGGTGAAGGTGTGCACGCCGAGCGCCGAGCCCTGCGCGCGGATGGCGGTCAGCAGCTCGGGGTGGCGGGCGGCGGCACTGCCGACGACGAAGAACGTCCCCGGGACGCCGTGCTTGCGCAGGACGGCGAGCACCTCGGGCGTCCACCGCGGGTCCGGCCCGTCGTCGAAGGTGAGGGCGATGGTCCGGTCGGGCAGGCGCCGTGACACCAGCCCGTCCGGCCCGGCGGTGATGATCGGACCGCCCTGGAGCAGGGACTCCGGCACGGTCGCGACGCCCTCCGGCTCGGCGGCGAGCTGGTCGGCGGCGACGTTCGCGTTCGTCAGCCCGTTGAGCACCAGGACGCTCGCGAGCATCAGGGCGGTGACCGCCAGGAGCCACACGGCGGGCCCCGGGAAGCGCCACCGGGCGGCGCGCGGCACCTCCGCGGCGGGCTCGGTCGGGCCGGGGACGGGAGTGGTCACGGGAGGCTCCTCGGGGGTGCGGTGACCGGAGCGGGCCCGGTGGCCGGCTCCGCGATCTCGACGGGACGGGGGCCGGACGGCGCCGGGGATCCGGCCAGGGCGCCGCAGCCCACGAGGACGACGTAGGACAGCGATGCGGCGGCGACGAGGGCGCCCAGGACCCGCACGAGGGCGCGCCGACGCCCGCTGCCGTCGACGAACACGGGGTCGCCGGCCGGGACGGGGAGGAGGGCGGCGGCCGGGCGGGCAGCAGGTGCGGGGGTGATCGGGAGGATGGTGACCACGCGCGGGGTCGGCGGGATGACCGTCACCAGCTCCGGCCCGCCCCACGGCGCGGGTCGGTACGCCGGGCGCTGCGGGCCGGCCCGGTGGCGGGCGCGCAGCGGGGCGACCCGGTACTCGACCCGGGTGCTCCGGACCACGACGGCGGTGGGGAGGGGGCTGTTCGTCACGCCCTCGAGCCTCGGGCGCGCGGGGGGTCGGAACGACCCGTGCCACCCTCGATCCCGGTGGGGGTTAACCCCCAGCGGCTACGCGCCGAGCAGGTCGCGCAGGACGGTCTCCGTCTTGGGGGGAGCGTCCGGGTCGGGGGAGAGGCCCAGGTCGGCGAGGTCGTCGAGCAGGAGCGTTCGCTTCTCGCCCGCCTGCTCGAGATCCGGGGCCCGCAGCGAGAGCTCCAGGAAGGTCCGCTGCTCGCGGCCGTAGGTCCAGTGCTCGGCGCGCAGATCGTCGAGCCGGCGGGTGGTCACGTCGTCCCACCGCAGGGCGCTGACGGGTCCGGCCGGTCGGAGTCCGCGGAACGGACGGGGGTCGCCCGCTTCCCGGGGGAGCCGATGTTGCTCCGCCGAGAGGAGGTCTCCGACGTCCCCGGCGCCCGTGAGCACCTCGGCGAGCTCGTCGTCCTTCACCTTCCCGTCCATGCTCGCCGCGAGTACCGGCGTCGCCGACCAGTCGTACTCCACCTTGTAGTCCCCACCGAACGCCTCGGAGCCCGGTGCGAAGTCGTCGAGGAGGCGGTCGAGCGCCGCCGGTCGCAGCTTGACGGTGCTCGTCCACTTCCCGCCCTGCTTCTTCTGACGCAACCGGACGATGATCGAGGCCGTCAGCAGGCGCAGCTCGCCGTCCTCGTCGAGGGCGTCGAAGAACCAGATCGTCTGCCGCTGCGCGCCGTCGCCCGACAGCCCGAGAGCCGAGAGCTCCCGGGCCACGTCGTCGCCCTCGAGCGTGGCCTTGACCTCCACGCCGATCGCCGGTTCGTCGGCCATCCCCGCCTCCTTCAGAAGGTGACCGACCAGCCCTCGCGGACGTCGGCGCGCGTGTAGGTGACGCCGTCGACCTTCAGCCCGGCGGGATCGAGGAGCGTGACGATCCCGCCGCCGTTGCCGAGCGCGAACGGCGGCGTCACGGACACGCGCAGCGTCTCCCCGGGCCCGAGCACCACGGCCGGGAGGGCCGTGGCGTTCTCGACCCGGTCGGCGAGGCGCCAGCCGGTGAGGTCGAGCGGCTCGGGGCCGGCGTTGAGCAGCGTGACGGTCTCCGCCTCAGGCCCTGGTCCGACCGGGTCGACCAGCGCACCGACGACGCGCAGCCGCCCACCCCGACCCGCGTCGACGGGGGCGACGTCGAGCGCGTGCCCGGTCCTGTCGTCGGTGTGCCAGCTCTGGGACTGGAACGCGAGGAGGACGGCCACCCACTGGTCCTGGCCGGGGAAGTGCAGCAGCAGCGCGCCGTCCTGCCAGACACCGTCGTCGCGGGCGTGCGGCGCGGAGTTCCCCTGGTTCATGTGCACGTCGTGGATCCCGTTGCCGGGCACGAACCCGAAGATCTTGTCCTTCTTCCCTTCCTCCGGGCCCCAGCGCTCGCCGAACGCGTAGACCCGGGCCTGCGGGTCGCCGATCGCGCGCTGGACGTAGTGCTCGAGCGCGTCGGCGAGGTCGTTGTCCGGGCCGGGCTTGTCGGGCGGCAGCGCGCGCATGCGGTCGCGCTCCACCAGGTTGGCCCGGATGAAGTCCAGGGCCGCGCCGCCGGGGCGGCTCGCGAGCACGTGGTGACCCTCCTCCAGCGCGGCGATCGCCGTCAGCGCCGGGTGCCGGAACGCGTCGTCGGCGGCGTAGAGGACGTTCGGCGGTTCCTCGCTGGAGAGCACGTTGACGGCCACGCGGTACGGCGTCCCGGCGGCGGTCATGAGCAGTTGGTAGTGCGGGCTGTCCCGGTCGGTCTCGGCGCGGCGGTCGACGACGCGCCCGACCAGGACCCCGTAGTTCTTCAGTGCCATGCGAGGTCCCCCTGTCCTCAGGTCCCGGCGAAGAGCCGGCGTTCCTTCTCGCGCGCGGAGCCGGGCTCGTACCAGCGGTGGGTCCAGCTGTCGTCGACCGCGAGACCGCCGCGGCGCGACAGCCCGCTCCGGCCGGTCCGCCGTTTCGTGATCGCGTACCGCGCCTCGTAGTGGGTGAACAGCCGCATGAACTCGGTGAGGTAGACGTCGGCGACGGCCGTGTCCCCGCGGATCACCAGCATGTTCTCGTCGTTGGTCGTCACCGAGTCCGGGCTGAAGTTGGCCGACCCGGTGATCACGAGCGGGTCGTCGGACAGGGGGTCGACGAGCATGTACTTGGTGTGGATGTAGCGCACGTGGCCGTTGAGGCCGTGGGTGGACTCCTCGACCCAGTCGCCGAACGCCCCGGCGGGCAGCTCGGCCCCGACCGACACGCGGTTGTCGGGGTCGGCCTCCCGGATGACGAGGTCGATGCCCTTGCGCGCGGTGTCCATGAGGACGTAGCGCAGGGCGTCCCCGGGTTCGAGGAACACCGGCTGGAGTCGCTTGGTCACCCCGAACGCCGCGGTCAGGAACATCGCCTTCTGCGCCGACCGCGCGCGCGCCGCGTAGAAGTCGAGCATCGCGTTCGCGTTCCGGCGCGGGCTCATCAGCCACGTCTCGCCGGCGGGCGGCACGGCGTCGACGGCCGGGGTCGCCGGGTGCTCGCCGCACCAGGTGCGCAGGTCGGCGGTGGTCGGGTCACCGCGGAGCTGCTCCCAGTAGTCGAGGTAGGCCCGGGCCACGTCGGCGCGCCACACGGCGTGCCCGACGTTCGAGTGCCCGAAGATGCCGCCCGTGGTGATGTTGGTCGAGCCCGTCCACACCCCGACGGGCTCGCCGTCGTGCAGCGCGACGAGGAACTTGTTGTGGGCGATGCCCGTCGAGTGCTCGCGGGAGATCACCCGGTCGACCAGGCCGGCCTCCGCGAGCGCCTTCGCGTTGGTCTCGTGCGGGCTCGACGGGTCGTCGGACGCCTCGACCACCAGGCGCACGTCGGCCCCGGACGTCGCGGCGATGCGCAGGGCGTCCAGCACCGGGGCGTAGGAGAACTCGTAGAACGCGCCCCGCAGGGTCCAGGACGCGTCGCGCGCCTGGCCGATGAAGGCGAGGATGCCCTCCTCCATCCCGCGCGAGAGCCATCGCCAGGCCTCGCGGTGCGGGACGTCCTCCGGGCGGCGGTCGCCGAAGCGCCGGGCGTAGAGCTGCGAGGCGGTCGCACCACGGTTGAAGACGACCGTGTGGTCGCCGACCCGCATCCCCTCGGTCCGGACGCTGACCGACGTCTCCCGCACGGGCCGGAGATCGCCGGGCGCCCCGGCCGTCGCGACGACCCGGTAGGTGTAGTCGTGCTCGGGCTTGGCGGAGTAGTCGCCCCACCGGAACGTCTGAAGGGGGTGGTGCTCGCTGGACGCCGGCCCCCGCGGGGCCCGGCCGTCGGCGCTCGAGGCGGGGAACCGCAGGAGGTTGGTCAACCAGCTGCGTTCGCCCTCGGTGTGGTCGGTCCGCTCGATCCCGAAGCCGAGCAGTCCCTCGACGTCCGCGGGCGGCAGATCCATCCCGAGCAGCACGACGTTGTTGCCGGCGACGGCCTGCACCGTCAGGCCCGAGGCGTTCTCTGATGCGCGCACGTCCCTACCTCCTCGGGGGACAGTCGTGGGTGGTGGTGCCCCGGTCGGGGATCACGGCAGCGTGGCCAGGGCGGCGAGGCCGGCGGCGACGATCCGGGCCGCGAGCCCGGGGTCGACGGTCGCGGCCGTGTCGGCCGCGGAATGGACGTTCGCGTTGCTGCGGTCCGCGGCCTCGATCGTGAGGACCGCCGGGACCCCCGCGTCGATGAAGGGGACGTGGTCGCTCGCGAACGGATCCAGCGACGTCTGGACCCGGAGGTCGGTGTAGGTGTGCGCCGCGGTCACCAGGTGCTCCACCAGGTGCGCGGACACCGGCCCGCCCTCGATCAGGACGCCGGCCGCGGCGGTGTTCCGTGTCCCGATCATGTCCATGTTGAGGACCGCCCGGAGCCGGGTCCGTTCCGCGGCCGTGAGCCCGTCGACGTGGGCGAGACTCCCGAAGAGCCCCTCCTCCTCGCCGCCGAAGAGGATGAACTGCACCGCCGCCGCGAGGGGGTGACCGACGAGCAGGCGCGCCATCTCGAGCACGCCGGCGACACCGCTCGCGTTGTCGTCGGCGCCGGGGGCCGGCGCGGTCGGCCCGCCTGCGGTGTTGATCGAGTCCAGGTGGGCGCAGACGACGATCTGCGGGTCGGCGTCGGCGCCCGACGTGGCGAGCAGGTTCATGCTCTCGCCGGCCCCGACGGCGATCGGCGCCCGCCGCGTCGTGTACCCCGCGGACGCGAACCGCTGCTCGGCCCACCCGAGCGCCTCGCGGAACCCGCCCGACCACGAGTGGCGGGTGGGGTGGCCGGCGAGGTGGGCGATGTCCGCGGCGAGCCGCTCCGGGTCGACCCCGTCGACGAGGGCCCGGACCTCGGGCCGGGGCTCGGCCGGCGCCCGCTGCGCTGTCGCGAACACCGTCTCGCCCGGATCGAGGGGCCGCACGCGGAAGCACGTGTCGTCCGACCCCGCGAACCGGCCCGGTGCGAGCGCGACGACGAGGTAGCGGCCCTTGTCGACGACCACCGGCACGTCGGGATGGGCGTCCTGGAAGGCGCGCCCGACCTGGGTCACCAGGTGCAGGGTGTCCGGGGCGGCGCTGGTCCGGACGACGTCGCCGTGCGCGCCGGCCCGGGCGGCCGCGGACGGCTCACCCCACGCGAGGACCCGGTCGTCGAGGCGGGCCCACGTGGTGCCGGGGGCGTCGGTCGTGGTCACGGTTCCTCCTCGACGGGGCGGACGGCGAGCTCGTCGTCCGCCGCCCGGACGACCCGCAGCACCTGGCGGCTGCCGCCGTCGGCGCGGGCGTCGACGACGAGCCGGTCGTCGTCGAGCTCCCAGCGGCCCGGCGACGAGGTCGGCCGGTCGTCGGCACCCGGCGCGACCTCGCTGAACGAGCCGTCGGCGTGCAGCGCCAGCCCGTCACGCCCCCGGGACGGGGGCAGGGGAGTACCGGCCGGGCGGTAGACGAGGACGTCGTCGGCGTCCTCCTCGTGCGAGTGTGTCCACCGCCCGACCAGGCGCTCCCGGGGGATCGGCTGATCCACCTCAGAACCCGCGGATGTCCAGGGCGGCGTTCATGCGCTCGGCCTGCCCCGCGGTGAACATGACCATGACCGCATCGTCGGTGTAGTCCATGTAGTTGACGAACATGTCCCCGTTCGGCCCGTTGCCGCAGGTCACGTGGGGGAAGGTCGGCCGGCCGAAGTTCGGTCGGCGCGCCGTCGGGGTGTCGTCCACCTCGTCGGAGCCGCTGCAGTCGTTCTTGTCGCCCCAGATGTGGCGCAGGTTCAGCCAGTGGCCGACCTCGTGGGTCGCGGTGCGCCCGAGGTCGTAC
Source organism: Actinomycetospora aeridis (assembly GCF_037400275.1). Taxonomy (NCBI): domain Bacteria; kingdom Bacillati; phylum Actinomycetota; class Actinomycetes; order Pseudonocardiales; family Pseudonocardiaceae; genus Actinomycetospora; species Actinomycetospora aeridis. Next base: position 843,268 of record NZ_JBBEGL010000003.1, on the reverse strand, counting down.
GGCGCCGTCGCCGTGCCGGACGTCCCGAAGGCGCTCGTGAGGATGACGACGCCGTCGGTGTCCGCCGGGCCGCCGGGGAACTGTGCGTACCCCAGCACGTCGCCGAGGTTGCAGACCCAGAGGTTGAGGTAGCGGTCGGTCGGCCAGGCGTCGCTGCCGCCGGTGGCGTCGCTCTTCATCCTGTCGTTGACGGTGAAAGACGTGACGTCGGTCCGCTTGCGGATGATGCCGTCGGTCGCGCCGCCGTCGGGATCCGTGGACGCGAGCACGAATTCGACGTTCGCGTCGGCGACCAGGCCGGTCCAGCAGTCCGGGACGTCGACCTTGTCCTTGTTCTGCGCGCGGAAGTCGGCGTTCAGGACCTCGATCTGGCTCTGGATCTGGTCCTGCGAGATGTTCTGGTCGTCGCTGGACCAGAGCACGTGCACGACGGTCGGGATCGTCGTGAGCTGCTGGCGCTTGCGGGACGCCCGACCGTCGGCGACGGCGTCGCCGATCTGCTGCTCGATCTCGTCGCTGCGCTCACGGAAGTCCGGGTCGAGCTCGAGCAGGTACTCGTGCATCGAGACGGTGCCGCACATTCCGCGGCGCGGACCCTGGCGTGGAGTGGTCATGATTCGGACTTCTTCCCCCTGGAAGTACACAGAGTGATCGAGAATTCGTTGGCTTGGGCCAACAGAATGTCGATCTACCCCCCTGATGCGAGCAATTGTCGCGCGCTGTCACGTGACGAGGAGAAGAGCCGCAGAACGAACGCCACCCGATCGGCCGCTAATTCCGACTGTCTGGAGCAACCTCGGCCGGGCGCAGCAGCACCCGGCTCGTCGCGGCCTCCTCGACCGCGGCGCGGCTGAAGAGCAAGGGGAACGAGCCGTCCCGCGCCCACAGGTCGAGCAGGTCGGCGTAGTGCTCCGCGCGCGGGTCGCCGGACTGGCCGGGGGCGTTGACGACCTGGCTGCGATCCCAGTCGCCGACGTCCAGGACCATGCGGAAGCTGCTGCCCATCACGGCGTCGAACCCGGCGTCGTGGCCGGCGAGCCCGACCGTGTCGCCGCTGCCGGCGCGGGGCTTCGACGGCAACGGTGCGGCGGGGAAGGCGGCGTGGCGGAGCTCGGTGCGGTGCAGCGCGCCCCACGTCCACCGCTCGGGGTCCGGCCCGAGCCGGGTCCCGATGTCGGCGACGGCGGCGCGCAGGGTCTCGCCGAGGCCGTCGGCGAGGACCGGGGACCCGTGCAGGAGCTCGACCATCCGCAGGTCGGGGCGCAGGTCGGAGAACAGGGTGTCGTCGCGGAGCAGCCTGTGGACGGCGTCGACGGGTGCGTCCAGACGCTCCAGGCACCGCGCGGCCGCCCAGGGGCGCCAGTGCCGCCGCAGCCAGATCTGGAGCAGCAGCGCGGCACGCGAGTCGGCGTGCTCGACGCCGTCCCAGCCCTGCAGCTCGGCCCACCACCCCGCGACGTCGTCGGGCGCGGACACGTCGGCGAGGCGGTCGAGCAGCCGCCGGGCGTGCCCGTTCGCGGCGTCGCCCTGCATCCGCAGGCTCGACGCCACGTCCACCGCGTCGTCCGCCGCGAGCCAGGCCGCGAGGCGCTCGTGCCGGGCGCTCGAGTACCAGTCGACGGTGGCGACGTACGGGGCACCCGCGGGCACGTTGTGCTGGTTCGACGTCGTGCACCAGCCCGACGCGGGGTCCCGCTCGCCGGGGAGGTCGTCGAGCGGCACCACGCCGTCCCACTCGTGGCGCCCGTCGCCGGGCACCGGCAGCGCGCCGTCCCACCCGGTGCGGCGCGGCACCCGCCCGCACGACTGCACGCCGACGGTGCCGTCGACGTCGGCGTAGACCTGGTTGACCCCGGGCGCCCCCCAGCGGGCCAGCGTGCTCCGGAACGCGGCGGCGTCCGCGGCGTCCTGGTAGCCCAGGCTGGCGAGGTAGGGAGCCATGCCGGCCTCCCGCCAGGCCGCGCGCAGCGCGACCGCGACCCGGGCCTCGAGGTCGACGTGCAGCACGGGGCCGTGACGGGTGAACGCCAGGCGGAGCACGGCGTCCTCGTCGCCGGCCACCGGCGTCCGCTCCTCGACGACCTCGAGCTCCTCCCACCCGTCGCCGTACCGGTAGCGGTGGTCGTCGGTCGGGTGGAGCGCGTAGACGTGGAGGTCCTCGTGGTCGATCGGCCAGATCGTGAGGCCGAACGCGACGCGCTCGTTGTGGCCGATCGAGATGCCGGGCAGGTTCGGCTCGCCGGCGCCGATGACACGCAGGCCCGGGGCCTCGAGGTGGGCGAGGTAGCGCAGGGACGGCACGGTGATCGCCCGGTGGGGGTCGTTGGCGAGCACGGGGCGTCCGGTGGCCGTCCGCGAGCCGGCGACGACCCAGTTGTTGCTGCCGGCCGCCAGCTCCACCGGCGTGAACACGAGGCGGTAGACGTCGAGCACCGCGTCACCGAGCGCGGCGAGCACCGCGGGATCCGGGACGTCGAGCGGTCCGTCCGGCTCGCGCACCGACCGCAGGTCCTCGGCGTCGGGCCCGAGGTCACGCACGGTCAGCGCCCGCGCGAGCTCCTGCTCGGCGTTGTAGAACAGTCCGTGGCTGCGGATGCGCACCACGTCCTCCGGGCTCCACCGGGCCGGACGGTGCCCGAGCTCGGCGAACTCCGGCGACAGCCGCTCGTCCGGTGACGCGAGCGCCCAGTCGACGTAGGCGTTCACACCCCCGACGAACGCGCCGACGATCTCCCGCGTGCCCGCGGGGTACGCCGACCACTCCGCGTCCATGTCACCGCGGTAGAGGAACAGGCGCCGCGCCCGGTCCTGCGCCACGTAGCCGGGGCCGAACACCTCGGCGAGCCGGCCCAGCCCGCGGCGGCGCCACAGGTCGATCTGGAAGAGCCGGTCCCGCGCGGCCTGGAAGCCCTGGGCGACGTAGGCGTCGTGGGGGGAGTCCGCGTAGACGTGCGGCACCCCCCACCGGTCGACGAGCACCTCGACGGCGTCGCGGAGCCCCGGGACGGGGAACTCGGTGGTCGGCAGACCCGGCATGGGCGTCCCCGTCAGTCCTCCAGCAGCGGCATGACCTGCTGGCCGAACCGGTCGATGTCGGTCAGGTAGTCCTGGAAAGTGAACATCACGCCACTGACGCCGTCGACGTCGGAGATCGCGCGCAGCTGCTCGGCGACGCTCTTCGGGTCGCCCTTGATGATCTCCCAGAGCATGAAGTTGTCGTTGCCGAGCAGCGTGGCGTGCAGCGAGTTCTCGTCGGCCTCGGAGTTCATCGACGCGTGCCCGGTCATCGTCTTGACGACCTCGAGCTCTTGGCTCTCCCGCCACTGGCCGATCACGTCGTCGCACTCGGCGAGGCTGTCGCGCACCACGCACTGGTAGAGCGGGAAGGCCTCCATCGGGCGGCCGGCCCTGTCGGACGCGGCCCGGACGCGGCCCATCTGCTCGGTGAGCTCGCCGATGTCGAGCTTGCCGCCCATGAACTGGTAGTCGGCGTGCTCGGCGGTGAACTGCATGCCGCGGTCGGACTGGCCCGCGCAGATGACCTTGGGCATGTTCCCGTCGTCGAACCACGGCTCGAGCCGCGCGTCCTTCATGTGGAAGAACCGGCCGTCGAAGTCGGTCTGTCCCGTCTCCCAGAGCTCGCGCATGACCTGCATGTACTCGGCGGCGTAGTCGTAGCGGTAGCCGAAGTACTCGTCGCCGGGCCACAGGCCCATCGACTCCCACTCCGGCTTCTCCCAGCCGCTGATGATGTTGACGCCGAACCGGCCGGGCCCGGCGATGTCGGCGATCGTCTTGCACTGCTTCGCGGCGTACACCGGCGGCACCGAGAGCAGCGAGATCGACGGGATGAGCATGACCTTGCGCGTCACCGCGGCGAGCGCCGCCATGGTCGTGAAGGAGTCGAGGGCGTAGTTCCAGAAATGGATCTCGCCGTCCATGCCCTTGTACTTGTTCGGGGCGAGGAGGAAGTCGAAGCCGTAGTTCTCGGCCTTGAGCGCGGTCTCCTGCATGAGGAACCAGTCGGGCTTCCACCAGGGTGCCGCGGTGGAGATGACCCAGCCGCCGGACAGGGTCGGGGCGAAGATGCCGAGGCGCATGGCGCCGGACGGTAGGGCGACCCGCGCCGCCCGCGAATCCGTCGAACGACGGACCCCGTGTTTCCGCCGTGTGTTTCCGACGTGGGGCCATCACGTCACGGGGGCCCCGGCCCGTCGGCCCGGGGTTAAGGTCGGCGCCGGGGCACGCGAGAGGCGGGCGGCCATGGCATCGGACCCGGGCACGGTGGGCCGCGCCGTCCTGCGCGTCGACGCCGCCGGCGACGTCCGCGTCGTCGAGGAGGGGCGCCCCGACGACGTGCCGACCGCGCTGCGCCGCCTCGCCGCCGGAGCGCTGCGGGCGGGGGTCGGCGAGGTGCGCGCTGTCCACCTCGGCCCGCGGCCGGTGAGCGTCGTCGTGCAGCCCGACTCCGCCGCCCAGGCCACCGCGCTCGTCGTCGTCGATCCGCTGGACGCGCTCCCGCACGGTCTGAGCCGCCGCGAGCTCGAGGTCGCGACGCTGCTCGTCGCCGGCCTGACCAACGCAGGTATCGCCCGGCGGCTCGCCATCGGTGCGCGCACCGTCGGGACGCACGTCGACCGCGTGCTCGGCAAGCTCGACGTCGCCTCCCGCGGCGCCGCGGCCGCCCGCACGCTCGACGAGGGCCTCGTGGTGGTGCCGCCGCCGGGTGGACCCGCCGGGTTCGAGGGGCTGCGCCTGGGCGGGGCGCTGGCCGCCGCGGACGCGCCCGAGCGGCCCGTGCGGTCACCCCGCCCGGTGCGGCGTCGCGCCCTGCGCGTCGGCGCCCTGCTCCCGCTGACGGGGGTCGCCGCCGAGGACGCGCGCGAGATGGAGCACGGGGCACGGCTCGCGGTCGAGGAGATCAACACGGCGGGCGGCGTGGCCGGGCGGCCCCTGGAGCTGCGCGTCGCCGACGTCGACCCGCAGGACGCCGTGACGGTCGAGCGGGGGTTCGCGAGCCTGCTCGCCGCCGACGTCGACGTCCTCACGTCGGGCTACCTCGCCCGTCAGGACCTGGCGCACGACCTCGCGTCCGACGCCGGGGTGCCGTACCTGCACGCCGCCACGTCCGGGCTGATGGAGCAGCGGACGGCGGGCGATCCGGGCCGGTTCTCCCGCGTCTTCCAGGTCTGCCCGAGCGACGTCCACTACGGACCCCGCTGCGTCGACTACCTCAGCGGGCTCCGCGACCGCGGTGCGTGGCGGCCGACGTCGCGGCGCCTGCTGGTGGTGCGGCAGCCGGCGTGGGAGCTCGTCGACCTCGGTCTCGAGCAGGCCGCGCAGGGTGCGGATCGGCAGGGCTGGGAGCTCGCGGTCGAGTCGCCGCCGGTGGGCGGGTGGTGGCGGGCCGGTGCGCAGGCCGCCGAGGCCGACCCGGCGGCCGTGATGGTGGGCAGCTACCTCGTCGACGACCACGTCGCCTTCGTCGACGGCTTCCGCGCCCGCGGCGGGACGGGCCTGATCTACGGGATCTATGCGCCGTCGGTGCCGGAGTTCCGGGCGCGGCTCGGTCCGCTCGCCGACGGCGTCCTGTGGGCCACCACCACCGGCACCTACCCCGACCGGCTCGGCCGCGCCTTCGCCGACCGCTACGCCCGACGCTTCGGGGTCGCGCCCGGCCGGTCCCACGCCGGCATCGCCTACGACCGGGTCCGCCTCGTCGCCGGGGCGTGGGCGCTCGCGGACTTCCGGGACTTCTCCGCGGTCGCCGAGCACCTGCGACGGTCGGTGTACCGGGGTGTCAACGGCGCCTACAGCTTCGATGCCCCGGGGCAGACCGCCCGCACGTGGACGGGCGCCGGGACCGGCGACCCGTCGCTGGCCCAGGCCCACCTGGTGCACCAGATCCAGCGCGGGCACCAGCGCGTCGTGAGCCCCGCGACCTACGCCGACGGCGACTTCGTCCTCCCGGCCCCGGTCGGTCGCTGAGTCGGTCGCTGGGTCAGTCGCTGAGCAGCGCCGTCCGGCGCGTCTCCAGGAAGGCGCGTTCGGTGTCGTTGCCGGCCAGGGCGATGGCCTCGCCGTAGGCGCTCGCGGCGTCCGCGGTGCGGCCGAGGCGGGCGAGGAGGTCCGCGCGGGTGGCCGGCAGGAGGTGGTAGCCGGGGATGTCGAGCGCGTCGACGGCGGCGAGGGCCTGCTCTGGACCGTGCACCTCGGCGACGGCCACCGCCCGGTTGAGCGCGACGATCGGGGTGGGGGAGTGGGTCAGCAGCTGGTCGTAGAGCGCGAGGACCTGCGTCCAGTCGGTCGCGTCGCCGTCGGTGTGCACGGCGTTGATCGCGGCCTGCAGCTGGTATGGCCCCGGCCGGCCGCGGCGCAGGCACCGGCGCACCAGCTCGTGGCCCTCGGCGATGAGCTGCCGGTCCCACCGCGACCGGTCCTGCTCCGCGAGCACCACCAGCTCGCCGTCGGGGCCCACCCGCGCCGGGCGCCGGGCCTCGGTGAGCAGGAGCAGCGCGAGCAGCCCGAGGACCTCCGGCTCGTCGGGCATCAGCTCCGCGAGCGCCCGGGCCAGCCGGATCGCCTCGCGGGTGAGATCCGTGCGGACCAGCTCCCCGGACGTCGAGGCGTACCCCTCGTTGAAGACCAGGTAGAGCACGGTGAGCACAGGCGGCAGGCGGTCGGGGAGCTCGGCGGAACCGGGCACCCGGTAGGGGATGCCGGCGTCGCGGATCTTCTTCTTGGCGCGCACGATCCGCTGGGAGATCGTCGCCTCGGGGACGACGTAGGCCCGGGCGATCTCCGCGACCTCCAGCCCACCCAGGATGCGCAGGGTCAGCGCGGTCTGCGCGAGCGGCGAGAGCGCCGGGTGGCAGCAGGTGAAGATCATGCGGAGCTGGTCGTCGCGCACCGGTCCCACCTCCTGCGGTTCGTCGGGTTCGGCCAGCAGCTGTGCCTGCGCCTGGCGGTCGTCCCGGGTGGACTCCCGGCGCAGGCGGTCGAGGGCGCGGTTCCGGGCCGTGGTGACGATCCACGCGCCGGGGTTGGACGGCGGCGCCTCGCCCCACTTGGTCATGGCCGTCGCGAACGCGTCCTGGACGGCCTCCTCGGCGAGCCCGATGTCTCCGAGCAGGCGCGTCAGCGTCGCCACGCAACGCCCGTACTCGGCGCGGTAGACCTCCGTGAGATCCATCCGCCGCTCAGGCGATCCCGTCGAAGGGACGCACCTCGATCGGGACGCGACACGCCTCGGCGCACTTCTCGGCCCAGGTCAGGGCCGCGTCGAGGTCGTCGACCTCGATGACGTAGAAGCCGCCGAGCTGCTCCTTCGTCTCGGCGAACGGCCCGTCGGTCATGGCGGCCCTGCCGTTCTCGACGCGGACGACCGTGGCGCTGTCGGAGGGGCGCAGGCCGCCGCCGAACACCCAGACCCCGGCCGCCTTCATCTCGTCGTTGACGGCCCCGACCCGGGCGAACGACGCCTCCATCTCCTCCTCGGAGTACGGGAGCTCGCTCTCGTCGATCCGGACACCCATGAGGTAGTGCACGGCACTCGTTCCCTTCGATCCGTGACGTGTGCGTCGTGTGGTCAGGACAGCCGGCGCGCGACGGCCGGGACGACGATCGCAGCGGCCACGACGTGGGTCAGCATCAGCACCACCTTGGTGGTCACGGACGCGTCCGCGAGCACGTCCGGCACCAGCGACAGCACGGTGAGCACGACCGTCGTGCGGACGAACGTGGAGCGCGGCCGGCGCGCCCAGCGGGCCAGGCCCAGGGCGAGCAGGACCCCCACGACGGAGAAGATCGCGGTCAGCACGGCGAACCCGAGCGGAGGGATCGGCGCCCCGCCGACGGTCGCGCCGATGCCGACGACGTCGGCCGCGGCGGCGACGGTGGCGGTCGCCGCGGCGGCGACGGCCGTGGCGGCCAGGCCGTCGCGGACCAGCGGCAGGACGGGGGCGTGGGCGTCGGTGCGGGTGGTGGTGACGGGAGCGGCGGTGGTGACGGACATCGTGGCCTCCGGTGCGGGGTGACCGGCCCGGTGCCGGTCTCTACCCAGGCGACGATCGGCGCGGCCCCTCTTCGACATCGCCGCGGAAGAATTACCCGACGGTCAGGCCACGGCCTCCCGGCCGACCTCCACCGTGCCGGGCACGAGGTCGGAGAGGAGGCGGAGGAGCAGGCCCGCCCGCGGCGTGGGGTCCGGGACCCGGGTCAGCAGCTCGTGGACCTGCGCGGCGCGGATCGCGAGGTACTCCCCGGGCCGGCGCGACGCCGGCAGCACGGTGAGCCCGAGCCAGGTGGTCGCCACCGACGGCGGTGGCGGGGCGTCCGCGTCGAGCGAGCGGTCGAGCGTCCAGACGCAGCGCGCGGCCCGCCGGACACGTCGACGGCCCGCCGCGGGGTCCCGACGGTCGGGATGGCGGTTCTCGTGGCGGACCACGTCGGCCAGCAGCAGCACGCAGAACCGCTCGACGTCGAGGCCGGAGTCGTCGAAGACGCGCTCGAGCAGCGGGAGCGCGAGCGGGTCGCCGGCGAGGACGGAGCCGAGGAAGGCGTCGAGGTACGGGTCGTGACCCTGGTGCCGGTCGGTGACCTCGGCGAGCGCGGACGTCGGGAGACCGGCGCGGCCCCGGTGCCGGAGCCTGCGGGCGACGAGACGGGCGAGGTCGGCGCCGTCGCCGGGCCCGCCCGAGAGCCAGGCGTCGAGCTCGTGCTGGAGTGCCTGGTCGATCATCGCGACATCCTCTCCGGTGTGTGCCGGGTCCCGAGTCTCCGGGCGTGCGGACGTCGTGCCGAGGGGGTGCGCCCCCGGGCCGCAGGGGGCGGTCCCCTCAGACGAGGCGGGTGAGCAGCGCCCGCGTGCCGGCGCGGAGGTCGTCGAGGGCCGCGTCGTCACCGGAGAGGTAGCGCAGCAGCGCCTGCTGGAACAGGCCGTCGAAGGCGGCGTAGGCGAGACCGCTGGTGCAGCGCGGCGTCACGCCCGCGAGCTCGGCGTAGGCGCTGACGATCCGCCAGATCATCTGCTCGAGGCTCGCGTCGATGTCGGCGACGTCGAGGCGGAACGACTCCTCGAACAACGACTGGGCCCGCAGGTCGTACCAGAGCCGGTGCATCCGCGCGTCGGCCTCGATCGTGGCGGCGAGCCCGTCGCCGGCGTCGCGCAGGAGGTCGTCGGCGTCGGTGGCGTGGGCGGCGATCGCGTCGTAGCGCTCCACGCAGCGGGCCTTGTACCGCCGCACGCAGTAGGTGATCAGCTCGACCTTGTCGCGGAAGTAGTAGTGCAGGACGCCGAGGCTGAACTCGGTGCTCTGCGCGATGTCCCGCAGGCTCGTGCGCGCGTAGCCGCGGGCGGCGAGGGCCTCCAGTGCACTGTCCGCGAGCTGGCAGCGACGGTCCTCGAACTTCTGCGCCTGGGGTCGCGAGATCCGGTCGTCAGTATCGGTCCTGGTCACGAGCGGGCCTCCCGGGGCGGAGCGCGACGGCCCAGCCTAACCCCATCGTGTCGCGGAATCGTGCTCCGTCTGTCTGGACGCCCGTCCAACGATGTCCTTGACGGTCGTTCGGCGACGTCCCTAGCGTGTGATCCACACCACCGACACGACGATGTGAGGGAACCATGAGCGCGTTCGACCTGGCGGGACGTCGGGTGCTGGTGACGGGAGGGGCGCAGGGCCTGGGCGAGGGCATGGCCCGCGCGCTGGCCGGGGCGGGCGCCGCGGTGATGCTGGCGGACATCGCCAAGGACGTGGGGGAGAAGACCGCGTCGGCGCTGGCCGCGGAGGGGCACACCGCCCGGTTCGTCGCGCTCGACGTCACCGACGACGCGCAGTGGGAGACGGCGGTCGCGCAGACGGTCAGCGAGCTCGGCGGTCTCGAGGTCGTCATCAACAACGCCGGGCTCGAGGTGACCCAGCTGCTCGTCGACACCGAGCCGGACGACGTACGCCGCATGCTCGAGGTGAACCTGCTGGGCACGATGCTCGGCATCAAGCACGCCTTCCGCGCGATGCGCCCGGGCGGCCCGGCCGGCCATGGTGGCGCGATCATCAACGTCGCGTCCGTCGCCGCGACCATCGCCTTTCCGTCGATCGGCGGCTACTCGGCCACCAAGTCCGGTGTCGACCGGCTGACCCGCGTCGCGGCGATGGAGTCCGGCAAGCTCGGCTACGGCGTTCGCGTCAACTGCGTCTACCCCGGTCTCGTGCCCACCGCCATGGGGCAGAAGCTCGCCGTCGAGACCGCCGGCCTGGGTCTGTTCGAGAGCCCCGACGCCGCCGTCGGTGCGGTGGTGGAGCTGACGCCGTCGGGCCGGCTCGGCGAGGTCACCGACATCGCCGACGCCGTGGTCTTCCTGGCCTCCGACGCCTCGCGCTTCGTCAACGGCGCCGGCCTGCCGGTCGACGGCGGCATGGGCATGTGATGCGGCTGGTCGACTACCTGGACAAGGGGGCGTCGCTCGATCCTGGCGCCCCCTGTCTGGTCTGCGACGGCGACGTCGCCACCTACGCCGACGTTCAGCAGCTCAGCGGCCGCATCGCCTCGTCCCTGGTGGAGTACGGCGTCGCGCCGGGCGACAAGGTCGCGATCCTCTCGGCCAACCACCCGACGTCGTTCACCTGCGTGTTCGGGATCAGCCGCGCCGGCGCCGTCTGGTGTCCGGTCAACCCGCGCAACGAGGCGGCCGAGAACCGCGAGCTCCTCGATCTGTTCGGGTGCTCGGTGCTGTTCTTCCAGGCGTCCTTCGCCCCGCTGGTGGACGCGATCCGCGGGGACCTCCCGCAGCTGCGGACGCTGGTGTGTCTCGACGGCGACCCCGGCTGGGCCCTGCGCCTCGACGACTTCCTCGCCACGAGCGGAGAGCCGGTCAACCGGGCCACCGGCGACGACCTCGCGATGCTCGTCGGCACCGGGGGGACGACCGGTCGACCCAAGGGCGTGATGCTCACGGGCACCACGATCGAGACGATGACCGCGGTGACGCTCATGAGCTACCCGTGGCCCGAGCGCGGCGGGCGGCCGACCTACCTGGCGCTCGCCCCACTGACCCACGCCGCCGGCGTGCTCTGCTTCCCGGTGCTGGCGCTGGGCGGCTCGATCGTGATCATGCGGGCGCCCGACGTCGGGGGCTTCCTCGACCACGTCGAGCGGCACCGCGTCACCCACACCTTCCTGCCGCCGACGCTGATCTACATGGTGCTCGACCACCCGTCGCTGTCCGGGCGTGATCTGTCGTCGCTGCAGTGCTTCTGGTACGGCGCCGCACCGATGTCGGTGTCGCGGCTGGAGGAGGCGCTGACCCGGATCGGACCGGTCATGGCGCAGCTCTTCGGGCAGACCGAGGCGCCGATGATGATCTCGACGATGGCGCCGGCCGACCACTTCGAGCCCGACGGGTCGGTCGCCCGGGGCAAGCTGTCGTCGGCCGGACGTCCGTCCCCGCTCGTGACGGTCGGGATCATGGCCGAGGACGGTCGGCTGGTGCCCCGCGGCGAGCGGGGCGAGATCGTCGTCCGCGGCTCGCTGGTGATGCGGGGCTACCTGAACGACCCCGCGGCCACGGCCGAGGTCTCGCGCCACGGCTGGCACCACACCGGCGACATCGGCTACCTCGACGACGACGGCTTCCTCTTCATCGTCGACCGGGCCAAGGACATGGTGATCACCGGCGGCTTCAACGTCTACTCGACGGAGGTCGAGCAGGCGCTCATGGCCCACCCGGCCGTCGCCGACAGCGCGGTCATCGGGCTTCCCGACGACAAGTGGGGCGAGCGGCTGACGGCCGTGCTCCAGCTCCGTCCGGGCAGCACCCTGGACCCGGCCGAGCTGAAGTCGTTCGTCAAGGAGCGCATCGGCAGCGTGAAGACGCCGAAGCAGGTGGAGATCTGGGAGGACCTTCCGCGCTCCAAGCTCGGCAAGGTACTCAAGACCGAGATCAAGAAGCACATGCTCGATCTCGAGCCCGGGCGCTGACGTCCCTCAGAGGGGGACGTGGGGTCGGCCGCCGGGTCGGGGTGTCTGGTCGGTGTCGACGATCCAGGGCGGGGTGAACCACGGCCTGCCGTCGATCATCTCCATCGTCCAGTGCCGGTGGTGGAGCAGCTGGTGGTGATAGCGGCACAGCAGCACCATGTTCTCCAGCGCGGTGTCACCGCGGTGCCGGTACCACTCGCGCACGTGGTGGGCTTCGCAGCGGCGCGGGCTGCGGTCGCAGCCGGGGAACGCGCACCCCCCGTCGCGCAGGTGCAGCGCGCGGCGGATCGCGTCGGTGGCGGTGCGCTGACGCCGCCCCACGTCCAGCGGCTCCGATTTCGAGCCGAGCACGACCGGGACGATCTCGGCGTCGCAGGCCCACCGGCGCACGGTGGCGGCGTCCACGGTGTAGCCGGAGTCCAACGTCCCGAACCCGCCGGTGTTCTCGGCGAGGGCTTCGCAGAGCCAGCGGTGGTCGATGGTGACGGTCAGCAGCGCCCGCCCGGGTCCCCCGAGCCAGCCAGTCCTGCCGCGCGTCGTGGTGGTGGTGGGGCGGCGGGGTTCGGGGATCAACGCCCACGGCTCGTCAGCACCGACCGCGTCGCCCTCAGCCTGGGTGCTAGAGCCCGTGCTGTCGCTCTCGCCCGAGTCGCTCTCTCCCGAGTCGCTCGTGTTGCTCTCGACGGAGTCGTCGGCCGCGGCGGGCTCGCTGTCCTCGGTGTCCTCGGTGTCGGTGTCGGTGTCGGCGGCGGCAGTGGTGTCGGTATCGGGGTGCCCGCCGCCGGCTTCGGTGGTGAGGCCGTGGGGGCGGCGGGCGTCGCGGACCAGCTCGTGCAACGCCTCCATCTGCCGCCGCCCCAGCGGACGCTGATCCTCCGCACCCGCCGGGGCGGAGAGCACGGCGATGACGTTGATGAACGCCTCGGCGTCCATCGGATCGTGCATCGCGCCCTTGAGCGCCAAGGAGCCGTCCTTGCGGCGCACCACCAGCAACTCGTCGCGGGAAGCCCCGCCCTCGGGTGGGGCGGCGCCGTCGGGGTCGCAGCGGTCGATGATCTGCTTGGCGAGCTTGTCCAGCATGTGCGGCGCCATCGCCTGCGCCGCCTGGGCCAGCGACGCCTCGATCACCACCAGATCCGGCAACGACGGCGCCGCCGGCCCTGACCGCCCCGACAGCCCGGCCAGCTTCCGCATCGTCTCCCGGATGATCTTCACGTGTCCCGGGTCGACCAACCCCGCGTGCAGCGCATCGCCAGTGGCCGGCAACCGCGCCGGCAGCGGCTCGCCCGCCATGCTCCGGCGCGGACACACATCCTGGGCCTCGGCGACCAACCGTTTCGCCTCCGTCTGGCCGAGGTGGTCCCGATCAGCGAGCAACCCGTAGGTGGTGCGGTACCCGGCCCGGCCGGCGACACCCGACTCGTCGAGCTCGGCGACGGCTTCGAGGCGCTGGTAGTACCCCCGGCGGTGAGCGCGCACAGCAGCGTCAGCGCGGTCCAGGACCTCCCGCTCGACACCACCCACCCGTTCGCTCACGTGTTCGAATCTAGCCCCGACCCCCGACAGTCCCGGGCCCGTTCCGGACAACGCCCCCAAGATTCTTTCGGCGAGTTCTGGGAGTTCGGCGAGTTCGTCGACCGGCACGAACCGCAGCCCGCGAGCCCTGTCGATCATGCCGGACGTGCCGCTCGCCCCGCCGCGCCGGCGCACCGATTCCGGCGGAAGGCGCCCCTCGCCCGCCTATCCGAGCCAAGGTGCCCTTCGCTCCCAACCTCGGCGCCCGGGCTCCACGCCTCGCCTCCCTGAGCGGGCGCACCCATCCCGGCGAAAAGCGCCTCGCCGGTCTATCCGACCGAAGGTGCCCTTCGCTCAGCCACTGCGCCACGACGTGCCGCTCGCCCCCGGCTGCGCCGGCGCACCCATCCCGGCGAACAGCGCCCCTCGCCGGTCTATCCGACCGAAGGTGCCCTTCGCTCACAACCCCAGCGCCGGCGGACGGCGTCAGTGACAGGGGAAGCCGAGGAAGTGTCGTGCGTCGTGCACGAGCTCGTGGATCATCGAGGTGTCGCCGAACAGCGACGTCGCGCCCTGGTCGATGCCGATGAAGTAGTAGAGCGCCAGCCCGACCAGGAGCCCACTCAGCAGCCAGGGCACCGTCTCCGACGCCGGAACGGCGACCGCGGTCGCCCGGGACTTCGCGGCGGCGACACCAGAGGTCACGGGGAACTCCTTCGAGCGGGAACGGCCGGTCGGGACCCGAGCAAACCGCTTCGCCCGCAACGGGTCAACAGGTGACGACATCTCGAATCGTCATCGCTCGCCGCTCCTCCGCGCGTACGCGACGACGGCCTCGCGGAAGGACCGGCGACGTTCCTCCTCCGGTACGACCGGGCAGGTGGCGCAGTACGACGGGCCCCGCGCCCGGTTCCGGTCCGTCCGGAAGGCCAGGCAGCAGGTCCGGCGCTCGGCATAGAGCCACGGGCCCTCGACGACTCCCGGGACCCCCGGGACCCCTGCGGCCTCGAGGTGCACCAGGTCCGGGAGTCCCGCGCCGGCGAGGAGGTCCCGGGCGTCCTCGAGGTGTCGCGCGCGGTCGGGGCTCGGCCAGGACAGGTGGACGAACGCCACCGCGACGGCGTGCGCCACCGCGCCCGCCAGCACCCGGCGACCGGCGCGGGTCCGCCGGTGCAGCGGTTCCACCACGCCGGTCAAGCCGTCCACACCGGCCACACCGCCCTCGGCGCCGTCGGGGGTCGCGAACGCCACCTGCCGCACCCGGCCGTCCTCGAGGCGCACGTGCACCCGTCCGGCCTCGGTGTCGACGGAGCGGCCGAGCAGGACCTGCGCCGCGATCGCGGGCGGCACCACCCGCTGCGCGTAGCCCTCGAGGAGCAGGGAGGCCGCCACCGCGTCGCTGCCGGTGCCGTACGCGACACGGACGTCCGCGAGCGCGCGGTCGAGGCCCGCCCCGAACAGGTGGGCGGCCGGGGTCCAACCCGGTGACGTGGGGGCCCCGACCCGGGGCGGAAGCGGTCGTCCACCGCGGTGCGGCCGGGCACGAGGAACTCCGGCACCACCGCAGGGTAGCGACCACACGTGAGCATCTATTGACACGTGTTAACGTCCGAGGTGTGGAGACGTCGAACGAGAACGCCGCGTTCGACGCGCTGTCCGATCGCGTCCGCCGCCGCATCCTGGCCGTGCTGGGCGAGCACGGCGAGCTGAGCGTCAACGAGATCGCCGCGCAGGTCAGCAGCGTCGGGCGGACGACCGTCTCGACCCACCTGCGCGTCCTGCGCATCTCCGGCCTGGTCCGCGAACGGCGCGAGGGCCGCAACCGCCTCTACTCGCTCGACACGGAGGGCGCCGTGCGCGACGCCTTCGTCTACCTTCAGACGATCCTGCACCGCGCGGTCGACGACATCGACGTGTCGACGGCGGAGGGTGCGACGCGCGAGGGCGGTCGGCGGACCGGCTGAGCCTCCCGGCCGTGGACGGGCATGCGATGCACACGACGGTGGCCGCCGAACGGACGGTGGCGCTCGCCCCGCAGGAGCTCTTCGCGCTCTTCGGCACGCCGCGTGCGGGTGGCTGGCTGTTCGGGGCGAGCTGCGACGAGGTGCGCGCCGGCGCCACGGTGAGCATGCGGCTGCCGCTCGACGGGCTCGGCGGTGACGAGGGTGTCGACGTCCTCGGACGGCTCGCGCGCGTCGTCCCCGGCGTGGCCCTCGACGTCGAGCACACCCAGCCGTGGCGCGGGCGCCTGAGCCTGCGGTTCGTGCCGGCCGGCGCGCAGCGCACCCGCATCCAGGTGCGCGCGACGGTCCCGCCCGAGGGCGTCCACTGGCTCCTGCACCGCCGCGGCATCCCGCTGCCGGAGCCGCCCGACGACGGGGCCTTGCGCCTCGGTGCGGTGACGACGGCGTCGGGCAGCGGCGCGGTGTTCTCGGTGTCCGCCGAGCTGATGGCCGAGCTGGCGGTCGACGAGATCAACGCCGACGGGGGCGTGGCCGGGCGCCGGGTCCGGCTCGTCACCGCCGACGACGCGACCGATGAGCGGCAGGCGGCGCGCGAGGCGGCCCGGATGGCGCGCCTGGGGTGTCGCGCGGTCTTCGTGAACAGCACCTCGGCGAGCTTCGACGCGGTGCGGCGGCGCCTGGACGGGACCGGGGTCCTCGTCGTGCACACCGTGCTGAACGAGGGCGGGCGGTCGTCGCCGACCGCGGTGCGGTTCGGGGAGCGGCCCCACGCCCAGCTCGCCGCACTCGTGGCCCCGCGGGCACCCTCGTCGCGCTGGTTCCTCGTGGGGCAGACCTACGTCTGGTCGTTCGGTGCGCACGCGGTCGCCCGGCGCGCCGTGGACCGCGCCGGCGGCTCGGTGGCCGGCGAGGCCCTCGTCCCCCTGGGCACGACCGACTTCTCCGCGACCATCGAGCGGATCCTGGCGTCCGGGGCCGATCAGGTGCTCAGCTCGCTGGTCGGCGCGGACGAGGTCGCCTTCGAGCGCCAGAGCGAGGCCGCCGGGCTGCGCGAGCGCGTCCGCACCACGTCCCTGGCCCTCGAGGAGTCCACGCTCGCGCACGTCGGGCCCCGGGCCGCGTCGGGGCTGCGGACCGCTCTCGGCTACTTCCAGGACAGCGCGCTGCCCGGCAACACGGCGCTGCTCGGCCGGTACCGCGAGGCGTTCGGCCCCTGGGCGCCGCCGGTGACCGCGCTCTCCGAGGGTATGTACGAGGCCATCCACCAGTACGCCCGTGTCCTGCACGCCGACCCCGACGGCGACGCCGCGGCGCACGGGCGCGCCCTCGTCCGGCGGCATCCCTCGCGGGTGGCCGAGGCCGTCGGCTCCCGCGACCTGCTGCGTCCGGCGCTCTACGTCGCCGAGATCGGGCCGGCGGGCTTGGAGATCGTCCGTGAGGTCGCGGCGCGCTGAGGGTGGCGACTCCGTAACACGTGGACAAGTCAGTGATCATTGACGAGTAGTGCGCTTCGTTCCTAGGGTTCGTGAGAGCCGCGCCACACCCTCGAGGAGCTCCCATGCCGCCTCTGCCCGCGCCGGACCACGACGCGCTGTCGTCGGTCTCCTCCGGCTACGGCCTCGGTCTCTCGTCCGACGACGTCGCCGAGTACCACCCGGCGGTGACGGGGCTGCTGGCCTCGTGGGACGTCGTCGCCGAGCTCTACGAGGCCGAGGCGCCGGCGGCACCGCACCGGGAGTGGACGCGTCCCGACCGAGCGGACAACCCGTACAACGCCTGGTACGTCCGGACGTCGATCTCCGAGTCGCCGTCCGGCCCGCTCGCCGGGCGCGCGATCGCCGTGAAGGACAACACCGCGGTGGCCGGGGTCCCGATGACCAACGGCTCCGCCACCGTCGAGGGCTTCGTGCCCCGGACGGACGCCACCATCGTCCGACGCCTCCTGGACGCGGGCGCGACGATCGCGGGCAAGGCCGTGTGCGAGGACCTCTGCTTCTCCGGCGCCTCGATCACCGCCAACACCGGCGACGTCGAGAACCCCTGGGACCCGTCGCGCACCGCCGGGGGGTCCTCCAGCGGAAGCGGCGCGCTCGTCGCCGCGGGCCTGGTGGACATGGCGACCGGCGGCGACCAGGGCGGCTCGATCCGCATCCCCGCCGCCAACTGCGGTCTCGTCGGGCACAAGCCGACCTGGGGTCTCGTGCCCTACACCGGCGCGTTCCCCATCGAGTTCACGATCGACCACGTCGGCCCGATCACCCGCACCGTCGGCGACGCCGCGCTCATGCTCTCGGTGATCGCCGGGCTCGACGGGCACGACCCACGCCAGCCCGCCGACCTCCGGCCCGACGACTACGTCGGCGCCCTGGCGCAGGGTGCCCGCGGCCTGCGGGTGGGCGTGCTGCGCGAGGGGTTCGGGCTCGCCGAGTCGGAGCCGGAGGTCGACGACACCGTCCGCGCCGCGACGCGCGCGCTCGCCGACGCCGGCCTCGACGTCCGCGACGTGTCGGTGCCCTGGCACCGGCACGGACCCAAGATCTGGGACGTCATCGCCACCGAGGGCGCGACGTCCCAGATGATCGAGACCTCGGGCTACGGCCTGAACTGGAAGGGCCTCTACGACCCCGAGCTGATGCACCACTACGGCGCCCGGTGGGCGGCCGACCCGACCGCGTTCTCGCGGACGGTGAAGTTCGTGCTGCTCGCGGGCCGCTACAGCCTCGACACCACCCACGGCAGGCACTACGCGATGGCCCGCAACCTCGCGCCCAAGCTCGCCGCCGCCTACGACGCGGCGCTCGCCGACGTCGACGTGCTGGTGCTGCCGACCCTGCCCCAGCGGGCGACGGTCCGCCCCGACCGTGACGGTCCCGTCGTCGAGACGCTGGGCCGCGCGCTCGAGATGCTGGCCAACACCGCGCCGTTCGACGTCACCGGCCACCCGGCGTGCTCGGTGCCCGCGGGCCTCGCCGGCGGGCTGCCCGTCGGGATGATGATCGTCGGCCGCCAGTTCGACGACGCGACCGTCCTGCGCGTCGCCCACGCGTTCGAGGAGGCCGTCGGCGGCTTCCCCGTCCCGGCGGGCGCACCCGCCGCGGCCCCTGTTCCCACGGCCTGATCCGTCACCAGCGAACGGAGACCCGATGAACGGCATCCACGACCTCGGCGGACGCGACGGGCTCGGCCCGATCAACCCGACGCCCGCCGAACCGGTGTGGAAGGCGGAGTGGGAGAAGCACGCCCACACGTTCTTCCCGCTCGCGTTCAGGGCGGGCTTCTTCGGCGTCGATCAGTTCCGCTTCGGCATGGAGCAGATCGAACCGATCGAGTACCTGAGCTCCACCTACTACGAGCACTGGGTCCACTCCGTGGTCCACCACGGCGTGCGCCACGGCCAGCTCGACCCCGACGAGATCGAGCGCCGCTACCGCTACTACCTCGACAACCCCGACGCGCCGCTGCCGGAGGGCAAGGACCCCGAGGGCGAGCTGGTCGCGTTCATCGAGGCGGTCGTGCCCGCCGGGGCGCCGGCCGGGCGCGACACCGGCAAGCAACCGAAGTTCGCCGTGGGGGACCGGGTCACGGTCGTCGCCGATGCGCCGAAGGGCCACACCCGCAAGGCGGGCTACATCCGCGGCAAGACCGGGGTCATCGACCTCGCCCACGGCGAGATGATCTACCCGGACACCGCGGGCAACGACCAGGGCGAGGCGCCCGAGCACGTCTACACCGTCCGCTTCACCAACGAGGAGCTCTGGGGCGCCGAGGAGGCCGAGCCGAACGGCTCGGTGACCTTCGACGTCTGGGAGCCCTACATCGTCCCCGCCCGCTGAGACCCCCAGAGCTGAGGAGCGCCGACGCATGAGCGCACCCGAGAAGGCCACCCAGGCGGAGATCGCCGCCCGGGTCAAGGCCATCGAGTCCATCATGATCGAGAAGGGCCTGATGACCACCGAGGCGGTGGACCGGCTCGCGGAGATCTACGAGAACGAGGTCGGCCCGCAGCTCGGCGCGAAGGTCGTCGCCAAGGCTTGGACCGACCCCGACTTCAAGAAGCGGCTGCTGGAGAACGCCAGCACGGCCTGCGCCGAGCTGGGCATCGGCGGGCTTCAGGGCGAGGACATGGTCGCGGTCGAGGACACCGACGAGGTCCACCACGTCATCGTCTGCACGCTGTGCTCCTGCTACCCGTGGCCGGTCCTGGGACTGCCGCCGAACTGGTACAAGATGCCGCAGTACCGGGCGAGTCTGGTCCGCGCCCCACGGCGTGTGCTGCGCGAGGAGTTCGGCTACGACGTGCCCGATTCGGTCGAGATCCGCGTGTGGGACTCCAGCTCGGAGCTGCGCTACTGGGTGCTCCCGCAGCGGCCTGCGGGCACCGACGGCCTGTCCGAGGACGAGCTCGCCGCGCTGGTCACCCGCGACTCGATGATCGGCGTCGGGCCGACGAAGGCCGCCGCGTGAGCACACCGACCTCTCCGATCAGGGACGAGACCGAGCTCGGTGAGGCCCGTCGGCGCGTGGAGTCGCTGGTCGCCGGCACACCGGGGGGTGACGGGGAGGCCTCGTTCCGCGAACCCTGGGAGCTGCGGGCCTTCTCCCTCGCGGTCGCGGCGTACCACGCCGGTCAGTACGAGTGGTCGGAGTTCCAGCTCTCGCTCATCGCGTCGATCCGGCAGTGGGAGGCCGACGGTGCCGACGACGCGAGGGCGCCCTGGAGCTACTACGAGCACTGGCTGACGGCGCTCGAGACCGTGCTCGCCGGCAGCGGGCTGCTCTCGGAGGCCGACCTCGACGAGCGGACGCGGACCGTCCTCGCGACCCCGCGCAACGCGAACCACCACGAGGCGCACCGCGAGCCGGTGGCCATCGACCCGGCGGTGCGCTGAGCAGCCCCCACCCACGGGTCAGGCCGGCGTGACCTCGAGTGGCGGCGGGCCCTGCCCGCGCCACGCCCACGCCAGCGTCGCCCGGGCGCCCTCGCACCAGCCCGGACGGGCCGCAAGGTCCGGGACGAAGCGGTCGTCGTCCTGCGCCGCCCGCCACTCGTCCTCGATGGTCCCCGGGTAGGCGACGCACGCCCGCAGCATGACCGGCGAGCGCACCTGCCCCCCGCAGAGCGCCGTGCGCGAGGGGATCGCCGCGAGCCACCGGCAGGTGTGGGCCACGGCGTCGGCGTAGCCGTCGTCCGGGCGCCGGCCTGCCTCGTCCCAGACGGCGAGGAACTCCGTCTGCGGGACCCGGAGGTTCGCCGCCCGGATGCGGGGCTGCGTCGGGGCCACGGCTCCAGGGTGAACCGTGGGCGCCGGGACCACCAGGGCGAGGACCTCGCTGCCGAGCACGACCGTCGCACTCGACGCGATCCGGTGCCTAGGCGACGCCGCGGTCCGGGCCGGAGGCGGAGGGCGCGTCGCCGTTCGTCCCGACGAGCACCGGGCCGGCGACCTCGCCGAGGCCCGGCAGCTCCAGGGCGCGCCGCAGCTCCGTCAGCGCGGCGGCAGCCTGGCGCCGGCGGTCCTCGAGCTCCTCGGTGGCGCGGGAGGCGGCGTCGAGCCGTGCGGCCGCCTCCGCCTCCAGGGTCCGGGCGCGCTCCTCCGCCGAGCGCCGACGTTCCTCGGCGTCGGCCAGGGCGGCGGCCACCTCCTCGTGCCGGACGGCGAGCGCGCTCTCGGCGTCCTCGCGCCGGCGCTCGCGGGCGACCTGCGCGTCCTCGTCCCGGCGACGACGGTCGGCGGCCGAGTCCTGCTCACGACGGTCGATCTCGGCCCGCGTGCGCTCGACCAGCTCCCGCTGCTCGGCCTCGACCTCCTCGCGGTGACGCTCGAGCTCGTCCCGGGCGCGTTCGGCGTCGACGCGCACGCCCCGGGCCTCCTGCTGGGCGCCGACGACGATCGCGGTGGCCTGCTCCGCGGCCTCGGCGAGACGTCCGCGGGCGCGCTCGTCCGCCTCCTCGACGATCGCGGCGGCCCGCGCCACGGCGTCGGCCTCCGTGGCGCGGGCGTGCTCGCGGGCCTGCTCGCCGACGGACCCCGCGTCGGCCGCCGCGGTCGCCCGGATCTCGGCGGCCTCCTCCTGGGCGAGCCGCAGCAGGTGCTGCAGCCGGGCGGACACCCCGTCCACGGCCAGGGGCGCCGTCACGAGACGGTCGACGTCCTCCTGCACCGAGCGCAGCTCGGCCCGCGCCTGCTCCTCGGCCCGCACCATCGCGTCGCGGTCGGCGGTCATGACGCGCAGGTCGGCCTGGGCGCGGTCGAGCGCCGCCTCCACCTGGTCGCGGTCGTAGCCCCGCCGCACGACGTCGAAGCCGACGCCCCACCAGGGGATGCGGCGATCGCCCCCGGGGGCGGAGCCCCTCGTCGGGGAGGGCCCCGTCCCGTCGTCGCCCCGCTTCATGTGCCCCTCCCTCGACGTCACCGATCGAGTCCCCGCCCGCATGAGTCTTGTCCTGCCCGGCGGCCGGAGGTAGGGCCGTTCGGCGTCGCGGTGGGTCACGGTCGGGCCACGGAGAGAGGGGAGTGGGAGAGGCAGTGTGCTCAGGCGCTGGCCTTCGGCACCCCGATCCCCTGGTCGATGCGCGCCGGCCCGTCCTTGCCGGGCTTGACGTCGAAGTCGAAGATCCCGGTCGGGAGGTAGACCGTCGAGCAGGAGTTCGGGATGTCGACCACGCCGGAGAGGCGGCCCTCGATCGGCGCGGCGCCGAGGATCATGTACGCCTGGATCGGGGAGTAGCCGAACGTCGTCAGGTAGTCGATCGCGTGCAGGCAGGCCCGCTGGTAGGACAGGTGCGAGTCGAGGTAGCGCTGCTCGCCGTCGAGGGTCACCGACGTGCCGGAGAACGCGATCCACTCGCTGTACTGGGGGTCGGTGTTGCCCGGGATGAAGATCGCGTTCTCGGAGACGCCGTAGGTCTGCATCCCGCCCTTGATCACGTCGACGTGCAGGTCCATGAACCCGCCCATCTCGATCGCGCCGCAGAACGTGATCTCCCCGTCGCCCTGGGAGAAGTGCAGGTCGCCCATGGAGAGGTTCGCCCCGTCGACGAACACCGGGTAGAAGACGCGGCTGCCCTTGGTGAAGTTCTTGATGTCCTGGTTGCCGCCGTTCTCGCGCGGCGGCGCGGTGCGGGCGGCCTCGTGGCGGGCGCGCTCGTAGTCGTCGCCCGTGAGCGAGCCGAGGATCGCCGCGTCGGGCTGGGGTGGCAGGGCGAGCGGCGGCACGGCCGTCGGGTTCGTGTCGATCAGGGCCTGCTCGCGGGCGTTCCACTTGCGGAGCAGGTCGTGCGACGGCGCGGTGCCCATGAGGCCGGGGTGGACGATGCCGGTGAACTCGACGTGCGGGACGTGGCGCGAGGTGGCCTTGCCGCCGCGGAAGTCCCAGATCACCTTGTAGGCGTCGGGGAACTGGTCGGTGAGGAAGCCGCCGCCGTTGGTCCTGGCGAAGACGCCGGTGTACCCCCAGCCCTGCCCGGCCAGCGGGCCGGAGTCCTCCTGGGGGATCGGGCCGACGTCGAGGATGTCGACGATCAGCAGGTCGCCGGGCTGGGCGCCCTCGACCGCGATCGGGCCCGAGAGCACGTGCACCCCGTTGAGCGGGGCGTGGAGGATGTCCTCGGCCGAGTCGTCGTTGACGATCGCGCCGTCGAACCACTCGCGGCAGTCCACGCGGAACACGTCCCCGGGCCGGACGTGCACCTGGGCGGGCACGTCCGGGTGCCAGCGGTTGTGGCCGACGATCTGCTGCTCGGTGAACTTCTTGCTGCTGTCGAGGGGGAAGACCTTCTGCGGCATCGGATCGCTCCTGGTCGGGAGAAGTGGGGGGACGGGTGGGGGACGGGTCAGACGGCGGCGGGCTCGGCGGCCGGAGCCGGCGTCGCGGGGGGCTGCGAGCGGCGCGCCCAGGGCACGAGGGCGGCGAACACGACCACGCCGAAGATCGCGAGCCCGATCGCGAGCGGGACGCCGATCTGCGAGTAGGCGCCGGTGAGCAGCAGGAAGGCCGGGATCCAGGCCGTCACCCACCCCTGGATGGCGCAGACCGCCCCGGTGTAGCGCCCGATCCCGTCGCGCTTGCGGCCCAGGAGCACGAAGAACAGGGCCCACAGGAACGCCCAGTAGAGCCAGATGACGCCGAGTGCCGGGTCGGCGAAACGGGTGAAGTTCAGGATCGAGAACACCACCGCGGTGATCGCGACGAACAGGCAGAAGTAGCCGAGACCGGTGGAGTCGAGGTCCCACGTCAGGTTCACCGCGACGTAGAGGTAGGTGAACGAGAACAGGAAGAGACCCGACGCCGCGAGGATGACGTCGGCGTCGCCGTCCGCGGTGAAGATCAGGTAGAGCGGCGTGATGATCTGCAGGCCCCCGACGAAGAAGTTCATCGGGGCCGCCGAGCGGGCGTCGACCCACCCCAGCAGCATGACGCCGTTGATGAACAGCACGGCGCCCACGAACAGGAGGCCGACGCTAGCCACGGGGCGGTGCTCCCCGGAGATGTGACATGAGCGTGTTCCCTTCCGTGCGCAGGGCAGGTCGGAGCGGCCCGGGCGGTCGTCGGGACCGGGCGGGCGGGGGAGAGAGGTGCTGCTACGGCCGGGGCAGGGCCGCGGTCCGCGGGTCGAGGCGGGGGCTCGGGCGAGCCGGACGCGGCGGCGGCGCGGAGACCACGGCGGGCTCGGTGCGCGAGGCCTCCGCGCGGTCGATCGCGGCGACCCGGTCGCGGTCGGCGCCGCCGAGACGCGGAGCCGTGATCATCCGTGCGGCGTCGGCGCCGCAGGACGGGCAGGGCACCGTCGGCGTCGCGGCGCCCATGGGCCGCAGGACGTCGACGGGCCCGTCCTCGTCGCAGCGGTACGCGTACAGGGGCATGCGGTGGATCCCTTCGCCCGATGTCGCCGAGGACCAGACATAGCGAACGAGAAATGGTTTCCTCGGAAAGTTACGGCCGACCGTCCGGGGTGTCAACGGCCGTCGCGAACGGTCGTCCGCCGACGACCCGGGGTCACAGCTGCTGGACGACGTCCCAGGCCAGGCCGTCGGCGACGGCGAGGAAGACCTGCTGGCGCAGGTGCCGGTCACGCAGCTCCACGGTGCCCCGCGGGCTCTCGTAGGCCAGGCCGTCGGCCACCGACATCATCGCCGGCACGTCGGTCGACCCGGCCCGGCGCATGAGCTCGGTGAGCAGGCGGACGCCCTCGTAGCAGGACTCGCCGAGGCTGTTGAGCACCGGAGCGTCGTCGCCGAACTCGCGGAAGTAGGTCGCGGCGAACTCCAGCCCGGAGCTCGTGGCGAGGTCCTCGAAGTAGCCCGCCGAGGTCATCAGCCCGCGCGTGCTCTGCGGGCCGGAGGCGAGCAGGACGTTCTCCTCGATCAGCGAGCTGAAGCGCAGGATGTCCCGGTCGAGCCCGGACCGGGCGAACGCGCGGTTGAACGCGACGGCGTCGTCGCCGATGAGCAGCATCAGCACGGCCTCGCAGCCGCTGGCCTCGACCCGGCGCAGGACCGACGAGAAGTCCGACGTCCCGAGCGGCACGAACATCTCGTCGCACACCGTTCCGCCGATGCGCCGCAGGTAGCGCGCCGCCGTGGTGGCCGAGCGGCGGGGCCAGACGTAGTCGTCGCCGACGATCGTCCAGCGCCGCACGCCCGCGGTGCTCGCGAACCAGTCCAGGGTCGGGCCGAGCTGCAGGTCCGGCGTCTCGCCGGTGAGGAACACGCCCGGACGCTGCTCGCCGCCCTCGTAGAGCGCGGTGTAGGCGTAGGGGACGCGCCCCCGGATGCGCGGGGCGACGGCCTCGCGGACCGCCGAGATGTGCCACCCGGTGACGGCCTGCACCGCGCCGGCGCTGACCAGCGCGTCGACCTCGATGGCCACCTCGGCGGGGCTGCGGCCCCCGTCGACGGGGACGAGGTTCAGCTCGCGGCCGAGCACCCCGCCGTCGGCGTTGATCTCCTGGACGGCCAGGGCCGCGCAGCTCTCGCACGACGGGCCGAAGATGCCGGCCGGACCCTGCAGTGGCACCACGAGGGCCATGTCCAGGACGTCACGCCCGCGGGACGGGTGTGCCGGTCCCGGGTGGCGCAGAGACTCGGCCATGGCTCGACGCTAGCGAGAAGGTCCAGCCCCTGAGCTGCTCCGATCGTACGAGTTCGTCCGCGACGGGCGCCCCGACCTGGCTACGATCGCCCCCGTGCCGGCCAACGACGGAGGGACAGCCCAGGACGGGGACGAGGCGCTCCGGCTCCTCTCGCTCGTCGAGCGCACCCTCACCGCGCGCCTGGAGGAGGCGCTGCGCGGTCGTGGCTCCAGCCTCGACCAGTGGCGGATCCTGCGCCTGCTCGCCGCGCGGGGCGGCTGCCCGATGAACGTCGTCGCCGAGCACGTGCTGCTGCTCGCGCCGAAGCTGAGCAAGCTCGTCGACCGGATGGTGTCGGCCAACCTCGTCCTGCGGCGCCGTGACGTCTCCGACCGGCGCCGGGTGCTCATCGTCGTCTCCGCCCGGGGGCGGCGGGCGCTCGCGGACTGGGACGAGGCCACCGCCGACGTCCGCGCGCAGTTCCGCGAGCTGCTCGGCGCCGACGCCGACCAGTTCGAGGGGCTCCTGCGGCGCCTGCAGGACGGCCTGGACCCGGCGTCGGTGGAGCAGGCCTCCCTCACCTGACGGCCCGCGTGCGCCGCGCGGAGGGCTCGGCGGAGCTCACCGGACCCGGTCGTACCCCGCGGGCGCACCCGCTTGCCCGCCACGGGGCGACGCTCTACTGTCCGGCACGAACATGTACCCCAGTACAAGTTGAGGGCCCGTGAGCACCAGCGTCTACGACCTCCTCGCCGCCATCGCCGCGGATCGCCCGGACGCGCCGTTCCTGGTGTTCGCCGGCGACACCGGCACCGAGACCGTCTCGTACGCCGAGCAGGTCCGGCGTGCCGACGCGACCGCCGGCCTGCTCGGTGGGCTCGGAGGGCTCGGCGTGGAGCCCGGGGCGCGGGTGCACCTCATGACGCCCAACCGCCCGGAGTTCCTCGACGTCTGGTTCGCCTGCGCGCGCCTCGGCGCCGTCGTCGTGCCGGTCAACCCGCTCTCCACCACCGACGAGGTCGCCCACCAGCTCGCCGACTCGCACGCGGTGCTCTCGGTCGTCGACGGCGAGCTGCGCGCGACGGTGGCGGCGGCCGGCGGCCGGGTCCTCACCCTCGACGAGCTCGTGGCGCGGCGGGCCGGTCGCACGCCGCCGCCGGTCGCGGTGGACCCGGAGCTCGCCGCGATCATGTTCACGTCGGGCACCACCAGCGTCCCGAAGGGCGTGCAGGTCACCCCCGCCAACTACCGGCGGGTCGGCCGCCTCGTCGCCGACCACCTGGGGGTCACCGCCGCCGACCGCTGGCTCGTCACGCTGCCGCTCT
This sequence comes from Actinomycetospora aeridis, assembly GCF_037400275.1. Classification (NCBI taxonomy): domain Bacteria; kingdom Bacillati; phylum Actinomycetota; class Actinomycetes; order Pseudonocardiales; family Pseudonocardiaceae; genus Actinomycetospora; species Actinomycetospora aeridis. The sequence continues at coordinate 816,416 of NZ_JBBEGL010000003.1, read as the reverse complement.
TCCACGGCAACGCCCAGTACTACTGCCTGATGTCCGCGCTGGTGGCGGGCGCCTCGCTGGCCGTCGCGCCGCGCTTCTCGGCCACCGCGTGGCCCGCCCAGGCCCGCGAGCTGCGCCCCACGCTGGCCAGCCTCTTCGCCGCGCCCATCCGGATGGTGCTGGCCCGGTCCACGCCCGCGCCGGACGACGCCGACAACGCCCTGCGGCTCGTGCTGTTCGCGCAGAACCTCGCCGCGGCGCAGGCGCAGGAGTTCGAGACCCGGTTCGGCGCGCCGCTGCTGCAGCTCTACGGGATGACCGAGACCGTCGTGCCGCCGTTCATCAACCCCCTCGACGATCGGCGCCGGTGGGACTCGATCGGCCTGCCGCTGCCGGGCGTCGAGGTCCGGGTCGTGGGGGAGGACGGTGAGCCGGGCGAGCTGCAGGTCCGCGGCCGGCCGGGCGTCGACGTGACGCCGGGCTACGACGGGCGCCCGGAAGCCACCGCGGCGCTGTTCGACGACGGCTGGCTGCGCACCGGCGACCAGGTGCGCCGCGACGAGAGCGGGCGCGCGTACTTCGTCGACCGCGCCAAGGACATGATGAAGCGGGCCGGCGAGAACGTCGCGGCCAGCGAGGTCGAGCAGGTGCTCGCGGCCCACCCCGCCGTGCTGGAGGGCGCGGTGCACGGCGTGCCCGACCCGGTGTACGACGAGGCGATCGTCGCCCACGTCGTGCTCCGCCCCGGAGCACACGCCGACCCCGACGAGCTCGTCGCCTGGTGCGCGGAGCGGCTCTCGAGGTTCAAGGTCCCGCAGCGGGTGGTCCTGCGCGACGAGCTGCCCCGCAGCACCATCGGCAAGATCCTCAAGAACGCGCTGCGCGACGAGGTCCTGGGGGCCTCCCGGTGAGCCGGATCGCCCTGATCACCGGCGGCAACCGGGGCCTCGGGCGCGCCACCGCGCAGGCCCTCGCCGACGACGGCGACGACGTCGTCGTCACCTACCGGTCGCACCCGGAGGAGGCCGCCGAGGTCGTCGCGGACCTCGAGGCGCGGGGGCGGCGGGCGCTGGCCCTGCCGCTCGACGTCACCGACCACGCGTCCTTCCCGGCCTTCGCGGAGACGCTGACCCGCGAGCTGGGGGACCGGTGGGGCCGTAGCGACCTGGACGTCCTCGTCAACAACGGCGGGTTCGAGGGCACCACCCCGTTCGGCGGCATCGAGGCCGCGACCGTCGACGCCCTCTACGCCGTCCACGTCCGCGGGCCGATCCTGCTCACCGACCTCCTGGCGCCGCGGATCCGCGACGGCGGGCGGGTCGTGTTCGTCTCCTCGGGCCTGACCCGCTACGCGGCGAACCCGCTGTTCTCGGTGTACGCCGCGATGAAGGGGGCGATCGAGGTCTACACGAAGTACGCGGCCAAGGCGCTGGGCCCGCGGCGGATCACGGTGAACGTCCTCGCCCCCGGCGCGACCGCCACCGACATCGGCGGCGGGATGATCCGCGACGACGAGCGCTACCGCGCCATGATCACCGCGAACCACGCCTTCGGCCGGGTCGGTGAGCCCGACGACATCGGTGGCGCGCTGCGCGCGATCACCGCCGAGAGCGCGGGCTGGATCACCGCGCAGCGCATCGAGGCCTCCGGCGGTCAGATGCTGTAGCGGCGTGACGCCCGTCATCCCGGCCCGTGTCGGCGTGCGCCGGAAGTGGGACGCGCGGTTGCATACCCGGCGTGCCGCCCGCGCCCGTCCTCCCGGACCCCGGGGTGCATCGTCCGCGGACCCGCCGGGCCGGCAGGTGCGCGCCGTGCGCGAGGGTCGCCTGTTCCCGCTGCCGAACTACTTCTGCAGCCACTACCGCCAGGGCGAGGCCGTGCAGAGCTAGCTCGAGACGGTGCTGCCCCGGGTCTGACTCAGGTCAGGGGCGTGCCCTGCTCCACCACCAGCGCGTCGAAGCGGGCCGGGCCGACGATCGTCAGCAGTGTCGCTTCCCGGTCGCCGACCACCTCGAGGCCGTGCTCGACGTCGCGGGGCAGGAAGATGAAGGCGCCCGTTGCGGCGGTGAAGTGCTCGTCGCCGCAGAAGCCGCGCACCTCGCCGGCGAGGACGTAGAACATCTCGTCCTCGCCCTCGTGGGTGTGCGGGGGGACGGTCAGCCCGGCGGGCGCCGCCTGCTCCATGACGCCGACCCGCCCCTCGGTGTCGGTCCCGCTCGCCTTGACGGTGAAGGTCGCGCCGCCGAACGCGTAGCGGTCGCCGTCGCCGGCCGGTCGGACGAAGAAGCTCATGGGATGCCTCGGTCCTGGGTGGTCGATGGTCGGACCCACACCGTTCCCTCAACCACCGCCCGGCACGCGCCCGCCATGCTGTGCGTCGTGACGGAGTACGGCGCCCCGACGCCGAGCATGCACCGCCAGCCCGGCCCGGTCGGCCGCGCGGTGCTCGCGTTCCTGTGGCTGGCGATCTCGGTGCTGCCCATCGCGCTCGGGGTCGGTGACGTGCGGCTCGCGGCGGGCGAGGTCGGCACCCCGGGCGCGCTGACCGTCGAGCAGTGCACCGACCTCGGGAAGGGCCGCTACGACTGCGACGGCGTCTTCGTCCCCGACGACGGGAGCCCCGCGGTCCGCGTCGACACCTCACCCGACTCGACCGCCGGGGAGACCTTCCGCGCGCAGCTCGACGCCGACGGCGAGCGTGCCGTCCCGTCCGGCACCCAGGGGGTTCTCACCGCCCTGACGGTGCCCTTCCTCGGCCTCGCCGCGCTCGGCCTGCTGCCCGCCGCGCTGATGTGGGCGGGCCGACGCATGCGCCACATCCGTGTTGCGCTCTTCTGGGGCGCCGTCGTCGCGGTGATCGGGATCGCCGGTGTCGTCGTGGGACTGGTCGCCTCCTACGCCTGAGGCCCGGGCTCCCGACCGCTCCGCCCCGATCCCGGCCGCGACCACCGCGGCGATCCCCACCGCCGCCTCGAGCGTCGGTGTCTGGGCCAGGAGCAGGGCGCCGATCGCGAGGGCGACGGCGGGCTCGAGGCACATCAGCGTGCCGAACGCCGCGGTCGTCAGCCGCCGCAGGGCGAGCAGCTCGAGGCTGAACGGCACGACGGGCATGAGCAGGGCGATCGCGAGCGCGACGAGCAGCACCGAGGTGTCGAGCCGCCCGGTGCCGAGGTCGGCGAGCAGGCCCGGGCCGGCGACGAGCGCGGCGACGAGCCCGGCCACCGGCATCGAGACCGCGAGGCCGGTGAGGCCGACGACGTGGTCGCCGACGCGCTGGGTGAGCAGGATGTAGCCGGCCCAGCACGCCGCCGCGGCGAGCGCGAAGCCCACGCCGGCCGGGTCGAGCCCGGCCTGCCACGGGTGGGTCAGGAGGACGACGCCGACGGCGGCGAGCAGCGCCCAGGCCCGGGCGCGCCCCCGGCCGCGGACCAGCGCGACACCGAGCGGGCCGAGGAACTCCAGGGCCGAGGCGGTGCCGAGCGGGATGCGGGCGATGGCCTCGGTGAACAGGATCGTGAGCCCCGCGGTGACCGTGCCCAGCGCGACGCACGCGGCGAGGCTCGTCCGCGTGAACGCCGACGGGCGCGGGCGCACGATCGCGAGCAGCAGGGCGCCGGCGAACAGCAGGCGCAGGGTCGCCGTGCCGGCCGGCCCGACGGCGTCGAACAGCCCGGTCGACAGGGCGAGGCCGAGCTGGACGCAGAGCATGGCGCCGACGGCCATGGCGGCCCCGGAGCGGGCGGAGGTGGGGAGCACGCGTCCAGTGAAGAACGTGGGATCGTCCGCGTCCACGTGAGATTCCTGGACGAAATGTTCGCGGATCGCGGATGATGGGCCGCGTGGACACGCGGCGCCTGCCCTACCTCGTCGAGTTCGCCCGGCACGGATCGATGCGGGTCGTCGCCGAGACGATGGGCACCAGCACCTCGGTGGTCTCCCAGCAGATCGCCGCCCTCGCCAGGGAAGCCGGCGCGGCCCTCGTCGAGCCCGACGGGCGCCGCGCCCGCCTCACCCCGGCCGGGCACCGGCTCGCCGAGCACGGCCGCGCGATCCTCGCCGCCGTCGAGTCGGCGCAGCGCGACCTCGACCCGGCCGCCGAGCCGCACGGCCTCGTGCGCGTCGCCGGGTTCGCGAGCGCGATCCGCCGGGCGCTCATGCCGACCGTCGTCGCCATGGCCCGCACCCATCCGCAGGTAGCGCTGACGATCCGCGAGTACGAGCCGGCCGAGGCGCACGCGATGCTCGTCGCGGACCGGATCGACCTCGCCCTCACCTACGACTACGACCTCGCCCCGGCCGCTCTCGACCCCGACCTCGCGGCGACACCGCTGTGGACGACGCCGTGGGGGCTCGCGGTGCCGGAGGACCAGATCCCCCACGACGCGCACGACTCCCTGGCCGTGATCACCGCCTTCCGCGACCGCGCCTGGATCGGCAACTCCCGCAACCCCGCCGACGAGCAGGTGCTGCGCACCCTCGCGTCGATGGCGGGCTTCGCGCTGCGCACCACCCACGAGGCCGACAGCCTCGACCTCGTCGAGGACCTCATCCTCGCCGGCCTCGGCGTCGGCCTGCTCCCGCACGACCGTCCCGCCGCACCCGGTGTCGCGATCGTCCCGCTGCGCGCGCCCGCGGTCCGGATGCGCGCCGCGGCGGTCACCCGCCGGGGCCGGACGGCGTGGCCGCCACTGGCCCTGGTGCTCGACCAGGTGCTCGCTCAGGTGCCGGCAGTCGCGCCCACGTAATCGGCGAGGTGCCGCCCGGTCAGGGTGGAGCGGTCGGCGACGAGCTCGGCGGGCGTCCCCTCGAACACCACGCGCCCGCCGTCGTGGCCCGCGCCCGGGCCGAGGTCGAGGATGCGGTCGGCGTGCGCCATCACGGCCTGGTGGTGCTCGATGACGATCACCGACTTCCCCGAGTCGACGAGCCGGTCGAGCAGGCCGAGCATCTGCTCGACGTCCGCCAGGTGCAGGCCCGTGGTGGGCTCGTCGAGGACGTAGACCGTGCCCTGCTCGGCCATCTGCGTCGCGAGCTTGAGCCGCTGGCGCTCGCCGCCCGACAGCGTGGTCAGGGGCTGGCCGAGGGTCAGGTAGCCGAGCCCGACGTCGGCGAGCCGCAGCAGGATCCTGTGCGCGGCCGGGACCTTCCCCTCGCCGGCCCCGAAGAACTCCACGGCCTCGGCCACCGGGAGCCCGAGGACCTCGCTGATGTCCTTCCCGCCGAGGCGGTACTCCAGCACCGAGGCGTCGAAGCGCTTGCCCTCGCACACCTCGCACAGCGTCGAGATCCCCGCCATGATCCCGAGGTCGGTGTAGATCACGCCGGCGCCGTTGCAGTTCGGGCACGCGCCCTCGGAGTTCGCGCTGAACAGGGCGGGCTTGACCCCGTTGGCCTTGGCGAACGCCTTGCGGATCGGCTCGAGCAGGCCGGTGTAGGTGGCCGGGTTGCTGCGCCGGGACCCCTTGATCGGCGCCTGGTCGACCACGACGACGCCGTCCCGCCCGGCCACGGACCCGTGGATCAGCGAGCTCTTGCCCGAGCCCGCCACGCCCGTCACCGCGACGAGCACGCCGAGCGGGATGTCGACGTCGACGTCCTGCAGGTTGTGGGCGTGCGCGCCGCGGACCTCGAGCACCCCGGTGGGCGTGCGCACGGTCTGCTTGAGCGTCGCCCGGTCGTCGAGGTGGCGGCCGGTGCGGGTGTCGCTCGCACGCAGGCCGTCGAGCGTGCCCTCGAAGACGATCTCCCCGCCGGCGGTGCCCGCCCCCGGCCCGAGGTCGACGACGTGGTCGGCGATCGCGATGGTCTCCGGCTTGTGCTCGACGACGAGCACGGTGTTGCCCTTGTCGCGCAGGCGCAGCAGCAGGTCGTTCATGCGGGCGATGTCGTGCGGGTGCAGCCCGATCGTCGGCTCGTCGAAGACGTAGGTGACGTCGGTGAGCGCCGAGCCGAGGTGGCGGATCATCTTCGTGCGCTGCGCCTCGCCGCCCGAGAGCGTCCCCGCGGGGCGGTCGAGGGAGAGGTAGCCGAGGCCGATCTCGACGAACGAGTCCAGGGTCTCCGACAGCGACGCCAACAACGGTCCGACCGACGGCTCGTCCAGCCCGCGCACCCAGTCCGCCAGGTCGCTGATCTGCATCGCGGCGACGTCGCCGATGTTCTTGCCGTCGATCAGCGACGAGCGGGCGGCCTCGGACAGCCGGGTGCCGTGGCACTCCGGGCAGGTGGTGAAGACGACCGCGCGGTCGACGAACGCCCGCACGTAGGGCTGCATGGCCTCCCGGTCCTTCGACAGGAAGGACTTCTGGATCTGGTTGATCAGCCCGGTGTAGGTGAGGTTGATGCCCTCGATCTTGAGCTTGACGGGCTCCTTGTGGAGCAGGTCGTCCAGCTCGCGCTTCGTGAACTGCGCGATGGGCTTGTCCGGGTCGAAGAACCCGCAGCCGCGCAGGATGCGGCCGAACCAGCCGTCCATGCTCATGCCGGGGATCGTGATCGCGCCCTCGTTGATCGACTTCGAGGCGTCGTAGAGCGCGGTCAGGTCGAAGTCCGACGCGGTGCCACGGCCCTCGCAGCGCGGGCACATGCCGCCCGTGATGCTGAAGTCGCGGCGCTCCTTGACCTCGCGGCCGCCCTTCTCGAAGGTCACCGCGCCGGCACCGCTGATCGAGGCGACGTTGAACGAGAACGCCTGCGGCCCGCCGATGTGGGGCACGCCGAGCCTGCTGAAGAGGATCCGCAGCATCGCGCCGGTGTCGGTGGCGGTGCCGACGGTCGAGCGCACGTCGCCGCCCATTCGCTCCTGGCCGACGACGATCGCGGTGGTCAGGCCGTCGAGGACGTCGACGTCGGGCCGGTTGAGGGTCGGCATGAAGCCCTGGACGAACGCGCTGTACGTCTCGTTGATCATCCGCTGGGACTCGGCCGCGATCGTGCCGAACACCAGCGAGCTCTTGCCGGACCCGGAGACCCCGGTGAACACCGTGAGACGCCGCTTGGGCAGCTCGACGCTGACGTCGCGCAGGTTGTTCTCGCGCGCGCCGTGCACACGGATCAGGTCGTGGCTGTCGGCGTCGTGCCCGGCGGGCGCCGCCGTCCCGTTGGCCTGACTGGTCGCCGTGCTCATCGGGTCTCCGTTCGTGCGGGCGGTTGCTTCACTTCACCTCGAAGATCCGGATCGTGCTCCCGGCGGGGTCGCGGAAGGCGGCGTCGCGGATGCCCCACGGCTGGTCGGTGGGTTCCTGGACGACCTCGGCGTCACCGGCCTGGAGCCGCCCGAACGTGTCGTCGAGGTCCTTCGTGGCGAGGTTGATCGACGCGAACGTGCCCTTGGCCATCATCTCACCGACGGTCCGGCGCTCCTCGTCGGTCATGCCGGGCTGGGCGGCCGGCGGGTACAGCACGATCGACGTGCCGGGCTGGTCGACGGGACCGACGGTGAGCCAGTGCATGCCCATGTACTCCACGTCGTTGCGCACCTCGAAGCCGAGGACGTCGCGGTAGAACGCGAGGGAGGCGTCGTTGTCGTGGTGGGGGAGGAAGGCGTTGTGAATCGTGAGGTCCATGCCGGTCACGCTAGGGGCGGCCCGGCGACGGGTACTTCTCGATTCCTGACCGGTCGCGTGACCTGCTTGGCCACGCACGGCGGCATCCCCGGGCCCGGTCCGGCCTGCTGCTTGCGGTAGACGCCCGGCGACACCCCGACCAGCTCGGTGAAGCGCGTGGTGAACGTCCCGAGCGACGACGAGCCGACCGCGAAGCAGACGTCGGTGACGCTCATGTCGCCCCGGCGCAGCAGCGCCATCGCCCGCTCGATGCGCCGTGTCATGAGGTAGCTGTACGGGCTCTCGCCGTACGCCCGGCGGAACGCGCGGCTCAGGTGACCCGCCGACCAGTGCACGCCGCGCGCGAGCGCCTCGACGTCGAGCGGCTGCGCGTACTCACGGTCGATGCGGTCCCGGACCCGGCGCAGCAGCGCGAGGTCGCGCAGGTGCTCCTCCCGCGAGGGCCGGCTGGTCACCTGCAGGATCGTGCCATGGACCCCGCTCGAATCGGACACGTCGGCGAGGGAACGGTGCGCGGCGTCCGCACCATGATCGCGGCGCTGGTGCCGGAGGCGGAGCCGCTGGTCGGGGCGTTCCGCGCCGAGCTCGACCCCACCGCCCGCCGGGGGCTCGGCGCCCACCTCACCCTCGTGCGCCCGTTCGTCGAGCCCGCCGCGCTCACCGGGGAGACCGTGGCGGCGCTGCGCCGCGCGGTCGCGGCGGTTCCGGCGTTCGCGTGCACCTTCGCCGAGCTGCGCTGGTTCTCCGACCGGGTGCTCTGGCTCGCGCCGGACGCGGTCGCGGGGTTCCGGGAGATCGCGGACCGCGTGCGGGCGGGATTCCCGGAGCTGCCCGCCGAGGAGCGCGAGCTCGTCCCGCACCTGACGGTCGGGCTGCGCCGGGCCGCCACGACGGAGGCCCTGCGCGCGGCCGAGGCGGCGATCGCCCCGCAGCTGCCCCTGACCGTCCGGGTGGACCGCGTCGCGCTGATGGTGCGGACGCAGACCTGGGACGTGGCGGCGGAGGCCTTGCTCGGGGTCAGTCCTTCTGGACCGTCCGGGCGAGGATGCCCAGGGTCGCCTTGAGCGAGTTCGGGTTGATCACCGGGAAGATGTCGCGCGCCGCCCACTCGGGGTGGATGTCGGACCAGTCGTAATAGGAGGTGACCCTCGTGCCGTCCTCGACGGGCTCGAGACGGTAGCCGTAGACGTGGCCGATGTAGGGCCGCGCCTGGCCCTCGATCGTCCAGGCGATCTCCCGGTCGGGCTCGTAGACGGTGATGACGACGTCGACGTCATAGCGCCCGAGCGGCCGGTCGCCGAGCGCCTCGCGGTCCATGTGGACGGTGAAGCGATCACCGACGGCCTCGACCGGCTCGCCGGAGGCGGCCATGAGCATGCCCGAGCTGTCGATGGCGACGTGCCCGTGCGGGTCGCGCAGGACGTCGAAGACCGACGCCGGCTCGGCCGCGATCCATCGGGTGACCTCGATGCGCTGCTCGCTCACGGTGCGCAGCATGTCACCCCGAGTGGCACATCAACGGCGCGGATGGGGTCCGGTCGGGCCGGAACAGCCGTCCCGCCGAACGCGTTGTGCCACGTGCAGGCGAGACCGAGGAGGTAATCGGTGGCCACTCAGACCGCGATCCTGGCCGGCGGGTGTTTCTGGGGCGCCCAGGAGCTGCTCCGTCAGCGACCCGGGATCCTCTCGACGCGGGTCGGGTACTCCGGCGACCCGAACACCCCGAACGCGACCTACCGGCGCCACGGCGATCACGCCGAGGCCGTCGAGGTCGTCTACGACGACTCGACGATCTCCTACCGCGAGATCCTGGAGTTCTTCTTCCAGATCCACGACCCGTCGACCCGCAACCGCCAGGGCAACGACATCGGGCGCAGCTACCGGTCGGCGATCTACTACACGACCCCCGAGCAGGAGGCCGTCGCCCGCGACACCATCAAGGACGTCGATGCCTCCGGCCTGTGGCCGGGACCGGTGGTGACCGAGGTCGAGCCGGCGAGCGAGTTCTGGGAGGCCGAGCCCGAGCACCAGGACTACCTGCAGAAGATGCCCTGGGGCTACACGTGCCACTTCGTGCGCCCGGGCTGGGTGCTCCCGAAGCGCGAGGAGACGACGTCGGCATGACGAGCACGGTCGACCTCGCGCAGGACTGGGCCACCTGGCACGCGGAGCGCGAGAACGATCTCCGCGCGCCGCACGGGTGGCTCAGCCTCACCGGGCTGCACTGGCTCGACGGTGAGGCGCGCGCCTACCAGGACCTGCCGGGCACCTGGCGGGCCGCCGACGGCGGCGCCGAGGTCACCGCGGCCGCCGGCGACGACGTGTCCGTGGACGGCGTGCCGGTCGACGGCACCGTCCGGGTCGAGCCGGTCGACGGCAAGCCCGGCGCGCTCGTCGCGGTGGGCGAGCGGCGGGTCGAGGTGATCCGCCGCGAGGAGCACGTGGCCCTGCGCGTCCGCGACCCGCAGGGCCCGACCCTCGCGCGGTTCGCCGGCGTGCCCGCGTTCCCCGTCGACGGGTCGTGGGTCGTCACCGGGCAGTACACCCCGTGGGACGCTCCCCGGCGCATCGACGTCGACACCGTCGTCGACGGCCTGGGGTTCCACCCGACCGCCGTCGGGACCGTGCGCTTCACCCTGGGCGGCGAGGAGCAGGAGCTCACCGTCCTGGGCGGCGAGGCCGGCGAGCTGCGGCTGCACTTCCGCGACGGCACCTCCGGGCACAGCACGTACGGCGGCGGGCGCATCCTGCCCACCGACGCCCCCGCCGAGGACGGGTCGGTGCGGATCGACCTCAACCGGACGCTGAACCTGCCCTGCTCGTTCACGGCGTACGCGACCTGCCCGCTGCCCCCGGCGGGCAACGTCGTCACGGTGCCGGTCGAGGCGGGGGAGAAGACGCCGGTCTGACCCAGGTCGGTCGCATGGCCGTACCGAGTGGTTGCAATTCAGGACCACTTCGGTACGGTCATGGGCCATGTCTGAGCAGAGCGGAAGGGTCGCGCTGATCACCGGCGCCGCCCGCGGTCAGGGCCGCAGCCACGCCTGGCGGCTCGCCGAGCAGGGCGCCGACGTGATCGCCGTCGACGTCTGCGCACCGGACGAGGGCGTCGCCTACCCCCTGGCGAGCCCCGACGACCTCGCCGAGACGGCCGACGGCATCCGCTCGCGCGGCGGGCGGGTGAGCGCGCAGGTCGCCGACGTCCGGGACACCGACGCGGTGGGTGCCGCCGTGGCCGCGGGGATCGAGGAGCTCGGCGGCGTCGACATCGTGCTGGCCAACGCCGGGATCGGGATGGCCGCACCGGACGTCACCGCGGCGCGGGCGTTCCGCGACCAGCTCGAGGTCAACACCGTCGGCGTCTGGAACACCGTGCAGGCCGCCGCGCCGACGATGATCGCGCAGGGTCGCGGCGGCGCCGTCGTCCTCACCAGCTCGTCCATGGGGACCACCGGGCGCGGCGGCGACGGCACCGGCCAGACGGACGGCTACATCGCCAGCAAGCACGCGGTCGTCGGGCTCATGCGCAGCTGGGCGCACTGGCTCGCGCCGTACTCCATCCGCGTCAACGCCGTGCTCCCGTCGGGGGTCGCGACGACGATGGTGCTCAACGACGCCGTCGCCGCGCTGTTCACCGACCCGCCCGACGGCGAGACGCCGGACGTCGGCAACCTGCTGCCCGTGGACCTGCTCGCCCCCGAGGACGTCACCGCAGCGATCACCTACCTCGTCTCCGACGGCGCCCGGCACGTCACCGGCGTGGCGCTGCCCGTCGACGCCGGGTTCGCGGTGCGCTGATGTGCTGCCAGGACGACGAGGTCCTCGACCTGCCCGCCCCCGCGCCATCTACCGCGCGGTGGTCGACTCCTGATCACCGCGCGGCGCGGCGAGAGGCGCGTTGCGCATGATCAACAGGCATGTCGACCTGCGCGAGGTGCCTCTCGCCGGGCTCTGCGGCGGGCAACGTTCCGGCGAGGGGTGACCCTCGCCCGTCTATCCGACCGAAGGTGCCCTTCGGTCGGAACCCCCCGCGCTACGGGCGGCAGTCGCGGCAGGGCCGGTAGCCGGCGGCGCGGGCGCGGTCGGTGCTCGCGAACCCCTGGCGGTGCGGCGCGGTGATCCGGCGCGCGTGGTGGCAGGTCGGCAGGCAGACGATGCCCGTGGTGTCGCTGCCGATCAGCCGGGTGCCCGACGCGGCGAGCTCGGCGAGCCGCGGCAGGTCGACGCCCTCGCGCTCGAGCAGCGCCACCTTGTCCGCGCGGCCCGAGAGGTACTGGCCGAGATCGCCGTCCCCGCGCACCACCCGGTGGCAGGGCACGAGCAGCGGGACCGGGTTGCGGGCCAGCGCCGTGCCCACCGCGCGCACCGCCTTCGGGTGCCCGGCCTCCCGGGCCACCCACCCGTAGGGACGCACCTGTCCCGCGGGGATGCGCGCCGTGGCGTCGAGGACCTTGCGGGCGAAGTCACCCACGTCGGTCAGGTCCACCGCCGGCGACCGTCCCGTGCCCCGCAGCGCGGGCAGCAGGCCACGGGGCGGGCGCGGCGCCGGGCGGACGGGGCGGCCGTGGCGCGCGCGGTAGCCCTCGAGGAACGCGTCGAGGTCGCCCGCGTACGTGGCGGTCCGGAGCAGGCGCACCCCGCCGGCGCCGACGACGGCGTACACCTCGCCCAGCGGGCTCTCGGCGCGCACCCAGCCGTCGACGACCCGCTCGGCGAGGGTCGCGGGGGCGGGCTCGGCGAGGTCGCGGAGGTCTTCCAGCAGCGAGTCGGTCATGAGGTCTCCTCAGGAGGCGGAGCAGTCAGGCGGGACCGCAGCGCGGCGAGCCCCCGCGCGGCGTGCGACCGCGCGGTCCCGTCGCTGCACGCGAGCACGGAGGCCACCTCGGCCACCGGCAGGTCGACGACGTGGCGCAGCACCACGGCGGTGCGCTGCGCGACCGGGAGCTCGGCGAGCAGGGCCGCGAGCCGGTCGCCGAGGTCGGTCGCCTCGGCGCGCTCGGCGGGGCCCGGAGCCGGGCTCGCGCGGTCGGGTGGGTCGGCGGCCCCGTCCGTGCGGGGCCGGCGGGCGGCGTCGCGGCGGTCGTTGCGAGCGGTGTTGAGCAGGATCGTCAGCAGCCAGGGCCGCAGGTCCAGGCGCTCGATCCGCGCCGCGTCGTAGCCGCGCAGCGCCCGGTAGGCGCGCAGGAACGCCTCGGCGGCGAGGTCCTCCGCGTCCGCCGGGCGGTCCGCGGTGCGCCGCGCGACCGCGTGCACCACGTCCCCGTGGGTGCGCACCACCGCCTCGAACCCCGCGTCGAGGTCCTCGACCAGCGCGGTGCGCAGCTGCTCGTCGTCGGCCACGTCGGGGAGAACACCACACCCGCCCGATCCGTGGCGCGCCTCCGATTCGTGCAAGACCGCCGGCGCCTCCCGCGGCAGGCTCCGTGCCATGACCGTGACGCGCATCGTCGCCAACCTGGCCGTCGGGGACCCCGCCGCCGACGCCCCGTTCTGGACCGGCCTGCTCGGGCTCGACACGCCGATGGACATGGGCTGGATCGTCAACCACCGCGCGGGGACCGCCCAGGTCCAGCTGATCTCCCGCGACGCGACGGCCCCCGAGGACAGCCGCGTGTCCGTCGAGGTGGAGGACCTCGCGGCCCTCGAGGCCGTGCACGCGCAGGCCGTCGCGGAGGGCTACGAGATCGTCCACCCGCTCACCGACGAGCCGTGGGGCGTGCGCCGGTTCTTCGTGCGCACCCCGCAGGGCGTGGTGGTGAACGTGCTCGCCCACGCGTGAGCTGGTAGGCACGCTCCCCGTGCGGACACTGATCACCGGGGCGAGTGCCGGGCTCGGCGCGGGCATGGCCCGCGAGCTCGCCGCCCGCGGCCACGACCTCGCGCTGGTCGCCCGGCGCCTCGACCGCCTCGAGGAGCTGCGCGACGAGCTCGCCCCCACCGGCGTGGACGTCGCCGTCGCCACCCTCGACGTCGACGACCACGACGCCGTGTTCAGCACCGTCCGCCGGCTGCACCAGGAGACCGGCGGGCTGGACCGGGTGGTCGTCAACGCCGGGATCGGCAAGGGCGCCCCGATCGGCACCGGGCGCTTCGACGCCAACCTCGCCACGGCGCGGACCAACTTCGTCGCCGCCCTGGCCCAGTGCGAGGCGGCGATGGAGATCTTCCGGGCGCAGAACGCCGGGCACCTCGTCGTCGTCTCCTCGGTGGCCGCCGACCGTGGCCTGAAGGGCGCCCAGACCACCTACGCCGCCACGAAGGCCGCCCTGTCCCACCTCGCCGAGGGCATCCGTGTCGACGTCGCCGACACCCCGATCCGCGTGACGACGCTCGCCCCCGGCTACATCCGCACCGAGCTCAACGGCGGCATGAGCAGGCCCTTCTCCGTCGACGCCGCGACCGGCACCCGGGCCATGGTGGACGCGATCGAGAAGGCCCCGGCGTCCGCGTACGTGCCGACGTGGCCGTGGGCCGTCCTCGGCCGGCTCCTGCGCGTGATGCCGACCCCGATTCTCCGTCGCGTGACGTGACTACGGTGGGGTCGTGTCCGAGCTGAAAGAACGACTCCGCAGCGACCTCACCACCGCGATGAAGGCCCGCGACGAGGTCCGGGTGTCGACGATCCGGATGACGCTGTCCGCGATCAACACCGAGGAGGTCGCGGGGGAGTCCCACCGCGAGCTCACCGACGACGAGGTCGTCACCGTCATCGGGCGCGAGTCGAAGAAGCGGCGCGAGTCCGCGGAGGCCTTCGACGGCGCCGGGCGCTCCGAGCTCGCCGACCGTGAGCGCGCCGAGCAGGCCGTGCTCACCGACTACCTGCCCGCGCAGCTCTCCGACGCCGAGCTCACGGAGCTGGTCGCCGCGGCGATCGCCGAGACCGGCGCCGAGGGGCCGAAGCAGATGGGGCAGGTCATGAAGGTGGTCCAGCCGCGGATCGCCGGTCGTGCCGACGGGCGCCGCGTGTCCGGCGAGGTCAAGCGGCAGCTGAGCTCGTGACGGCGCTGGTCACCGGCGGCGGCACCGGCATCGGGCGCGCCTGCAGCCTCGCGCTGCACCGCGCGGGCCACGCCGTCGCGATCTCGTACCGGCGCTCGTCCGACGACGCCGAGTCGGCGGTCGCCGCGATCCGGGAGGACGGCGGGCGCGCGATCGCCGTCGCGGCCGACGTCACCGACGACGACGCCGTCCGCGCGATGGTCGCCGAGGTGAGGGCGCAGCTCGGGCCGGTCGAGGTGCTCGTCAACAACGCCGGCGCGACCATCCCGCTGCCCCTCGACGACCTCGACGGCGCGACCGACGACGTCTGGCGGCAGATGCTCGGGGTGAACCTCATGGCGCCCTGGTACTGCGCCCGCGCCGCGGCCGACGACCTGCGCGCCGCCGAGGACGGGGTCGTCGTCAACATCGGCTCGATCGCCGGGCTGACCGGCAGCGGCTCGTCCCTGCCCTACGCGGTGAGCAAGTCCGCGCTGCACGGCCTGACCCGCTCCCTGGCCCGCGCGCTCGCGCCGGTGCGGGTCAACGAGGTCGCCCCCGGCCTCGTCATGACCCGCTGGTGGGCGGGCAACGAGGAGCGCGGGCGCGAGTTGGCGTCGAAGGCGCTGCTCGACCGCGAGACCACGCCCGAGGACGTCGCGCGGGCGGTGCTCGGGCTCGTCGAGAGCCGGGCGATCACCGGGCAGACGGTGGTCGTCGACGGGGGCCAGACCCTCTAGAGGGCCCTCGCCAGCAGCACGCCGGCGAGGACGAGGCCGGCCACGGCGATCCCGATCCGCAGCACCGTCGGCGGGAGGCGCCGCGCGATCGCCGGGCCGCAGTAGTTGCCGACCAGCAGCCCGGCGGTCAGGGGGAGCGCCGACGACCACGACACCTCCCCGAGCACCGCGAACCCCGCCGCGGCGACCGCGTTCGAGGCGCCGAGCAGCACGTTCTTCACGGCGTTGACGCGCACGAGGCTGTCGGCGAGGGCGCGGGTCAGCAGCGCCATCATCACCACCCCGGCGGCCGCACCGAAGTAGCCGCTGTAGACGCCGACGGCGAGGACGCCGACGACCGTCGCGGCCTGCCCCACCCGCGAGGTCACCGGGGTCGCGTCGGGGCGGGGCCGCAGCAGCAGCACCAGCGAGGCGCCGGCGACGAGGAACGGCACGATGAGGGCGAACGCGTCCGACGGGGTGACGAGGACGAGGCCCGCGCCGATCGCTCCGCCGACGAGGGTCAGCGGCAGCAGGCGCAGAACACGCTGACCCTGACCGCGCAGCTCGGGGCGCGAGCCGAGCACCGAGCCGACGCTCGCGACGGCCAGCGCGATGGTGTTCGTCTGGTTGGCGGCCACCGGCGAGAGGCCCGCGGCCAGCAGCGCGGGGTAGGAGAACAGCGACGCCAACCCGGCCATCGAGCCCGTCAGCCCGGCGGCGAACCCGGCGACCACGAGCAGCACGACCATCCGCGCCATCTCATCACCGACCCGCGGGGGACACTCGCCCGGTGGAGCACCGCGCCGGGATCCGGGACGTCGAGATCCGTGACGAGACCATCCGCCTCGGCCAGCTGCTCAAGCTCGCCGGCCTCGTCGAGCACGGTGCCGCCGCTCGCGAGGTCCTCGAGGCGGGGGAGGTCACCGTCAACGGCCGCGGGGAGACCCGGCGCGGACGCCAGGTCGGATCCGGCGACGTCGTGGCCCTCGCCGGCGAGCGGATCCGCGTCCGGGGACCGGCAAGTTGATGAGTACATGCAACGAGACTCGGGGTCGCCGTCCCGGCGAACCGGGTGGAACGACGACGACCCCGAGCCTCGGTGGGAAAAGCCCCACGGAGAGAGGTCCGAGATGGGGCTGAGCGCAAGCCTAGCCCTCCCTCCGCCCGGCGTCGTCGCTGGACACGACCTCCGATCCGGTCGCAACCAGGTCGTCCCGAGCGCGTGACACGGTCGTCACTCGGTAACGGCGGTGTCACTGCGTGTCACAGGTGTCACGTCCGCCCGATCGGGGTGCGGACGACCGTGTGACGGAACCGAGACCTGCTCTATCGTGGCGTCGGATCCCGTTCGTCCGGTGCCCCGCGCCGTCACGTCGCGGGGGGATCGGGCGGCGGTATCCACCGATCGTGATCACCGGGAGGACGCGGAGCGTGAGCGACGGGGAGGGGGCCGACGGCGTCGAACGTCCGGGCGGCGACCGTCGTCGCCGGCGCTCGCGCGTGGGACGCACCGGGGCGCGCTTCCCCCGTCCGCTCGCCGAGGAGGTCCTCGAGGTCGCGGCGCAGGACGAGGCCGGGGACGCGGGTGACGCCGCCGGGGTCGACCTCCCCGGAGCCATCGAGGCCGTCGAGCAGGCCCCGCTCACCGGTGCCCGCTTCGGGTCGCACGCGCGGCGGGCCCGCCGGGAGGCCGCGCGGACCGAGGCCGAGGACGCCGTCGTCCCGGAGCAGGCCCCCGCGCCGGACCGGCGCCAGCCCGCGGTCGACGAGACGCCGACCCTGCCGCTGTTCCTCACCTCCGAGCCCCCGCCGGAGAGCACGCGCACGCGCGTGCGGCCCTACGTGCGCACCCGCGGGCGCACCCGGACGCGGGCGGACCTCGCCGTCGAGACGCTGGTGTCGATCCCGTCGCCCCGCCCGCCGCTGGAGGACCCCGAGCACGTCGCGCTGGGCGACGTCATC
Organism: Actinomycetospora aeridis; assembly: GCF_037400275.1. Classification (NCBI taxonomy): domain Bacteria; kingdom Bacillati; phylum Actinomycetota; class Actinomycetes; order Pseudonocardiales; family Pseudonocardiaceae; genus Actinomycetospora; species Actinomycetospora aeridis. The sequence goes on along the minus strand of NZ_JBBEGL010000003.1, from coordinate 799,210 downwards.
GTCGACCCGCGCTCGGTCGCCGAGGTCGCGGCGCTGCTCTCGGTGCCGCTCGGCGTCGCGCGGGTGATCATCGACGACATGGCGGGCGCGGGCCTGCTGCTGGTGCACCCGCGGGCCGTGGCGTCGAGCGGTGCCCCGTCGCGCGACATCATGCAGCGGGTGCTGGACGGTCTGCACAGGCTGTAGGGAGACGAAGCGGAGCGGGAGCTCGACCCGACGAGGTAGAACGGAGGCATGACCGCTGCGCCCGCCGTCCGTCTCACCGGTTACGCCCACGGCGGCGGCTGCGCCTGCAAGATCCCGCCCGGCGAGCTCGAGGACGTGGTGCGCGGGCTGATGCCCTCGCCGTCGACCCCGCGCGAGGGCGAGCTGCTCGTCGGGCTGGAGGACGGCGACGACGCGGCGGCGGTGCGCATCCGCGACGGGGTCGCGCTGATCGCCACCACCGACTTCTTCACCCCGGTCGTCGACGACCCCTACCAGTGGGGGCGGATCGCCGCGGCGAACGCGCTGTCGGACGTCTACGCCATGGGCGGGCGCCCCGTGATCGCCCTGAACCTCCTGTGCTGGCCGCGCGAGGTGCTGCCCTACGACCTGGCCGCCGAGGTCCTGCGCGGCGGCCTGGCGGTCGCCGACCAGGCCGGCTGCCACGTCGCCGGCGGGCACTCGGTGGACGACCCGGAGCCCAAGTACGGCATGGCGGTCACCGGCCTCGCCGACCCGGACGCGCTGATCCGCAACGACGCCGCGCGCCCCGGGACGCCGCTGACCCTCACCAAGCCCCTCGGGCTCGGCGTGCTCAACAACCGGCACAAGGCCACCGGCGAGTCGTTCACCGAGGCGATCGCGGTGATGACCACGCTGAACGCCGAGGCCTCGCGCGCGGCGCTGGCGGCGGGCATCCGGGCGGGCACCGACATCACGGGCTTCGGGCTGCTCGGGCACGCCTACAAGCTGGCCCGGGCGTCCGGGGTCACCGCGGTGATCGACAGCTCGGCCGTCCCGTTCCTCGACGGCGCCCGCGAGGCGGCCCGCGACGGCTACGTGCCCGGCGGGTCGCGGCGCAACCTCGACTGGGTGCGCCCGCACGCACGCCTCGACGTCGACGAGACCGAGGCCCTGCTGCTCGCCGACGCCCAGACCTCCGGCGGCCTGCTGCTGGCCGGCGAGATCCCCGGGCACCCCGTGATCGGCGAGATCGTCGCCGCCGAGGAGGGCCGGACACTCCGGGTCAGGTGACCTGGGGGACCCGGACCTGGTCCCACAGGTCACGGGCGGCCTCGCGGACGTCCTCCTCGGGGACGTCGTGGGTGGCGCTCTCCTCGTGGCCGCACCAGCCCTCCAGCACGCGCAGCCCGCACACCCGGCACCCGCCGTGCCAGGAGACGAGCACGCGGTGCCACACGCGCGTCAGCGGGGCCACGTCGGCCAGGTTCGCGTAGGTGAACACCGCGACCGTCGGCGTCCCGACCGCACCCGCGAGGTGCCGGGGCCCGGAGTCGTTGCCCAGCATCAGCGTGGCGCGCGAGAGCAGGCCGATCAGGCCCGGGAGGTCGAGGGTGCCGACGGCCGTCTCGGGCGTCGTACGCATGCCCGCCGCGACGCGCTCGACCCGGTCGGCCTCGGTGGGACCGCCGACGACGACCACGCGAGCGCCCCGGTCGGTGAGGTCCTGGGCGACCGCGCCGAGGCGCTCCTCGGGGTAGCACCGGCGGGCGTCGGTGGCGCCGGGGTGCACGACGAGCAGCGGCGCGTCGCTCTCCGGGACGACCGCCCGCGAGGCCTCCGTGTCGGCGGCGGTGACGTCGACGCGGGGCTCCACGCGGGTCGGCGTCGCCCCGGCCGCGGCGGCGACCTCCAGCCAGCGGATGGTGTCGTGCTGGTAGGGCCAGTACGGCACCCAGCGGTCGGGGCGCGGGGCGTCCGGCGTCGCGGACCCGGCCGTCACCCGGGCGTCGAGACGCAGCAGCAGCGCGTTGGAGTTCCGCCCGCCGCCGTGCATCTGCACCGCGAGGTCGTAGCCGTGGGCGCGCTGCCCGGCGCACCACGCCTCGATCTCGTCCTCGCCCGCGTCGGGGTCGGAGCCGACGCGGATGCCCGGCATGAGCGGCACGGTGACGACCCGGTCCACGGGGGAGCGCCGGCCCTCCAGCAGCGCGGCGTGGTGGCCCGCGCCCAGCAGGGTCACCTCGGCGTCCGGGTAGGCGCGGCGCAGGGCGGCGAGGGCGGGCTCGGCCACCACGTAGTCGCCGAGCCCGTTCGCGCGCAGGACCGCGAGCCGCCGCACCTCGGGGACGAGAGGAGCGGGTGTGGCGGGGAGCCCGAGGGCAGGGCTGATCACGTCGCGGGAGCCTACGGTCGGGGGCATGAGCGAGCAGCGGGCAGCACTGGTGACCGGGTCGGGCAGCGGGATCGGCCGGGCGATCGTCGACCGGCTCCACGGTGACGGGTGGTCGGTCCTCGGCGTGGACCTGAAAGCCGACGAAACGCTCCCGGGCCCGTCGCTCGGCGCCGACCTCACGACGCGCGAGGGCAACCGCGCCGCCGTCGACACCGCGCTCGAGCACTTCGGGCGCCTGGACCTCGTCGTCGCCAACGCCGGGTTCCAGCACGTCTCCCCGGTCGCCGACTTCCCCGAGGACCGCTGGGACGCCCTGCTCGCCATCCTGCTGACCAGCCCGTTCCTGCTCGCGAAGTACGCCTGGGAGGCCCTGCGCGCCGCGCCCGACGGCGGGCGCTTCGTCGCGATCGCCTCGGCCCACGCGCTGGCGGCCTCGCCGTTCAAGGCGGGCTACGTCTCGGCGAAGCACGGCGTGCTCGGGCTCGTGAAGACCCTGGCCCTGGAGGGCGCTCCCGACGGGATCACCGCGACCGCGGTCTGCCCCGGCTACGTGCGCACGCCGCTGGTGGAGAAGCAGATCGCCGACCAGGCGAAGGCCCACGGCATCAGCGAGGACCGGGTGCTCGAGGAGGTGATCCTCACACCGCACGCGCTCAAGCGGCTCATCGAGCCCTCCGAGGTCGCCGACGTCGTGGCGTTCCTGCAGACCCCGGCGGGCGGGGCGTTCAGTGGCTCGCCGGTGACGATGGACATGGGCTGGACCGCACGGTGAACGGGCCCGCGCGAGGGGATACTCCCGACCCGTGACCCTCCGGGAGCTCGCCCACGAGCGCTGGCTCACCGTCCCCAACGCGCTCAGTGTCGTCCGCCTGGCGGGCGTGCCGCTGTTCCTGTGGCTCCTGCTGGTGCCGCAGGCCGACGGCTGGGCCCTCGTCGTGCTCGTCGCGAGCGGGATCACCGACTGGCTCGACGGCCGCCTGGCCCGCGCGCTCGACCAGTACAGCCGGCTCGGCGAGATGCTCGACCCGCTCGCCGACCGGCTCTACACCGTGGCGACGCTGGTGGCGTTCCTCATCCGCGGCATCGTCCCGTGGTGGGTGCTCGCGCTGATCATCGGGCGCGATCTCGTCGTCTCGCTCGCTCTCCCGCTGCTGCGGCGTAAGGGCTACCTCGCGTTCCCGGTGCTCTACCTCGGCAAGGCGGCGACGCTGAACCTGCTCTACGCGTTCCCGCTGCTCCTGCTCGCCCAGATGGACTGGGCGGGCGCGGACCTGGCCCGCCCGTTCGCCTACGCGTTCACGACGTGGGGCATCGCGCTGCACCTGTGGTCGGGCACCCTCTACGTCGTCCAGTTGGTGCGGACCGAACCCGCGAAGCTCCCCGACGGATCGTGACGCGCGCCCCGGCGCGGTTGGCCCTGGTGACCCGGGCCCTCTAGCCTGCCGCGGCCCGAACCGAACCGAGCAGTAACGACGTGAGGAGTCGCCGGTGGTCCCCGAGGGCCTGCGCTACACCGCCGAGCACGAGTGGATCACTGCGACCGAGGGTGACTCCTCGGTCGTGCGGATCGGCATCACGGACTACGCCCAGGACCAGCTGGGCGACGTGGTGTTCGTTCAGCTGCCGACCGTCGGCGCGTCGCTCTCCTCCGGGGAGTCCGTGGCCGAGGTGGAGTCGACGAAGTCGGTCTCGGAGATCTACGCGCCGCTCGACGGCGAGGTGACCGCCGTCAACGACGCGCTCTCGGAGACGCCCGAGCTCATCAACTCCGACCCGTACGGCTCCGGCTGGATGATGGAGCTGCGGATCCCCGACGGGCGGGCCGTGGACGAGCTGCTCGACGCGGAGGGCTACCAGGCCGTCCTCGACGGTTCCTGAGCTCCCGCACCGGGTGCCGGGAGGCACGATCGTGGGGGCGGCCGTCCCTACGCTCCGCCACGGCACGCGGGTGTGCGCTCACGGTGGGTGGGGAGGGCCTCGACCCCGTGACGGGGACCGGTACCGTGACGGCCACCTCGCGACGATCCGTCACCGAGCCCGCACCGCCGCCCTCCCCGGAGAGCGTCGCGGACGGTCCGGCGGGACGGGCGGGACGACCTGGACGAGCACGACACGACGGAGGAGCACGGTGAGCACAGGCGGTCCCCCGGTCCCCCCCGAGCGTCAGGGCGAGACGACGTCGGTCTTCCGGGCCGACTTCCTGGCCGAGCCCGAGAGCGAGTCGCGCGGCACCTCGGTGTCCGGTGTCGACTCGCTGCCGGCGGGCTCGGCCCTGCTGGTGGTCAAGCGCGGGCCCAACGCGGGTTCCCGGTTCCTGCTCGACCGCGACACCACGAGCGCCGGACGCCACCCCGACAGCGACATCTTCCTCGACGACGTCACCGTCTCCCGCCGGCACGCGGAGTTCCGCCGTGACGGGGCCGAGTTCGTCGTCGTGGACGTCGGCAGCCTGAACGGCACCTACGTGAATCGCGAGCCGGTGGACACCGCCGTGCTCGCCAACGGCGACGAGGTGCAGATCGGCAAGTTCCGGCTCGTCTTCCTCACCGGCCCCCGCGAGGGCGGCTCGGCCGGGGCGGGGGCGGGGCTGGAGTGACCGCCGCCGGGCTGCCCGAGCCTGGGGGTGCCCCCCTCTCGATCGGCTCGGTCCTGGACGCGCTGCGGGCCGAGTTCCCGGAGATCACGATCTCCAAGATCCGGTTCCTCGAGTCCGAGGGCCTGATCCGGCCCGCCCGCACGCCGGCGGGCTACCGGCAGTTCTCGCACGACGACGTCGTGCGCCTGCGGTTCGTCCTGTCGGCACAGCGCGACCACTACCTCCCGCTCAAGGTCATCCGCTCGCGGCTCGAGGAGTTCGACCGCAACCCCGTCCCCGGCGGCCCCTCGCTGCCCGGCGACACCCCGGCCGGCGCCGACATGGCGCTCGCCGGCGGGCCCGCCGCGGAGTCCGGCGGTCCGGGTGGCCCGCCTGGTCCGGGTGGCCCCGGGGGACCGGGTGGGTCGAACGGCTCGCTCGGTACCGGCGGCGGGGTCACCGCACGGGTGCGCAGTCTCGCCTCGGTGGCCGACCGTGCGGAGCCCGACGAGGACCCGGACGGCCTGCCCGCGGTGGGGCGGGGCGACACGGTCGGCCGTGACGTCCTGCTCGCCGAGGACGGCGTCGACGCGGCGCTGCTCGACGGCCTGGAGCACCACGGCATCCTGCGCGCCGACGCCGACGGGCGGTACGAGCCCGAGGACGTCCTCGTCGCGCGCACCGCCGCCGCGCTCGCGCGGCTCGGGGTCGAGCCGCGGCTGCTGCGCTCCGCGCGCGCCAGCGCGGACCGCGAGGTGGGCCTGCTGACGCAGCTCGTGACGCCCGTCGCGCGCAGCCGCGGGCCCGAGGCCACCCGCCGCGCCGAGGAGCTCTCCTCCGAGCTCGCGGCGCTGTCCGGGCGCCTGCACGCCCTGCTCGTGGGGTCCGGGCTGCGCCACGGCCTGCGCCGCTGAGGTCTCCCGCCGAGTCGCCCTGAGGGCCGTGTGACGGGGGCGTCACACGGCCGTCATGGGTGCGCAGATCCGCTGGGCGACGCGACCTGAGGCGCATCCTCGGACGCGCGCGCAGGGGTGCCCGAGCGTGTAGCGTCACGGTTCGTCGACCGGTGGTCGGAGAGATGGAGCCAGAAGCTCGACAGGGCTCGATCCATTCGAGGAGGGCGAGTCGCATGAGCGAGATGCGTGTCGTGGGGGTTCGGGTCGAGCTCCCCGCGAATCAGCCGATCCTCCTGCTGCGCGAGACCGAGGGCGACCGTTACCTCCCCATCTGGATCGGGTCGGTCGAGGCCACCGCGATCGCCCTCGAGCAGCAGGGCGTCAAGCCGGCCCGTCCGCTCACCCACGATCTCCTCAAGGACGTCCTCGGCGCGCTCGACCGGCGCCTCGAGCAGGTCCGGATCATCGACCTGCAGGAGGGCACCTTCTACGCGGAGCTCGTCTTCGACGGCGACATCCGCGTGTCGGCCCGCCCCAGCGACTCCGTGGCCCTCGCTCTGCGTGTCGGGGTGCCGATCCACGCCGAGGAAGGCGTCCTCTCCGAGGCCGGGCTCGTCATCCCCGACGAGCAGGAGGACGAGGTCGAGAAGTTCCGCGAGTTCCTCGACTCGGTCTCGCCGGAGGACTTCCGTGGGGCGGATACGTAGTGTCGCGGCAAGGCTGAGCGCTGCCCCCACGCTCCTGCGTCGCGTGGCGTCAGCCGTCAGCCGCCGCGGCTGACCGGGGTGGTGGGAGACCTGGCCACCCGGCCAGCTAATCTCACCCTCAACTCGAGGTCGAGAGTCGCCGCGCGTCGCGTTGACCCCCGTCTCCGCCGCTCGTACCGTCGGCGTCACAACGGCACGAGGGAGGCACATCGGTGAGCGGTGGTCAGGACGGCGGTCCCGCCGGCCCCGAGCTCGAGCCCCTCGGCCCCGAGGGTGAACAGGGTCTGCTGTTCGCCGACGAGCTCTTCTCGGACGGCGAGCCGGGCGGCGAGGTCGTCGGCTACCGCGGGCCGGCCGCGTGCCAGATCGTCGGCATCACCTACCGCCAGCTCGACTACTGGGCGCGCACGAAGCTCGTCGTGCCGAGCATCCGCACCGCGACCGGGTCGGGCTCGCAGCGGCTGTACTCCTTCAAGGACCTCGCGGTGCTCAAGGTGGTCAAGAACCTCCTCGACACCGGCGTCTCGTTGAACAACATCCGCGTCGCGGTCGAGCAGCTGCGCCGCCACGGCGTGCGCGACCTCGCCCGCATCACGCTCTTCTCCGACGGCGTCACCGTGTACGAGTGCACGTCGCCGGAGGAGGTCGTCGACCTGCTCCAGGGCGGCCAGGGCGTGTTCGGCATCGCCGTCGGCGGGGCGATGCGCGAGATCCACGGCACCATCTCGCGGTTCCCGGCCGAGCGCGCCGACGCCGCGGCGGTCGACCACGCACCGGAGGACGAGCTCGCCTCGCGCCGCAACCGCGGGGCCCGCTCCGCCGGGTGACGCGGCCCACGCGGACCGTGGGCTGCCGGCCCCGTCTGCGCTACCCTCTGCGCGTCGTACTTGGACACCGCGCGGGAGAGACCTGCACACAGAAGCCTCTGGCTGCAGGCGCCGAAGGAGCAACTCCTCCCCGGAACCTCTCAGGCACCCTGACCGCGCGGAGGAGACGACCTCTGGAAAGAGGTGAGCGGTCGGGCTCGCGCCGGGATCGTCCACCCGCCGATGGTGCAAGCCGAGGGTGAGCCCACCCCACCGGCGAAGCTCTCAGGCGCCCGCACCGTAGCGGGCAGCGGCAGAGGGGGAGGCCGCGTTCGGGGACGGCGACGTCCGTGAGCGCGAGGCCCCTGTTCGCCCTGCTCCGGAGGCGTCATGAACGCATCGCACGGTCCCGCATCCTCGTCCTGGGAGAACGCTCCGCTCGCCGCGCTCGAGCACGGCGTCCCCTTTGCCGACCGTCACATCGGACCCGACGCGCGGGGCCTCGCCCGCATGCTCGAGACGGTGGGGGTCGGCTCGCTCGAGGAGCTCGCCGACCGGGCGATGCCCACGTCGATCCGCACGGACCCGGCCGACTGGTCCGACGACCCCACGGGCGCGGCGCCGCCCCCGCCGGCCACCGAGGCGCAGGTGCTCGACGAGCTGCGCGGGCTCGCCGCGCAGAACACGGTGCTCGAGCCGATGCTCGGGCTCGGGTACCACGGCACCATCACCCCGCCGGTGATCCGCCGCAACGTCCTCGAGGACCCGGCCTGGTACACCGCCTACACGCCCTACCAGCCCGAGATCTCCCAGGGCCGGCTCGAGGCGCTGCTGAACTTCCAGACGATGGTCTGCGACCTCACCGGCCTCGACGTGGCCGGCGCGTCGATGCTCGACGAGTCCACCGCGGCCGCCGAGGCGATGCTCCTGCTGCGCCGGGCCGACAAGACCAGGTCGTCGACGTTCCTCGTGGACGCCGACACCCTGCCCCAGACGATCGCCGTGCTGCACACGCGCGCCGAGTCGCTGGGGATCGCGCTGCAGACCGTCGACGTCACCGCCGAGCTCCCCACCGACGACTTCTTCGGCCTGCTGCTCGCGGCGCCCGGCGCGTCCGGCGCCCTGCGCGACCACCGCGCGGTCGTCGAGGCCGCCCACGCGCGCGGGGCCGCCGTCGTCGCGGCCTGCGACCTGCTCGCCGCCGCGATGGTCACCCCGCCCGGCGAGGTCGGCGCGGACGTCGCGGTCGGCTCCACGCAGCGCTTCGGGGTCCCGCTCGGCTTCGGCGGACCGCACGCCGGCTTCCTCGCCGTCCGTCAGGGGCTGGCCCGCCAGCTGCCCGGCCGTCTCGTCGGCACCTCGGTGGACGCCGACGGCGACCCGGCCCACCGGCTGGCCCTGCAGACCCGCGAGCAGCACATTCGCCGCGACAAGGCGACGAGCAACATCTGTACCGCGCAGGTCCTGCTGGCGGTGATCGCGTCGATGTACGGGGTGCACCACGGCGCCTCGGGGCTGCGGACCATCGCGCGCCGCACCCACCGCATGGCCGCCGTGCTCGCCGCCGGCCTGGTCAAGGGCGGCGTGGAGGTCGTGCACCGCGAGTTCTTCGACACCGTCCTCGTGCGGGTGCCCGGTGGCGCGGCGGCGGCCGCGGCGGCGTGCCGGGACGAGGGCATCCTCGTGCGCGAGGTCGACGCCGACCATGTCGGCCTTTCCTGCTCCGAGCGCACCACCCGCGAGCACCTGCGCGCGCTGTGGCGCGCGTTCGGCGCCGGCGAGATGGACGTCGAGGACCTCGACGCCGCCACCGGCGACGCCGTTCCCTCGTCGCTGGTGCGCACGTCGAGCTACCTCACCCACCCGGTGTTCCACCGCCACCGCAGCGAGACGGCGCTCCTGCGCTACCTGCGCGAGCTCTCCGACAAGGACGTCGCGCTGGACCGCAGCATGATCCCGCTGGGCTCCTGCACGATGAAGCTCAACGCGACCGCCGAGATGGAGCCGATCACCTACCCCGGCTTCGCGGAGCTGCACCCGTTCGCGCCGGAGTCCGACGCGCCGGGGATGCTGCGGGTGATCCACGACCTCGAGGACTGGCTGGTCCACCTCACCGGCTACCACGCGGTGTCGCTGCAGCCGAACGCCGGCTCGCAGGGGGAGCTCGCGGGGCTGCTCGCGATCCGCGCCTACCACCGCAGCCGCGGTGACGTGCAGCGCGACGTCTGCGTCATCCCGTCCTCGGCCCACGGCACCAACGCTGCCTCCGCGATCTCGGCGGGCATGCGGGTGAAGGTCGTGAAGACCACCGACCGCGGCGACGTCGACCGCGAGCACCTGGACGAGGTGATCGCGGAGGCCGGCGACGCGCTCGCCGCCATCATGATCACCTACCCGTCGACGCACGGCGTGTACGAGCCGCACGTGCGCAAGGTCTGCGCGGCCGTGCACGACGCCGGCGGGCAGGTCTACGTCGACGGCGCCAACCTCAACGCGCTGGTCGGGCTCGCCCGGCCCGGCCGCTTCGGCGCCGACGTGAGCCACCTGAACCTGCACAAGACCTTCTGCATCCCGCACGGCGGCGGCGGCCCCGGCGTCGGTCCGGTGGGCGTGGCCGAGCACCTCGCCCCGTTCCTGCCGAACCACCCGGCGCAGCCGTCGGCCGGCCCGGCGACCGGGGTCGGCCCGGTGGCCGGGGCGCCGTGGGGCTCGGCGTCGATCCTGCCGATCTCCTGGGCCTACGTGCGGCTCATGGGTGTCGACGGGCTGCGCCGCGCGACGCTGACCGCGGTCGCCGCCGCCAACTACGTCGCGACCCGACTGCAGGACCACTTCCCGACGCTCTACACCGGCCCGGACGACTTCGTCGCCCACGAGTGCATCCTCGACCTGCGCCCGATGACCAAGGCCTCGGGGATCACGGTCGACGACGTCGCCAAGCGCCTGGCCGACTACGGCTTCCACGCCCCGACGATGTCGTTCCCGGTGGCGGGGACGCTGATGGTCGAGCCGACCGAGTCGGAGGACCTCGACGAGATCGACCGCTTCTGCGACGCGATGATCGCGATCCGCGCCGAGGTGGCCCGCGTCGAGTCGGGGGAGTGGCCGGCCGACGACAACCCGCTGGTGCACGCGCCGTTCACGGCCCGGTCGGTGCTGGTGGGGGAGTGGGACCACACCTACAGCCGCGAGGAGGCCGCGTTCCCGGCCGCCGGCCGCCCGGCGAAGATCTGGCCGCCGGTGCGTCGCATCGACGCGGCCCACGGCGACCGCCACCTCGTCTGCTCCTGCCCCCCGCTCGAGGAGCTCGCCGACTCCTGAGGTGCGCTGCGCGCACGTGAGCAGAAATCAGTGCTGGAGCACTGATTTCTGCTCACATGGCCGAAGGCCACACGTCGAGTGCCGCCCGGATGCCGCGCAGCGTGAGGCCGCGGGCGTGCAGGAGACCCGAGGACCGGCCCGTCTCCTCGTGGAGCAGGCCCAGCAGGATGTGCTCGGAGCCGATCGACCGGTCGCCGCGCCGGATGGCCTCGCGCAGCGCGAGCTCGAGGACCTTCTTCGCGCCGCGCTCGAACGGGATGTGCCCCCACAGTCGCCGCCGGTCGCGCCCCGCTGCCCGGGTGCTCTCGAGCGCGCCCGGCCCGAACGCCTCCTCGATGCGGTCGCGGACCTCGTCGAGGTCGATGCCGACGCTCGCGAGCGCGTCGCGGTCCGGCAGCGGGGGGCCCTCGGGCGGCGCCGATCGCCGGAGGTCCTCTTCCACGGTGGTGACCGTGACGCCCCGCGCCGCGAGCAGGGCCGCGCCGCGGGTGTCGCTCGCCCGGCAGAGACCGAGCAGCAGGTGCTCGCTGCCGATGGTCCGGTCGCCCCGCTCGCGGGCGTCCTCCTGGGCCAGCACCACGACCCGACGGGCCGGTTCGGTGAATCGTTCGAACACGTCGGTCCCCCTTCAGAGGATGTGACGGCGGTACTTCTTGTGCACCGCCTGCCGGCTGACCGACAACCCGTCGGCGATCTGCTGCCAGGACCACCCCTGGTCGCGCGCGTTGCGCACCTGCAGCTCCTCGAGCGACTCGAGGAGCGTCCGCAACGACGACACCGCCGCGAGCCCCGTCGCCGGGTCCCGCGAGGACGCCGCCGCCGCCACCGCCGTCGCATCAGCCATGCGTGTCAATCTAGGTTGACGTGTCGAGCGGTGTCAACCGGAGTTGACGCCCGATCCTCAGACCGTGATCGCCTCTGTGGGTGCCTCCGGCGCGGGCACGATCGGCGGGGGAGTCGTGGCGTGGCGCAGCGCCCAGGCCAGCACGTAGTCGGCGATCTCCTCCCACCCCGGCGCGGCGGGCAGGAGGTGGGGCTTGCTGCCGAACTCGACGACCTCGGTGATCGTCTTCTCGGCCCTGTAGTGCGCCGCGTTCGACCACTGCACCTTCGGCGGCATGATGTTGTCGCAGCTGCCGCCGACGAACAGCAGCGGCGCGCGGCCCTCGTTCTCGTAGTTCACCCACGTCCCCTGGTGGCCGGGCGTGAGGTTCGCCAGCGCGCTCTCGAACAGGATGCTGCCCGACACCGGGATGGCGTAGCGCTCGTAGAGGGCGCGGGCCTGGTCCTCGGGGAAGGTGTTGGTGAACGCGTAGTTCCAGTGCTCGAAGTCGTAGCGCACCGCCCGGTGCCGGTTGGCCGGGTTCTTCAGCACCGGGAACGTGGCCTTGACCTGCGACAGCGGGATCACCGGCACGCCCTCGGTCGGTGCCGAGTTCAGCGCGACGCCGGCGGCGCCGAAGCCGTGGTCGAGCAGGATCTGGGTGAACGCGCCGCCCGCCGAGTGACCGATGATGATCGGCGGGGACGACAGCCCGCGCAGGATCTCCTCGAGGTGCTCGACGATCGCCGGGATCGTGAGGGCCTCGACGGGGGAGGGGTCGGCGTTGAGGGACTCGACCTCGACCTCGAACCCCGGGTAGGACGGGGCGATCACCCGGTACCCCTGCGCCTCGTAGTGGGCGACCCACTGCTCCCAGGAGCGCGGGGTCACCCAGAAGCCGTGGACGAGGACGATGGTGTCGGGCGTGCGGTGGGCGTGGGTCATCCCGGGACTCCTCGATCGGCCTACAGTGCGATCACCGTAGGTAGACACGGGACGGCGGAGTTGCCCGAGAGTGCGCGGTTCTTGCCGCAGGATGCGGTCGCAGCCTTGGTATCGCGCTCCGCCGTCTCTACGCTGAGTCACCATGCTGGTGCTCGACTCCCGGGACGCCTCCGCGTCCGAGCGCGTCGAGCTCGTGACGACCCTGATGGCCGAGACGAGCGCGGCCACCGTCACCCTCGCTCCGCACGCCGACCTCCACGCGCGCATGGACCTCTGGCAGCTCGGCCGCCTCCCGCTGTTCCGCAGCGAGTCCTCGGGAATGGCGATGTCCCGCGACCGGCGCCGCGCCCGCCGCGACGAGGCGCCGATCGTCGCGCTGGCCGTGCAGGAGCGCAGCACCGCCCGTCACGAGCAGTTCGGTCACCAGCAGACGGTCGCCCCGGGCCGGCTGATGCTGGTCGACCTCACGGCGCCGTTCGCGTTCTCGTGGGCGACGTCGGGGGCGTCGCGGGCGCTCCAGGTGCCCCTCGACGCGCTCGGCCTGCCGACGGAGGTCATCCGCGACGCGGCACCCCGCCTCGACGCGAGCCCGCTCGCGGGCCTCGTCGGTCGCCACGTCGTCGACCTCTTCGACGCGGCCGACCGCCTCGAGGCCGGCGAGCAGGCCGCTGCGGTCGGCGCGGCGAGCATCGACCTCGTCCGCGCACTCATCGCCTCGACCCACGGCGACCGGGTCGCCCGGCCCGTCCACCACGAGACGCTGCTCGCGCAGATCCACGAGTACCTCCGGCAGCGGCTGCGCGACCCCGACCTGGGTGCCGACGAGATCGCCGCGGTCCACAACATCTCCCGCCGCCGGCTGTTCGAGCTGTTCGCCCGCACCGGTGGCAGCCTCGAGCAGACGATCATCATGCGGCGCCTCGAGGCGGCCCACGACGAGCTCGGCCGGCCCGGCGCGCGGCACAAGGCGATCGCGACCGTGGCGCACGAGTGCGGCTTCCGCGACGCCGCGCACTTCAGCCGCCGGTTCAAGGACGCCTTCGGGGTGACGCCGCGGGACCGGCGGGCGGGCGCCTAGGCCAGGGTCGTCGTGCCCGGCGTGAGGACGACGGGCACGGGCGCGCCGCGGACGATGGCGCCGCCGGGGTCGCCGAGCAGGACGCGGGTGGCGGTGCCGGCCGCGTTGGCGCCGACGACGAGGATCTCGCCGTCGTCCCAGCCGATGCTCTCCACCGCTTCCTCGACGCTCGCCCCGGCGACCGCGAGGGTCTCGGCGTCGGTGACCCCGAGCTCGGTGAGCGCTGTGCGCTGGGCGGCGACCATCTGCTCGCGCCACTGCTCGACGACGACCTCCTCGGCGTGCAGGCCCGCCTCCGGCGGCACGGTCGGCCCGCGCTGGGGGCCGAACGATGCGACGCGCAGCGACGCCCCGGTGCGCCGGGAGAGGTCGACGGCCGTGGCGAGGACCCGGGAGGCGTGGCGGCCGCCGCCCCACGCGCAGGTCACGCGCGTGACCGGGCCGTCGTGGACGGCGTCGTCGCCGACCAGCGCCACCGGGACGTCCGCGGAGCGGGCGAGGCGCGCGCCGACCGAGCCCGGCCCGGGCGGCGCGTCCCCGAGCACGATCACGCCCGCCTGGTGGGCGTGCGCCGCGCGGGCGAGGCCGCCGGGGACCGAGCGGTCCTCGACGACGGTCGTCTCGACCTCGACGCCGTCCACGGCGGGCGCGGGTTCCGGCGCGGCCGGGTCACCGGGCGAGGTCACCGTGCACACGACGACCGGGCCCCCGAGCGCGCGGGCCAGGCGGGTGCCGAGCACGAGGGCCCCGGCGCCGGTGTCGCTCCCGGGGACGCGGCCGACCAGCACGGTCACGACGACTCCTCCTCGGATGTCTCCTCCGTCGACGCGCGCAGACGCGAGTGGCGTGCGCCGTAGAACGCCCAGAACACGAGCGCGACGCCCAGCCAGAGCACGAACACGATCAGCGTGATCCACTGCAGCCCGGAGATGAGGTAGATGCAGGCGGCGATCGAGAGGATCGGCGTCACCGGGTAGCCCGGCACCTTGAATCCACGCGGCAGGTCGGGCGCGGTGCGGCGCAGGACCATGACGCCGATCGAGACCACCGAGAACGCCACCAGCGTGCCCACGCTGACCAGGTCGGCGAGCACGTCGAGCGGGATCAGGCCCGCGAGGATCGCCACGGCCACGCCGACGATGATCGTCGTCGGCACCGGGGTCAGGGTGCGCGGGTTCACGCGCGAGAGCAGGGGCGGGAGCATCCCGTCGCGGCTCATCGAGAACAGGATGCGCGACTGCGCGTACATCGTCACCAGCGTGACGCTGAAGATCGAGATGACGGCGCCGGCGGCGACGACGATGCCCGGCCACGCGGACCCGGTGACCTCGCCCATGATCGCGGCGAGCCCGGCCTCCTGGCCCTCGAACTCGTTCCAGGGCTGGGCGCCGACCGCGGACACGGCGACGAGCAGGTAGATCGCGGTGACGGTGACCAGCGCGAGCATGAGGGCCCGCGGGAGCGTGCGCCGCGGGTCGCGGACCTCCTCGCCGGCCGTCGACACCGCGTCGAGGCCGATGAACGAGAAGAACACCGTCCCCGCCGCCGCGCCCACGCCGCTGAAGCCGAGCGGGGTGAACTCCGCGAAGTTGTCGACGGTGAACGCCGTGAACGCGATGCCCACGAACAGCAGCAGCACGCCGAGCTTGATGACGACCATGACGGCGTTGACCCGGGCCGACTCGCTGACCCCGCGGATGAGCAGCAGCGTGCAGAGCACCACGAGGATCACGGCCGGCAGGTTGAACACGCCGCCCGCGCCCGGCGCGCCGGACAGCGCGTCGGGGAACCGGACACCGATCGTGGCCTCGAGCAGGGCGTTGAGGTACTCCGACCAGCCCACCGCCACCGCGGCCGACGACACGAGGTACTCGAGGATCAAGCAGGCGGCCACGGCCATCGCCGCCGCCTCGCCGAGGGTGGCGTAGGCGTAGGAGTACGACGAGCCCGACACCGGCACCGCGGAGGCCAGCTCGGCGTAGCAGAGCGCGGTGAGGCCCGCGGTGATCGCCGCGATGACGAAGGACAGGACCACCGCGGGCCCGGCCTCCGGGGTGGCCTCGGAGAGCACGAAGAAGATGCCGGTGCCGACCGTGGAGCCGATGCCGATGGCCGCGAGCTGGCCGAGGCCCATCGACCTCTTGAGGTCGCCGCCCTCGCGCCCGGCGTCGGCGCCGGTCTCGGCGGCCATCGCGGTCACCGGCTTGCGCCGCAACCAGGCGGTGCGGTCAGGTCCGGGCACAGGTTCCCCCCTCGAGGTTGCCGCGTTCGTGTCCCGTCGCCCTCGAGCGGGTGATCGCAGAGACTAGCCCGTGTTCTGGCTCTCGGGCACGCGACTCGTCCGGCGACCGACCGACAGCGCGACCACGGCGGCCACGACCGTCACGATCCCGACCACCCAGAGCCCGGCGCGCTGGCTGCCGGTGAGGTCGGCGAGCCCGCCGGTGACGTACGGGGCGACGAACCCGGAGAGGTTGCCCAGCGAGTTGATCAGCGCGATGCCGCCGGCCGCGGCCGCCCCGGTGAGGAACTGGGAGGGCAGCGGCCAGAACGTCGGCAGCGCCGCGCAGGTGCCGACGGCGCAGACCGTCACCGCGGCGATCGCCGAGAAGGGGTCCTGCAGGTAGAGCGCGATGGGGATGGCGATCCCGCCGAGGATCATGGGGAGGGCGAGCCACCAGCGCCGTCCGCGCTCGCCGGCCAGGAAGCCGCCGTCGCGACGGGCCGCGGCACGGTCGGCCGCCCGGCTCCAGACCACCATCCCGATCGCCGCGACGGCGTAGGGGATCGAGGTGACCAGGCCCTTGTCGATGGTGTCGAGCTTCGTGCCGTACTGCTGCTCGAAGCCCGCCACGATCGTCGGCAGGAAGAAGCCGAGCGCGTAGAGGCCGTAGGTGACGCCGAAGTAGACGAACGCGAGCGCGAGGATCCGCGGCGCGGTGAGCGCGCGGCGCAGGGGCCAGTGACCGCCCGCCTCCACCTCGGCGGCCTCCGCGTCGAGGCGCCGGCGCAGCCAGCCGCGCTCGTCCTCGGCGAGCCAGCGCGCCTGGTCGGGGCGGTCGGTGAGGGCGAACAGGGTGACGACGCCCAGCAGGATCGCCGGGATGCCCTCGGCCAGGAACATCACCCGCCAGCCCGAGAGCCCGAACAGGCCGTCGCCCGCGGAGATGATCACGGCGCTGACCGTCGACCCGACCGCGGTCGAGATGGGCACCGCGACCATGAACCAGCCGACCGCCCGCGCCCGGTACTCGGCCGGGAACCAGAAGGTCAGGTACAGGATGATCCCGGGGAAGAAGCCGGCCTCGGCCACGCCGAGCAGGAACCGCAGGATGATCAGCACGGTCGCGTTCGGGGTGAACGCCATGATCGTCGCGACGATGCCCCAGGACACCAGGATCCGCGTGATCCACCGGCGCGCGCCGAAGCGGTGCAGCGCCAGGTTGCTCGGCACCTCGAGCAGCAGGTACCCGATGAAGAAGATGCCCGAGGCGAGCCCGAACACCGTCGCGGTGAGCCCGAGCTCGGCGTTCATGCCGTTCGGCCCGGCGAAGCCGATGTTGACGCGGTCCAGGTAGTTGACGAAGTAGAGCAGCCCCAGCAGGGGCATCAACCGCCAGGCGACCTTCCGCAGCGTCCGCCGCCCGAGGTCACCCTCCGTGCTCGATCCGCTCGTCTCCGTCGACACCCGTTCAGTGGACCAGGTGGGTCAGGTCCGTGTGAAGTGTGCGGGCGCGATCAGCCGCAGCTGCGCAGCGCCGAGACGTCCGGCGACCCTCCGCGCTCGAACGAGATGTGCACGTGGTCCTCGTGGTTGGCCGTGGCGCCGCCGCGGTCCTCCATGCCCTCCCAGCCGGACCCGGTGTTGATCCGCTGGTTCCAGATGACGTACTCGACGCCGAGGTCGCCCTTGTTGTCGATCACGCAGTCGGCGATGGCGTCGCCGTCGGTGGTCATGAAGTCGAGCGCGTAGCCGCCCGGGTGGTCGGACTGCCCGCCGCGGCTGCCGACGCCGAGGACGTCGTGGCCGGGGAAGACGCACTCCATCGCGTTGCCGACCTCCTGCACCGAGTCGGCCACGCCACCGTAGGAGCTCGAGGCCCCGCAGTCCGTCACCGACGCGGTGCGCTCCTGCTCGGCGGCCGCCTGCTGCGCGCGCTGCTGCTCGGCCGCGCGCGCCTGGGCCTGGCGCGCCACGGCGGCGTCGGCCGCGCGGTCGCGCTCGGTGGCCTTGATGAGGTCGGCCGACGCGGCGCCGGTGCTCGGCCCGCTCACCGGGGCGACGGCGGACCGCGCGGGGCCGGCGCTCGGGGCGTCGGCGAGGGCGGCACCCTGCGCGGAGAGCTCGAGGGTGGTAGCCGCCTCGTCCGCGGTGTCGGGCAGGGCGATGACGGCCGGCCCGACGAGCGCGAGCGCGCTGCCGGTCAGGCCCGCGGCCACCGCGCCGTGCCGGACCGCGGAGCGCCCGTTCGAGCGGTGCCGCGACGCGCCGCGGACGGCGCCCTCGGGCATGACGAACGGGACGGTACGGGGCTCGCGGCGCTGTCCTTCGTGCGCGTCACGGCCCCAGGGGGAGCGTTGCCGTGTCACGTGCTGCCTTCCGGTCACGGAACGGCCCGGCGACACCGTCGGGGTCGGTCGTCACCTCGGGGAGGAGAAGATCACCGTTGGGGGAGCCGTGACCTTCTCGTAACCGTTCCGTGAGCGACAGTAGACGAACCGGACGTGGTGATCCCGCCAGGTTGCCTCGGTGGCGACGGGCGGGACGCACGGCGCGGTCGACGGTCACGGGACGGTCACGGTGCGCGGTGACCGGCGCTCCGGGGACCGCTCAAGGTGCGATGCGCGCCGCGACCGCACGGCCCAGCGCCGTGCCGGAGCGCCACGCGGTCTCCACCTTCGGGCTGCCCCAGGCGTCGCCGCAGAGCCCGACGAGGTCGTCGGTGAGGGCGAAGTCGTCCTCGCGCGGCGCGGCGGGGCTCGCGAACGACCACCGGTGGGCGTGGGTCCACGCCGGCGCGTCCGTCAGGGCGAGCAGCTCGGTGACCGCCGCGACCACGGGCGCGACCGCACCCTCGGGGTCGTCGAGGTGGCGGCGGGCCCGTTCGGCGGTGGTGTGGGCGACGAGCACCGGGGCGCCGTCGCCGCGGCGATCGCCGTCGTCAGCGACCAGGTCGAGGTCCGGGTGGCCGTTGACGAAGGCGGCGCGGAGCGGCGACCAGCTGCGGTGCCCGTAGCCCAGCGCCACCGAGATCACCGGGTTCCAGTCCCGGCCGGCGACGAGGGGTGCGGCCCGCAGGGCGGGGTGCAGCAGGCGCGCGGCCTGGGGATCCGGCATCGCGAGGACCACGGCGCGCGCGGGGATGCCGTCGACCGCCGGGCCGGGGGCCACCTCGGTGACCGTGTGCCCGGTGCTCACCGTGACGCCCTCGGCGAGGTCGGCGACGAGCGAGCGCAGGCCCCCGGGGGCGCACCAGCGCTGCGGGCCCTGCCGCGACGACCACGAGCCGTCCGGGTCGCGGCTGGCCAGGGTGTCGGTCCACGGCCGGGCCAGCCCGCGCCGCTGCCAGTCGTCCACCACCGCGGCGAACTCGTCGTCGCGCACGGTGAAGTAGGCGGCGCCGAGGTCGACGACGTGCGCGGACCCGTCCGGTCCCTCCGGCAGCGGCCGGCTGGCCATCCGCCCGCCGACGCGGTGGGAGCGCTCGAGCACCCGTGCCGGCACCCCGGCGGCAGCGAGCGCCCGTGCGCACGCGACGCCGCTGATGCCGCCGCCGACGACCAGCACCTCGTTCCGGACCGGGGTCGTCACGCGCGGGACCCCGACCGTGTCACGTGCGTGCTGTCGCGGACCGTGCCCACGTACTCCTCGACCAGGTCCTCCAGGGCGACCAGCCCGACCGTCGCGCCGTCGTCGTCGACGGCCCGGGCGAGGTGGCTGCCCTCGCGGCGCAGGGCCGCGAGCGCCTCGTCCACCGGCGCGGAGAGCGCCAGCTCGGGCAGCGTGCGGACGCGCTCGGCGGGCACCGGCCGGTCGGCCGCCTCGTCGTCGGACTGCCCGTCCCCGTCGCCGTCGCCGAGGTCGAGGACGTCCTTGACGTGCAGGTAGCCGGCGAGCGCGACGACCGGCGCGTGCTCGCCCGACCCGTTGCGATCGGTCGGGGTGATCGGCGTCGTGCCCGGCTCGAGGTGGTGGGTGTCGAGACGGGGGTGGGCGTCGGGCGCCTGCGGGGCCTGCACCGGGAAGCGCGAGAACCCGGTGCGCGCGACGGCCTCCTCGACGGCGCCGACCGTCGGGTTGGGCGGGAGGACGGTGACGCGTTCCAGGGGGATCGTCACGTCGGCGACGGTGTGCTCGGCGGAGCTGAGCGCCTGGGTCAGCCGGCGGGTCTGCGACGCGTCGAGCAACCCCTCACGGCGCGACTCCGAGAGCATCTCGGCGATCTCCTGCGGCGTGTAGGCCGCCTCCCGCTCGTCGACGGGCGTGACGCCGAACAGGCGCAGGACGTGGTTGGCGCACCAGTTGAGCACCGTGATGATCGGCCGCGTCACCGTGAGGAACGCCACCAGGGCCGGCACCAGCCACAGCGAGGTGCGCTCGGGCCCGGCGATCGCGATGTTCTTGGGCACCATCTCGCCGATGACGATGTGCAGGATCGTCACGATCGTCAGCGCCACGACGAAGGCGATCGGGTGGATGAGCACCGAGGGGACGCCGATCGGCTCGAGCACGCCCTCGAGCTGGTGGGCCACCGCGGGCTCGCCGAGCGAGCCGAGGGCCAGCGAGCAGATCGTGATGCCCAGCTGCGCGGCCGCCAGCATCATCGAGAGGTGCTCGGAGGCCCGCAGCACCGTGGCCGCGCCGGAGACCCCCTCGGCCTGCAGGGCCTCGAGACGGTCGCGGCGAGCGGTGATCAGCGAGAACTCGGCGCCGACGAAGAACGCGTTGGCGAACAGCAACGCGATCATCAGCAGCAGCGCGACGGTGTCGCTCATGCGGGCGCCTCCGTCCCGTCGGTGGTGACCGCCGCCGGCACCTGGGGCGGGCGCACCACCCGCACCTCGGCGATCCGCCTGTCGTCGACGCGGGTGACGATCAGCTGCCAGTCGTCGCAGGTGACGGCGTCGCCGACGTTGGCGAGGCGCTGCAGCTCCGCGACGATGTAGCCCGCGAGCGTCTCGTAGACCTCGCTCTCGGGGAACGCCCAGCCGACGGCGTCGGCGAGCTCGTCGGGGCGCAGCATCCCCGAGACGATCCAGGCGTCGTCGCTCTCGCTGTGCACCCGCGCGACCTCGCCGCGGTCGTGCTCGTCGCGCACGTCGCCGACGATCTCCTCGACGAGGTCCTCCAGGGTGACGATGCCCGCGGTGCCGCCGTACTCGTCGACCACCAGCGCCATCTGCAGCCCGGCGCCCCGCAGGCGGTCGAGCAGCTCGTCGCCGTCGAGGGAGTCCGGCACCGTGGTCGCGGTGCGCATGAGGTTGCGCAGCTTCGTGGTGGGACGGCGGGCGCGCGGCTCGGAGAACGCCTGCTTGACGTGCACGACGCCGCGGATGTCGTCGAGATCGCGGTCGACCACGGGGAACCGGGAGAACCCGGTGCGCACGGTGGCGGCGAGCAGGTCGTCCACCGTGTCGTCCTGGGAGAGCGCCTCCACGCGCACGCGCGGGGTCATCAGCTCGTCGGCGCGGCGCTCGCCGACCCGCAGTGAGCGGGCCATCACCTCGGCCGTGCCCTCGTCGAGCGTGCCCTGCTGAGCGCTCGTGGCCACCAGCGAGCCGAGCTCCTGGGGCGAGCGCGCCGAGCGCAGCTCCTCGGCGGGCTCGACGCCGAGGCGCCGCACGATCCAGTTGGCCGACCCGTTGAGCCCGCTGATGAAGAAGGAGAGCACGCGCGAGAACGCGGCCTGGATGCCCGCGACCATGCGCGCGGTGCCCATCGGGCGCGCGATCGCGAGGTTCTTCGGCACGAGCTCGCCGAAGGTCATCGACAGCGCGGTGGCGACGATCAGGGCGATCACCGCCGCGGTCCCGCCGGCTGCGCCCGCGGGCAGGCCCAGGTCCTCCAGCAGCGGCGAGATCAGCGTCGCGATCGCGGGCTCGGAGAGGTAACCGGTGATCAGCGTGGTGATCGTGATGCCCAGCTGGGCGCCGGAGAGCTCGAAGGAGAGGTTGCGGTGCGCGCGCTGCACGATCTTCGACCGGCGGTCGCCGACCTCGGCGACGTGGTTGTCGATCTGGCTGCGCTCGAGGCTGGTCAGGGAGAACTCGGCCGCCACGAAGATCGCGGTGCCGAAGGTGACGGCGACGAACCCGACCAGGCCGAGCACCGACAGCAGGACGTCCACGATCGACCGTGTCCCCGTCTCAGCCCGTGGCCAACCGGGCCGGGAAGCCGCCGGTGGCGATCGGCCCCCAGCGCTGAACCGCCAGGCGGATCAGCGACTTGCCCTGCTTCGCCATCGCCGCGCGGTACTCGTCCCAGTCCGAGTGCTCGCCGGAGATCGAGCGGAAGTACTCCACCAGGGGCTCGAGCGCGTCCGGGAGGTCGAGCACCTCGGCGGTGCCCTCGACGTGCACCCACGGACCGTCGAAGTCGTCGGAGAGCACGCACATCGCCACCCGGGGGTCGCGGCGGATGTTCGCGACCTTCGCCCGCTCCGGGTAGGTCGACACGAGCAGGCGCCCTTCGGCGTCGATGCCGAGCGTGACGGGCGAGGTCTGGTCGCCGCCGTCGGCACGCCGCGTGACGACGATCGCCTTGTGCCGCGTGCGCAGGAAGGCGTCGAGCTCCTCGCGTCCCACCCGGTCGTTGGTCGCCACGTTCACCATGGCCACGAGGGTAGCCGCGGGGACCGACACGCCTCGTACGGTGATCACCATGGGTGCGCTGGACGGACGG
The DNA here is from genome assembly GCF_037400275.1 of Actinomycetospora aeridis. Lineage (NCBI taxonomy): Bacteria > Bacillati > Actinomycetota > Actinomycetes > Pseudonocardiales > Pseudonocardiaceae > Actinomycetospora > Actinomycetospora aeridis. Next base: position 776,816 of record NZ_JBBEGL010000003.1, on the reverse strand, counting down.
CGGGTGGTGGTGACGGGCGCGTCGTCGGGCATCGGGGCGGCGGTGGCCCGCGCGGCGGCGGACGCCGGGGCCCGCGTGGGGCTGCTCGCCCGGCGCGCCGACCGGCTCACCGCCCTCGCCGGCGAGACCGGGGGGCACGCCGCGGTCGCCGACGTCACGGATGCGGGGGCCGTCACGGCGGCGGTCGACGAGCTCGCCGACGGCCTCGGCGGGATCGACGCCGTGGTGGCCGCGGCGGGGACGATGCACCTCGGCGCGGTGGAGGAGACCGACCCGCAGCGGTGGCGCGAGGTGTTCGACGTCAACGTGCACGGCCTGCTGGCCACGGCCCGGGCGGCGCTGCCGCACCTGGACGACGGCGCGAGCTGGGTGACGATCTCCTCGATGTCGGGCCGGCGGGTGCCCTCGGCCGCCGGCGGGGTCTACGCGGCCAGCAAGCACGCCGCGCACGCGGTCGACGAGACGCTGCGCCGGGAGGCCGGCGCCCGCGGGGTCCGGGTCACCACCGTGGCGCCGGGCTTCGTCGCCACCGACCTCATGGCGGGCGACGAGCCCGGGCGCGCCGACGTCACCGCCTTCCGCGAGCGGATGCACGGTCTGGGCCTGTCGCCCGAGCACGTGGCGGCCGCGGTGGTGCACGTCCTCGGCCTGCCGCCCGAGGTGTGCGTGGTGGAGTACGCCCTGGTGGCGAGCGCGCAGCAGCGGGAGACGTAGCCCGCGGAGCCCGACCCGTCGGCCGGGAGCGAGGTGACCTGCGCCGCAGCCGGTGGCGGGGGACCCCACGCCTCCGACGACAATGTCGCGCCATGTGCGACGGAGCCCCCGGGATGAGCGGGTCGTGAGTGGCAGCCCGTTCGTCGATTTCGACCGGACGTCCTGGGCCCAGCTGCGCGACACCAGCGCGGTGCCGCTGACGGCGCAGGAGCTCGAGGAGCTGCGCTCGCTCGGCGACCCGGTCGACCTCGAGGAGGTCCGCGACGTCTACCTGCCGGTGTCGCGCCTGCTCGACCTGCACGTCCGCGCGAACTCGGGGCTGCTCGACGCCTACCGGACGTTCCTGCGCCAGGACGAGGAGGCGACGCCGTTCGTCATCGGCATCGCCGGGTCGGTGTCGGTGGGGAAGTCGACGACGGCCCGGCTGCTGCGCCTGCTGCTGGCGCGCTGGGACGACCACCCCGACGTCGCCCTGGTCACCACCGACGGGTTCCTGCACCCGAACGCCGAGCTGGAGCGCCGGGGCCTGATGCGGCGTAAGGGGTTCCCGGAGTCCTACGACCGGCGGGCGCTGCTGCGTTTCGTGTCCGACATCAAGGCCGGCAAGCCCGAGGTGCCGGTCCCGATGTACTCGCACCTGGTCTACGACGTCCTCGACGAGCAGCGCATCGTGTCCCGGCCCGACATCCTCGTGCTCGAGGGCCTCAACGTGCTGCAACCGGCACCGCAGACCGGTGAGCGGGCGAGCGCGCTGGCGGTGTCGGACCTCATCGACTTCTCGATCTACGTCGACGCGCACCCGAGCGACGTCCGCCGGTGGTACGTGGAGCGCTTCCTGGCGCTGCGGGAGACGGCGTTCCGCGACCCGGCCTCGTACTTCCGCCGCTACGCCGAGATGGACGAGGACGCCGCGCGCGCCCAGGCGGCGCGGCTGTGGGACGAGATCAACGGGCCGAACCTGCGCGAGAACATCGCCCCGACCCGCTCGCGGGCCGGCCTGGTGCTCACGAAGGGTGGCGACCACTCGGTGCGACGCATCCGTCTGCGCAAGCTCTGACCTCGCCGTGACTGTCTCGATGGTCGAGCTTCGCACGCTCCGTCTCCCGGCCATGGGACCATGAGGTATGTCCACTTCCGCCACCGAGACGCAGGCCGGCCTGTCCGGTGGGTCCGGATCGTCCGATCCCGACCTGCCGTCGCGCCTGCGGCTGGCCGTCGGCCGGCTCAACCGGCGCATCCGTGTCGACTCCGCGGCCGCGCTGCCACCCCTCCAGACGTCGGTGCTCGCCACGCTCGAGGACCACGCGCCCCTGCGTCTGTCGGAGCTGGCGCGCCGCGAGGCGGTGACGCCGCCGACGATGAGCCGCGTGCTGGCCGCGCTCGACGACGCCGGCCTGCTGATCCGCACTCCGGATCCGCAGGACGCGCGGTCCGCGCTGATCCACCTCTCGGAGGAGGGGCACGCGGCCATCCGCCGTATCCGCACGGAGCGCACCGCGTCGCTCGCCCAGCGGCTCGACCGTCTGGACGCGGACCAGCGGGCGGCCCTCGAGGCGGCCCTGCCCGCCCTCGAGCTCCTCGTGGAGGAGTAGCGGATCCCTCGCGCGGTGTAACGTTCCGCGTCCGGCCGACGACGGACGGTGTGTCAGGTGTGAGCGAGACGACTCCGGGAGAGCCGGTGCTGTTCCAGGCCCCGCTGCAACGCCGCCCGTCACCACCCGAGGTGGCCGACGAGCGTGAGGCGCTCGAAGGCTGGCTCGACTACTTCCGTGCCCTGGTGGTGACCGCCCTCGACGGGCTCGACCACGAGACGCTCCGGCGCCGTGTGCCCGCCGACGGGCCCAGCCTGCTCGCGATCGTCAAGCACCTCTCCGAGCTCGAGCGGACGTGGCTCGTCGAGCGGTGGGGCGCCCGCGGCGGGCGCCACGTCCCGAGCTACGTCGACGAGGACGAGCCGGGCTACCGCCTCGCGGACGTCGAGACCCCCGAGGACGTCGTCGGCAGCTACCTCGAGGTGTGCGAGAAGGGTCGCGACGCGCTCGCCGGCGCCGAGTCGCTCGACGACGCCGTGCGCGACGACCGGCGCGGCCACATCGAGCTGCGCTGGATCCTGCTGCACCTCGTCACCGAGACGGCCCGCTACGCCGGCCAGGCGCAGGTGCTGCGCGGTGCCGCGCTCGCCCAGGCCGGCGACCCCGTCGGGGAGACCGTGCCGTCGACGACGTCGTCCGTGACGACCACCCAGCCGGTGGAGCCGGTCGACCCCGAGGACGCCTCGCCGACCTGAGGACCGACTACTTGACGGGGGCCTCCACCGTCAGGTCGTCGTGCGCGAAGCTCAGCAGCCCCTCGATCGCCCGTGACTCGTCGGTCGGGGTCTCGTAGGACCAGACCGCGTCGGTCAGCACGCGCCCGTCGGGCAGTCGCAGCGAGTAGTACGTCGCGTAGCCCTTGTACGGGCAGACCGTGCGCTTCTCCGAAGGCTCGAGCGTCGCCGCGAGGGCGTCGCGCGGTATGTAGAGGCGGTCGACCAGGCCCGTCTCGCCGAGCAGGATCCCGCCCTGCGCGTCCGCCACGGTCACGCCGTCGGTGGTGGTGACGGTGACGTGGCGGCTGGTGGTGCGCAGGCTGACGCGGTGGTACGGGTCGGGCAGGCGCCCGATGACCTCGTCGTCCTCGTCGAACCAGCGGTCGGCGGCGTCCGGGGCCAGCACCGCGAGCCCGGCGAGCCACGACGACTCGGGGATCGGGTCGGGGTAGGCCCACACGGCGTCGGGCACCACGCGGTCACCGACCCGGAGGCTCCGGTACGTCGCGTCGCCCTTGAACGGGCAGTGCGTGCTGGTGTCGCTGGGCTCGAGCAGGTCGGCGCGCAGGTCCTCCTCGGGGACGTAGAGCTGCGGCGGGAGCCCCGTCTCGAACAGCAGGTGGCCCCGCGTCGTGTCCAGCACGGTCACCCCGTCCACCTCCGCGCGCACGCGGCGGGTGAACGGCTCGAGCAGCAGCGAGTGCGCGGGACCCTCGACGGTGAAGGTGCGGGTCTCCGGCACCTTGCGCGACAACGGGCCACCGAACATGGTCAGGGCCACGACGACCTCCAGGACTGGGCGGATGCACCTGGTGGGTGCAACCCGCGTCGCGGCGGACGGCATTCCCTCCTCAGGTGCCGGTGCTGGCGGCACCCGCCGCCGCGACGGCGGCCACCGCGCCGTAGATGTCGGCGATCGCGCGGTGCACGGCCTCACCGGCCCAGTCGCCCTCGGCGATCACCTTGCTACGGTCGCGCAGCGCCCGCTTCGGCGCGTCGACGACCTTGTGCTCGGCCTTGACCGCGCGCAGCAGCGCGACGAGGGCGGCGTCGTCGGTGCTCGGGGCCACCCCGTCGACGAGCACCGCCCGCATCCGGGCGACGGCGGCGTCGCGACGGCCGCGGTCGGCGGCGGGGTAGCGGGGGGACCGCGGGAGGCCCAGGAAGGTGCGCTCCTCGACGCGCAGCGCGCCGTCGTGCACGAGCCCGGCCAGCAGCGGGTCGGTCACCCGGCTCTGGAGCTTCTCGATCGCGGCCTTCGGGGTCGGCTCGGCGGGCAGGCGCTCCAGGGCGAGGTCGAGCACGTGGTCGCCGGTCGGTCCGCGGTCCCCGATCATCAGCACGGTCTTCCAGCGGCGCTCCTCGAGCCGGGCGCGGTCGTCGAGCACGATCTGGAGCACCACCGCCCCGGCGAGCGCCCGCGGCAGGGACGTGGAGTCCACCAGGGGCGCGCCGGTGTCGGGGTCGTGCAGGAGCAGGGCCAGGTCCTCGGCGGTGCGCATGACGTCATCGTGGCGGCCCGCGAGGCCGCGCCGCCTCCTCCTCGCGACGGAGATCGGGTGTGGTCGACCTCCGCGCGGGGGAGGCCCACCCCGTGATCCAGCCCGTGACGCGCGAGGCACCCGGCTACCGGGGGCCGACCATGATGACCCAGCGCTGGTGCGACGTCGCGTTCCTGCACTGGGCGGTCGACCCGGCCGAGGTGGCCCCGCTGCTCCCGCCCGGGGTGCGGCCCGACGTCCACGACGGGGTGACGTGGGTGGGCCTCGTCCCGTTCCGCATGGTCGGCGCCGGGGTGCTGCGCGGGCCGTCGGTGCCGTGGCTCGGGACGTTCGCCGAGACCAACGTCCGCCTCTACACCGTCGACGAGCGCGGGGTGCGCGGCATCGTCTTCCGCAGCCTCGACGCCACCCGCCTCGCCGTCGTCGCCGGTGCGCGGGTGGCGTTCGGGCTGCCGTACCGGTGGGCGTCGATGGACGTCGCCGACGAGAACGGTGAGCGCACCTACGTGACCCGCCGGCCGCACCCGAGCCGCGTGCGGGTGCGGGTCGGCGCGACCCGGGACGCCGGCGAGCTGGAGGACTTCCTGACGGCCCGCTGGGGTCTGCACGAGCGCCATCTCGGCGGCGACTGGTACGTGCCGAACGTCCACGAGCCCTGGCCGCTGCACGACGCCGAGATCCTCGAGCTCGACGACGCGCTCGTGGCCGCCGCCGGCTTCCCGGACCTGGCGGACCGCCCGCCCGACCACGTGATGTGGTCGCCGGGCGTGGCGGTCCGCTTCGGGTTCCCGCGGCTCAGGCGCGGCGCAGTCCCGTCGCCCACTGCAGGTCGGCGAACACGGCCACGGCGGCGGCCTGGGCCAGGACGACCACGGCGCCGATGACGGTGAGCTCCGCCCACGCGCCGACCGCGAGCCCGAGGCTCATCAGCACCCAGGCGCTGTTGCCGAGCACGACGACCCAGGTCGCGGGGCGGGGGATCGCCGGGCGCGCGGCGAGCAGGACGAGCCCGGCGGCGTAGACGACGAGGAACAGGCCGACGCCGAGCAGCAGGGGCGTCGACAGTCCGAGCAGGGTGTCGAGGACGCCCGCGCCGGCCGCGGCGGCGATCCCCAGCGCTCCCGAGGCGGCGGCGTCGAGGCGCAGGACGCCCCGCAGGGTGCGGTGGGTGTCGGTGACGGTGGCGGTGGTCGTGGTGCTCATGGGGTCCTCCTCGTTCGGGCTGTTGACGAGAACCCTGCAGCGGCGCGGGTAAGCGGGTCGATGACCTCGCAGGTCATGGCCGCGACCTGGTAGCGGGCCCTAGCGTCGACGCCGTGACGACGCTCGAGTCCCGCCCGGCGCCCGGCGACCTGCTGCGCGGCTGGCGCACCCGCCGCCGGCGCAGCCAGATGGACCTCGCGCTCGACGTCGGCGTCTCCACCCGTCACCTGAGCTTCGTCGAGACCGGCCGCGCCCGGGCCAGCCGCGAGCTGCTCGTCGACCTCTGCGAGCACCTGGAGGTCCCGTTGCGCGAGCGGAACACGCTGCTGCTGGCGGCGGGCTTCGCCCCGACCTACACCGAGTCCCGGCTCGACGCGCGGGCCCTGGACGCCGTGCGGGGCGCGCTCGAGCACCTGCTCACCGGCCACGAGCCGTTCCCCGCGCTGGTGGTCGACCGGTGCGGCGACGTCGTCATGGCGAACCGGGCGGTGAGCGCGCTGCTCGCGCTGCTCGACCCGGCCCTGCTCGAGCCGCCGGTGAACGTCTACCGGCTCAGCCTGCACCCCGACGGCCTCGCCCCCCACGTGCGCAACCTCCCGGAGTGGGCCGGGCACCTGCTGCACCGTCTCGAGCGCCTCAGCGACCTCACCGGCGACCCGCGCCTGGTCGCGCTGCGCGACGAGCTCGCCGGCTACGTGCCGCCCGCCCCGACCGGCCCGGCCGCCCGCGCGGCCCACGTCATGCTGCCGCTGCACATCGCCCATCCCGACGGGGACCTGCGCCTCTACTCCACGATCACGCACTTCGGCGCGGCGTGGGACGTCACGCTCGACGAGCTGTCGCTGGAGTCGTTCGTCCCCGCGGACGCCGCGACCCGCGCCGTGCTGGAGGGGCTGGTCGCCGCGGGTTAGCCGCGCCGCTCGCGGGGCCGTCGTCACGGTCCTAGCGGCGGTGGCGTGCACGGCGATCACCGGGTCGTCGGACGACTCCCGGCGCTGGGCCACCGGCTCGTCGAACGTCCCCGCGTCGCGCAGGTAGGTGGCCACGATCGCGGCGCGCTGCCGGTCGTCGGCGGCGAGCCAGCCGCGGATCGCCTTGGTGGGGAAGCAGCGGTTCGAGAAGGTCAGCGCGAAGGTCCCGCCGGGGCGCAGCACCCGCCCGACCTCGGCGCACACGGCGACCGGCCGCACCAGGTAGTCGACCGAGACGGTGCAGACGACCGTGTCGAAGGCGGCGTCGGCGAACGGGAGGGTCGGGTCGGCGTTGAGGTCGCGCACCACCCGCTCGTCGGCCATCGGGTTGGCGTCGAGCTCGGCGGCGTTCATCCCGAGCACGGTGAGGTGCCGCGGCCGGGTGCGCAGGTGGGAGACCCAGGAGCTCATGAGGTCCAGCACGTCGCCGTCGGCGCCGATCTCGTCGTAGAACGCGCCCACCGCGGCGATCGCGCCCTCGTCGATGTGCTGCACGAGGCGCGGCGGGCCGTAGAAGGCGGTGTCGTCGCCGTCGTCGGCGCGGTCGAAGAACCCGGGCGGGAAGTCGGTCACGGACACCGGGTATCCCGGGGTCGGCCGTCACATGTGATCCGGGCGGCGGCGACGGGCCTCACCGGGCGCCGTCGCCGACCATGGTCCGCATGGCCGACCACGCCCGGGTGCTGTCCGCCGGTCCCACGCTCGCCGAGGACGGCGACGCCCTCACCGACGCGGCCGCGTTCCCCGTGCTGCGTCCGCTGACGCCGCGCTACGCCGACCTCGGCGGCGACGGCAGGGTGACGACGGTGGCGCTGGGCCGATGGTTCGAGGAGGCGCGGGTCGCCGCGGCGCTGCCCCGCTTCCGGCGTCTCGTCGAGGACGGCGGCGGGGCCTTCCGGTTCCTGCTCGCCGCGCAGCGGATCCGCGTGCTCGCGCCCATGACCCTCGACCGGGAGTACCGCGTCGGCACCGGCGTCCGGCGGGTCGGCGGCTCGTCGTACTCCTACGGCCACGGCGTGTTCGCGGGCGACCGCTGTGTCGCGGTGTCGGACTCGGTGACGGTGCTGGGCGGTGCCGCGGGCCCGTGCGCGCTGCCCGACGAGCTGCGGGCCGACCTCGCCCCGTTGGTCATCGACGAGCCCGGCGGCGCCCCGTCCCGTCCCGGGGCGGCGCGGCACGACCGCGCCCGCTACGAGCACGGGCACACCGTGGTGAGCCGCATCGGCGACGTCGACACCAACCGCCACGTCAACAACGTCGCCGTCCTGTCCTGGTACGCCGACGCGGTCGCGAGCTGGCAAGCGGCCCAGCTGGGCACCGTCGACGGCGGTCCGCCCGAGGACCTCGCCCCGAGCGCGTGGGAGGTGCAGTACGTCGCCGAGGTCGCGCACCCGCGCACCTATGACGTCGCCCTGTCCGTCGACGAGATCCCCGGCCGGGATGGTACGAACGGCCTGCGCTACCGGGCGGGGTTGTTCCTGGGCGAGCAGTGCGTGGGTCTCGCCGACGGCTTCGGATCCGCCTTCGGATCCGCACTGTCGGAACGCGGCGCGGGGCCGGCACGTTGAGCCGACCGTGATGACGCACGAGCTCGCGACGAGTCCCCGGGTCGTGGTGCCCGGCGCCCGTGCCGGGGTGGCCGGTGTGCTCGTGGCGCTGCTGGTCATCGGGGTGATGCACCTCGTGGGGCCCTCGTCGAGGGTCGACCCGGTCCGGCGCACGATCAGCGAGTACGCGCTGCTGCCCGGCGGCTGGCTGTTCGACGTCGCCGTCGTCGGGCTGGCGCTCGGGTCGGCGGGGGTGATCGCGGCCCTCGTCGCCGCGCGGCTGGCGCCCGCCCGGTCGCTGCCGGTCGTGCTCCTCGGGGCCTGGTGCGTCGGGCTGCTGCTCGTGGTCGCGTTCGAGAAGACCAACTGGTCGATCGGGCCGAGCGTCTCCGGCTACATCCACCGCTACGCGAGCCTCGTCGCGTTCATCGCCCTGCCCCTCGGGGCGCTGCTGCTCGTGCGGCGCCACCGTCACGACCCGGCCGCCCGGCCGTTCCGGGTCGGGGTGCGGATCGGCTCGTGGCTCGCGCTGGCGTCGTTCCTCCCGATCGTCGGGGCCATCGCGCTGCGCGGGGTCATCGGTGTGCCGTGGTGGCGCGCGGTCCCGCTCGGCCTGCTCGAGCGCGGCCTCGCCCTGGCCGAGGTGGTGGTGGTCGCGCTGCTCGGGCTGTGGGCGCTGGCGCACGCCCGCCGGTCGGCGGCGGCCGGGAACGGTCAGCTCGTGGACAGTCCGGCGGCGTAGCGTCCCCACGCGTGGTGGAGACGCCGTGGGACGAGACCCTCGACCGGGCACGGCGCGTCGCGGGGGAGTGGCTGGCGTCGCTGCCCGACCGTCCGGTGGGGCGCCCCGTCGAGGACGGTGTCCACCTCGACGAGCAGCTGCCGACGCGCGGTTCGCCGGCGCCGGAGGTGCTCGACGCGCTCGCGGCCGATCTCGGGCCCGGCCTGGTGGCCACGCCGGGCCCCCGCTACTTCGGGTTCGTCACCGGGGGCTCGCTGCCGGTGGCGCTGGGCGCGGACTGGATGGCCGCGGCCGTCGACCAGAACGTCGCCGCACGCGTGATGTCGCCGGCGATGGCGGCGGTCGAGGAGGTCACCGGTCGCTGGGTGTGCGACCTGCTCGGCCTCCCGCCCGCGAGCGCGGTCGGCTTCGTCACCGGTGCGCAGATGGCCAACGTCGTCGGCCTCGCCGCGGCCCGGCACACCCTGCTCGCCGCGGCCGGCTGGGACGTCGGGACCGACGGGCTCGCCGGTGCACCGGTGCCGACCGTCCTCGTCGGCGAGCAGGTGCACTCGACGATCCTGCGGTCGCTGCGCCTGCTCGGGCTCGGCTCCGGGCGCGCCGTGCGGGTCGCGGCCGACGACCAGGGACGGATGCGTCCCGACGTCCTGCGCGACCTGCTCGCCGCGATCGACGGGCCCGTGCTCGTGTGCGCGCAGGCGGGCCAGGTCGACACCGGCGCGTCCGACCCGCTGGACGCGATCGCCGAGGTCGTGGGGGAGCGGGAGCAGCGGTGGCTGCACGTCGACGGGGCCTTCGGGCTCTGGGCCGCCGCCACGCCCGCCCGTCGCCACCTCGTCGCGGGCGCCGGGCTCGCCGACTCCTGGACGGTCGACGCCCACAAGTGGCTCAACGTCCCCTACGACTGCGGCATGGCGATCGTGCGCGACCCGGCGGCGCTCACCGCGGCCATGGGCATGTCGGCGGCGTACCTGCCGATGGGGTCCGCCGACCCGTCCAGCCGCGTCCCCGAGTCCTCGCGCCGGGCGCGCGTGCTGCCCGTCCACGCCGCCCTGCGGCACCTCGGCCGCGAGGGCGTCGCCGACCTCGTCGAGCGCTGCTGCGCCCTCGCCCGCCAGGCCGCGGACGAGCTCGCCCGGCATCCCGGGATCGAGGTCCTCAACGACGTCGTGCTCAACCAGGTCCTCTTCCGGCCGCGCGCGGGCGACGCCCGCGAGCTCGCCGCCGCCGTCGCCCGCGACGGCACCTGCTGGGTCGGGACGACCGTGTGGCAGGGCCGCCCGGCGGTGCGCCTGTCGGTGTCGAACTGGTCGACGACCCCGGAGGACATCCGGCGCTCGACAGCGGCGATCACACGGTTGCTGTGATCAGGCGGGGACCCGCGCCCGGGTGAAGGCGAGCGTCCCGAACACCCACCGGCGGCGCTCGACGACCTCGGCGTCGACGAAGCCGGCACCGGCCAGGAGCGCGACCGTGTCGTCGACCGGGGACAGCTGCGGGCGGAGGTCGTGCTCGTGCCCGTGGCCGTGGCCGTGCCCGTGGCCGTGGCCCTCACTGCGCTTCACCCGGCTGATCGCGTGCATCGCCGCGCCGGCCAGCCGGGCGAGGGGGCCGGTCGATCGCTCACCGTCGGTGTCCACGATGTGCACCGTGCCGCCCGGGCGCAGCACGCGGCGGACCTCGCGCAGCGCGGCGGTCTGCTGATCGGCCGGCAGGTGGTGGAGCATCAGCGACGAGAGCACGCGGTCGACGTCGTCGTCGGGGAGCGGAAGGTCGTCGGCGAAGCCCTGCTCGAGGCGGACGGAGGCGGGCAGCTTGGTGCGGGCGCGCGCGAGCGCCGCGGGGTCGGGGTCGAGTCCGATCAGCGCGACGTCCGGGCGGCTCCGGGCCACGGCGGCGAGGACGTTGCCGGTGCCGCAGCCGATCTCCAGCACCCGCCCGCCCGGGGGAGGGGCGGCCTGGGCGACGAGCCGCCGGTGCGAGGGGCCGGCGCCGAGCAGCCGGCTCATCACGTCGTAGAGGACCTGAGGCGCCTCGCCGGGCATCCCGGGCAGGTAGGCCCGACCTCCCGTGCTGGCGCGCTCCGGCTCCGTCATGCTGGACTCTCCTCGTGGGACGGGATTCGGTGTCGGAGTCCACGATCGTCGGGGCTCCACCAGGCGACAAGGGACAGAGCCCGGCCACGATGGGAGAATCTTCCGACGTCCCGGTGGTCGGCTACCCGCGCTCCCCGGACGGCCTCGACGTCACGGTGCGGCACCGTCGCGGCGATGCGGAGGGCCCGGCCCTCCCACCCGCGGGCACGCCCGTCGCCGGGCCGCACGCCCATGACTTCCTCGTGCTCCTGCTGGTCGAGGGCGGCCGCGGCACGATGCGGGTGGACGACCGGGAGATCCCGCTGGCCCCCGGCGACGTCCTGGTGCTCGCGCCCGGCGCGGTCGTCGCGCCGCAGGCCGGGCACGTCGATCCCCACACCGAGGTGTGGATGGTCTTCTTCCCCGCCGACGTCGTCGACCCCGCGACCACGGGCTCGCTGGTCTCGTGGCGCTCGCACCCGCTGCTCGCCCCGCTCGTCGGCCCCGGGCGGGCCGGCGGCCAGCGGTTCGGCGTGCCGGCGGGGGAGCGCGCCGGGTGGCTCGCCCACGTCCGCGCCCTCGACGCCGAGCTCCGGGAACGCCGGGACGGGGCCGCGGCGGCGGTCCGGGCGTACCTGACCCTGCTGCTCGTCGGGCTCACGCGGCTCGAGGCCGTCGTCACCGACGAGCTCCGCGACCGCGACGAGCCCCTCCTCGCGGCGGTCTTCGACGTCGTCGAGCGACGGTTCCGCGAGCCGCTGTCCCTGCGCGACGTGGCGTCCGCCGTCGGGCTGACGCCGGGGCACGTGACGACGGTCGTGCGCCGGCGCACCGGCCGCACGGTCCAGCAGTGGATCACCGAGCGGCGCCTGCGCGAGGCCCGGCGCCTGCTGCACGACACCGACCTCACCGTGGCCGCCGTCGCCGCCCGGGTGGGGTTCCGCGACGCCGGTTACTTCGTGCGTCGCTTCCGTGCCGAGCACGGGGTCCCACCCGGGCGGTGGCGTGCGGCCTGACCTCACGCCGCGACCGGCTCGGCGGTCTGCGCCTCGGCCGGCGTGGCGGGCACGTGCCGCAGCGTCGCCACGACCAGCGCCGACACCCCGAGCAGCAGGACGGCCGCCACGGCCGCGGTGACGGTGACCGCGCCGGTGAACGCGTCGCGGGCGGGTGCCAGCACGCCCGGGTCCCCGCTGGTCACGGCGCCGGCGAGTCCCTCGCGGGCCGTCGCCGGCACGTCGGCGGGCAGCAGCGTCCGGTAGACCGCGACCGCGAGGCTCCCCATCCCGGCGAGGCCCACCGCCATGCCGAGCTCCTGTCCGGTCTCCGAGAGCGACGACGCCGACCCGGCCTGCTCGGGCGGCGCCGAGCCGACCACGAGGCCCACGCCCAGCCCGCCGGGAAGGCCCATCCCGAACAGGGCGACCGTGAACGCGACGACCAGGGGCAGCGTGCCGGCGGGCGCCGCGAGCGCGACGCCGCCGAGCCCGACCGCCGCGAGCGCGGTGCCGCCGGCCATCATCCACGCCGGCCGGATGCGCCGGGCGACGACGGGTCCGGCGAGCACCCCGACCAGCATCGCCACGGTGCCGGGCAGGGTCGCCAGGCCCGCGGTGAGCGGGTCGAGGCCGGCCACGAGCTGCAGGTCCTGGGTGATCACGAGGAACATCCCGCCCATCACCACGCCACCGAGCAGCATCGTCGCCAGCGCGCCGCGCAGCGCCGGGTGCGCGAGGAGCCGCAGGTCGAGCAGCGGGTGCTCGAGACGGCGCTGGCGGCGCACGAACGCGACACCGGCGGCCACCCCGACGAGGAGCGCGACCACGGTCGACGCCCCGACCTCGCCGCGGGCGAGCGCCTTGACGCCGTGGACCACCGGCAGCAGGGCGAGCAGGGACAGGGCCACACTCGCCGGGTCCAGGCGGCCGACGCCCGTGCCGCGCCCCTCCGGCAGCAGCCGCGGCCCGACGGCGAGCAGCAGCACCATCACCGCGACGCCGGGCAGGAACACCGAGCCCCACCAGAAGTGCTGCAGCAGCAGCCCGCCGAGGGCCGGCCCGAGCGCGCCGCCCACCATGATCGCGGAGAAGACGGTGGCGACGGCCATGCCCTGCCGGCGCGGGTCGGAGTACAGGCCGGTGACCAGGGCGAGCGCCGAGGGCATGAGCGTGGCCCCGGCGACCCCGAGCGCCGCGCGGGCCGCGATGAGCAGCCCCGGGGTGGGGGCGAACGCCGCCGCCAGCGAGGCCACCCCGAACGCCGCGGCGCCGATCAGCAGCAGGCGGCGTCGTCCGATGCGGTCGCCGAGGCTGCCCATGGTCACGAGGAACCCGGCGACGAGGAAGCCGTAGACGTCGGTGATCCAGAGCTGCTGGGCCGCGTCGGCATGCAGGTCCTCGGCGAGCCGGGGGAGGGCCACGAGCAGCACGGACAGGTCGAGCGCGACGAGCAGGGCCGGGAGGGTGAGGACGGCGAGGGCGAGCCGTGGGCGGATCATCGGATCTCCTCGAGCCAGGCGCGCCAGCGGGGCGCCTCGCGGTCGGCGACGGTGGCGGCGACCGGACCGTCCGGGCCCGGGCCGTCGAACAGCGACAGGTGGACGGTGACGTGCCCGCCGGCGGTGGCGAGGTCGGCGATCCCCGGCGCCGGGGCGTCGAGGTGCAGGACGACGCCGCTGAGGTGGCGGCCGGGGGAGAGCACCGAGACGGTGCCGGCGAGCTCCGGAGTGCCGACGAGGGTCACCCGGTCGCCGGCCTGCGCGTCAGCGAGCCCGGTCGCGGCGAGGAGCTTCTGCCAGGCGTCCCGCTGCGGTCCGCCGACCGGGGCGCTCTCGGCCACCGTCGCGGACCGCAGGCCCGCGAAGTGGGTGAGGTACACGCGCAGGGTCTCGAGCGCGGTGCCCATCCCCTCGCGCAGGGCGTCGATCTCGTCGTCCCAGTCGTCGCCGTGGCCGAACCCGCTCATCACCATGCGGACGACGCAGGTGCCCTCGTCGCGCGTGGACACCAGCCACTCGGTGGCGAGCGTGGTGGTCTCCTCCCCGGCGGGCCAGGTCGCCTCGGTGGCGAAGCGCGACGGGGCGTCGTAGGCGGTGACCTCGCCGCCCTCGCCGAAACCGCCGCCCATGTCGAAGGCGAACTCGCCGCCGACGTGCTCGCCCACCCGGGTGGGGTGCAGCCAGGCGCTGATGCCGGGCCCGGTCGCGATCGCGTCCCAGACCTGCTCGGGGGTGCCGGGCACCGCGACCTCGAGGTCGACGGTGCGGGGGTCCTGCTCGGTCATGACTCGTCCTCTCCGGGCTGTGTGGTCGGGGCCGGCACGGGGTGCGCGCCGACGATCAGGCGGTGGGGGCGGCCGTCCGGCGCGTGGTACCGGGCGGCGAGCTCGCGGACGGCGGCGCCGAGCTCGTCGGCGAACGCGGCCCGCTCGGCGGCCGAGGCGAAGGCGATCTCGGTGTCGATCGCGAGGGTCGCGAGCCGCTTGTCCTGGGCGTCGGCGCGGCGGGCGAGGTCGCCGACCTCGCGCACCAGGCGCCCGCCGAGGGCGAGCAGGTAGCGCGCCGAGAGCCGGTCGGACACCCGTTCCGGGCTGCTCGCGGCCTCGCCGAGCGCGGCGGGGGAGACCAGGTAGGAGGCGGCGGAGGCCTCGAGCACCCGCTCGGTCAGCCCGCGCCTCGGGCGCTGGGCGATCTCCCGGACCAGGCCGTGGGCCTCCAGCGTCCGCAGGTGGTAGTTGACCTTCTGTCGGGTGAGGCCGACCCGTCCGGCCAGGGTGGAGGCCGATCCGGGCTCGGCGAGCGCGGCCAGCAGGCGCGCGCGCAGCGGGTCGAGGGCCGCCGCGGCGGCGGCCGGTTCGTCGATCACGTCCACATCGAGCACGGACCCACGACAACATTGACAAGAAAATTTGTCAAATAGGGGAGACGCCTACGGTGGGGGCGTGGCGCGGCGACACGATGCGGACGCGGGCGGCCCCGCCGAGGTCAACGAGGCGAAGGCCGCGATCCGGCAGCGTGTGTGGGACGCGCTCAAGGACGGGAAGCTCGCGCGGTTCCCGGGCGCGCACGGCCGCATCCCGAACGTCAGCGGGGCCGAGGCCGCCGCCGAGCGCCTGCGCGGGACCGAGATCTGGCAGCGGGCCCGCACGCTGAAGTGCAACCCCGACGCCGCGCAGTGGCCCGTGCGCCAGCGCGCGCTGCAGGACGGCAAGACCGTGTACATGGCCGTGCCGCGCCTGGCGGAGGAGGCCCCGTTCTTCCTGCTCGACCCGGAGCACCTCGCCGACACCCCGCGCAAGGCGTCGTCGATCAAGGGCGCGTCACGGTCGGCGCGGACGGTCGCCGTCGAGGACCTCGAGCCCGTCGACCTCGTCGTCACCGGCTGCGTGGCCGTCGCCGAGGACGGGGCGCGACTGGGCAAGGGCGGGGGGTTCAGCGACCTCGAGTTCGCCGTGGCCAGCCAGGCGGGCCTCGTCGCGCCGGACACCCCGGTGGTCACGACCGTCCACGAGCAGCAGGTGGTCGCGGTGGGCGACATCCCGGTGACCGACCACGACGTGCGGCTCGACCTCGTCGTCACCGCCGACCGCGTCATCACCTGCACGCGCGAGGCCCGCCATCCCGGCCGTATCGACTGGGAGCAGCTCACCGAGGAGAAGATCGCGGCGATCCCCCTGCTGCGGCGGTTGCGGCCCTGAGCGGTTGCTTTCGTGAATCGGCACCCACCGGACCGCGCGGGCGCCCACCGTGGGCGCATGACCCTCACACCCGAGAACGCCGCACCCCTGCTGACCGACGACGACGTGCACGACCGCGTCGCCGCGATCGTCGGCCCGGCCACCCAGGACGGGTGCGTCTGGCTGATGCTCGTCGACGGTGACCGCCGGCAGACGCCGGTCGTCATCCCGATCGAGGACTCCCCGCGCTTCCCGGAGACCCATCTCGTGGGCGGCCTGCGCGACATGCTCGCCCAGCTCGGCGACCAGCTGGCCACCGACGCCGGCCCCGGCGCCTGCCTGTTCACGCTCGAACGCCTCGGGCCGCGCGAGACGGCACCGGGGGACGAGGAGTGGGCCCGGGCGCTGCACGGCGCGGCGTCCGCCGCGGGCCTGGGCACGGTCGGCGTCTTCCTCAGCACGCCGGACGGTGTGCGGCGGGTCCGGTAGGTGCACCATGGGTGCCGTGACCGAGCTGGCCTCCACCGCGGCCTACACCGTCGCCGAGCTGCACGCGATGCCCGACGACGGGCGGCGCCGTGAGCTCATCGACGGGATGCTGTTCGTGAGCCCGGCACCGGGCTGGCCGCACCAGGAGATGGCGCTGACGCTCTACCGGCTGCTCCACGCGGCGTGCCCGCCGGCGCTGCACGTGCTCGCGGCGCCGTTCGCGGTCACCACCAGCACGGTCGACGAGGTGCAGCCCGACGTCATCGTCTGCCGGTACGCCGACCTGACCCGGGCCAACCTCCCGGTGGCGCCGGTGCTGGCGGCGGAGGTCGCCTCGCGCAGCACGCGGCTGCACGACCGCAACACCAAGAAGGCCCACTACGAGCGCCTCGGGGTGCCGTCGTACTGGCTGCTCGACCCGGACGGCGCGGGCGAGCTGGAGGTGCTCGAGCTCGACGACGGCGGGCGGTACGTCCACACGGCCCGTGCCGTCGGCGACGAGGTGGTCGCCGTGACCACGCCGTACCCGGTGACCGTGTCGCCGGCACGCCTGCTCGACGGCCTGTGCCGTCACTGAGCGGTCCGCCGCCCGACGAACCGGGCGAGCAGGGGAGCGACGAGCAGCATCAGCAGCACGCGCAGCACCTGGACCGCGACGACGGACGTGACGTCGGCGCCCGAGGAGATCGCGGTGGCGAGCACCGCGTACACGCCGCCGGGGGTCGTCGCGAGGTAGCCCTCGAGCGAGGTCATGCCGGTGGCCCACGACAGCACGAGACCGAGGCCGGCGCAGATCGCGATCACGGCGAGGATCAGGGCCGTCGCAAGCGGCAGGACCCGGGCCACCGTCACGAGCGCCCGGCGGGTGAACTTGAGGCCGGCCTGCCAGCCGATCGCGGCGTAGGCGAGGTCGACCAGCAGGTTCGGCACGCTCGCGCCGACCACGAGCCCGGACATGCTCAGCGCCGCCGCCAGGACCATCGGGCCGAGCAGCGCCCCGGCGGGCACGTGCAGGGCCCGCGCGATCGGGGTGCCGACCACCCCACACCCGAGCACCACGAGGATGCCGACCCACCACGGTGCCGTCGGGCCGGCGGCGGGACCCGAACCCGCGTCGACGTGGGTGGCGCCGTAGCCCACGACGGCGACCACCGGCATCGTCGCCGTCACCAGCCCGACCCGGACGTACTGCACGACGGAGACGATCCGCTCGTCGCCGCCGAGCTCGGCGCTGATCGCGACCAACCCCGACGCCCCGCCCGCGGTCTGCGCGAGCATCCCCGTCAGCGGCGACACCCCGCGCTGCACGCCCATGACCAGCCCCGCCGCCATGCTCACCAGCAGGGTCCCGACGCTGATCAGCAGGATCGGTAGCCACTCGGCGGCCACCGCGGCGAGGGTCTCGGGGCGGGCAAGCAGGCCGATCACCACGCCGATGACGGCCTGCGCCGAGCCCGTGGCCCAGCGCGGGACCGCGGTGGGCCCGAGCCCCGCCAGCGCGACCACCGTCGCCACGACCAGCCCGGCGAACAGCGCCGCCGACGGGACGGCCAGCGCGGCGAACCCCACGGTCGCCGCGGCCGTCAGCAGCGCGAGCAGTGCCCACCGCCCGCCGGCGACGGGCCACCTCGCGGGTTGATCTGCCACTGGGCGGGAGCCTAGGCGCGAGGAGCCCGGCGGGGGAGGACGCCAACGTCTTCGCTCAGGTGTTCGAACGTCGTCGAGCGGCACGTTCGGCAGGCCGCGAGTGCTGATGATCATGCGAGACGTGCCCCTCGCGGTCCGCGGCGTTCCGGCGAGGGGTGCCCTTCGCCCGTCTATCCGAGCGAAGGTGCCGTTCGCTCAGAACACCGCAGAACATCGCTGGCCGCGGGGAGGGCTCCCTCGTGTCAAAATGACATAATGTCGATTATCGGATCGAGCGGGTCATGCGGGTGGTGGCCACCAGCAGTCCCGCCGTGCTCACGGTGAGGACCAGCGACCGCAGCAGGTTCGCGTCGAGCAGGCTGTCGATGGTCGCCGCGTCCTGACCGATGCGGTCGAGACGGTCGTGCCTCGGGATCGCCCAGGCGACCGTCGACACGAGCGCCGCCAGCCCGCCCGCGGCGACGACGGCGGCGAGGCGGCGCGAGACGCCGGCCGGCCGCGTCCACGGGAACGCCGTGCACGCCACGAAGCACAGGAACCCGGGGGCGATCACCACGAGCGGGATCGCCCGGTTGTACTGCGCGTGGTACGCGAGGAAGTCCTCGGCCGGCACGGCGCGGAACAGCGGGTACGACACCAGTTGCGCCTGCCAGCCGACCCCCGTCGCGTACGCCGTGACGGCGGTGAGCCCGACCAGGTGGGCCCGGCGCCAGGCCGGTGTCCGGGTGCCGGTCGAGGTGGCGGTCGCAGCCGTCGTGGTGGACGTGGTGCTCATGCGGGTCTCCCCTGGTGCTTCGAATTCGGTAGAGTGAGACTAACTCTATTTGGGCAGGAGTCAAACGAAATGTGCGCAGCACGCCGCTACGACGCCTCCGGGCGCGAGCGCCAGGCCGCCCTCACCCGCCGCCACATCGCGACGACGGCCGTCGAGCAGTTCGTGGCGCAGGGGTACGCGACGACCACGGTCGCCTCCGTGGCGAAGGCGGCCGGCGTGTCCGCGCAGACCGTCTACAACGGGTTCGGGACGAAGGCGGCCCTGCTCAAGGAGGGCTACGACATCCTCATGGTCGGCGACGGTGAGGCGGTGCCCCTGGCGGAGCGCCCCGACGTGCGGGCGCTGTACGCCGACCCGGACCCGGTCGCCTTCCTGCGCGGCTACGCCCGGCTCGGTCGCACCCTCATGGATCGTCTCGGGCCGCTCGCGGTCCAGATCGGTGCGGGGGCGCTCGCCGGCGACCCGGACCTCGTCGAGCTGCGCGCCACCACGGACCGCGAGCGTCTCGTCGGCACCGGCATGGTCGTCGGGCGGCTCGTCGAGCTCGGCGCCCTCTCCCCCGGGCTGGACCCCGACCTCGCCCGCGACCGCCTCTGGACGCTCAACAGCACCGAGGTCTGGCACCTGCTCACCTCGGCGCGGGGCTGGAGCGGCGAGCAGTACGAGGACTGGGTCGGGGACGCCATGGTGGCCGCCGTGATCGAGATCCGTTCGCCGTCGGGGAACGACCGCCGGTGACGGTCGGACGGGGCCG
The DNA here is from genome assembly GCF_037400275.1 of Actinomycetospora aeridis. Taxonomy (NCBI): domain Bacteria; kingdom Bacillati; phylum Actinomycetota; class Actinomycetes; order Pseudonocardiales; family Pseudonocardiaceae; genus Actinomycetospora; species Actinomycetospora aeridis. The sequence goes on along the minus strand of NZ_JBBEGL010000003.1, from coordinate 757,415 downwards.
GTCGTCGGATCGCGCACGACCGACCGGCCGCTGACCCGGACGGTCGGCCCGCCGACCGCGCGCCTCCTTCACACGGCACACCCGATCGAGCACGGTGGGATCACGACCGGGTCGCAGGACCGCACACGTGTGCGCGCGCCGTGACGGTCCGGTCACGTTCAGTGGAAGGTCCGGGACGGGCCGGGCGTGCTCGGGGGGAACCGTGGCAGCAGGAGCAGGACACCGGTGGGGGCGCCGGTGACCGAGGAGTCCGACGAGATCGACCGTCTGGTCGCCGCCGTGCTGGCCGACGACCGCGCGGCGCTCAACCAGCTGCTCGCGATCCTGCGCCCCCTGGTCGTGCGGTACTGCCGGTCGCGGCTCGGCACGGAGCGCTCCGGTGTGGCCGCCGACGACGTCGCCCAGGAGGTCTGCCTGGCGGTCCTCAAGTCGCTGCCGACCTACACCGACCAGGGCAAGCCCTTCCTCGCGTTCGTGTACGGCATCGCGGCCCACAAGGTCGTCGACGCCCACCGTCACGCGGGCCGCGACCGCTCCGAGCCCACCGACGAGGTGCCCGAGGGGTTCGCCGACGCCGTCGGGCCCGAGCAGGCGGCCCTGGAGATGTCGGCCAGCGCCGAGATGCGCGAGCTGCTGGCCTCCCTGCCCGCCAAGCAGCGCGAGATCCTCGTCCTGCGCGTGGTCGTCGGGCTCTCGGCCGAGGAGACCGCGCTGGCGGTCGGCTCGACGCCCGGCGCGGTGCGGGTCGCCCAGCACCGCGCCGTGGCCAAGCTCCGGGACGTCATGAGCGGGGCGGAACGGGACCGCGAGGAGCGCGGCCCCGACGACACCCCGCCCCGCGGGCTGTTCAGTACACGGGGCGGAGCGGGAACCCGGACCGGGCGTCGGGGCCGAGCTTGACCCCCAGCACCTGGTGGAGCTGGATGTTGTTCATGTCGAACCCCACCTGGCACGCCGGCATGTAGAGCCGCCACACCCGCGCGCGCCCCTCCCCGGCCTCGGCGACGCACTCGTCCCAGTGGGCCTCGAGGTTGGCCGACCAGTCGGCGAGGGTCTTCGCGTAGTGCTCGCGCAGGTTCTCCTCGTGCCGGATCTCGAAGCCGGCGGCGTTCATCCGCGAGACCAGCCAGCCGATCGGCAGCAGCTCGCCGTCCGGGAAGACGTAGCGGTCGATGAACGGGTCGGCGTGGGCGCGGTGGTGGGCGTCGGGCCGGGTGATGCAGTGGTTGAGCAGGCGCCCGCCGGCGCGCAGCTTGCCGTAGAGGAAGCGGAAGTAGCCCGGGATGTTGCGCCGCCCGATGTGCTCGGTGAGCCCGATCGAGCTGACCGCGTCGAACTCGCCCTCGGTGACGTCGCGGTAGTCGCCGTGGCGGATCTCGACGAGGTCGCCGAGGCCGCGGCGTGCGACCTCCTTCTGCGCCCAGGTCGCCTGGTCGCGCGAGAGCGTCACGCCCAGCGCGCGCACCCCGTGGTGCTCCGCGGCGTGCATCGCCATCTGGCCCCAGCCGCACCCGACGTCGAGCAGGCGCATCCCGGGCTCGAGCCGGAGCTTCTCGGCGACCAGCGCGTGCTTGGCGAACTGCGCCTCCTCGAGCGTCGAGCCCTCGGACGGGTACAGCGCGCACGTGTAGGCCATCGACGGCCCGAGGACCATCTCGTAGAAGCGGTTCGACACGTCGTAGTGGTGCTCGATCGCGTCGGAGTCCCGGTCCTTGGAGTGTCGCCGGCCGTGCTGGCGGTGCTCCTCGGGCGGCGGGGCGACCCGGTGGCGCAGGCGCAGCGGCGCCAGCCGCGCGGCCATCCGCACGAGCGTCGCGGGCGTCACGTCGGAGACGGTCAGCTCGCCCATGGCGGTCAGCGCCTCGTAGATGTCGCCGTCCACGTCGAGGTGACCGGAGACGTACGCCCGGGCGAGCCCGAGCGTGTTCGGCGAGCTCGCGAGGTAGGCCAGCGCGGTCTCACTGCGCACGTCGACGGTGGCGACGGGCGCGGCGCCCGGGGGCGACGAACTGCTCCCGTCGTAGGCGCGGATGGCGACGGGGGCCTGCTCCCCCAGCACCGGCCGGAACATCTCGGCGACCTGCACGACGATCCCTCCTCAGCCCGTCACGGTCTTGGTGTAGAGGTCGGGGAGGCGGCCGTCCGGGTCGTAGCGAGCCTTGAGCTCCCGGTAGGCCGTCCCCCCGTACAGCGCGTCGAACTCCTCGGGGGTGTAGCTCGCCGTCGAGTACAGCGACTTGTGCCCGTCGAGGCCCATGAGCACCTGCTCGATGCGCCGGTTGTGGTGGTCGGGCGCCTGGCCCGGGGACAGCGGGGCGTCCGACCAGAACCCGATGTTCACGTAGGTCGTGTCGGGGTCCAGGGGGTAGAGCGGCCAGTTCCGGCGGTCGCGCTGACGCAGGGGACACAACCAGATCGGCTCGATCCCGATCTCGTCGTGGAAGAACGCCAGGAACTCGGGCAGCCGGTCCACCGGCACCTCGACGTCCTGGATGATCGGCTCGACGCCGGCCACGCCGCTGCGCCGCGCGAGGGCCTGCGACAGCCCGGTGCGCCGGTCCAGCGCGACGATCCGCCTGTAGACGTCCGAGCGCCGGTAGCGCGACGGCCAGAGCCGCCGGACCACGGGGTGCTGCACCCCCAGAGCGCGCGAGCACCAGAACCAGTCGGTGTCCCAGCGCCACAGGTAGTCGTGGATGGTCAGGAAGTCGAGGTCACGCTGCTGGATCGACCGGTAGTAGATCCCCTGGCCGGTGTAGTCCGAGAGGTACGGCGCGGTGTCGACCATCTCGCTGACGGTCATGTAGTGCTCGCGGGCGGAGAACACGACGCCGTCGCAGAAGTCGACCCGCTCGCCGGCCCACTCGCGGGTCTTCGCGACCTCGGCGAGCGCCTGCGCGACCTCCTCGGCGGTGTCGAAGCGGACGTGGCGCAGGCGCACGAACGGGCGGACCGGCGCGAGCTCGATGCGCAGCCGCAGCGCGTAACCCAGCGTGCCGTACGAGTTCGGCAGCCCGGAGAGCAGGTCGGGGTGCTCGCGCGTCGAGAGGATGTCGCCGGTGCCGGTCAGCACGTCGGCCTCGAGCACCGACTCGTGCGGCAGGCCGTCGCGGAACGACGAGGACTCGATGCCGAGCCCCACCACCGCTCCCCCGAGCGTGATCGTCTTGAGCTGGGGCACGACGAGGGGCATCAGCCCGTGCGGCAGGGTCGCCGCGACGAGGTCGGCGTACGTCGTCATCCCCGCGACGTCGGCGGTGCGCGCCTCGGGGTCGACGGACAGCACCCGGTCGAGGCCGTCGACGGTGAGCCCGCCCGCGCCCCCGCGGAAGCGGAAGAGGTTGGAGGTCTTCTTGCGCAGTCGCACCGGGGCGTCCGGCGGCAGCGCCGCGAGCCCCGCGCGCACCGCGTCCACCGCCTCGCCGTGCGCGGCGCCCGCGTCCGTCATGGTCATGAGCCGACCGTCATCTGGGTGCTCCCTCCCGGATCCCGGCCGAGCGTATGCCCGCCGTGAGCCCCGGGGCACCGGATCTCACCTGTTCTGTGCGCCACCCGAGCGGACGCTCGACGGACCGTGTCCGCTGTGCCACACGGCGTGTCGCGCGGCGTGGCGCCCGGGTGACGGGACGGGGAGTGCCGACGTCAGCCGACCAGGTCGGCGACCAGCTCGATCCCCCCGCGCGCGGCCTCGCCGCGGTCGGTGACGGCGTCCGGGGTGCGCGTCCCGGTCCACACCGTGACGAGGAACAACCAGCGCACGACGAGGTAGACGATCAGCAGGAACCCGACCAGCGCGCCCAGGGCCGTCACCGCGGGCGAGGTGCCGATCAGGCGGAAGTACAGGCCACCGATCTGCTGCAGGACGACGAGACCCACCGCGGCCACCGCCGCGGCCGGCAGCAACGGGCGCAGGGGACGCGTCGGGCGTGGCAGGTGGGCCAGGCACCACGCGACGACGAGCCAGTTGGCGACGAGCCCGATCACGAGGGACCCGGCCGCGAGCAGCACCCGGGCGCCGGTCGTGCTGGTCAGGCCCACCAGGTCGAGCAGCCACCGCCCGAGGACGCCGGTCAGCGCCGCCAGCGCGAACGAGGCGGCCAGGGCCAGGCCGACGCCCAGCAGCGCCGCGACGTCGGAGACCGCGGAGCGCCACCGGCGTTCCGGGCACGGCTGCCCCAGCAGCGCGGTCACGGCGTCGCGCAGGTGGCTGATCCAGCTCCACCCGGAGATCGCCGCGGCCGCGAGCCCGAGCACACCGAGGGCGCCGCGCTCCGCCACCACGACGTGGACGACGTGGACGACCTCGGTGCTCACCGGCTGGGGCAGCGCGACGGCGAGGAGACGCTCCACCTCGGCGAACACGCCCTGGCTGGAGGACAGCACGAACCCGACGGCCGACACCGCCAGCATCAGCAGCGGCACCAGGGCGAGCACGGTGAAGAAGGTGACCGCGCCCGCGAGGTGGTCACCGTGCCGCGCGCGGTAGACCCGCCGGCTCTCGCGCAGGCGCCGCCACCACGGGCCCATCCGACCGGCCGCCGGTCGGCGGACCCGCCAGCCGGTGACCTGCCACCCCGCCGGTGCCATCGGGCCAGGCAACCACGGTCGCTCTCGGTGCCGGCAGGAGGGGTCAGGTGTCCGGTTCGTCCCCGGTGACCGCTGCGAGCACCCGCGGCAGCGCCTCGTCGGCGAGGGCCGCCATCTCGGCGTCCGTGCGGTCCTGGATGGGGTGCGCGACGTAGACCGCGGGCACGGACGCGAAGCCCAGGGCGCGGGCCTGCACGTCGGTGGCCGTGACGAACTCCGTCGACGCGACGAAGGTGGCGGTGACGCCGTCGGCCTCCAGGGCGGCGAGGTCGTGCACACTGCACGACGTGCACGAGCCTCAATCGGCGAGGGCCTCGATCACCACGTCGCACTCGGCGGCGATCTCCGCGCGCAGGTCGGCGGGCATCGGCTTGGTGAACGTCGGCTTGGCGTAGCGGCGCACGGTGGCCCCGCGCTCGGCGACCAGCGTCGCGAGCCGGTCGAGGAACACGTCGCCGCGCGGCTTGGCGATGTCGAGCAGCCCGACGGTGCGCCCGGCGAGGTCGCCGGGCCGCGGGCCGACGGTGCGGGACGCGGGCCGGGACTCGTCGGTCGGGTCCAGGACGGTGGTGATCATGTCGGTCACTCCTCGATGACGCGCGTGACGGGGCTGCTGCCCCCGGGGCCGCCCACCCAGCCGCCGATCACGGCCGAGAACTTGCCCGCTCCCCCGCCGGCGACGGCCACCAGCAGCCCGCCGGGCCGGAACTTCGGGCGGGCGCGGCGGGGCGAGGGCATGCCCTCCTCGATGCCGTCGGCGCCGCGGGCGAGCTCCTCGGGGGCCAGCAGGAGCAGCTCGTCGAGCGCGGCGGTGAACCGCGCCCGGTCCCACCCGGCGTCGGCGAACACCGCGAGGTGCTCCGGCGAGAGCACCAGCGTCGCGTCGAAGCCGCCCGCGAGCTTGGGGTGCGCGACGCCGCGCAGGGCGCCGGCGATCGTCCGGGCCAGCGACTCCGGGGTGCGCGAGATCTGGTCGACGACGCCCCGGACCCCCTCGGCGGCGAACACCGTCACCGCCGACGCGCCGGCGGGCACGCCGCGCGAGACCGACAACGGCTCCCACGGCGAGCCCTGCTCGTCCTCGGCGAAGCACAGACCGACCTTCCCGGGCTGACCGAGCGTCGCCCGGTCGACCTCGCCGGGCCGCCCGCCCCCGACGTTGCGGATCACCAGCTGCAGCGCCCGCCCGATCGTGGAGTTCGCGCGGGTGCCCTGACCGAGGGCGTTGCCGCCGGCGTTCACCCCGATCCGGCGCGCGACCGGGCCGTGCACGAGGACCGCGGGGGCCGCCCCCCACGTGGTGGCGAGCAGGCCGTGGGCGTTGAACTCGGTGTCGCAGGCGGCCTCGACGGCGGCGAGCACGACCGGCAGGTACTCGGGGCGGCAGCCCGCGAGCACGGCGTTGATGGCGACCTTCTCGACGGTGGCGGGCACCAGGTTCGGCGGGACGACGGCGACGACCTCGTCGGGCGCCCGGGTGGTGCCCGCGAGCATCCGCAGGACCCGCGGCGGCGTCGGCGCGACGACGGGCAGCCCGTCGGTCCAGCCCCGGTCGAACAGGGCCTCGGCCTCGTCCTCGAGGCCGGCGAGCTCGACGCGCCGGGCGGCGAGCTCGTGGCCACGGGTGCGGACGAGCACCTCCTCGGCGACGGCGGGGTCGTGGGTGCGCGACCCGCAGCCCGGCTTCCAGTCGACCAGGTCCGCGCCGAGGTCGGCGACGCCGGCGATCTCGCGCCACCGCGCGCGGTCCCAGCCCTCGGTGCGCGCTGTCTCGCGGCCGCCCTCGCGGCGCAGCAGGGTGGGGACGACGTCGATCTCGAGCGCGAGGCTGGTGTCGAGCGCGGTGTCGTCGAGGACCTCGACACCGGGAGGGAACGCCGGGTCGTCCTGGCTGACGACGGTGGCCCCGAGGCCGGGGAGCACGGGCGCCACCAACCGGCACGTGGGGCAGTCCTGCTTGAGCACCACCACGAGACCGTCGTCCGGCAGGGCCACGCCCGGCACGCTACCGAGATTCTCCGGCGGCGTTGTCGAGAATCTCCGATCGGCTCCGTCCCGGGGCCGAGAGCGACCGACGCCCCCCACGAAGGAGCACCCCGATGCGCCAGCTCGTCGTCACCGTCATCGCCACCCTGGACGGCTTCGTCGCCGGACCCGGGGGCGACGTCATGGTCATGCCCTTCGACGACGGCTTCAACGACTACGCCGGCGAGCGCATCCGCGCCGCCGGGACCCTGCTCGCCGGCCGGACCACCTACGAGGACTTCCGGTCGTACTGGCCGGGCGTCGCCGACGACCCCGCGCACGACGAGGTCGAGCGCGACATCTCCCGGATCCACAACTCCCTGGAGAAGGTCGTCGTCTCGGACTCGCTCGTCGTCGAGCCCGGGACGGTGTGGGCCGACATCACGCGGGTCGTGCCGCGGTCGGCGGCCGCCGAGACGGTGACGGAGCTCAAGGCCGGGGACGGCGGCGACATCCTCGCCTTCGGCAGCTTCACCACCTGGAACCCGCTGCTCGTCGCCGGCCTCGTCGACGAGTTGCACGTCCTGGTGGGCCCGGCGCTGCTCGGGGCCGGGATGCCGCTGCTGGCCGAGGAGGTCCGCGTGCCGCTGCGCCTCATCGAGGCCCGGCGCCTGGCCGACTCCTCGCTGGTGCTGCACCGCTACGACGCCCTTGCGCCACGGTAGGCCCTCCGTGCACCATCCAGGTGGATGGCGGACGGAGGGTCACATGGTCGGTGAGCCGGGCACCGAGAAGATCACGATCAACATCGGTCCGGTCGACCTCGGTCGCATCGACCTGCTCGTGCAGGAGGGGTTCTTCACCACCCGCACGGACTTCATCCGCACCGCCGTCCGCAACCAGCTCGCGACGAGCGAGCGCGCGATCGAGCAGACCGTCGCGCGCCGCACGCTCGTGCTCGGCACCCAGCACTTCTCCCGGCGCGACCTCGAGGCCCTCCGCGACGCGGGCGAGCAGGTGCACATCCGTGTGCTCGGGCTCGCCACCGTCGCCGAGGACGTCCCGGCCGAGCTGGCGACGGCGACGATCGCGTCGGTCGAGGTGCTCGGGGCCTTCCGGGCCAGCCGCGCGGTGAAGGCCGCACTGGGCTCCCGGATCGTCTGACGACTCCCCCACGGAGGACGCCATGCTCCACAAGTTGCTCACCGAGACGATGCTGACCGGGATGCACGCGGCCGGACGGCCGGGGCCGATGGGCCTGACGGGCGCTGCCACCCGGCTCGTCCGGCAGGGCCGTCTCCTCGACGCCACGGCCGCGATCCGGGAGCGGCTGGGTGGCGGTGCGCTGCCCGGCACGACGTCCGCCGCGACCCCGACGACCGCGCCGGGTGCGACGGACCGGGCCGGCGGCACCGTCACGCGGGGTGCGGCCTCCGCCGCGGGCGACCGGCGCGCCTACCGCCTGTACGTCCCGGCCGGGCTCGCGCCCGGCGCCCCGCTGATGGTGATGCTGCACGGCGGCACGCAGGACGCCGACGGGTTCGCCGCGTGCACCGACATGGACCGGGCCGCCGAGCGCGCCGGTGTCGCGGTGGTCTACCCCGAGCAGTCCCGCTCGGCCAACGCCATGGGGTACTGGAACTGGTTCCGTCCCGGCGACCAGACCCGGGACGGCGGGGAGCCCGCGATCATCGCCGCGATCACCCGGGCCGTGGCGGCGGAGCTGCGGAGCGACCCGGCGCGGGTGGCCGTCGCCGGCTTCTCCGCGGGCGCGGCGATGGCCGCCGTGATGGGCGCGACCCACCCCGACCTGTACTGCGGCGCCGGCGTGCACTCCGGACTCCCCCACCGCGCCGCCCACGACGTCGGGTCGGCGTTCGCGGTGATGTCCTCGCCGCCCGCCGCGGTCGCCGACGCCGGACCGGTCCCGCTGGTCGTCGTGCACGGCGACGCCGACCGGACCGTGGTCCCGGGCAACGGCGAGGCGGTCCTGCGCTCGGCGCTGGTCGGCGCCTCGCCGGGTCGGCTCGACCGGACCACCGGGCAGGTGCGCGGCGGCCACGCCTGGACGCGCGAGCGGTTCACCGAGCCGGGCGGCCGGACGCTCGCGGAGTCGTGGACGGTCCACGGCCTGGGGCACGCCTGGTCCGGGGGGCCCGCGGGCGCGTCGTACGCCGACCCGGCCGGGCCGGACGCCTCCGCGGCGATGCTCGCGTTCTTCGGATTCGCGGGCGAGGTGCCGGTGGCGCGCCGGGTCGGGTAGATATCCCTCGTGCCCGATCTCTCCGAGTACAACGCGAAGCGGGACCCGGCGCGCACGCCGGAGCCGTTCGGCGAGGTCGACGGGGCCGCGCCCACGGGTGACCGGTTCGTCGTCCAGGAGCACCACGCGCGCCGGCTGCACTACGACGTGCGCTTCGAGCGCGACGGCGTGCTCGTGTGCTGGGCGGTGCCCCGCGGCCTGCCGGACAAGCCCGGGGCGCCGCGCCTCGCGGTGCACACCGAGGACCACCCGCTCGAGTACCTCGACTTCCACGGCGAGATCCCCGCCGGCGAGTACGGCGGCGGCTCCATGACGATCTGGGACTCGGGGCGCTACGAGACCGAGAAGTGGTCCGACAGCGAGGTCGCCGTGACGCTGCACGGCGAGCAGGTCTCGGGCCGGTTCGTCTTCTTCAAGCCGGACCGGGACGGCGGGAGCGATCACGACGAGAAGGACTGGCTCGTCCAGCGCCGCAGGTCCGACACGGCGGCGCCGGCGCGGGACAAGTCGGCCCAGTCACCGCGGGTGCAGGTGGGCGGGCGCGGCCTGCGGCTCTCGAACCTCGACAAGGAGCTCTACCCCGACGTCCCCAAGGCCGCGGTGGTCGACTACTACGCGCGCGTGGCCGACACCCTGTTCCCCCACCTCGCCGGCCGGCCCCTGACGCTGCGCCGCTTCCCGGACGGCATCGCGGCGCCGTCGTTCTACGAAAAGAACGCGGGCGCCAAGGCCCCGGAGTGGCTGCGCAGCGTCACCGTGCCGACCCCGGGCAGCAGCCGCGGCTCGGCGACGGCGAACTTCGTGGTCGTCGAGGAGCTCGCGACGCTGGTGTACCTGGCGAACCTCGCGGTGCTCGAGCTGCACGTGCCGCAGTGGCGGGTCGACGACGACGACACCCCGCAGCCGCCCGACGAGCTGGTGTTCGACCTCGACCCGGGCGAGGGCACCACGGTCGTCGACTGCGCGCGGATCGCCGAGCGGGTGCGCGACGTGCTGCGCGCCGACGGCCTGGAGCCCTGCCCGAAGACCAGCGGCAGCAAGGGCATGCAGGTCAGCGCCGCGATCCGCGTCGACGACCCGGGCCGGACCTCGGCGTACGCGAAGGGTGTCGCCGAGCTCCTCGCCCGCGAGACCCCGCGCTCGGTCACCGCGATCATGGCCAAGGAGCGGCGTCGCGGGAAGATCTTCGTGGACTGGAGCCAGAACAACACCGCGAAGACCACCGTCGCGCCCTACTCCCTGCGCGCGCGGGCGGCCCACGGCGCGCCGACGGTCTCCACGCCCCTGACCTGGGCCGAGGTCGAGGCGGCCGGCGAGGTCCGGGAGCTCACGTTCTCCCCCGCGGACGTGCTCGCGCGCATCGAGGCCGACGGCGACCTCTACGCCGCGGCGCTGGGCGAGGGCGTCACCCGTCCCGACCTGCCCGAGGCGCCGTCGGCCGTCTGACGGCCCGCCCGCTCCCCCCGCTCTGTCGCTCGCCCGGCTCCGACCGAAGGGCACCTTCGCTCGAACTAGCGGGCGAGGGGCGCCCCCCGCCCGAACGCTGCGGGAACGCCGCGCCGACCCTGGCGACACCGCCGAGAGATCGTTCTGGAGAGCGGCCCGCGGGCGAGGTCAGCGGAGCAGACCGGTGGCCGTGTCGAGGACGCCGCCGACGATCCTGGTGACCGGGCCACGTCGGGCCGGGGTGCTCGGGCCGTCGTCGTCCGAGGAGGAGCCGCCCGAGGCCGACCCGCCAGAGCTCGACCCGCCAGAGCTCGACCCGCCGGAGGATCCGCCGGAGGACCCGCCCGACGTGCCGCCGTCGTCGTCATCGTCCCCGCGGGTCGTCGGGGTCGAGGTCTCGCCCTCGTCGTCGTCCGACGTGCTGGTGGGGCGCGAGGTGGTGGTGGTGCTCGTCGGGGTCTCGTCGTCGTCCTCGCGGGCCAGGGCGCGGGGAGCGACGGTGACGGTGCGCGGAGGCCGGGCGACGGCGACGGTCGGGTCGTCCATCGGCGGCAGGACCGACGCGTCGGCCGGCGCGCCGGGAGCAGGCGCCCCGGTGTCGGACCCGGGTCGCGCGACCGGCGGGAGCGCCTGGCCCGGCAGGTCGCCGGGCGCCACGACCGGGAAGGTGCCGACCCGCGGGAGCGCGGTGTTCTCGCCGTCGTGGGCGAGCGTCGAGATCGCGGCGGGCACCACGGCGGCGGCGGCCGCGACGGAGGCCGCGGCGAGGCCCCAGCCCCGGAGGCCCCCGCCACGTCCGGCGGTGCCGCCCGCGGCGGCGGCCGCGCCGCGCCGACGGCGGTGACTCGTGCTGCGGCCCGACTCGGTGACCGGGGCGGAGGGCGGGAAGTCGCCCTGCGACTCCTCGATGCCGCGCCGTGCCCAGGCCGGGAGGTCGTCGGGAACGTCCCCCGACGACCACCAGGAGGCCCCGCCCCCCGACCTCTTGGGCATCCTGCGCTCCCCTCAGCCCAGCGTGATCGCTGAGACTACTGCACGTACATGTACGCCCCCAAGGTGGCCCGGCGCATCCCCGAAACGTGGGATGGAACACGGCTGTGTGCATCAACGCCCGCGCCGACGGCCGGGACCGGGCACACTCAGGGCCCGTGACCCGGGCCCACCACCCGAACGCCGCGCACCCGTTCCTCGCCGGCCGGACACCGCGGGCGTTCGCGCACCGTGGGTGGCACATCGGCGACCTCGACGGCCTGGAGAACTCCCTCGCGGCGTTCCGCCGGGCGGTCGACGAGGGCTACACCCACCTCGAGACCGACGTGCACGCCACGGCGGACGGTGTCCTCGTCGTGCACCACGACGCCACCCTGCGCCGCGTCGCGGGGCACCCCGGGGTCCTGCGCACGATGCCCTGGGCCGACCTCGCGGGCGTGCGCCTGCGGGGGCGCGAGCCCCTTCCCCGCCTCGAGGAGGTGCTCGAGGCCCTGCCGGGGACGTTCTTCAACGTCGACCTCAAGGCGCCGGGCACGCTCGCACCGATGCTGCGGCTGCTCGAGCGCGACGACGTCGCCGGACGCGTGGCCGTCGCCAGCATGGACGAGCGGCGGCTGCAGACCGTGCGGTCGCGGTTCGGCGACCGGGTCGTCACCGGCATCGCGACCCGCTCGGCCCTGCGCCTGCGGGCCCGCGCGGTGTCGCCGACGCCGTTGCGCCGCCCGCTGGACCGGGCGCTGCGGGTCCGGGGCGACCTCGCGCAGCTGCCGGTGCGCCTCGGCGCGCTGTCGGTGGTCGACCCCGCGCTCATCGCCGCCGCGCACGAGCTCGGGGTCGAGGTCCACGCGTGGACGGTCGACCGCACGTCCGAGATGCACCGCCTGCTCGACCTGGGCGTCGACGGCCTCATGACCGACCGCCCCGACCTGCTGCGCGACGTCCTCGTCACCCGCGGGGCGTGGACCGCACCCGCCGACGGGGCGGGGTGACGCAGCACCGACCAGGTGGGCACAACCGGCGTCGTGTGGGCGTTGTGAGAGGCGGGTATTCAGCCCGTGTGCGCCCGGACCGGTGAGTCGGGTCACGGATGGGATGAACGTCGGTCGGCGCGGGAACGAACAGCGGTGGTCCGGCGTTGACCAGCCCGTGCCCGGCGCCCCCGCGCGTCCCGGGTGCACTCGCAGTCGAGGAAAGGACACCATCATGGCCGACCGCGTCCTCCGTGGCAGCCGTCTCGGGGCCGTCAGCTACGAGACCGACCGCGACCACGACCTCGCCCCCCGCCGTTCCTTCGCCTACCGCTGCCCCAAGGGCCACGACTTCGAGGTGCCGTTCTCGGACGACGCCGAGGCGCCGGTGACCTGGGAGTGCCGTCTGCACGGCGACGAGGGCAAGCGCATCGACGGCACCGAGCCCGAGCAGAAGAAGGCCAAGCCGCCGCGTACCCACTGGGACATGCTGCTCGAGCGCCGCTCCGTGCCGGAGCTGGAGGAGCTGCTCGACGAGCGTCTGGGCCTGCTCAAGGAGCGCCGCTCCGAGAGCGCCTGAGCGCCGCACGCGCAGAGCTACGACACGCCAGGGCCGTCCCGCATCGCCGGGGCGGCCCTTTCGTGTGCCCGGTCCCGTCGCGTCAGGGACGCGCCGGCCGTGCCCGGAAGCGGCGGGCCCGGTCGCGCACCCCCCAGGACGTGATCCGCCACAGCGCCTCGCGGACCACCTCGCCGCTCATCTTCGACTCGCCGTGCTCCCGCTCGACGAACGTGATCGGCACCTCGCGCACCCGCAGGCCCGCACGCTCCACCCGGAACGCCACGTCGACCTGGAAGCAGTAGCCCTCCGACGCCACCGTCGCCATCCCGAGCTGGGCGAGGGCGGCCCGCCGGAAGCAGCGGTAGCCGCCGGTGACGTCGTGCAGGGCCAGCCGGAGCGTCCGGCGCGAGTAGACGTTCCCCGCCCGGGACAGCAGCCGGCGGTGCCACGCCCACCCGGCCGTCGCGCCCCCCGGCACGTATCGCGAGCCGAGGACGACGTCGGCGTCCGGGGCGGCGGCGAGCAGCCGCGGGAGCTCCTCGGGGGCGTGCGAGCCGTCGGCGTCCATCTGCACGATCCACCCGACGCCGTGGGCGAACCCGCCACAGCTTCCGTCGACGATCAGGGAGAACGCGTCGACGTACGCGGCGCCGAGCCCCGCCCGGGGCGCGTGGTGGTGCACCCGGACCCGCGGGTCGGCCGCGGCGATCTCCTGCGCCAGGGCACCGGTGCCGTCGGGGCTGCCGTCGTCGACGACGAGGATCCGCAGGCCGGGCAGGGTCCGGTGCAGCCGGGTCACGAGGACGGGCAGGCTCTCGCGCTCGTTGTAGGTCGGGACGGTGACCAGCACGTCGGACCCGTCGGTGGCCGGGCCGCTCACGCTCGCTCCCGCCGGCGCCGCACCAGCCCGACCCCCAGCGCGCCGGCGCCGAGCGCGACCAGCACCCACTCGGGGGCCGGTCCGAGGCGCGTGGCGAGGGTGGTCGTGGTGCGCAGCGGCACCCGCTCGACGAGCAGGCCGGGGGTGAACAGGTCGCCGGTGCGCGCGACGAGCGACCCGTCCGGGGCCACCACCGCGCTCTGCCCGCTGGTCGCGGCGATCACCACCGCGCGGTCGTGCTCGATCGCGCGCAGCCGCGACATCCCCTGCTGCTGGTAGGTCATGTCGCTGTAGCCGAAGGTGGCGTTGTTGGTGGGCACGGTCAGCAGGTCGGCCCCGCCCTGCACGGCGTCGCGGACGGCGTCGTCGAACACGACCTCGTAGCAGGTCACGACGCCGAGGCGCACCGGGCCGGCCGGCAGGACACCGGACCCGGTGCCGGGCTCGAAGTCGGTGACGCGGTCGACCAGCGGGGACACCGCGCGGGCGACGGGACGCAGCGGGATGTACTCGCCGAACGGGAGGATGTGACGCTTGGTGTAGGTCCCGGCCGGGCCGACACCGGGCACCCACACGATCGCGGTGTTCCGCGGGCCCCGGACCAGGGTGCCGTCGGCGCCGCGGGTGCCCGAGAGCACGGCGCCGACCACCACGGGGACGCCGATCTCGTCGGTGACCGCCTGGATCTCCGCGCCCGCGTCGGCGTTGCGGATCGGGTCGATGTCCGAGGAGTTCTCCGGCCAGATCACCAGGTCCGGACGCGGGGTGCGGCCGGCCCGGACGTCGTCGGCGAGCCCGCGGGTCTGGGCGACGTGGTTGTCGAGCACCGCGCGGCGCTGGGCGTTGAAGTCGAGCCCGGCGCGCGGCACGTTCCCCTGGACCGCGGCGACGGTGGCGGTCGGACCGGGTGGGCTCGCGGTGACCGACGGCCACAGCGCGAGGCCCGCGGCCGGGCCCAGCAGGACGGCGACGAGGGCCCCCGCCACCGCTCGGGGACGGCGGGGGCCGCGCAGCGCGCGGACCAGCGCCCAGAGGCCGGCGCCGGACAGGGCGACCGCGACGCTGACCAGCGGGGCGCCACCCACCGACGCCAGCGCCGCGAACGGCCCGCCGGGCTGCCCGAACGCGAGCTTCGCCCACGGGAAGCCCTCGAACGGGGCGCGCTCGATGAACGCCTCGCCGCCCACCCACAGGCACGCCGCCCACACCGGCGCCACCGGCAGCCGCGTCACCAGCGGCAGCAGGGCGATCGGCACCGCCATGACCACCGTGAGGGCGACGAGCAGCAGGAACCACACGCCGCCGACGTACTCGCCGGTCCAGTGCAGCAGCGGCCACTGGTAGGCGACGCCGACCAGCAGCCCGAGCCCGAACGCCGACCGGAGGCGGCACCCGTCGACGACCGTGAGGACCAGCGCGATGCCCAGCGGCGCGGCCCACCAGGCCCCGAGCGGGGGGAACGCGACGTAGAGCAGCAGCCCGGCGACCACGGCACCGGCGAGCCGCCCGAGGGTTCGCAGCGTTGGGCCCCGTCGCTCGAACAGACCGAGCGAGGGGGCCCTTCGCTCGGATCCAGGATCGGTCGTCAGCACGACTGCAGGTCGTGGGGGCGCTGGTTCACCGACTCGCAGCCGGAGTCGGTGACGATCACGATGTCCTCGATGCGGGCGCCCCAGCGGCCCGGGAAGTAGATGCCCGGCTCGACGCTGAAGGCCATGCCGGGCTCGAGCAGCAGGTCGTTGCCGTCGACGACGTAGGGCTCCTCGTGCACCTCGAGGCCGATGCCGTGGCCCGTGCGGTGCACGAAGTACTCGCCGTACCCGGCGTCGCGGATGATCGAGCGGGCGGCCTCGTCGATGCTCGCCGCCGTCACCCCGGGGCGCACCGCGTCGACCGCGGCGGCCTGGGCGCGCTGGAGCACGGCGTAGACCTCGCGGACGTCGCCCGCGGGCTCCCCCACGACGTAGGTGCGCGTGGAGTCGGAGTTGTAGCCGTCGGGCAGCGGCCCGCCGATGTCCACGACCACCACGTCGCCGGTCTGCAGGACGCGGTCGGACACCTCGTGGTGCGGGCTCGCCCCGTTCGGCCCCGAACCGACGATGACGAACGCCGCCTCGGCGTGGCCCGCGTCGACGATGGCGCGGGTGATGTCGGCGCCGACCTCCGCCTCGGTGCGCCCCGCGACGAGCCACCCGGGGACCCGGGCGTGCACGTCGTCGATGGCGGCGCCGGCCCGGCGCAGCGACGCGATCTCCTCGGTGTCCTTGCGCATCCGCAGCTCGCGCAGGATCGGGGTGGCGAGCTCGAGCGTCGCGCCGGGCAGGGCGTCACGCAGGCCCAGGACGTGCAGGGCCGGCATGTCGGAGGCCACCGCGACCCGCCGGACGGCGCCCGCCCCGGAAGTCAGCCGCGACGCGGCCAGGGCGTGGGGGTCGACCCCGTCGGTCCAGGTCAGCACGTCCATCGCCTCGACGGCCGACCCGTCGAGGCCGGGGCGTTCGAGCGTCGGGACCACGAAGGCGGCCCCGCCCTCGGTGGGTAGCAGGAGGGCCGAGAGCCGCTCGTGGGAGTGCTTGACGACGCCGGTGAGGTACTGCAGGTCCGGGCCGGGGGTCACGACCAGGGCGTCCACCCCGGCCTCGCGGGCGGCGGCCCGGGCGCGCTCGAGCCGCGCGGCCACGTGCTCGGGCGCGCCGGCGAGGGTGCTGCTCATGGTCGCCGAGCCTAGGTCAGGCGGTCGCCGGCAGACGAAGCGCAGCGGAGCCCGACCCTCGCGGCGGGTTGAGTAGATGTCCCCTGGGTGCCCGGACCGCGTTCCGGGACGCTCCGGTGTCATGAACAGCCCGGTGTCGCAGGACGCGCTCCTCGCCCGCCTCGACGGCGACCTCGCCGGTCTCGGCCGGGAGGTCGACCGGATCCGCGGGGTCCTGCAGACCCTGCGGCCGGCGAGCACACCGGCACCGGCCCCACCCGCTCCCCCGTCCACCCCGGTGCCGGCCTGGGCGCCACCCACCGCCTGGGCTCCCCCGCCCGCGTGGGCCCCGCACCCCGTGCCACCGCCGCCACACCGTGGTCCCGGCCGCCCCTCGCGTCCGCCCCGCACCCCCCGCGTGACCTGGACGCCGGCGCGGCTGCTCGCCGTCACCGGCGGCGCGACCACCGTGCTCGGCGTGGTCATGCTGCTGGTCCTGGCCGCCGGGCGCGGATGGTTCGGCCCGGAGGCGCGCGTGATCGGCGGCGCGGTGCTGGGCCTGGCGCTGGTGGGCGTCGGGGCGTGGGTCCGTCGCCGGGCCGGACGGATCCACGGGTCGAGCCCCGCTGCGCTCCCACTCCCGCAGGAGACGCCCGCCGGGGCCGTCGCGCTCGTCGCCACCGGGGTCGCCGCGCTCTTCCTCGCCGACGTGGCCGCCGTGGCGCTCTTCGACTTCCTGCCCCTCGCGGTCGGGGCGCCCCTGGCCCTCGTCGTGACCGCCGGCGGCCTCGCGCTCGCGGACCGCTGGCGCCACCGGGGTCTCGCGCTCGGCGTGCTCGTCGCGTCCGCCCTCGCCGCGCCGCTCGTGGTGGGCGCGCCGACGCCCACGCTCGTCGCGGTCCTGCTGGCCGCCCAGGTGGCCGCCGTCGTCGTCGCCCGCCGCCAGGCGTGGCCGCTCGTGGCCGCGGTCGCGACCGTCGCGAGCACGCTCGCCGCCCTGGGCGCCGCGATCCGGTTCCTCGCCGGTGCCACGTTCTCCGACCTGCCGACCACCGTCGCGGTGCTGGCCGTCCTCGCGGCCGGCGGCGCCACCGCGGTCGCCGTCGGGGCGCCGGGCCGCGCCGTCGCCGCGACGCTGCTCGGCCTGCCCGTGCTCCCGGTCCTGCTCGTGGCGCCGGGCCTGGCCCGCGTGCCGGGCACGCTGGTCGCCGGCGGGGTCGCCGTGGTCCTGCTCCTCGCGGTCGTGGCCCTCGACCGCGCCGCCGCGCCCGTCGGGCACCGCGCGCTCGCGCTCGTGGCGGGCACGGGCGGCACCGCCGCGCTGCTCGTCGCGACCCTCATCGCGATGGACTCCGGCCCGGCCTCGGTGCCGCTGCTCGCCGAGGCCACCGTGCTCGCGGTCGCCGCGGCCGTCGTCCGCCGCACCGGCCCGCTCGTGGCCGCCGGCGTGCTCGCCCTCGTCGGCGGGCTCGTCGCCCTCGCCGTCGACGCGCCGCCGGACCTTGTCGCGGACTTCCCCACGCGCCCGTTCGTCCTCACCGCACCCGGCGGCACGGCCACGTCGGGCGTCGTGGGCGAGCTGGTCGGCGCGCTCGGGACGTCCGTGCTGCTCGTCGCGGTCGCCGCCACGGGTCTGTTCGCGCTCACCCGCCTCGGCGCGCTGCGCGACCGGACGCAGACGGCGGTCGCCGCCGCCTGGCTCGGCGTGGTCGGGCTCTACGGGGCGACCGGCACGGTGGTGACGAGCGCGCTGCTCGTCTCCCCGACCCGCGATGCCTTCCTCGCCGGCCACGTCCTCGTCACCGTGGGCTGGACCGCCGCCGCCCTCGTGCTGCTCGTCCGCGGCCTGCAGTCGTCGTTGCCGCGGGTCCTCGGTGGGGTGCTGGTGGTCGCGGCCGTCGTGAAGCTCGTGTTCTTCGACCTGACCGCCCTCGACGGGCTGGCGCGGGTCGCGGCGTTCCTGGGGGCCGGGCTCGTGCTGCTCGCGGCCGGGGCCGGCTACGCGAGGGCCCTGGCCGGGGTGTCCGGGGCGGCCGGCGCCGCGGGGACGTCCGGCGCCGCCGCCCCCGCGGCGGCCCCGACGATCCCGGCGAGCTCGTCCACCGACGGGCCCGCCGCCACCGGTGGCCGCCACCCGGAGGCGTAGATCTCCTGGACCCGCGGGTGCACCGCGGTCAGCGAGTCGGGCAGGGCCCGCATCGCCAGGTAGGGCCCGACCACGGCCATCAACGAGGGGTCGACCGCGGTCGCCGAGACGACGAGGTCGGACGTCGGTGGCCGGGCCGGGTCGACGTCCTCGCCCGCCCAGCGCGCGGTCTGGGCCGCGTCGGTGGCGAGGTGGTCGAGGAACCAGGGCCGGATGTGGTCGCCGCACCACGCGTCCTGGGCGAGCGTGAGCCCTTCCGGGTCGCTTCCCCCGTCGTCGAGGAGCGCGAGCAGGTGCTCGACCTGCATCAACGAGGTCGACACCCCGCGGCCGGCGGTCGGGTTGGTGGTGCAGACGCTGTCGCCGACGAACACGACGCCGGGCAGCGGCACCCGTCCCCGCGCGTCGAGCTGGCCGCGGTAGGTGTTGTGCAGCCGACCGCCCGGCAGCACCGGGCTGATCGGCGCGGCGCGGGCCGGGTCGGTCCAGGTCGCCAGCAGCGGGATCGCGGTGGCGGCGGCCGTCCACGCGGCCTCGTGGCGCAGGGCGGCGAGGCGCCGGTCGGCGCTCGGGCGGGCGATGAGGGTCGAGAAGGTGCCCGCATCGTGCCGGAACACGATGACGATGTAGCCGGCGTGCTCCGCGACCGCGCCGATCACCGAGGTGATGGGCCCGGGCTCGGCCCCGGGCTGCAGGCGGTACTGGCGCGAGACGTAGGCGAGGCCGCAGTCGACGGAGTCCCCGGACGGGCGGAGGTCGTCGGCGAGGCTCGCGGTGCGCCCGGTGGCGACGAGCACGAGGTCCCCCTCCACCGACCCGTCGCGCAGCCGCACTCCCGTCGCGCGCCCCCGCGCGCCGAGCACGGCGTCGGCGCGGCCCCGGATCCGCGTGACGCCGGGCTCGTCCTCTGCGACCCGGCGCAGCTCGCGCTCCACGACCATCCGCCGACAGCGCAGCCCCGATCCCGGCGGGACCTCGTCCCCGGCCGGCACGCCGTCCGGGGCGAACGCCACGGCGCCGTGCGC
This sequence comes from Actinomycetospora aeridis, assembly GCF_037400275.1. Classification (NCBI taxonomy): domain Bacteria; kingdom Bacillati; phylum Actinomycetota; class Actinomycetes; order Pseudonocardiales; family Pseudonocardiaceae; genus Actinomycetospora; species Actinomycetospora aeridis. The sequence continues at coordinate 737,891 of NZ_JBBEGL010000003.1, read as the reverse complement.
GAGCAGGGCGTCGAAGGCCTCGGGCATCTCCGCGCGGATCACGTCGATCGCCTGGGGCCGGAACCCGTGCGGGTGGTGGAACTGCATGACCCCGCGCCGCGACCAGTGCTCGGCGTCGCCGGGCCCCGGGTCGTTGTCGACCAGCGACACCCGGTGCCCGCGGCGGGCCAGCGCGACCGCGCTGACCAGTCCCGTGGGTCCTGCGCCGACGACGACGGTGTCCATGGCCGCTCCCGGGATCGATGGCCCCCGACCAGCGCACTCCTGGTCCGAGGGGCACGTCAAGCACCGTGACCGTCGGCGTCGGGGCGAGCCCGGAGCGTGGGAAGCTCTCGTTCATGGACGCCCCGGTGATGCTGCTCGACTCGGCCAGCCTGTGGTTCCGGGCCTTCTACGGGGTGCCGGCCTCGCTCACGGCCGACGACGGCACGCAGGTCAACGCCGCGCGGGGCTTCTGCGACATGGTCGCCCGCCTGGTGCGCGAGCGGCAGCCGGGCGGCGTCGTCGCCTGCCTCGACCGCGACTGGCGCCCGGCGTTCCGCGTGCGCGCGATCCCGTCGTACAAGGCACACCGCGTCGACCCGTCGATGGGCGACCCGTCCTCGCCCGTCGGGGGCGCACCCGACGCCGAGGCCGCCCCGCCCGAGCTCGGGCCGCAGGTCGACATCATCCTCGACGTGCTCGCCGCCGCGGGGATCCCGACCGCCGGCGCGGAGGGCTACGAGGCCGACGACGTCATCGGCACCCTGTGCGCGACCGAGAGCAGCGACGCGATCGAGGTGGTCAGCGGCGACCGCGACCTGCTCCAGCTCGTGCGCGACGAGCCGACGCCGGTGCGGATCGTCTACATCGCCCGCGGGGTGTCGAAGTACGAGCTCTACGGCCCCGAGGACGTCGCCGCCCGCTACGGCGTGCCCACGGCCCGCGCGGGTGACGGCTACGCCGAGATGGCGATGCTGCGCGGCGACCCCTCGGACGGGCTGCCGGGCGTCGCCGGGATCGGCGAGAAGACCGCGGCGCAGGTCGTGTCGAAGTTCGGCTCGTGGGACGAGATGATCGGTGCGGTGCTCGACCGGTCCGACCAGCGGATGTCCTCGGCCGTGCGCGCCAAGATGGCGAAGGCCGGCGAGTACCTCGTCAAGGCGCCCGAGGTCGTGCGCGTCGCCCCCGACGCCCCCATCGACTGGACCGGCGAGCGCCGCCCCCTGCCCCACGCGCCGGTGGACGAGGCGAAGCTGGCCGAGCTCTCCGAGCGCTGGAACCTCACCGGCTCGGTCGACCGCCTCGTCGCCGCGCTCAAGGGTGAGCCGGCTCCCTAGCCGTCCCGGCGACCCTGCTCGGCCAGCCACGCCGCCGCGACCGTCTTCGGCGCGCGCTGCTGCCAGGCCTCCTCGACGAGCTCGCGCAGCTCGTCGGCCCCGATGCGCTCCAGGCGCACCAGCACCGCGGGGTAGCCGTCGAAGTGCGGCGTCGTGAAGTAGACGTCGGGATCGTCGGCGATGAGGGCCGCCTTGACGCCCTCGTCGGCGACGCGGACACCGAGCACGTCGCCGGTGGGCAGCGGGACGCCCGCCGCCTCGAGCGCGGCCTCGTCGGCCCGTCGCAGCGGGCGCTCCCAGACGAAGCCCTTGGATGACACGCGCCAGTGCGCCGACCCCCACGAGACCTTCTCGTCGGTCCGCGGCAGCGCCAGCGCGAGGGCGCGGACGTCGTCCAGGGTGGCCATCAGCGGGGCTGGCCGACGGAGTACGTGCCCTGCGGGTCGACGACGGACACCGGCACCTGCACCGGACGCCCGTCCACCGTGGCCGAGCACGTGAAGCGCGCGCCCGTGCGGACCTCCTGGTCGGCCGGGCACGAGACGTCGGAGATCTGGCGGTGCCACTCGTCGGTGACGACCCGCGTCACGCCCTGCGCGACCGCGTCGGCGTCGAGCACGTCCACCCGCGCGAAGCGGGGCCCGACGACGAACGCCAGCAGCCCGAGGACGATCAGCGCCACCAGCAGCACCGCCCCGGCGACGATCCCGACGACCTTCCAGGGGAACGGCCGGCGCGGCGGCGGCGGGTACGGCCCGCCCCATCCCGGCCCGGGCTGCCCCCACCCGGGCGGTCCTCCCCCGGGCGGTCCTCCCCCGGGCGGCGCCCACGTCCCCGGCCCACCGGGGCCGGGCTGACCGGGCTGACCGGGCTGGGTGAACTGGGCGGTGCCGGACGGCCCACCCCAGCCCGGTGCCGGGCCGGGGCCGGGCTGCTGGGCATGGCCGTACGGGCCGGGCGAGCCGTACCCGGCGGGAGCGCCCGGGTGCGGCGCCGTACCGGCGTCCCAGGCCCTGTCCCCGGGGGTGTCCCAGTGCGTCCCCGGCTGCTGCTGGCCCGTGGGAGGGGTGGGCGGCGCATCCTCCGGCGCGTCCGCCGGCGAGGCCGCGCCGGGAGCGACCCACGGGGCGTCCGCCGACCCCGAGCCCGACCCCGAGCCCGGCTCCGGTCCCGTGCCCTGCTCGGCCGTCGGCCGGGCGTCGTCAGCGGCTCCCGGCTCCGGCGGCGCCCAGGGCGATCGGGGCGCGGCGGTCGGATCGACCGGGGGCTCGCTCACGACTCATCCCTCTCCGACGGCGACGACGCCGCGGCGGATGGCGCGGACCGCGTCGGCGGCGGCACGGCCGACGGTGTCCCCGCCGCCCGCGACGGCGCGGATCTGGTCCAGCAGGTCGACGACCTGCCGGCACCACCGCACGAAGTCTCCCGCGGAGAGCTCGGTGCCGTGCGCGCGGGCCCCGGCGAGCACCGTGGCCAGGGAGTCGCCCCGCACCCAGCGGTGCACCGGCCACGCGAAGCCGAGGTCGGGCTCCCGGGTCTTGTCGAGGTGGTGGCGCCGCTCGTCGGCGACGAGGTCGTGCCAGAGCTGCACGGTCTGGTCCACCGCGGTGACGGCGTCGTCGGGCACCCGCGGCACCCCGCCGTCGTCGCGGCGGCTGTCGTAGACGAGCGACGACGCGACCGCCGCGATCTCGGCGGGACCGAGGCCGCGCCACACGCCGCTGCGCAGGCACTCGGCGACGAGCAGGTCGGACTCGCCCCAGAGCCGGGAGAGCCGGCGGCCGTTGTCGGTGACGTCCTGCTCGGCGTCGCGGGCGTCGTCGAGGTAGCCGCGCTCGGTGAGCAGGCCGCGGATGCGGTCGAAGTTCCGCGCGAGCGAGTGCGTCGTCGAGCGCACCCGGGACTGCAGCTGCTCGGTCTCGCGCTCGAGGCGCTGGTGGCGCTCGTACCAGCGGGCGCGGTCGTCGCGGTCGGGCAGCGCGTGGCAGGGGTGGGCGCGCAGGGCGCGGCGCAGCGCGGCGAGCTCGGCGTCCTCGTTGTCCGCCGCGCCACGGCGCCGTCGGGAGGATCCGTTGCGCAGCGGCGGCTCGAGTCCCGTCTCCCGCAGCGCGTTGGCGAGGTCGCGGCGGACGCGGGGCACGCGATGGTCGACCTTGCGCGGCAGCTTCATCGTGCCGAGCGCGACCACGGGCTCGGGGAAGTCGCCGAGCGAGAGCCGGCCCGCCCAACGGTCCTCGGTGAGCACGAGCGGGCGCGGCTCCTGGCCGCGCGGACTGCGGTCGACGCCGGGGTCGAGGACGACGGCGAGGCCGGCGCGCTTGCCGCCGGGCACGGCGATGACGTCGCCGGGGCGCAGGGCCTCCAGCGAGGTCGCGGCGTCGGCCTTCTGCGCCGAGCGACCCTGACGCGAGAGCAGCTTCTCCCGGTCGGAGACGCGGCGGCGCAGATCCATGTACTCGGAGAACGAGGCGAAGTCCTTCTCCTCGCCCGAGTGCCCGCCGGCGGCCTCGGCGTAGCCGGCGAGGGCTTCCCGGTTGCGCTCGAGGCGCTTGGCGAGCCCGACGACGCTGCGGTCGGCCTGGAACTGCGCGAACGACTGCTCGAGCAGCTCGCGGGCGTCCTCGACGCCGAGCCGGTCGACGAGGTTGACGGCCATGTTGTAGCCGGGCCGGAACGACGAGCGCAGCGGGTAGGTGCGCGTCGAGGCCAGCCCCGCGACCTGCTCGGGGTCGACGCCCGGCGTCCACACGACCACCGCGTGGCCCTCGACGTCGATGCCGCGGCGCCCGGCGCGCCCGGTGAGCTGGGTGTACTCCCCCGGGGTCAGCTCGACGTGCGCCTCGCCGTTGTACTTCACGAGCTTCTCGAGGACGACGGTCCGCGCCGGCATGTTGATCCCGAGCGCGAGCGTCTCCGTGGCGAAGACCGCCCGCACGAGCCCGCGGACGAACAGCTCCTCGACGGTCTCCTTGAACGCCGGCAGCATCCCGGCGTGGTGGGCGGCGACCCCGCGCTCGAGGCCCTCGCGCCACTCCCAGTAGCCCAGGACCTCCAGGTCGGCGTCCGGCAGCCCGCTCGTGCGCCGCTCCACGACCTCGCGGATCGCCGGGACGTCGTCGGGGCCGGTGAGCCGCAGCCCGGAGCGCACGCACTGCGTGACGGCCGCGTCGCACCCGGCGCGGCTGAAGATGAACGTGATCGCGGGCAGCAGGCCCGCGCCGTCGAGACGCTCGATGACGTCGACGCGCGACGGCGGGCGGAAGCCGGACGGCCCGCCCCGGCCGGGCGGGCCCTGGCGGCCTCCCGGTCCCCCGCGCCGGTCGCGGCCCGGCGGGCCCGAGCGGCCGCGCCCACCGCGCACCGCGGGTCCGCGGTCGACCTCGGCGACGGCGCGCACGAGCGTGGGGTCGACCTTGAGGGTGGCCGCGCCGCCTCGGCGTTCCTCGGCAAACAGGTCGAACATGCGGTGCCCGACGACCATGTGCTGCCACAGCGGCACCGGTCGGGTCTCGTCGACGACGACGGTGGTGTCGCCGCGGACGGTGACGAGCCAGTCGCCGAACTCCTCGGCGTTGCTGACCGTCGCGGACAGCGAGGCGATCTGCACGTGCTCGGGCAGGTGGAGGATGACCTCCTCCCACACGGCGCCGCGGAAGCGGTCGGCGAGGTAGTGCACCTCGTCCATCACCACGTAGGCGAGGCCCTCGAGCGCCGACGACTCGGCGTAGAGCATGTTGCGCAGCACCTCGGTGGTCATGACGACCACGGGGGCGTTGCCGTTGATCGCGGCGTCGCCGGTCAGCAGGCCGACGGCGTCCGCGCCGTGGCGCTCGACGAGGTCGGCGTACTTCTGGTTCGACAGGGCCTTGATCGGCGTCGTGTAGAAGCACTTCTGCCCGCGGGCCAGCGCGAGGTGCACCGCGAACTCGCCGACGACGGTCTTGCCGGCGCCGGTGGGCGCGCAGACCAGCACGCCGTGGCCCTGCTCGAGGGCCGCGCAGGAACGGCGCTGGAAGTCGTCGAGCTCGAACGAGAGCCCCGTGGTGAAGCGGCCGAGCTGGGGATGTGCGGCGCGGGTGCGAGCCTGCTCATAGGCCTCGGCGGGAGAGCGGGTGGCCACCCACCCACACTGACACATCGGGACGACGTGCCGCTGGCTCAGGTGACGTCCCACCGGTCGGCCGACCCGCCGTCACTCCGGTCGGTCCTGTCCACCGGCTGGATCCGCGGCGCCGGTCCCGGCGCGGGGGTCGTGGAGCCGAGGCGATCGTCCAGCGGCGAGGGCTGGTCCGGGTCGAGGCCGTCCCAGCCCTGCTCGAGACGCCGTCGTGCCTCCCGCTTGTCGTGCACCCGGGCCACCTGGATGGCGAACTCGAGCAGCAGCACCAGCGAGACGCCGAGGGCGAGCATCGAGATGGGGTCCTGCCCCGGGGTCGCCACGGCGGCGAAGACGAACAGCCCGAACACGAGACCCCGGCGCCACCGCTTGAGCTGGTCGTAGCCGACCACCCCGACGCGGTTGAGCATGATCACCAGCAGCGGGAGCTCGAAGCTCACCCCGAAGATGACCAGCAGCGCGAGCAGCAGGCTGAAGTAGTCCGACCCGCGCAGGACGGTCGCCTGGATGTCGCCGCCGATGGTGAACAGGAACTGCAGCGCCTGGGTGACGACGAAGTAGGCGAGGACCGCGCCCGCGGTGAACAGGACCACGGCGCCGGTGACGAAGGTGTACGCGAAGCGCTTCTCCTTCGCGTACAGCCCCGGGGTGATGAAGCCCCAGATCTGGGCGAACCAGATCGGGCTCGACAGCAGCGCCCCGGCCGTCGCCGCGACCTGCAGGCGCAGCACGAACTGCTCGAACACCCCGAACGCGACGAGGCGGCACTGCTCGCCGCCGCCGAGCTGCACGCGGTTCTCCGGCGGGAGCGCGCAGTAGGGCTCGGTGAGGATCTGGCCGAGCGAGGGCAGGCCGAAGGGGTACGACGTGTACCAGATGAACCCGAGCACCGTGCCGAGCGCGACGGCGAGCAGCGCGATGGCGAGGCGCCGGCGCAGCTCGTAGATGTGCTCGACGAGCGTCATCGTGCCGTCGGGGTTGCCCCGACGGCGCGCTCCGGGCCAGCGCAGGCTGCGCCACCACCGGGCGCGGGACCCGGGCGCCGTCACCTCAGGACGAGCTGGAGCCCGGACGCGTGGCCGGGGAGTCCTGGCTCGCGGGCACTGTGCCGTTGGTGCCGGTCGGCGCCTCGTCGAGTGCGCGGCCCGGGGCCTGCGGCTCGGCCGTGCCCTTCTCGGCCTTCTCGTCCTCGCGCAGGCCGCGCGTCTCGGCCTTGAAGATGCGCATGGACTGGCCCAGCCCGCGTGCCATGTCGGGCAGCTTCTTGGCGCTGAACAGCAGCACCACGCCGACGATCGCGACGATGACCCATTCGCTCACGGTGTGGCTCCTTCCACGGTGCTGCCGATGCTACGCGCGCCGCTCGGCGAGGCGGACCTTGAGCGCGGCCAGCCGCGCCGTGATCAACCCGGTGTCGCGGCCGATCTGCTCCCGCGCCACGCCGGAGACCAGGACGAACCGCTTGACCGGCCCGAGCAGCGCGCCGACCACGAGACCGAGCCCGACGAGTGCCACGAGCACCACCACGACGCTCCACAGGTACGGCACGCCGCAGACCCTAACGGGACGGGGTGACCGGGCGGTGAACGCCTGTCCGCGACTCAGTCGTCCTCGCCGTACGCCGCCAGCGCCTCGCGGGCCCGGGCGCGGCGGGCCTCGACGAGGTCGGGCGGGGCGAGGACGTCGACGGCGTCGCCGAGGCCCAGCAGCAGGCGCACCATCCAGTCGCGGTCGCCGTAGCGCATGGTCACGCGGGCGGAACCGTCGTCGTCGGCGTGCAGGTCTTCGACCGGGTAGTACTCGGCGACCCAGCGCGCCGCGGGGCGCAGCACGAGCGCGGCGACGTGCGCGCCGTCGTCGGGGCGCAGGAGGTCCTCCCCCGAGCCCTCGCGGCCCCGGGCCCCCGGTGGCGGGGCGGCGGGCTCGTCGAGGACCTCCGCGTCGTCGACCCGGTCGAGACGGAAGAGCCGCACGCCCTCGGCGCGCCGGCACCACGCCTCGAGGTAGGCGGAGGCGTCGACGAGCAGCAGGCGCATCGGGTCGACCACGCGGCGCCCGACCGCGTCGCGCGACGCCGAGTAGTAGGTCAGCCGCAGGGCACGGCCGGTCTCGACGGCCCGGCGGACCTCGTCCTCGGCCCCTCCGGGGCGGCGGCCCAGCCCGACGGCGACGACGGCCGTGCCCTCGCCCGCCGGCTCGGCGGACTCGTCGGGGACCGGGCCGACCCGGCCCGCGGCGTCCTCGATCTTGGCCAGGGCCCGCTGGACGGCGTCGGCGTCGACCATGCCAGGCGCGTCCGCGAGCGCCCGCAGGGCCACCGCGAGGGTCGCCGCCTCGGCGCCCGAGAGCCGCAGCGGACGGCGCATCCCGGCGTCGAACGTGACCGTCACGGTGTCGCCCTCGAACGACAGGTCGACCAGGTCCCCCGGACCGTAGCCGGGCAGCCCGCACATCCAGAGCAGCTCGAGGTCGCGGCGCAGCTGGGCCTCGCCGACCCCGAAGTCCGCGGCGGCCTCGGCCACCGCGATGCCGGGGCGGGCGAGCAGGTAGGGCACGAGCGTGAGCAGGCGCGGTAGCCGCTCGGACACACCGGCGGTCATCGGACGCTCCCCGCCTCGACGGTGTCCACGCCGGCGAGCGTCCCCCGCAGCAGCGCGACCACGGCCTTGCGCAGCTCCGGCGGCTCGAGCACCACGGCGTCCGGGCCGTACGCGGCCACCCAGCGCGCGGCGGTGTCGACGCGCGACAGGTCGATCTCGACGACGTCGGGGTCGCCGCCGGGGTCGGGTCGCGACCCACGCCGCAGCCCCTCGGCACGCCCCGGGACCAGCCGGACCCGCGCCGTGCCCGACGGCGGCGGCGGGCCGGCGGACGCGGCGACGAGCGCGACGAGGTCGAGGTCGGCCGGCGGGGTCACCGCGCCGCGGGCGCCGACCGCGCGGACGTCGTCGCCGATGCGCGAGAGGCGGAAGCAGCGCACGTCGTCGCGGTCGCGGTCGTGGCCGACCAGGTACCAGCGCCCCCGCCAGGACACGACGCCCCACGGTTCGACGGTGCGCGTCCGGGCCTCGGCGGTGGGGTTCGACCGGTGGGTGAAGGTGACGACGCGCCCGGCCCGGCTGGCCGCGAGCAGCGGCGCGAACGCCGGCTCGGCGGCCCGGAGCCGGGGCTGGACGGCCGACGCGGCGTCGGGGTCGACCGCGATGCCGGCCGCGCGCAGCTTCTGCAGGGCCGACCGCGCGGCCCCCGCCAGCGCCGGGGAGTCCCACAGCCGGGCGGCCAGGGCGACCGCCGTCGCCTCGTCGGGCGCGAGGTCGATGTCGGGCAGCTCGTAGTGGCCGCGGGCGATGCGGTAGCCGTCGACGGGCTCGGCCATCGACGAGCGTCCGGTCTCGAGCGGGACGCCCAGCTCACGCAGCTCGGCCTTGTCGCGCTCGAACATCCGGAAGAACGCCTCGTCCGACGCGACGTCCGCGTAGCCCGGCACCGTGGCCCGGATGCGCTCGGCGCTGAGGTACTGGCGCGTCGAGAGCAGGCAGAGCACCAGGTTGACCAGGCGTTCGGCGCGCGCGGACGGGCTGGTCGTCACGGGCGTGAGCCTACCGAGCCCTCGCCCACGTGTTCGAACGACCGGCCCGGCGCGCCGGGAGACGTGTCAGCTCGAGTCGCTGCTGCGCTGGGCACGCTGGATGCGCACCTGCCCGTCGTCGTCCCGGTCGACCTCGAACCGGTAGTTCTCGCGGCTCGTGCGCCCGCCGGCGGTGGTGAACTCGATGTCGGCGGTGACGGTGTCGCCGCGCACGGTGACGTTCGAGGTGCGGACCTCGCGGATCCCGGACCAGAAGCGCTGGTAGCCCTCGTAGCCGCCCGAGTCGTCCTGCGCGCGCGGGGAGAGCACGGCCCAGGCGCGGTCGAGGTCGCCCGGCAGGGACGCGTAGTAGTCGACGACGACGGTGGCCGGGTCGCCGGACGACGGCGGGTCGGCCGGGTCGACCGGCGAGAGCGGGGCCGCGACGCTCGGGGTCGGGGCGCTGCCGCCGAGGGGGTCGGACGGCGCGGACGCCGGATCCGCCGAGGTCGGGGCCGGTGCCGGCGGCGGTGCGGCGAGCGTGCTCCCGCTGCTCCCCGAGGTGGCGACCGCGACACCGATCCCGCCGGCCAGCGCGAGCGCCGACGCCGCGGCCACCGCGGCACCGCGCCGGGTGACGACCCGCCGCGCGGGACGGCGACGGTCGGTGCCGGGGGCGCGGGTGGGGGTGGCCACGGCGGCGGACGGCGACGACCCGGGCCGGGCGAGCGAGGCCGCCGCGCCGGCCGCGGCGGCACCGCCGATGCGCTCCGGGCTCGCCGCGAGGTCCGGCACGACGGGAGCGGGCACGGGATCGATCCCGTCGCGGGCCCCGGCCACCGCCGGGCCCGTCGCGGGCAGGTCCACGGTGCCGGCGGGACGCGGGGCCGGGACCGCGACGTCACCGGCGTCCCCGGCCTCCCCGGCCCCGGTGGTCTCCGCCGAGGCCTCCGCGCGCGGCGCCGGGACGAACGGCCGGGTGCCGGCCCGGGCCCGCAGCGCGCGCTCCACGGCGCCGGTCGCGGGCCGGTGCGCCGGGTCGAGCCGCAGCATCGCCGCGAGCGGGCGTCCCAGCACGCCCGCGCGGGCCGCGGGGCGCAGGCGGCCCTCCGCCATCGCGTGCAGGACGGCGAGGGTGTTGTCGAGCCGCCCGCAGACGAGCTCGTTCTCGACCGCGGCGTAGAGGGTGGCGCCGAGGGAGAACACGTCCGAGGCCGGCGACGGGTCGCCGCCGCGGGCGACCTCCGGGGCGAAGTAGCCCGGCGTGCCCGCGACCATCCCGCCGCCGGTGGACGTCGTGTCCCAGCTGGCGCGCGAGACGCCGAAGTCGGTGATCTTCGCGACGCCGTCGTCGGCGATGAGGACGTTGCCGGGCTTGATGTCGCCGTGGACGATGCCGGCCTCGTGCACGGCGCCGAGGGCGTCGGCGACCTGCGCGCCGATCCACGCGGCCTCGGCGGGCTCGAGCGGCCCCTGCTCGGCGAGGACCGCGGCCAGCGAGCGCGACGGCAGGTACTCCATGACCAGCCACGGACCGCGTCCGGCGCCACGGTCGCCGTCGACCACCACGTCGAACACCGCGATGGCCCGCGGATGCACCACGCGCGCGGCGATCCGGCCCTCGCGCATCGCCCGCGCCCGCGCGATCCGCGCCTCGGTGGCGTCGTGGTGGCCCCGCACCGCGAGCTGCTTGACCGCCACCGTCCGCCGCAGACGCCGGTCCCACGCCGTGAAGACCACGCCCATGGCGCCGGCCCCGATGCACTCGCCGATCCGGTAGCGCCCACCGAGGACCGTGCCCTCGGCCGAGGTGTCGACCGGGGCGGACGCGCCGTCGTGCGTCGTGCTCGGCGCCGCCACGGGGCCGTGGAGGCGGGAGGTGCGGGGCTGGTGCTCCATCGAGTTCTCGTGCCGTCCTCGGGCGTCGTCGGTCAGTGCGCGTTCCGGTTACCTCGTGCGCCCCCGACGCACGCCGCCGACGTGGCCGCGGTTACAAGGTCGCGATCAGCCGGTCCACGCGTTCGTCGACCGCGCGGAAGGGGTCCTTGCAGAGGACGGTTCGCTGGGCCTGGTCGTTCAGTTTGAGGTGCACCCAATCCACGGTGAAGTCCCGACCCGCGGCCTGGGCCGCCGCGATGAAGTCGCCGCGCAGCTTGGCGCGCGTGCTCTGGGGCGGCGTGTCCTTGGCGGCCTCGATCTCGCCGTCGTCGGTGACGCGGTCGACCATGTCCTTGCGCTGCAGCAGGTCGAACACGCCGCGGCCGCGCCGGATGTCGTGGTAGGCGAGGTCGAGCTGCGCGACGCGGGGGCTCGACAGGCCCAGGTCGTTGCGCGAGCGGTAGCGCTGGACGAGCCGGTGCTTGATCGCCCAGTCGATCTCGCGGTCGATGAGCGAGAGGTCCTGGCGCTCGACGGCGTCGAGCGTGCGGCCCCAGAGCTCGATCACGCGGTCGGTGACGGGGTCGGACCCGCGGCGGGCGACGTGCTCGACGGCCCGTGCGTGGTACTCGCGCTGGATGTCCAGCGCGCTCGCCTCCCGGCCGCCGGCGAGGCGCACCGGACGGCGTCCGGAGAGATCGTGGCTGATCTCGCGGATGGCGCGGATCGGGTTGTCGAGCGTGAAGTCCCGGAACTGCACGCCCTGCTCGATCATCTCGAGCACGAGGTGGGTGGTGCCCACCTTGAGCAGCGTGGTGACCTCGGACATGTTCGAGTCGCCGACGATGACGTGCAGGCGCCGGTAGCGCTCGGCGTCGGCGTGCGGCTCGTCGCGGGTGTTGATGATGGGGCGCGACCGCGTGGTCGCCGACGAGACGCCCTCCCAGATGTGCTCGGCCCGCTGGGAGAGGCAGAACACCGCGCCCCGCGGGGTCTGCAGCACCTTCCCGGCGCCGGCGATGAGCTGGCGGGTCACGAGGAAGGGCAGCAGCACGTCGGCGATGCGGGAGAACTCGCCCGACCGGCCCACCAGGTAGTTCTCGTGGCAGCCGTAGGAGTTGCCCGCCGAGTCGGTGTTGTTCTTGAACAGGAAGATGTCGCCGCCGATGCCCTCGTCGGCGAGGCGGCGCTCGGCGTCGAGCAGGAGATCCTCGAGGATCCGCTCGCCCGCCTTGTCGTGGGCGACGAGCTGGGTCAGCGAGTCGCACTCGGCGGTGGCGTACTCGGGGTGGCTGCCCACGTCGAGGTAGAGGCGCGACCCGTTGCGGAGGAACACGTTCGACGACCGTCCCCAGGACACGACCCGGCGGAACAGGTAGCGGGCCACCTCGTCGGGCGAGAGGCGTCGCTGGCCGTGGAAGGTGCAGGTGACACCGAACTCGGTCTCGACCCCGTAAATCCTCCGCTGCATCCCTCCACCCTAGGCCAGCACACCCCCGGTTGTGGCCCCTGTGACGCGCCGCGTCACCCGCCGTCACGGCCCATCACGAGTCCCGGCACCCCGGATCACTACGGTCGGTGCCGTGGCGCTCCCGGCACGAGAACTGGCATCGGACATCTCACGCGGTGTGGGCCGCCGGGTGCGGCAGGGCGCCCGCGGCAGCAGGCGACGACTCGCCGACGTCAACGAGCAGGACTGCCGGATCACCACGGCCATCGGTGACCTCCCCTATTCGGCTGCCGACCCTGCGCTGGCCGCGCTGAGCCGCAGCGCCGACCACAGCAAGCTCTGGTTCGCGGTGGCCGCGGCGCTGGCGGCCGGCACGCGCCACACCCGGCGCGGCGGGCTGCGCGGGGTGCTCGCGATCGCCGGCGCGAGCCTGCTCGCCAACGGCGTGCTCAAGCCGCTGGTCCCCCGCCGGCGCCCCGCCGCCGAGCTGCTGCCGACCTACCGGTCGCTCGACGACCCGCCCACCTCGTCGTCGTTCCCGTCCGGGCACGCGGCCTCCGCCGCCGCGTTCGCCACCGCCGTGGCCATGGAGAGCCCCAAGGCCGCGACCTGGGTCGTGCCCCTCGCGGCGACCGTCGCCTACTCCCGCATCCACGTCGGGGTGCACTGGACGAGCGACGTCGCGGCCGGCGTCGCCCTCGGCGCGGGCGCCGCGCTGGCCACGAAGCGCTGGCTGCCGGTGCGCGACATCGACGAGGCGGCGGCCCGCCCCGTCGCCGGCGCCCCGTCGCTGCCCGAGGGCGACGGCCTGGTGATGCTGGTGAACAGCCGCTCCGGGCGCGCCGGCGTCGACCCGTACGACGAGCTGGTCGAGGCCCTCCCCCGCGCCCGCGTCCTGCGCCTCGAGGACGGCGCCGACCTCGCCGAGACGCTCACCGACGCCGCGGGCGAGCCCGGGGTCCGGGCCCTCGGCATCGCGGGCGGCGACGGGTCCGTGGCCGCGGCCGCCCGCGTCGCCGAGGACCTCGACCTGCCGCTCGCGGTGGTCCCGGCGGGCACGCTCAACCACTTCGGGCGCGACGTCGGCGTCTACGACACCCAGGAGGCGATCGACGCCACCGGCGCGGGCGAGGCCGTCGCGGTCGACCTCGGCGAGCTGCGGGTGCACGCGGACGTCGAGGGCCGCCAGGAACCCCAGCGGATCGTCTTCGTCAACACCTCGGCGTTCGGCGGCTACCCCGAGATGGTCCGGCTCCGCGAGACGTGGCAGCCGCGGTGGGGCAAATGGCCCTCGGCCGTCGCCGCGCTGCTGGTCACCCTCGCGCGCAGCCGGCCCATCCGGGTCCGCCTCAACGGCGTGGAGCGCTCGGTGTGGATGCTGTTCGTCGGCAACGGGCCCTACGTGCCGACCGGGATGGTGCCCTCGTACCGGCCCCGGCTCGACACCGGCGTGCTGGAGGTCCGCTACCTGCGCGCCGACCGGCCCCTGGCCCGGGTACGGGCGTTCGTCGCGCTCGCCACCGGCGTGCTCGGGCACAACAGGATCTACCAGGAGAGCGCCATGCGATCGCTGGACATCGAGCTGCTCGACGGCCCGGTCGACGTCGCCGCCGACGGGGAGGTCGTGGGACGCGGCCGGCGCCTGCGCTACCGGGTCGCCGACCACCCCGTGCCGGTCTACCGCCGCGACGAGGCGCTGTGGCCGCACCGCGCCACGGCACGCTGACCGGGACCGCGTCCGTGACCCCACCCGCCGTCCGGCCGGCGCACCGCTCCCCCGTCGGCTCGCGCTGGATGCGCCGCCTCGACCGCACCGCCGACCGCGGGCTGCTCTGGGCCGTCGCGGCCGGCGGCCTGTTCGCCTCGGGGAGGGGCCCGCGCCGGCGCGCCGGGGTCCGCGGGGTCATGGCGGCGGCGGCGACCTCGGCGATCGCCCACGCCCTCGCCAAGCCCCTGCTCCCCCGCGCCCGCCCCTGGGGCCGACGCTTCCCGTCGGCGCACGCCGCGTCGTCGTCGGCCTTCGTCACGGCCGCGGCCATGGAATCGCCGCTGGTCGGGGCCGCGCTCGCGCCCGTGGCGGTCGGCGTCTCGACGGCCAGGGTGGTGCTCGGGGAGCGCACGGTCGAGGACGTCCTGGCCGGCGCGGCGCTGGGCGCCGGGGTGGCGGTGCTGACCCGGCGCTGGTGGCCGGTCGTGCGCCACGCGCCGGCGCGCGCCCGCCCGGCCGGTGACGCGCCCGCGCTCGGCGACGGCTCCGGCCTCGTGGTCGTCGCCAACCCGTCGGCGGGGACGCCCGGCCCGCTCGAGACGCTCGGGCAGATCGTGGCGCCGGTGCTGGGCGTCGGCGAGGGGCCCGAGGAGGACGACACCCCCGGCCCGCCGGACCCGCCGTCGGCGATCCACGAGGTGCTCCCCCGCGCCCAGGTCATCGTGCCGGAGCCGGGCGTGGACTTCGTCGAGGAGGTCGAGGCCGCCCTCGACCGGCCGTCCCCCGACGGGGAGGCGCCCCGGGCCGTCGGTGTCGCCGGCGGGGACGGGTCGGTCGCCGCGCTCGCCGGGCTGGCCCAGCGCCGTCGGGTACCCCTGGTGGTGCTGCCGGAGGGGACGCTCAACCACTTCGCCCGCGACGTCGGGATCGACGACACGCCCGCGGCGCTGGCCGCCGCCCGTGACGGCGAGGCCGTGCAGGTCGACGTCGGCATGGTCGACATGACCCCGGCCGGGGGGTCCGGCGGTTCGGACGACCGGACCCTCGCGTTCGTCAACACCGCGAGCCTCGGCGGCTACCCCGACATGGTCCGCCTCCGCGAGGACTGGGAGGGGCGGTGGGGCAAGTGGCCCGCCGCGGCCTTCGCGCTCGTGCGGGTGCTGGCGGAGGCGACCCCGCTGGTCGTCGAGCTCGACGGCAAGCGCCGCACGATCTGGTTGCTGTTCGTCGGCAACGGGGGCTACGAGCCGCGGGGCATGGCGCCGCTGTTCCGGCCGCGCCTCGACGCGCGGGTGCTCGACGTGCGGTTCCTGCGCGCCGACGTGCCGTTCTCGCGCACCCGGTTCGTCGTCTCGGTGCTGGCCGGCACGCTGTCGCGCAGCCGCGTGTACGTGCGGAACACGCGCACGCGGCTCTCGGTGCGCGTGGTCGGCCCGCCGATAGGGCTCGCGACCGACGGCGAGGTGCAGCCCGACGCCGAGCGGTTCGTCTTCCGCATCGCCCCGGGCGCGATCCCGGTGTACCGCCCGCCCGAGGTGTAGCTCAGACCTCGGTGCGCACCGAGTCGTGCCAGGGGATGACGAGCTTCTTCACCGTCGTCACCGCGACGTAGAGCAGCGAGCCCAGCACCGCGAGCAGGACGATCACGGCGAACAGCCGGGGCGCGTCGAGGGCGTTGAGGCTCGACACGACGAGGTAGCCCAGGCCCTGGCTGCCGCCGAGGTACTCGCCGACGATCGCGCCGATCACGGAGAACACGATGGCGACCTCGGCGCCCGCGAAGACGTAGGGCAGCGTCGTCGGCAGCTCCATGTCCCGGAACGTCGCCCACCGGCTCGCGCCGAGGCCCCGCATGACGTCGCGGTGGCCGCGGTCCACCGAGCGCACCCCGAGCATCACGTTGAGCATGATCGGGAAGAACGCCAGCAGCGCCGCCATGATGATCTTCGAGGTCGGGCCGAACCCGAACCAGATGACGAAGATCGGCACGAACGCCACCTTCGGCACCACCTGCAACGCGACCAGCGCCGGCTGCACGGCACGCTGCAGCCAGGCGATGCGCCCGAGGGTCGCGCCGACGGCGACCCCGACCACGAGCGCGATGCCGAAGCCCGCGAGCACCTCGAGCAGGGTGATGCCGATGTGCCCGCCGATGTCCGGGTCGGCGAACAGGTCGCCGAGCGCTTCGACGACGGCCGCGGGCGCGGGGAGGATGAACTCCGAGACGCCGACGACGGACACCGCGAACTGCCAGATCCCGAGCAGCGCGACCAGCATGAGCGGCCCGCTGACCCACGGCAGCCGCCGCATCCAGGGGGACTCGCCCTCGGCCGGCGCGGCGTCCGCGTCGACGGGACGCGCCGGCGGGGCGCCGTCGGTGCGGGTGTCGATGTCCCGTGTCGGTGAGGTCGTCGGGGGCGTCGAGGTCGTCACCGTTCAGTCCTCCTCGTCCAGCTGACGACGGAGCCCGACGACGAGCTCGCCGAACTCCGCGGTGGCCTCGACCTCGACCGAGCGCGGCCGGGGCAGGTCGATCGGGGTCACGGACCGGATGCGCCCCGGCCGGGGCGTCAGCAGCACGACACGGTCGGCGAGGAACACCGCCTCGCTGATCGAATGCGTCACGAACACCACCGTCGTCCCCGAGACCGCGTGGATGTGCTGCAGCTCGAGGTTCATCCTGTCGCGGGTCATGGCGTCCAGTGCGCCGAACGGCTCGTCCATGAGCAGCACCGACGGGTCGCACGCCAGCGCCCGGGCGATCGCCGCCCGCTGGCGCATCCCGCCCGAGAGCTCGCGGGGGTAGGAGTCCTCGAACCCGGTGAGGCCGACGGTCGCGCACAGCTCGGTCGCCCGGGCCCGCCGCTCCGCCCGGCCCACCCCGCGCAGCTTGAGCGGCAGCGCGACGTTGTCGACCACGGTGAACCACGGGAAGAGGTTGGCCTCCTGGAACACGAGGCCGAACTCCGCGAACACCGCGTCGTCGCGGCGTCCCGCCACCCACGCGGGGCGTTCCCCGGCCTCCACGGTGCCCGCGGTCGGCGCGAGCAGGCCCGACAGGACCCGCAGCAGCGTCGTCTTCCCGCACCCCGAGCGCCCGACCAGCGAGACGAACTCGCCCCGGCCCACCTCGAGGTCGATGTCCGACAGGGCGTGCACGTCGCCGCGCCGCGTGCTGTAGGTCTTGTCGACGCCCGCGACCCGCAGCCCGACGGCCCGCGGGTCGCCGGGGCGATCCGTGTCGCGGCCGTCGAACTCGTCGGGTCCGGCGGGGGTCGGTGGTGGTGCCTGCGGTGATGTCGGTGGTGGTGTCGCGGTCGCCGTGCGGGTCTGCTGCGTCATCGCCGCCTCCTGGCCTGGTGCGGTGGGTGTCCGGTCGGCATCGGTGCGGGTCAGGACGGCGCCGCGGGCGCGAGCGTGGTGTCGAGCCACCGGTTCGGGTCGAGGCCCGCGGGGAGCTGCCCGACCCCGACGATCTCGCCGTAGGTCTGCTGCCAGCGCTGGGGCGAGATGCCGGTGAGGCTCTCGCCCGCGGTGTAGGAGTCGACGTAGGCCGCGAGCGCGAGGCGCGCCGTCTCGGGGTCGCGGAGTGCCGGCACCTGGTACTTCCCGCCGATCGCGGCCATGGTCCCGGCGAACCCGGTGGCCTCGTCGGCGACGATGAACCGCACCGCGTCGTCGATCGCGGCGAGGTAGCGGCGCAGCTTGTCCTGCTCGGCGGGATCCCGGGTGGTCTGCGCCGAGGTGGCGTAGATCTGCGAACCCGCCGTGATCGACTGGTTGGGGTCGAGGACGACGGCCTGCGGGCGCGTGCGCTGCAGGAGCACCGCGGTGTCCAGGGAGACCATGTAGCCGTCGACGCGGCCGGCGGTGAGCAGGTCGAACACGCCGGGCGCGAGCCCGACCACCTGGCGGCGGACCTCGGCCGGGGGCACGCCCGCCGACGCGGCGAGCAGGTCGAGGGTGATCGAGCTCGTCCCGCCCTCCGACGGGGTCCCGATGAGCTTGCCGCGCAGCTGGGCGGGCTGGGTGATCGGGTCGCCGTTCGCCGAGATCACCCGGATCGTGCCGCGGTGGATGACCTCGCCGATCCCGACCAGGGGCGCCTGGCGGTTGCCCGCCGCGATCATCGTCTCGATGTCACCGATGCGGCTGATCTCCGCCGACCCGGCGAGCAGCGTCTGGATCGCCGGCGCGGAGCCCTGCGTGGCCTCGAACCGGACCTCCAGCCCGCGGGCGGCGAAGAACCCGCGGGTGTCCGCGATGAGCTCCGGAGCGTAGGACAGCGACTCGATCGGCAGGATGTTGAGGAACGTCATCCGCTGCCGGCCGTCGTCGGTGGTGTCGCCCTCCCCGCAGCCGGCGAGGACCGCGCACGCGACGAGCACGCCGGCGAGCGCGCGGAACCACGGTCGGCGAAGCCTTCGGGTGGGGGTCATCGGGGGGCCTCCTCGCGCCGGTGCGATGGGGTGGACGAGCCGGTGCCGCGACCGCGGCCGAGCAGGAAGTCCTCGGCGGTCCCGCCCAGGACCGCGGCGCGGGCGGCCGGGTCGAGCGCCGCGAGCAGGCGGGCGGTGCCGTCGCCGTGGACGTGGGGGTGGTCGCCCGCGTACATGACCAGCCGTGCCGCGTCGATCACCTCGAGCGCGTCGGCGAGCTCGGCGGGGTCGGTCGGGAGGTGGGCCGGGGTGCTGGTGAGGCGGACCTGCTCGCGCAGGTACGACGACGGCGGGCGGCGCACCCAGGGCACCTCGCGCCAGATGCCCTTCCACTCCTTGTCGAGCCGCCACAGCAGCGGCGGCAGCCAGGAGAACCCGCACTCGGCGACGACCACGCGCAGGCCGGGCAGCCGGTCGAGGACCCCCTCGACGACGAGGCTCGTCAGCTGGGCCTGGGCGAGGTGGCCCTGCGAGAGGTAGTCGGCGAGGTAGGTGTGGGTGAACCCGGTGGGCGTCGCCGCGCTCCCCGCCCGGCCCCACGCGTGCAGGGTCACCGCGAGCCCGGTGCCGGCGGCGGCCTCGAGCACGGGCAGGAAGCGGCGGTGGCCGTAGCGGTGGTCGTGGCCGCGGACCGGGAGCAGCACCTGGACGAACCGTGGGTCGTCGGCACGGCGGTGGATCTCCGCGACGGCCGCCTCCGGGTCGCCGGACGGGACCGCGATGCCCCCGCGCAGGCGCTCGTCGCGGTCGAGGAAGTGCTCGACCACCCAGTCGTTGAGCGCCCCGCACAGCGCCGCGTCGTAGTAGGGGTTGCGGCTGACGTCGAAGGCCGAGGTGGCGCTGAGCACCGCCGTCCGCACCGGCACCCCGCCCGGGGCGGGCACGTCGAGCACCCGCTCCCGCAGCGTCGCCACGTCCGGCGGGGCGGGCCCGGCGGTGGCGCCGGGCGGGTACGCACCGGCCTGGGCGGGGTCGAGGCGCAGGGCGGCGCCCTCGGCGTAGTCGCGCCAGAACGGCGCGAGGTAGGGCATCAGCGCGTCCAGCGACGCCGGCGCGACGTGGGTGTCGGTGTCGACGGCCCCGCCCACACCGCCCACACCGCCCGCCCCGGCCGTCACGGCGTCCCCTCCGGCAGCTCGAGGCCGTAGAGGGCCGCGCCGGTGCGGGCCATCATCGGCCGGCGCAGGTCGGCCGGGAGGACACGCAGCGCCGTCACCGGGTCGTCGAAGTCCCAGTGCGGGTAGTCCGACGCGAAGAGGATCCGCTCGGCGAGACCGCTCTGGCGGATCGTGACCGCGAGGTGCTCGAGGTTCTCCGGCTCGTCGATCGGCTGCGTGGTGAACCAGCACCGCTCGCGCACGATCTCCGAGGGCCGCCGCCGCAGCCACGGCACGTCGTCGGAGAACCGCGCCCAGGCCTCGTCGAGCCCCCACAGCACCGACGGCACCCAGGTCAGTCCGCCCTCGACCAGCACGAGGCGCAGGTCCGGCACGGCGTCGAGCACGCCCCCGGCGACCAGCGTGGTCAGCGCCATCGCCATCGCGTTGCCGTACCAGCCGTGCTGCTCGAGGTAGAACGACGGCCAGCCGTCACCGCGGTGGCCCTCCGTGCCGCCGAGGTGCATCCCGATCGGCAGGCCGGCCTCGGCCGCGGCGGCGAGCACCGGGCGGTACTTGGCGTCGGTCAGCGGGAGCTGCGTGCCGCTCGGGAAGAGGACCTGGACGAACCGCGGGTCACCGGCCCGGCGCTCGATCTCGGCGACGGCCTGCTCGGGCGACTCGTGGGCGAGGCAGATGCTGGCGCGCAGGCGCGGCTCGGGGTCGAGGAAGTCGGCGACCAGGACGTCGTTGAGCGCCCGGCACAGGGCGGCGGCGAAGTCGGGCTCCTCGGCACCCCAGGTGTGGCCCTGCAGCGGGATGAGCACGCCGGCGAGGACGTCGTAGGGGTCGAGCAGCTGATCGCGCAGCATCCCGAGGTCGCTGCCCGGGGGCCCGGAGGCGGGGTGGGAGTCCGCGCGCATGCCCCCGTTGCGGGTCCGCGGGTAGATCGCCGGCGGCGGGGCCCCGCGCACGCCGAAGCGCTCGTAGCGGCGCCGCCACGGCTCGGGCAGCTCGCGGGCCAGGCGCTGCGGCGTCACCGCGGGATGGATGTCGGCGTCGACGACGGGCGTGCGGGACGCGCGTCGTGGACGGGGCGTGGTGCCGGCCGGCGCGACGTCGTCGGGGAGGGTGTCGGTCACGGTGCCTCCTGCGCCCCGGCGGCCGGGGCTGCTGCTCGACGGGCGGAGGTGTCGACGACGACCACGCGGTCCTCCACGGTCACCGCGTACGTGTCCGCGACCCAGGGGCCGGGGACGCGGCCCGTGGCGGGGTCGGCGGGCACGACCTCGGCGGGGTAGCTGCGCACCGGCGCCTCCCCCGGGCCGAGGAACGACCGGCCGGTGGTGACGTCGTACTCCCAGCCGTGCCAGGGGCAGGCGACGAAGAGTCGGTCGGGGTCGAGCGCGACCTCGCCGGGCGCGCCGGCGGTGGCGAGCGGCGCGACGCGGCCCCGGCACAGCGGACCGCCCTGGTGCGGGCAGTGGTCGGCCAGCGCGTAGTACTCGTCGCCGACCCGGAACACCCCGATCGAGCGCCGTCCGACCTGCACGACGCGGTGCTCGCCGGGGGCGAGCTCGTCGGCCCGCATCACCGCGACCCTCATCGGTCCCCCCTCGCGTCGGGCGTGACCGTCGTGTCCGGGCGGTCCAGCAGCTCGACGGTCCCGGCCGTGGCGTCGAGCCGGATGCGGTCGCCGGTGCGCAGGACCGCGACCGGGTCGGCATCGAGGTCGGCGAGCGCGGGCACGCGGGTGACCACGGCCCCGAGCGCCGCCTTCGTCGTCGTGACCGCGAAGACCAACCCGATCGGCGCCGTGCCGAGCAGGCGCGTGGTCTGGAAGAACCCCGACCAGCCCGAGGAGCCCTTCGCGCCGGGGAAGACGAGGATCTTCCCGGTGAAGCAGACCCCGGCCAGGGGGTGGCGGGCCTCGATGATCGTGCCGCCGGCGGGGTCGATGCCGCCCCAGCCGGAGATCGTCGCCGGGGACACGAGCGCCTCGCCGGTGACGGCGCCGGGCACGACGGTGCGCCCGCGCAGGACGACGCCGGCGCGGCTCCCGGGGCGCTGGAGGTCGGTCACCGCAGCTCACCCCGCCAGCGGCCGGTCACCGCAGCGTCGACGCACTCCGCGGTGGTGCCGAACCACGCCTCGATCCCGAGGATCGCCGGCAGGTAGTGCGCCTGCTTGGCCGAGTCGGTGGCGAACACCCGGGTGCCGGCGGGAGCGGTGCGCGACATCGCCGGGCACGAGTCGGTGAGCACCCGCCCGCCGGCGGCCTCGATCACCGCGGTGTACCCGGAGCGTTCGGCGACGGCCGCCAGCGCCCGCGGCGCCATGATCCACAGCTCGGTGCCGTCGGCGAGGCGCCGGCCGTCGAGGGCGCGGGCGGCGTCGCGGAGCTGGTCCAGCGAGGCGTGCGGGCAGCCGAGGAGGACGAAGTCGACGTCCTCGCGCGTGCCCTGGTCGTTGAGCCGGTCGTAGGCCGCGCGGCGCTCGGTCGCGCCGAAGACGAGGGTGTCCCGCGGCCGCCGGCCCCCGAGGGCCGCCTCGGTGCTCGCCGCCTCCGGCGTGACGCCGGGGACGTGGTACATCTCCACCCCGCCCGACGAGGCCGCGGCCGCGCCGAAGTGCTTGAGGTCGGTGAGGTCCGGGAGCGCGAGGTCGCCGGTGACGACGGGCCGGCCCTCCTGCACGGCGTCGCCGACGGCGTAGCCGAGCAGGCCCCAGTCGAGGAAGGTCGCGACCCGGGTCTCGACGCGCACGTGGTGGGTGCCGAGACGCTCGTCGTCGCGGTGGTTGCCCCAGCACGGGATCCGGCCGGTGAGGCTCGCGGCGCCGGTCGAGGCGCCGCCCTCGCAGTTGGTCCGGGCGCCGAGCACGCTGTTGGCGTAGACGACCGCCGAGGACTCCATCCACGCGCAGTGCTCGCCGCGCACCGGCAGATTGCCGACCTGGTACGGCGTGCAGGTGGCGAGCACCGAGACCCCGCGCGCCCCGACGAACGCCTCGCCGTCGTCCTGCAGCGCGACCATCTCGGGGGCGTAGGGGACGACACCGACCGCGTCGCGGCCGAACCCGTGCTGGAGCTGGCAGGTCGGGACGGCCATCGGCGGGATCGGCAGCGTCTCGTCGGCGTCGAGGTTGATCAGCGAGAACGCCCGGTCCCAGCCGCCCTCGGCGACGAGGCGGGCCTTCACCGGCGAGGGCTGGGTCGTGGTGCCCGCGACGTTGCGGACGTCGCACAGGCGCTCGGCGTCCAGGGCCTCGCCGTAGCGGACCAGCAGGTCCATCGCGGCCGCCACCGCCGGGCCCTCGTCGCCGTCCCGGAGGCGGCGGTCGTCGTCGGTGAGGATCATCTCCGTCGCCTCAGCCCTCGACGTTGGGCCGGATGCGGTCGGCGAGCTCCGCGGTCCGGCGGGTGGGGACGTCGTGGACGGTGCCGTCGGGGCCGACGAGGTCGAGGACGTGGGCGGCGGCGTGGCCCATCGCCGCGCAGGGCCCCATCACCCGCACGCTCGACAGCGCGGCGGCGTCGCCGTCGACGCAGCGGCCGGCGACCAGCAGGTTCGCCGTGTCCGGGGGCGTCATCGCGCGCAGCGGGACGTAGTGCAGGTGATCGGGACCGAAGGTCTCCCACACGTAGCCCGACGGGGTGTCGTGCAGCTCGATCGGCCAGGCGGTGCGCGCCACGGCGTCGGGGAAGCGGGTGCCGGCGCGGACCTCGTCGACGGTGAGCTGGTGGACCCCGGCGACCCAGCGGGTCTGGCGGCGGCCGGGCAGGCCGTAGGAGCGGACCGACGCCTTGCCGAACACCTCCGGGAACTCGGCGCGCAGGAACGCCACCACCCGGTCGGCCTGCGCCTTGCCCTCGAGCTGTGCCTCGGCCGCCGCGATCGGGTCGAGCGGCGCCTCGATGTGGGTCATGTTGAGCACCGCGGTGCCGCGGCCGGGGAAGTAGAAGGCGAGGCCGTCGTGGCGGCGCAGCCCGTACTCCGCGGCCTTCGCCGCGACGCGCGCCGCGAGGTCCGCGGGCTCGGGTGGGTCGGACTCGTCGAGGTGCTCGACGACCAGCTGCTGGCTGCCGTAGATCTCCCGCTCCGGCAGCCGGCAGGGCAGGCCCGCCGCCCAGCACAGGGCGGCGTCGCCGCTGGCGTCGACGAAGCCGTGCGCCCGGACGTCGACCGCGCCGTAGCGGGTGGCGAACCGGGCGCCGAGGACCCGGTCGCCCTCGCGGTCCACGCCCACCAGCGACGCCCCGGTGAGCACCTTGATGCCGAGCTCGCGGACCGTGTCCTCCACCCAGCGCCCGAGCCGGACCTCGTCGTAGCCGACGGTGATGGTGTGGCCGACGCGGTAGAAGATGTCCCCGCTCGCCCCGAGGTCGGTGAAGATGTCGTCGAGCAGGCCGTAGGTGAGCCGGCGGTGCTCCGGCGCGTTGCCGAACGCCCCGCAGAACAGGCCGATCAGCGAGTTCACCATCTGGCCCCCGAGCACCGGCAGTGCGTCGACGAGCACGACGTCGCGGCCGAGGCGGGCCGACTCCACGGCGGCCGAGAGCCCGGCGATCCCGGCCCCGACGACGCAGACGTCCGCGTCGACGCGGTGCTCGGCGGGGTCGCCCGGGTGCAGGAGCGCATCCCGCACGACGGTGCGGACCGGGAGGTCGGTGAGCGGGTGCGGCATGCGTCACACGCTAGGAAGGGGCGGGCCGCGCGCGGAAATAGCGATTCGCGCTGCCCCGCCATCAACCGCGTCGATGGCGGTGAGGAGTCAGACGGCGGCGCCCAGCTCGACGAGGAGCTCGCGCAGCCAGCGGTGGGCGGGGTCGCCGTCGAGGTCGGCGTGCCACCAGAGCCGCTCCCGGATCTCCGCCGCGGCCGGGGCGCGCTCGGAGGCCGGGCACTCGCGCACCACGAGACCGAGCCGCGGAGCGACCTCCCGCGCGAGCCGTTCCTGCAGCAGCGCCACGCGGTCGGTGCCGGCGACGAGGTGGGGCACCGCGAGGTAGCTCTCCACGCGCACGCGGGTGTCGGGCTCGATGCCGAGGCGGGCGAGCTCGCGGGTCATCGGCACCGCCGTCGAGAACCCGCGGTCGGGCGCGAACGGCACCACCCAGGGCAGGGCGGCGAGCACCGCCGGGGTGAGCTCGTCGTCCGCGGTGGGGTGCTCGGCGTCGAGCAGGAGGACCCAGCGGTCGCGGAAGAGCTCGACCGACCGCAGGTCCGGACGGTCGAACCGCGGCGACGGCGGCGCCACCACCCCGTCGATCAGCCGGCTCGTCTCGGCGATGTCGGCGGTGAACGCCTCCCGGACCAGCCGCAGCCGCAGCTCGACGCCGGGGGCGCGCGCCGCGAGCGCCGAGGAGAGCGCGCTCCCGAGCACCGCGATCGTGTAGTCGGCGAGCAGCAGCGTGAAGCCGCGTCGCGTCGAGGCAGGGTCGAACTGCCGGCCCGTGCCGAAGAGCCGCTCCGCGGCCGCGCACACGCCCTCGACCTGCTCGGCCAGCTGCGCGGCCAGCGGGGTGAGCACGTAGCTCCCGTTGTGCCGGGAGAGCAGCTCGTCGTCGAAGTGGCGGCGCAACCGGGAGAGCGCGGCGCTCGCGGCCGGCTGCGTGACCCCGACCCGCGCGGCCGCCCGCGTCACGTTGCGCTCGCGCAGCAGCTCGCGCAGCGACACCAGCAGGTTGAGGTCGAGGTTCGCCAGGTGTGACGACGACGGTGTCCGCACCCGCCCAGGGTGGTGTCCGCGGCGCTTGCGGCGGAAGGCCATCCGCGGCATCGATACCGCGGAGCCCGCCGCCGTCAGGCCTGCGGGTCGGCCCCGCCCGCGCCCGAGACCTCGTCGCCGGCGCCGGTGTCCCCGTCGCCCTCCCCCGCGCCCTCCCCTGCACCCTCGGCGGCGGCGCCGCCCGGGCCCGCGGCGTCGCCGGGCAACAGTGCGGCCAGCGCCGCCCCGGTGACACGGCGGAAGGCGCGGCGCGGGCGGCGCGCGCGGTCGAGCACGGCCACCTCGAGGGCGTCGACGCCCAGCGTGCGGTCCTCCGACGACGCGCCGCTCGCCCCCGAGCCGGACGACCCGTTCGCCGACTGCAGCGCCTCGAGCGCGATGCGCAGGGCGCCCTGCATGTCCAGGTCGGCCTCGTACGAGCTGCGCAGCGCCGCACTGATCGGCTCCGTCGTGCCGCCCATGACCACGTACCGCGGCTCGTCGGAGATCGAGCCGTCGTAGGTGATGCGGAAGAGCTTGTCGCGGTCCGGGGTCCCGCCGACCTCGGCCACGCAGAGCTCGACCTCGAAGGGCTTCTGCTGCTCGATGAAGCTGGCGCCGAGGATCTGGGCGTAGGCGTTGGCGAGCGAGCGGCCCGAGACGTCGCGGCGGTCGTAGGAGTAGCCGCGCACGTCGGCGTAGCGGATGCCGGCGGTGCGCAGGTTCTCGAACTCGTTGTACCGGCCGACCGCGGCGAACCCGAGCGAGTCGTAGATCTCCGAGACCTTGCGCAGGGAGTTCGACCGGTTCTCCGCCACGAACAGCACGCCGCCCGCGAAGGTCAGCACGACGACGCTGCGGCCCCGCGCGATGCCCTTGCGCGCGAGGTCCGAGCGGTCGCGCATCAGCTGGTCGACCGACGCGTAGAACGGCATCGTCATGGCGGGGAGCGCTCCTAGGTCTCGTGTCTAAGGGTGGGGGTGCGGCGCGGTCAGCCGCCGGGACGCTCGCGACGCCCGGCGATCACGGCGTCGGCGACCGCGCCGACCTCGTCGTCGCCCAGCATCGTCGCGCCCTCGGCGTCGATCGTCACCACGATGGGGTTGATGCCGCGGATGGTGTCCGGCCCGCCGGTGGCGGTGTCGTCGTCGGCCGCGTCGTAGAGGGCCTCGACGAGGGCGCGCACGACGTCGTCCTTCGAGCCCTGCGGGTCGTGGCGCTTCTTCAGCGACGACTTGGCGAACAGCGATCCGGAGCCGACGCCGGCGTAGTGGGTCTCCTCGTTGCGGCTGCCGACGACGTCGTAGGAGACGATCCGCCCGGCGCGGGCGGGGTCTCCTGCGTCGACGTCGAAGCCGACGAACAGCGGCACGAACGACAGGCCCTGCAGGGCGGCGCCGAGGTTGCCGCGCACCATGCCGGCGAGCTTGTTCGCCTTGCCGTCGAAGGTGAGCGGGACGCCCTCGATCTTCTCGTAGTGCTGCAGCTCGACGGTGAACAGCCGGACCGCCTCGACGGCCATCCCGGCGGTGCCCGCGATCCCGGCCGCCGACCAGTCGTCGGTGACGTAGACCTTCTGCATGTCGCGGGAGGAGATGAGGTTGCCCATCGTCGCGCGGCGGTCGCCGGCGATGGCGACGCCGCCCGCGAAGGTGGCCGCGACGATCGTCGTGCCGTGCGCGGCGGACGTCCCGGCCTGCTCGGCGGTCACCGTCGTGGCGCCCGCGCCGGGCAGCAGGTCGGGCCGGACCTCCCGCAGGAAGTCGACGAACGAGGCCGTCCCGGCGGAGAAGTAGGCCGGGGGCAGGGCCGACGAGGGCTCCATCGGTGGGGCGCTCCTAGGCAGCTGGAGGTGGTCGGGGGATGGAACACCGCCCCCGGGGCCCGGGGTGACCGGGCCACGGGGGCGGCGTGGTGTTCGTAGGCCGGACGGAGTACCTGACTCCGCCGGGAGGTTACTGGCCGCCCTTCTGGACGTACGCCCGGACGAAGTCCTCCGCGTTCTCCTCGAGCACGTCGTCGATCTCGTCGAGGATCGTGTCGACGTCCTCACCGAGCTTCTCGCGGCGCTCCTGGCCGGCAGCGGTGCTGTCCTCGCTGCCCTCGCCGTCGTCGCCCCCGCCCTGCCGCTGGGTCTGTTCCTGCGCCATGGCTAGCCTCCCGGGGTCTTTCCTCACATCGGGGTACTGCGCTTTCGAACCCTACAGATCGCGGGCGACATCTGCCCGGGAACTAACCCCGCGTGAGTGCCTCGACCAGCGCCGTGGCGTTCGCCGAGTTGTCGATGAGCTCGCCGACGTGCTTGCGGGTGCCGCGCAGGGGCTCCAGCGTCGGGATCCGCACCAGCGACTCGCGGCCCAGGTCGAAGATGACCGAGTCCCAGGACGCCGCGGCGACCTCGCCGGGGTAGCGCTCCAGGCAGCGGCCGCGGAAGTAGGCGCGGGTGTCCTCGGGCGGCTCGGTGACGGCCGCGCGGACCTCGTCCTCGCTGACCAGGCGCTTGATCGAGCCCCTGCTCACGAGCCGGTTGTAGAGGCCCTTGGCCTGCCGCACGTCGGCGTACTGCAGGTCGATGAGGTGCAGCTTCGGCGAGTCCCAGGGCAGGTTGTCGCGCTGCTGGTAGCCCTGCAGGAGGTTGAGCTTGGCCACCCAGTCGAGCCGGTCGGCACAGCGCAGCGGGTCGCTGCCGAGGTCGTCGAGGACCTGCTGCCAGGTGTCGAGCACCTCGCGGGTCATCGGGTCGATCTCGCCGTCGCCGGCGCTCTCCTCGTGCGCCCAGGCCCGCTCGAGGTAGGCGCGCTGGAGGTCCAGCGCCGTCATCCTGCGCCCGTCGGAGAGGTCGACGGTGGTCTTCAGGGTCGGGTCGTGGCTGATGCGGTGCACCGAGCGCACGGGCTCGAGCAGGCGCAGGTCGTCGAACCGGACGCCGGCCTCGATCATCGAGAGCACGAGCGCGGTGGTGCCGACCTTGAGGTACGTGGAGTACTCGGCGAGGGTCGCGTCGCCGATGATGACGTGCAGGCGGCGGTACTTGTCGGCGTCGGCGTGGGGCTCGTCGCGGGTGTTGATGATGCCGCGCTTGAGCGTCGTCTCCAGCCCGACCTCGACCTCGATGTAGTCCGCGCGCTGGGAGAGCTGGAACCCGGGCTCGTCGCCCGACGCCCCGAGCCCGACGCGGCCGGCCCCGCACACCACCTGGCGCGAGGCGAAGAACGGCGTCAGCCCGGTGATGATCGTCGGGAACGGGGTCTGGCGGGCGCAGAGGTAGTTCTCGTGGGAGCCGTAGCTCGCGCCCTTGTTGTCGATGTTGTTCTTGTAGAGCTGGATGCGCGGGGTGCCGGGGACCGTGGCCGCCCGCTCGGCGGCGTCCTCCATCACCCGCTCGCCCGCCTTGTCCCAGATCACGGCGTCGCGCGGGGTGGTCACCTCCGGCGCCGAGAACTCGGGGTGGGCGTGGTCGACGTAGAGGCGGGCCCCGTTGGTGAGGATGACGTTGGCGGCGCCGAGGTCGTCGAGGTCGCCGGCGTCGGGCGGCGGGCCCGCGCTCGGCCCCAGGTCGAAGCCTCGGGCGTCGCGCAGCGGCGACTCCACCTCGTAGTCCCAGCGGGCCCGCCGGGCACGGGGGACGTCGGCGGCCGCGGCGTAGGCCAGCACGATCTGGGTCGACGTGATCACCGGGTTCGCCGCCGGGTCGCCGGGGACGGAGATGCCGTACTCGATCTCGGTGCCCATGATGCGGCGCGCGGTCATGCCCCGACCCTAATTGTGCTGCGCGCCCTCGGCCCCCTCCGGCCCGCTGGTCGCGGACTGCGTGCCGCGCCACAGCACCGCGAAGGCCACGGCGCCCAAGAGGACCGCGCCGGCCATGGTGGCGGCCATCGGCACCGCCGAGCGGCTCCCGGCGAGCCCCACCAGCGGGGCCGTGCCCGCGCCGACGAGGAACTGCGAGGTCCCCAGCAGCGCCGACGCGCTCCCGGCGTGCTCGGGATGGTCGGCCAGCGCCAGCGTCGTCGCGCAGGGCAGCACGAATCCGACGCCGACGACGGTGAGCACGAGGCCGGCGAGCAGACCCACCAGGCCCGCGTCGAGCAGCGCCGAGACCAGCAGCACGCCGGTGCCGGTCAGCGCGACGACGAGCCCGACGACCAGGAGCCGCTCGGGACGCACCCGCCCCGAGCCCGCGAGACGCCCGGCGACCTGCACCGACGCGACGATCGCCACCGAGTTGGCCGCGAACACCCCGGAGAACGCCTGCGGCGAGAGGCCGTAGAGGTCCTGGAGCACGAACGTCGAGCCCGAGATGTAGGCGAACATCGCCGAGAAGACCAGCCCGGCGGTCAGGACGCAGGCGACGACCCGGCGGTCCCCCAGCAGCACGCGGAACGAGGCCGCGGTGGCCGCCGCGCTGCCCGCACGCCGGCGGGAGCGCGGCAGCGACTCGCGCACCGCCAGCAGCACCGCGACGCCCGCGAGTGCCCCGTACACCGCCAGCACCACGAAGACCCCGCGCCAGCTCGTCACGCGCAGCAGCTGACCGCCCAGGACCGGCGCGACGATCGGGGCGACGCCGGAGACCAGCATCAGCGTCGCGAAGGCCCGGGCCGACGTCGTCGCGTCGCTCGTGTCCCGGACGACCGCGCGCGCGACGACGATCCCGACCGCCCCGAGCAGCCCCTGGGCCAGCCGCAGCCCGATGAGCACCTCGACGTTCGGCGCCACCGCACAGAGCGCGGAAGCGACCGCGAAGCCGGCCGCCCCGATCATCATCGGGCGGCGCCGGCCCAGGACGTCGGAGAGCGGGCCGGCGACGAGCTGGCCCAGCGCGAGCCCCACGAGGCAGGAGGTCAGGGAGAGCTGGGTGACCGACGGCGAGGTCGCGAGGTCGGCGGTGAGGGCCGGCAGCGCGGGCAGGTAGGTGTCCAGCGACAGCGGGGCGGCCGCGGTGAGCGCGCCCAGCACCAGCAGCCGCGCCCGGTGGCCCCGTCGGCTCACTCCCGGGTCGGCTCGTCCTCCGCGCTCAGCCATCGCATCAGATGGTCGTGCACGTCCGGGTCGTTGAGCAGGTGGAAGTGGTGTGACGACGTCAACGGTTCGACGTCGGCGACGGCGCCGCCCGCCGAGTCGACGGGGACGAGCAGGTCGCCCAGGGCGTTCGCCAGCGGGTGGTCCGCCGAGCTGGTGACGCAGGCGGCGACGGCGTGGTGGGACGCGTGGGCCAGTAGCGGCACCTCGGTGTCCGAGACGCCGGCGACGAGGTCGCGGATGCCGGCGGAGCGGCGGTCGAGGAACTCGCCCCAGGTGCGGGAGCTCGACCACCGCGACAGCTGCGAGGCCAGCTGGTCGACCCGGTGGGCCAGGGGCGCGCCGCGGTGGGGCGAGCCGAGGTAGATCATCCGGCGGACGGCGCCGACCCACGGCTGCCCGGTCCGCACGGCGTGGTGGCAGGCGTGGCGCAGCACCAGCCCGCCCATGGAGTGGCCCACGAGGTCCAGGCGCGCCACCTCCTCGGGCCAGCGGTG
Organism: Actinomycetospora aeridis; assembly: GCF_037400275.1. Lineage (NCBI taxonomy): Bacteria > Bacillati > Actinomycetota > Actinomycetes > Pseudonocardiales > Pseudonocardiaceae > Actinomycetospora > Actinomycetospora aeridis. The sequence goes on along the minus strand of NZ_JBBEGL010000003.1, from coordinate 707,087 downwards.
GAACAGGTCGGTGAGCAGCAGCGAGAGCGCGCTGCCGTTGTCGGCGATGCGCAGCCCGCTGTTGTAGCGCAGGAGCAGCGGCGTCGCACCCGTCGCCGACGCGACGCGCTCGGCGTACCCCTCCCCCGCGCTGGCCTCGCCGTAGAGGCGCCAGGCGTGCTCGGTCTCGCCCAGTCCGTGGACGAACAGGACGAGCCGGCGCAGGTCGCGCTCGGGGTGGTCGGCGACGACGGCGCGCAGGGCCCCGGGATCGGCCGTGTCCCCCGGCAGCTCGTGGTGCTCCTCGTCGCCGTCGGGGCCGATCGTGGACGTGTAGAGCGCCATCGGGACGGCGAGGTCGTTGTCGAGGGCGACCATGTGGTCGCCCACCAGCCCGTTGACGGCGCCCGTGAGCACCGCGCCCGTGGGGTTGCCGGTGATCGGGCGCCACTCCCCGGGGCGCGCCAGCGCGGCGGCGGCCCCGACCCCTTGCCCGGCGAGGTGCGAGATGCCGCGCACGGCGGCGTAGACGCCGGTGCTGATGCCGTCGTGCACCACCTGCACCGGCTTCGACGCCGGCCCGAGCCCGACCCGGCGCAGGGCCCCGAAGACCGTGCCGGCGATCGCCTCGTGGGTGCCCTGCACGGGGCGCGACACGATGTCCACGGCCTCCGACGCGACACCGGCCGCCCCGCGGACCTCGTTGCGGTCCTGGCGGGACGGCCGGTGTGGCTGGTCGTTCATGCCCTACACGGTACCTGCAGTCACAGGTACCGGCTGGTCACAGGTACTGGCCGGTGTTCGACGCCGTGTCGATCTCCTTGCCCTGCGTCGCACCCTTGCCCGTGACGAGCGTGCGGATGTAGACGATCCGCTCGCCCTTCTTGCCCGAGATCCGGGCCCAGTCGTCCGGGTTGGTGGTGTTCGGCAGGTCCTCGGACTCGGCGAACTCGTCGACCACCGCGTCCAGCAGGTGCTGCACGCGCAGGCCCGGCTGGGAGCTCTCCAGCTGGGACTTGATGGCCGACTTCTTCGCCCGCCCGACGATGTTCTCGATGACCGCGCCGGAGTTGAAGTCCTTGAAGTACAGGACCTCCTTGTCCCCGTTGGCGTAGGTGACCTCGAGGAACCGGTTGTCGTCGGTCTCGGCGTACATCCGCTCGACGACCCGCTCGATCATGCCGTCGAGGCACGCCGCCCGGTTGCCGCCGAACTCCTCGATGTCGTCCTCGTGCAACGGCAGGCCGTCGATGAGGTACTTCGAGAAGATGTCCTGCGCCGCCTCGGCGTCGGGACGCTCGATCTTGATCTTCACGTCGAGCCGTCCCGGACGCAGGATCGCGGGGTCGATCATGTCCTCGCGGTTGGAGGCGCCGATGACGATGACGTTCTCGAGGCCCTCGACACCGTCGATCTCGCTCAGGAGCTGCGGGACGATCGTCGTCTCGACGTCGCTCGAGACACCGGAGCCGCGGGTGCGGAAGATCGAGTCCATCTCGTCGAAGAACACGATCACCGGAGTGCCCTCGGACGCCTTCTCGCGCGCCCGCTGGAAGATCATCCGGATGTGCCGCTCGGTCTCGCCGACGAACTTGTTGAGCAGCTCGGGGCCCTTGATGTTGAGGAAGTGCGCCTTGACGTCGCGGCTGTCCTCGCCGCGGGTCTCGGCGACCTTCTTCGCCAGCGAGTTCGCCACGGCCTTCGCGATCAGCGTCTTGCCGCAGCCGGGCGGGCCGTAGAGCAGCACGCCCTTCGGCGGGCGCAGCTGGTAGGTCCGGAAGAGGTCGGCGTGGAGGAACGGCAGCTCCACCGCGTCGCGGATGGAGTCGATCTGCCGGGTGAGCCCGCCGATGTCGGTGTAGGCGACGTCGGGGACCTCCTCGAGGACGAGCTCCTCGACCTCGGCCTTCGGCACCTTCTCGTACGCGTAGCCGACGCGGGTGTCGACCATCAGCGAGTCGCCGGGCTTGAGCTCCGGCGCGCCGTCGAGCAGCAGCGAGTCCGCGAGGTGGATCACCCGCTCCTCGTCGGCGTTCCCGATGATCAGGGCGCGGTTGCGCGTGCCGTCCTCGTCGGTGAGGACCTCGCGCAGGGCCACGACCTCGCCCACCCGCTCGTAGGTGCCCGCCTCGACGACGGTGAGCGCCTCGTTGAGCCGCAGCGACTGCCCGCGGGTCAGCTCGGCGACCTCGACCGCCGGGGACACGGCGACCCGCATCCGGCGACCCGAGGTGAACACGTCCACCGTGGAGTCCTCGTGCGCCTCGAGGAACACGCCGTAGCTCGACGGCGGCTGCGCGAGCCGGTCGACCTCCTCGCGGAGGGCCACGAGCTGTGCGCGGGCCTCCTTGAGGGTCTCCGTGAGCTTGTCGTTCCGCTCGGTCAGCTGCGAGACGCGCTGCTGTGCCTCGCCGAGACGCTGTTCGAGGATGCGCGCGTGCCGAGGGGATTCGGTCAACTTGCGACGCAACAGCGCGACCTCGTCCTCGAGGAAGCGCACCTGTGCTGCCATGTCCGCCGAGCCGCGGTCGTGTCGCTCGCCGCGGTCCCGGCCGCTGTCGGCCCTGTCGGATCGGCCCCTGGGGTCGTCGTCGTTCGTCACGGCGCCCTCCTCCGCTACTCCGTATCGCAAACCGTACCCGCGAACCGAGGTGTCCGTGGAGTAGCGTTCCGGTGACGGAGTTCTCACGCAGACCCCTTGCGTCACATCACCGAGGGTGATTCCTCCAGCACCCAGGAGCACCGGTGCTCACGCTCGGTCAGCCCCGGCTGGGGCGGCGCTGGACCCGCGGCGGCGTCACGCCGTCGGCGAGTCGCCGGGCGGTGAGCAGGAAGGCAGTGTGGGCGATCATGCGGTGCTCGGGGCGCACCGCGAGGCCCACCGCGTGCCAGGGGCGCACGATCGTCTCCCAGACCTGGGGCTCGGTCCAGCAGGCCTGCTCGCGCAGCGCCTCGGTCAGCGTCGAGAGCTGGGTCGTCGTCGCCACGTAGCCCACGAGCACGCCGCCGGGCACCACCGTCTCGCGGACGACCGGGAGCACCTCCCACGGCGCGAGCATGTCGAGCACGATCCGGTCCGCGGTCTCGTCGGGGTCGTGGTCGGCGAGGTCGCCGACCCGCAGATCCCAGTTCCCCGGGCGTTCCCCGTAGAAGCGCTCCACGTTCGCCACGGCGTGCTCGGCGTGGTCGGCGCGGATCTCGTAGGAGCGCACGTGCCCCGCCGGGCCGACCGCGCGCAGCAGGCTGCAGGTCAGCGCGCCCGAGCCCGCACCGGCCTCGAGCACCCGCGCGCCGGGGAAGACGTCGCCCCACATGAGGATCTGCGCGGCGTCCTTGGGGTAGATCACCTGCGCGCCGCGCGGCATGGCCAGCACGTAGTCGGGCAGCAGGGGGCGCAGGGCGAGGTACGGGGTGTTGGCCGCGGAGAGCACGACGCTGCCCTCGGGGGCACCGATGAGCTTGTCGTGGTCGATCGCCCCGCGGTGCGTGTGGTAGCTCTGGCCGCGCTCGAGCACGAGGCTGAAGTGCCGGCCCTTCGGGTCGGTGAGCTGCACCCGGTCGCCGGGACGGAACGGGCCGCTGCGCACGGGCCCGCGCTCTTCGTCCAGTTCCTCGCTCCGCACGACGGTCCACCCTAGGAGCCGCTGCTCCGGCGCCTCCCGGGTGGTGGGCGCGACGCCGGCGTCACCCGGGTCGGGCGGGCCGGGTGGCGGCGAGAGGCACGTTCGGCAGGCCCCGAGGCCCGTTGATCATGCGCAAGGTGCCGCTCGCAGCGCGTCGAGGCCGGTGATCGCTCCTGCTGCTCCAGCGGGTCCACATCGCCCCGGAGGAGCACCCGCGGCGATCACCGGGCCGTCCGGACGGGCGCCGGTGTCGGGGTGCTGACCTAGCCTCGGACCCGTGAGCACGGAGGCCGAGGTGACGACGGTGGAGACGCCGCGCCCGCCCGCGCTGTCCCCGTCCCGCGCGGTCGACTTCCGGCGCTGCGCCCTGCTCTACCGCTTCCGGGCGGTCGACCGCCTGCCCGAGACGCCGTCGCCCGGGGCGCTGCGGGGCACGGTGGTGCACGCGGTGCTCGAGCGCCTGCACGCCCTCGAGCCCGGGGACCGCCGGCCCGACGCCGCCCGGGCGCTCGCGCAGGACGTGCTGGGCGAGCTCGACGCCGACGACCGCGCGCTGCTCGGCGAGGAGCCGGGGGTCGACGCGCTGCTCGCGCGCTACTTCGCCCTCGAGGACCCGCGCGGCGTCGTCTCCGAGGCCCGCGAGCTGCGGGTCGAGGCCGAGCTCCCCGACGGCACCCCGCTGCGCGGCCACCTCGACCGCCTCGACGTGGGTCCGGGCGGCGGGCCGAACGGGCTCACGGTGGTCGACTACAAGAGCGGGCGCTCGCCGTCGCTGCGCACCGAGGGCCCGATGATGTTCGGGGTGCGCTTCTACGCGCTGCTGCTGGCCCGCACGCGGGGGGTGGTGCCGACGCTGCGCCTGCTGCACCTCGCCGACACCACCTCGCTCACCCTGCGGCCCCGGGCCGACGAGCTCGAGCGCTTCGCCGGCGTGCTCCGCGCCGTGTGGGCCGCGATCCTGCGCGCCGCGCCGACCGGCGACTTCCGCCCGAACCCCGGCCCCGGCTGCGCCTTCTGCGCGTTCAAGCCGCTCTGCCCCGCCTGGGACGGCACGCCGCCGGACTACCCCGGCTGGCCCGGCGGCTGACCCGCACGGATCAGCAGCCCGGCGGCGCCCCGCCGGTGCCGTCGGGGAAGGGCAGCGCGCAGGGAACGCGGCGCGGGGTGCCGAGCGCTCCGCCGCCCGGGGTCTCCGGCGCGCTGTTGGTGACGATGTGCAGCGAGGCGAACAGCCGCACCATCTGGGGCGAGTCGATGTTCGGGATCTCCTCCTCCGCGCCCGCCTGGGCGTTGAGGGCGTTCGTCGGCGGCCCGCCGGTCGAGTCGACCGCGTAGGCGCCGTAGTCACGGAACGCCTCGGCGATCTTGAGGGTGTCCTTCTCCGTGATCCAGCTGAGGTCGGCGTCCGGCGGGAGCGCGAACATCGTCCCGAGGTTCACGCGCGGGTCGTCCCCGCGGTACGCCTCGCGGAACGCGCCGTCGGCCTTCATCGCGGGCCACCGGAACCCGTTGCCCTCGGGACTGCAGCTCAGCGTGCAGTTGAGGTTGATCTTGAGGGCGTGCCGGAGCGGGGCGGGCGAGGGCATCTCCCCGACGCGGATCGTCCCGCCGATCCCCGAGAGGTTGGACCCGCCGTGGCACCCCAGTCGCCCGTCGCCGCGCAGCGACACCGGGGCGTAGGTGTAGTCCCACGAGGGCGTGCCCCCGGGCTCCAGCTCCAGGGGCTGCCCCGCGACGACCGTCTCGGCGTCGGGGGTGTCGGCGAGGAACGTCGAGCAGTTGTTGAACGACCCGTCCGCGGCGAGACGCGGGTCGACGCGCACCCGCGGACCGCCGTTGTCGGACTCCAGGTCCCGGACGGGCGCGGACGGGTCGACGCTGATGTTCTCGATGTCGAGGTAGATGTCCCGGGCCCGCGTGCTGAACGGCGCGTACTGCGCGGAGGCCGCCAGCGGCAGGTTCCACACGGAGTCCCAGGCGAAGGGGTGAGCACGCAGGTCGCGCGACGGCCCTCGATAGGGTTCCGGGGCCGTCGTGCCGGCCGGTCGGACCGCGACCACCACGCCCGTCACGGCGAGCGCCGCGATCAGCACCGCGAGCACCACCCGTGCTGTCGTCACCCGTCCCGCCCTTCCCCCGCCGGCGAGCCTAGGAGGCGATGTGACCACGACGGTGACCGACCCGTTCTTCCGCCCGCGCCCGCCGGCCCCGGACGACCCGCCGGGCGCCGAGCGCGTGCTGGCGACGGGCTCGACGGCCGGACCGTGGTTCCCGGACGGCCAGCACATGGGCCCGCCGAGCGCGCTGCTGGTCCGGGCGCTGGAGCGGTGCGCGCCGCGCGAGGAGATGCTGCTCTCGCGACTCACCGTCGAGGTCCTGGGGCGCGTGCCGATGGGCGAGCTCACCGTCACGGCCCGGGTCGAGCGGCCCGGGCGGACGATCGAGCTGGTCGTCGCCGAGCTCGCCGCGGCGGGCCGGGCGGTCGCGCGCGCCACCGGGTGGCGCCTCGCCGTCGAGGACACCGCCGCCGCCGCGACCGCGCCCGGCCCGACGATGCCCGGTCCCCAGGAAGGCCGGATCATCCCGACCCCGGAGGGCTGGCTGCCCGGCTACCTCGACGCCGTCGACTGGCGCTGGCTGACCGGCCACCTGGGCGAGTCCGGGCCGGGGCGGGCGTGGGGCCGGCTGCGGGTGCCGGTGGTGGAGGACGAGGAGCCGACGCCGTGGCAGTGCCTCGCGGCCGTCGCCGACTCCACCAACGGGGCGGCGGCCCGGCTCGACCTCAACCGGTGGCTCTTCGTCAACACCGACCTGACGCTGCACCTGCACCGCGCCCCGCGGGGGGCCTGGGTCGGGCTCGACGCGGACAGCGTCATCGGACCCGAGGGGCTGGGCACCGCGTTCGCGGTGGTGCACGACGAGCACGGCCCGGTCGGGCGCGCCGCCCAGGCCCTCACGGTGCGGCCCCGCTGAGGAGGCCGGACCTCAGTGCGCCCCGTTGGCCGAGCCGATGGCGCGACACGACTGCAGCGACGAGGTCACGATGCCCGTGGCGCCCAGGTCGGCGAGCTCGTCCATGATGTCGTTGACCCGCTTGCGCTCCACCATCGAGCGGACCGCGACGAACTTCTCGTTCGACAGCGGCGCGACGGTGGGCGACTCGATGCCGGGGGTCAGCGCCACGGCGCGCTCGAGGAGGCCGACCGGGCAGTCGTAGTCGAGCATGACGTAGCGGCGGGCGTAGACCACGCCGCGCAGGCGCTCGACGAACCGGTTCTTCGACTTCTCGGTGTCCGGGCTGTCGGGGACCTGGTCGAACTTGGCGTTGCGGTCGATGATCACCGCCTCGGACTCGGTGATCGGGTCGCCGAGCACCACGAGACCGTGCTGGGCGAGGGTGCGGCCGGAGCTCACGACGTCGGCGATGGCGTCGGCCACGCCCAGCTCGATCGAGATCTCGACGGCGCCGTCGAGGCGGATGACGTCCTTCGCCGCGATCCGCTGCTGCGCGAGGTTGGCCCGCACCAGCCGGGGGTACGAGGTGGCGATCCGCTTGCCCGCCAGGTCCTGGAGGGTCCACTCGTTGCGGGAGGGCGCGGCGTAGCGGAACTTCGACTGCCCGAACCCGAGCCGCAGCAGCTGGTTCACCGAGGCGCTGGACTCCTCGGTGAGGTCGTGCCCGGTGATGCCGAGGTGCAGCTGGCCCTCGGAGACGTAGGTCGCGATGTCCTTCGGGCGGAGATAGAAGAACGTGACCCCGTTGGCCTCGTCGTGGAGGCTCAGGTCGCGGCTGTCCGCCCGTTGCCGGTAGCCGGCGTCGCGCAGCATCGTCGACGCCTCCTCGGCCAGGGATCCCTTGTTGGGAACGGCGACGCGGAGCATGGGGTCCTTCTCCTCCTGACACCCGCGGGTGTCGACTACAGGTGCTTGTAGACCTCGGCGAGGGTCAACCCGCGCTCGAGCATGATGACCTGGACGCGGTAGAGCAGCTGGGAGATCTCCTCGGCCAGCTTGTCGTCGGTCTCGTACTCGGCCGCGATCCACACCTCGCCGGCCTCCTCGAGCACCTTCTTGCCCTGCGCGTGCACCCCGGCATCCAGTGCTGCCACGGTCCCCGACCCCTCGGGTCGGTCCCGGGCCTTGACGGTCAGCTCGTCGAAGAGCTCGTCGAACGTCTTCACGTCGAGCCATCGTCGCACGGAGCCATGATCGGTCGCACACCACGGGATGGCCCCACTGTCGCGCGTCCTGCACCCGGCGCCGTCCCGGCTGCGCCCTCCGGGCTCCCGGACGCGCCGAACGGACGGTCGGGCGGGAGGACACGCCCACGAGCGGGTCCCGGTTCCCCCGTTCCGCCGTCGGGCCGCCGCGCCCCACCGTCGTTCCTGCGCGCTCAGTGCGCGCCGGCCCGCGTCCGGTGGTTACCGGACAGGCCGCTGCGCAGGGCCGCGCGGAGCTCGTCGACCGTGAGCCCGACCAGGCTCTCCCGCACCACGCGCCGCGTGCCGCCCGGCACGGGCACCTCGGACGGCACGACGAGGACGGTGGCGCCGGCGGCGACGGCCGAGCGGGTCCCGGTCGGTGAGTCCTCGACGGCCACGCAGTGCGCGGGGTCGACGCCGAGGAGCTCGGCCGCCCGCCGGTAGGGCGCCGGATCGGGCTTGGTGGCCGCGACCTCGTCGCCGCACACGGTGACGTCGAAGAAGTCGCGCCCGATGGTGTCGAGGGCGACCTCGGTGAGCCCGCGGTACGTGCTCGTCACGAGACCCGTCGGCAGTCCGGACGCCCGCACCGCGGTCAGCGCCTCCCGCGCGCCGGGGCGCCACGGGAGGTCGCGGGCGAACAGCACCTTGGTGCGCTCGAGGAGCCAGTCGCCGTCCGCGGCCACCGCGTCCCGGTCGTCGGGGTCGAGGCCGACCTCCGCGCGGATCGTCGACACCGAGCGCCGCAGCGACGAGCCCACGAGGTCGTCGCGGGTCGCCGCCGACAGCGTGCCGCCGAGGTGCCCGGCGAGATCGGCCAGGGACACGTCCCAGAGCCGCTCGGAGTCGACCAGCGTGCCGTCCATGTCCCACAGGACGGCCGCGAGGCTAGGCATTGAAGTACTTGGCCTCCGGGTGGTGCACGACGAGCGCGTCCGTGGACTGCTCGGGGTGCAGCTGGTCCTCGTCGGAGAGCTCCACGCCGATCCGGCTCGGGTCGAGCAGGTCGACGATCTTCGCGCGGTCCTCGACGTCCGGGCACGCGCCGTAGCCCAGCGAGAAGCGGGCGCCGCGGTAGCCGAGCTTGAAGTACTCGTGGACGTCCGCCGGGTCCTGGTCGGCCATGGTGGAGCCGTCGGCGAACGTCAGCTCCTCGCGTACGCGTCGGTGCCAGTACTCGGCGAGCGCCTCGGTGAGCTGCACGCCGAGGCCGTGGACCTCGAGGTAGTCGCGGTAGGAGTTCTCCGCGAACAGCTTGTTGGCGAAGTCCGCGATGGGCTGGCCCATCGTCACGAGGTTCATCGGCATGACGTCGACGCCGCCCAGCTCGCGGGCCTCGTCGCGCGTGCGGAAGAAGTCGGCGAGGCACAGACGACGGTCGCGCTTCTGGCGCGGGAAGGCGAAGCGGTGCAGCTCGCCCGCGTCCGGCTTGGCCTCGTCGAGGACGACGACCTCCTGGCCCTCGGAGATCACCGGGAAGTAGCCGGTGACGAGCGCCGCGTGGCTGGTGATGCCCTCGGACTGCAGCCGGTCGAGCCAGTAGCGCAGCCGCGGCCGGCCCTCGGTCTCGACGAGCTCGTCGTACGACGGCCCCTCGTCGCCCTTCTGGCCGCGCAGGCCCCACTGCCCGAAGAACGTGGCACGCTCGTCGAGCAGCGCCGCGAAGTCCTGCAGGCGCAGGCCGCGCACGACGCGGGTGCCCCAGAACGGCGGCGTCGGGACCTCGATGCGCCGCGCGACGTCGGAGATCGCGGTCGGGTCGAACGCCGGGTTCTCCTCGCCGGCCTCGGCCTCGCGCTTGGCCTTGATGCGCTCGGAGCGCTCGCGGCGCTCCTTGCGCTCGGCCATCTTCTCCTTCTCCTCGTCCGACGGGCCCTCGCCCGTCATGACGGAGTCCATGAGCTTGAGGCCCTCGAACGCGTCCTTCGCGTAGCGGACGTCGCCCTGGTAGAGCTCGCCGAGGTCGTTCTCGACGTAGGAGCGGGTGAGCGCCGCGCCGCCGAGCAGCACCGGGTACTGCTCGGCCACCCCGCGGTCGTTCATCTCCGCCAGGTTGTCCTTCATGACCACGGTGGACTTCACCAGCAGCCCGGACATCCCGATCGCGTCGACCTTGTTCTCCTCGGCGGCCTCGAGGATCGCGTTGATCGGCTGCTTGATGCCGATGTTGACGACGTCGTAGCCGTTGTTCGACAGGATGATGTCGACGAGGTTCTTGCCGATGTCGTGGACGTCGCCCTTGACCGTCGCCAGCAGGATCTTGCCCTTGCCGGAGTTGTCGGTCGCCTCCATGTGCGGCTCGAGGTGGGCCACGGCGGCCTTCATGACCTCGGCGCTCGCCAGCACGAACGGCAGCTGCATCTTGCCGGCGCCGAAGAGGTCGCCGACGACCTTCATGCCACCGAGCAGGTCGGTGTTGATGATCTCGAGCGGGTCCTTCTCCTGCATACCGGCGTCGAGGTCCTCCTCGAGCCCGTTGCGGTCACCGTCGATGATCCGCTGCGCGAGGCGCTCGAAGAGCGGCATCGCGGCGAGCTTCTCGGCGCGCTCGTCCTTGGCCGACTGCGCCGACACGCCCTCGAAGAGGTTCATGAAGTGCTGCAGCGGGTCGTGCTTCTCGCGACGGTCGTAGACCAGGTCGAGCGCGGCCTCGCGCTGCTCCTCGTCGATCTGCGAGAACGGCAGGATCTTGCTGGCGTTGAGGATCGCGGTGTCGAGACCGGCGTCGGTGCACTCGTTGAGGAACACCGAGTTGAGCACCTGGCGGGCGGCCGGGTTGAGGCCGAAGGAGATGTTCGACAGACCCAGCGTGGTCTGGACCTGCGGGTAGCGCTCCTTGAGCTGCTTGATCGCGTTGATCGTCTCGATGCCGTCCTTGCGGACCTCCTCCTGGCCGGTGGAGATCGGGAAGGTCAGGCAGTCGATGATGATGTCCTCGACCCGCATGCCCCAGTTCTCGGTCAGGTCCTCGATGAGGCGGAACGCCACGCGGGTCTTCCACTCCGCGGTGCGGGCCTGGCCCTCCTCGTCGATGCAGAGGCCGACCACGGCGGCGCCGTGCTCGTGCACCAGCCGCATGATCTTCTGGAACCGCGAGTCGGGGCCGTCGCCGTCCTCGTAGTTCACCGAGTTGATCGCCGAGCGCCCGCCGAGCTGCTCCAGCCCGGCCTCGAGGACCTCGGGCTCGGTGGAGTCGAGCACCACGGGCAGCGTCGAGGCGGTCGAGACGTCGTGGGCGAGGCGGTCCATGTCCGCGACGCCGTCGCGGCCGACGTAGTCGATGCAGAGGTCCATCCAGTGCGCGCCCTCGCGGGTCTGCGCCTTGGCGATCTCCACGCACTTCTCGTAGTCGTCCTCGACCATCGCCTCGCGGAACGCCTTGGAGCCGTTGGCGTTCGAGCGCTCGCCGATCATCAGCAGCCCCGTCTCCTGCCGGAACGGCACGGAGTGGTACATCGACGAGATGCCGGGCTCGGGCTGCGGGTCGCGCTCGGTGGGCGTCAGGTCGCGGCACTTCTCGGCCAGCGCCCGGATGTGGTCGTTCGTCGTGCCGCAGCAGCCGCCGACGAGCTGCAGGCCGTAGTCGGTGATGAACGAGGCGCAGTAGTCGGCCAGCTCGTCGGGCTGCAGCGGGTACTCGGGGCCGTTCGGGCCGAGCTCGGGCAGGCCGGCGTTGGGCATGACGGAGACCGGGATGCGGCTCTGGCGGCTCAGGGCGCGCAGGTGCTCGCTCATCTCGGCCGGGCCGGTGGCGCAGTTGAGGCCGATCGCGTCGATGCCCAGCGGCTCGAGCGCGGTGAGCGCCGCGGTGATCTCGGAGCCGACCAGCATCGTGCCGGTGAGCTCGACGGTGACGTGGCAGACCACCGGGACGCGATTGCCGTACTGCTCCATCGCGCGGAACGCGCCGAGGATGGCGGCCTTCGACTGCAGCAGGTCCTGACAGGTCTCGACGAGGATCGCGTCGGCGCCGCCCTCGAGCTGGCCGAGCACCGACTCGATGTAGGCGTCGCGCAGCTGCGCGAAGGGTGCGTGGCCGAGCGTCGGCAGCTTGGTGCCGGGACCGTTGGAGCCGAACACGAAGCGCGGGCGCTCGGACGTGGCGTACTCGTCGGCGGCCTGACGCGCGATCTTCGTGCCCTCGAGCGAGAGCTCGCGGATGCGGTCGGCGATGTCGTACTCGTTGAGGTTCGGCCAGTTCGTGCCGAAGGTGTTGCTCGTGACGATGTCGGCGCCGGCCTCCAGGTGGCCCTGGTGCACGGCGAGCACGGCGTCGGGGCGCGAGACGTTCAGGATCTCGTTGCAGCCCTCGAGCTGCTGGAAATCGTCGAGCGAGAGGTCCTGGTCCTGCAGTGCCGTTCCCATGGCACCATCGCCGATGAGTACCCGGGAGTGCAGAGCGGACAGGAAAGCAGACTCACTCGAAGTAGTCATCACACGATCGTAACGTGATCGAGGAGCAGTGCCGGGCGCACTGCGAGCCTCGTCACGACACGTAGGCTGTCCGGGTGTCCGTGCCCGACGACGCCCCCGACGAGCCCGTCCCCGCCGCAGAAGCCCCTTCCGAAGCCCCCTCCGCGGACCCGGAAGCGGGGAGCAAGGATCCCGCCGCGCCGGTGATGCTCGCGGCGTTCGAGGGCTGGAACGACGCCGGTGACGCGGCGAGCACGGCCGTCGAGCACCTCTCGCTGCACTGGGACGCCACCGAGCTCTCGGCCATCGACCCGGACGACTACTACGACTTCCAGGTCTCCCGGCCGACCATGCGCCTGGTCGACGGGGTCAGCCGCGCCATCGACTGGCCCACCACGCGCCTCACCCGCTGCCGCCCGCCGGGCTCGGCCCAGGACCTCGTGCTGGTGCGCGGCATCGAGCCGAACATGCGCTGGCGCGCGTTCTGCGCCGAGATCATCGAGCACGCCCGCGAGCTGGGCGTCGGCACGGTGATCACGCTCGGCGCCCTGCTGGCCGACACGCCGCACACCCGGCCCGTGCCGGTCACCGGCACCTCCTTCGACAAGGCGTCGGCCGCCCGCTACCGGTTGCAGCGCTCCCGCTACCAGGGCCCGACGGGCATCGTCGGGGTGCTGCAGGACGCCTGCGTGCAGGCCGGCATCCCGGCCATCTCGTTCTGGGCCGCCGTGCCGCACTACGTCTCGCAGCCCCCGGCGCCGAAGGCCACGATCGCCCTGCTGCAGCGCGTCGAGGAGGTCCTCGACGTCGAGGTGCCCCTGGGCGGGCTGCCCGAGCAGGCCGAGAAGTGGGAGCGCACGGTCTCGGAGATGGCCGACGAGGACGACGAGGTGCGCGAGTACGTCAAGGCGCTCGAGGAGGCCGGCGACGCCGAGACCGACCTCGAGGAGGCGTCGGGCGAGGAGATCGCCGCCGACTTCGAGCGCTACCTGCGCCGCCGCGGACCCGGCGGCGGGCCGCCCGGACCCGGGGGCACCGCCGGCGGCCCGCCCGGGCCCGGCAAGGGTCCCTGGGAGCGGTGAGCTCGGCCGCACCGGCCCGGTCCGGCCTCGACCGCCTCCGGGTCGGGGCGCTCTACGCCGGCGGGTTCCTCGGACCGTTCGGCGGCGGCATCACCGCCTCGATGCTGCCCGAGCTCGGCGCCGACCTCGGGCTCTCCCCGTCCGCGGCGTCCGCGTCGCTGACGGCCTACCTGCTGCCCTTCGCGCTCCTCATGCTGGTGTCCGGGACGCTCGGCCAGCGCTGGGGCGCGCGGCGCACCGTCCGGGTCGCCTACGTGGCCTACGTGGCGTTCTCCCTGCTCGCCGCCGTGGCCGGCGTGGGGTGGCTGTTCCTGGCCGCCCGGGCGCTGCAGGGCGCGGCGAACGCGTTCACCACGCCGCTGCTGCTCGCGTCGCTGGCCGCCGCCACGCCCCCGGAGCGCCTCGGCCGCTCGCTCGGCGTCATGGGCTCGCTGCAGGCCGCGGGGATGACCTTCGCGCCGCTCGTCGGCGGGCTCGCCGCCAGCCTGGACTGGCGCGGCGCGTTCGTGGGCGTGGCCGTCGTCGCCGCGCTGCTCGCCGTGGCGGGGCTGCCTGCGGACCCGCCCGGCGACCCGTCCGGCGCCCCGCCCGCCCGCCCGCGCCTGCGGGACGCCTGGCGCCCCCCGGTGCTGCGGCTCGCCCTCGTGGCGGGGCTGGCGTGGGGCGCGCTCGGCGGGCTGTCGTTCCTCGTCGCGCTGCGCGTCGAGGACGCCTTCACCGTGGGCGCGGCGCTGCGCGGGGCCCTGCTGACCGGCTTCGGCATCTGCGGGCTGCTGACGGCGCGCCTCGTCGGGGCCGGCGTCGACCGTTTCGGGCCGGGTGTGACGGTGCGCGCCGGCGCGGTGGCGGGCGCGGTGCTGGTCGCGGCGGTCGGCGTGCTGCCGTCGGTCGTCGCGGTCGCCGCGGTGTGGGCCCTCGCGGGCGCGGCCGCCCAGCTCGTGCTCGTCGGCGTCAACACCCTCGTCCTGCGCGGCGACACCGCCGGCGGGGTCTCGGTGGTGCAGGCCGGGCGGTTCCTCGGCGCCGCGGCCGCGCCGGCGGTGTTCCTCGCGCCCTACCACCTGTCCCCCGTTGCCGGCTTCGGTCTCGCCGGCGTCGTGCTGCTCGCGGCCGCGGTGCTCAGCCCGCGCCGCTGAGCCGGCGCGCGCCGGGCAGCGCGAGCGCGGCGGCCGCGACGGCCGAGACGATCGCGAGCCCCGCGAGCGGACCGGTGAGGCTGCCGTCGCCCGCGAGGGCCGAGAGCAGGTAGGGCACCCCGAAACCGAGGTAGGCGCAGGCGTAGAAGGTGCCGGTGAGCGCGCCGCGCTCGCTGGGCAGGGCGAGCCCCGCGACCAGCGCGAGCCCCGAGGCGAGACAGAGCCCGTAGCCCGCGCCGAGCAGCAGGGACACGCCGAGCAGCAGCGGCCAGGCCTCCAGCACGAGGGCGAGCAGGGCGAGCCCGAGCCCCGCCGCCCCGAGGCCCAGCCCCACCGGACCCGCCCACGACGCGCCGAGGCGGCGCTGCAGCGGCGGGACCAGTGCCCCCGTCGACAGCGTCACCCCGGCGACGATCCCCGCGACCGCCACCGCGATGCCGGGCATCTGCGGGGTGAGCAGCAGCGGCAGCACGGTCGCCGCGGTGGACGGGAAGGCGAACACCCCGAGCGCGATCGGCACGACGACCAGGACGAACGGGCGCGCCGTGCCGGCCGGGACGCCGAGGTTCACCAGGGGGCCACCGGCGCGTGGGGCTGCGAGGGTCTCCGGGATGCCGGACAGCAGCGCGATCGCCCCGATCATCAGCGCGACGTGCACGAGGTAGGGCAGCACGGTCGGCAGCACCACCCACTGCCCCATCAGCCCGGCGACCAGCGGCCCGCCCGCCCAGCCGGCCGCGAGCGCGATGGTGGTCAGGCGCGCCGAGCGCCCCGGCTCGCCGACGAGCTCGCCCAGCCAGGCCGTGCCCACGCTGAACACCACCCCGGACACCGCGCCCTGCAGGAACCGCCCGAGGAACAGCACGAGCACCGACGACCCCGCCGCGAGGAACAGGACCGAGACCAGCCCGGCGAGCACGACGAAGGGCACGACCACCGGCCGGCGTCCGAGGCGGTCGGAGGCGGGCCCGGAGAGCAGCAGGGCCGGGATGAGCCCGGCGGCGTAGACCCCGAAGGCGGCGGTGAGCGTCGTCGGCGCGAGCCCGAGCGTCTCGCGGTAGACGAGCAGCAGCGGCGTCGGGACGTTGGTGCCGAAGGCGACGACGAGCACCACCGTCCACAGCGCCGGGACCGGGGCGCGTCTCACCGGGCGGCCTGGGCCGCGAGGGGGTCGAGGGCCGGGCCGCGCGGGAGGAGATCGAGCACGGACCGGGGCGCGGGGCGCGGCACGCCCAGCCCGAGGGCCGACGCGGCGGCGGGATCGGGGACCGCGAACACACGCCCGCCGGGGTCGACGAGCGCGGCGGGTCCCCCGGGCGTCACGACGTAGGTGCCGCCGCCGGCGACCCAGGCGCCGTCCAGCGGCGGCCCGGCGAGCGGCGTCGGCGCGGCCGGTCCGGGCAGGGACGCTGCGGCGAACACGGTGGCGGCGCCCGAGACGTCGGGGCGCACGCAGACCGTCGTGGCGGCGTCGTAGGTGACCGGGCGCGGGAACGTCGCCGGGTAGGCGTCGGCGTCGACGACGGTGACGCGCGGGGCGTCGGCGAGCCGCCCGGCCGGCACCGCCGCGATGCCGGGGTCGGCGGCCGGGTCCGGGTTGGCGAAGCGCGCGAGCTGGGCGACGACGGGCGGCACCTCCTGCACCCCGCCGGCGGCCACGAGGAAGAAGCGCGCCCCGTCGGGGCTGACCACGGAGCCGACGGTGACGCCGAGCGCGGCGGTGCGGGGCTCGGTCGGCGTGGTGCCGGTGCCGGGCACGGTGACCGGCTCGAGCGCCGGGGCCTGCGGGAGCGTGCCCAGCAGGGCGGGGCTCGCGACCCGGGCGCGGGCACCGGTGAGCTCGAGCCCCCGGACGACCGCGCCCGCCTGCGGTGTGATCAGCGCGCGCCGGCCGCCGGTGACCAGCCAGAACGTGCCGTCCGGGCTGCGCAGGAGCAGCGCCTCGTCCGGGGCGAGCGGGCGTCCCGGCGCCGGCAGGCCGCCGAGCACCACCGTCGTCAGGGCGGGGTCGGCGCTCGGGTCGGGCACCGAGGGGTCGAGGACCGCGCGGTCGCAGACGGCCCACGCGTCGGGGATCGGGGCGCCCGGGTCCGGCAGCACCGACGGCGCGCCGGGGATCCCGGCGGGCGCCGTGCGCGGCGCCTCGGCGAGGGCGTCGTCGCGGACGGGGACCGGCGGGTCGAGCAGGCCGCCGTCCCCCGGCGTGTTGCCGGCCGCGGCGGCGAGCAGCCGGGCCGAGGTCAGGTTGAGGGCGGGGACGAGGCGGTCCGGCCCGTGCGCCACGGCGTAGAGCGCGCCGGAGGGCTCGCCGCGCACGACGGCCTCGTCGCGCCAGCCCTCGTCGCCGCGCACGAGCCCGACGACCGCGAACCCGACGAGCGCGAGCACCCCCAGCACGGCGCCGACCAGCAGCGCGCGGTGCTGCCGGCGCCCCGGGTCGTGTCGCGGCGTGGGGTCGCGGCCCACCAGCGCGGACTCGAGCCTGCGCACCGCGAACCGGTGCGCCTGGACCTGCGTCGCGGTGGGCGGCGGGAGACGCAGCGCTCCCGGGCGCGACCCCTCGTCCGACGACACAGCGCGATGCCTACCGCATCAGCGCGCCGCGTGTGGGCCGATCCGCGGCAGCGAACGGCACCTCCGGCAGGCCGCGGTACCCGTTGATCATGCGCACCGTGCCTCCCCGCCCGGGCCTACTGCGTGACGCGGTGCGCCTCCAGGTCGGCGAGGTCGACCCACTCGAGCGTGCGGGCGTGGGTGGCCTCGAGCACGACGGGCGGGGCCACGCCGGCGTCGAACGCCTCCTTCCACCGGCTCGCGCACAGGCACCACCGGTCGCCGGGCGTCAGGCCCGGGAACTGCGGGGCGGGGCGGGTGAGGTCGTTGCCGCGGGACGCGCTGAACTCGAGGAACTCCGCGGTGACGCGGGCGCACACGGTGTGCACGCCCGCGTCGTCGGGACCGGTCTCGCAGCACCCGTCGCGGTAGAAGCCGGTGACGGGGTCGTGACTGCAGTCGGCGAGCTCGCCGCCGAGGACGTTGCGGGCCATGGTGTCCACGTACCCGCGCACGGCCCCTCCCAGCGCCCACCGCAGCGCCTACCGCAGCGGCACACCGAGCAGCGCGTCGACGGCGTCGGCGACCCGGGCGGGGCCGTCGGGGGTCCAGCCGGTGCTCTCCCGACGGCCGAGGACCTCGTCGGCCCAGGCGTCGAGCGCGGCGAGCGCCCCGGGGGTGTCGAGGTCGTCGGCGAGGTGGGCACGCACCCGGGCGATCGTGTCCTCCGGGTCCGGGCCGGTCGGCGACGCGGCGGCCTCGCGCCAGCGGTGCAGGCGCGCCTGCCCGCCGGTGAGCAGCTCCGCGGTCCACGACCGGTCGGTGCGCCAGTGCCCGGACAGCAGGGCGAGGCGCACCGCCATGGGGTCGACGCGGTCGGCGCGCAGGCGGGAGACGAAGACGAGGTTGCCCTTGGACTTCGACATCTTCTCGCCGTCGAGCCCGATCATCCCGGCGTGGCAGTAGTGCCGCGCCAGCGGGTGCGCGCCGGTGAGGGCCTCGGCGTGCGCGGAGCCGAACTCGTGGTGAGGGAAGGCGAGGTCGGAGCCCCCGCCCTGCAGGTCGTACTGGTCGCCGAGGCGGTTCAGGGCGATCGCGGCGCACTCGACGTGCCAGCCGGGCCGACCCTCGCCGAGGTCGGAGCCCCAGGACGGCTCGCCCTCGCGGGCCATGCGCCAGAGCAGGGCGTCGAGGGGGTGGCGCTTGCCGGCCCGCTCCGGGTCGCCGCCGCGCTGGGGGAAGACCTCGAGCATGCGCGCCTCGGAGTAGCGCGAGACGTAGCCGAAGTCCCGGGTGGCGGTGTGGTCGTGGTAGACGTCCGGGAACTCGTCGTCGTCGGCGCGGTAGGCCGCGCCGCTGGCCAGGAGCTTGCCGACCAGCTCGCTGATCTCGTCGACGGCCTCGACGGCGCCGATGAACTCCCGCGGCGGGAGGATCCGCAGCGCCGTCATGTCCTCGCGGAACAGCGCGGTCTCGCGCATCCCGAGGACCACCCAGTCGTCCTTGTCGCGGTCCGCGCGCTCGAGCAGCGGGTCGTCGATGTCGGTGACGTTCTGGACGTAGTGGACGTCGTGGCCCGCGTCGCGCCAGAGCCGGTTGATCAGGTCGAACGCCAGGTAGGTGGCGGCGTGCCCGAGGTGGGTGGCGTCGTAGGGGGTGATGCCGCAGACGTACATCCGCGCCGTGGACCCCGGCGAGGTCGGCCGGACGCTGTCGCTCGCGGTGTCGTGCAGGCGCAGCGGGGGCGGGCTTCCGGGGACCCGCGGGATGTCGACCGATGACCAGGCTCGCATGGTCACGAGCCTAAGCCCGCCGCGGCGAAGAATCCGGTGCCCGTGGCGAACCGCTCGCGCGTGCGTGGCGAACGCCGGGTGGAACCCCGGCCGGGTCGTGTCAGCGGGGAAGCCGTGGGCGAGCACGGCGTCCCCGCACGGGATGACGGACCCGGCCGGGGTGGCCGAGAGCCGCGGGGGGGATCGGCTCCAGCCACCATCGAGCGTACGCGGTGTCGCCCCCCGTGGTCGTGACGCCCGAGTGCGCACACTTCGTTCCCCCGGTCAGGGTCTTCGCTCGTCGGCCGATGCGCTCAGCGTCATCATCTGGGCACTATCCACGGAACGACAGCTCAGCGACGACGCCGGCTCGCGAGGTAGTCGCTGACGACCGCAGCGCCCAGCCCGTCGAGGTCGGGATTCACCACGCGTCCCCCCGCCCGCCGGGCCACGAGGTCCACGAACGCCTCCAGCCGCGGGTCCTCCCCGAGCATGAAGACCGTCATCGCCGCGTTCAGCCGCGCGAGCGCGTCGACCTCCCCGAGCGTCGCCCGGAGGGTCTCCGGGCTCGGCGGGTAGTCGAACGCGGCATGACCGTCGGGCTCGAGGTGCGCGGTCGGCTCGCCGTCGGTGACCACCAGGACGACCGGTGCCGCGTCGGCGTTCTTGCGCAGGTGCCGCCCCGCGAGCAGCAGCGCGTGGTGCAGGTTGGTGCCCTGCTCCCACGCCCCCTCCAGCGCGGTCAGCTCCCCCAGCTCGACCTCCTTGGCGTGCCGCCCGAAGGTGATCAGCTGCAGGTCGTCGCCCCGGAACCGCGTCGACACCAGGTGGTGCAGCGCCAGCGCGGTGCGCTTCATCGGCACCCACCGGCCGTCGGCCACCATCGACCACGAGGTGTCGACGCACAGCGCCACCGCGGCGCGGGTGCGCTGCTCGGTCTCGACGATCTCGACGTCGGTGACGTCGAGGGCGCGCCGGTCACCGGAGGCGTGCCGCATCTCGGCGTTGAGCAGGGTCCGGGACACGTCCCACTGCTCCGTGTCCCCGAACGCCCACGGCCGCGTGGCGCCGGTGGCCTCGCCGGCCGCGCCGGAGCGCTGCGTCTCCCGCTCCCCGCGCCGGGTGGACAGCGAGCCGACGACGTCGCGCAGCGACGACTGGCCGAGTTGGCGCAGCGCCTTCGGCGAGAGCATGAGCGACCCGTCGGCCGCCCGCTGGAAGACGCCCTGCCGTTCGAGCTCGCGCTGGAGCTCGGCGAGGCGCTGGGCGTCGACGCGGGCCTGCTCGCCGAGGGTCGCCTCGAGCGCCTCGAGGTCGATGTCCTCCATGCGCGCGCCCGGGTAGGACTGCGAGAGCTGCTCGGCGAGGGCGTCCATCTGCCCGAGCTCCTCCATGGCCCGGGTCGCCTCGCCCATGCCCATGGGGTTCTCGCCCCGGAAGCGCCCGCGCCCCTGCCAGTCCTCGCCGGGCCGCAGCCCCTGCAGCTGCTGGTCGAGACGCCCCAGCTGCTCGGCGAGGCGCTGGTCGCCGAAGGCCTGCTGCATGAGGCCCTCGAGCTCGGCGCGCTGCTCGGCGGACAGCGAGTTCATCATCCGCTGGGCGGCCGCCGAGCGTTCCGCGAGCAGGTCGATCAGCTCGTCGGTGGTCTGCGGGTTCTCCGGGAAGTACTGCCCGTGCTTGCCCATGAACTCGCGGAACTGGTCCGTCGTGTCCTCGCCGCGACCGTGCGCCTCGAGCAGGTCGTTCAGGTCCGAGATCATCTCCCGGACGGCCTCGACGTCCTCGGGCGTGGCGTTCTCCATCGCCTGCTTCATGCCCTGGAAGCGCTGGTCGAGCGCCTCCCGGCCGAGCAGGTCACGGATCTGCTCGTAGGCCTGGCGCGCCTCGGCGTTGCGCCAGTCGTAGTCCTCGAGCTCGCGCACCGCGCCCGCCGGCGACGGGGGCAGCGCGTCGAGCTGCATCTCGCGGAACCGCGCGTCGTCGGACTCCTCCGCCTGCAGCGAGTTGCGCTCCGCCTCGAGCGCCTGCTCGAGCAGCTCGCGGACCTCCTGCAGCGTGCCGTCGAGCCGGTGGGTGCGCTGCAGACGGCTGCGGCGCTCGTTGAGCCGGCGCATGAGGTCGTCGAGACCCCGCTGCTCACCGAGCCCGCGGCGCATCAGCTCCTCCATCGCCCGCCGCGGCGACGTGCCCTCCATGACGTCGCGGCCGAGCTCGTCCATGGCCGAGCGCAGGTCGAACGGCGGGGCGAGCGGGTCGGGACCGTCGTAGTACCGCCCGTAGGAGTAGCGCCCGCTGGCCGGGCCCTGCCCCTCCGGGCCGGTGGGATCAGCCGCCATAGGCCACCGTCCCCGCGTCCTCGTCGTCGTCCTTGGCCAGCTTGCGGGTCAGGTAGAGGTGCTCGAGGGCCAGCTCGACCGCGCTGGCCAGCGGCCCCGGGGCCTCGGTGCCCGCGGCGCCGAGGCGTTCGGCCACCGTGTAGACCACCGAGATCGACGGCAGCGCGTCGACCACCTGCCGGGCGGCGACGCGGTCGCCGGTGACCACCCGGCGGTCGCCCTCGAGGGCGGAGACGCCGTCGGCGAGCGGGGCCAGGTCGACCCCGGCGAGCCGGGCGCGGGCCGTCTCGCTGATCGAGCGGCGGAGCAGGTGGGTGAGCAGCTCGGCCTCGCGGCCCTCCTCCCCCGACTCGAACTCGAGCTTGCCGCGCAGCACCGGCGGCACCGACTCGAGATCGACGGGACGTGCCACGGCGGCGTCCTCGCCGGTGACGGCGGCGCGGCGCAGCGCGGCGGCCGCGACGGTCTCGGCGGCGGCGATCGTGAAGCGCGCGGACACGCCGCTGCGCTGGTCGACCGCGCCGGACTGGCGCAGGTGGCGGGTGAATCGGGCGAGGACCTCGACGAGGTGGTCGGGCACCTCGGCGACGAGCTGGGCCTCCTGGCGGACCAGGGCGACCTCGCCGGCGACCTCGAGCGGGTAGTGGGTGCGGACCTCGGCGCCGAAACGGTCCTTGAGCGGGGTGATGATCCGCCCGCGGTTGGTGTAGTCCTCGGGGTTGGCGCTGGCCACGAGCATGATGTCCAGCGGCAGGCGCAGCGTGTAGCCGCGCACCTGGATGTCGCGCTCCTCCATGACGTTGAGCAGCGCGACCTGGATGCGCTCGGCGAGGTCGGGCAGCTCGTTGATCGTCACGATGCCGCGGTGGGCGCGGGGCACGAGGCCGAAGTGGATGGTCTCCGGGTCGCCGAGGCTGCGGCCCTCGGCCACCTTGACGGGGTCGACGTCGCCGATGAGGTCGGCGACGGAGGTGTCCGGCGTCGCCAGCTTCTCGGCGTAGCGCTCGTCGCGGTGGCGCCAGCTGATCGGCAGGTCGTCGCCCAGCTCGGCGGCGCGGCGCCTGCTCGCCGGGATGATCGGTTCGGCCGGGTGCTCGCCGAGCTCGGAGCCCGCGATCACGGGCGTCCACTCGTCGAGCAGGTTCACGAGACTGCGCAGGAGCCGGGTCTTGCCCTGACCACGCTCGCCGAGCAGCACCACGTCGTGGCCGGCGAGCACCGCGCGCTCGAACTGGGGCAGCACGGTGCGGTCGAACCCGACGATCCCCGGCCAGGGGTCCACCCCGTCCCGCAGACGGGACAGCAGGTTGTCGCGCAGCTCGGCCCGCACGCTGCGGGCCGCCGCCGCCGGGTGGCCGCTGCGGGCCAGCTCGCCGGCGGTGGTGGGGAGACCGGAGGGAACGGTGGGAACGGAGGGAGCAGCAGAAGAGCTCACCTCTCCACGCTACGTCGCGCGACGGGATCCGGCTCCCCGCTTCTGCTGTGCGTGAACGGGAGCCGGAAACCGCGTTCCCCCGAAGGTGTCGCCCGACGCGCCGTCACGCTGCGTGTGGTTTGAACACTCACTGGAGTTGACTGCGTCACGTTCCTCCCGCGCGGGGCGGGAGGGTCGTGGGTGATCGGAGAGATCATGCAGCGATCCCGTCGGTTCGTGGCGGCGGCCGGTGTGTCGGCCGTCCTCCTGCTCGGGACGGCCGGTCCGGCGCTCGCCGCGCCGTCCGTGTACTACGCCAACTGCAGCGAGGCCTTCGCCGCCGGCGCGCAGAACATCCCGGCGGGCACGCCGGGCTACCGGCCCGCCCTGGACCGGGACGACGACGGCTTCGCCTGCGACCAGGGCGACCCGGCCAACGCGGCCGGGGCCGAGACGGTCGCCGACGACACCGGTGACGCCGGTGATACCGACGACTCCGGCGGGACCCAGGTCAGCCTGATCCCCGTCGGGGCCGCGCCGACCGGCGACGGGTCGACCGCCGCCCTCGTCGAGATCCCGGCCGACTCCCCCGTCGCCTCCTCGGTGCTGTGGTGGACCGGCGGCGGGGCGGTGCTGATGCTGATCGGCACCCTGCGCTCGCGGCAGGTGTCGTCGCGGGGGTCGTCGCGGATGTCGTCGCGGCGGTGAACCGGCACCGTCGCCGAGGACCACGGAGCGAGGGCGTCCCCGGGTGCGTCGCACGCACGCGGGGACTCCCTCGCCCGTCCGGTCCCGCCCCGTCGCTCGGGATCCGCGCCCTGGCCGTGCTCGCCTTCGTGCTCAGCGCGGTCTGCGCCGCCATGGGGGTCGCGACGGCGACGAGCGGGTCGGGGGTCGACCCCTGCCCGCCGGTCGCCGCGCCGTGGCGGCCCGACCCGGCGCCCCTGGCGGCGGCCGAGCCGGTCGCGATCACCGTCGACCGCATCGACGCCTGCTCCTCGCTCGTCCCGGTCGGCGTCGACGCCGGGCGGCGCATCGCGGTGCCGTCGGTGCACACCCCGGAGCAGGCCGCCTGGTACCGCCACGGGCCCACGCCCGGCGAGCGCGGCCCGGCGGTGGTGGTCGGGCACGTCGACGGGGACGGCAGGCGCGGGGTCTTCGCCGACCTCGCCGACGCCACCGCGGGTGACCGGATCACCGTCACCCGCCGCGACGGGTCGATCGCCGTGTTCACGGTGACCGGCACCGTGCAGGTCTCGAAGAACTGGTTCCCGACCCGCGACGTCTACGGGGACACCGCCGGCGCCGAGCTGCGGCTGATCACCTGCGGCGGCGCGCTGGACGCGAGCGGGCACTCCTACGAGGACAACGTGATCGTCTACGCGGCGCTCACGGGCCGGGGTTGAGGGCCACCAGCTTCATCAACGTGTCGGCCAGCTCGTCGAAGGCGCGCTCCTGCTCGTCGTCGGCGAGGCCGGCGCACCACAGTGGCGCCTGGCTCATCGCCGCGTGCATGGCCTGCAGCGTGGTCGAGGTCGCGACGACCGCGAACTCGCCGCGCTCGAGGCCGTCGACGAGGACCGCGCGGAACACCTGGTCGTGACGCCGCCGCATCTCCGTGATGCGGGTGCGCAGGGCGTCGGGCCAGGTGCGCGGCACGAGGAAGAGGCGCAGTGCGGCCGGGTACTCGCGGACGGCGATCACGACGTGCGCACGGATCAGTGCCCGCAGGCGGGTCGCGGCGTCGCCCTCCACGGCCCCGGCCATCGCCTCCAGCCGCCCGGTCCAGTCGTCGCCGAGGGTCTCGATGGCGGCCGTGGCGAGCTGGTCCTTGCCGGCGAAGTAGTAGTAGAGCGACCCCTTGGTGACGTCGAGACGCTCGGCGACGTCCTCCAGGTTGACCGCGTCGTAGCCGCGCTCGCCGAACAGCTCGGCGGCGACCGCGAGGATCTGCTCGACCCGCCGGCCCCGCTTGCGCTCGACGCGGCTGACGGGCTCGTCCATGACCACCAGCATGAGCGTGACTGACTCGTGAGTCAAATTTCGACTCCATCTGTTGACTCCGGAGTCAAAGTTTGCCAGCGTCGTCGACATCCGACACGGAGCGGAGACCGACGATGGACTTCGAGCTCACGGCCGCCCAGGGCGACCTGCGCGACCGGGCGCGGGCGCTGGCGACGGGGCACCTGCTCCCCGGCTACGCCGAGCGCGAGCGCGCCGGGCGCATCGAGCCGGACCTGCGCCGCGAGATCGGGCGCCAGGGGCTGATCGCCCCCGAGCTGCCCGCCGACCTCGGCGGCGGCGGGCACGACCGCGTCGCCGCGGGCGTCGTCACCGAGGAGATCGCCCGCGGCGACATCAACGTCGCGTACCTGCAGGTCGTGGGCTCGCTGGTCGGGGCGGTGCTGGCCCGCAACGCCCCGGCCGCGCTCGCGCAGGAGTGGGTGCCGCGGATCTGCTCCGGCGAGGAGATCGTGGGCATCGGGCTCACCGAGCCGCACGCGGGATCCGACGCCGGGGTGCCCCGGTTGACGGCGACACGCGACGGGAGCGACTGGGTCCTCGACGGCGTCAAGTCGCTCTCGTTCGCCGGCGACGCCGCCGCAGTCGTCGTGTTCGCCCGCACCGGGCCCTCGGAGCAGCGCGGCCGCGACATCAGCGCGTTCCTCGTGCCCCTCGACCGGCCGGGCGTCACCCGCGAGCCCTACCCGGACATGGGGACGACGGCCGTGGCGCGCGGCGCCGCGCACCTCGACGGTGTCCGCGTCCCCGCCGACCACCTCATCGGCGCCGAGGGCCGCGGGTTCGTCCAGGTCATGCAGGGGTTCGACTTCAGCCGCGCGCTCATCGGCCTGCAGTGCCTCGGCGCCGCGGAGCAGAGCGTCGAGGAGACCTGGGCCTACGCCAGCGGGCGTGAGGCGTTCGGCCGTCCGCTCTCGACCAACCAGGGCGTGGCCTTCCCGCTGGCCGAGGCCGAGACGCTGCTCGCGGCCGCACGCCTGCTCTGCCTGGAGACGCTGTGGCTCGGCGACCGAGGCCGGCCGCACACGGACAAGGCCGCGATGTGCAAGTGGTGGGCCCCGAAGACGGCCCACGACGTCATCACCCAGTGCCTGCTGCTGCACGGCCAGTACGGCTACCGCACCGAGCTGCCGTTCGCGCAGCGCCTGCGCGACGTGCTCGGCCTGCAGATCGGTGACGGCACCGCCCAGATCATGAAGCTCGTCGTCGCCCGCGACCGTCTCGGTCGCGAGCTGGCGCCATGAGGAGGATCCGCTGTGGGACGCCTGGACCAGAAGATCGCGATCGTGACCGGCGCCGGCCGGGGCATCGGCCGCGGCATCGCCGAGAAGCTCGCCGCCGAGGGCGCCACCGTGGTGGCCACGGACGTCGACGGGGACACCGCCCGGGACACCGCGACCGCCCTCGGGGGCGGCGCGGTCGGGCTGACCACCGACGTCGCGGACCGCGCGTCGGTCGAGGAGACGGTCGCCGAGGTCCGCGCGCGGTTCGGCCGCATCGACGTCCTCGTCAACAACGCCGGTTGGGACCGCGCCGGACCGTTCGTCGACTCCGACCCGGCCGACTGGGACAAGGTCATCAAGATCAACCTCTACGGCGTGCTGCACACCTCGAAGGCCGTGCTGCCGATCATGGCTGAGCAGGGCGGCGGGCGCGTGGTCAACCTCGCCTCCGACGCGGGCCGGGTCGGGTCCTCCGGAGAGGCCGTGTACTCGGCGGCCAAGGGCGGGGTCATCGCGTTCACCAAGACCTGCGCCCGCGAGATGGCCCGCCACCAGATCGGCGTCAACTGCGTGTGCCCCGGCCCGACCGACACCGCGCTGTTCGCCGACTTCGCGGGGGACAACCCCAAGCTCCGCGAGGCGCTGACCAAGGCGATCCCGCTGCGCCGCCTCGCCCAGCCCGAGGACCTCGCGGGCGCCGTCGCGTTCCTCGCCTCCGACGAGGCCGCCTACATCACCGGCCAGACGCTGTCGGTCAGCGGC
This sequence comes from Actinomycetospora aeridis, assembly GCF_037400275.1. Lineage (NCBI taxonomy): Bacteria > Bacillati > Actinomycetota > Actinomycetes > Pseudonocardiales > Pseudonocardiaceae > Actinomycetospora > Actinomycetospora aeridis. The sequence goes on along the minus strand of NZ_JBBEGL010000003.1, from coordinate 680,570 downwards.
GGATTGTCGATGAGCTGATGACGACCTCCGCAGCGCCCGACCTCCTCGCCCTCGACGACCTCCTCTCCCCCGCCGAGATCGCCTGGCGCGACACCGTGCGGTCCTTCGTGGACGCCGAGATCCGCCCGCACGTCGCGCGCTGGTACGACGACGCGCACTTCCCCCGCGAGATCGCCCCGAAGATGGGCGCGCTGGGCGTCCTGGGCATGCACGTCGCGGGCCGGTCGGCCGTCGAGTACGGGCTGGCCGCGATGGAGCTCGAGGCCGGCGACTCGGGCCTGCGCACGTTCGCCTCGGTGCAGGGGTCGCTCGCGATGACCGCGATCCACGCGTTCGGCTCCGACGAGCACCGGGAGCGCTGGCTGCCGGGGATGGCGGCCGGCGAGCTGATCGGCTGCTTCGGGCTCACCGAGCCCGGCGCGGGCAGCGACCCCGGGTCGATGGCGACGCGTGCCGAGCGCACGGCGGACGGGTGGGTGCTGCGCGGCGTCAAGCGCTGGATCGGCCTGGCCACGCTCGCCGACGTCGCCGTCATCTGGGCACGCGCCGAGGAGGGCGTCCGGGGCTTCGTCGTCCCCACCGGCACCCCGGGGTTCACCGCCGTGCCGATCGGGCCGAAGCTCGGCATGCGGGCCTCGGTGCAGGCCGAGATCACGCTGGACGCCGTCGCGCTGCCCGAGGACGCGGCGCTGCCCGGGGTCGTCGGCCTGCGGGGCCCGTTCACGTGCCTCGACGAGGCGCGCTACGGGATCCTCTGGGGCGCGATGGGCGCCGCGCGGGACGCGTACGAGGCCGCGCTGGCGCACGCGCTGGACCGCGAGCAGTTCGGCTCGCCGATCGCGGGGTTCCAGCTCACCCAGCAGAAGCTCGTCGACATGGTGCTGGAGATCCAGAAGGGCACGCTGGTCGCGCTGCGCACCGGGCGGCGCAAGGACGCCGGCACGCTCCCGGCCGCACAGATCTCCCTCGGCAAGCTCAACAACGTCCGCGAGGCGCTCGCCGTGTGCCGATCGGCCCGCACGATCCTCGGCGGCGACGGCCTCACCCTCGAGCACTCCCCGATGCGCCACGCCGCGAACCTCGAGGGCGTGCGCACCTACGAGGGCACCGACGAGGTCCACACCCTGATCCTGGGCCGCGCCCTCACCGGCGTCCCGGCCTTCCGCTGAGTCCCGAGGAGGTTCCGATGACCTTCACCTACGACCCGACCGCCTACCGGACGTACGTCGAGCACGCGTTCACCTACCTCGCGGGCTTCCGCCGCAACGTCCACCGCTACGCCCGCCGGACCGCGATGACCGACCCGGCGACCGGGCAGCGCTGGACCTACGCCGAGCTCGGGGCCCGCGTCGACGCGCTGGCCGCGGGGCTCGTCCGGGCGGGCGTCGGCCCCGGCGACGTGGTGGTGTACCAGCTGTTCAACTCCCCCGCGTTCGCCGAGCTCTACCTCGCGACGCAGGCCTGCGGGGCCGTCGGCGCGCCGGTGAACTTCCGGCTGGCCGCCGGCGAGACCGCGCACGTGCTCGACGACAGCGAGCCCACGGTGCTCGTGTACGACACCGCCCTGGGAACGACCGTCGCCGACGCCCTCGAGCGTGCCCGCCACCGGCCCGCCCTGCTCGTCGCCGCCGGCGAGGGCGAGCCGCTCCCGGACGCGATCCGCCTCGAGGACCTCGTCGTGCCCGGCGGCACCCCGTCCGCCGTCGACCGCACCGTCTGGGACGAGACCACGCGGCTCTACACCTCGGGCACGACCGGCATGCCCAAGGGCGTGCCCATGAACAGCCTCGTGGAGGTGTTCAGCGCCCACGACGTGATCATGCACTTCCCGCTCGCGCCCGAGGACCGGACGCTGAACATGACGCCGTGGTTCCACCGCGGCGGGCTCTACTCGGGCGGCCCGAACCCGGTGTTCTACCTGGGCGCCGAGGTCGTCCCGCTGCGCGCGTTCGACCCCGACCGGGTCCTCGACCTGGTCGCCGAGCACGGGCTGACCTACCTGATCGGGGCGCCGACCAACCTCGCGATGCTCGCCCGCGCCCAGAGCGAGCGGGCCCGCGACCTCGCGACGCTGCGCGGCATCGTGACCATGGGCGCCCCGCTCGAACGGGAGGCGTGCCTGCGCTACCAGGAGCTGCTCACCCCACGGATCTTCAACGGCTTCGGCACCACCGAGTCGTTCTGGAACACCTTCCTGCGGCCCACCGACCTGCCCGACCACGCGGGCGCCGCCGGGCGCGCGTGCACCGACGACGACGTCATGGTGGTCGGCGTCGGGGCGGGGCCGGACGAGCCCGTCGCGCAGGACGGCACCGAGGTCGGCGAGGTGATCATCCGTTCCCCGAAGGCCGGCTACGCCTACGTCAACTCCCCCGAGCAGGAGGCGGCGAAGTTCCACGACGGGTGGATCCACGTCGGGGACCTCGCCACGTGGGACGCCGACGAGTACGTGACGATCGTGGGCCGCAAGGACGACATGCTGATCTCCGGCGGGGAGAACGTGCACCCGGTCCAGGTCGAGGAGGCCCTCAACGAGCACGCCGGCGTGGCCGACTCCCTCGTGGTGGGCGTCCCCGACGAGCGCTGGGGCGAGCGCGTCGTCGCCTTCGTCGTCCGCGAGGACGCCGACCTGACCGCCGCGGACTGCGAGGCGCACTGTCGCGGCCACGCCATGCTCGCGCCGTACAAGCGGCCGCGGGCCTACCGGTTCGTCGACGCGCTGCCGCTCACGGCGACCGGGAAGAAGATTCACTACCGGGCCCGGGCACAGGCGATCGAGGACGACGCCGCGGGCCTGTTCGAGACCGTCCGTACCACCTGATCGAGGAGTGTCGACGTGTCCTTCGAGGGCTACGAGCAGCTGATCTTCGAGCGCCGTGAGCACGGCGTCCTGCTGATCACCATCAACCGACCCGACAAGTACAACGCCGCCGACGAGGGGCTCCACGGCGAGCTCGCCCGCGTGTGGCGCGACGTGAACGACGACGAGCAGACCCGCGTCGCGGTGATCACCGGGGCGGGGAAGGCCTTCTCGGCGGGCGGTGACCTCGCGATGGTCGAGCGGATGGCCGGCAACTACGACGGCGTCCAGCACATGCTGCGCGAGATGTCCGACCTGGTCTACAACATCATCGACTGCGACAAGCCGATCGTCTCGGCGATCAACGGGGTCGCGGTCGGGGCGGGCGTGGTCGTCGCCCTGCTCGCGGACGTCGCGATCGCCGCCGAGGACGCCAAGCTCGGTGACGGGCACGTCAAGCTCGGCGTCGCGGCGGGCGACCACGCCGCGATCATCTGGCCGCTGCTCGCGGGCATGGCCAAGGCGCGCTACTACCTGCTCACCGGCGAGATGGTCACCGGCGCCGAGGCCGAGCGCCTCGGCATGGTGGCCAAGGCCCTGCCCCGCGACGAGGTTCTCGACGAGGCCCTGCGCGTCGCCGACACCCTCGGCACCGGCTCCCAGCAGGCCATCCGCCTGACCAAGCGCAGCCTGAACAACTGGCTGCGCAGCGCCGGCCCGACCTTCGACCAGTCGGCGGCCTACGAGATGCTGACCTTCTTGGGCCCCGACGTCGTCGAGGGCTACACCGCCCTGCGCGAGAAGCGGGCCCCGCGCTTCCCGTCGGCGGCGGACTGACCGCGCACGCGCTTCGCCGAGCGCGCGATCCCCAGCAGCGCGACCAGCCACACCGGCACCTGGACGAGCATCGCGGCGCGGAAGGCGTCGAGCGTGTAGGCGTCCGGGGTGCCCGCGCCCTGCAGGTCCAGCACGACGCCGACCAGCAGGACGACCGCGACGGTCGAGACGAAGCCGCCGACGTTGACGATCCCGGAGGCCCGCCCGATGCGCTGCGGGGGGACGGCGGCGCGGGCGATGTCGAAGGCGACCAGCGAGGCCGGCCCGCCGCCCCCGAGCACGACGACGTGCAGCGCGAGCAGCGCCAGGGGCGCCGGGCCGGGCCAGGCGAGCACGACGAGCCACGACGCGGCCTGGGCGACGGTGCTGACGACGATCAGGCGGACCCGCCGGTGCGGGAACCGCCCGGCCAGGGTGCCGAGCAGCGGGCCGATCGCGATGCCGGCGACGACGTAGAGGGCGAGCAGCCCGCGCGCGGTGCCACCGGCGAGGCCCTCGCCCCCGGTGAGGAACGGGAAGCCCCAGAGCAGCCCGAACACGTTGCCGGGGAACGGGGCGGCGAGGTGGCACCAGAAGGCGAGCTTCACCCCGGGCTCCCGCAGCGCCGCCCCCAGTCCCCCGGCGACCGCGGGACCTGCGGGGGCACTGCTGCCGGCCGGGCCGTCACGCACCACCGCGACCACGAGCACGGCGACGAGCACCGCGGTGCCGCCGGCCGCGAGGTAGGCCGGTGTCCACCCCGTGCCGACGACGAGCGCGGCGAGCGGGACCGCCGAGATCACCTGCCCGAGCTGGCCGAGGATGCCGGCGAGCTGGTTGTAGAGCGGCACCCGCCGCGCGGGGAACCACGACGGGATGAGGCGCAGGACGCTGACGAAGGTCACCGCGTCGCCGGCCCCGACGAGCATGCGCCCGGCGACGGCCAACCAGAACGGGGCGGCGAGCGCGAGGACGACCTGCCCGGCGGCGACGAGCACGGCGCCGCCGGCGATCACCCGGCGCGGTCCGACGCGGTCGACGAGCACGCCGGCCGGGATCTGGAGCGCCGCGTAGACGGCGAGCTGGACCACCGCGAGCAGCGAGAGCACGCCGGAGGAGACGTCGAAGCGCTCGGCGGCGGTGACGCCGGTGGCCGCGAGCGACGACCGGCCGAGGACCGCGGCGACGTAGGCGAGGACGGCGACGCCCCAGACGACCAGCGCCTGTCCGGACCGGCGCGGGGGAACCACGGTCACAGGACCCGCGTCCCCCCGACGGGCAGGTCCCACAGGTCGGCGCGGTCGCGCCCGGCGCGGACCCACTCCTCGCGGACCCGCTCCAGCGGCTCGAGCACCGGCTCACCGGAGACCACGAACGTGCCCCAGTGGATCGGGACGAGGTGGCGCGCCCCGAGGTCGCCGGCCGCCCGGACGGCCTCGGCCGGGTCCATGTGCACGCTGCGCAGCAGGCGTCGCGGCGCGTAGGCGCCGACGGGGAGCACCGCGACCCGGATGTCCCGGTGGCGCGCGCCGATGCGCGCCGGGAACGGGCCGTAGCCGGTGTCGCCGGCGTGGAGCACGCTGCGGCCGTCGGCACCCGTGACCACCCAGCCGCCCCAGAGCCGCCGGCAGGTGTCGAACGGGGTGCGCCGCGACCAGTGGTGGGCGGGGACGAACTCGATCCGGACCCCGCCGACCTCGACGTCCTCCCACCAGTCCAGCTCGGTGACGTCGCTGAACCCGCGGCGGGCGAACCAGGGGGCGCTGCCGCCCCCGACGAGCACCGGTGTCGAGCGCGGCAGGCGCCGCAGCGTGGGGGCGTCGAGGTGGTCGTAGTGGTCGTGGCTGATCAGCACGGCGTCGAGGTCCGGGAGCTGCTCGGGCGTCAGCGCCGGCGCCGTGAGACGCCGCCGCGCCCCGGGGATGCCGCCGGCGAGCACGGGGTCGACCAGCAGCGTCACGTCGTCGACGTGCAGCAGCACCGACGCGTGCCCCAGCCAGGTGACCGCGATCCGGCCCGGCCCGACGGGCGTCGGGTGCGGGTCCGCGGCCACCACCGGGATCCGCGAGCCGTCGCGCTCGGCGGCGGGCGGGAAGGTGCGGAAGAGCTCCCACGCCTCGAGCAGGTTGAGCAGGTCGGCGGTGCGGCGGTGGTGGAAGTCGCGCGGCCAGCGCGGATCGCGGCGTGCGAACAGCACGGCGGTGGCACCTCGGATCGGGGCTATGTGAGCACTTTCCGGGCCTATGGGCCCGGAAAGTGCTCACATGGGGCGGGGCGGGCTAGAAGGCGGGCCACGGGATCGGGGGCCACCGGCCGCCGGGTGAGGGGAGCTCGTCGGCGTCGAGGAGGCGCGAGACCCGGGAACGCAGCGCGGTGACCTCGGCGCGGGTGATGTGGTCGTGCAGGGTGTCGTTCAGCCCGGCGGCGTTGCCGGGCGAGAGCGCCGCGCGCAGCCGGCGCAGGCCGTCCCGCACGTCGTCGGTGAGCGGCTCGCCCACCCAGCCCCACAGCACGGTGCGCAGCTTCTCCTCGCGGTGCAGGCAGATGCCGTGGTCGACGCCGTAGACGCCGCCGTCGAGGCCCGCGAGGACGTGGCCGCCCTTGCGGTCGGCGTTGTTGACGACGACGTCGAGCGCGGCCATGCGACGCAGGGCCGGGTCGTCGGCGTGGACCAGCAGCGCGGGGTCGCCGTCCATGCCGCGGGCGCGCAGCACCGTGCGCCAGCCCTTCCCGACGTCCTTCGGCGAGAGAATGTCGACCAGCTCGCGCTCGTCGTCGGTCTCGATCCAGCGCTGCACCATGCCAGGCCCGAACGGGCCGTCGCGCAGCACGGTCGGCGGGACGACCCCGAACCCCGCGGCCTCGCTGACGAGGAAGGTCGACACCTCGCGGCCGGCGAGCGTGCCGTCCGGGAAGTCCCAGAGCGGGCGCTCGCCGCGCACCGGCTTGTAGACGCAGCGCTCCTCGACGCCGTTGGTGGCGATGGAGCACAGCAGCGTGGTGTTCGAGGCCTCGGTGAGCCGCCCCTCCACCTCGATGCGGCCGTGGAGCAGCAGCTCCAGGGCGTGCGCGGTGGTGTCCGACCGTCCGTTGCCCTGCGTCTCCCGGTCCACGCGCCTACTCAGGGGTCGTCACGCGGCGGTAGCCGTTCTGGCGGGGGCACACGTGCCCGGCGGCGTCGAGCGGCCCGGTGCACAGGGGGCACAGGCGGCGTCCGGCGCCGACGACCCGCTCGGCCCGCGTCGCGAACGCCCGCGCCCCGGCGGGCGAGAGGAAGACGCGCAGCGCGTCGGGACCCTCGTCGGTGTCGTCGAGGACGACCGACTCGTCGACCTCCTCCTCGGTGACCGCGAGCAGCTCGACGACGACGTTGCGGGACTCGGCGTCCCAGCCCAGGCCCATCGTGCCGACGCGGAACTCCTCCTCCACCGGGACCTCGAGCGGCGAGGTGTCGACCTCGTCCTCGGGCACGGTGACGGGCACGTCGGCGCCGAAGCGGCGCGAGACCTCCTCGAGCAGGGTGCCGATCCGCTCGGAGAGCACCGAGACCTGCTGCTTCTCGAGCAGCACGCTCACCTTCCGGGCCTGCTCGGTGGCCTGGAGGTAGAAGGAGCGCTCGCCGGGCTGCCCGACGGTGCCGGCGACGAACCGGTCGGGCTGGCGGAAGACGTGGATCACCCTGGGCATGACATCTCGATCGTAGGACTCCGGGCAGGGCGCCGCTGGAGGACGGTGTCCTCTGGCGTCGGCGGAAGCTTCATGCTACTCCCGTCGACCCCCCGACGGTGGCCTCCGCGGGGACGGCGTCGTCCGCCGGCGGCTGCTCCTGGTCACCGTCCCCGCCCTCGGCCTCCGGCTTCGGGACCAGCGCGGACAGGTCGCCGCCGGTGTCGTTGACGCGGACGACGAACGGGCGCGTCGGCGTGTAGCTGATCACGCTCACCGAGCACGGGTCGACGACGATCCGCTGGAACGAGTCCAGGTGCAGCCCCAGGGCGTCGGCCACCGCGGCCTTGATCACATCACCGTGGCTGCACGCCACCCACAGGGCCTTCTCGCCGTGCTCGGCGCCGATGCGCGCGGCGTGGCGGCGGATGGCGGCGACGGCCCGGGCCTGCATGCCGGCGAGGCCCTCCCCGCCCGGGAAGACCGCGGCCGAGGGGTGGGCCTGGACCACCTTCCAGAGGTCCTCCTTGCCCAGCTCGCCGAGCTTGCGTCCCGTCCAGTCGCCGTAGTCGACCTCGGAGAGGTCCTCCTCGACGGTCGGCTCGATCCCGCGGGCGGCGAGCAGCGGCGCGAGGGTCTCGCGGCAGCGCTGCAGCGGGGACGTCACCGCCGCGGCGAGGGGGAGCTCGGCGAGCCGGTCGACGAGCTTCTCGGCCTGGCCGCGCCCGTGGTCGTCGAGGCCGACGCCGGGCGTGCGACCGGCCAGCACCCCCGAGACGTTGGCCGTGGACCGGCCGTGTCGCAGCAGGATCACCGTCGTCACACGGACGACCCTACGTGCCTCTTCTCCTACGTCGCCGGGACGACCCCGTTGCTCACGGCGAGCAGGACGACCAGCCCTAGCAGCACCCGGTACCAGACGAAGACGTAGATCGTGTGGTTCTCGACGAAGCGCAGCAGCCAGGCGATCGAGGCGTAGCCCAGGGCGAAGGCGATCACCGTGGCGACGATCATCTGCGCGATGCTGGGGAACACGACCACGCCGCCCTGCACGTCCGCGGCGCTCGGGTCGAGGATGTCCGGGATCTGCGTCAGCCCGGAGGCGAACACCGCGGGCAGCGCCAGCAGGAACGAGAAGCGCACCGCCACGGCCCGTTCGAGGCCGAGGAACAGGCCCGCGGTGATCGTCCCGCCGGAGCGGGAGACGCCGGGGATGAGCGCCATCGCCTGCGCGCAGCCCATGACGATGCCGTCGCGCAGCGTGAGCTGGTCGGAGCCCCGGCGCTGGCGCCCGTAGCGCTCCGCGGCGGCCAGGATCAGCGCGAAGACCACCAGCACCGCGCCGTTGAGGTACAGGTTGCGGGCCGGCCCCTTGATCGCGTCCTCGAACGCCAGCCCGAGCACCCCGATGGGGATCGAGCCGAGGATCACGTACCAGGCGAGCTTGTAGTCGTAGCCGCGTTCCTCGCGCCGCGCGAGCCCGACGAACCAGGCCCGCAGCAGGCGCCAGATGTCGGAGAAGAAGTAGATGAGCACGGCCGTCTCGGTGCCGAGCTGCGTCACCGCCGTGAACGCGGCCCCGGCGTCGTTGCCGAAGAAGAACGCCGAGGTGATCCGTAGGTGCGCGGACGACGAGACCGGCAGGAACTCGGTCAGTCCCTGCACGATGCCGAGGACCACCGCCTCGAGCCAGCCCATCGGCGCACCCGCTGTCACGGCGACGGACGGTAGACCACCACGGGGGTGTCACCTCCTCCCCCTCGGGCCCCTCGGGGGTGTCCGTGACGACTTCGTAAGCTGCTGGGCCGTGGAGCAGCGACGCCTGGGCACGAGCGGCCTGCGGGTCTCGCGCCTGGCCCTGGGCACGATGAGCTGGGGTCGCGACACCGACGCCGACGAGGCGGGCGCGTCCCTGCTGGCGTTCCTCGACGCCGGCGGGACGCTCGTCGACACCGCCGACGTCTACTCGGGCGGCGAGGCCGAGCGGATCCTGGGCGGGCTGTTCGACGACGTGATCCCGCGGGGCGAGGTCGTCGTCGCCACCAAGGCCGGCGCCCGGCGCGACGACGGCCCGTTCGGCGGGGGCGCCTCGCGTGCGGCGCTGCTGACCGCCCTCGACGACTCGCTGGACCGCCTCAACACCGACTACGTCGACCTGTGGCAGCTGCACGCCTGGGACGACGACGTGCCGCTCGAGGAGACGCTCGCCGCCGTCGACGTGGCGCTCACCACCGGGCGCGCCCGGTACGCGGGGGTGGCCAACTACGCGGGCTGGCAGGTCGCGTCGGCCGCGACGCGCCAGGGGCTGACGTCGCTGCCGCTGGTGTCGGTGCAGTCGGAGTACTCGCTGCTCGACCGCACCGTCGAGACCGAGGTGCTGCCCGCCGCCGAGCACCACGGGCTGGGCCTGCTGCCGTGGGGCCCGCTGGGTCGCGGCGTGCTCACCGGCAAGTACCGCGAGGGGGTGCCGGCCGACTCCCGCGGGGCCTCGGAGCACCTCGCGGGCTACGTCAACCGCCACCGCACCGAGCGCACCGCCCGCATCGTCCAGGCCGTGGTGACCGCCGCGCACGGGCTCGGCACCTCGCCGCTGGCCGTGGCGCTGGCCTGGGTCCGCGACCGGCCGGGCGTCGTCGCCCCCGTGGTCGGGGCCCGGGACGGCGCGCAGCTGCTGGGCTCCCTCGCCGCCGAGGACCTCGTGCTCCCGTCCGCGATCCGCGGGGCGCTCGACGACGTCAGCTCCCCCCACGGTCCGTCCGGGACGACCGTGCTCGACGACGAGGCCGAGGAGCCCGATCTGCCGCCCTGGGAATGACGCCGTGGGAGTGATCACTGCGCCTGTCCCTGGGTGCGCGGGGTCCGGCGCTGTGCGTACGGTGGTCCGGTCCGCCAGGTGTCCCGGAGGTGGTCGGCTCGTGAACGACGCTGGTGCCCGCGACAGGGTCGGTCGTGATGGGGGCGTGCTCGTCGGTGCGCCGGTGGTCGAGGGCGACTGGGAGTACCAGCCCGTACGCCTCCCCCCGGACGTCACGCGGATCTCCGCCACGGTCCAGCTCGGGATCCGCGCCGAGTTCGGCGGCTGGGAGCTCGCGCGGACGCTGCTCTACGCCGACGGCACCCGCAAGGTCTGGTTGCGCCGCAAGCTCTCCCGCTCCCTGGTCGCCGGTCTCGCCACCTGATCACCTCCTCATGGCGCAGCGAACGTGGCGTTCGCTGCTTCTAGGCGCGCGAACTCCCCGTTCGCTCCCGGTGTCGGGGCTCGCGCCGGTGATCAGGAGCGTCTGACGCACCCGGGTTCGCCCGCCGAGGTGCGTGGCGCGCTGCTGATCTTCGGTCGACGGCGTGACGGCCCACCACGTGCGAGGGCCGACGTCTGCGGAGCCACTCCGCTGACACGAGGGTCAGGGCGCGCGGAGCACCACGCGGCCGGTGGTGCGGCGAGCCTGGAGCTCCGTCATCGCCGTCGGCAGGTCGTCGAACGCGTACACCGCGCCCACCAGCGGGTCGATCGCCCGGCGGTCCCAGAGCGCCTCGATCTCACGCTGCCAGGCCGCGACGAGTTCCGGCGGATAGGCCGACCAGTGGACCCCGACGATCGCGTAGTTCTTCACCAGCGCGTGGTTGGTGGGCGCCTCCGCGATCCGCCCGCCGGCGAAGCCGATCACCAGCAGCCGGCCCTCCCACGCCACCACGCGGCGGGCGGCGTCGAAGGAGTCGCCGCCGACGGGGTCGTAGACGACGTCCGCCCCGCGCCCGTCGGTCAGCTCGCGCACCGAGGTCACCAGGTCCTCGGGGTCGACCAGCACCTCCGCCCCGGCCGCGCGCACCACCGCCGCCTTGGCCTCGTCGCCGACCACGCCGATCACCCGCGCCCCGGCCGCCAGGCCCAGCTGCACCGCGGCGAGGCCCACTCCGCCCGCGGCGGCGAGCACGAGCAACGTCTCCCCCGCCCGCAGGCTCGTGCGGTGGTGCAGCGCGCACCACCCCGTCTGGTAGGAGACGAAGAATCCGGCGGCCTGGGCGGCGCTCATCCCGTCGGGCCAGGGCCACGCGGTCCGCAGCACGGCCTCCTCGGCGAACCCGCCGTGCGGCAGCGACACCGGCCCGAACACGCGCCGTCCGTCGTCGGTCGTCCCGGCCACCTCGAGCCCCGGGGTGAACGGCGGCGGGATGCGCTCCTGGTACTCGCCGGCACAGTGCAGGATGTCCGCGAAGTTCAGGGCCGCGGCCGCCACGCGCACGCGGGTCTCCCCCGGCCCGGGTTCCGGACGCGGGACGTCGGCGACCTCCAGCACGTCGGCGAACGGGCCGTACCGCGGCACCCGCCAGGCGCGCACGCTCAGCCGTCCTCGCGCAGCCGTGGCGGCATGCCCGCACCGGCCGGGCCGGGGACCCCGCGGAAGCGGAACGGCCCGGGCTCGCGGCCGGGCTGCACGAACCAGCACTCCCCCGACGCGCCCCGCTCGATCATCGCCGCGACGGCGTCGGCGACCTCCGGGGCGGTGAGCAGCGGAAACCCGCCGAGCGAGTCGCGGAAGCCGCTGATGAGCGCGGTGTCGGTGAACCCGGGGCACACCGCCATCACGCGGACCGGCTCGTCGGCGAGCGTCGCCGCGACGGAGCGGACATAGCCGACGACGGCGTGCTTCGACAAGGTGTAGATCGCGTCGTCGGGCATGCCCGTGAGCCCGGCCAGCGACGACGTCGCGATCACCGTGCCGCCCCCGGCGCGGCGCAGGGCCGGGAGGACCGCGTTCGTCCCGAAGACGACGTGGTCGACGTTGACGGCCATGACGCGCCGGTAGGCGGCGACGTCGAGGTCGTCGACGCCCGACTGCCCGCCGGTCGAGCCCGCGTTGAGCACGACGAGGTCGAGACGCCTCCCCCAGGCCGTCACCTCGTCGACGGCGGCCTTGATCGCCGTGTCGGACGTGACGTCGCAGACGACGGCGATCCCGCCGCACTCCTGGGCCACCTGGGCGGCGGCCGTCGCGTCACGGTCGACGACGGCCACCTTGTAGCCGTCGGCGGCGAGCCGGGTGCACACCGCGGCGCCGATCCCCGACCCCCCGCCGGTGACGAGGGCGACGTGGCCGTGCCGGACCGACCCGTTCCCGTCGGGGTCGCTCACGCGCGCAGCAGGATGCGCTCGAGCACCCGGGTCCCGAACTGCAGCGCGTCGACCGGCACGCGCTCGTCGATGCCGTGGAAGAGCGCGGTGAAGTCGAGGTCCGGGGGCAGGCGCAGCGGCGCGAACCCGAAGCAGCGCATCCCGAGCTTCACGAACGCCTTCGCGTCGGTGCCACCCGACATCATGTAGGGCAGCGTGTGCGCCTGCGGGTCCTCCTCCTGCACCGAGCGCGTGATCACGTCGACGAGGTCGCCGTCGAACGGGGTCTCGACGGCCTCGAGGTTGCGGATCCACTCGCGCTCGACGTCCGGACCGAGCAGTTCGTCGAGCTCGCGCTCGAAGGCCTCCTGGCGGCCCGGCAGCACCCGGCAGTCGACGGTCGCCTCGGCCACCGAGGGGATGACGTTGGCCTTGTAGCCCGCCTGCAGCATCGTCGGGTTCGCCGTGTCGCGGGTCGTGGCGCCGACGACGCGGGCCACCCCGCCGAGCTTCGCGACGGCGCCGTCGAGGGCGGCCGCGGAGTCGGTGGGGAACTCGATGCCGGTCAGCTCGGTGATCTCGTCGAAGAAGCCCTGGACCGACTCGGTGAGCACCAGCGGGAACCGGTGACGGCCCAGGCGCGCGACGGCCTCGGCGAGGATCGTCACGGCGTTCTCGTCGTGGATCATCGACCCGTGCCCCGGGCGGGAGCGCACGCGCAGCTTCATCCACGCGATCGACTTCTCCGCGGTCATCACGGGGTAGACGCGGACGTCCTCACCGAGCGTCAGCGAGAACCCACCGACCTCGCCCAGCGCCTCGGTGCAGCCGGCGAACAGGTCGGGGCGGTGCTCGGCCAGCCAGTGGGAGCCGTAGGCCCCGCCCGCCTCCTCGTCGGCGAGGAACGCGAAGACCAGGTCGCGCGGCGGCACCGTGCCGTCCGCTTTGAACTGGCGTGCGAGCGCCAGGATCATCGCGTCCATGTCCTTCATGTCCACCGCGCCGCGGCCCCAGACGTAGCCGTCCTGCACCGAGCCGGACAGGGGGTGGACCGACCACTCGCTCTCGTCGAACGGCACGACGTCGAGGTGTCCGTGCACCAGCAGCGCCGGCCGATCGGGGTCGGAGCCCTTCAGGCGGGCGAACACGTTGTGGCGTCCGGGGGCGCCGGACTCGACCACCTCGGTCTCGTACCCGACCTCCCGCAGCTTGGCGTCCACGTACGCGGCGGCCTCCGCCTCGCCGGTGGTGGTCGCGAGCTCTCCGGTGTTCTGGCTGTCGATCTGGATGAGCTCGCTGGTCAGCGTCACGACCTCGTCCTCGGCACGACCCATGCGCCGCATCCTGCCACCCACCGTGATCGCCCGGCGCACCGTCGTCTAGGCTGTCGCTCACGCAAGTCCGAGTGGCGGAATGGCAGACGCGCTAGCTTGAGGTGCTAGTGCCCTAGTAGGGCGTGGGGGTTCAAGTCCCCCCTCGGACACCCCCAGTTCTTCCTTCCTCCGGCGTCGTGTGCGCGCGGCCGGACACCCGTCAGCAAGAGGCCTACCCGGTCGGGCGCTGACCGATCGCGCACTTCCGACCGCCCCTTCCCCGGTGCCCCGCAGCCCGCGCAGACTGCGCCCATGGACGGGGCGCCCTGCTGGGCCGAGCTCGACACCGGGGACGGCGCGGACGCGGAGACGGTGGCGGCCTTCTACGGCGGGGTGCTGGGCTGGTCCCTCGACGACGGCGTCCTCGCCGACCACCAGGAGCGGGTCGCGTGGTGCGGCGACCACGCGATCGCAGCCTTCGGCTCCCCGGGTGCCGCCGCCCCGCCGGCCTGGACCCTCTACCTGGCGGTCGACGACGTCGACGCCGCCGCGGAGCAGGTCGAGGAGCTCGGCGGGCAGGTCCTGCACGGCCCGGAGGACGACCGTGCGGGCGGTCGCCTGCTCGTCGCACTCGACGCCGGTGGCGCGGTGGTCGGGCTGTGGGAGTCCGACGAGCGGGAACGGCCCGACGGACCGGGATCCCTGTGCTGGGCGGAGGCCGCGTCCGCCGAACCGGGCACCACGCGCACCTTCTACCGCGAGCTCCTGGGCTGGCGCTGGGAGGAGGACGGCGCCGGTCCGGGCCGCCTCGCGGGACACGGTGACGACGGGCCGGTCGCCGGCCTCGGCCTCGCCGGGGACGCGCTCCCTCACTGGCTCCCCGTGTTCGCCGTCGCGGACGTCGACGCCGCCGTCGGCGCCGCGGAGGCCGCCGGCGGGTCGGTCGTCGCGCCCGTCGACACCGGACCGCGGGGCCGGACCGCCACGCTCGCGGACCCCGCCGGCGCGCTCGTCGGGGTGCTCGAGACCGGTTGACCCGGCGCCCGACCTCTCCGGATCGGTACAGTCGCGAAGGGAGACGCGGGGAGGGCCGAACGTGGAGCGGGACACCGTCGCGGTGGCGCCGCCCCGCCGGATCCGCTCCTCCCCCTGGACGTGGCTGATCCTCGCGGCGCTGCCCTGGGTCTGGTTCCCCCTGCGCGACGAGCTGGCCCTGGTGGGCGACGTGCTCGCGATCGTGCTCCCCGTCCTCGCGGGACTCGCGGCCGTCGCCGCCGTGGTCCTCGGACGCTGGTGGGGTCTCGTCACCGCGGTCTCCGTCGTGCTCGCGGCCACCGTCGCCGTCGTCGGCCCCTGGACCCCGCAGGACGCCGGCGCGGTGCGCCCCGGCGCCGGCATCACCGTCGCGAGCGCCAACGTCACGGGCATGACCGCGACGGTGCCCGCGCTGCGGGCCGCCGACGCCGACGTGCTCGTCGTCGTCGAGAACGACCGGCGCATCGACGCCGCCCTCGCCGCGACCTACCGCTTCCACGTGTACGCCCCCGGCGAGCCCGCGGTCGGCGTCTACAGCCGGTTCCCGGTCCGCCTGCTCGACGCGCCGAGCGCCGACTTCCCCGGCGTCCGGGCGGCGGTGGACGCGCCGACACCCTTCGTGGTCTACGGCCTGCACATCCCCAGGCCGTGGTGGACCGGCGGCTTCGGCTACCAGTCGACACCGGCCGAGCACCACCGGCTGGTCGAGGCCGTCGCCGCCCGGGTCGGCCGCGAGCCCGGCCCGGTCGTCGTGGCCGGCGACCTCAACTCCACCGACCGGGCCCGCGACTACCGGCTGCTCGACGCCGTCCTCGTCGACGCCATGCGCGACGGCTGCGCCGGTCCGACCTCGGTGACGCAATGGCGCGCCTTCCTCCTGCGCATCGACCACCTCTTCGTGAGCCGGGGCTGGTGCGGCGACGCCGCGCACCGCTTCGACCTGCCCCGTTCCGACCACGACGGCATCGAGGCCACGGTCGGCCCCTGCGCCTAACCCGCCTCGGGCAGCGCGACCTCGTCGCCGACGGCGATCGGCCCGGACGTCAGCACCCGGCAGATCGCCCCGCCGCGGCCGTGCAGTGCGCGCGCCGCGCCCGGGCCGATCTCGGTGTCCATGACGCGGCACGGAGCGGCGCGACGGACGACCTCGAGCACCACGTCGCCGACGGTCAGGCGCGCGCCGGGCTCGGTGGGGACCACGCCGTGGTCGAGCGTGAGGGTGCGGCGGGTGAGCTCCTCGGGCACCGGCGCGCCGTAGGCCTCCGCGGCGGCGGCGAGCTCGTCACGGCTCTGGACGGAGACGTGGCGGTGGCGCGTGCCGTGGTAGCGGTCGCCGACGACGCCGCGACCCGCCTCGGCCTGGACCCGCGGCACGGACGCCATCGGCGCCCTGCGCTCCGGAGCGACGTACAGCGCGACGACCTGGCTCACCCCGGGGACAGCCACCGGACGTCTCCGGACATTCCGTCTCGTCACGCAGTGACCGAGCATGCACACTCCGTGGGACTCACCCGTCCGTGTCGTTGACCACAGGAGCGGCGCATGGAGCGATCGACGACGACCGCACCACCGGACCCGACCGCCGACACTCCCTCGCCGACGCCGTGGCGTCCCGGACCGGCGGCCGCCCTGCTCGGCGTCGTGCTGGCCGCGCTGCTGCTCGTGCCCCCGGCCGTCGGTGCGCTCACCGGCGGCGGCGACGGCACGCAGCTCAAGGGGCTGCGGATGATGGTGCCCAACAGCCCCGGCGGCGGGTACGACGTCACGGCTCGGGCGGCCGCCCAGGCGATGGAGGACAGCGGGCTCAGCGGGCCGGTCGAGGTGTTCAACCTGCCCGGCGCGGGCGGCACCGTCGGGCTCAACCGCACGGTCAACGAGGCCGGGAACGGCCGGCTGCTGATGTCGATGGGGCTCGGTGTCGTCGGCAGCGTCTACTCCAACGAGTCCGCGACGACCCTGCGCGACGCCACGCCGATCGCGCGGGTCACGGAGGAGACCGAGGTCGTCGTGGTCGGTCGCGACTCCCCGTTCCGCGACATCGGGCAGTTCCTCGCCGCCTGGCGGGCGAACCCGGCGTCGGTGCCCGTCGGCGGCGGCTCCTCGGTGGGCGGCCCGGACCACCTCGCGCCGATGCTCATGGCGCGGGGTGCGGGCGTCGACCCCCGGGCGGTCACCTACGTGCCCTACGACGGTGGCGGCGAGCTCATGGCCGCGGTGCTGGGCGACAAGGTCGGCGTCGGGGTGAGCGGGCTCGGGGAGTTCGCCGACCAGATTGAGTCCGGCGACCTGCGCGTCCTCGCGGTCACGGCCGGGACGCGGGTGCCGGGGGTCGACGCGCCGACCCTGCGCGACGCCGGCGTCGACGTGGAGTTCACCAACTGGCGCGGCATCGTCGCGCCGCCGGGCCTGTCGGGCGAGCAGCGCGCCGAGCTCGTCGGCGCCCTCGACGCGCTGCACACGACGCCGGAGTGGCGCGAGGTGCTGGCCCGCAACGGGTGGCAGGACGCCTACCTCCCCGGGGACGCCTTCGGCGCGTTCCTGGCCGACGAGGACACCCGGGTCGCCGGCGTGCTCCGGGAACTGGGGCTCTAGATGACCGCTCCTGCGCGCACGTGGTGGCGCGAGCACTCCGAGCTCGGGGTCTCGGCGCTCCTGGCGCTGGTCGGCGTGCTGGTCCTCGTCGACACCGTGGTCGAGGGCGGGCTGTCCGGCGGGGACGAGGACGACCCGATCGGCCCGGGCGCGGTGCCGCTGATCCTCGGTGCCGCCCTGCTCGTCCTCGCCGTGCTGCTGACGATCGACGTGCTCCGCGGCGGGCATGGCGAAGCGGAGGCGGGCGAGGACGTCGACCTCGACGCGCCGATGGACCTGCGCACCGTCGGGATGCTCGCCGGGGTCCTCATCGCCACCGCGGTGCTCATCCCGCTGCTCGG
This sequence comes from Actinomycetospora aeridis, assembly GCF_037400275.1. Taxonomy (NCBI): domain Bacteria; kingdom Bacillati; phylum Actinomycetota; class Actinomycetes; order Pseudonocardiales; family Pseudonocardiaceae; genus Actinomycetospora; species Actinomycetospora aeridis. The sequence goes on along the minus strand of NZ_JBBEGL010000003.1, from coordinate 662,897 downwards.
CTGGCCGATCGCGGGCACGCTGCTCTTCGCCGGCGCCGCCTACGCCCTGGGCTCCCGGACGGTCGTGCGCGACATCGCCGTCGCCGCGGCCGTCTCGCTGGTCACGTGGATCGCCTTCGACGGGCTGCTCGGCGTGGACCTGCCCGGCGGCCCGCTGATGGGGGTCCTGGGATGAACGACTTCGGCCTGCTCGACGGGTTCGCCTCGGCGCTGACCCCGACACACCTGCTCTTCGCGGCGATCGGCGTCCTGCTGGGCACCGCGATCGGGGTCCTGCCCGGCATCGGCCCGGCGATGGCGGTCGCGCTGCTGCTCCCGGTGACGTACGCCTTCGAGCCCACCGGCGCGTTCATCATGTTCGCCGGCATCTACTTCGGGGCGATGTTCGGCGGCTCGACGACGTCGATCCTGCTGAACACCCCCGGCGAGAGCGCCTCGGTGATGGCCGCGATCGAGGGCAACCCGATGGCCAAGCAGGGCCGCGGCGCGCAGGCACTGGCGACCGCGGCGATCGGGCACTTCGTCGGCGGCATGATCGGCGTGCTCGGCCTCGTGCTGCTCGCACCGCTGATCGCCGCCGTTGCGGTGGACATCGGCGCGCCGGACTATTTCGCGATCATGGTGCTGGCGTTCGTCGCCGTGACGGGCGTCCTCGGCTCGTCGCGGGTGCGGGGGTTCGCGTCGCTCGTCCTCGGGCTCACGATCGGGATGGTCGGGCTCGACCCGATCACCGGCTCTCCGCGCCTGACCTTCGGCGTCCCGCAGCTCGCCGACGGCATCGACGTCGTCATCGTCGCGGTCGGGCTGTTCGCGGTCGGCGAGGCGCTGTGGGTGGCCGCGCACCTGCGACGCAAGCCGCCCGAGGTCATCCCCGTCGGGCGTCCGTGGCTGGGCCGCGAGGACGTGAAGCGCGCCTGGCGGCCGTGGCTGCGGGGCCCGTTCATCGGGTTCACGTTCGGGTCGATCCCCGCGGGCGGCGCCGAGATGTCGACCTTCATGACCTACGTGACCGAGCGCCGGCTCTCGAAGCGCCGCGACGAGTTCGGGCACGGCGCCATCGAGGGCGTCGCGGGCCCGGAGTCGGCGGCGAGCGCGTCGTCGGCCGGGACGCTCGCGACGATGCTGACCCTCGGGCTGCCGACCACCGCCATCGCCGCGGTGATGCTCGCGGCGTTCCAGCAGTTCGGCATCCAGCCCGGCCCGCTGCTCTTCGAGCGCGAGCCGGACCTGGTGTGGACGCTGATCGCGAGCCTGTTCATCGGCCTGGTCCTGCTGCTCCTGCTCAACCTGCCGCTCGCGCCCGCCTGGGCCCAGCTGCTGCGCATCCCGCGGCCCTACCTCTACGCCGGCATCCTGTTCTTCGCCTGCGTCGGGGCCTACGCGGTGTCCGGGCAGCCCGTGGACCTGATCGTCCTGCTGGTCGTCGGCGCGATCGGCTTCGGGATGCGCCGGTTCGGCCTGCCGGTGCTCCCGGCGATCATCGGCGTGATCCTCGGGCCCGACGCCGAGCTGCAGCTGCGCCGGGCGCTACAGATCAGCGACGGTGACGTCACGACGCTGGTGTCGACGCCGTTGTCGATCACCGTCTACGTGATCATCGTTCTGCTGTTCGTCGTGCCGCTGGTGTTGCGTCTGCGGCGGCGCCACGCTCCGTCCGACGACGACCGCGAGACCGAGTCGGTCTGAGACACCGCGCCGACACGGCCCGTGGCGCGCCCCTAGACGTCGGCGACCTTCGGGACCACGTCGCCCAGCAGCTCGATCGACCGCAGCAGGTCGGTGTGGCGCAGCCGCGGGTTCGTCATCTGCAGGTTGATCCTGTCGACGCCGCCGAGCTGCTCGGAGATCGTCGTCAGCTTCGCCGCGACCTGGTCCGGGTCACCGATGACGTACGCGCCGTCGGGGCCCCGGGTGGCGTCGAACTGGCGGCGCGACGGCGGCATCCCGCCACGCTCCCGACCGATCGTGCTGAACATCTCCTCCCACCCCGGGTAGAAGGCGTTCGTCGCCTGCGCCACGTCCTCACCGAGGAAGCCGAACAGGTGCAGCCCGACCTTCAGCGTCGCCGGGTCGTGACCGGCCTCCCGGCCCGCCCGCCGGTAGAGGTCGATCAGCGGCGCGAACTGCCGGGGGGACCCACCGATGATCGCGACCATGAGCGGCAGCCCGAGCACACCGGCCCGCACGAAGGACTCCGGGGAGCCACCGACACCGACCCACACCGGGAGCGGATCCTGCGCCGGGCGTGGGAAGACGGGCTGGTCGGTCAACGCCGGCCGGTGCCGCCCCGACCAGGTCACACGCTCGCTGCGGGTCAACGCGACGAGCAGGTCGAGCTTCTCGGTGAACAACGAGTCGTAGTCGGCGAAGGAGAGCCCGAACAGCGGGAACGCCTCGGTGAACGACCCTCGCCCGACGACCAGTTCCACCCGCCCGCCAGAGACGAGGTCGACGGTCGCGTATTCCTGGAACACCCGCACGGGATCCGCGGCGCTGAGCACGGTGACGGCCGACCGCAGCCGGATCCGCTCCGTCCGCGCCGCGGCGGCCGACAGGATGACGGCGGGCGCCGCGTCGTAGTACTCGGAACGGTGGTGCTCGCCGATGCCGTAGGAGTAGAGCCCGGCCCTGTCGGCCGTCTCGATCTCCTCGAGCAGGTGCGCGAAGCGTTCGACCGGCCCGACGACCCGCTCGGTGTCGGGGTCGGTCACCTTCGCGACGAAGCTGTCGACGCCGACGTACACGGCGCCACCTCCCAGATCAGTTGTCGCTTCAATCTTTCGCGACCCAGAACCCGCGCCGGCTCCCCGCTATTCCGTCAGAGCGTCCTCTGCAGACGCTCGGCGAGGGTGTTGACGAACGTCGTCGGCTCCTTGAGCTCGCCGCCCTCGGCCAGCAGCGCCATGCCGTAGAGCAGGCGCGCGACGTCCGGGTCGGCGTCGCCGGTGCCCTGCTTGTCGCGCAGGCCGCTGACCAGCGCGTGCTGCGGGTTGAGCTCGAGGATCCGCTTGGTCACCGGCGGTTCCTGACCCATCGCCCGGTACATCTTCTCCAGGGTCGGCGAGAGGTCGCCCGGGTCGCCGACGAGGCAGGCCGGCGAGCTCGTCAGGCGCGTCGAGAGCCGGACCTCCTTGACGTCGTCGGCGAGCTCGGTGCCCATCCAGGACAGGAGCTCGTCGAAGCCCTCGGGCTTGTCGTCGTCGCCGCCGAGGTCGACGTCGCCCTTGGCGATCGAGGCCATCGGCGTGCCGTCGAACTCGCTGACGGCGTCGGTCCAGACCTCGTCGACCTGGTCGGTGAGCAGCAGCACCTCGAAGCCCTTCGCCCGGAACGCCTCGATGTGCGGGGAGTTCTCGATGCTCGCCCGGGACGCGCCGGTGAGGTAGTAGATCGACTCCTGGCCCTCGGGCATCCGCTCCTTGTAGGCCTTGAGCGTGGTGTTCCCGTCCGGCGAGTGGGTGGACGGGAACGCGCTGGCGCCGAGGATCGCCTGCTGGTTGTCCGGGTCGGTGAGCAGGCCCTCCTTGAAGGCCCGGCCCAGCTCGCTCCAGAACGTCGCGTACTTCTCCGGCTCGTTCTCCTGCAGCGCGGCGACCGTCTGCAGCACCTTGCGCACCAGCCGCTTGCGGATCAGCTGGATCTGGCGGTCCTGCTGGAGGATCTCGCGCGAGACGTTGAGCGAGAGGTCGGCGGCGTCGACGACACCCTTGACGAAGCGCAGGTACTCGGGGACGAGCGCCTCGCAGTCGTCCATCACGAACACGCGCTTGACGTAGAGCTGCACGCCGCGCCGGGCCTCGCGCATGAAGAGGTCCATCGGCGCGTTGGCCGGGAGGAACAGCAGGCCCTGGTACTCGAAGGTGCCCTCGCCCGAGAGCCGCATCGTCTCGAGCGGCTCCTGCCAGTCGTGGCTGACGTGGCGGTAGAACTCGGTCAGCTCCTCGTCGGTGACCTCCGACTTCGGCCGCGCCCACAGCGCCTTGCGGGAGTTGATCGGCTCCTGCGGCTCGTCGGAGTCGGTGACCAGGCGGATGGGCCACGTGATGAAGTCCGAGTAGCGCTTCACGATGCGGCGCACCGTCTCGGGCTTCGCGTAGTCGTGGAGGCTGTCCTCCGCGTCCTCGGGCTTGAGGTGCAGGGTGATCGTCGTGCCCTGCGGGGCGTCCGCGACCGGCTCGAGGGTGTAGGTGCCCTCGCCGGAGGACTCCCAGTGCACGCCCTCGTCGCTGCCGGCCTTGCGGGTCACCATCTCGACCCGGTCGGCGACCATGAAGCTCGAGTAGAAGCCGATGCCGAACTGGCCGATGAGGTCCTCGGCCTTCTCCTCCTGCGCCTCGCGCATCTGCGCGAGCATCTCCGCCGTGCCCGACTTCGCGATCGTGCCGATCAGCTCGACGACCTCGTCGCGGGTCATGCCGATGCCGTTGTCGCGGACCACCAGGGTCCGGTTCTCGGCATCGGGAGCGCTCTGCTCCAGCTCGATGTGCAGGTCCGACGTGTCGACGTCGAGATCCTTGTCCTGGTAGGACGACAGGCGCAGCTTGTCCAGCGCGTCCGACGCGTTGGAGATCAGCTCGCGGAGGAAGACGTCCTTGTCGGAGTAGATCGAGTGGATCATCAGCTGGAGCAGCTGACGGGCCTCGGCCTGGAACTCGATCGTCTCGCTCATACGTCCTCTCCCGGAGTGGTTCCGCCGTGCACCGTCGAGGATATCGACCACCGCGTACACGGACGGGAGCCCGTCAGGTCGCCCAGCCGCCCGAGACGGGCACGACCTGCCCGGCGAGGAAGTCGCTGGCCCCGCTCGCCAGGGCGAGCGCGAGCTCGGCCGCCTCGACGCCCTCGCCGAGCCGACCCGCGGGGATCTGCGCCTCGAAGGACTCGCGGACCGCGTCGTCGGCCAGCATCGCGTCGGTGTAGTACATGTTGTTCCGCACGTGGGCGGGTCCCAGGGCGTTGACCTGCACGTTGTGCGGCGCAACCTCGGCGCCGACGGCCTGGAGGAACGCGTTCTGCGCCCCGCGGGCGGCGGAGTAGATGCCGAGCCCGGGGATGGCGCGGATCGGCGTCGCGCTGGTGACGCCGACGATCTTCCCGGCGCGCCGCTCGATCATCGACGGCAGCGCCGCCCGGATGACGCGCAGGAACGGCCACACGAGGTGCTCGAGGTAGGCGGCGAACGCCTCGTCGGTCCACTCCGTGGCGCCGACCAGCATCTCCGTGACGGGCATGGCCTCGCGCGGGCCGGCGAAGTTGGCGACGAGGACGTCGATCTCCCCGGCACGCTCGACGGCCTCGCGCGGTGCCTGCGGGTCGACGAGGTCATCGGTGTCGGCGACGACCTCGGCCCCCTCGGCGCGGAACAGCTCCACGACCGGCGGTCCCACGTAGCGGTCGGCGTGCGTCACGAGCACGCGGCGTCCCTCGAGCCGTCCCGGCATCGGCGCTGTCCTTCCGTCGGAGTGCGTCGAGGTGACCGTTCCCCCGGGGCGTCGGATTCACGCCGGTTGTGCACGACCGGTCGAGGTGCGGTGATCGCTCCCGGTGCCGACCGTGATCGGCCGACGGGCGCGCACCGCCCACCACGCCAGCCCCACCGCCGCCGCGACGACCGCCACGCCCAGCGGGACGTGCACCGCGAGCACCCCGGTGTAGCCGAGCGCCACCTGCGCCGTCTCCGCGACCACGAGCCCCACCGACACCGCGATCGGCCACGGCGAGAGCCGGCCCGGGCGCCAGGCGAGCACCGCCAGCGGGACCTGCAGCATGGCCACGAGCAGCAGCGTCCCGCCGACGGCCTGGTGGACGACCAGTCCGGTCGCCGACGCCTGCAGCACCGCTCCGGCGGCGACGGGCTGGGCGACCGCCATGACCGCGTGCAGGACGGCGACGACCCGGAAGGCGCCGGCGGCCAGGCGCTCAGCCATGGCCGTGGCCGGTGATCGCCGCGGGCCGCCGGCCCGGCGCGACGACCAGGAACTGGAGCATCATCCCGTCGTCCTCGTGGCGCAGCAGGTGGCAGTGGAGCATGTAGGGCACCTCCGGGTCGGCGTACGGGCCCACGCGCACCAGCGCCCGGACCGTGGTCCCGGGGGCGACGGCGACCGTGTCCTTCCACGCCGGTTCGCCCAGCACCTGCATCCGGGCGTCGTGGACGTGGAGGTTGTGCGGCAGCGTGTGGCGGTTGACGAACTCCCAGACCTCGGTCGCGCCGGGCTCGAGCACCTCGTCGACGCGGGTCATGTCCATCGCCAGCCCGTTGATCCGGTTGCTCGACAGGACGAAGCGGCGGGTCCGGGCGCCGGCGCGCTCGCGCAGCGGGGTCTCGCGGGACAGCACGGCCGGCAGCGCGGGCGAGCGCTCCAGCCGGCCGGCGGGGCGGAGCTCGAGCAGGTCGAGGGTGTCGTCGCCGCCCGCGGCGCGCGCGACCCCGTTGACGGCGCCGAGGTCGTGGGGCAGCGAGCGCAGCACCGTCCGTCGGCCGGGCGAGCACTGGACGACGACCTCGGCGCGCTCCCCCGGCGTCAGCACGACGTCGGGCACCTCCCGCGGGGACGGGAGCAGGCCGCCGTCGGTGCCGACGAGGGTCGTCGGGGCGTCGACGGCGATCCGGTAGCTCCGCGCCGGCGACGCGTTGAGCACGCGCAGGCGCACGCGGGTGGTGCGTACGTCGAGGTAGGGCGCGACCGTGCCGTTGACGAGGACGGTGTCGCCGAGCAGGCCGACCGCGTTGCGGCGGGATTCGTCGAAGCTCCCGTCGGCGGCGAAGCTGCGGTCGGTGAGCACGACGGGGACGTCGTCGACCCCGTAGCGATCGGGCAGGTCCACCGGGACGTCGTCGTCGACGAGGAAGAGGCCGGTGAGCCCGCGGTGGACGTGGCGTTCGGTGCGCCCGTGCGGGTGCGGGTGGTACCAGAGCGTCGCGGCGGGCTGGTCGATGCGCCAGGACGCCTCCCAGGTCGCGCCCGGCGCGATCGGCTGGTGCGGGCCGCCGTCCATCCGGGCGGGGAGGGTCATCCCGTGCCAGTGGGTGGTCGTGGTCCCGGGCAGGCGGTTGGTGACGCGGACGACGACGTCCTCGCCCCGCCGGGCCCGGATCGTCGGCCCGCCGAACGCCATCGGGCCGTAGCCCCAGGTGGGGGTGACGACGCCGTCGAGGAACGCGCTCTCGCCGGGCGCGGCGACGAGCTCGACGACCCGACGGCCGCCCTCGCGGCGGGTCGGCGCCAGGGGTGGGATCGCGAGCGGGCGGCCGGCCTGGCGGACCTCGCGGAGCGGCGGCGCGCCGGCCGAGCAGGCGGCCAGGCCGACCGCGGCGCCGGCGGCGAGCGTCGCGCCGAGGAACCGGCGGCGGGAGAGGGGCACGGCGCCGAGACTCGCCGGGCGACCGGTGCCGGGGCGTCGGCGCAGCGACGTGTTCCGGGGGTACGGACAGTGACGTACCTACCCCGAGTCGGCGTGTCGCGCGATCGACTGTGTGGCCCTATCGGCGTGCTCCCCTCGATGACGTTCAGAGTGTCTGCGGTGCCACACCGCTGACATCTCGGGGTCCGTGTCACCGACTACGCGGAGCGCAGACGCCGGTCTCGTAGGCGATCACCACGAGGGCCGCGCGGTCGCGGGCGTCGAGCTTCGTGAGCAGTCGGCCCACGTGGGTGCGGGCCGTCGCGGCGCTGATGACGAGGCGTGCGGCGATCTCGTCGTTCGTCTGCCCGGCCCCGACGAGGGCGAGCACCTCGCGCTCGCGGGGTGTGAGGACGTCGAGGCGGGCCGCGGGCACCAGGGGCTGGGGGCGGCGGGCGAACTCGGCGATGAGCCGGCGGGTCACGGCCGGGGCGAGCAGCGCGTCGCCCCGGGCCACCAGCGCGATGGCGCGGACGAGCTCGGCGGGCTCGGCGTCCTTGAGCAGGAAGCCCGCGGCCCCCGCGCGCAGGGCCCGGTAGACGTACTCGTCGAGGTCGAACGTCGTGAGCACCAGGACCGCGGTCGCGGACAGCGCCGGGTCCGCGACGATCGTCTCGAGCGCCGTGAGCCCGTCGACACCGGGCATCCGCACGTCCATCACGACGACGTCCGGCCGCGTCCCGCGCACCAGCGACACGGCCGCCGCCCCGTCCGCCGCCTCGCCGACGACGTCGAACCCGTCCTCGGTCTCGAGCAGCACGCGCAGCCCGGCGCGGACGAGCTGCTGGTCGTCGGCCAGGACGACGCGGATCACGGCGTCACCGGCAGGCGCGCCTCGACGACCACCCCGTCGGGTCCGGACACGACCGACGAGCGCCCACCCAGCGCGGTCGCGTGCTCGGCCAGCCCCCGCAGCCCGTTCCCCGGGATCAGCTCGCCGGCCGACCCGCCGTCGTCGGCCACCCGCAGGCGCACCTCGCGCGCGTCGTGCGACAGGTCCACCACCACCCGCCGCGCCCGCCGCGCGTGCCGGACGGCGTTGGTCACCGCCTCGCGCACGATCCGGAACGCCACGCCGTCGACGGCCGGGCCGGGTCGTCCCGCGCTCCCCCGCACCTCCACCTCGACGCCCGCGAGCCCGGCGACCCGCACGACCTCGTCGAGGCGCTCCAGCCGCGGGGCGTCGCCCTCCCCGGCGTCGCGCAGCACGCCGAGGACGTTGCGCAGCTCGGCGAGCGCGGCACCGCTCGCCTGCTTGATCTCGAGGAGCGCCGTCACGGCCTGGTCGGGGCGCCGGTCGGCGACGTGCGCGCCCACGCCCGCCTGCACCGCGATCATCGCGAGGCTGTGCGAGACGACGTCGTGCACTTCGCGGGCCAGGCGCAGCCGCTCCTGCTCGACGCGGCGGCTCGCCTGCTCCTCGGCCTGCTCGAGCGCCGCGGTCTGCGCGCGCCGCAGCCCGCCGACCGCGACCCCGATCGCGACCGTCACGACGATCCACATGACGTGCTCCGGTGCGCTCGCCACCGGCCGGTCGTCGATGACGCGCTCCAGCCCGACCCAGGCGACGAAGAGCAGCACGCCCACCCCCACCGAGCGGGGCCAGCTCAGGCGGGTCGCGACCGTGTACATCGCGACGGCGACCATCAGCGACGCCGGGCCGTCCGGGTAGGCGAGCCAGTAGTAGGGCGCCACCGCGGCCAGGGTCAGCGCGAGCACGACGAGCGGGGCCCGCCGCCGCCACGCCAGCACCAGGGCCGCGGCGGCGACGAGCAGGGCGCCCCCGGGCCACCACGGCCGGTCGGCGGGGGTCGCCGCCATCGCCGTGCCCGCGAGACACAGCGCGCCGAGCCCCGCGCCCAGGGCCACGTCGGTCGCCGGGGGGCACCAGGATCGGACATCCGGGGTCACCCCGGCGACGTTAGGGGCGGGCCGGGGTGCTGTCGTCCGCGTCCCGACGTACGCGACCCGGGGATCCGTCGGGGTCAGGCCGGTGGCGCGTCTCGGGGCACCTACCATCGATGGATCAACCCCTGACGGCGAGGAGCGGGACGACCATGGCGCGCGACGGCGGTACGACCTTCGAGAAGCAGGTGCTCGAGGCGTCGGAGCGTCTGGCGGGCATTGCCGAGCGCACCCCGCTGCAGCGCAACCCGCGCCTGTCGGCCGCCACGGGCACCGAGGTCTGGTTCAAGCGCGAGGACCTCCAGGTCGGGCGCTCCTACAAGCTGCGCGGCGCCTACAACCTCATCAGCCAGCTCGACGACGAGGCGCGCGCGGCGGGGGTCGTGTGCGCCAGCGCCGGCAACCACGCCCAGGGCTTCGCGTTCGCCTGCGCCGCCCACCGCGTGCCCGGCCGCGTCGTCATCCCGTCGACCACCCCGCGGCAGAAGCGCGAGCGGATCGTCGCCCTCGGCGGCGACATGATCGACCTGGTGGTCGACGGCGACACCTACGACGAGTCGTCGGCCGCCGCGACCCGCTGGGCCGAGGAGACGGGCGCGACGCTCGTCCCGGCGTTCGACGACACCCGCACGGTGGCCGGCCAGGCCACGGTCGTCGCCGAGATCGTCGAGCAGCTCGGGCAGGCGCCGGACACGATCGTCGTCCCGGTCGGCGGGGGCGGCCTGCTCGCCGGCACGGCGACGTGGCTGCAGGCGACCCACCCGCGCACCCGCGTCATCGGGGTCGAGCCCGCCGGGGCCCGCAACGTCGCGGCCGCCCTGCACGCCGGCAGCCCGGTGGTGCTCGACGAGCACGGCTTCGACCGGTTCGTCGACGGCGCCGCGGTGCGCAAGGCCGGGGCGGTGACCTACCCGCTGATCCGCCGCTCGGGCGCCGAGCTCGTCGCCGTCGACGAGGGCCTGGTCTGCACCGAGATGCTCGCGCTCTACCAGACCGACGGCGTCATCGCCGAGCCCGCGGGCGCGCTGGCGGGCGCCGCGGTCCGCCCCGACGGGCCGGGGCTCGACCTCGTGCCCGGCGAGACCGTCGTCGTCGTCCTGTCCGGCGGCAACAACGACGTCTCCCGCTACGCCGAGGTCATCGAGCGCTCGCTGCGCTTCCAGGGCCTCAAGCACTACTTCCTCGTCGAGTTCCCCCAGGAGCCCGGCGCGCTGCGCCGCTTCCTCGACGAGGTGCTCGGGCCCGACGACGACATCACCCGCTTCGAGTACGTCAAGCGCGACAACCGCGAGGCCGGCCCGGCGCTGGTCGGCGTCGAGATCGGCGCCCGCGACGACCTCGAGCCCCTCCTGGAGCGGATGGCGCGCTCGCCGCTGCAGATCGAGGCGCTCGAGCCCGGCTCGCCGGCGTTCCGGTTCCTGGTCTAGAGGTCCAGGGCCCAGCGCGTGGCGGGCGCCGACCATCCCGGCCCCTGGTAGGGCTCGCCGTCCGGCGACCAGCCGCGATGGGCGTAGAACGCCTGGGCGTGCGTGTTCGCGGTGTAGACCCACAGGGTGGCGCGGGTGAAGCCGGCCGCCGCGAGGTGTGCCACGCCCGCGTCGTGCAGGGCGCTGCCGGCGCCGGTGCCGATGACCTCGGGGTCGAGGTAGAGGGTGTACAGCACACCGCTCTTGGCGCCGGCGTCCCCGGCGAGGTCGGGGTCGGTGGACGGGCCGACGGTGCAGTAGCCGCGCACGCGGCCCTGGTCGTCCCCCGCGGTCGACACGGCCACGAACACGGCCATCGGCTCCGGGGCGGCGATCACCTCGCGCCGGCGCTCCGCGACCTCGGCAGGGTCGAGGGCGTCGAGCCGGTCGTCGGCGACGATGCCCCGGTAGGCGTGCCGCCAGCCGGCGACGGTGATCTCGCCGATCCGGTCGGCGTCGGCATCGGTCGCGCGACGCAGGCTCCAGCGCACGCGGGTCAGTCTCCGCTCGCGGCGCGAGCGGCGGTGACGCGCTCCGGTTCGGGCTCGGCCGCGACGGGGGTGACGGCGATGGCGGCGAGCGGCGCCAGGGCGGCGACGGCGAACCCGACGGCGTAGCTCGACGCCCCGATGAGCGCCCCGAGCACGGGCGGGGCGGCCGTGGCCACGATGTTCTGGGTGGTGTTCTGCACCCCGAGCGCGCGGCCCGACCAGCCGGGCCCGGCGATCTCGGCGGTGGCGGTGAACGCCAGGCCGTTGTCGGCGACGGTGATGATCGAGCCCGCGGCGATCGCGGCGACGGCGACGAGTCCGACCGCGAGGTCGCCGAAGGAGAAGACCAGCAGCACCGCGGCGCTCGCCACCGCGAGCTGGCGCATCGGGCGCAGCCGGGAGCCGACGCGGTCCGACCACCAGCCGCTCGCGATCCGCCCGCCCGCGCCCGCGATCTGCGCGACGGCGACGAAGATCCCGGCCACGGCCGGCGACCAGCCCTGTTCGCGCACCAGGTACTCCAGCGAGAAGGCCGAGATCGCGAACTGCGGGAGCACCAGCAGCGCGCTCGCCGCGTGCACGCGCGGCAGGACCGCGGTGCGGTACGGGGACGCCGGCGGGGCGTCGCCGGGTGCCCGGGGCGTGCGGGGCGGGTCGGCGGCGACGATGACGACGACCACCGCGCACACCAGGCAGGCGAGCGCGGGCCAGCCCAGCGCGGGCAGCGGGCCCTCCCGCGTCGCGAGCGTCGGCAGCACCAGGCCGGCCGCGGCCACCCCCAGCGGCTGGGCCGTCTGGCGGATCCCCATCGCGAGGCCGCGCTCGTCGACGTCGAACCACCCCATGATCAGACGGCCGCTCGCGGCGTTGACCGACGCCGCCCCGATGCCCGCCAGCACGAGCAGGACGACGGCGGTGACGAGCGACGACGGCGCCAGCAGGGCCAGCACGCCGGTCAGGACACCGCAGAAGCCGAGTCCGACCGCCATCGGCAGGCGCTCGCCGACCCGGTCGACGACCGCACCCCAGGCGATCAGCGCCATGAGCAGCCCGAGCGTCGGGGCGGCGACGACGATCCCGACCGCGGCGAGCGAGAGGCCCCGCTCGTCACGCAGGCTCGGCACGAGGAACGGCACGCCGTAGACCACGGCGGAGGCGGCGGTCTGCGCCGCGACGCCCGCAGCGAGGACGGCCCAGCGTCGACGGGATCGCACGGCTCCCTGTTCTACGCCTCTCGCGACCACTGTGCAGGAAATCCGTCCCACATCGTGAGAAGACTCAGCGTGACGTCAGCCCCACCAGCAGGTCGGCCCGCCGGTCGGCGTCCTCGTCCCGCGCGTGGTGCGACCACGCGACCAGCACCGCGACCACCGCAGCCAGCAGCGGCAGGTCTCCCAGGAGCCAGGCCAGGATGCCGGCGAGGTGCTGGTCGGCGAGCAGGTCCGGCGCCCACGGCAGGCGCAGGCGCACGAAGAAGTCGTCGACGAAGATCTGGCCGGCCCCGCCGTCGGCCGGCAGCACCGGGGTGCGTGACACCGGGTGGTCGGTGGCCAGCAGCGTGAGGCCGACCAGCGCGTGCACCGGCATCGACGCGACGAGGAACGTCAGGCGCGCGATCGGGGGCAGGCCGGGCCCGTCCGGCGGTCCCGCCACCAGCGGGCCCAGGAACAGCACCCCGACCAGCAGGAACCACAGCGTCATCAGCGGCTGCAGCCAGCCCAGCGGCTGGGTCAGGGCGAACACCGGGGTGAGGTAGAGCAGCGCCGGCGAGCCGACCACGAGCACGAGGGCGACCGCGGGGTGGCACGCCCACCGCAGCGCCGGCGCGGCGAGCAGGTGCTCGAGCCACTCGCTCGGACCCTCCGGCCCCTCGGGCGGGGCCTCGCGCAGCGTGCGGCGGGCCAGCACGATCGGCGCGCCGAGCGCCCAGAGCAGCGGGACCGCGGTGGCGACGAGCATGTGTCCCGCGATGTGGACGCTGAGCACGGCGGGCCCGTAGCGCCCCAACCCCGACGAGGTCGCGACCACGAGGAGCGCGCACCCGGCGAACCACGCCACCGACCGCGCCACCGGCCAGCCCGCCCCCTCGGCCGCGAGACGCCGCAGCCCGGCGGCGTAGAGCCCCGCGAGGACGACCGCGAGGGTCAGGGTGACCAGCTCGGGTCGCCAGGAGGTCGCCAGCACGGCCGGGGTCGGCGGCGCCGCCAGCCCGTAGCCCAGCAGCGCGGTCGGCGTGCTCGTCGCGCCGGCCGCCTGCACCGGCGGAACGGCGCGGGTCGCGACCGCCGAGAGCCCGACGACCGCCGCGAGCAGCGCCAGGTCCACCGGCCACGCCACCCGCCCGGCCCGACGGCGCCACAGCACCCCGCCCGCCACGACGGCGAAGGCGGCGCCGAGCAGGACCAGGAGCGTCCAGTCGAGGCCCGCGCCGGGACCGCCCGGGCCGTTCAGCGCCACCGTCGCGGCCACGGCACCCGAGGCCACGGTGACGAGACCGGCGACGGCGCCGAGGCGCGCGACGCGCCACCGGCTCCGCGCGTCGCCCCCGAGGACGGCCAGCACCCCGAGGGTGCCGAGCCACCCGGCGGCCGCCACGACGTGGAACGCCGTGGTCGCCAGGCCGAGGTCGCGGCCGACGCCGTCCGCGGCGTGCCCCGTCGCCACCGGGACCAGCACCGCCCCCACCGCGAGCACGAGGACACCGAGGGCACCCGTCCACCGCCGGACCTCCCCGGCGGCCAGGGCCGTCGCGACACCGAGGACCGCCGCGACCAGCCAGCCGATCGGCTCCCCGCGCGCGAGCATCGTCGTGACGAGGTCCGGCCCGAGCGGGACGTGCCCGCCGGTGGAGTCGGCCAGCGTCGCGGGCACCGACAGGGCCGCCGCGACGGCCCCGGCCCATGCCGCCCCCCGGGCGACGCCCAGCGCCCGGCGCCCCGTCGGGGTGAACGGGACGGTGTCCGGCGCGGGTGTCGCGACGACCAGCGCGACCAGCAGCCCCCCGACCGTCGCGGCGGCGGCGAGGTCGACGACGGTGCGCAGCGCCGGCACCAGGACGCGGACGAGGACGCCCGAGTCGGCGAGGCCCAGCTCCGGGTAGCCGACCGGCCCGCGGACGAGGACGGCCAGCACCACCACCAGCAGGCCCACGAGCGCGGCGGCGCCGGCGAGCGCCGCGCGGTGTCTCACGGGTCGATCTCGCTCGGGTAGCGGGCCCGGTACTCCTCGAGGTGCTGCGACTTGCAGACGTGCTGTTCCTTCTCGTTCTGCGCCTGGCGCATGCACTCGTCGAGGGTGCGCACGCCCCCGGTCTCGAGGTAGGTGACGGCACCGGCGAGGGTGCTCCACTCCACGGCCACCGCGATCGCGACGGCGACGACGCCCAGCGCGAGCCCCGCGAGCGGACCACGGCGGGAGGCATCCCCGCCCCGCAGCCGCGCGAACGCCACCAGGGCCACGGCCACCGCGACGAGCCCCAGGGCCAGCCCGCCCCAGCCCGTCCAGGCGCTGACCAGCGCCATCACGCCCAGCACGGGCGCCGCGACGACGATCCCGGGGCGCCGTGCCGAGCTCTCCGCTCCGCCGGCGTCGGCGGCCGGGTCGGTGGTGGCGGGCTCCGGGGGCACGGTCCGATCGTGGCAAGGCGCGCTCACGGCCCTCGCCCCGGGGGTCGCGGGGGCCGGTCGCTCCGGTGGGAACGCTTCGGGAATCGAAGCGTTCCCGGGGCAGGGCGGCGTCCCGGTGCGAGCGGCGCGATCCGCATGATCGACGTGCCTCGCGGCCTGCGGAAGGTGCCGGTCGCGGTGCTCAGCCGGGCGGGGCGAAGCCGCCGGTGGTCGGCGCGGGGTCCGGGTCGTCCCGGTGAGCGGGCGCCGGCGGTGGGACCGCTGTCGGGATCGGTGCCGGACCAGGCGGCGGAGCAGGCGGCGGGCCGAACGGCGACTGCGGCGCTGGGTTCGGTGCTGGGTTCGGTGCGGGGTTCGGTGCCGGGTTCGGTGCCGCGTACGACGCCGGAGGCGGCCCGTACCCCGACCCGCCGAGCCGGGCGGCCTCCCGGCGCCGGCGCTCCCCCAGGACGGCGAGCAGGTAGGCCTCCGGCGGCGTGCCCGGCGGCGGGGGCGGGGCGACGCGGGCGGCCACGTCGGCGGCGAGCCGCCCGGCGAGCTGGGCCCGCATCGGCGGGGCGAGCTGGGCCGCGCGCACGAGGAACTGGCGAGCGGTGAGCGCGAGGTCGTCGGGGAGGTCGGCGAGCTCGCAGCGCTGCGCCCAGCCGGCGAGGGCGGGGTCGGGCGGCGGGAGGCTGTCGAGCCCCGTGCGCGGGAGCCGTTCGCGGACCACGACCGTGCCCGCCAGCAGGTCGCCGACGCGCTGGCTGCGGACCGTGGTGGCGGAGACGACGATGCCGATGAGGCCGGTGAAGAAGGAGAGCAGCCCGAAGTCGACGATGAACCCGGCGAGCGAGCGCGCCAGCGCGTGCCGGAACACGATCGGCCCGCCGTCGGTGCGGACCACCCGCAGGCCCATCGCGTACTTCCCGGGCGAGCGGCCGCGGGTCAGGGTCTCCCACAGCAGCGGGTAGCCGACGAAGACGCCGACGGTGATCGCGAGGCCGGCGGCCGCCGCCAGGGCGTCGTCGACCTCGGAGCCGGCCAGCTCGATCACCAGCAGCACCGCGAACAGCAGCGTCACCATGATCAGCGCATCGAGCGCGAAGGCGAGCGTGCGGCTGGGCAGGCGCGCGGTGCGGACGTCCAGCTCGACGGCCTCGCCGATCACCACGCGGTCCACGGCGCCATCGTGCCAGCGTGGGTCGGAGCGCCGGGGCAGAACAGCGGAGATCGGTGGGAGGATCGCTCCTCGTGGACGTCGACGCGTACGTGGCCGCGCACCGGCCCGAGTGGGACCGGCTCGCGGCCCTGCTCGACCGCCGCCGTTGGACCGGCGCCGAGGTCGACGAGGCGGTCGCCCTCTACGAGCGCGCGGCCACCCATCTCTCGGTGGTGCGCTCCACCTCGCCCGACCCGGCGCTGGTCGCGCGCCTCTCGACGCTCGTCGCCCGCGCCCGCACCGCGATCACCGGATCGACGACGGCGTCGTGGCGGGACCTCACCCGGTTCGCGACGGTCGGCTTCGCGGTCGCACTCGCCGCCTCCTGGCGCTGGTGGTTCACGATGCTGACCGTGTGCTCGGTGGTGATGGTGGCCGTCGGCGTGTGGGTGGCCCGCTCCCCCGACGTGCAGGCCGCGCTCCTGCCGCCGGACGAGACGCGCCGGCTCGTCGAGGAGGACTTCGCCTCCTACTACAGCTCCGCGCCGGCGTCGTCGTTCGCCGCCCGGGTATGGACGAACAACGCCTGGATCGCCGCGATCTGCCTCCTGTCCGGGGTGCTGATCCTCCCGGTGGTGTGGGTGATGCTCCAGAACGTCGTCAACATCGGCGTCTCCGGCGGGATCCTCGCCGCCAACGGGCGGGCGGACCTGTTCTTCGGGCTCATCACCCCGCACGGGCTGCTCGAGCTCACGGCCCTGTTCGTCGCGGCCGGGGCGGGGATGCGGCTGGGGTGGTCGTGGATCGACCCGGGGCCGCTGTCGCGGACGGAGTCCCTCGCGCGGCAGGGCCGCACCACCGTCGGCGTGGCGCTCGGCGTCGCGGTGCTGCTGGCGATCTCCGGGGTGATCGAGGCGTTCGTGACGCCCTCGGGCCTGCCGACCGCGGCGCGGATCGGCATCGGGGTGCTCGCCGAGGCCGCGTTCGTGGCCTACGTGCTGTGGGGCGCCGTCCTCGTCCGGCGCCACGGCACGTCCGCGCCGGCGCTCGCCGACGTCGCGGCCGACCGGCGCGGGGCCGCACTCCCGGCCGTGGGGTAGGCGGGGATGAGCGTCCCGGAGGACCTGCTCGTCGGTCTGCGCCGCGCCCGCGACCGCATCGACCGGTACTACGCCGAACCGCTCGACCTCGACGCCCTGGCGGCGACCGCGGGCCTGTCCAAGTACCACTTCCTGCGCTGCTTCGCCCGCACCTACGGCCGCACCCCGCACGCCTACCTCACCGAGCGGCGCGTCGAGCGGGCCCAGGACCTGCTGCGCGCCACCAACCTCACCGTCACCGAGGTCTGCTGGCTGGTCGGCTACTCGGGCCTCGGGTCGTTCTCGACGCGGTTCCGGCGGCTCGTGGGCGCCAGCCCGTCGGAGTACCAGGCGCGCTGGGCCCGCACCGGCCCGCCGCACGTGCCGGGGTGCTTCGTGCTGATGCACGGCCTCCGGGACCGGGCCGGAGGGTCCGCAATTCCCGAGAAGCCGTCGGCGGAGCGCACGCGAGGAGAATCCTCCGCATGATCACCAACATCTCGCTGGTCACGCTGTACGTCACCGACCAGGACGAGGCCAAGAAGTTCTACTGCGACGTGATGGGCTTCGTCGAGGGCACCGACGTCATGCTGGGCGAGGCGTTCCGGTGGGTGACCGTGAAGCACCCGGAGCAGCCCGAGCTCGAGGTGACCCTCATGGTCCCGGGCCCGCCGCTGAACGACGAGATGGCCGGCGCGGTCCGCCGGGCGCTCGCGAGCGGCAGCATGGGCGGCTTCGGCCTCACCACCGACGACTGCCGCGGCGAGTACGAGCGCCTGACGAAGCTCGGCGTCGAGTTCACCCAGGAGCCCGCCGAGCGCCCCTACGGCATCGAGGCCGTGATGCGGGACAACTCCGGCAACTGGCTGGTGCTGGTCGAGTCGCGGGCGTTCAGTCCGGAGGACTTCAGCTGACACGCTGTCGCCCGTGGACGCGCAGCAGGAGCAGACCTCGGCGTGGAACGGCACCGGCGGCAACGCCTGGGTGCGCCTGCAGCCCGTCCTCGACGCGATGTACGCGGGGATCGAGGAGCTCCTCGTCGACCGGGTCGCGGCGGCGGTCACCGGTCCGGCGCCCGTCGTGATCGACGTGGGCTGCGGGACGGGCGCCACGACGCTGGCGATCGCCCGGCGCCTCGGCCCGGCGGCGAGCTGCCGGGGCGTCGACCTGTCCGAGCCCATGGTCGCGCTGGCCCGGACACGGGAGCCGGGGCCGGCGGAGTTCCTCGTCGCCGACGCCGCGCGCCACCCGTTCCCGCCGGGAGAAGCCGACGTGATCGCCTCGCGGTTCGGGGTGATGTTCTTCGACGATCCCGTGGCGGCCTTCGCGAACCTCCGTGCCGCCACCCGCCCGGGCGGGTCACTGCGCGCGATCGTCTGGCGCGGCGCCGCGGAGAACCCCTTCATGACGCGCGCCGTGGAGGCCGCCGCGCCCCTGCTCGACGTGGCGCCCTACGACCCCGACGTGCCTGGCCCCTTCGCCCTCGCGGACACCGACCGGGCCCTCGGCCTGCTGCGGGCCGCGGGCTGGTCGACGGTCACCGCCGACCCCGTCGACGTCGCGTGCGCGCTCCCGGCCGGTGCGCTCGACGCCTACGTGGGCGCGCTGGGGCCGGTCGGGCGCGCGCTCGCGAGCCGCGACGAGGCGACCCGGGACCGCGTCGTCGAGCACCTCCGTCCCGCGTTCGACGAGTTCCGGGTGGGCGACGACATCCGGTTCACCGCGGCCTGCTGGCTCCTGGGGGCCCGGGCGTGATCCTCAGAGCCGTCCCGCGGCCTTGAGCGCCAGGTAGCGGTCGGCGACGGCCGGGGGCAGGTCGTCCGGGGCGGCGTCGACGATCTCCACGCCGCGGCGGGCGAGCCGCTCGGCGGTGCGGCGACGGGCGTCGCGTGCCGCGCCGGCCGCGGCGGCGGTGTAGACCGCCTCGGCGTCACCGCGGCCCGCGGCCATCGTCGCCAGCTCCGGGTCGGCCACCGCGGCGAGCAGCAGCGTGTGCCGACGCAGCAGGGAGCCGAGGACGGGGTCGAGGCCCTCGGTGATCGCGGCCTCCTCGAGCCCGGTCACCAGCACGACGAGGCTGCGCCGTCCCGCCCGCGCGAGCGCCGCCGCGGCGAGCAGGCGCATGTCGGTCTCGACGAGGCGTGGCTCCAGCGGCGCCATGGCGGTGACGAGCGCGGGCAGCAGGTCGCGCTCGGTGGCGCCGAGCACGGACGCGCGGACCTCGCGGTCGAGGGCGAGCAGGTCGACGCGGTCACCCCCGCGCGAGGCGAGGGCGGCGAGCAGCAGGGCGGTGTCGAGGGCGGCGTCGAGCCGGGGTGCGTCCCCGACCCGGCCGGAGGCGCTGCGCCCGGTGTCGATGACGACGAGCACGTGCCGGTCGCGCTCGGGGCGCCAGGTGCGCACGACCAGGTCGTGCGAGCGCGCCGAGGCCCGCCAGTCGATGGAGCGCACGTCGTCGCCCGCGACGTACTCGCGCAGCGAGTCGAACTCGGTACCCGGCCCGCGCACCTGGATCGCCCGGCGCCCGTCGAGCTCGCGGAGCCGGGCGAGCCGTGACGGCAGGTGCCGGCGTGACCCGAAGGCCGGCAGCACCCGCACCCGGGCGGGCACCTCCCGCCGTCCCTGCCGGGCGCCGATCCCGAGGGGGCCGAGCGAGCGGACGGTGACGCGCACCGCGTCACGGTCACCGCGGCGGGTCGGGGTCAGGGTGGTGACGACCCGGCGCCGCTCCCCCGCCGGCACGACGAGCCGGTGCCGGGACGGGACGGCGCCGGCGGACGGCTCCCAGGCGTCGCGCAGCAGGAGGGTGGCGCGGCGGCGGCCCGGGTTGGCGACCCGCAGGGCCATCTCGAGCGAGAGGCCGAGCCGCAGGGTCGTCAGGTCCTCCCGCTCGCGGTCGTAGCGCAGGCTGCGCACCGGCACCGCGGCGAGCGCGTCGACGAGCGCGACCAGCACCAGCACCCCGGACACGACGAGGACGCCCGTGCCCGTGGGTAACGCCAGGCCGACGACCAGCGCGCCCAGCGCGACGAGGAGCGCGAAGCGCCCGGTGACGGCCACGTCCCGCTCCTCAGCGCGGGACCGGCACCGCGCCGAGCACCCCGGACACCACGCCGTCGGCCGTCACGCCCTCCAGCTCGGCCTCGGCGCGCACGGCGACGCGGTGACGCAGCACCGGCAGCGCCAGGGCCTGCACGTCGTCGGGGGTCACGAAGTCGCGGCCGGAGAGCCACGCCCAGCTCCGGGCGGCGAGCAGCAGGGCCGTCGCCCCACGCGGCGACACCCCGAGGCGCAGCGACGGCGACGAGCGCGTCGCCCGGCACAGGTCGACGACGTAGGCGAGGACCTCGGGCCGCGCCGTCACCCGCGACACCGCGGCCCGACCGGCCCGCAGGTGCTCGGGTCCGGCGACGGCGCGGACCCCGGCGGCGGCGAGGTCGCGGGGGTCGAAGCCCTCGGCGTGCCGCTCGAGCATGCGGATCTCGTCGTCGCGGGGCGGCAGGGGCAGCACGAGCTTGAGCAGGAACCGGTCGAGCTGGGCCTCGGGCAGCGGGTAGGTGCCCTCGTACTCGACGGGGTTCTGGGTCGCCGCGACGACGAACGGGTCGGGCAGCGGGCGGGGGATCCCGTCCACCGAGACCTGGTACTCCTCCATCGCCTCCAGCAGCGACGCCTGGGTCTTCGGCGGGGTGCGGTTGATCTCGTCGGCGAGCAGCAGGTTGGTGAACACCGGGCCGGGCCGGAAGGAGAACTCGGCGGACCTCGAGTCGTAGACCAGCGAGCCGGTGACGTCGCCGGGCATGAGGTCCGGGGTGAACTGCACGCGGCGGTCCTCGAGCGAGAGCGCGGCGGCGACCGACCGGACCAGCAGCGTCTTGGCGACGCCCGGCACGCCCTCGAGGAGCACGTGCCGGCGGCTGAGCAGCGCGATGACGAGACCCGTCACCGCGGCGTCGTGGCCGACGACGGCCTTGGCGACCTCGCGGCGCAGGGCCAGCAGCGCGGTGCGCGCCTCGTCGCCGCTGACGCCGCCGCCCGACGTCGTCACGGCCTCGGTGTCCGCCCCTGTCATGAGGACCATCCGATCACGTCGCGCCGCCGTGGTCCGCGTCGCCCCGCACGGCGCGGCGCAGGGCGTCGAGGTCGCCGGCGAGGGCGACCAGGGCCGGGTCGTCGGCGGGCACCGGACCGTCGAGGAGGGTGCCGACGTCGTGGGGCGCCCGCCCGGTGCGGCCCGCGACGGCGTCGACGACGGCGCCCGTCCCGGACCCGCGCGGCACCCCGAGGCGGGCGGCGAGGTCGCGGACC
The DNA here is from genome assembly GCF_037400275.1 of Actinomycetospora aeridis. Classification (NCBI taxonomy): domain Bacteria; kingdom Bacillati; phylum Actinomycetota; class Actinomycetes; order Pseudonocardiales; family Pseudonocardiaceae; genus Actinomycetospora; species Actinomycetospora aeridis. The sequence continues at coordinate 641,477 of NZ_JBBEGL010000003.1, read as the reverse complement.
GCGTCGGCCCGCAGGGCGGCGGCGGCCCGGTCGCGGGCCCCGGCCCGCCGGTAGAGCCGGGCGCGTCCCCGGACGGTCTCGCCGGCGGGGACGACCACGGGCAGCGTCTCGGTCACCACCGGCCCGAGCCGCCGGCCCCGCCACAGCGCCACCGCGATGCCCGCGACGAGCAGCTGCACCGGCCCCCAGATCCAGCCGGCCGGCAGCAGCTCGGACGTGCTGCGCTCCTGCCCCGGCTCGGCCGGGGGCGGCACGGGGAGGTACCAGAACAGGTCGGGGTGGGCGCCCAGCAGGTTGAGCGCGAGGGCGGCGTTGCCGCGCTCGTCGAGGGCGTCGTTGGTGAACGGGGTCGCGTCGCCGACGACCGTGACCGAGCGCCCCCGGTCGCGGACCGCGACCAGCGAGGCCGCCGACGGGGCCCCGGACTCGACGGTGGTCGGGTAGCACCGCTGCGTCGAGGACGGGACCGGGGCGAGGGCGGCGTCGGTGGTGTAGGCGGCGCCGGCGAGGTCGACGGGCCCGGCGCGCAGCGCGGCGGGGAGCGTGCACGCGGGGTCGGTCGGCTCGGGCAGCTCGATCGGGTCGGTGCGCACGCCGGGGGCGAGCGTGTCGAGGGAACGCTCGTCGGGACGCAGGAGGACGAGGTCGGCGCCCGAGGCGGCGAGGGCGTCGCGCTGGCGGGTGCTCATCCGCTCGGGGAACGCGACGAGGACCGTGGTCCCGGGGGCCGCGGTGGCGGGGTCGAGGTCGTCGACCGCCCGCACCCGCACCCCCTGGTCCGCCAGCACGTTCGCCAGGGCCATCGCGCCTTCCGGTGACGCACCCTCAGGGCTGAGGTCACCGATCCGGGGCGCGGCGCCGAGCACGGCGGCGAGCAGGGCCGTGCCGAGCACCAGCGCCGCGACGATCACCGGGGCGCGCCAGCGCCGGCGCCCCGCCGGGCCGCCTTCCGCTGTCTCTTGAGCAACGAACGCGCTGTTCGCTGCTTCTAGGCGCCGGAAGTCCGCGTTGATCACGCCGAGGTCACCGCTCGGGTCCCCGCCACGGCCGCGTCGATCTCGCGCAGCCGCGCGTCGGCGGCGGCGTCGGCGGCGCGGCCGCCGTACACGGTCTCGTCGAACCGCCGGGCAGCCTCGAGCAGCGCCTCCGCGACGGGCGGCAGGGCCCGCCCGCCCTCGCGGGCGGCGTCGCCGGCGGTGCGGCCCTGGCGCGCCTCGAGGATCGTCCGCTCCTCCAGCGACCGCACGATCGCGCGCATCCGCTCCCGCACGGCGTCGTCGTAGCGGCCCGCGGCGGCGTGGCCGTCGGCGAGGCGGCGGTGCTCGTCGGCGGTGCGATCCGTCCCACCCAGCACGGCGCCGGGCGCCGCAGCCGTGCGGGCGAGACGGCCGAACCGCCGGCGCACCACGACCACGACGACGACCAGCAGCACGAGGAGCACCAGCAGCCCCCAGCCGCCGCCCGGGGAGACCCCGGACGCGGCGCGCAGCAGGTCCTCCAGGCGACGCACGATCCAGCGCAGCGCCATCTGGAGGAGATCGGGCGCCGCCTCCTGGTAGACGCGGCCGGAGAGCTCCTCGCGGGCGAGGTCGCGGGCGGGGTCGGCGCCGATGTCGATCGGGACCGCGACCGGGAGCGGCGCCCCGGGCGGCGCCGGGACCGCGGGCCCGACCGGGCTCATCAGCGGGGCCCGACCGCGGCCCGCTGCAGCTCGATGTCGAAGCCCTCGCGGCGCATGCGCTGGTCGACGTAGAGCAGTCCGGTGACCCCGGACTGGAACGGCGTCGTGAGCGTGCTCGCGATGATGGCGCCGAGGGAGGTCAGGAGCAGGAGCGGGATCGGCATGGACGCCGCGCCCGCGGCGCCACCGGCCGTGCTGAACGCGGCCACGCCGCCGACGATGGAGAACGGGATGGCGATCACGGCGGCGACGAAGAACGCGATGATCCCGGCGAGCAGCTGGATGCCGAACACCGGCCACCAGCGGCCCTTGACGAGGAACCACGACCGGCGCAGCGCGTCGGTGACGCCGACCCCCTCCAGCACGTAGGCGGGCGACGACAGCGACAGCGACACCCCGACCCACAGCAGGACCACGAACGCGGCGATCACGCCGAGGGCGATGACGATCCCGCCGAGCGTCGGGTCGACCAGCAGGAGCAGCAGCCCGGGCACGGCCCCGACGAGCACGATCCCGATCGCGATCAGCGCGATGAGCAACGACAGCCCGATCACGCCCAGGATCCGCGGCTGCGCGGCCTGCCACGCCTCGTTGCCGTTGACGGGCGCGCCGAGCACCGACCGGCTGATGATGACCATGAGGATGCCGGTGAGCACCGACGCGGCCACGAGTGTGACCACTCCCGACACCAGCGAGGAGACGCTCGAGCCGGCCAGCTGCGTCGTGATCCGCGACAGGTCCGCCGAGCCGCCGAGCGACGACGTCGGCGACGCCGCGGGGACCAGCAGCGTCAGCAGCAGCTGTGTCAGCGTGCTGACCACCGCGACCACGGCCGACCACCCCAGCACGATCTTCGGGTGCGCGCGGATGTAGCCCAGCGCGCCGTCGAGGACCTCACCGAGCGCGAGGGGGCGCAGGGGGACGATGCCGGGCTTCGGGGCCCGGGGCGGCAGACCGCCGAACCCGGGCTGGCCGAACCCGGGCTGCTGGCCGTAGCCGGGCTGCTGGCCGTAGCCGGGCTGCTGGCCGTAGCCGGGCTGCTGGCCGTAGCCGGGCTGCTGGCCATAGCCCGGTTGCTGGCCATAGCCCGGTTGCTGGCCGTACCCCGGCTGCCCGTATCCCGGTTGCTGGCCATAGCCCGGTTGCTGGCCGTATCCCGGTTGCTGGCCGTAGCCCGGTTGCTGGCCGTAGCCCGGTTGCTGGCCATATCCCGGTTGCTGGCCATATCCGGGCTGCTGGCCATATCCGGGCTGCTGGCCATATCCCGGTTGCTCGGCTGAGCCCGGCTGCGCGAACCCGCCCGCGGCGCTCGTGGTCGGGCGCTCACCGGGATCCCAGGCCGGGACCGAGGACGCGCCGGGCGTCCCCTTCGGCGGGGTCGGCTCACCGGTGCCGCCGGACGACTCGCCGGACGACCCTTCGGGCGACCCTTCGGGCGACCCTTCGGACGCTCCGGACGACGGACCACTCACCAGGGCACGCTCCCCTCTCCGCGCCGGTGACTCCCCGCGCCGAACCCGTGACGCCGTGATCGTGCCACGCGCCGGGGTACGGCACGCGCGAACGCACGTCACCGTGTCTGCCACGATCCCCCGGTGGCCCTGCACTCCGCGATGTGGCGACGGCTCGACGTCTCCGACGGCCTGGCCCACGGCGCCCTCTCCGACTACACCCCGGACGCGACGTTCCCCGACGGCGCCCACCTGCTCGACGGGTCGGCCGTCATGCGCGACGACGCGGGGCCGTGGTCGCTGCGGTTCTCGGTGGTGGCCGACCGGTCGTGGCTGACCCGCACGGTGTTCGTCGAGGTGCTCGCCGACGACGGGCTGGAGCGGGTCACCCTCGAGGTCGACCAGCTCGGCGACTGGTCCCTCGACGGGCGGCCGTGGCCCGAGCTGCGGGGCTGCACCGACGTCGACGTCTCGGCGACCCCGTTGACGAACGCGCTGCCCGTCCGGCGTCTGGGGCTGCCGGTCGGCGCCGAGGCCGCCATCGACGTGGCGTGGCTCGACGTCCCCTCGCTCGCGGTGCACCGCGTGCGCCAGGTCTACCGCCGGGGTCCCGACGACGCCCGCGGCCTCCACACCTACACCTACGCCGACCCGACGTACGGCGAGTTCGGCATCACGGTCGATCCCGTCGGCCTCGTCGTCGCCTACCAGGGCCTGTTCACGCGCGTCGCCTGAGTACCCTCGATCGGGACATCCGCAGGAGCACGACGGGAGCGCACACAGACCGTGGCCCGCCTGCGTCTGTCATCCGGCCGCGCCCGGTGGGTCCTGCTGGCCAGCCTCCTGCTCGTGGCCGCCGTCGTCGCCGTCACCGTCCCGCTGCCGACGCCGCTGGAGCTGCGCGACCGGGTCGCCGCGCTCGGCGCCTGGGCACCGGTGACGTTCCTGCTGGTCCACACCGTGGTGACGACGACGCCGGTGCCCCGCACGGCGTTCTCCCTGTCGGCCGGGCTGCTCTTCGGGCCGTGGCTGGGGCTCGCGCTGTGCCTCGTCGCGAGCGTCGTGTCGGCCGCCGCGGCGTTCGCCGTGTCGCGGCGCCTCGGCGGGCGGGCCGTGCAGCGGCTCGGTCCGGGCCGCGTGCGGATGCTCGAGGAGCGGCTCAGCGCCCGCGGGCTGCTCGCCGTGGTCTCGGCCCGCTTCGTGCCCTTCATCCCGTTCGCGCCGCTGAACTACACGTTCGGGGTGACGAGCGTGCGGTGGCGGCACTACCTCGTCGGCACGGCCGTCGGGCTGGTGCCGGGGACGGCGGCGGTGGTGCTGTTCGGCGACGCCGTCACGGGCTCGCTCTCACCGGGCATGCTGGCCGTCTTCGCGGTCAGCGGGGCGCTCGGGGTGATCGGCGTGTGGCTCTGCGCGCGCACACCCGCCGACCCCGCCTGACGGCCGGGACTCAGCCGCCGGGCGCCGGCGAGGGCGCGGGCTCCTCGGCCGGCTCCGGCGCCTCGGCGCTCGTCCGCGGCGGCTCCGCGGGACCGATCGGCTCGGGACCGGGGGTGATGACGCCCGGCTGCGGCGAGGGACCGGGCGGCGGGAAGCCCTCGGTGGAGTAGTCGTTGGGGCTCGACGGTGACCCCGGGGCGGGCTCGGCGGGGAACACGCAGGCGCTCAGGGCCACGCCCGCGGCGAGCAGCACGCCCACCAGCGCCGCCGTGCCCCTGGCCGTCCGTCGGTTCGCCACTGCAGGTCCTCCCGGGTCACGCACCGGTCCTCCGCCGGCGGCGCGCAGACGGTATCGCGTCCCCACCCTCGTCGCCGTGCTCGCCCCATGTGAGCGATCTTCGGTGCTATAGCCCCGAAGTTCGCTCACGTACGGGGCGCGAGGACCCCGCGGGGGCGGATCGAGCGGATCGGTTCGGGGGCGGCGCCCTCCTCGCGGAGCACATCGTTGACGGCGGTCAGCGCCGTGACCGTGGCGCGCTCCATCAGCGCCGACGGCACGTCGCTCGCCACCCAGTCCCCGGCCAGGCGCAGGCCCCGCGCGTCGGTGAGGACGCCGGGGCGCACCAGGTGGTAGCCGGGGTCGAAGCCCGGCGCGTTCGCGTACCGGTGGCTCTCGGCGTGCAGCACCCGCAGGTCGGCGGCCTCCGGCCACAGCGCGGCGAGCTCCTCGCGCATCGCCACGACGAGCTCGTCGACCGACTCCCCCGGCGGGCAGGCGTACGAGTGCAGCTCGACCACGGATCCCCCGCGGTCGCGCGCCCACCGCGCCGAGGCGCCCTCGAGGCGGTGGAACAGCGTCACCGAGTCGAGGACGCGTTCGCGGGTCACGCCGGTGAACACCGCCCGCCCCGGGTCGACGTCGCCCTCGCAGAACAGGCGGGTGACGACGTAGGGCTCGCCGCCGGGCAGCGCGGAGATCCGCCGCGCGAGCCCCGGCGCCGCCGCGACGAGCTCGGGCGACGCGGCGATCAGGTCCCGGGTGGCCGGGACGTCGGTGGCCACCACGAGGTGGCGGGCGTGGCGGGCGGGCTCGCCCTCGACGTCGACCGCCCAGCCCCGCGCACCGTCGGGGCGCAGCGACACCGCCCGCGCGCCGGTGGTCACCGTCGCCCCGTGCTTCTCGAGCAGCCGCGTGAACGGCTCCCAGAGCGTCGTGCGGTAGTCGTCGTCCGGGGCGTCCATGCCCAGGCCCTCGGGGTTCGCGGTGAAGTAGAAGTGGCACATGGCCAGGAACTCCGCCGCCGAGTAGCGCTGCTCGAGGTTGAAGAACGAGTGCGCGAAGACCTCGAAGAGCATCGCCCGGCCGCGGTCGGAGAAACCGAGGCCGTCGAGCAGCTCGGCGGCGCTGCGGTGGTCGTGCTCGGCGAACGTGCGGACCGGGTCGTAGCGCAGCATCGCCAGCGCCTCGTCGGCGTCGACGTGGCGCAGCTCGCGCAGCTTGAAGCTGGGACTGCGCAGCACGAGCGCGACGAGGTTGAGCAGCGGGGTGCGGGGCAGCGCGGTGAAGTCCTCGGACTCCCAGCCCACCGACGGGCGGCTCGCGATGGGGTAGCCGCCGACGTCGCGCAGGAAGCCGAGGTCGGGGTCGAGGCGGCGCAGGACGTCGCGCAGGTTGTAGTACTGCCGGAAGAAGCCGTGGTACCCGTGCTCGACGACCACCTCGGAGCCGTCGGGCAGGCGCCGGTCCCAGGTGCCGAGACGCCCGCCCAGGTGTGGCGCCGCCTCCAGCAGCTCGACGCGCACGCCGCGCTCGGCGAGCACGAGGGCGGCGCTCACCCCGGCGATCCCGCCGCCGACGACGAGGGCCGTGGCGTCCGGTCCCACGCGGTGCGGGAGGTCGGGGCGCGCGGCGACGGCGTGGTGGGGAGCGAACACGGCTACCGACCCTATCCGCGCGACCGCCACCAGGCCGTACGATCCACTAGTGGTGAAGCGACTGACGACGCTGACGACGGGAGTGGGCTCGTGCGCGCTGTGGTGCTGTCCGGAGGTCTGACCCACGACTTCCCGGCCACGACGTCCTGCCTCACCGGGCTGCTCGCCCCGCTCGGGGTCGAGTCGGAGGTCCACGAGGGCGTCGACGACGCGTTCCTCGCCCTGCCCGGCGCCGACGTCCTCGTGGTCAACGCGCTGCGCTGGACCATGACCGGGCCCGGCGTGCCCGACCGCTACCGCGAGCAGGCCGGCGCGGAGGGCGCGAGCCCGTCGGACGCGGCCCGCGCCGCGTTCGCGGGTCACCTCGCCGCCGGCGGCGGCGTGCTCGCGATGCACACCGCGGCCCTGTGCTTCGACGACTGGCCCGCCTGGGCCGACGCGCTCGGCGCGCGGTGGGTCTGGGGACGCTCGCAGCACCCGCCCCTCGGGCCCGAGATCGACGTGACGGTCCGCGGTGACGACCCCCTGGTCCGCGACGTCGACGACTTCTGCCTGGTCGACGAGGTCTACGGCGACATGGAGCTCGCCGACGACCTGACCCCGCTCCTCGAGGCTCCCCAGCCCGGCCCCGACGGGCGCGTCATGCCGCTGTTCTGGGCCCGTCAGCACGGCGGCGGGCGGGTTGTCTACGACGCGCTCGGGCACCACCCGCCGTCGTACGCCGTGCCCGAGCACGCGGAGATCGTCCGCCGCGCGGCGCGCTGGGCGCTCGGTGCCTGACCACCCGCTGTCGCTGTCCGCCGGCTGCGTCCTCGACCTGGAGCCGGCCGAGGTCGTGGCGGTCGCGGCCGCGAGCGGCTACGCCCTGGCCGGGGTCCGCCTCGCCGACCCCCGGGCGCAGCGTGACGGCGTCGCCCGGGCGCTCGCCGAGCACCCGGTGGGGCTGCTCGACGTCGAGGTCGTCCGGCTCGGCGCCGGCCCGCCGGGCGATCACGAGCGGGCCCTGGCCGACGTCGCCGGCGAGCTCGGGGCCCGCTTCCTGCTGACCGTCTCCGACGAACCGGACGAGGACGTGACCACCGCGCGCGTCGCCGAGCTGGTGTCCCTGCTGCGCGGCTCGCCCACCCGGGTCGCCCTCGAGCCGATGCGGTTCACCGGCGTCCGGACCCGCGACGCCGCCGAGCGGATCGCCAGGACAGCCGGCGCGACGGTCCTGCTCGACCCCCTGCACCTGCACCGCGCGGGTGACGACCTCGCCCGCCCCGCCGACCCCGCCCTGACCGGGTACGCGCAGCTCACCGACATCGCCGACCCGACCTCGACGCCGCCGGATCCCGCGCACGAGGCCCGTCACGACCGCGTCCCGCCGGGCCACGGCGGGCTGGACCTCGGCGCCTTCGCCGCCGGTCTGCCCGCGGGCGTCCCGCTCGCCGTCGAGGTCCAGTCCGACCGGCTGGCGGCGACGACCGCACCCCTGGAGCGGGCGCTGATGCTGCGGCTCGCCGCCGAGACCACGCTGAGAGGAACCGCCTGATGGCCCGACCGATCGCCGGCACGTCCGTCCTGGTCACCGGAGGGGGCTCGGGCATCGGCGAGACCGTCGTGACCCGTCTGGCCGCCGCCGGGGCGCGGGTCACGCTCACGGGCCGGCGGGCCGGGAAGATCGCTGCCGTGGCGGAGCGCTCGGGCGCCCGGCCGGTGGCGGGCGACGTCACCGTCGACGCCGACCGTCGCGCGATGGTCGACGCGGCCGTCGAGCACGGCGGCGGGCGGCTCGACGCGGTCGTGCACGCCGCCGGGAACATGTACCGGGGCCCGCTCGCGGAGCTCACCGAGCAGGGGCTGCACGACGTGTTCGCCTCCAACACGATCGGCCCGATACTGCTCACGGGCCTCGCGCTCCCCCACCTCGTCGCGTCCCGCGGCGCGGTGGTGTTCTTCGGTTCGGTGCACACCCAGCGGGCCTTCCCGGGGGCGTCGCCCTACGCGGCCACGAAGGGCGCGCTGGAGACGCTGACCGGGGTGCTCGCCGCCGAGCTGGGCCCGCAGGGCGTGCGCGTGGGCTGCGTGCGCCCCGGCGGCGTGCTCACCGAGATCAACCAGCGGGCGGGGGTGTTCGACGACGCCACCGCGGCCGAGCGCATGGAGGCCCTCGGGCCGGCCCACGCCCTCGGGCGGCCGGGCACGACCGACGAGGTCGCCGAGGCCGTCGAGTACCTGCTCGGCGCGGAGTGGGTGACCGGCACCGTGCTCACCGTCGACGGCGGGCTGGGCCTGGGCGTGACGAACGCCTGACCCGTACGTGAGCACTTTCCGGGCCCATGGGCCCGGAAAGTGCTCACATGGGTCCTAGCGGCGCCGGCGGCGGGCGGCCGGCGCCTCGCGCCCGCCCAGCTTGAGCAGCGCCGCGGGGATGCCGTGGTCGGCGCGCAGCCGCGCGATCGCCGGGTCGTTCGCCCAGAACGTCTCGAAGTCCTCGGGGGCGAGCTTCTCGGCGATGAGGTGCATGGCGATGTCGTGGCGCACGTACTCCACGGCGACCAGCACGACGGCCGGGTCGTCGGTGAACACGCCCCACGCGTCGTCCCCCACCACCCCGCCGATGACGGCCTGCTCGCGGTCGGCGGCGACCACCATGAGCCGGCAGCCGAGGTTCTCCAGGGCGACGTCCGGGCTCGAGAAGCGGTGCACCGTGGTGCTCCCGACCGGCTCGGCGTCCTCGCCGAAGCTCACCACCGAGACGTCGACGCCCTCGTTCTCCGCGCGGCGGGCCGCGGCCTTGAGCGGCGTGATCTCGGCGGGCCAGCCGGAGAGGAACAGGTCGTTGCGGGCCGCGCCGACGACGTCCTCGGCCCGCGCGAGCAGGCCGTCGCGGTCGGTGAGGTTGTGGACGATGCGCACCTGCGGCGGGACGGCGAGGCGCGGCAGCTCGGTGCCGAGGGCGTCCATCGACGCGTCGAACTCCCGGCGCATCCGCTCGAGCAGGGACGCGGGCGGCAGCGAGAGGTAGCCGACGCTGGCGTCGCCGGTGTGCACCTCGTAGGCGGCGCCGCGGCCGACGAGCTTGCCGAGCGTCTCGTAGACGGTGCTGCGCGGCACCCCCGAGCGCTTCGCGACCTCGTAGCCGTTGAGCGGCGTCCCGGCGGCCACCAGGGCGACGTAGGCCTTGGCCTCGTAGCCCGACATGCCGAGACGACCCAGCTCGTCGATGACGCTCTGCTGCGACATGGCTCCCATCGTTCCAGGTCGGCGACCGGTCAGTCGGCAGGCGCGTCGCTGCGCGCCCGGGGCATCGCGTTGAGCGCGCCCCGGGTGATCCCGCCGTCGACCGCGAGGGTCTGACCGGTGACGTACGCGGCCTTCTCGGAGCCGAGGAAGAGCACGGTCTCGGCGACGTCCTGCGCGGTGCCGAGCCGGCCCAGCGGGACGCGCCCGGAGCGCAGCCGCCGCACCTCGGGGTCGGCGTAGATCGCGTCGGACATGCCGGCGTCGATGAGACCCGGCGCGACGGCGTTGACGCGGATGCCGTGGGCGCCCCACTCGAGGGCCATGTGCTCGGTGAGCATCACGACGCCGGCCTTGGAGGACGTGTAGGCCCCGGCCCCGGGCGCGGCGGCGAGCCCGTTGATCGAGGAGATGTTGACGATGGCGCCGCCGACCGACTCCGCGATCATCCGCGCCGCCGCCACCCGGGCGACGAGAAAGGTCCCGGTGAGGTTGACGTCGAGGGCGGCCCGCCAGTCGGCCGCCGCCAGGTCGAGCAGCGGGCCGAAGCGCACGATGCCGGCGTTGTTGACCACCAGCGAGGGCGCCGCCGGCAGCTCCGAGACCGCCGAGCGCACCGAGCTCTCGTCGGTGACGTCCACGGCCATCGGCACGCACGCCTCACCGATCTCGTCGGCGACGGCGCGGACGGCCTCCCGGTCGAGGTCCCACGCCGCGACCCGGTAGCCCTCCTTGGCCGCGTGCCGGGCCAGGACGGCGCCGATCCCCCGGCCCGCTCCGGTGATCACTGCCCACGTCGTCGTCACGGTAACGACGCTAGTGCCGCTGATCGGTCGCGTCCATCACCCGACGCAGGTTCGCTCTTGTGCGAGACTGAGACCCAGCGCACGGCGCGACCAGCCATAGTCGTCAGCTTCCTGACGGCGCACCGACGGAGAGGCGCGGACGATGGCCAGCATCCTGATCCACGGCGGCACGGTCGTCGACGGCACCGGTGCGCCGGCCCGGCCCGGGGAGGACGTCCTGGTGCGCGACGGCCGCATCGCGGCCCTCGGCGCGGACGCCGCGGCCGGCGCCGACGAGGCCACCGAGCGCGTCGACGCCGCCGGGAAGACGGTGATGCCCGGCCTCATCGACGCCCACACCCACCTCACCTTCGGCGAGCCGACCGGCAACGACGAGCTGTTCAACCACCGCACCGAGGCCTACAGCTCGATGCTCTCGGCCTACAACGCCCGCAAGGTGCTGCGCGCCGGGGTCACGAGCGTCCTCGACGCCGACTGCCTGTGGAACATCGGCTGCGAGCTGCGCGACGCGATCGACGCCGGGATCGTCGAGGGCCCGCGGATGCGCGCCGGCGGCCAGGCGCTGATGACGATGCTCGGTGGCACGGCCGGCCGCATGATCAAGGACGAGGGCACCACCGGCTACGCCACGGTGGTCACCGGCCGGGACGTGATGGTCAACGAGATCCGCCGCCAGATCAAGTACGGCGTCGACTGGATCAAGATCATGGTGACGGGGCTGATCCCGTCGATGAAGGGCCCCGAGGTCAAGGTCTGGAACATCGACGAGCTGCGCACCGTCTGCGACACCGCCCACGAGCTGAACACCAAGGTCGTCGCGCACTGCCGCAACTCCGACTCCACGCGCGACGCGGCGCGCGCCGGCGTGGACCTGATCTACCACGCCTCCTACCTCGACGACGAGGCCATCGAGGCCGTCGTCGAGGCCGGGGCGTCGATGTGCCCGACGTTCACGCTGCTCGGCAACCTCGCCGACTACGGCGCGCGCATCGGCACGGCCCCCGAGCTCCTGGACGTGTTCCGCGCCGAGATCGAGGTGACGGCCAAGCAGCTCACCAAGGCGCACGCCGCCGGGGTCCGGTTCCTCACCGGCTCGGAGACCGGGTTCGCGGTGACACCGGTCGGCGAGTGGCACGCCCGCGAGCTGGAGATGTTCGTCGACTACATGGGCATGACGCCGATGGAGGCCATCGTCGCCGCCACCCGCAACGGCGCCTTCGCCATGCGCATGGAGGGCGAGATCGGGACGCTCGAGACCGGCCGGATCGGCGACGTGCTCGTCGTCGACGGCGACCCGCTGCGCGACGTCCGGGTGCTGCAGGACAAGGAGAGGATCGTCGAGGTGATCAAGGGCGGGAAGCGCACCGACCTGGTCACGCCGATCCCCGAGCACAAGCAGCGCGCCTCCGACCAGGTCCGCTTCCTGGCCGCCTGCCCATTGACGCGCTCGCTCGCGCTCACCGAGGAGCAGCTCGAGCGCATGTCGCATGTCTGAGATCCTGGACGTGCACGCACACGCCGTCCTGCGCTCCTCCGAGGGCGCGGCCGGTCCGGCCGGCCCGGAGCTGGGGACGACGCAGGACGGGCGGCCGTTCTACCGCGTCGGCGACTACGTCCTGCACGGAGTGCGCTACGAGGGCAGCCCGTTCATGGACGTCGACCGGCGGCTGGCCGCGATGGACGCCGCCGGCATCGGACGTCAGCTCCTGTCCCCCAACCCGCTGACGTACTTCGGCGACCTGCCCGTCGACGACGCCGTCGCCTTCGCGCGCCGGCACAACGACGGCCTCGCCACGCTCGTCGCCGAGCACCCCGACCGCCTCCTCGCGGCCGCCCAGCTGCCCGTCCAGGACGTCGCGGCGTCGGTCGCCGAGGCACGCCGCGCGGTCCGCGACCTCGACATGAGCGCGCTCTACCTCGACACCGACCCGGCCGGCCGGACCCTCGACGACCCTGCCCTCGACCCGTTCTACGAGGCGGTCGTCGAGCTCGACGTCCCGCTGTTCGTGCACCCCTCGCCCCTCGGTCCCGACGGCCCGCCGGCCGACCCGCGGCTGCGCCGGTTCGACCTCGACCTGCAGTGCGGCTTCGCGTACGACGAGACGCTCGCGGTCGCCGCGCTGGTCTTCGGCGGCGTCCTCGAGCGCCACCCGGGCCTCGACGTGTGCCTGTCGCACGGGGGCGGCGCCGCCGCGTTCCTGGCGGGGCGCTTCGCCCGGGCCGCCCGCAAGCGCCCCTGGGCGTCCGACGCGCTGCGCGAGCAGGGCTTCGAGGCGTTCTTCCGCCGGCTCTGGCTCGACGTCCACGTGCACGACGAGGGCTCGCTCGACCTGCTCGCGACGAAGGCCGACCGCACCCGCCTGGTGTTCGGCACCAACTTCGCCGGCTGGGACTCCGACGCCGACGACACCCCGACCGGGACCTGGGGCAAGGAGCTGACGGCGAACGCCGAGCGGCTGCTGCGGCTCACGCCCGCCTCCTAGGTCGGGAGGGGCCTGCGCGCCGTCTCCCTGAGCGCGAGCACCGCCGGCAGCGACAGCACCGCCAGGACCATGACGTAGTACGCGCCGACCATCGTCGACCCGGTGACCCCGCCCAGCCACGTCAGCAGGTACGGCGCGGAGCCGCCGAAGAGCGCGACCGACAGGTTGTAGGTGATGCCGTGGCCGCTCACCCGCACCCGGGTCGGGAAGAGCTCGACGAGCGCGGCGTTGATCACCGCGGCGTAGGCGCCGGCCAGCAGCCCGAACAGCACCAGCCCGCACGCGATCAGCCCGAACGTCCCGGACGTGATGAGCAGGAAGCTCGGGTAGGACAGGACGAGCAGGCCCACGACGCTCGCGAGCAGCACCCTCCGGCGCCCGATGCGGTCGGAGAGCCAGGCCCCGCCGACCTCGGCGACCAGGCACGCCGCCAGCGCGATCACCGACGGCGCGAAGGCCTGCAGTCCCGAGAGCTCGAGGCTGCGGGTCGCGAAGCTCGGGAGGTAGCCGACGATCATGTAGAACGACGACGCGTTCGCCGCGACCAGGAAGAACGCGATCAGGAGCAGGCGGCGCTGCTCGCGGCCGGCGAGGGCCGCGCGAACCGGGTTCGCGGCCCGGTTGCGCTCCTCGCGCAGCGCGAGGAAGTACGGCGTCTCGTCGAGCTTCTGGCGGATGTAGAGGCCGACGAGGCCGAGCGGCAGCGCCACCAGCAGCGGGACCCGCCAGCCCCAAGCCTGCATCTGCTCGGTGGAGAGGGTCAGCAGCAGGACCCCGGGGATCAGGCTGCCCAGGAGGGTCCCGACGACTGCGCCGACCGAGATCATCCCGACGAAGAAGCCGCGGCGGTGCTGGGGCGCGTGCTCGGCGACGAACGAGACCGCCCCGGAGATCTCGCCGCCCGCCGAGACGCCCTGGACGAACCGCAGGAGCACGAGCAGCGCCGGCGCGGCCAGTCCGATCGCCGCGTAGCCCGGGAGCACGCCCATCAGCGCCGTGGCCGCGGACATCAGCAGCACCGTCAGCGCGAGGGTGCGCTTGCGCCCGATTCGGTCGCCGACCGCGCCCCACACGAAGCCGCCGAGCGGGCGGGCGAAGAACGCGACGGCGAACACCGCGAGCGTCGAGAGCAGCGCCGTCGTCGGGTCGACCGCGGGGAAGAACACCGCCGCGAGCGTCGTCGCGAGCACCGCGTAGACGGAGAACTCGTAGAACTCGACGAGCGAGCCGATCACGCCGCCGGCGAGCAGGCGCCGCAGCGCCCGCCGGGTCGTGGCGTCGTCGGCGGCCGGGGGTGCGGTCGATCCCGTGGACATGCGCGCTCCCCGTGACGTCGTCGTGGCGGAGGGTAGACGTTAGGGAGCTGACGACGTTTCTGTCTAGAGCAGACCCTGGTAGGCCCCGCCGTCGACGGGGACGGCGGTGCCGGTGACGAACCCGGCCCGTTCCGAGCACAGGAACGCGACCAGCGCCGCGCACTCCGCGGGGTCGCCGAGACGCCCGGCGGGGACGCCGGCGAGGGCGGCGGCGCGCGCGTCGGGGTCGGCGTAGACCGAGCGCACGCGGTCGGTGTCGTGCAGCCCCGGGAGCACGGAGTTCACGGTGACCCCGTCGGCGGCGACCTCCCGGGCGAGCGTGCGCAGGAACCCCGTGGCCCCCGCCCGCGCCGTGTTGGACAGCGCGAGGTTGGGATAGGGCTGGCGCACGCCCAGCGAGGTGATCGCGACGACCCTCCCCCACCCGCGCTCGCGCATCCCCGGCACGGCGGCCAGGCACATCCCGACGACGGCGAGCAGGCTGCGGTCCAGCGCGGCCTGGTAGTCGGCGAGCGCGGTGTCGGCCACCGTGCCGGGACCCGGCCCCGGACCGTTCACGACGAGCAGGTCGAGCCTCCCGTGGCGCGCCTCGACGTCGCGGACGAAGCCGGCCGCGGCCTCGGGGTCGCGGAGGTCGGCGACCAGCCAGTCGGTGCCGAGCTCCGCGGCGGCCGCCTCGGCGCGCCCGGCGTCGGAGCCGCAGATCGTCACCTCGGCGCCCTCCCCGACGAGCGCCGCCGCGCACGCCCGCCCCAGCCCCGCCGTCCCCGCGGCCACCGCCGCGCGCCGTCCCCGGATCCCGAGGTCCACGTCGTGCCCTCCTGCTGACTAGGTCGCGAAGACGTCGATCTCGTCGCCGCTCTCGGCATCGAACACCAGCAGCGCCGACGACGGGCAGGCGCGGGCGAGCCGCAGGGCGGCGTCGTCGGGCAGCGCGGGCGCGCCGGGCACCCCTTCCGCCACCTCCTCGTCGTCGAACCGGAACCGCTCCGGGTACTCGGCGACGCAGCGGCCCGAGCTGATGCAGATCTCCTTGTCGACCTCGATGCGGTAGGTCATCCGAGCACCACCGGGTAGGTGCCCCAGTAGGGGCGCGCGGTCGAGGCGTCGCGCTGCGGAGGGTGCTCGGGATCGGCGCGCACGCCGGCCGCGAAGAGCTGGCCGACGGCGCCGGTGACCAGCCCGAACAGGTGCGTGCCAGAAGTGTTGTCAGCGTCGGTGTCCGATCGCGCGACCACGCCCGCGGCGAGGTCCTGCCCGATGCAGACGTGCATGCCGGCGGCGAAGCTCAGCCCGAACGGGGCGACGCCGGCGGGCACCGTGCGGTCGGGGTCGAAGGCGGCCGCGTCGGCCCCGAACAGCGTGGCGTCGCGGTTGACGGCCTGCAGGTCGATCACGACGGTGGCGCCCTCGGGGATCGTCGTGCCCGAGCGCAGGGCCACCGGGGCGAGCGCGCGGCGCATCCCCACCGGGCTCGATGGGTTGAGGCGCACGGTCTCGTGGACGCAGCGCTGCACGAACAGCGGGTCGGTGTGCGCCTCGGCGCGGTCGGGGTGCTCGGCGAACCAGCCGAGCATGTGGTCGACGGTGCGCACGAACGCCGTGGCGCTCGTGTGCGCCCCGGCCAGCAGGTAGAAGGCGACCTCGCGTCGGACGACGTGGTGCGGCAGGTCGAGCTCGTCGGCGTGGCGCAGCAGGGTGGCGAGCACGTCGCGGGGCGGCTCCTCCCCCCGGTCCAGCATCTCCCGCCGCCGGGCGATCGAGGGCGCCAGGAACTCCGCGTCCCACTCCTCGAGCGCGCGGGCCACCTCGGCGGCCTTCGCGGCCTTGTCCCCCGTGGCGTGCGCCAGCGTCGCACCCTCGATGAACCGCATCATGTGCGCGTGCAGCCGGGCCGTCTCGGCGGCGGTGCCCTCGGGCCGGTCGATCCCCGCGGTCAGCGCGGCGAGGTTGAGCATCAGCTCGTGACCGAGGTGCACGAGGTCGACACGACCCGACGCCACGTAGGGCGCCAGCGTCTGCGCCGTGACCTCGGGGAACAGGTCGCGCTCGTAGCGCTCGAACACCTCCCGGCGGAACATCCGGTTCTCGACGCGCCGGCGGTCGCGGTGCTCCGTGCCGTGCAGGTTCACCAGCACGTCCGCCATCACCACCTCGCCCTCGTCGTAGAGGGACTGACGCAGGTCGCGGCTGCGGTAGGCGTCCTTGGCGTCGGCGAACGTGCTCAGGGTGACGACGAGCGACTCCCCGGTGGTGGTCACGGCTTCCTCCTCGAACCCGGCGACCCCCGGACGGTAGTCGTTAGTCGACTGACGTCAAAGCCGTCAGGCCGCCGTCCACCGCGTCGGCGACCCGCAGGGCGGCGACGCCGTCGGCGAAGGTCGGCAGGTCCGCGGCCGGCGCGCCCTCGGTCAGGTGCGCGACGAGCGCCCGGACGAGGCGGGTGAAGGGCTCGGTGGCGCCGCCCTCGGCGGGCACGATCTCCGCGAGGGCCTCCCCCGGGCGTGCACCGGAGAGGCGCACCGGGAAGTGGCCGGTGTGGCCCGCGGCCTCGGCGACCAGCACGCCGTCCGAGCCGTGCGCGACGAGCCGCCAGCCCCCTCCCCCGGGCGCGACCCAGGAGCTGTGCACCGAGCACAGCGCGCCGTCCCCGGTCCTCGCGGTCCAGGCGGCCGAGTCGACGCTGTCGGCGGGGACCGGCCCGTCCGGTCCGGGCCACGTCGGCGCCCGCCGGGCCACCAGTCCGCGGACGTCACCGAGCTCGCCGAACACCCACCGCAGGACGTCCGCGGTGTGCAGGCCGTGCACCCGAAGCGAGCTCGCCCCGTGGGCGGCCTCGGCGCACCAGCCCGAGCCGCGCACGGCCGCGGGGTTCGTGAACGTCGGGTAGAACGCCTGCACCGCCACGTTGTCGACGCGGCCGATCCCGCCGTCCCGCACCCGCCGGTGCAGCTCGGCGAGTCCGGGCCAGTAGCGCGACTGCATGTCGACCACGGCCACCCGATCGGCCGCCCGCGCCGCCTCGGTCATCTCGAGGCCCTCGCCGGTCGACCGGGCCAGCGGCGCCTCGCACAGCACGTGCTTGCCGGCCCCGAGCGCCGCGGACACCATCGCCGCGTGGCGGCTCGGGCGGGTCGCCACGTCCACCAGGTCGACCTCGGGGTCCGCGCAGAGGGCCTCGAACCCGACGTGGGCCCGGGGCACGCCATGCGTCCGGGCGGCCTCGTCGGCGGTGTCCCGGTGGGCCGTGGCGACCGCGACGAGCTCGACGAGGCCCTCGCGCGCGAGCGCGGCGTAGACCGGCAGGTGGGTGCCGGCCGCGTAGTGCAGGCCGACGACACCGACGCGGACGGGCTTGGCGCGCAGCGGCGTCACGCGGGGACCGCGGGCCGGTCCAGCGCGGGCAGGACCTCGGTCCCGAACAGCTCCATGGCCCGCAGGACCGACCGGTGGTCCGGGCCGGTCGGGTAGCGGAAGATCATGAGGAAGTCGTCGACGCCCGCCTGGTCGCGGAAGCGGCCGATCGTCTCGACGCACTCCTCGGGCGTGCCGAACACGAACCGGTCGCGCACGAACTCCTCCAGGGTGATCTGGTCGGCGCTCGTGACGCCGGGCAGGTCGGTGACGGCGCCGTAGTCGAACAGGGTGCGGGCCATCGCGAGCGCGGTGTCGCCGAAGAGCTCGAGGGCCTCCTCACGCGAGGTGTACGGCCAGCAGAATCGGATGGAGGTCACGTGCGGACGCCGCCCGGCCGCCTCGGCCGCGGCCCGGTAGTCCGCGGCCATGGTCGTCATGGTGTCCAGCGACATGAGCGCGTTGGTGATCCAGCCGTCGCCGAGGCGGCCGGCGCGGCGCAGGCCCCCGGGGGTCCAGGCCGCGAGGTGCAGCGGGACGCCCTCGGGCTGCAGCGGGCGCGGCAGGACGGCGAGGTCCTCGAAGTGGTGCAGTTGGTCGTCGAAGGAGAAGCGCTCCTGCGTGTGGGCCGCCCGCACGATGCGCACGGTCTCGTCGAAGCGCTGCGCCCGGTCCTCCCACGGCACGCCGGCGGCGGTGTAGTCGACCGGCATGTAGCCGGCCCCGAGTCCGAGCCAGGCCCGGCCGCCGGAGAGCTGGTCGAGGATCGCGGCGTCCTGGGCGAGGACGGCGGGCGCGTAGAGCGGCGCGATGGCGATGGCCGTGCCCACGCGCACCCGCTGCGTCCGGGCGGCGATGGCGAACGCGAGGTGCAGCGGCGCGCCGAAGTACTCGTCGGAGTCCTTGTGCTCGGTGGTCAGCGCCGCCGAGAACCCGAGCCGGTCCGCGGCCTCGGCCTGCTCCAGGATCTCCGCGAGCGTGGTCCGCGGCTCGCCGGTCACCTGGCCCTGCGTGAACAGCACTCCGACCGACATCGTCGTCTCCTCGGGGGTTCGTCCTGGTTCAGGAGGTGGTGGGCTCGGGATCGAGCTGCACGAGGGCGATGCGGGCGTCGAGCATGCCCGGCAGCTGGGCGTGGAGGACCGTGCCGTGGCCGCCCCCGCCACGGACGTCGCGGGCCGCGGCGCGCCCGGCGAGCCGTCCGAGCGTGAAGCCGCCACTGATGTGGATGCCGCCCAGGTCGGAGACGGGGTTGAGCCCGCCGACGCAGTCGCCGGCGGCGAACAGGCCCGGGATCGCGTCGCCGAAGACGTCGAGGACCTGCAGGTCGGAGGTGACGCGGAAGCCCCCGCAGCAGAAGTTGATCCCCTCGACCATGGGCACGGCGGTGAACGGCGGCCGCGCGCAGGTCCGGCGTCCGGGCGGCAGCACGACGCGCCCGAAGTCGGGATCCTGTTCGGCCCCGGTGCCCAGGAAGTCGTTCCACCGCGCGACGGTGGCCTCGAGGGCCGCGGCGGGGACGCCGATCGCGGCGGCCAGCTCGGCGAGGCTCCCGGCGGACACCGGGGGCTCGGGCATCTGACCGATGAGCGTGGCCTTCTCGCGGGCCACCTCGTCGTCGACGACGTACCAGGCCCGGCGCCCCGGCTGGTCATGGAGGCGGTCCACGCGCTCCTCGTAGGGCCCGGCCTCGTCGTGGAACCGCTCGCCCTGCCCGTTCACCGCGATCGCGTCCTCCACGACCGAGGAGGAGACGATCACCAGCGGCGGCACGAACGTCATGTTGACCAGGTCGCCGCCCACCGCCTGCCCCAGCAGGTGGCCGTCGCCGCGGCAGGTGTCGATCCCCAGGTACGGGGCGCGCGACACCACCTCGGGCTGGAAGCGGCGCCGCAGCTCGGGGTTGGCCTGGTAGCCCCCGGTGGCCAGGACGACGCCGCGGCGGGCCGTGACCTCGAGGGGCGACCCGTCGGTGCGGGCGTGGGCACGGACCCCGGTGACGCGTCCGTCGGCGGCGAGCAGGCGGTCAGCGACCGTGCCGTAGCGGACCGTCACGCCGTCGCGCTCGACGTCGTCGCGGAAGGCGCGGCCGAGCATCCAGCTGTCCTCGACGGCCGCCATCCGGTCGACCGTGTGCTGGCGGGGCCGCGGGATGAAGCGGCTGAAGCGCACGCCGCGCTCGACGAGCAGGCGGTGGGTCTCGGCGCTCTCCCGGGCGAAGAGCCGCACCAGGGTCTCGTCCCACTCGACGCCGAACCGGTCGCGCGCCTGCTCGACCATCGCGCGGGCGTCGGCGACGAAGGTCTCCTCGTCGTCGGTGATGCCCTGCTCGCGCTGCATCGCCGAGTCGACGAAGGCAAGGTAGCCGGTGGACCAGACGGCGTTGCCCCCGATGTGGTCCCTGGCCTCCAGGACGACCACGCTCGCGCCCTCGTCGGCCGCGGCCGCGATCGCCGCCATGCCGGCGGGTCCGGTGCCGAGCACGACGACGTCGGCCTCGAGCGTCTCGACCTCGGGCACGGTGGCTCCCCGGTAGGTTCTCAGAGGGCAGTGGGACGGGTCACAGACTGGGGAGCGGGCGGAGCGGCGTCAAGTCCCTGACGACGTCCCGACCACTCGACCGGACCGGGAGCCGTTGCTAGCGTCGTTAGTCACGCCACGCCGAGGGAGTGCTCCTTGCCCACGATCACCCTGGACCGCTACGCCGACGTCCGCGAGGCCTACCGGCAGCACGATCTCGAGCAGGCGCTCTACGACGCCGGCGGCGTGGTCATGGCCGACTGCCTGCTGGTGCTGCACGGCTCCGCGCACCGCACGCGGCGCCGCGTCGAGAACCGGCTCTTCCGCCGCGGCACGTTCCGGCACTGGGAGCACACGTTCCTGCGCGACGTCGTCACCGACACGCTCACCCCGTTCGTCGCCGCCGGCCGCGCCGACCTCCTCGAGCTCGGCTACCGCACGGTCATGAACCTGACGGCGATGGTGGCGGGCGTCGACCACTCGACCACCGACGTCACCGAGACCGACGCCCTCTACCGCTTCGCGAAGAAGTTCTCCGAGGGCGCGACGCTCGTGCACACCACCCGCGACCCCGCGGAGGTCCGCGCCGAGGTCGCCGAGGCGCTCGACGAGTTCGACCGGATCTTCCTGACGCCCTCGATCGCCCGCCGCGAGGCGCTGCTGGCGCAATTCGCCGCCGGGGAGATCACCGAGGACGACCTGCCGCGCGACGTCCTCACCGCGCTGCTGCGCCACACCGAGGAGCTCGGCCTCGACCGCGACATGCTGCGCCGCGAGGTCGCGTTCTACCTGCAGGCCGGCTCGCACAGCACCGCCGACGCCTTCTCCCACGCCGTCGACGACTGGTTCGCCTGGTACGCCCGCGACCCCGAGGCGGCCGAGAAGGCGCGCCAGGACCCGGCCCTGCTGCAGGCCTGCGTCTACGAGACGCTGCGGCTGCACCCGGCGAGCCCCGTCGCCCGGCGCCGCGCACTCGCGCCGATCGCGCTGCGCGGCGGTACCGCGATCCCCGAGGGCGCCGAGGTCGTCCTCGACATCGCCGCCGCCAACCGCGACCCGGCGATCTTCGACCGCGCCGGGGAGTACGACCCGACCCGCGACGTCCCCGCCGACGTGCCGCGCTGGGGGCACGCCTTCGGCGGCGGGATGCACGCGTGCATCGGCACCGAGCTGGCCGGCGGGGTGCCCGCGGCGTCGGACCGCGAGGGCGCCCAGGTCCTCGGCACCGTGACCCTCATGCTCGACGCCCTGCTCGCGGCGGGCGCGCGCCCCGACCCGGCGGCACCCCCGCAGCGCGACCCGCACTCGGCGCGGGACCACTTCGCGTCGTACCCGGTGGTGTTCGGGCCGTGACGATGCCGCCCGTGGTGGAGCGCTTCCTCGCCGCGGTCGAGGCCCGCGACCCCGACGCGGCCGGCGCGTGCTTCGCCGACGACGCGACGTGGGCGAACGTCCCGCACCCGCCGGTCGTCGGCCCCGACGGTGTCCGCGGCATGCTCGCCCCGATCCTCGCGCGCTCGGCGTGGGTCCGCTGGGACATCGTCACCGCGGCGCACACCCCGGAGCGGTCGTGGCTCGAGCGGGTCGACCGCTTCGGCATCGACGGCGACGAGTACGCCGTCGCCTGTCACGGTGTCGTCGAGGTCGACCCGGAGCGCGACCTCATCATCGCGTTCCGCGACTACGTCGACCTCGGCGAGTGGCGGGCACGGCTCGGCGCGGTCCTGTCGCTGTGACGGACGAGCTGTGACGAACGAGCTCAGCCTCGGCCTCGGTCTCTGGAGCGGCCAGCACGGCGACCCCACCGACGCCGTCGCCCTCGCCCGGGCCGGCGAGGCCGCCGGGTTCGACTCCTTCTGGGTCACCGAGCACCACGGCCTGCCCGACGGCTACCTCCCCTCGCCGCTGACCGTGCTCGCGGCGTGCGCGCCCGTCACGAGCCGGATCGAGCTGGCGACCGGCGTCGTCCTGGCGCCCCTGCACCACCCGCTGCGCCTCGCCGAGGACGCCGCGCTCGTCGACCGGCTCAGCCACGGCCGGCTCCTGCTCGGCCTGGGCCTCGGGTACGCCGCGCACGAGTACCGCGCCTTCGGCGTCGACCCGGCCACCCGCGGCGCCCGGCTCGAGGCGCTGGTGGACGCGCTGCGCGCGGCGGGGGCGGGCGAGCCGTTCTCCGCGCCCGCGCTCGGTCTGCACGACGTCCGGGTGACGCCGACACCGGCGCGCCCCATCCCGCTGTGGCTCGGTGGGTACGCCGGCCGCGCGCTCGCGCGGGCCGGGCGCCTCGCCGACGGGCACCTGGTCGGGCGCGGTGAGCCGGGGATCGTGTCGGCGGCCTCGCGGACGCTGGAGACGGTGCGCGACCCCGCCGACCCGACGTTCGTCCGCGGCGTCGTCGTCACCTGCGTGCTCGACGCCCCGGGCGGCGGGGCCGCGCAGGCCCGCGCCGGGTTCGCCCGCGCCCAGGAGGCCTACGAGGCGATCCAGCGGGGGCGGGCGGTCTACGCCGGGCTCGCGGACCCCGCCCGGGCGGCCGACATCGACGCCCACATCCAGGTCCGCGGCGACGTCGACGAGGTCGTCCGTGGCCTGCGGGACGTCGTCGCGTCGCTCGCTGCCTGGTCGCGGGTCCACCTCGTGATCCGCCTGGTGTTCGCCGAGCCGGACCTCGACACCGTCCTGACCCGCGTCGCGACCTTCGGCGAGCGGGTCCTCCCCCACCTGGAGCTCCCGTGACCCCCGACGACCGCGTCGCCATCACCGACGTGCTCGCGCTGTACTGCGAGCGGATCGACTCCTACGACATGGACGCCGTCGTGGACCTGTTCACCACCGACGCCGTCATGGACTTCGGTCCCGGGCGCGGCGGGGCGCTGCGGGGCCGGGAGGCGCTGCGGGCGCGGTTCGCCGGCGGCCAGGCGGGCTTCCGGAGGACCCACCACCACCTCGGGCAGGTGCGGCTCACCGACGCCGGCGACGGGCGGGTGCACGCGCTCTCCTCCTGCTCGGCGGGCCACGAGCTCCACGACGGCACGCAGTGGCGCGTCGGCCTGCGCTACGTCGACGTCCTGGTGCGCGAGGACCGCTGGCGCATCGCCGAGCGCCGGATCGAGGCCGCGCTCGTCGAGGGCGGACCGCGCGACGGGTGGACGTGGATCGGCCGGAAGGACCCCGAGACCGCCTGAGCCTTGCCGCCTCCGTCGAGCGGCGTTAGCGTCCTCACGACGCATGAGCGGCGTCACAGGCACCCAACGGCGGAGGCGTTTCGATGGCGGCAGTACTGCGTGGGCTCGAGGGCAAGAACGTCCTGATCACCGGCGCGGCGAAGGGGCAGGGGCTCAGCCACGCGCTGGCGTTCGCCGACGCCGGGGCCGACATCGCCGCCCTGGACATCACCGACCCGATCCCCGACATCTATCCGCTCGCCACGGGCGAGATGCTCGAGGAGACCACCAAGGCCGTCGAGGCCGCGGGTCGGCGGTGCCTGCCGCTGGGCTGCGACATCCGCGACGAGAGCCAGGTCGAGACGTCGGTGGCCAAGGCGCTCGACTACTTCGACGGGCGCATCGACATCCTCGTCAACAACGCCGGCGTGGCCGCCCTCGACACCATCCAGGGCATGCGCAGCCACGTCATGGACGCGGTGATCGACACGATCCTCAAGGGCCACATGTACGTCGCCAAGTACGTGGTCCCGAACATGATCGGCCGCCGCTCCGGGAAGATCATCAACATCTCGTCGGGCGTCACCGGCTCCGGGCACGCCCAGCTCTCGCACTACGTGGCCGCCAAGCACGCGATCCAGGGCCTGACCTCCGCGTGGGCGTTCGAGCTCGCCGAGTTCGACATCAACGTCAACGCCATCGCGCCCGCGACGATCAAGCCGGGCGAGGGGCAGGGTTCGGGCATGGTGCTCGGCCTCGCGGGCGAGGTCGGCATGACCCCCGACGACGCCTACGAGATGTTCTCCGCCGCCGGCAACATGCCCGGCGACAAGTGGCGCACCGAGGTCTCCGACATCACCGACGCGGTGCTCTTCCTCGCCTCCGACAACGCCGACCAGATCACCGGCCACATCCTGCGCGTCGACGCCGGGCAGGGGGCCAAGTAGCCCATGACCACCGGGACGCGCCCCACCAAGCCGATCTTCGACCAGGAGCAGGACGCCATGCGGTGTCCGTATCCGCACTACGCGCAGCTCCGGCGCGAGGCACCGGTCTTCCACGACCCCGAGTACGACATCTACGTCGTCACCCGCCACGCGGACATCGAGAAGGTCAACACCCAGCCCCGGCTGTTCTCCAGCCAGAACCCGATGGGTCCGACGGTGTCGGGGGCCGTCGCGGCGGTGGGGCGCGCGCTCGCGGACGCGACACCGGAGTTCGCCGAGCGCGTCCGCGTGGTCATGAGCCGCGGCGACGTCCTGTTCACCCAGGACCCGCCCGACCACAGCCGCCACCGCCGCATCCTCAACAAGGCGCTGACGCCGCGGTCGGTCGCGAAGATCGAGCCGCGGATCCGGGAGCTCTGCCACGGGCTCGTCGACGGCTTCGCGGTGTCGGGCGACGAGGGCGAGGTCGACCTCGTCCCCGCGTACTGCTCGCCCGCGCCCGTCCAGGCGCTGGCGACGCTGCTCGGGGTGCCCATCGAGAACTCCGGTGACTTCGCGCGCTGGGCGGACGCGATCAACGCCGCCATCGGCACGGCGATGACCGACGAGGCCCTGCTCGCGACGCTGGAGACCCAGATCGAGTTCTGGACCTTCTTCGAGAACGAGATCGCCGACCGCACCCAGAACCCGCGCGACGACCTGCTGACCGCGGTTGTGCAGGCCCGCAACGAGGGCGACGCGCCGCTGACGCCGAACGAGATGGTCGGCTTCTGCAGCCAGCTCATCGGCGCCGGGGCGGACACCACCACCAAGCTGATCTCGTCGTTCATGCTGATGCTCTGCGAGGACCCGGAGCTCATGGCGCGGATGCGGGCCCGCCCCGAGGAGCTCGGCCGCTCGCTGGAGGAGGCCCTGCGGCTCGAGTCGCCGGTGCAGGGGCTCTTCCGCGTCGCCACCGCCGACACCGAGCTCGACGGCGTCGCCATCCCCGCCGGCGCCCACGTGTGGGTCGTCTACGCCTCCGGCAACCGCGACGAGGACATCTTCTCCGCGCCGGACGCGTTCGACCCGTCGCGCGAGCGCCTGCGCTCGCACCAGGCGTTCGGCCACGGGCCGCACTCGTGCATCGGGGCGCCGCTGGCCCGCTCGGTCGCGCGAATCGCCTTCGAGGTCCTGCTCGAGCGGCTCGACGACATCGCGCTCGCCGAGCCGGGCTTCGTGCCGCGCTACGACCCGAGCTACGTCATGCACGGCATGGCGCACCTGCCGCTGATCTTCACCGCCCGGTGAGCGATCTTGAGGCGCTCCGGCGCCGCCTCGAGGTCCTCGAGGCGGAGTCGGCGCTGCACAAGCTGCGCAACCGGTTCCACGAGTACGTCAACACCGACCGGTGGGACGAGATCGGCGGCCTCTTCGCCGAGGACGCCGAGCTCGACTACTCCTACCTCGGGGCGGCGTCGGGGCGGGCGGCGATCACGGAGTTCTTCGCGGCGATCCCGCGGCTGCTCCCGGCCGGTCCGGAACAGGCCGGCACGCCGTTCGTCCGGCAGTTCATCCACGGGCACGACGTGACGATCGACGGGGACGCGGCGACGGGGACGAGCTTCCTGTTCGCCACGCCGATCTACCACGGGCAGAGCTTCGTGCTGGCCGGGCGCTTCGCCGACACCTACACCCGGGTCGGCGAGCAGTGGCTGTTCGCGAGCGTGGCCCTGGAGATCTACTACTCGGTCCCTCTCGCCGAGGGCTGGGCCGGCCCCGACCGGCACCGGATGGCGCTCTAGATTCCGCGCGAACGGGGACTTGCGACGCAGAGAAGCAGCGAACGCCACGTTCGCTGCCACCACCTCACGCGCCGCGGCGACCACCCGCGGCCCGCGCACGCGTAGCGGCGTGGATCCCAGGGCACTCCGCCGTCCGACCGGCCCCGTACGACGGGGCAGCCGACGGGAGGGGACCCATGGCCGAGAGCGACCGCGAACGCCGAGTGATCGACGAGGTCACCAAGGGCCTGATCATCGGCGGGTCGGTGCGCGACGCCACCGACGGGCGGACGTTCGGCGTCGAGGACCCCTCGACGGGGGAGCTCCTCTGCGACGTCGCCGACGCCTCCCCCGCCGACGGGATGGCGGCCCTCGACGCCGCGGCGAAGGCCCAGGCCTCGTGGGCGGCGACCGCCCCGCGCGAGCGCGGCGAGATCCTGCGCCGCGCGTTCGAGCTGGTCACCGAGCGGGCCGACGACATCGCCCTGCTCATGACCCTCGAGATGGGCAAGCCGCTCGCCGAGTCGAAGGCCGAGATCACCTACGCCGCCGAGTTCTTCCGCTGGTTCTCCGAGGAGGCCGTGCGGATCGCCGGCGAGTGGAAGGTCAACGCGAACGGCGCCGGCCGGGTGCTCGTGATGCGCCAGCCGATCGGCCCGTGCCTGCTGATCACGCCGTGGAACTTCCCGCTGGCCATGGGCACCCGCAAGATCGGCCCGGCGATCGCGGCGGGCTGCACCATGGTGATCAAGCCGGCCGGGCTCACGCCGCTGACGATCCTCAAGCTGGCCGACATCCTCGCCGAGGCGGGCCTGCCCGACGGCGTGCTCAACGTCGTCACCACCTCCTCGACGGGCAAGGTGATGGAGCCGCTGATCCGCGATGGCCGGATCCGCAAGCTCTCGTTCACCGGCTCCACCGAGGTCGGACGCCGGCTCATCGAGCAGTCCGCGGAGCAGGTGCTCAAGACCTCGATGGAGCTCGGCGGCAACGCGCCGTTCGTGGTGTGCGCCGACGCCGACGTCGACGAGGCCGTGGCGGGCGCGATGCTCGCCAAGATGCGCAACATCGGCGAGGCCTGCACCGCGGCCAACCGCTTCTACGTCCACGCCGACATCGCCGAGGAGTTCACGAAGAAGCTCACCGAGCGGATGGGTGAGATGAAGGTCGGCCGGGGCACCGAGGAGGGCGTCGAGGTCGGCCCGCTGGTGGAGGCCGACCAGCGCGACAAGGTCGCCGAGCTCGTCGACGACGCCGTGCAGAAGGGCGCCACCGTGCGCACCGGCGGGCAGATTCCGTCGGGGGCGGGCTACTTCTACCCGCCGACGGTGCTCGCCGACGTCCCGACCTCCGCCCGCCTGGCCAAGGAGGAGATCTTCGGTCCGGTGGCGCCGATCTTCACCTTCACCGAGGACGACGACGCGGTCCGGGCCGCCAACGACACCGAGTTCGGGCTGGTCAGCTACCTGTACACGAAGGATCTGACCCGGGCGATCCGGCTCTCCGAGCGTCTCGAGGCCGGCATGGTGGGCCTCAACCAGGGCATGGTCTCCAACGCCGGCGCCCCGTTCGGCGGCTGGAAGCAGTCGGGCCTGGGCCGCGAGGGCGGCAGCGTCGGCATCGACGAGTACCTCGAGATCAAGTACGTCGCCATGAACGTCTGAGGTGCGCTGCGCGCATGTGAGCACTTTCGCGTGCTGGAGCACGCGAAAGTGCTCACATGGCCGCAGGCCACAGGTCGCCGACGAGGTGGTCGCCGTCGAGGCGGTGGGGCGCCGGGGTGTCGTGGAGGACGAGCAGGCCCTCCGGCAGGACGGCCAGCCCCTCCGGGCGGTCGCAGCCCCGGCCCACCGCCACCTCGGTGACCACCTCGACCTCGCCGGCCGTGATCGCGGGCGGCAGCGCCGCCGAGGCCGCCCCGCGCAGGCGCACGACGCGGGCCGGGCCGTCGAGCACCATCGTCGGCCCGGCGAGCACGAGCAGGTCGTCGCCGTCGCGGGCGAGGTCGCGCACGCCGAGGCCCTCGAGGTCGACGAAGTGCTTCGTCACGCCGTCGAGCACGAGCGCCGCGCCGTCGGCGTGCACCGCGACCTCGAGCAGCACCGCCCACCCCCGCAGCACCGGCCCGCGCAGCCCGAGGACCACCCCGCCGCCGGCGTTCGCCTCGCGCACGGCGAGGCCCTCGACGTCGAAGCCGTTGTCCTTGCCGGGGATGCCGAGGAACGGGCCGAGGTGCTCGTCGTCGGCGAGCGCGCCCCATAGCCCCCGCTTGCCCGCGGGCAGCCGCGCCGCCTCGCCGAGCCCGGCGACCTCCTGTCCCGCGGGCACGGTCCGCGGGCCGTCGGCGCCGTCGCGCAGCGGCAGGCGCGCGAGGACCCGCCGGGACTTCTCGGGCGAGACCTCCGCGATCCGCGGACCGATCTCGTCGAGGGCCGTCCCCGGCTTGACCCGCTTGCGCTTGGCGCTGTGCGACCCGGCGACCCAGAGGCAGCCGTCGACCACGTCGAGACCCTCCGCGTCCACCTCGTCCTCGGGCCCGCCCTTCAGCGCCACCGCCTCGGTGAGCGCCACCTCCTCGGGCTCCTCCCAGCCCAGCGAGCCGCCGGGCTCGCGGCGCAGCCGCAGGAGCGCCGAGCCCTCGTCGGGGGCGAGGAACATCGTGTCGCCCGTGACGGCCACGCCGGACAGGTCGAGCCCCGCGGTCGGGGCGTAGGAGCCGAGGTGCAGCCGCACCGGGAGCGGGGTCATCGCCGCTGGAACGAGAAGACGGCCGTGCGCCCGTCGGAGGACTCGACGCGCACCGTCGACCCGTCCTCCACGAACGTCCCGCCCTGCTGCACGCGGGTCACGACGCCGTCGTCCTCGACGTCGACCCAGCCGGGCCCCATCGCGTTCACCCCGAAGTCCACGCCGTCATTGTTCCGCGGCGCGCGCCGTTTCGTGCTGCTGCGTGTGCGCGTCGACTGGTTCGTGTCGGGCTGGGAGACCTCGACCGGCGCGCTACTGACCGTCGCGCGGCAGTTGCTGTTGCTGCAGCTCACCGAGGTGGCGGCGCCGCTGCAGCCGCCGAGCAGGCCGCCGGCGAGCACCGCGGTCGCCAGCGCGCCGGCGGCGAGGGACAGCCGCCGGCCCGGCGGGCCGCCACCGTGGGTCGTGGCAGGGGCTGATCGGCGCTCGCGGGTGATGACGGCCATGGCGCACCTCTTCGTGGGTCGGCGGGGACGATCTCGCCCCTCCGACGCTGCGGCACGGCCGGAATGTTCCGTCAGCTGCCGAGGACGTCGCCCAGGACCCGCGCCAGGTCCTCGGGCTCCCAGCCGTGCCCGGCCCCGGGGACCTCGCCGCGCCGGGCGTCGGGCAGAGCGTCGACGAGCGCATCGGCCGCCTCGACGAGGAACGGCCAGGCACTGGTGCCGGTGAGCACCGTCGTGGGCACCGTGACCCGGCGGGCGAGCGTCCCGTCGCGCAGCGCGTCCGCGGTCCACGCGAGGGCCTCGGCGTCGGCGGCCGTGGTCGGGGCGAGACGCAGGTGGTGCTCGCGGTCGGGACCGGCGAGCATGCCCTCGAGCCACTCCGGGGGCATGTCCGCCGTGACGAGGCGCAGCACGGCCTCGTGGTCGCCCGACGCGCTGCGCTCGACGATCCCCCGGTGCCACGCGCGCGCCTCGTCGCCACCCTCGAGACCGGCGGGCAGCTCCCAGAGCACGAGACGGTCGACCTCCGGCAGCACGGCCGCCGCGGCGAGCGCGATCGCCCCGCCCGAGGAGCTGCCGTAGAGCGCGGCGCTCCCGCCGAGCTCGGTGACCAGCGCCCGGATCGCCGCGATCTCGCCGTCGAGGGTGAACGGCGGCTCGCCGGTCGACTCCCCGCGGCCGGGCCGGTCGTGGTGCACGACGTCGAACCCGCGCCCCGCGAGCGCGGTGGTCAGCGCCCGGGTCGCCGTGTCGGTCGGGCGCGCCTGCCCGAGCCCGCCGACGAGCACCAGCGGCCGCCCGCCCGAGCCCTCGCGGTCGTAGGCGATCCGGCGGCCGTCGTCGGTGCGGACGTACACGGCTCAGCCGGCCGGTGCGCGCAGCCGGCGGACCACCTCGTCGGCGCCGAGCGCGCGCGTGACCTCGTAGAGGTCGGGGCTGCGCTGCGCGCCCGTGATCGCCACGCGGGCGACGTTGGCGGCGTCGCGCAGCATGCCGGGATAGGCGTCGGGGTCCTTCTTGTACGTCTTCGGGTTGGGCGCGAAGCCGTGGCGCTGCGCGAGGTCGCGGATCTGCTGGAACCAGGTCGGCTGGTCGCCCTCGTGGGTGTAGGTGTCCGCCAGGTCGGTGGCGACGGCGCGCACCAGCGACGCGTCGAGCTCGCCGAAGCGCTCGTCGGCGGGGTCGGTGACGTCGGTGAACAGCTCCGGGAAGAAGAACCCGTAGGCCTCCCGGAAGTCCGACCACTTCGCGAGGTCCTTGCGCGGGTTCTCGACGCCGACGCGCTCGACGTCGATCGCCGCGAGTGCGAGCTCGGGGTTCGCGTCGAGCACCTTGACGACCTCGGGGTCGTACTCGGCGGCCCAGGCGCGCACGCCGGCCATGACGTCGGGGCCCGACAGCGTCGCGATGTGGTCGGTGGAGATGTCGCTGAGCTTGACCGTGTCCACCAGCGGCCCGGCGAGCCCGAACTCGTCGAGACGCAGCGGGGTCGCCAGCGCCTCCGGCAGCGGCATCTCCGCGAGGCGGGGGTTGGCCAGCCCGCGCAGGTAGTACTGCACCGCGGGGACGGGGAAGCCGGCCTCGAGGTAGAAGTCGACCGACGCCTCGGGGTCCTTGCGCTTGGAGAGCTTGCGCTTGGAGCCGCCCTCCTGCTTCATCAGCGGCGCGAGGTGGGCGTAGTCGACCGGCTCGAAGCCGAGCGCGGCGAACAGCTGGCGGTGGGTCGGCACCGACGAGAGCCACTCCTCGGTGCGCACCACGAGGTTCGTGCGCATGAGGTGGTCGTCGACCGCGTGCGCGAAGTGGTAGGTCGGCAGCCGGACGGCGCTGTCCGAGCTCTTGAGGATCACCACGTCGTTGTGGTTGTCCTCCATCTCCACCCGCCCGCGCAGGCGGTCGGCGAACGCGAACCGCTCCCCCACCTTGCCCTCGGACCGGAACCGCGCCACCCACGGCTTCCCGGCGTCGAGCGCCGCCTGCACGTCCTCCTGCGCGGCGTCGCGCCACGGCGCCCACCGGCCGTAGTAGCCGGTGGGGAGCTTCAGCGTGCGCTGGGCGTCGGAGATCTCGGCGAGCTCGGCCTTGGTGGCGAAGTCCGGGTAGGCCTTCCCCTGCCGCATCAGCTCGCGGACGTAGCTCTGGTAGATCGCCGCGCGCGCCGATTGGTGGTACGGGCCGTACTCGCCGGCGGACACGGGGATGTCGCCCTCGTCGGGCAGGAGGTCGAACGCCTCGAACGCCCGGCGGAACTGCTCGTCGGCGCCCTCGACCTCGCGACTCTGGTCGGTGTCCTCGATGCGCAGCACGTAGACGCCGCCGGTCGAGTGGGCGAGGTCGCGCGACACCATCGCCGTGTAGAGGCCAC
This sequence comes from Actinomycetospora aeridis, assembly GCF_037400275.1. Classification (NCBI taxonomy): domain Bacteria; kingdom Bacillati; phylum Actinomycetota; class Actinomycetes; order Pseudonocardiales; family Pseudonocardiaceae; genus Actinomycetospora; species Actinomycetospora aeridis. The sequence continues at coordinate 609,833 of NZ_JBBEGL010000003.1, read as the reverse complement.
CGACGTGCACGAACCCCGTCGGGCTCGGGCCGAACCGCGTCACCAGCGCGCCGTCCGGCAGCCCGCGCGGGGGGTAGCGCTCCTCGAGCTCGGCGGGCTCGGGCAGGTCGGCCGGGAACAGGCCGTCGACGAGGGCGCGATCGAGCATGCACCCAGCCTAGGAGGTGGCCGCCGGGTCAGACCGTGTCGGGCGGCGTCACGTCCCCGCCCGCGTGGCGCCCGGCGCCGTTCGACTCGGGCTCGGCCGACGTCGCCGCCTCCGCGCGCTGCTCCGCGGCGGCGACGACCTTGGCGATCTCCGGGTCGGTGCTGGTGTCGAACCAGTCGGCGACGTCGTCATCGGTCTGGCCGGGGCGGCTGGCGGGGCCGTCGTCCGGGGACGGCGTGTAGCGGAAGACGCCGTCGTCGCCGGGCGCCCCGAGCATCTTCGTGAAGCCCTCGAGGGCCTTGCCGAAGTCGCTCGGCACCATCCACACCTTGTTGGCCTCGCCCTGCGCCATCTGCGGCAGCGTCTGGAGGTACTGGTAGGCCAGCATCTCCGGGGTGGGACGCCCGGCCTTGATGGCGGCGAAGGTCTTCTCGATCGCCTTCGCCTCGCCCTGGGCCTGGTAGTACTGCGCGGCCCGCTCGCCCTGGGCGCGCAGCATCGTCGACTGCCGGTCGGCCTCGGCCTCGAGGATGGCGGCCTGCTTGGCGCCCTCGGCGGACAGGATCGCGGCCTGCTTGTTGCCCTGCGCCTCGGCGATCGCGGCCTCGCGGTGGCCCTCGGCGGTGAGGATCATGGCCCGCTTCTCGCGGTCGGCCTTCATCTGCCGCTCCATCGAGTCCTGGATCGACGGGGGCGGGTCGATGGCCTTGAGCTCGACGCGGACGACGCGCAGGCCCCAGGGACCGGTGGCGTCGTCGAGGGCGCGCCGCAGGCGGGAGTTGATCGTCTCCCGGGACGTCAGCGCCTCCTCGAGGCTCATCCCGCCGACGACGTCGCGCAGCGTCGTGGTGGTGAGCTGCTGGACGCCGTTGATGTAGTCGGAGATCTCGTAGACGGCGTTGCTCGGCTCGGTGACCTGGTAGTAGACGACGGTGTCGATGGAGACCGTCAGGTTGTCCTGCGTGATCACCGGCTGGGGCGGGAACGAGACGACCTGCTCCCAGAGCGCCACCCGCTCGCGGATGCGGTCGATGAAGGGCACGAGGAACGTCAGCCCGGGGGCGGCGGTGCGCTGGTAGCGCCCGAGCCGCTCGATGACGGCGGCCTCGGCCTGGCGGACCACGGTGATGCTCTTGACCACCGCCGTGATGATGAGGATCAGCGCGGCGGCGATGACCACGTAGAGCACGAGCGTCGCGGGCTCCATCAGCTCTCTCCCTGGAGGGGCGGGTGGGACGGGTGGGACGGGTCGGGCGCGCGGCCCGGACCGGTGACCACCGCGGTCGCCCCGCGGATGTCGACGACGACCACGGGGTCGCCGGTGGCGAGGGTGTCGCCCTCGTGCAGGGCGCGCGCGGTCCACAGCGCGCCCCCGATCCGCACGGTGCCGGTGTCGCCCGTGGCGATCGGGTCGACGATCTCCGCGTCGGCGCCGAGCAGGGCCTGCGGGCCGGCGTTGACCGTGCCGGAGCGATCGGTGCGGAAGCGGCGCTGCAGTGCGGGCCGCGCGAGCAGCACGAGGGCGGCGGCCGACAGGCCGAACACGGCGACGTCGACCCCGAGCGGGGCGCCGAGCGCGGAGGCCCCGGCCGTGACGAGCGCGGCGAGCCCGAGCATGAGCAGCACGAAGGTGCCGGTCACGAGTTCGACCGCGACGAGCACCACCCCCGCGATCGCCCACAGCAGCGGGATCACGCGTGTGAGTGTGCCAGAGAGCACCCTGCGGGCAGCGTGTGTTCAGGGACCGACGGTGACGAAGTCGATCAGCTGCTCCATCGCCGTGATCAGGGGCGTCTCGAGGTCGGTCCACGTCGACACCGACGACAGGACCCGGCGCGCCCCGGCCCGTTCGTCACCCCACCCGAGCGCCTCGCAGACGCCCTTCTTCCACTCGATCCCGCGCGGGATCGTCGGCCACGCGTCGATGCCCACGGTCCGGGGCTTCACGGCTTCCCAGATGTCGATGTACGGGTGGCCGAGCACCAGCACGTGGGCGGCCGCCGGACCGAGATCGCGCCGCAGTCCCTCGGCGATCCGCGACTCCTTGGACCCGGTCACGAGGTGGTCGACCAGCACACCGAGACGCCGGTCCGGCCCGGGTCCGAACTCGCGCGCGGCGTCGACGAGCACGTCCGCGCCGTGCAGCGGCTCGACGACGACGCCCTCGACGCGCAGGTCGTGGCCCCAGACCCGCTCGACGATCTCGGCGTCGTGCAGGCCCTCCACCCAGATCCGGTGCGGGAGCGCCGTGCGCGCCCTGACGTTCTCGACGCGCCGGGAGCCCGAGGCGGAGTGCTGCTGGGCGGCCGGGGTGGGCGGCGTCGCGCGCTGGGGCGGGACGAGCGTCGCCGGCCGGCCCTCGTGCAGGAACGCGGCGGGCTTGTTCGGGAAGAGCCGGCGGCGCCCGGCGGCGTCCTCGAGCACGACCTCGCGGATGTCGGCGCGGATCACGGCGCCGCAGAACGTCTCGGCGGCGTCCTCGACGACGAGCCCGGGCTCCGCGACCACGGTCACGACCTCGCGGGCCGGCTTGTGCGGCGCGAGCCCGGGCAGGCCGCCCGTGCGCCCGGCGCCCGACGACGGCCCGCCGCCGCCCCGGCCCGGAGCGCGCACCGCCCCGCCCGTCGAACGGAATCCGGGGTCACCGGTGGAGCCGTGCATCCCCCGGCCCTGCGTCCTCGCCACGGAGGGACGCTAACCGCGCGCGGCGATCGTCCGTGGCCGACACGCCCGTGCGCCGGCTGTGGTGTCGAGCGAGGGTCACCCTGACTGCGTGGGAGGCAGCCGGGGAGTCCCCCGCCGCGCCACGTGGACGGGCGCGCCCTGGTCGGGAGGCGCCGGTAGCGTGGATCGGGTGCCCTGTGCGAGTGCCTCCCTCGCTGTCTGGAGTGCGGCGTGGCTCGCCGGCTCCGCCGCGGCCGACGACGTGCTCGACGCGCTGGCCCCGTGGTCCGAGGCCCACGACGTCGTCGCCGCCGACGCCGCGACGGCGGCCGTGACCGACCTGCCGACCCCGGACCACGCCGGCGCCGCGCTGGCGTCGCTGCTGGTCCTCGCCCGGCAGCGGGTGTCGCCGACCGGCCCCGACGCGCGGCTGGTGATGCCCGCGCCCGGGGACGTCCGCGGGCTGCCGGGGCCCGCCGGGCTGCGGACGGCGGCCCTGGAGGCCGGGGAGTGTGCCGTGCTCGCGGGGGCGGGGCTCGCGGCCGTGCCGGCGCCGGTCGCCGACGGTGTCCTGCGCTGGACCGTGCACGTCGTCGACGACGTGCCGCCGGCGGCGCACCCGAGCCTGTCCGACGCCGAGCACGACCTGCGCAGCTCGGTCCGCGACGCCGCTGACACCCTGGCCGCGATGGACGTGGCCCGCCCGAAGGCCGGGGTGCGCGAGGAGATCGCCGACCGGCTGCGCCGCCGTCCCCACGCGACCTGGCCCACCGGCACGCCCGGACGCCCGCTGCGCGTGCTCCAGCACGCCGACGAGGTCGAGGCGATCCTGATCGCGGCCTCCGGCGACGACCCGGGCGGCGCGATGTCGTCGTCGGCGACGCTGGCGCGCACCGACGCCCTGCGCCCGCTCGCCACCGCCGTGCGCGCGGCCCGCGTCGCGGCCGTGGCCGAGACCGTGCGGGCGCTGACGGCCGCCTGACCCCGAGGGGTCCGGCGGCCGTCAGCTCTCAGTGGCCGTGCCCGTGACCATGGCCGTGGCCATGGCCGTGCCCCGAGGAACCCGAGGACCCCCCGGAGTCCTTCTTCGGTGCTGACTCCGACGACGACGAGTGCCCGATGTAGGGCTCCCCCGCCCGCAGGGGCGCCTGCTCGTAGCGACCCTCGTGGGCCGCGACGGGGCGGGTGTCCCCGCGGAGCTCGGGGTGCTTCGCCTCGAGCTTCTCGCGCTTGTCCCACTGTCGCTGCAGACCGGTGACGTACTCCCGGTTGCCGCGGTGGGTCCCCTTCCACGTCTGGGGCATGTACTCCTTGGACGGTCCCGGGTCGGCGGTCCCGGTGAGCGCGGGGCGGGACGGCACCTTGCGCGTCTCGCCACCGCACTCCGGGCACGCCGGCGCGGGCGCGTCCCGGCCGATCAGCCGCTCGAACCGCGAGCCGCAGTCGCAGCGGTAGTCGTAGATCGGCACGCGTCTACCAGTTCTCGACCGACTTGCGGAAGATGTCCGCGATGTCGTCCTCGGTCGGTGTCCGCGGGCAGGTCGCGAGCAGCCGCTGCTGCTTCATCGTCCCGTCGACGAGGTCCGGGATGTCGCCCTCGCCGAAGCCGACCGCGCCGATGCCGTTCGGGATCCCGATGTCGCGCATCAGCTCGGTGACCACGTGCGGCAGCTGCTCCGACGCGTTGTTCTGCGTCTCGGCGTTCGGCCCGAGCATCCGCGCGGCGGCCATGTGGCGGTCGGGGGCGGAGTCAAAGCTGAACCGGAAGGCCTCCGGCGCCGTCAGCGACACCGACATGCCGTGCGGCACCATCGCCTCGTCCGACGGGTAGCCGGCCGGGTGGAAGTCCCGGACCTGCCCCGCGATGGGGTAGGCGTTGGCGTGCGGGATGTGGACGCCCGAGTTGCCGAAGCCCATGCCGGCGAACGTCGCCGCCATCATCATGTCCATCCGGGCGTCGACGTCCTCGCCGCCCCGCTCGACCGCGGTGCGGAACGAGCGGGCGAGCAGGGACATCGACTTCTCGCACCAGAGGTCCGAGACCGGGTTGGACCCGCAGTAGGTCACCCGCTCCTCGGGCTTCTTGCGGTCGAACGTCGTGTACCAGCGCGCGGTGTACGACTCGAGCGCGTGGCAGACGATGTCCATGCCGGACGCGGCGGTGACCTCCGGGGGGAGGGTCATCGTCAGCAGCGGGTCGACGACGGCGAGGGTCGGGCGCAGCCGCCAGCTGCTGATGCCCGTCTTCACGCGCAGCGAGAGGATGTCCAGCACGCACATGGCGGTGGACTCCGAGCCCGTGCCCGCCGTCGTGGGCACCGCGATCAGCGGCTTGAGCTGCCCCGGCGGGGTCTGGGCCTTGCCGACGGGCTTGTTGACGTAGTCCATCAGGTCGCCGGGGAAGGTCGTCAGCAGGTTGACGGCCTTCGCGGTGTCGATCGCCGAGCCGCCGCCGACGGCGACGAAGCCGTCCCACGGACCCTGCTGCTGGGCGTAACCGACGGCCTTGTTCATCGAGTCGTCGGTCGGCTCGACGTGCACGCCGTCGAAGATCTCGACGGTCATGTCGTAGCGGCGGATCTGGTCCGCGATGCGGTCGGGCAGGCCGGTCTGCTGCATGCCCGGGTCGGTGATCAGCAGGATCCGCTTCGCGCCGTACTGGGCGAGGTCGAAGCCGATCTCGTCGCAGGCACCCGCGCCGAACTTCAGTGGCGGGGCGCCCCACGTGAACACCGACTCTTCGGTGGGGACCGGGGGGACGGTCATACCGGTGAGATCTCCGATCGGGTTGTCAGGGATCAGGTGGCCAGACCTCAGGTGTAGTGGCCGCCGCCGTTGCCCACGGTCTTGAGCTGGTGGATCTGCTCGGAGTCGTGGCCGAACACCACCGTGGCGTTGGTCTTCTCCGCGACGCCGCGGATCTTCTCGACCGACGAGTAGAACTGGCCCATGTCGTTGACGATCGCGGCCGGCGTCGTGGGCGGACCGTAGCTCTCGCCCATGTAGACGGCGTCGGAGGTGAAGATCATCGTGCCGGTGTCGGGCAGGTCGACCTGCATCGACATCGTGCCGGGCGTGTGTCCCGGGGTCTGGAGCAGCGTGACGCCGGGCAGGAACTCGGTGTCACCCGAGACCGTCTCCCAGTTCAGGCCCTCGTAGTCGGTCTTGAGGTGGGCACCGTTGAACAGGCCGTCGAACCCGAACGCCCAGTCCTTCTCCTTGTCGCTGCACACCAGCTTGGCCGACGAGTCCTTGAACATGTCGGCGTTGCCGCAGTGGTCGAAGTGCAGGTGGGAGAGCACGACGTAGTCGATCTGGTCGACACCGACGCCGATCTGGCGCAGGCGCGAGTCGAGGTACTCGTCCTCGCTGACCTTGTCGTAGGGGAAGAAGTCCTGCAGGCCCGTCGGGCCCCAGCGCTCCTCCCAGTCCCGCGGGCAGCTCGTGTCCCACAGGATCGTGCCGTCGGGGGTCTCGACGAGCACCGTGTGCGTCGGGACGTCGGCCCACTCGGTGGGCTGGTCCCGCATCTGACGGGGCCGGATCGAGCGCCCGGGCTTGAGGAGCAACCACGTCAGGTCCGCGGTCATCATGCCGCAGTCCAGGATGCTCACCTTGATCTCGCCACTCGCAGCCATCAGCGCTCCTCCGCGTGCCGCGTGCCGATCGGGGAACGCGGCCGGGGGCGCCGCACCGATGATGCATGCATCACCGACCACGTGATGCGGGACACTAGCCATGCTCATGACCGACGGCAAATGATCAGGTGGTGGCTCCGTCCGAGCACGGACGACCGGACGGCACTGCTCCAACAGGGTGGCGCCTCCTGTCACGCACAGTGACGCTAGGGCAGGCTGAGCGCGTGGCCACCCCTCCGCCGACGACCGGGACGTCGACGCACCGTCGCGCTGTGTGGGCGCGCCGCTCCCGGCTCGCGACGGCCCGTCGGGCGCCGTTCTCGGCGCTGCTCGCGGCCGGGATCGTCGCCGGGGCCTCGGCACCGATGGTCAATCTGGCGATGACCGACCGGTGGCGCGACGCCGACGGCATCCTCCCCGAAGGACTGGTCCGCCTCACGGTGCTCGCCGCGTTCGGGCTGATCGTCGCGGTGCTGACGACCGTCGCGGGGGTGTTCTGGGCGCTCGGCGCCCTCGGCGAGGCGCCCACCGACGATGTCCTGGCCTACGGCGGCGGTCGACGGGCCGGTCTCGCCTGGGCCGACCGGTACGCCACGACCGGGCGGACGACGCTCGAGGACGCCCCCGATGCGCGCGTGACGGCGGCCCGCGACGCCCAGGGTCGGCGCGCACTGCCGGCCACGGTGGCCGGAACCCGGGTCGCCGCGGCCCGCGAGCGCCCGCACGGCGTCGCCGCCTACTCGGTGACCGCGCCGGACGGGGCCGTCACGGTGACCGCCGACGAGGGCCCGCGCGGGAACGTCGACTGGACCCTCGACGACGGCCGCGGCACGGTCCTGCGCTGGCGCCACCACCTCGCCGACCGGGTGCCGCGGCTGACCCTGATCGACGCGCACGGCACCGCGTGGTGGGTCCGGCGCAAGGGCCGCACCGTCCTGGCCGCCGAGCTCCCCGACGAGCTCGATCCCGTCGCCGCGCGCGCCCTCCTGCTCGTCGTCGACGACCAGCTGACGAACGCCCGGCACCTGCGGTCGGCGATGGCGGCAACGGGCGGCGGCGGGGACTAGGGCGGGCCCGACGGATCGAGGTCGCCGGTCCGGCGGAACAGGCGACCCGCGGGCGGGGCTGGAGGGGCCGCCCGAGGCACGGGGTGTCTCAGCCTGGCGGCCACGCTGACGTTGGACGTCAGAAAAGCCGCCACGATCACGACGCTTCCGGGACCCGGTCGTGCTGACGTCGTTGTCGGTGCCTGTCGTTCGATGTCGCGACTGTCGCCGATGTGCGGTAGACTCGAACACATGAGCGAACAGGTCGGGGCGGTGGAGCGGGAGCTGCTCGCCCGCGCCCGGACCCGTCTGCACGCTCGCGGGGCGGAGCATTACCGGCTGCTGCTGGAGATCGCGGAGCTCGACCGTTCCGGGGTGGCCGACCGGACCGGGGACCGGCTGACCGAGCGGCTCGTGGAGACCCTCGCCCGCTGCGACCGGCGGGAGGCGAACCGGTTGGTCGAGCAGGCCCGTGACCTCGTGCCCCATGCCGGCATCGGCGGTCAGCCGCTGCCCGCGCGGCTGCCGCACACCTCGACCGCGCTGGCTACGGGGGAGATCGGCGAGGCCCACCTGGTGATCATCCAGAAGACGATGCGGCGCATCGAGGAGCTCGAGCACCTCACCCCCGCCGTGGTCGCCGAGGCCGAACAGTCCCTGGCCGACAAGGCGCGCGCGCTGCCGCCGGCCGGGCTGGCGCAGGCCGCGCAGCGCCTGCTGGCCCACCTGGATCCCGACGGCGCCGCCCCGAAGCCGGACGAGGCTCGCGCGGATGCGGTGCAGCGGCTGCGTCGCCGAGACGGCTCCCTGGACCTGCGCGCCTCGATCACCGAACCCGCCGCCGCCGCGATGATCGACGACGGGTTCGAGGTCATGTCGCGCCCCGCCGGGCCCGACGACCCCCGCGACCTGCCCGCCCGCCGCGCCGAGGCCTTCAAAGAACTCTTCGCCGCCGCCACCGGCCAGCACGGGCTGATCACCGACACCCGCCACGAAGCCACCCCCGACCAGCCCGCCACCCCCGAACCGGCTGGTTGGACCCACGACGAGCCGGGCGAGCCGACCGAGCCCGTGGACGGTCAGGACGCGCTGATCCCGGCGCCGCGGCGCCCCGAACCCGAGCAGCCCGCTCGTGCTGCCAGCACCGCGGGCACGGCAGCGGGGGCGGGGCGGGCGTTGATCGCCATCACGATCGACCACGACTGGCTGCGCCGGGCGGTCGGCCACGGGGTCCTCGACGACCAGCACCTCGTCGACGCCGCCACCCTGCGGCGGCTGGCCTGCGACGCCGACATCATCCCCGTCGTGCTCGGCACCCGCTCCGAACCCCTCGACATCGGACGTCGCTCCCGCACCGTCCCCGACGCCCTGCGCCGCGCCCTGACCGTCCGCGACCAGGGCTGCGCGTTCCCCGGCTGCACCCGACGACCTCGGCGCTGCCAGGCCCACCACATCAGGTTCTGGGGCCATGGCGGACCCACCGAGATCGACAACCTGGTGCTGCTGTGCACCCATCACCACAACCAGGTCCACCACGCCGGCTGGCACGTGGAGATGATCAACGGGCGACCCTGGTTCACCCCGCCGCCCTGGATCGACACCACCCGAGCTCCACGTCCCGGCCCAGCACCCCCCTTCCCCGCCGCGGCATAGGCCCTCCCCTCGGCGGGATCCGTCAGAGATCCGCGATCACGGGGAACCCTTCACGTGGGATCACCCATGGTTGTCCACGGGCGTCGCCGCATCCCGCGCAGCGCCGGCCAGGAACGCCGTGATCAGCGCTGCGGCGACGAGGAGCCACCACGACGACGGCTGGGGTCCGTACGCGACGAGTCGGAAGGCGAACGTGACGATCACGCCCGAGCACGACCCCAGGATCGTCTTCACGCCGAACACCGGGCGCTCGGCGGTGAGCGTGTCGACGGTGCCGAGCAGCCCGAAGCAGACGGGACTCAGGACGACCCCGATGACGACGAGGATCACGAGCTGGTCCCAGAACGTCGCCGGGTCCTCCAGCTGCGACCGGGCCATCCACGTGAACAGCGCCGTCGTGCCCGCAGGCCACACCGCGAGCAGCACGAACCCCCGGAGCGCGGCCCGGCCCAGGGTCCCGTCCCCTCGCATCCTGCGGAGGTCCCGCCGTTCCGGGGTGTCCGCCGCGCGCTCCCGGACCTCGTCCATCGTCGAGCGCGCCTCCCACCAGCCCACGCGGTCGAGGAACGCCGACACCGCGGGCGGGGTGCGGGTCAGTGGCCCCGCGATGTCGGGCCGCTCGCCGAGGTAGCGCGCGAGCCGGGTGACCGGGATCCGCGTCCGGTGGACGGGCACACCGAACCTCGCCGCGAGCATGTTCTCTGCCGCCTGCGGGACGCTCGGCCCGACGACGAGGAGCCGGGGGCGCGCATGCGACGCCCGGATGCGCCCGATCTCGTGCTCCTGGCGGACTCTCCCGGAGAGCTCGACGACGCCGAGGACGTCGCCCGCCTCCATCCTGTCGCCCGGCTCGGCCACGGCCCACCATCCGCAGAAGCAGCCCGGTGCCGGCGCGTCGTGGTCCTCGTCGGGGCAGGACGCGACCGCGGGGCGGTCCCCCGGCCATCGATCGTCGCGCAGCAGATCCGAGGAGAACCAGGTACACCACGCCGACATCGCCACGACCCGATCGTCGGACGCCGGGCCGGCCGGATCGATGGGAACCGGATGGCCCCCGGATGGAATCAGCGAGTGGGTCGCTTCGCCGGCTCGCAGCACCCCGGGTGGCACAGCTCCCCGTTGCAGCCCACCCCGGCCCGCGGTGCGGACCCCAGCTCGCGGACCGGCGCCCCGTCGACCTGCTCGGCGATCAGCTCCACGACCATCGCGACGAAACGCGGGTCGGACCCCGCGCTCGCAGCGCGGGCGAAGCCCATGCCGATCTTCTCGGCGTGCTCGGCGGCCTCGTTGTCGAGGTCCCACACGACCTCGAGGTGGTCGGACACGAACCCGACCGGGCTGACGACGACGGCGCCGACGCCGCGGTCGTGCAGGTCGTCGAGGTGGTCGACGATGTCGGGCTCCAGCCACGGGATCTGCGGCGGGCCGGAGCGCGACTGCCACACGAGGTCGTGGTCCCCCGCGCCGACCGCGTCGGCCACCAGCGCGGCGGCCTCGGCCATCTGCCGCGAGTAGCGGTGCCCGCCCTCCCCGGGCGGCCCCGCGGTGCGATCGGCCGACTCGGGGATCGAGTGCGCCGTGAAGACGAGCCGCGCCTCGTGACCCGCGTCCAGGCGCTCGCGGGCGGCCCGCACGCCGTCGGCGACGGAGGCGACGAAGAGCGGATGGTCGTAGAAGTGGCGCAGCTTGACGAGGTCCGGCGCGGACCCGGTGCGCTCGATCGCCGCCTCGCGGGCCCGGGCGATGTCCTCGTGGTACTGGCGGCAGGCCGAGTACCCGCCGTAGGCGCTCGTCGCGAAGACGAGCGCTCGCTGCACGCCGTCCCGGGCCATCGCCTCGACCATGTCCTCGGCGAGCGGGTGCCAGTTGCGGTTGCCGAAGTAGACCGGCAGCTCGCGCCCGGCCTCGCGCAGCGCGCGCGACAGGTCGGCGACGAGCCGGCGGTTCAGCTCGTTGATCGGGCTGACGCCCCCGAAGTGCTGGTAGTGCTCCTCGACGGCGTCGAGCCGCTCGGGCGGCACCCCGCGGCCCCGCGTCACGTTCTCGAGGAACGGGCGGACCTCGTCGGGACCTTCCGGACCCCCGAAGGACAGGACCAGCACGGCGTCGTAGGACTCGTAGGGCACGGCCCCAGGATGCCCCGCTCAGGCGCCCATCGCGTGATAGCCCCCGTCGGCGTGCACGACCTCACCCGTGGTGGCGGGCATCCAGTCCGAGAGCAGGGCGCAGATCGTCTTCGCGACCGGCGTCGGGTCGGTGAGGTCCCAGCCCAGCGGCGAGCGCTGCACCCAGGCCTCCTCGAACGTGTCGAAGCCCGGGATCGACTTGGCCGCCATCGTGCGCACCGGACCGGCGGCGACGAGGTTGGCACGGATGCCCTCGGGGCCCAGGTCGCGGGCGAGGTAGCGCGTGGTGGCCTCGAGCGCGGCCTTCGCGACGCCCATCCAGTCGTAGCCGGGCCAGGCGACGGTGTTGTCGAAGTCCATGCCGACGAGCGACGAGCCCGGCCCGAGCAGCGGCTTGCACGCCATCGCGAGCGACTTGAACGAGTAGGCCGAGACCTCGACGGCCGTCGCGACGTCGGACCACCCGGTGTTCAGGAAATTGCCGCCGAGGGCGTCCATCGGCGCGAAGCCGATCGAGTGGAGCACGCCGTCGAGGCCGTCGACGTGCTCGCGGACCTGGTCGGCGAGGCCGTCGAGGTGCTCCTGGTTCTGCACGTCGAGCTCGATCACCGGCGCCTCGGTGGGCAGCCGCTTGGCGACGCGCTTCACCAGCGACAGGCGCCCGAAGCCGGTCAGCACGACCGTGGCGCCGGCCTCCTGCGCCGCCTTCGCCGCGTGGAAGGCGATCGAGGCGTCGGTGATGATCCCGGTGACCAGGATCCGCTTGCCCTCGAGCAGGTTGCTCACTGTCTCCCCTTCTAGTGGCCCATGCCGATGCCGCCGTCGACCGGCAGCACCGCGCCGGTGACGTAGGCGGCGTCGTCGGAGGCCAGCCATGCGACGGCCTTGGCGATGTCCTCGGGCGCGGCGGTGCGGCCCAGCGGGATCGACGCAAGGAGCTCCTCGCGCCGCTTGTCGGTCAGCTCGGCGGTCATGTCGGTGTCGACGTACCCGGGGGCGACGACGTTCGCGGTGATCCCCCGCCCGCCGAGCTCGCGGGCGGTGGAGCGGGCCAGGCCGACGAGCCCGGCCTTCGAGGCCGCGTAGTTCGCCTGGCCGGGGGCGCCGGTGAGGCCCACGACGCTCGAGACGTAGATCAGGCGACCGAAGCGGGCCTTCATCATGCCGCGGACCGCGCGCTGCGTGACCCGCCAGGCGCCGGTGAGGTTGGCGTCGAGGACCTCGGTGAACGCGTCCTCGGGCATGCGCATGAGCAAGCCGTCGCGGGTGATGCCGGCGTTGGCGACCACCACCTCGACCGGCCCGTGCTCCGACTCCACCTGCGAGAACGCGGCGTCGACCGCGGCCGAGTCGGTGACGTCGGCCTGCACGCCGTGCAGTCCCTCCGGGGGCTCGCCGGAGCGGTGGGTCACCACCACCGTGTGTCCCCGCTCGGCGAGCTCGCGCGCGGTGGCGAGCCCGATCCCGCGGTTGCCTCCCGTGACCAGCACGACGCGGCTCACGCGACTCCTCTCGATCGGGAGCCGTCCCCGGCGGATCCCTTCGGGGCGGGACGGCGGCGGCAGGGTACCGAGTACCCGGTCCCGCGGCCCACCGGAACTCGCGGGCCGTACGGCCGAACGGCGCTGTGTGCGGTGTGGTCCGCGCCATAGAGTCGATCACGCGTCGATCAACTCAGCCGTCGACCCCCCGGAGGACCGATGACCGCGACCGACCTGCCGACGACCCTCCCGGGCCGGCTCGGCGACCCCGCCCTCGACCTGCGCACCGACCCGCGCGCCAAGCCCGGGCTCGTCGCCGCCCTCGCGGCGTTCGGGCTCGACGGTCCCGCGGCCGAGCCGCCCCTGACGCGGGAGGCCGGCCCGGAGGCGGTGGGCGAGGCCGTCGCCGGACTCCACGACGCGTTCAGCGCCCTCTACGCGAGCGTCCCCCTCGCGCTGCCCGGCGACGCCCCGGACGACGCGGTCGAGGTCACCGAGGACTCCGTCCCCTCCCCCGACGGCCACCTCGTGCCGCTGCGCCTCTACCGCCCGGCGGGGGTCGAGGGCCCGCTGCCGGCGGTCGTGTACATCCACGGCGGCGGCATGACGATCCTCGACGCCGACACCCGCGTGCACGACCGCTGGTGCCGCGACCTCGCCCTCACCGGTGTGGTCGCCGTGCGCGTCGCGTTCCGCAACGCGTGGACGCCGCTGGGCCTCCACCCTTTCCCGGCGGGTCTGGACGACTGCGCGGCGACCGTGCGCTGGCTCGACGACCGCCGCGGCGAGCTGGGCCTGACCCGCATCGTGCTGCAGGGCGAGTCCGGCGGGGCCAATCTCGCGCTCGCCACGACCCTGCGGGCCAAGCGCTCCGGCGACCTCGACGCCATCGACGGCGTGCACGTCGCCGTGCCCTACGTCAGCGGCGGCTACGCCTGGGAGCGGGACCGCAAGCGGCGCGAGCTCCCCTCGATGATCGAGAACGACGGGTACTTCATCAACTGCGCGCTGATGGACCTGCTGGTCGCGAGCTACGACCCGCACGGCCGCCACACCGAGGACCCGCTGGCCTGGCCGTACTTCGCCACCGCCGACGACCTCGCCGGCCTGCCCCCGCACGTCGTCACCGTCAACGAGCTCGACCCGCTGCGCGACGAGGGCCTGGCCTACTACCGCAAGCTGCTCGCCGCCGGTGTGCCGGCGAGCGGGCGGGTCAACCTCGGCATCGTCCACGGCGCCGAGGCCATCTTCCGGCAGGCGCTGCCCGACGAGCGCCGCACGGCGCTGGCCGACATCCGGTCCTTCGTCGACGCCCTGTCGGTGGACCACGTCTAGATCTAGGGGAGGCGCTGCCCCGTGACGATCGCGGTGGCGGCGCCGAGGACGACGAGGATCGTGGCCGCGAGGAACCAGCGCCCGGAGAGGTCGACCGTGCGCTCCTCGTAGCCCACCTGTTCGGCGAGGTTGGCGTAGGTCTCGCGCAGGTCGAGCTCGGTGGAGGCGCGCCGGAAGTCGCCGCCGGAGAGCTGGGCGATCTCGCGCATCTGGTCGTCGGCGACCGCCACCGACACGGGCCGCCCGTCGATCTCGATCTCGCCGTACTCGGTGCCGAACGAGATCGCCGAGATCGGCACGCCCGCCGCCCGGGCCTCCGACGCGGCCGGGAACGCGCCCCGGTCGTCGGCGGGGTCGGTGGTCGGCGTCGTCTGCTTGCCGTCCGAGAGCAGGATGATCCGCGCCGGCGGCGGGCCCTCCGGGCCGCGGATCTGGCTGCCGAAGGCCCGGATCGCGGCGAGGCTCGCCCGGATCGCGTCGCCGGTGCCGGTCGACTCCGCGAGCTGGAGGCTGCCGATCGCGTTCTTCACCGCCTGGCGGTCGGTGGTGGGCGTGACGAGCGTGCTCGGCGTCGCCGCGAACGACGACAGGCCGAGGTTGATGCCGGCGGGGAGCTGGTCGGCGAACGCCGACGCCGCGGTCTCGGCGACCTGCAGGCGGGAGGGCTCGACGTCGGTGGCGCGCATCGAGAGCGACACGTCGATCGTCAGCATCACCGTGGCCCGGTTCCGGGGCACCTGCGCGGTGCCCTGCGGTCCGGCCAGCGCGATGACCATGAGCACCAGCGCGACCAGCACGAGCGCCATGGGGACGTGCCGCCACCGGCCCGGGCCCTTCGGGGCGACGCGCTCGAGCAGCGCGAGGTTGGTGAAGCGCATCGTGTAGCGCTGCCGGCGCCGGTTGATCCACCAGTAGCCGACGGCGAGTGCGGCCACGACCAGCAGGCCGAGGAACCACCAGGGGTGCGCGAACATCAGCGCCTCCCTGCGGGTTCAGGGATCTGCCCGGTGGTCGCCCCGCCCGACCAGCCCCGCTTGCGGGCCACGGCGAAGCGCACCACGTCGGCGATCCAGTCGCGATCGGTGCGCAGCACGAGGTGCCCGGCCCCGCAGGCGCGCAGGGCCGCGGCGACGCGCCCGCGGTGGGCGGCGGCCTCGGCGGCGAAGCGGCGGCGAAGCGTCGGCGTGGTGGTGACCTCGCGGCGGTGCCCGGACTCGGGGTCGGCGAGCACGACCGTCCCGACGTCGGGGAGCTCCTCGTCGCGCGGGTCGACGACCTCGACGGCGAGCAGGTCGTGGCGCGCGCGCAGGGCCCGCATCGCGCGCTCCCAGTCGACGTCGCCGAGGAAGTCCGACACCACGACCACGAGCCCCCGCCGGCGCGGCGGGCGGCGGAGGGCCTCGAGCGCGCCGGGCAGGTCGCCGCGAGTGCCCTCGGGCGCGGGCGGGGTGGACGCGATCCGGCGCAGCAGCTCGCGGGCCGCGGTCTCCCCGCCGCGGGCGGGCAGGCGCCGGATCTCCGCACCGGTGGCGACGACGGCGCCGACGCGGTTGCCGCCGCCGCGGGTCAGGTGCACCACGGCGGCGCAGGCGGCGACGGCGAGGTCGCGCTTCTCGCACTGCGCGGTGCCGAAGTCGAGGCTCGGCGAGAGGTCGACGACGAGCTGGGTCTCGAGCTCGCGGTCGGCGATCGTCTCGCGGATGTGGGGCTCGGTCGTGCGGGCGGTGACCGACCAGTCCATGCGCCGCACGTCGTCACCCGGCTGGTAGGGCCGCGGCTCCCCCGCCTCCGTGCCCGGCCCGGGCACGAGACCCAGGTGGTTGCCCTGCAGCAGCCCGTCGAGACGGCGCCGGACCGAGAGCTCGAGGGTGCGCAGCGACGCGGAGAGCCGCGCGTAGGTGCGCTCCCCCGCTACCTCGTCGGGTCCCGAGGGCACCGGCGACGTCGGCGGCGGCGCCCACGCCGGGCGGGGCCCGCCGCCGGGGCTCTCCGCGGGCGGGGCGCCCGGCGGCCGCGGGCCGGGCTCGGGGACCTGGGCGGACGGCTGGTCCTCCGTCTGGTCCCCCGGGGTCGTCACCGACCCGCCGCCGGCACGGGCGCCGGGCCCATCCCGACCGGGCGGGCCGACACCTGCGGCAGCGGGACGGTCTGCAGCACGCGGGTGACGACGTGGTCGACCGGCACGCCGTCGGCGAGCGCGTCGTAGGACAGCACCAGGCGGTGACGCAGCACGTCCGGCGCGATGTCGACGACGTCCTGCGGCAGCACGTAGTCGCGGCCGCGGACCAGCGCGAGCGCCCGCGCCCCGGCGATGATGCCCAGCGAGGCGCGCGGGGACGCGCCGTAGGCGACCCACCCGCCGACGTCGGCCATCCCGTGCTCGGCCGGCGAGCGCGTGGCGACCACCAGCCGCACGACGTAGTCGACGAGCGCGTGGTGGACGAACACCTGGGCCGCGACGTCCTGCAGGCGGCGCAGCTCGGCGGGGTCGAGCACCCGGTGCGGCGACGGCGGGCTGACGCCCATCCGGTAGACGATCTCGCGCTCCTCGTCGGCCGTCGGGTACTCGACGAGGATCTTGAACAGGAAGCGGTCGCGCTGCGCCTCGGGCAGGGGGTAGACGCCCTCGTTCTCGATCGGGTTCTGGGTGGCCAGCACGAGGAACGGGTCGGGCATCGGGTGGGTCTCGCCGCCGATGGAGACGTGGCGCTCGGCCATCACCTCG
The DNA here is from genome assembly GCF_037400275.1 of Actinomycetospora aeridis. Classification (NCBI taxonomy): domain Bacteria; kingdom Bacillati; phylum Actinomycetota; class Actinomycetes; order Pseudonocardiales; family Pseudonocardiaceae; genus Actinomycetospora; species Actinomycetospora aeridis. The sequence goes on along the minus strand of NZ_JBBEGL010000003.1, from coordinate 593,017 downwards.
AGCATCGCCGACTGCACCTTCGCCGGCGCGCGGTTGATCTCGTCGGCGAGGACGAAGTTGGACACGACCGGGCCCAGCTCGACGTCGAACGCCTCGCGGCCCTGCCGGTAGATACGCGTGCCCAGGATGTCGGCGGGCACGAGGTCGGGCGTGAACTGGATGCGGGCGAACGACCCGCCCACGACGCGCGCGAACGTCTCCACCGCGAGGGTCTTGGCCACGCCGGGCACGCCCTCGAGCAGCAGGTGGCCCTTGGCCAGCAGGCCGACGAGCATGCGCTCGACCAGGCGGTCCTGGCCGACGATGACGCGCTTGACCTCGAGGACGGTGCGCTCGAGCTGCTCGGCGTCGTGCGCCGGGGTGGAGGGCTGGCCCGACCCGGTCGCGGCCGCCGGGGGCGTCGGCGAGCCCGACGGGCCCTGTCGCACCGTCTGGCTCGTCCGGCCGGACTGGCCGGCGTCGGTCGGCTCGGTCACCGATGTCCCTCTCTGCTGGGCACTCGCTGCACCCCCGTCGGACGGGGGCATCCGGGGCGGCACGCTACCTGCCGGTCCACCAGGCAACCCGCTGGCCGGTGAGGGGGCCGTGAACACCCCGTCCCGGTCGGGTCGCCGCCGGTCACACCACCCGCGTGACCGTCGGGACGATCTCGTCGTCGAGGCGCACCGGGGCGATCCGCACGGTCTTGCCCGACTCCGGTGCCTCGACCATCTGGTCGTCACCCAGGTAGAGGGCCACGTGGTGCACGGCGCCCGCACCGTCGTCGTCGGCCCAGAAGAGCAGATCCCCGGGCCGGCGCTGCTCCAACGGGATCCTGTCGCCGGCGTCGGCCTGGTAGCCGCTGTAGTGCGGCAGCTCCTTCCCCGCCCCGGCGAACGCGTAGATCATGAGCCCGGAGCAGTCGAAGCCGGTCTTGTCGTAGTCGCCGTGGCTGTCGGCGACGCCGCCGTCACGGATGCCCTGCGTGGGGCCCTGGTCGTTCCCGCCGCCCCAGGCGTAGACGACGCCGAGCTGGGAGAGCGCGCGCTCGAGCACCAGCTTCACCTCGTCGGGCATCCCGGTCGTGTCGACGCCGGCGTCGGCGAGGGGGTCGTCGCCGGCGCTCTCCTCCCCGGTGGCCTCGTCCCCGGCGGCCCGCGGTGTCGCGGCACGCGCGGTCCGGGCGTCGCGGGCCTGCAGCCCGGCGGTCGCCGCGCGGCGGACACGCGCGTCGCGGGCGGTGTCGCGGGCCTGCGCGGCGTCGTCGAAGGCCTCGGCGCGGTCGCGCTGGGCGGCCAGGGCGGGGTCGGCGTCCTCCAGGGCGCGCAGCCGGGCCTCGGCCGCCTCGCGCTGGGCGGTGAGGTCGCGCAACGCCGCCTGCCGGGCCTCGGCGTCGGTGCGGACCCGGGCGAGCTCGGTGTCGGCAGCCACGCGGGCCTGGGCGGCCCGGGTCGCGGCGTCGTCGGCGGCGATCCGCGCGGCGCGGGCCCGGGAGTCGGCGTTGGCCGCCTCGATGCGGGCCCGCTCGGCGCCGTCGAGGGCGGCCCGCTGGTCGGAGGTGACGACGTCGCGCAGGTGGGCGCGCGCGGCGACGTCGTCGGGTCCCGCCGAGCCGGAGAGCACGGAGAGCGGCCCGAGCACGTCGGCCTGCTGGAACCAGGCGGTGATCCAGGCGTCGACCTCGGTCCGGGCCCGCTCGGCCGCGACGGCGGCCTCGTCCGCGCCCCGGCGGCTCTCCTCGGCGGCCCGCCGGGCCTCGTCGGCGCGACGGCGGGCGGCGGTGTCGTCGGCGAGGGCCTTGTTGGCGAGCTCCTGGCGCTGACCGAGGTCCGCGGTGAGGCGGTCGAGCTCGGTGCGCGCGGTCGCGATGCGGGCGACCAGGGAGCCCGCCTCCCCGGCGGGGTCGTCGGTCGGAGACGTCGGCGCTGCAGACGTCGGCGCGGGCGGCGTCGGGGTCGGGCTCGGCGGCGCGGCCAGGGCGGCCGGGACGACGGTCAACGCCGTCGCGAGCACCGCGGCGAGCACGGCCGGACCTGCGATGACACGCCGCACGCCGTCCTGCACCTCCCCCGCCGGACCGGTCCCGAGCGCGAGGAGCCTCCCGGGCACGGCGGCCGCCTCCCGGCTCCGACACGCGGTGGTGTGGCGGGAATCGCCCGCTCGTGGGGCGTTCGCGGCCCTCACGGGCCGCGCCGGGGCCACCACGCAGGGGTACCCGGCCGTAGGCTGGTGAGGGCGGGAGTGCGGCATCCGGGAGGGTGCGCGAGACTCCCGCCCGACCCCCGGGCCGAGCGTCGTCACCGGATCGTCCGCACTGGGCCGTCCGTACCGGGCCGGGCCGGACCACCACCCGGACCGGCCCCGCCCGCTCCGGCGACGCCGCCGGGACCGCAGCGACCCCGGGTCGCGGCCGACCACCACTCGCCGCGCCCGCGAGGAACGAGGAGGAACGTGTCCGTGAGCTCGCCAGCGCAACCCGACTCTTTCGGTGCGAAGGGCACCCTCGAGGTCGGCGGACAGTCGTACGAGATCTTCCGTCTCTCCGCGGTCGAGGGCTCGCAGCGCCTGCCGTTCAGCCTCAAGGTGCTGCTCGAGAACCTCCTGCGGACCGAGGACGGTCTCGTCACCACCGAGAAGTCGATCCGCGCGCTCGCCGAGTGGGACCCGACCGCCGAGCCGGACACCGAGATCCAGTACGTGCCGGGCCGGGTCGTCATGCAGGACTTCACCGGCGTCCCGTGCATCGTCGACCTCGCGACGATGCGTGAGGCCGTCACCGAGCTCGGGGGCGACGCGCAGAACGTCAACCCGCTCGCGCCCGCCGAGCTCGTCATCGACCACTCGGTCGTCGCCGACCTGTTCGGCACCCCGGACGCCTTCGAGCGCAACGTCGAGCTGGAGTACCAGCGCAACGAGGAGCGCTACAAGTTCCTGCGCTGGGGCCAGACCGCGTTCGACGAGTTCAAGGTGGTCCCGCCGGGCACCGGCATCGTCCACCAGGTCAACATCGAGCACCTGGCGCGCGTCGTGATGACCCGCAACGGGCAGGCCTACCCGGACACCCTGGTCGGCACCGACTCGCACACCACGATGGTCAACGGCCTCGGCGTGCTCGGCTGGGGCGTCGGCGGCATCGAGGCCGAGGCGGCGATGCTCGGCCAGCCGGTGTCGATGCTCATCCCCAAGGTCGTCGGCTTCCAGCTCTCCGGCGAGCTGCCCGCGGGCGCCACCGCGACCGACCTCGTCCTGACGATCACCGAGATGCTGCGCGAGCACGGCGTCGTCGGGAAGTTCGTCGAGTTCTACGGCGAGGGCGTCGGCGCGGTGCCGCTGGCCAACCGCGCGACGATCGGCAACATGAGCCCGGAGTTCGGCTCCACGGCGGCGATGTTCCCGATCGACGACGAGACGCTGACCTACCTGCGCTTCACCGGGCGCGACGACGAGCAGGTCGCGCTCGTCGAGGCGTACGCCAAGGAGCAGGGCCTCTGGCACGACCCGAAGGCCGAGCCGGACTACTCCGAGACGCTGTCGCTGGACCTGTCCACGGTCGTCCCGTCGATCGCCGGCCCGAAGCGTCCGCAGGACCGCATCCGGCTCGACGCCGCGAAGGAGTCGTTCCGCTCCGCGCTGCCCGACTACGTCTCCGGCGACGAGCAGCCCCGCAGCCAGTCCGAGGAGTCCGACAGCGAGTCGTTCCCGGCCTCGGACCCGCCCGCGGAGCACCCCAACGGCGACGCCGACAAGCCCTCGGTGCACAAGCAGCCCGCCGACCCGGGCGGCCGCGCCTCGCACCCGACGCCGGTGACGCTCGACGACGGCACGCAGCTCGAGCTCGACCACGGCGCGGTGACGATCGCGGCGATCACGTCGTGCACCAACACCTCGAACCCGTCGGTGATGATCGGTGCGGCGCTGCTCGCGCGCAACGCCGTCGACAAGGGCCTCGAGCGCCGCCCGTGGGTGAAGACCTCGCTGGCCCCGGGCTCGAAGGTCGTCATGGACTACTACGAGCGCTCGGGCCTGCTGCCCTACCTCGAGAAGCTCGGCTTCAACCTCGTCGGCTACGGCTGCACCACCTGCATCGGCAACTCGGGCCCGCTGCCCGAGGAGATCTCGAAGGCGATCAACGACGAGGACCTCGCCGTCACCGCGGTGCTCTCGGGCAACCGCAACTTCGAGGGCCGCATCAACCCCGACGTGAAGATGAACTACCTCGCCAGCCCGCCGCTGGTCGTGGCCTACGCGCTGGCCGGGACGATGGACCTCGACCTCGCCACCGAGCCGCTCGGGCACGACCCGCAGGGCAACCCGGTGACGCTCGAGGACATCTGGCCGTCGCCGCAGGAGATCCAGGAGACGATCTCCTCGGCACTGTCCCCGGAGCAGTTCACCCAGGGCTACGCCGACGTCTTCGCCGGCGACGAGCGGTGGACCTCGCTGCCCACGCCCGAGGGCGAGACCTTCACCTGGGACGAGGGGTCCACCTACGTCCGCAAGCCCCCGTACTTCGAGGGCATGTCGCGCGAGCCGTCGGACGTCGCGGACATCGACGGTGCCCGCGTGCTGCTCAAGCTCGGCGACTCGGTGACCACCGACCACATCTCCCCCGCCGGGGCCATCAAGGAGGACTCGCCGGCCGGGCGGTACCTCAAGGAGAACGGGGTCGAGCGCAAGGACTTCAACTCCTACGGCTCGCGCCGCGGCAACCACGAGGTGATGATCCGCGGGACGTTCGCGAACATCCGGCTGCGCAACCTGCTGCCCACCGGCGACGGCGGTTCCCTCGACCAGGGCGGCAACACGGCCGACTACACCCAGGACGGGAAGCAGGCCGCGGTCTACGACGCGGCGCAGAACTACGCCGCCGAGGGCACGCCGCTGGTGGTGCTCGCGGGCAAGGAGTACGGCTCCGGGTCCTCGCGCGACTGGGCGGCCAAGGGCACGACGCTGCTCGGCGTGCGCGCCGTCATCGCCGAGTCCTACGAGCGCATCCACCGCTCCAACCTCGTCGGCATGGGCGTGCTGCCGCTGCAGTTCCCCGAGGGCCAGAACGCCGACTCGCTGGGCCTGACGGGCACCGAGACCTTCGCCATCGGCGGGGTCACGGCACTCAACGACGGCGACGTGCCGGACACGGTGCACGTGACGGCGCAGCCCGAGTCGGGCGAGGCGATCGAGTTCGACGCGCGCCTGCGCATCGACACCCCGGGCGAGGCGCAGTACTACCTCAACGGCGGCATCCTGCCCTACGTCCTGCGCAAGATGCTGGGCTGAGCGCGCTCCCGGCCCACCCCGGCCCACTCCCGCCCACTCCCGCCTTGCGGAACGAACGCGCCGTTCGCTGCTTCTAGCGCAGCGAGCGGCGCGTTCGTTCGTTCCGGGCAGGCGTGGCAGTCAGTCGTCGGCGGGCTCGGCTGAGCGGTCGGCGTTCTCCATCGCGGCGCGCACCTCCTGCTCCTCGGTGCGTCCGCGGCGCCAGTAGCCGGTGAAGCACACGTCGCCCTTGTCGACCCCGCGCTCACGCACGACGTGACGGCGCATGGCCTTGACGACGGACGCCTCGCCGGCGAGCCAGACGTAGGGACGCTCGCCGGGGAGGGCGAGGTCGGCGAGACGCTCGGCGAGGGTGTCGGGCGTCGTCCAGTGCACGGTGACGTCGCCCTCGGTGTCCCAGGTCTGCTGCTCGGTGACGTCCCGGACGCTCGCCACGACCGTCGCGGGGCGCCCGGGCGGGAGGGCCTCGACGATCGCGGCGATGGCGGGCACGGCGGTCTCGTCGCCGGCCAGCAGCACGCCGTCGTGCTCGTCGCGGGGGGCGTAGAGGCCGTAGGGGCCGGTGAAGGCGAGGTGCTCGCCGGGGCTCGCGCGCAGCGCCCAGTCGCGGGCGGGGCCCTCGTCGTGCAGCACGAAGTCGACGTCGATCTCCACCGGGTCCTCGCGGCGCCGGCGCAGGGTGAACGTGCGCATCGGCGGCCGGACGTCGTCGCCCATCGCGAGGTAGCGGCGGAACCAGCCGGCGATGTCGGGGCCGTCCTCGCCCCCCTCCTCGACGAGCGGAGGCAGGGTCGGCTCCACCTCGTCGGGGCGCGGGAAGAAGAGCTTCATGTAGCCGTCGGGGGCGACCATCGGCAGGTCCGCGAGGTCGGGCCCCGCCAGGGTCACCCGGATCACCCGGGGCGTCGGGCGTTCCACCGCGCGGACCACCGCCCGCCGCAGCCGGACCGCCGGACGTGTCGACGCCGTCGTCACGCACTCCCCTTCCGTCACCGCCAGGTGAGGTCACCCTAACTTCTACGGCGCATACGTGACGAGGTGGCGGTCAACCCCCCGGCATGACGCTGAACGAGACCGCGCGCGAGATCCTCGCCGACGGGAAGGGGATCCTCGCCGCGGACGAGAGCACCGGGACCATCACGAAGCGCCTCGAGGCGGTGGGCGTCGAGTCGACCGACGAGACCCGCCGCCGGTTCCGCGACCTGCTGTTCACCACCAAGGACGTCGAGGAACGCCTCGGCGGCGTGATCCTCTACGACGAGACGGTGCGGCAGGACGCGCTCGACGGGACGGGCATGGTGGACCTGCTGCGCCGGCGGGGCATCGTGCCGGGCATCAAGGTCGACGGGGGCGCCAAGGACCTGGCCGGTTTCCCCGGCGAGAAGGTCACCGAGGGGCTGGACGGGCTGCGCGAGCGGTTCGCGGAGTACGCCGACCTCGGCCTGCGGTTCGCGAAGTGGCGTTCGGTGATCTCGGTGTCCGACGCCCTGCCGAGCGCGACGGCGATCGAGCTCAACGCCGCCGGCCAGGCCCGCTACGCGGCGCTGGCGCAGGAGGCGGGCCTCGTCCCGATCGTCGAACCCGAGTCGATCATGGACGGCGACCACGGTATCGACCGTTCGGCCGAGGTCACCGAGCAGGTCCTCGCCGCCACCGTCGAGGCCCTGCGCCGCCAGCGGGTCGCGCTCGAGGGCGTGCTGGTGAAGACGAACATGGTGGTCTCCGGCTACGCGGGGTCCGACCAGGCCGGCCCCGAGGAGGTCGCCGACCGCACCCTCGAGGTCCTGCACCGGACCGTCCCGGCCGCCGTGCCCGGGATCGTGTTCCTCTCCGGCGGGCAGGACGACGCCCAGGCCAATGCCAACCTCGACGCCATCGCGCGCCGCGGCCCGCAGCCCTGGACCGTGAGCTTCTCCTACGCCCGCGCGCTGCAGGGCCGTCCGATGTCGGTGTGGGCGGGTGCCGAGGAGAACGTCGCGGCCGCCCAGGACGCCTTCGCCGAGCGGCTGCGCCTCACGGGCGCGGCCAACCGCGGCGAGTGGACCGCGGACGCGGAGCGCGCGTCGGCCTGAGCCGTCGATGATCGTCCGGGACTGTCGGGGGTCGGTCGTAGCGTCCGGGGTGTGGAGCAGGAATCCTCGGTCGCCCCGAGTGCGGTGCGGACGGCGCTGGCCGGTGTGCTGGCGCCGACGCTCCCGCTCGCCGCGGCCGCGGTGCGCGCCGGCTCGATCGACGCCGACCAGCTGTACGTCCTCGGCGAGCTGATCGAGGCCCTGCGCGCGGACGGGCGCGACGCGGACCTGCTCGCCGAGGTGGAGCGGACGCTGGTCCGCGCCGCCCTGACGGAGCCGGGCGCCGACCTGGCGCCGCTCGCGACCGACCTCTGGGTCACGTACGCCTCGCAGCCCGCGGACGACGTGCCGTGGGACGTGGAGCCGGAGCTCCTCGACGACGTGTGGTCCGGGAGGCCTGCGGCGGGCGACGTCGCGGACGTGGGTCAGGTGCTCCCCGCGCCGGAGGCTGTCTCGAGTGCCTCCGACGCCGTGGAGCCGGCCCGCCGGCACGACGGCGAGGCGCCCTGCCACGGTGCGCAGGAGGTCCACGTCGTGCCTGACCCAATCGAGACGCACGAGCCCGCCGAGGAACCCGATCACGCCGCTCGGCACGAGGCGGTCGACGTCGTGGACGCGGGCCACTCTTGCCGCGGGCCGGAGGCGGCGAGGCCGCCCGGTGTCGCCGACGAGCCGGGCCGCGCTCGTCGCCGGGCGTTCGACGCGCTCGGCGGCGTGGTCCTCGGGGGGACCGCCGTCGCACCGGAGCTCACCGAGGCGACTGACCTGGCTCGTGCGGCGGTCGATCGCGATGTCGGGCGCGTGCTCGACGGCGTCCTCACGTCGGGGTCCACCGAGCCGCTCGAGGAGCGGTGCGTGGACTCGGTCGCCCGGACGGCCTCACGTCGGCGCGTGCTCGCCACGACCCAGCACCGCGCGCTCGGCCCGGAGCCTCGGCACGCCTCCGGGCGGTCGCCGCCGGCGATGCGCCACCCGCGGGCGAGGCCCGTTCCCCGGACGACCCGCCCGGCGTGTTGATCACGCCCCGGCGAGGCCGGCGATCCGCCGCGGCCCGGGTCAGGCCTGCTGCGGCGTCTGCGGGTGGAGCCTGCCGATGTCGGCGGTCAGCTCCTCGACCGACGCGACCACGTCGGAGGCGCCGGCCTCGCGGAGCTCCTCGTTCGAGAACCCGCCCGTGCGCACCGCCACCGACGGCAGCCCGAGGCGCTCGGCGGCGCGGCAGTCCCAGACGGAGTCGCCGACGACCACCGCCGCCTCGGCGCCGACGCGCTCCATGGCGACCTGCAGCAGGTCCGGGGCGGGCTTGGTCTGCTCGACGTCGCCGGAGCTGACCCAGGCGTCGGCGAGGTCGCCCGCCTCGATCAGCTTCGCGTAGCGCTCGACGTGGTGCGGCTTGCCCGAGCTCGCCATCACGAGGGTGAAGCCCGCGCCGACGATCGCCTCGAGCAGGTCGTGGGCGCCCGGGAGCGCGGCGAACTCGTCGATCATCGCGTCGGCCTGCTCGGTCCACGCCGCGCGGATGTCGTCGCCGTGCTCGCGCTCGACGTCGTCGCCCGCGACCGCGCCGACGAGCTGGTCGCCGCCCATGCCGATGTGGCGGTGGATCGTCCAGACCGGGATCGTCACGCCGTACCGGCGGAAGGCGCGGTACCAGGCCAGCGCGTGGTGGTAGTTGGTGTCGACCAGCGTGCCGTCGACGTCGAGGATCACGGTGCCGCGTGTGTCCGTCATGGGACCGGGGGTGCCCGACGCGGTCCGGCGCGCATGCCGAGAGCACCGGCACACCCGCGCCTACTCCGCCGACCGGTCGAGTGTCCATCGCCCGTTCGTCGGTGTGACATGACGCGCACGGCCCCTCACAGAGACGTCACTCAGCTGCTTGAAGCTCGTTTGGCCGAGCATGATCTTCTCCCCCCGGAGGGCGCTCGGGGCGACCGCGCTGATCACGGCGGTGCTGGCGGTCAGCGGGTGCGGCGGGGGCGGGGAGACGCCGCCACCACGCACCGTGCCGGTGGTGCGGGCGGCCGTGGAGACCGGGGTGTCGGCCCAGGGGTCGGTGTCTGCCACGGCGACCAACAACATCGGCTTCCCCAAGGGCGGCCAGCTCGACGAGGTCAACGTCGCGGTGGGCGATCAGGTCCGCGCGGGCGAGGTCCTCGCGAAGATCGACGACTTCAACGCCCGCCAGGCCGTCGAGCAGGCCCAGGCCGCGCTCGACGGCCAGGAGGCCGCCTACCAGCAGGCGCTCGACAACACCGCCGTCGACGGCGCGGGGAACTCGGTCGCCCAGGCGCGGCGGATCGTGCAGGCCACCGAGGACCAGGTCGACGCGACACTGGACGCCGACGACGCGGCGATCCACCAGGCCGAGCGAGCCGCACGGGACGCGCACGCGGGGGCGGTGCAGGCGCAGAAGGCGTTCACGGACGCTCAGACCGCGTGTTCTTCGCAGGGCGGGGCCAGCGCCTACGGTTTTCCTCGAGCCCTTCTCCCAGAGCAGCAGCAGGCGAGCACGGCTTGCATCCTGCTGCCCGGCGCGCAGAGCCAGGCGGCCATGGCCCAGCAGAGCAAGGCCCAGGCCGAGAGCCAGCTCGCGCAGGCGCGCAGCAAGCGCCAGGTCGACGAGGCCTCGGGACGCGTGCAGGTCGAGCAGGCCCGCAACGGCCTCGTCCAGACCCAGAACCAGCTCGACGCCTCGCGCGCCGACCGCCCGAACCAGCTCGACGGCGCCCAGGCCCAGGTGGACAACGCCCGGGTCGGGGTGCAGAACGCCCAGCGCGATCTCGCGAACACCACCCTCCGTGCCCCGGTCGACGGGGTCGTGACGGCCGTCAACGGCGCGGTGGGCGAGTTCCTGCAGCCGAGCTCGGGGACGACGCCCCTCGCCCCCGGCGGCGAGGCCGCCATCCCGGGCGCCGCGGCGGACGCCGGCGCCGCGGCCGCGTCGATGGGCGGCGGGGCCTCCCCCGGCCGGCCCGGCGGGTCGCAGTTCCTCGTCCTGCAGAGCACCTCCGGGTTCTCGGTGGTGGCCCCGTTCCAGGAGATCGACGCGGCGTCGCTCGTGCCCGGCCAGGCCGCCCACGTCACCCTGGACGCCCTGCCGGACGTGGTCCTCGACGGCACCGTCCTGGCGGTGTCGCCCGCCTCGACCGACATCGCGAACGTCATCAACTACTACGTGACGGTGGCGGTCGCCCGCCCCGACCCGCGGCTCAAGGACGGCCAGACGGCGCAGGCCGCCGTGATCACGGGCGAGGGGCCGGATGCGGTGAGCGTCCCGAACTCGGCGGTGATCCGGCAGGGCGACCGGACATCGGTGGTCGTCGTCGAGCCGGGCGGGCGCCAGGTCCCGACGCCGTTCACGCCGGGTCTCGTCGGCGCCGACCGCACCGAGGTCCGCAGCGGCCTCACCGAAGGTCAGCAGGTGCTCGTGGCGGCCCGTCGATGAGCACCGACGACCAGGGCACCATCACGACCGAGCAGCCCGACACCACCGAGGGCACCGGCAAGCGCCGCCCGATGCGCCGCGGCACCCGGATCGCGCTGATCGTCATCGTGCTCCTCGCCGTGCTGGCGGCGATCGGGTTCACCCTGAGCTACTTCCTCGACGCCCGGCAGTACGTCACCACCGACAACGCCCAGATCGACGGCACCCAGATCCCGATCGTCGCGCCCACCGCGGGCACGCTCGTCGGCTGGACCGGCACCCAGGGCGCGGTGCTGCGCGCCGACCAGGTGGTGGGGCGGATCGAGATCGACGGCGGCTACGTGCGCCCGCAGCGCAGCATCCGCGCCCCCGCCGCCGGCACGGTGGCCATGGACGACACCACCGACGGCGCCTACGTGACGGCGGGCCAGCAGCTCGCGATCGCCTACGACCCGGATGGCGTGTACGTCACCGCCCGCCTCGACGAGACCGACATCGACGCCGTGCAGCCCGGCCAGGAGGTCGACTTCACCGTCGACGCCTACCCCGACCGCACGTTCACCGGCTCGGTCCGCGAGATCCAGGGCGGCGCGGCCGGGGTGTTCTCGCCGCTGCCGCAGTCGAACAGCCAGGGCAACTTCCAGAAGGTCACCCAGGTCATCCCGGTGAAGATCGGCATCGACGACCTGCAGGGCCTCGAGCTCATCCCCGGCATGAACGTCGAGGTCGACATCCACCGGGGCGGGTGAGCCTCAGCCCTCCATCACCCGCGGACCCTCACTCGGGGCGGGCTTCCCGCTCGGCAGCATGAGCGCGAGCAGCACCGCGCCCGCGGTGAGGGCCGTGGTGACGACCATGAGGTCGCCGAACGCGGTGTCGAACACCCGGGTCTGCAGCTGCTGGTACATCGAGTACTCGCCGAGCACCGAGCCGAACGTCTCGGGGTCGGCGGGCACCATGCCGGCGCGGTCGGCGTAGCCCTGGGACTGCTGCGCGGTCATCAGCGCGGTCATCGCCGCCAGCCCGATCGCCGACGACGAGCGCTGCACGACGGTGTTGAACGCGCTCGCCCCGTCGACGCGGTGCGGCGGCAGCGACGAGAGCCCGCCCGTCATGATCGGCATCATGGCGAGCCCGATCCCGGCGGCGCGGAACCCCAGGATCCAGGCCAGGTGGCCGTGCGAGGTGTCGATCGTGAGGTCGCGCAGCATCCACGTGCCCCAGGCCGTGATGACCAGGCCCGCCACGGCCGGCCAGCGCGCGCCGATCCGGTCGTAGATCTGCCCGGCCAACGGCATGATCACCGCCATGACCAGCGCCTGCGGGAGCAGCAGCAGGCCCGTCTCGAACGCCCCGAGTCCCTGGTTGAGCTGCAGCGACTGCGGGATGTAGAAGAGCACCCCGAACAGCCCCGCCGAGATGACGGCGATGAGGATCAGGGAGTTCGTGAACGGCCACGACCGGAACACCCGCACGTTGAGCAGCGGGTGGTCACTCTCGAGCTCGATCACGACGAAGAGCGCCAGGGCCAGCACGCCGTAGGTGATCAGGATCATCACGGGGTAGGACGTCCAGCCCCAGTCCTCGGCCTCGTGCAGCCCGAGCAGCAGGGCGAACAGGCCGGACGCGATGGCGAGGAAGCCCGGCAGGTCGAACCGCCGGGCCAAGCCGGCGCCGAAGTTCGGCAGCCACACCATCGCGGCGATGGTGCCGACGATGCCGATCGGCACGTTGATGAAGAAGATCAGCCGCCAGTCGACGTACTCGACGAGGTAGCCGCCCAGCGTCGGGCCGATCGCCGGCGCGAAGACGATCCCGAGGCCGTACATGCCCATCGCGGCGCCGAGACGGTCCTTCGGCACGATCTTGTAGAGCATCGTCAGCGCCACGACGGGGATCACGCCACCGGGGATCGCCTGCAGGATGCGGAAGGCGATCATCGAGTTCAGGTCCCACGCCAGGCCGCACAGCACCGAGCCGACCGCGAAGCCGATCATCGCGACGATGTACGCCCGGCCCAGCCCGAGCCGTAGCCCCAGCCACGCGCTGGCCGGGACGATGACGCCCTCGGCGAGCGAGTACGACGTCGACACCCACGAGATGTCCTCGGTGGTGACCCCGAAGTCGTTCTGCATCACCGGGATGGCGACGTTGACGATGCTGATGTCCAGCACCGACATGAACATGCCGGCGACGAGGACGAGCAGCGCGACGACCCAGTGGGTGTTCCCGGACGGAGCCGCCTCGCTCGACTCGGCGGACTCCGCCCGGTCGACCGGCGCGGCGACCGGTTCCTCGACGTGGTGGCCGTTCGTGGACGGCGGTGCGGTCGGTGGAGCCGTGAGCTCGGTGTCCCGGACCTCGGGCCTGGCCGTCACGGCCCGAGGCTACGACGTCTGGCCCACCACTTCACGCCGAGCGCACGGGCATGGTGATCAGCGCGACACCAGCAGGGCGGCGATCTCGTCGACGGCTCGCCGCAGCTCGGCGGCGAAGCGCTCCATCTGCCCACCCACGGCGGCGGGCGTGCTGAGGTGCACCACCAGGCGCCCCGGCAGCAGCACGTACGCGACGCCGATGCACTGGGTGCTCGTCGAGCCGAAGCCGAAGACGCGCACGTTCGCCGAGGGTGCCGAGCTGGTCGACAGGTAGTCGTCGCGCAGGACGCGCCACCCCGGCGAGTCGACGATCTCCAGCGGCTCCGCCGCGCCGAGCGAGGCTCCCCGCCGCTGCTGGATCAGCGAGAGCTCCCAGAGGTGCTGCTCGGGCGCATGCCCCGCCTGGCACTGCTGCGCCCGCGCGACGTGGGCGGAGGCGGCGGCGTCGAACGCCTCGCGGCGACGGTCGTCCCCGGCGGCCGGGTCCTCCATCGCCGCCGTGAACGCGAGGATCTCCGGGGTGACGACGCGCATCGCCTCGGTGCGCCCGTGGTGGAACTGCAGCGTCGCGATCGACTCGTAGGTCGCGCCCACGAAGCCCTTCGCGCGCACGTGGGCCAGCTGGTACGCCATCTGCACGAACGCGTCCGGGGACACGCCCAGCTTCTTCGCGCGGTCGCTGCCGAGGTCGTCGAACACCACGAGCTGCGTCGCGACCCCGTCCGCGAACGCCGCGAAGTCCTCCCGGGCGTCCCGGACGTCGGCGGCGCGCTCCTCGGTGATCACGAACGGCAGCGGCGCGGACGCCGGGGCGCCCTGGGCGCGCGCCCCCAGGCTCGCCGCGTGCTCCTCCGTCGACGCCCCGAAGATCCCGTCGACGAGGGCGAGCACCGTCGTGCCGTCGAGGCGGCAGTGCTCGGTGTTGATGCCGGCGGTGCCGTCCGGGAGGACGACGAACGTGACGGCCTTGTCGAACCACCGGTCCGCGCTGTCGCCGCCCAGCAGCTGCTTGCCGACGGCCCGGTCGTCGCGGGCGTCGTCGCCGGGCTCGTCCTCGAGCGCCACCGCGAACAGCGCGGTCTCCACGTCGTCGAGCGGCGCGGCGTTGCCCTCGGCCAGCAGCGCCCGCCGGCTCGCGGCCCACTCGGCCCGCGCCTTCGTGGTCAGCGCCCCGACCCCCGGACCGCGGCTCTCCCCCACCTGCGCCCGGATCGCCCGCAGCCCGTCGGCGATCTCGTCCGCGGTGTGGGCGACACCGTCGGGGCCGAGGACGTCCATCCGGTAGGCGTGTCCGCGCACGAGCACGAGGACGTGGCGCTCGCGCGACGGTCCCGGCCACGCGTCGGTGTAGGGCGTGCGGGCGGTGTCCTGGTCGTCGCCGGGGATGCGGGTCGACGAGAACAGGTACTTGTGCTGCTCCATCGTCATCGGCGCGTCCTTGCGGGTGGCCGGCGGCAGCGTCTCGGTGTCCACCCGGTGCTTGTGGTCGAGCGCGCCGAGCACGAGCCCGGCGGCCCGCGAGAACGCGTCGTGCGCCGACGGGTCGTCGGCGAAGAGGAAGAAGAAGTTGGCGTTGAGCGCGATCCGGTCGCGGCGGCCCAGGTAGCGCGACTCCCAGAAGTCGTCGAGCCAGCTGTGCGTGGTCGGCTCGGCGTCGTAGGCCTCGAGCGCCGCCTGCAGGACCGGCCCCGGGCCGTCGGGTCGCAGCAGCTGGTCGACCGCCCCTCGGGTCTCGGCCCGCTGGGCGTCGTCGAGCAGCGGCTCGCACCACGCGAGGAACTGCTCGGCGCTGTCGGCGAGCGTGGGTACCGGGACCCGGGGCAGGTCGTCCTCGGCGTCGAACGTCCCGGTCATGCTCTGGTCCTCCCAGACGGTGGGTGTCAGTCCTGCAGGGTGTCACCGCGGACGGTGGCCGCCGCCAGGTGCTCCGGGGCGACGCGGCCGAAGAGCTGTCGCGTGCGGGTCGGGGAACCGACGACGCCCGGGCGCTCGCTGTACGCGAGGATCGCGGCGTGGCGGGACGTCGCGCCCTCCACCGGCGTCACGCGGTGCAGCGCGTGGCGACCGCGGAAGAGCTGCAGGTCGCCGGGGCGCAGCTCGAGGCGCCGGACGGAGCGACGGTCGCCGTCGAGCACGGCCCGCACCCCGGCGTGGTTCTCGTCGCCCGCCGCACGGATGCCGGGGCAGTACTCGAACGCCCCGCCGCGCTCCGCTGCCCGGGTGAGCAGGCTGACGGCGAACTCGTTGGTGTCGAAGTGCCAGGGGTGGTCGTGGCCCGGCGCGACGACGTTGAGGGTCAGGCCGGCGTACGGGTCGGCGAGCGGGTGCACCGCCGGGACCTCGAAGCAGGCCGCGATCAGGCGCTGCAGGCCGGGGTGCGCGTAGAGGTGTGCGACGAGGTGGTCGGCCGGGATGTGGTCGCGCGCCACGAACGCGTTGCGGCGCTGGAGCACCACGCGTGCCGGGTGGTCGTCGGGCAGCGACGGGTCGGGGTCGGTGTTGTAGACGGTGACCTCGGCGACGTCGGCGTGGGCGTGCCCGGCGATCGCGTCGCCCTCGGCCCGCAGGCGGTCGCGGTGCTCCGGGGCCACCACGTCGCGCAGGACCGTGCAGCCCTCGGCGCGCAGCTCGGCCCGCGCGCGATCGACGACGGCCCGCCAGGCCGGGCTCCCGGGGTCGTCGAGGGGATAGCGGCGGGTGTCGACGACATCTCCCCCAGGTGCCACGGGAGATCACCGTAGCGACGATCACGCCGGGCCCGCCCCGTCCATCAGGTCAGGGCGGGCCAGGCGGCACGCAGCGCAGCGGAGCTGCCGCGCCGGAGGCCGGATACTGCGATCTAGCGCGGGTTCTTGATGAAGTCGGCGCAGCGCTCGCCGATCATCATCGTGGTGATGCAGGGGTTGACGGTGATCAGGTCCGGCATGATCGACCCGTCGGCGACGCGCAGGCCGTCGACGCCCCGGACCCGGAGCTGCGGGTCCACCGGGGCCAGCGGGTCGGAGTCCGGGCCCATCTTCACCGTGCACGACGGGTGGTAGACCGTGTTGTGGGTCTTCGAGATGTAGTCGAAGATCTCCTCGTCGGTCTGCGCCGCGTCGCCCGGCGCCTGCTCCTTGCCCACCCACTCCTTCAGCGCCGGGGCCGACGCGATCTCCCGGGCCACCCGCACGCCCCGGATCATCACCTCGCGGTCGTGCTCGTGGGTGAAGTACCGCGGGTCGACCTTCGGCTTGTCGCGGAAGTCGCGGGTGCGCAGCCGCACCGTGCCCTTCGACTGCGCGCCGGTGACGTTCGGCGTGAGGCAGAACGTGTTCTCGGTGCTCGGGTAGCCGTAGCGGACCAGGTTGAGGTCGAACGGCACCGACCCGTAGTGGAACATCAGGTCCGGCGTCGTCCGGTCCGGGGCGCCGGCGAAGATGCCGATCTCCCACCACTGCACCGACTCGGTCGGCATCGTCTGCAGGGCCTCCCACTGCACCAGGCCCTCCGGGTGGTCCTGCAGGTTCTCCCCCACGCCCGGCGCGTCGACGCGGACGTCGATGCCCACCTCGCGCAGGTGCTCGGCCGGCCCGATCCCCGAGAGCATGAGCAGCTTCGGCCCGTCGATCGCCCCCGCCGACAGGATCGTCTCGCGGCGGGCCGTCACCCCGATCGTCCAGCGGGTGTCCGGGGTGCGCAGGGCGACACCGGTGGCCCGCGGGCGGGGTCCGGAGTCGTCGAACGTCAGCCGCTCGGCGCGGTAGCCCGTCCAGACCTCGAGGTTCGGGCGCTTCGCCATGATCGGGTGCAGGTAGGCCGCCGACGCCGAGCTGCGCGTGCCGTCGGGGTTGGCGTTGACCTGGAACCAGTTGGCGCCCCGCAGCACCGTGCGGCCGGTGTTGAACGGGGTCACGGGCAGCCCGACCTGCTCGCACGCCTCGAGCAGCGCGCGGCCGCAGGGGTCGCGCGGCGCGATCGAGCGGATCGTCACCGGCCCGTCGGTGCCGCGGCCGGGCGGCTCGGCGTACTCCGCGCCGTCCAGCGCCGTCTCGAGCTTGCGGTAGAAGGCGTAGCTCTCGTCGGCGCCCCATCCGGTGCAGCCCTGGGCCGCCCAGTCGTCGAGGTTCTCGCGCGGGGCCCAGAAGGCGATCGCGGAGTTGTGCGACGAGCACCCGCCGAGCACCTTGGCCCGCGCGTGGCGCATGTAGGAGTTGCCGAACTCCTGCGGCTCGATGGGGTAGTCCCAGTCGTAGCCGGACTCCAGCAGCTCCATCCAGCGCCAGAGGTTGAGGATCGCCGGGTCGCCGACGTCGGACGGCCCGGCCTCGACGAGCAGGACCGACACGTCCGGGTCCTCGGAGAGCCGCGACGCGACGGCGGACCCCGCCGTGCCCCCGCCGACGACGACGTAGTCGAACTCGCGCCCGGACGTCTGTGGGTCTGCCATCACGCCTCCTGGACGGGCTTGTCGGTGGGGGTCGCCACGGTGGTGTCTACGCGGGCGTGCTCGGCGACGACGCCCGTCTTGTGCCGCTGGACGGTCCAGTAGTACGCGAAACCGGCCCCGAGGATGATGCCCGGCAGCAGGATGCCGCCGTACTGGAGATACCAGTGGAACGGCTCGGTCGCGTTGTAGATCTCGTTGCGCGGCCAGGCGAGGTTGATCGCCATGAGCGCGCCCCAGATGACGGCGAGGATGTTCACCGGAAGCCCCCAGCGACCCAGCGAGAAGCCGTCGGGCCGTGGCTGCCAGGTGCCCCGCAGCCGCTGGATGAGCATCGGGACCGTCACCAGGAGGTACGCCGTGTAGATCATGATGATCGCGATCGACGTGACCACCGTGTAGATCTGCGGGCTGAAGGTGACGAGCAGCAGGACGATCGCGATGACCCCGATCGTCACCGACGACACCACCGGGGTGCCGAAGCGCGGGCTGATCGTGCACAGCTTCGTGCCCGCGGGCAGGTTGTTGTCGCGGCTCATGGCGAACGCGAGGCGGATCGCCGCGGCGTGCACCGCGAGGGCGCACACCACGACCGCCACGACGACGGCGATGAGGATGACCGTGCCGACCCCGCCGCCCAGCACGGCGAGGATGAGGTTCTGCAGACCGCCGAGGCTGCCGAACGCCGGATCGGACAGGTCGGGCGCCGACATGATCGCGAACAACAGGATCAGTCCGCCGAGCAGGAACGAGAAGAAGAGCGCCCGCAGGATCGCCTTCGGGGCGTTGCGGCGCGGGTCGTGCGACTCCTCGGCCAGCGAACTGGCGGTGTCGAAGCCGTACATGACGTAGAGCGAGGCGAACATGGCGACGAGGAACGCGCCGGCGTAGCCGAGCGGCCGGCCGCTCGCGTCGATCCCGCCGCTGGACAGCACGACCTGCGGGCCGCGGACGATGTTCACGGCGAGCAGGATGATCAGGACGACGGCCGCGATGAGCTCGATGAACACGCCCGCGGAGTTGATCTGCGCCATGAGCTTGGTGCCGAAGGCGTTGATCACAGTGGTGAACACGATGAGCAGCGCGGCGAGGATGACGCCGTTGAGCGCCTGCGCGTTCGTGTCCTCGTCACCCTGCATCGGGATGAACTGGAACCCCGACCAGATCTCCGGCAGCGTCGCCTGCAGCGCCAGGGCGACCGCGGCGATGGACACGATCGACGCCGTGAGCATCGTCCAGCCCGCGAGCCAGGAGACGCCGTGGTTCGAGAGCCGCTTGCTCCAGTTGTAGATCGAGCCGGCGACCGGGAAGCGCGCCGCGAGCTCGCAGAAGCACAGCGCGACCATCAGCTGGCCGAGGAACACGATCGGCCACGACCACCAGTACGACGGTCCGCCGGTGCCCAGCCCCAGGTAGAACAGCTGGAACGTGCCGGTGAGGATCGAGATGTAGCTGATCCCCGCCGCGAACGTGTGGAAGCTCCCCAGGGACCGCACGAGGCTCGGCTTGTAGCCGAACTCGTCGATGTCCTCGGCGTCCGTCGCGCTGGCCTGCTTGTGGGCTTTCTCGTCTCTCGTGCTCATGAACCACTCCCATGCTGTGTCGAGGAGGGGAACCACCCGGTCGGGCCCGGCCGGGTGTTGGTCCAGATGTGCTTCGGTTCCTGGTACTCGGCGAACCCGGCGCGGCCGAGCTCGCGCCCGACCCCGGAGTGGCCGAACCCGCCCCACTCGGCGGCCGGGACGTAGGGGCCGAAGTCGTTGATCCACACGGTGCCGTGGCGCAGCCGCGCGGCGACCTCCTCGCACGTGCCGTGGTCGGAGGAGAAGACCGCGCCGGCCAGGCCGTACTCGGTGTCGTTGGCGATGCGCACGGCGTCCTCGAGGTCGGTGAACGTCTCGACGGTGAGGACCGGACCGAAGCTCTCGTCGTGCACCACGGACATGTCCTGGGTGCAGCGGTCGAGGATCGTCGGCGGGTAGAAGTAGCCGTCCGCCAGCTCCGGGTCGGTCGGGCGCTCGCCGCCGCAGCGCAGGACCGCGCCCTCGGCGACCCCGGCGGCGACGTAGGCCTCGACCTTCTCGCGGTGGGCGGCGGAGATCAGCGGCCCGGTCTCGGTGGCCGGGTCGTCGGGCCCGCCGAGGCGGATCCGCCGCGCGCGCTCGACGAGGTCGTCGACGATCCGGTCGTGCGCGGACTCCTCGACGACGAGCCGCGCGCCCGCGGAGCACACCTGGCCGGAGTGCAGGAAGATCCCGGTGAGCACGTTGTCGACGGCGGTCTCGTGGTCGGCGTCGGCGAAGAGCACGAAGGGGTTCTTGCCGCCGAGCTCGAGCGCCACCTTCTTCACGGTCGGCGCCGCCGACTCCATGATCCTGCGGCCGGTGACGAGCCCGCCGGTGAAGCTGACCATGTCCACGCGCGGGTCGGTCGACAGCGGCGCGCCCGCCGTGGCCCCGGCGCCGAGCACCAGGTTCGCGACGCCGTCGGGCACCCCGGCCTCGGCCAGCAGCTCCATGAGGATGATCGCGGTGTGCGGGGTCAGCTCGCTGGGCTTGAGCACGAACGAGCAGCCCGCCCCGAGCGCCGGCGCGACCTTCCAGGCCGTCTGCAGCAGCGGATAGTTCCAGGGCGTGATGAGCCCGCACACCCCGACGGGGTCGTGGACGACCTTGCTGCGCGCGGTCGGGATGCCGGTCTCGACGAGGCGCCCGTCGTCGGTCGCCGCGAGGTGGCCGAACCAGCGGAAGCAGTTGGTGATGTCGTCCATGTCGATCTCGGACTCGACGACGCGCTTGCCGGTGTCGTCGGTCTCGGCGCGCGCCAGGCGGGCCTTGTCGCGCTGGAGGAGGTCCGCGACCCGCAGCAGCAGCGCCCCGCGCTCCGGGGCGGGCACCGACGCCCACCGCCGGTCGTCGAAGGCCCGCCGCGCGGCCCCGATCGCCCGCTCGGTGTCCTTCGCCCCGGCCTCGTCGACCTCCGCGATCAGCGATCCGTCCGCCGGGGAGCGGATCTCCCGGCGCCCCCCGTCGACCGCCGACGTCCACTCTCCGTCGATGAACAGCTGCCCCACTCCTGGCGCCTCCTCGTTCGCATCACCCGGTCGGCCGTGCCGGTCGGTCGTCCGAGTATCGACCTCCCGCCACGTCCGCACCATGCCTTACACGGACCACACCCCTTCGCTCAGAACGCGCGCGAGCTCAGAACCCGCGCGCGCCACCCACACCCCGGACGGCCAGGAGGCTCTCCTCGCCGTGGCCCTCCTCGTGGTGCCGCACGTCGAGGTGGCCGAAGGCGGCGAGCAGCTCCCCCGGCGGTGCGCGGAAGGGCCCGCCGGTGTCGCCGGACCCGGACAGCACGCTGATCACCAGCAGTCCGCCGGGGACGAGCAGCTCGACCAGCGCGGGGTAGAGCGCCGGGTCCCGGAAGCGCTGGCAGACGACCACGTCGTACGGTCCGCGCACCGGCAGCCCGTCGTCGAGGTCGGCCTCGATCCACCGCACGTCGGGAGCGAGCTCGCGTCCGGCCGCCAGGCCCACCGGCGACACGTCGACCGCGTCCACCGCGAGCCCGCGGCGGGCCAGCCACGCCGCGACCGTGCCCCGCCCGCAGGCGAGGTCGAGCGCGCGCCCGCTCGTCGGGACGAGGTCCTCGCGACCGACCAGCACGCCCGGCGGGCCCGCCTCCCCCGCGCCGAGGCCGGCGAAGCGGGCGTCCCAGCGTTCGCGGTCGACAGCCCCCACGGGTCGGCTCAGGGCTTGCGGCCGAGCACGCCCGCGATGCAGTACTGCGCCGGCAGGAGCGGGGCGAGCTGCGGGCCGTCCGGCCACCACTTCACGCAGAGCTCGAGGCCCGGGTCGATCAGCTCGAGACCCGGCATCATCGCGAGGATCTGCTCGCGGGTGCGGAAGACGCCCGTGCCCAGCGGGCTGTGCAGGAACACGCCCTCCATGCGCCGCGCGACCTCGCTGTGCTCGTCCTGCGGGTCGAGGAAGTGGCTCAGCGCGACGTACGAGCCCGACGGCAGCGCGTCGATGTACTGCTGCATGATCTCGACGCAGGTCAGCTTGCTCTCGTCGTAGTGGTGCAGCGTGCCGAGCTGCAGCAGCGCGACCGGCCGGTCGAAGTCGAGGTTGCGGGTGACCACGGGGTCCGCCAGGACCTCGCCCGGGACCGTGAGGTCGCCCGGCGAGAAGAACGTCCGGTCGTTCTCCTCCAGCAGCGCCCGGCCGTGCGCGACCACCGACGGGTCGTTGTCGACGTAGACGACGCGGGCCTCGGGGCGCAGGCGCTGGGCGGCCTGGTGGGTGTTCTCCGCGGTGGGCAGGCCCGAGCCGAGGTCGAGGAACTGGTCGATCCCGGCCTGGCCGGCGAGGAAGCGCACGGCGCGCACGAGGAACGCACGGTGGTCGACCGTGAACTGCGAGATCTCCGGGGCGACCTGGCGGAGCTTCTCGACGACCTCGCGGTCGGCCGGGTAGTTGTCCTTGCCGCCGAGCGCGGTGTCGTACACCCGCGCGATGCTCGCCTTCGTGGTGTCGACGTACGCGGGAGCCGACCCCGAGCGGGACGAGGAGTGCGCAGCGGTCATCGGGTTCCCATCGGGACGTGCGTCACGGACGGTCGATCACCCTAGGAGGGTACGGCCACACGGCCCTCCGCGGGTCGATCAGCGCACGTCGACCTGCGGCGGCGTGTAACGTCTGCGGCTCGGCGGCACGGGCCGGGCCCGGGTCGGGCTCGAGGACAGGCCCGAGGACAGCGGGGAGCGCACCAACGTGGCCGAGGTGGAGCACACCGAGCCGGAGGTCTCCGGACCCACCGCGCGGCGGATCATCCTGGGTGCCCAGCTGCGTCGCCTGCGCGAGCGCGCCGGGGTCGCCCGCTCCGACGCGGCGTGGTCGATCCGCGGGTCGGACTCCAAGATGAGCCGCCTCGAGGCCGGCAAGGTCGGCTTCAAGGAGCGCGACGTCGCCGACCTGCTGACGATGTACGGGATCACCGAGGACTCCGAGCGCGAGCTCCTCCTCGGCATGACCCGGCGCTCCAACGAGCCCGGCTGGTGGCAGCCCTACGGCGACGTCCTCCCCGACTGGTTCGAGGACTACGTGGGCCTGGAGACCAGCGCGTCGCGCATCCAGACCTACGAGCTCATGTTCGTCCCCGGTCTCCTGCAGACCGAGGACTACGCCCGCGCGATCATCACCTCCGGGCACCCGGACCGCGCCACCCCGGACGACGAGCGCCGCCTCGCGGTCCGGATGCGCCGCCAGCAGAAGCTCGGCCGGCGCGACTCG
Organism: Actinomycetospora aeridis; assembly: GCF_037400275.1. Taxonomy (NCBI): domain Bacteria; kingdom Bacillati; phylum Actinomycetota; class Actinomycetes; order Pseudonocardiales; family Pseudonocardiaceae; genus Actinomycetospora; species Actinomycetospora aeridis. Next base: position 570,161 of record NZ_JBBEGL010000003.1, on the reverse strand, counting down.
CCGACGGTGTGGGCGATCCTCGACGAATCCGTGCTGCACCGGCCCATCGGTGGGCCCTCGGTGCTCGTCGGCCAGATCGAGCGCCTCCTCGAGGTCGCGGCCCTGCCCAACGTCGTCGTGCAGGTGCTGCCGTTCGCGCTCTCCGGCTACGCCGCGGAGAGCACGTTCTCGATCCTGCGCTTCGCGGAGCCGGAGCTGCCCGACCTCGTCTACCAGGAACACCTCACCCACGCGACGTACCTGGACAAGCGGCCCGAGGTCGAGACGTACAGCCGCGTGATGGACCGCGTGGCCGTCGACGCGCTCACCCCCGACGAGACGCGCCAGTACCTCACCAAGCTCGCCGCCGAGCGCTGAGCAGGGCGTACCGCCCGGTAACCGTCCGCGCACGGACGACTCGCACACGTCACATGCACGTGCAGATGATCGGCACAGTTGCTAGGCTCGGCGCCACTGACGGATGCACGTGCAGACGATCGAGGCGGTCGCATGGGCCAGGTGCCGAATGCACACGACGCTCTGCCCGACGTGACGTGGCGCAAGAGCGCCCGGTCCGGCAAGCAGGGCAACTGCGTGGAGCTCGCGCCGGTGCGCTCCCGGGGCGTGGCGGTGCGCAACTCCCGCTTCCCCGAGGGGCCGGCGCTGGTGTTCTCCGTCGCCGAGATGAGCGCCTTCCTCGCCGACATCAAGCGCGGCGCCTACGACGACCTGCTCGGTGTCGACGACGTGGCGGGGCGGTCGGCGTGACACACCCCGGTGGCCGGCTCATGTGGCTGACGTGCGCCGTCGACGGTGCCGACCACGCCGTCTCCGACGCCGCGTTCCTGGCCGCGCAGGGCGGTGACGGACGCTTCGAGGCCCTCTGTCGCGCGACGGTGTGGGCCTCCTCGCTGTCCGCTCCCCCGGCGTCACGCTGTGCGTCGTGCGCCGTCGCCGCCGGCGAGCCCCTCGGCTCACCCGACCGCCGTCCGGGGCTCTGGTCGCGGCTGGTCCCTCGCGCATCGGCCTGAAGCACCGTGATCCGCGCTGATGCGAACCGACGCGTCCGATCCTCCGATCCGGTCACCACGTCACCCCCGTGCGCAGCAGCCGGTGTCGTTTCGTGGATGAAGCGGCCGTTTGGCGTAAAGTAATCACTCCGTCCACGGACGACCCGTTGCATCACCTGGATAGGTAACGTCAGCCGAACGGCCAATTGCTCTCCGTAACCCTCCCTCCTAGGCTCGTGACCTCACCGAGCTGCGGACGAGAGGATTTCGTGATCACGGCGTCGACAGGGACGGCGGCTCCCACGGGGGCCGCCCCGGGTGGTCTCCAGACCCCCGTGGTCGTCCCGGCGCCGCCCGCACCGGCCGCGCCGTCCGCTCCGCCCGGGGTCCGCGTGCCGCTCGAGTCCCTGCCCGACCTGCCGGGCTTCGCGCACGCGGTGCTCGCCGAGGCCGCCGGCGCCCGCCCGCACGTGCTCGCCGAGATCGGCACCGACGAGGGCACCGCCGATGCCGTCCTCGCCTGGGGACGCCGCGCCGGGGCGGTCGCAGCCGACCGCGACCTCGCCCTCGACGACGTCATCGTCACCACCGACCGGGCCCACCACCTGCTCCGCGCCCTGCCCGGGGCGGACGGCGTGTGGGTCTACCTCCGGGTCCATCGCGACGGGGGCAACCTCGCCCTCGCCCGCCGGCGCCTCACCGCGCTGACCGCCACGGCCGGCCCGGCGGCCCACCCCACCCCCGCGGCGAACCCGGGCCCGGCCCGGCCGGCCGAGCTCCCCGCGGGACCGTCGTCGACGGAGACGTCCCGGGGCCCGTCCCCGGAGCCGTCGGCGGCACCTCCCCCCGCGCGACGGTCGAACCCCTGGCCCGTCCGCGTCCCGTCCACGACCCGCTCGCCGGCAGCCTCGTCGATGCCGCCGCCGACGAGCGGACCGGCGACCCCGGTGGGCACCGCTGCCCTGGCGCCCGCCGCGTTGCCGGCTCCGGCTCCGGCTCCGAACCGACCGGACACGCCGAATCGGCCGGACCGACCGTCCCGAGCGGCGCCGGTGTCCGCCCCGGCGGCGGCACCGGTGTTCCGGACCTCGCCGCCCCGGTCGGCAGCGCCGCCGACACCGCCGCCGACACCGCCGCCGACGTTGCCGGCACCCCGCCGCCCGGCCCCCGCGGACACGCTGCCCGCGGGCCCGGCCCCGCCGGCGGACGAGGACGCGGCACCGCCCCCGGACTCGGCCGGTGTGCTCGGCCAACGCTGGCGCACCGACCCGGAGACCTTGCGGCGGGTCCTCGCCGGCCTGCTCCGCCTGGGGCGGACACCCCACCCGGCACTCGCCGGTAGCCCCGAAACCACCACCCGCTCCCCCGGAGCGACCCCGACACGGAGGAACCCATGAGTGATGTCGAGTACGCCCTGAACGCCGCCGCCAACATCAAGGGCGCGTTCGCCGTGGCGATCGTCGACTACGACAGCGGCATGACCCTCGGGTCACGCGGCGGCAGTGCCGAGTTCGACCTGGACGTCGCCGCGCCCGGCAACAGCGAGGTCGTCCGCGCGAAGTTCGACGTCATGCAGAAGCTGGGCCTGCGCGAGACGATCGAGGACATCCTGATCACCCTCGACACGCAGTACCACCTGATCCGGCCGATCTACTCGAACGGCGACGACAAGCTGTTCTTCTACCTGGTCCTCAACCGCCAGCAGGCCAACCTCGCGATGGCCCGCCGCGACCTCAAGGTCATCGGCCAGCGCTTCTACCTCGACGACCCGTCGTCGGCGCCGGCCGTCCCCGCGCAGGACCAGGGCTACTACCAGCAGGTCGGACGCCGCTGACACCGGATCACTACCGAGGGGAGCCGCGAGGGTGGGGCGACACCGCCACCTGACGTGCGTGCGGTCGGACGGGCTGTCGGCGGTGCTCCGCCCGCTGCTCGACGACCGCCGCATCGTCGCCGCCACCCTCGTGGACGTCGACAGCGGCCTGATCCTCGACGGCTACGCGAGCGATCCGGCCGACCCGGGCGCCGGGCCCGCGTTCGCCGACCTCGACCTGCTCGGGGCGGCGCACGCCGACATGGTGCAGGCCGCCTCGGCGGTCTCACCGCAGCTCACGGAGCTGACCGTGAGCACCGACGACGGCCACCACCACGTCCTGCTCGCCGTGCCCGACCCGCACGGCGAGCGGCTGGTGGTGGCCGTCGTCGTGCACGGGGCGCCGCGTCACGTCGCCCGGGCCCGGCTGCGCCTGCAGGCGGTGTCGGTCGAGGCGCTGACCGCCGGCCCCACCCTCGCCCGGCGTCCCGTCGACGGCAGCTGGGTCGTCGAGGAGCCGGTCCCGGAACGCACCGGGCCGGACGGGGACGCCGCCGCCGACGGCACCGCCGACGGGAGAGACGACGGCACCCCCGCGGACGTCCCGATGCCCAGCGGTGCACCGCTGTCGGCGATGGCCCCGCGCGGCATCACGGCCCCGAGCGCGGACAGGGCCCCCTCGGCGACCGTGTCCTCGGTGGCGTCGTCGCTCGCCACGGGCCTCTCGCCGGGGCTGTCGTCCCCCCTCGTGCCCGTCAGCCCCGTGAGCCCGGCCAGTCCCGTCAGCGCCGCACGGCCAGGGACAGCGCGAACCGGCCCCGCGGGTCGGTGAACCACCCGTCGTGGGAGAACCCCGCGGCGGCCAGCTCGTCCCGGACGCGCTCGCGGGTGAACTTCGTGGAGATCTCGGTCCGCATCTCCTCGCCCTCGGCGAAGTCGATCGCGAGGTCGAGCTCGGGCACCCGCACGTGCATGGGCCGCCGGGCCCGCAGCCGCATCTCGATGCGGCTGGACTGCGGCACCCACACGGCGAGGTGCTCGAAGCCGTCCGGGTCGAAGTCGGCGCCCAGCACGCGGTTGAGCACCGAGAGCACGTTGAGGTCGAACGCCGCGGTGACGCCCTGCGGGTCGTCGTAGGCCGCGACGAGGGTCGCCTCGTCCTTGACGAGGTCGGTGCCGACGAGGAACGCCTCCCCCGGGTCGAGGGCGTCGGCGAGCGCTTCGAGGAACGCCTGGCGGCCGGCGGGCTCGAAGTTGCCGAGCGTCCCGCCGAGCAGCGCCACCAGGCGGCGCCCGTCGCGCGGCACGCTGCGCAGGTCGCTGGTGAAGTCGGCGACGACGCCGTGCACGTCGAGCCCCGGGTAGGCCTCGACCAGCCCCGGCACGGCGTCTTCGAGCGCGGAGGGCGACACGTCCACCGGGATGTAGCGGCGCAGGGTCCCGGCCCGGTGCAGGGCGTCGAGCAGCACCGGCGTCTTCGACGACGACCCCGAGCCGAGCTCGACCAGCGTGTCGGCGGCCGCGGTGCGGGCGATCGCGTCGGCGTGCTCGGTGAGGGCCTCGCGCTCGGCGGTGAAGGGGTAGTACTCCGGCAGCGCGGTGATCTCCTCGAACAGCTCGCTGCCCCGGGCGTCGTAGAGCCACTGGGGGGTGAGCACCTTGGGGGTCGAGGTCAGGCCACGGCGGGCGTCGGCGCGCAGGGCGGCGTCGGCGTCTTCGGCGGTGAGGTGTACGTCGAGCGCGGGCAGGCTCATCGGTGTCGGGTCACGTCCTGGGGTCGGGGCACGCGCCGGTCGGGCGCGCGCGGCCTTCACGGCGTCGGGAAGGGCAGCCGGCAGCGCTGGGTCTACAGCGGCGACACGGCGACGGAGGGCGGGTCGTGCACGCCGCCCGGCCGGGCGACGAGCAGCGATCCGTCGGGCACCGGGACCCACGAGGGGTCGGGGTCCAGGGGCTCCGAGGCGACGGTGACGGCACCGTCGGGGTGGGTCCGGTAGGACAGGGCGTGGTCGACGGCGGTGGCGACGATCTGCCCGCCGTCGCCGACCAGCAGGTTCAGGCGCGAGCCGGGGGCGGCGGCCAGGGTGTCGGCGACGACGCCCGCGACCGCGTCGGCGACGTCCTTGCCGGCGGACAGGCGCGCCCGGACGAGGGCCCAGAGCAGGGCCGAGTCGGTCGCGGCCTCGAGGGTGAGCAGGTCGAGCGCGGGCAGCGTCGCGGCCAGGTCGGCCATGCTGTCGGGCCAGCCGCGGACGACGCCGTTGTGGCTGAACAGGAGCCCGTCCGCCCGGAACGGCGCGCACGCCGCGGTCGACACCGGCATCCCGACCGTGGCGGAGCGCACGGCCGCCACCAGCGCGGTCGTCTCCACCCCACGTGCGACGTCGAGGAACGACGCGTCGGTCCACATCGGGTCGTCGCGCCGATACAGCACCGGCTCCGTATGTGAGCGAACTTCGGTGCTATAGCCCCGAAGTTCGCTCACATACCAGCCCGCCCCGAACCCGTCGGCGTTGACCGTGCCGCCGCCCCGCATGTCGGACGGCGCGTAGCTCTGCACGAGCAGGGAGTGCTCCGGCTCGGTCAGCAGCGACGCCAGCGTGACCGGCGTCGGGCCCACGTGGGCCAGGTGGCGGCACACCTCAGGCGGACCGGGACACGGAGCGGGCGCAGCGGAAGCCGGAGAAGATCTGGCGACGGATCGGCAGGTCCCAGTTGCGGAACGTCGCGCGCGCGTTCGGGGTGCCGACGCCGAACGACGAGCCGCGCAGCATGCGGAAGTCGCCGCCGAAGAAGACCTCGGAGTACTCCTTGTACGGGAACGGCTCGAAGCCCGGGTAGCCCTCGAACCCCGAGTCGCACCACTCCCAGACGTCGCCGATCAGCTGGTGGACGCCCCGCGGCGACGCGCCGGCCGGGTAGGCGCCGACGGGCGCGGGCTGCAGGTGGCGCTGGTCGAGGTTGGCGCGCTCGGGCGTCGGGTCGTCGTCACCCCACGGGAAGCGGCGGGTGGTGCCCGTCGCGGGGTCGTGGCGGGCCGCGAACTCCCACTCGACCTCCGTCGGCAGGCGCTTGCCGGCCCACGCGGCGTAGGCGGCGGCCTCGCCGAAGCTCACGTGCAGGACGGGCTGGTCGGCCACGTCCCCGATCGCCTCGCGCACCCCGAACGACGTCCGGTGCCACACCCCCTCGACCTGCTCCCAGGTCATCGGCGCGGTCCAGCCCTCGGCGGTGATGTGCTCCCAGGCGGCGTCCGACCACAGCGACCGGTCGCGGTACCCGCCGGCGTCGACGAAGCGCGCGTACTCGGCGTTGGTGACCGGCGCGGCGTCGAGCCAGAAGTCCGCGACCCGCACGGGGTGGGCGGGCTTCTCGTTGTCGAGCGCGGCGGGCTCGGTGGAGGTCCCCATCAGGAACTCCGCACCGGCGTGGAACACCTCGGTGCCCGGCAGTCCGGGCACCGACGACGCCGGCGGCGGGTCCGCGTGCAGCACGGGCGCGCCGGCGCGGAGCTGGTGGGTGGCGAGCATCGTCTCCACGTGCTGCTGCTCGTGCTGCACGATCATCGAGAAGACGAAGCCGTCGGCGAGGGTGCGGCGCTCGTCGAACGCTGCGGCCTCGAGGTGCTCCAGGGCGCGCTCGCGCACCCGGTCGCCGTAGACCCGGGCGCCGGCGGGGTCGAGCAGCGGCAGCGCGGGACGGCCGGCGCGCGGGTTGGTGAACGCGTCGTAGAGGTGGTCGATGTCCTCGCGCACGCCGGCGACGAGGTCCGCGTCGGGCGCCGCCCGGCGCGCCAGCCAGTAGTCCTCCATGTTCGCGATGTGCGCGACGTCCCAGTGCAGGGGCGACATCAGCGGGGAGTGCTGGCGGGTCAGGTCCGGGTGGTCGCTGCCGAACACGTCGTGCGTCAGCGACCGCGTCCGGGCACGGGCCGCCGCGAGCTCGGCCGCGAGGCGGTGGCGCAGAGCGGTGCGGTCCGTGCGGCCGGTGCGGTCGGTGCTGCCGGGGGTCGTGGCGGTCATGCGTGCTCACCTCCGAGGAGGGGGACGTCGGGATCGTCGGGCTCGAGCGGCTCGTCCGACGGCGGGCCGGAAGCGAGGACGTCCTCGGCCGCGTCGAGCGGGTCGTCGGCGGGGCAGCGGCCCCGCAGCACCCGCTCGGTGATGAACCGGTCGACGAGCTCGTGCACGTCGGACGGGAGGTCGGCGAACGCCGGGCCGGCGAGCGTGCGGTGGGCCTGCGCGAACACGTCCCCCGCGGCGCGGCGCAGCACGCGGTCGGCGAGGCCGTACCGCGCCGCGGCGGTCCAGCGGTCGACGGCGGGCTCCGCCGCGGCGCGGGCGCGGGCCACGGTGTCCGGGTCCTGCATCAGCGCCGCGACGACGACCAGCGGGACGACCCACTCGTCGCCCGCCTGCTGGTCGAGGTAGCGGACCTCGAGGTGGCCCTGCGGCCGGACGGGCGGGAAGAGCGTCGTGAGGTGGTAGTCGAGGTCCGCCCGGACGGGCGCGGGGGCGAGCCCGCCGTCGATCCACTGGGCGAACGTGACGTCGGGCGCGTCCCACGCCCCGTCCCGGCGCAGGCAGAGCAGCCGGGTGTCGAGCGCGCGGCGGGCGTACTCGGAGGCCGGGTCGTCACCGAAGGTGCGGGGCGGGCCGGTGCGCTCGGGGTCGAGCGCCATCCACGCGGCCCAGCGGGACGACTTCCACCCGGTGCGGCGACCGTGGACGGCCGGGGAGTTGGCGAACGCGGCGAGCAGGACCGGGCCCAGCTCGTGCAGGGCTGCCCAGCGCCGGGCGACGTCGTCACCCTCCCCCGCGTCGACGCAGACCTGCACCGCCGTGGTGGAGCACATCATCGTGCGGCCGTGCGGGCCGATGCGGTCGAACGTCGCCTCCATCGCCGCGTAGCGCGGGATCCGGAGCAGGCGGCGCGGGGGACGCAGCGGGTCGCTCGCGCGCGGCACGGTGGTCAGCCCCTCGGCGGCGAGCAGGGTGTGCAGGCCGGCCACGTCGGTGCGGACGGCGCGCACGAGGGCGCCGACGGTCGGCAGCGGCGGGCTGGCGATCTCCACCTGGCCACCGGGCTCGACGGTGACCGTGCCGCCTGCGGGGAGGGGCGCGGGGCCGGAGCCGTTGGTGCGCGCGTGGGGTGTGAGGGTGCCGGGCGCGTGCGGTCCGAGGGCACGGGCCAGCACGGCGGGGTCGAGGGGGCGGGCGGGGTCGTCGTCGTGGCGCACGAGCCATTCGAGCTCGGTGCCGACGAGGCGCGGCGGACCGTGCTTGAAGCACACGGACGCGACGTAGGCCTCGGCCGCGGCGCGGTCCGGCAGCGGGCCGTTGGGGTCGATCGCCACGCGATCACGAGCCGCGGTCGACACGCCGCCCGCGCCGGAGCGCACGGAAGGTGTCGGAGCCGGCACGGAGCCTCCCTGATCGACCGACACCGGCAGTGATCACCGGGGTCGCTGTTGCAGACGCACACGGACTCTCAGCGACGCTACACGCGGGTCGGGCGACCCGCAGGAGGTCCGAGAACGATTGGCCGCGATGCGAAGGTCACAGTGAGTGATCGCTCAGGCGACGGCGCGCGACGGGGCGAACTGCGTGTGGTAGAGGTCCGCGTACCGGCCGCCCCGCTCGAGCAGCGACGTGTGCGTGCCCTGCTCGACGACCCGCCCGTGCTCCACGACGGCGATGGTGTCCGCCGCCCGGACCGTCGAGAGGCGGTGGGCGATCACCACCGACGTGCGCCCGACGAGGGCCTCGGTGAGCGCCTCCTGCACCGCGTGCTCCGACTCCGAGTCCAGGTGCGCGGTGGCCTCGTCGAGGATCACGACCCGGGGCGACGCCAGCAGCAGGCGCGCGATCGTGAGCCGCTGGCGCTCACCGCCGGAGAGCCGGTGGCCCCGCTCCCCCACGACGGTGTCGAGCCCGGCCGGCAGGGCGTCGAGCAGCTCGCCGAGCCGTGCCCGGACCATCGCCTCGCGCAGCTCGGCGTCCGTGGCGTCGGGCGCGGCGTAGAGCAGGTTGGCCCGGACCGTGTCGTGGAACAGGTGCCCGTCCTGGGTGACGACGCCCACCGCGTCGCGCAGGTCGGCGAACGAGAGCTCGCGCACGTCGACCCCGCCGACCGCGATGCTCCCGCTGTCGACGTCGTAGAGGCGCGGGATCAGCGACGCGATCGTCGACCTCCCGGCACCGGACGGGCCCACCAGGGCGAGCATCCGCCCCGGCTCGACGTGCAGGTCGACGCCGTGGAGCACCTCGTGGTCGGGGCGCTCCTCGAGACGGGTGACCTCCTCCAGCGAGGCGAGCGACACCGCCGAGGCCGCGGGGTAGGTGAACCGGACGCGGTCCATCGTCACCCCGAGCGGGCCGGCGGCCAGCGGGGTGGGGTGCTCCGGCTCGGTCAGGGCCGGCTGCAGGTCCAGCACCTCGAAGACCCGCTCGAAGCTGACGAGGGCGCTCATGACGTCGATCCGGGCGTTGGCCAGTGACGTGAGCGGCGAGTACAGGCGCGTGAGCAGCAGCGCGAGGCTGACGACCGTGCCGGCGTCGAGGCGCCCGGTGACGGCGAGCCACCCGCCGAGGCCGTAGACCAGCGCCTGCGCGAGCGCGGCGACGAGGGTCAGGCAGGTCAGGAAGACGCGGTTGACCATCGCCGTGCGCACGCCGACGCCCCGGACGCGGTCGGCACGGTCACCGAACTCGTCGGCCTCGGCCTCGGGGCGGCCGAAGAGCTTCACCAGCGTGGCGCCGCCGGCGGAGAAGCGCTCGGTCATCTGCCCGGTCATGGCGGCGTTGAGGTCCGCCGACTCGCGCTGCAGCGCGGCGATCCGCCGGCCCATCCGGCGCGCGGGCAGCACGAAGATCGGCAGCAGGATCAGCGCCAGCAGCGTGACCTGCCAGGCGAGCGCCACCATGACCACGACGGCCAGCACGAGCTGGATGACGTTGGTGACGAGGCCGGAGAGCGTCGAGGTGAAGGCGCGCTGGGCCCCGATCACGTCGTTGTTGAGCCTGCTGACGAGCGAGCCGGTGCGCGTGCGCGTGAAGAACGCGAGCGGCATGCGCTGGACGTGCGCGAACACCGCCCGGCGCAGGTCGTAGATCAGCCCCTCGCCGATCCGGGCGGACAGCCAGCGCTCGCCGAGGGTGAGCCCCGCGTCGAGCACGGCGAGACCCGCGATGACGAGCGCGATGGTCACCACGACCGACGGCGCGGAGCGCTCGGTGATCGCGGAGACGACCCGCCCGGCGAGGACGGGGGTGGCCACGCCGATCACCGCCGAGGCCGTCGACAGCAGCAGGAACACCGCCAGCGTCCGGTGGTGACGCGCGGCGAAGCGCCAGATGCGCGGCAGTGTCCCCTTGGGCACCGACCGCGGCACGCTGTCCGCCTGCGCCGCGGACTGCATCAACGACCAGGCGTCCATCGCCCGCTCCCGTCGCTCGAGGACCGTGTGCCCCGCGAGCGTGCGACCTCGACCTTGGTGGAGGTCAAGTCCGAGGTGGAGGGAACCCCGCCGCGCGGGGCGGGCCCGCTACTTCTTCTTGGTGCGCGTGGCGCCCCCGCGCCCGCGCAGCGTGACCCCCGATTCGGAGAGCACGCGGTGCACGAATCCGTACGAACGTCCGGTCGACTCGGCCAGCGAACGGATGCTCGCGCCCTTCTCGTACTTCTTCTTCAGGTCATTGGCGAGCTTGTCGCGCTGGGTGCCGGTGATCCGCGCACCCTTCTTCAGGTCGGCCATCTCGTGTTCCACCCCTCGTCCGACCGCAGGTCCGGTCGACCCATGATGATCGTTCGGAGGGGTGTGCGCCACGGCACAATTCCCGTGATCGGTAAGCGGTTCGGCCGATCGGCGTGATCGAGGTCCGTTTGTCTGATCCTTCGGGAGGTGCACAAACCTCAGGCGAGCTCGACCAGTTCGAGATGGTCGGCAGAGAAATGGTCCTCCGTCCCGTCGGGGAGCAGGATCACCCGCTCGGGTTCGAGGGCCTCCACCGCACCCGGGTCGTGGGTCACGAGCACCACCGCGCCCTCGAAGCGCCGCAGGGCGTCGAGCACCTTCTCGCGGCTCGCCGGGTCGAGGTTGTTGGTCGGCTCGTCGAGCAGCAGCACGTTCGCGGCGCTCGACACGAGACCGGCGAGCGCGAGGCGGGTGCGCTCGCCGCCGGAGAGCGTGCCGGCGGGCTGCTCCAGCTGCTCGCCGGTGAACATGAACGCGCCGAGGAGCGTGCGCAGCTGCTGCTCAGGGGTGTCCGGGGCGGCGCTGCGGGCGTTCTCCCAGACCGATCGCGCCATGTCGAGGGTGTCGTGCTCCTGCGCGAAGTACCCGGTGCGCAGGCCGTGGCCGGCCTGGACCTCCCCGGTGTCGGGCGTCTCGGCCCCGGCGAGAATACGCAGCAGCGTGGTCTTGCCGGCGCCGTTGAGGCCGAGGATCACGACCCGCGACCCGCGGTCCACCGCGAGGTCGACGCCGGTGAACACCTCGAGCGAGCCGTAGGTCTTCGACAGGCCCTCGGCGGTCATCGGCACCCGGCCGCACGGGGCGGGCGCGGGGAACCGGATGTGCGCCACCTTGTCGTCGACGCGCTGCTCGTCCAGCCCGTCGAGCATGGCCTGGGCGCGTCGCGCCATCTGCTTGGCCGCGACCGCCTTGGTGGCCTTCGCCCCCATCTTCGCGGCCTGCACCTGCAGCGCGCCCGCCTTCTTCTCGGCGTTGGCGCGCTCGCGGCGCCGGCGGGCCTCGTCGTCGGCACGGGCCTGCTGGTACTTCTTCCAGCCCATGTTGTAGACGTCGAGCTCGCCGCGGGTGGCGTCGAGGAACCACACCTTGTTCACCACGGCGTCGATGAGCTCGGTGTCGTGGCTGATGACCACGACCCCGCCCTCGTGGGCCTGCAGGAACGAGCGCAGCCAGCCGATCGAGTCGGCGTCGAGGTGGTTGGTGGGCTCGTCGAGCAGCAGCGTGGTGCCCGCGTTGCCCCCGGCGTCACCGCTGGCGGCGAACAGGATGCGGGCGAGCTCGACGCGCCGGCGCTGCCCGCCCGAGAGCGTGCGCAGCGGCTGGGCCAGTACGCGGGAGGGCAGGCCGAGGTTCGAGCAGATCCGCCCGGCCTCGCTCTCCGCGGCGTAGCCGCCGAGGTCGGCGAAGCGCTCCTCGAGGCGCCCGTACTTGGCGATGGCCCGGTCGCGCGCCGCGTCGTCGGCGAGCTCGGCCATCGCGGTCTGGGTCTTCTCCATCTCGCGCAGCAGCTCGTCGAGCCCGCGGGCCGAGAGCACCCGGTCGCGCGCGAGCACGGTGAGATCGCCCTCGCGCGGGTCCTGGGGCAGGTAACCGACCGGCCCGGTGGAGCGGATCGTGCCGCCGTAGGGCTCGCCGGTGCCCGCGAGGCAGCGCAGCGTCGTCGTCTTGCCCGCCCCGTTGCGGCCGACCAGCCCGATCCGGTCGCCCGGCTGGACGCGCAGCGTCGCCCCGGCCAGCAGGACGCGGGAGCCGGCGCGCAGCTCGAGCTCGGACGCGGTGATCACGGTGGAGGTCCTCTGAGAGGTTCGGGGAGGTCGGTGGCGGGCGCTACGGGGCGCCACGCGGACCCCTCCACTGTACCGGCGTCGATCTGCCGGCCCGCCGGTGCGCGCCGCTCTAGGGTGCGGCCATGACCGACGCCACTCCCCCTGCCCAGGACCTCGCCGGGCGCGCCGCCCTCGTCACGGGCGCGAGCCGCGGCATCGGGTTCGGGGTCGCGCGCCACCTGCTCGCCCGCGGCGCCGCGGTGACGATCACGGCGCGCAAGCAGGCCGAGCTGGACGAGGCCGCCGCCTCGCTCGGCGCGCCGGACCGCGTGCTGGCCCTCCCCGGCAACGCCGGCGACGCCGCGGCGCGGGCGGCGGCCGTCGACGCCACCGTCGAGCGGTTCGGGTCGCTGGACGTCCTCGTCAACAACGCCGGCATCAACCCGCAGTACGGACCCCTCGTACACGCCGACCTCGGCGCCGTGTCGAAGATCTTCGAGATCAACGTCGTCGCGGCCCTCGGCTTCGTCCAGGAGGCCCACCGGGCGTGGATGGGCGAGCACGGCGGCGCGATCGTCAACATGGCGTCGGTGGGCGGGCTGCGCTCCAGCGGCGTGATCGCCGCCTACGGGGCGTCGAAGGCCGCCCTCATCCGCCTGACCGAGGAGCTCGCCTTCCAGCTCGGGCCGACGATCCGGGTGAACGCCGTGGCGCCCGCGGTGGTGAAGACGAAGTTCGCCGAGGCCCTCTACGCCCACGGCGAGGACGAGGTCGCGTCCCGCTACCCGATGAAGCGGCTGGGGACGCCGCAGGACGTCGCCACGCTCGTCGGGTTCCTCGTCTCCGACGACGCGTCGTGGATCACCGGGGAGACCGTGCGCGTCGACGGCGGGATGCTGGCCACCGGGAACGCGTGAGCCACCCGGGATCCGAACCCCACGGGCATCTCAACCGGACACCGGCACAATGAGGGTGACCAGGAGGTGAGCGCGGCATGGGGCTCTTCAGCAGATGGCGTCGCGGCGGTGGCTCCGGCGGGGTGGGCGGCGAGGGCGTCCGCCAGGTGCTCGACCGCGAGGCCGGGCCGGCCGACCTCGACCACCTCAAGGCCTTCGCGAAGAGCCGCGAGGGCGTGGCGTTCTACATCGAGCCGGAGACCACGGCCACCGACACCACCGTCGTCGCGGTGGCCTTCGACGGCGAGTGGACCCGCCGGCGCGTCGGGTCGCCGCGGGCCGCGCAGAAGCTGGCGCGCTCGGTGAAGGTCGCGTGCCACGACGTCACGGTCACCGGCTACCCGCCCGAGATGCGCCGCTGGAACGCGCGTGCCAAGGCCGACCGCGCGGCGCTCGAGGAGATGGCCCGCGCCGAGACCGAGAACGATCGCGACCGGTGAGCCCCCCCGCCCCGGTCGCCGACGTCGTCGTGGCCGGCGCGGGACCCGCCGGCCGGTCGCTCGCGCGGTCCTGCGCCGCCCGCGACCTGCGCACCCTGCTCGTCGACCCCCGCCCGCAGCGGGCGTGGACCCACACCTACGGCGCGTGGGCCCACGAGCTGCCCGACGACCTGCCGGGCGAGATCGTCGCGGCCCGCGGGCGCGGCGTGGCGATCGCGCAGCGCACCCACGACCTCGACGACGAGTACGCCGTGCTCGACACCGCGGCGCTCCAGCAGCACCTCACCGACCCCGCGGTGGCCGTCCGCCGGGCCCGCGCCGTCGGCGCCACCCCGGCCGGGGTCGGCCGGCACCCGGCGCTGCTGCTCGAGGACGGCAGCACGATCACCGCCCGCGTCGTCGTCGACGCCACCGGCGCCCGCCAGGTGCTCGCGCGCCGCGGCACGGCCCGGGAGCTCGACGGCGGACGCCCGCGCGCCGAGCAGACGGCGTTCGGGGTCGTCGTCCCCCGCGCGGTGGCCGCCCGGGTCAGCGGCGACCGCCTGCTGTTCATGGACTGGCGGCCCGCGCACGGACGTCCCGGGTGGCCGACGTTCCTGTACGCGGTGCCCCTCGACGACGAGCGGGTGCTGCTCGAGGAGACCTCGCTCGCGCGCCGGCCGGGGCTGCCGATGCCCGAGCTGCGCGCGCGGCTGCGGGCCCGGCTGCGCGCCGCGGGCCTGTCCGACGCCGAGATCCCCGACGACCCCGCCGACACAGAGAAGGTGCGCTTCCCCGTCGACTCGCCGCGGCACCGCTCCCCGTCCGGGGTGCTCGCCGTCGGGGCCGCGGACCCGCTCGTGCACCCCGCGTCCGGGTTCAGCCTCGCGACGTCGCTGCAGCTGGCCCCGCGCATCGCGACCGTGCTCGCCGACACGCTGCGCGGCGGCACCGAACCCGTCGGCGTCGCGCGGGCGGCCCGGCGGGTGGTCCGCTCCCCCGCCGCGGTGACCGTGCACGCGCTGCGCCGGCGGGGGCTCGAGACGCTGCTCGCGATGCCACCCGGCGAGGTGCCGGCGTTCTTCGACCGCTTCTTCGCGCTCCCGCCGACCCACCGGCGCGCCTACCTGAACGCCCGCGAGGACGTCGGCGCATCGGTGGCGGCCATGACGTCGTTGTTCGGACGACTGACCCCACGGCTGCGCGGCCACCTGATCAGGGGAACGCTGCTCGGGGCCAGGAGCGTCCGAACGGAGCAGTAGCGGTACGCTCGCGAACCGTAATCGTGACGGGTTCGTGACCCGCCACCGAGGAGGAGGGATTCTCCGCGATGGGTGCTTACCAGACCGTGGCCGTCGGCACGGACGGCTCGGAGTCGTCGTACCGGGCCGTCGACCGCGCGGCGACGATCGCGGCCGACAGCGGGGCCCTGCTCCTGATCATCTGCGCCTACAAGCCGGCGAGGTCCACCGGCGAGGCCCAGCAGGCGCTCGGCGAGGACGCGGCCTTCCACGTCGTCGGGTCGACGCCCGCCGAGGAGACGCTGCGCGACGCCCGCGAGCGGGCCGCCGCCAAGGGCTCGGTCGAGATCGACACGGTGGCCGTCGAGGGCGACCCCATCGAGCGCGTCACCGAGGTCGTCACCGACCGCAAGGCCGACCTCGTCGTCGTCGGCAACCGTGGCCTCAACAGCCTGGCCGGTCGCCTGCTCGGCTCGGTCCCGCAGGGGATCTCGCGGCGCGCCGGCAGCGACGTGCTCATCGTCCACACCACGTGACGGCGGGTCCGGAACCCGCGTCCCCACCCACCGGGGCCGACCCGCAGCGGTGGGCGCGGGCGCAGGAGCGGATCGAGGACCTGCTCCTGCGCGGTCCCCGGACCATGACCCGCGGCGAGGTCCAGGAGCGCACCGGGTTCACCCCGGAGCACACGGCGCGCCTCTGGAGCGCCCTCGGGTTCCCGGCGACGCCCGACGACGTGCGCGGGTTCGCCGAGGCCGACGTCGACGCCCTCGAGCTCTCCGGACGCCTGCTCGACGAGGACACCTTCGACGAGGCCGAGGAGCTCGCCGTCGCCCGCGCGCTCGGCCAGGGCCTGGGGCGCCTCGCCGAGTGGCAGGCCACGCTGGTGCGCCGCACGATCGCCGACGCGGGGCTCGCGCACGACCCCGACGCGATCGCCGACGCCGTCGAGGCGCTGGTCCCGACCCTCGAGCGGCTGCAGTCCTACGTCTGGCGCCGCCACCTCGCCGTCACCGCCGGACGCATGCTCTCGACGCTCGCGCGCCCCGACGGCGACGGTCCGGCGGAGAACCGCATGGTCGTGGGCTTCGCCGACATCGTCGGGTTCACCAGCCTGTCCCGCAAGATCGACGAGGTCGAGCTGCGGGCGGTGCTCGAGCGCTTCGAGACCGTGTCCGCCGAGGTCGTCGCCCGGGGTCGGGGCCGGATCGTCAAGACCCTCGGCGACGAGATCCTCTTCGTGTGCGAGCGGGTCGAGGACGCCGTCGACATCGCCTTCCGCCTCCACGAGGAGGTCCCCGACGGCGAGGAGCGCCTGACCCTGCGCGTGGGCCTCGCGCTCGGGGAGGTCCTGCCCCGGTACGGCGACGTCTACGGGCCGGTCGTGAATATCGCCAGCCGCCTGACGTCCGAGGCGCGCCCGGGCACGGTGCTCGTCGACGAGGACATGACCGAGGCCCTGCGCGCGACCGACCTCGACCTCGACATCCGCTCCGTGCCCGGCGTCGCCGTCCGCGGCTACCGCCACCTGCGCCCGCACGTGGTGCGCGAGCGGCGTGGGTAGCAGCGAACGTGCTGTTCGCTGCTTCTAGGCGCGCGAACTCCGCGTTGATCACCGGGCGCCGGTGATCGCGGCGCCGCGACCGGCACGTTGCGCATGATCACCCGGTGTCCGGGCCTGCCGAACGTGCCGCTCGCGCCGGCAACGCGGCCTCGACGAGCGAACGGCGCCCTCGCTGCTACGGAAGCAGCGAGAGCGCCGTTCGTTCCCCGGAGGGTCGTTCAGACGGTGAAGCCGAGCGCGCGGAGCTGCTCGCGGCCGTCGTCAGTGATCTTGTCCGGACCCCACGGCGGCATCCAGACCCAGTTGATGCGCACGTCGTTCGCCAGCCCGCCGCCGGGGCCCTGGGTCAGGGCGGCGCGGGCCTGGTCCTCGATGACGTCGGTCAGCGGGCACGCCGCCGAGGTCAGCGTCATGTCGAGGGTGACCACCGGGCCGGCGTCGTCACCGTGCACGTCGATGCCGTAGAGCAGGCCGAGGTCGACGACGTTGATCCCGAGCTCGGGGTCGACGACGTCGCGCATGGCCTCCTCGAGGTCGTCGTAGGAGGGCAGGTCCGCGCTCGGGGCCGGGGCCTCGGGCATCCCGGCCGCGCCGCGCTGAACGGTCTCTTCGGTCATGGGTTACCTCCAGCTTGAGCCTGGGCGACGGCGTCCTTGAACGCCAGCCAGCCGAGCAGGGCGCACTTCACGCGCGCGGGGTAGGCCGCCACGCCCGCGAAGGCGACGGCGTCGTCCAGCACGTCCTCGTCCGGCTCGACCTTGCCGCGACCCTGCACCATCTCCTGGTACGCGTCGAGGGTCTCGAACGCCTCGCCGACGGTGTGCCCGACGAGCAGGTCGTAGGCCACCGAGGTCGCCGCCTGGCTGATCGAGCAGCCCAGCGCGTCGTACGAGAGGTCCTCGACCTTGGCGTCGCGCCCCTCGCCGCCGGAGAGGTGCACGCGGACGGTGACCTCGTCGCCGCAGGTCGGGTTGACGTGGTGGACCTCGGCCTCGAACGGGTCGCGCAGCCCGCGGCCGTGCGGGTTGCGGTAGTGGTCCAGGATGATCTCCTGGTACATCGAGTCGAGCTTCACGACGGCACCACTCCGAAGAACTCCTGCGCGCGGCGCACGCCCGCCACCAGCGCGTCGACCTCGTCGAGCGTGTTGTACACGTGGAAGCTCGCGCGGATCGACGACTGCACGCCGAACGCCCGGTGCAGCGGCCACGCGCAGTGGTGCCCGACGCGCACGGCGATGCCGGAGTCGTCGAGCACCTGCGACGCGTCGTGGGGGTGGATGCCCTCGATCTCGAAGGCCACCGCCCCGCCGCGGGCCTCGGTGCTGCGCGGGCCGATGATCCTGACGCCGGGCAGGTCCTGGAGCTTCACCAGCGCGGCGCCGGTGAGCTCGTTCTCG
This sequence comes from Actinomycetospora aeridis, assembly GCF_037400275.1. NCBI lineage: Bacteria > Bacillati > Actinomycetota > Actinomycetes > Pseudonocardiales > Pseudonocardiaceae > Actinomycetospora > Actinomycetospora aeridis. Next base: position 552,258 of record NZ_JBBEGL010000003.1, on the reverse strand, counting down.
TGGGCCTTCACGGCGTCCATGCCGATCGCGGAGAGGTAGTCGACGGCCGCGCCGAGGCCGATGGCCTGCGACGTCATCGGCACGCCGGCCTCGAAACGCGCCGGCGGCGGCGCGTAGGTCGAGCCCTCCATGCGCACCAGCTCGATCATCGAGCCGCCGGTGAGGAACGGCGGGAGCGCCTCGAGCAGCTCGCGACGCCCGTAGAGCACGCCGATCCCCGACGGCCCGAGCATCTTGTGCCCGGAGAACGCCGCGAAGTCGACGCCGAGCGCGTGCAGGTCGACCGGCGCGTGCGGCACCGACTGGCAGGCGTCGAGCACCGTGTACGCACCGACCGCGCGCGCCCGGCGCACCAGCTCCTCCACCGGCGGGACGGTGCCCAGCACGTTGGACTGGTGGGTGAACGCGACGACCTTGGTGCGCTCGGTGATCGGGTCGTCCTCGAGGTCCAGCCGCCCGTCGGACGTCACCGAGAACCACCGCAGCGTCGCGCCGGTGCGCCGGCAGAGCTCCTGCCAGGGCACCAGGTTGGCGTGGTGCTCCATCTCGGTGGTGACGACCTCGTCGCCCGGCCCGAGACGGAAGCGCTCGGCGGCCGCCTCGACGCCGTCACCGACGGACGCGTTGCTCATGCCGTACGCGACGAGGTTGATCCCCTCGGTCGCGTTCTTGGTGAACACGATCTCGCCGACGTCGGCGCCCACGAACGCCGCGATCCGCTCGCGGGCGGACTCGTAGGCGTCGGTGGCCTCCTCGGCGAGGGCGTGCGCGCCGCGGTGCACGGCGGCGTTGGACGTCTCGAGGAACGCGCGCTCGGCGTCGAGCACCGGCCGCGGGCGCTGCGAGGTCGCGCCCGAGTCCAGGTAGACCAGCGGCTTCGCGTCGCGGACGGTGCGGCTCAGGATGGGGAAGTCCGCACGGATCTTCGCGACATCCAGGGTCGCACCCCCGGCGGCGGTGGGTGCGAGAGCGGTCATGCCGGCTGCTCCTCCTTCTCGGCCGCGGCGCCCGTGAAGCGCTCGTACCCGTTGGCCTCGAGCTCCTCGGCGAGCTCCGGCCCGCCGGACTCGGCGACGCGGCCGTTCACGAACACGTGGACCTTGTCCGGCGCGATGTAGCGCAGGATCCGCGTGTAGTGCGTGATCAGGAGGATGCCGACGTCCGAGGCCGCCTTGTAGTCGTTGACGCCCTTCGACACGACGCGCAGGGCGTCGACGTCGAGACCCGAGTCGGTCTCGTCGAGGACCGCGATCTTCGGCTTGAGCAGCGCCATCTGCAGCACCTCGTGGCGCTTCTTCTCGCCGCCCGAGAAGCCCTCGTTGACGCTGCGCTCGGCGAACGCCGGGTCGATGTCGAGGTCGGACATCGCGCCCTTGACCTCCTTGACCCAGTGCCGCACCTTCGGCGCCTCGCCGCGCGTGGCGGTGGCCGCCGAGCGGAGGAAGTTCGACATCGAGACGCCGGGCACCTCGACGGGGTACTGCATCGCGAGGAACAGCCCGGCGCGGGCCCGCTCGTCGACGGCCATCTCGAGGACGTCCTCGCCGTCGAGGAGGACCTGGCCCCGGGTGACGGTGTACTTCGGGTGGCCCGCGATCGAGTACGCGAGCGTCGACTTCCCGGAGCCGTTCGGACCCATGATCGCGTGGGTCTCGTTCGAGCTCACGGTGAGGTCGACCCCGCGCAGGATCTCCTTGGGGCCGGACTCGGTCTCGACCTCGACGTGCAGGTCGCGGATCTCGAGGGTGGACATCAAGCCTCTTTCAGCAGTACGTGGTGGAAGGGGGGATCAGCGCCGGCTCAGACGCCGACGACCTCGAGCTCGGCCTCGATGGCCGCCTCGAGGCGGTCGCGCAGCGCCGGCACGCGGACCTTCTGGATGACCTCGCCGAAGAAGCCGCGGACGACCAGACGGCGTGCCTGGGCCTCGGGGATCCCCCGCGCCATCAGGTAGAACAGCTGCTCGTCGTCGAACCTTCCCGTGGCGCTGGCGTGGCCGGCGCCGACGATCTCGCCCGTCTCGATCTCGAGGTTCGGCACCGAGTCGGCGCGGGCGTTGTCCGTCAGCAGCAGGTTGCGGTTGAGCTCGTACGTGTCGGTGCCCTCGGCCGCCTTGCGGATCAGCACGTCGCCGATCCAGACGGTGTGGGCCGCGGTGCCCCCCTCGATGCCCTGCAGCGCGCCCTTGTACATCACGCGCGACCGGCAGTTGGCCACGGAGTGGTCGACGAGCAGGCGCTGCTCGAAGTGCTGACCGCCGTCGGCGAAGTAGAGGCCGTCGAGCTCGACGTCGCCGCCGGGCGCCCGGTAGTTGATGACCGGGGACAGGCGCACGAGGTCGCCGCCGAGCGTCACCGACGTGTGCCGGATCGTCGCGTCGCGGCCCACCGACAGGTGCTGCGCGCCCACGTAGACGGCGTCGTCGGCCCAGTCGTGCACCTCGACGACCTCGAGCTTCGCGCCGTCGGCGACGACGAACTCGGTGTTGGCGGCGACGGTGCCCGACCCGCGGTGGTCGAGGACGACCACGGCCTCGGCGTGGTGCTCGAGGCGCAGCTGCAGGTGCGCGTACGCGCTCGACCCCTCGCCGGGACCGGTGACGGTGATCGTGAGCGGCTCGTCGTCCGAGCGCGCCTCGTTCACCGTGACCACGTGGGCCTCGGTGAACGACGACCACGCCTGCGCCGCGACGCGGTCGGCGGGGATGCCGCCGTCGCCGAGGCGGGCGTCGTCGCGACCCACCGTCTCGTGCTTCGTGCCCGTGCCGGCGAGGTCGCCCTCGTTGTCACCGAACCCGGTGCGCACGGTGACCCCGACGGCGCCGTCCGCCGACGCCGAGCCGTCGTGCAGCCCGCGCAGGCGGCGCAGCGGCGTGAACCGCCACTGCTCCTCGCGCCCGCGCGGGACCTCGAAGGACTCGACGTCGTAGGAGGTGTGCCGCTCCTCCCACGGAGCGATCTTCGGTGACGACGCGGTCTTGATGCCGGGGTCCACGTCGAGGACCGGGGCGCCGGGGGCGGTCGTCGAACCGCCCCCGGTGGAAGCGACAGGAGTGTCGGTCATCCGACAGCGCCCTCCATCTGCAGCTCGATCAGGCGGTTGAGCTCGAGCGCGTACTCCATGGGGAGCTCGCGCGCGATGGGCTCGACGAACCCGCGCACGATCATCGCCATGGCCTCGTCCTCGGTGAGGCCGCGGGACATCAGGTAGAAGAGCTGGTCCTCGCTGACCTTCGAGACGGTCGCCTCGTGGCCCATCGTCACGTCGTCCTCGCGGACGTCGACGTAGGGATAGGTGTCCGAGCGGCTGATCGTGTCGACCAGCAGCGCGTCGCACTTCACCGTCGACCGCGAGTGGTGGGCACCCTTGTTCACGCGGACCAGCCCGCGGTACGAGGTGCGTCCGCCGCCGCGCGCCACCGACTTCGAGATGATCGTCGACGACGTGTGGGGCGCGAGGTGCACCATCTTGGCGCCCGCGTCCTGGTGCTGGCCCTCGCCGGAGAACGCCACCGAGAGCACCTCGCCCTTGGCGTGCGGCCCGGTCAGCCAGACGGCCGGGTACTTCATGGTCACCTTGGAGCCGATGTTGCCGTCGACCCACTCCATGGTCGCGCCCTCTTCGGCCTTGGCGCGCTTGGTGACCAGGTTGTAGACGTTGTTCGACCAGTTCTGGATGGTCGTGTAGCGGCAGCGGCCGCCCTTCTTCACGACGATCTCGACGACCGCGGAGTGCAGCGAGTCGGACGAGTAGATCGGCGCCGTGCAGCCCTCGACGTAGTGGACGTAGGCGTCCTCGTCGACGATGATCAGCGTCCGCTCGAACTGGCCCATGTTCTCGGTGTTGATCCGGAAGTAGGCCTGCAGCGGGATGTCCACGTGGACGCCCTTGGGCACGTAGATGAACGAGCCGCCGGACCACACCGCCGAGTTCAGCGCGGAGAACTTGTTGTCACCGGCCGGGATCACCGAGCCGAAGTACTCCTCGAACAGCTCCGGGTGCTCGCGCAGGCCGGTGTCGGTGTCCATGAAGATGACGCCCTGCTGCTCCAGGTCCTCGCGGATCTGGTGGTACACGACCTCGGACTCGTACTGCGCCGCGACGCCGGCGACGAGGCGGGCCTTCTCGGCCTCGGGGATGCCGAGCTTGTCGTAGGTCGCCTTGATGTCGTCGGGCAGGTCCTCCCAGGAGGCGGCCTGCTTCTCCGTGGACCGCACGAAGTACTTGATGTTGTCGAAGTCGATGCCCGAGAGGTCGGAACCCCACTGCGGCATCGGCTTCTTCTCGAACGTCGAGAGCGCCTTGAGCCGCGCCTGGAGCATCCAGTCCGGCTCGCTCTTCTTGTCCGAGATGTCGCGCACGACGGCCTCGTTGAGGCCGCGCTGCGCGCTCGCTCCGGCGACGTCGCTGTCGTGCCACCCGAACTGGTACTGCCCGAGCGCCGCGAGGGTCTCCTCCTGGGTGAGCTCGGCCGGGGCGGTGGGGGTGGTCCGCTCCGCGGAGGTGGTCATACGACCTGCCTTCCCTTGACGTCGGTGGTGGTGAGGTCCTGCTGTCCGTGCGGCTGTCCGTGCTGCTGTCGCGGCACGTGGGTGGTGCACGCGGCGTCGCCGCGCGCGATCGTGGACAGCCGCTGGACGTGGGTCCCCAGCAGCTCGGCGAAGATCTCGGTCTCCGCCTCGCAGAGCTGGGGGAACTCGGCGGCCACGCCGGCCACCGGGCAGTGGTGCTGACACAGCTGCGCGCCTGAGCTGGTCGGCCGCGACGACGCCGCGTAGCCCTCCCGGGACAGCGCCCCGGCCAGGGCCTCGACCCGCTCGGTGCGGTCGGGCGCGCCCTCGATCTCGTGCTGGTGGGTCTCGAGGAGCCCCAGGATGCGCCGGCGGGCGAAGGCGCGGACCGCGTCCTCCCCCGCCACGTCGGACAGCTCGCGCAGCGCGGCGACGGCGAGCTCGGCGACGTCGGCCTCGCCGCGTCCGGCTCGCCGGCGGCCCTGCTCGGTGAGCAGGTGCTGACGGGCCGGCCGTCCCCGTCCCCGGCCGGAGGCCCGGGGCGCGTCGCGGGTGGCGACGGTCTCGTCGGCGACCAGGGCGTCGAGGTGGCGGCGCACCGCGGCCCCCGACAGGCCCAGCACCCCGGCGAGATCCATCGCCGTGGTCGGGCCGTGCTCGAGGAGCCTGCGGACGATGAGGTCCCGCGTCCGACCGTCGTGACCGTCGACCATGGTCCTCACCTCCTGCACGTTCTTGTTAGGGCTGCCTTGTTTTTGACAACACCAGTCTTGCTTATTTGTCGCCGCCGGGCAAAGCGGACCCCCGCACCGGGCGAGGTGATCGCACTCACGCAGGGTCACCTAACCCGCACGCCGCCCCGGGGTACGGCGGGCGGGGCCGGCGGACGGCCTCGGTATCGTCCCCGCCCGTGACCGGCACCGCGGAGGCACCTGCGCCGGTGCCCGCTGCCGTGTCGCCGTCGGTGACCCCGCCGGGCGCGCAGCCTCCCCCGCCGACGCCCGACGAGCGGCGACGTCTCCGCACGGTGCGCCGCTTCGGCACGACGGGCGCGCTGCTGATGGCCGTCGGTGCGCTCGGGTGCGGCGCGACGCCCGCTCCGGCGTACAACCCGCTGCTCGGCACGCGGGTGCTCGGCCTCTGGGGCCGCATGCCGACGGTGTCGCTGACGCTGGCCTACATCGGCATGGGCATGCTCGTGCTGGCGTGGCTCTGGCTCGGGCGGCTCGCCTGGCCGGGCCGTGTGCGCCTCTCGGTGCGCCAGCTGACGCGGATCCTCGTCATGTGGATGGCGCCGCTCGCCGTCGCGCCGCCCCTGTTCTCCACCGACGTCTACGGCTACCTCTCCCAGGCCGAGGTCGTCTCGCGGGGCTTCGACCCCTACATCTACGGCGCCGCACAGGCGCTCGGGCTCTCCGATCCCCTCGTCGCGAGCATCCCGACCATCTGGCGCACCACACCGTCGCCGTACGGGCCCGGCTTCCTGTCCTTCGGACGTCTCATCACGGCGATCGCGGGCGACGACATCGTCCTGGGCGTCTACCTGCACCGGGCCCTCGCGCTCGCCTCCCTGGGCCTCGTGATCTGGGCGGTGCCGCACCTGGCGCGGCGGGCCGGCGTCGAGCCGATCGCCGCGCTCTGGCTCGCGATCAGCCCGCTCGTGCTGTTCCACCTGGTGAGCGGCATCCACAACGACGCGATCATGATGGGCGTCGTCCTCGCCGGCATGGAGATCGGCATGCGGCGCTCCTGGGTGCTCGGCGCGCTGCTGATCGGGCTCGGCGCCTCCGGGAAGATCCCGGCGGTCGTGGCGCTCGGGTTCCTCGCCGCGCACGTCGCCCACGAGCGCGGGGGCGGGTTCGCCCGGCTGGTGCGCTACGGCGCGGGGTGCTCGGCGCTGGGGCTCGGCACGGTCGCCGCCGTCTCGGTGGGCAGCGGGCTGGGCTTCGGCTGGATCCAGGCCCTCGCCGTGCCGAACCTGCTGCGCAGCTGGCTCTCGGTCACCACGGACCTCGGGGTGCTCGGCGGCTGGCTCGGCGGGATCCTCGGTCTCGGCGACCACACCGACGCCGTCCTCGACCTCACCCGTGCCGCGGGGCTCGGCGTCGCCGCGCTGGTGTGCGTCCTGCTCGTGTTCATGGTGCTGAACGGGCGCCTGCACGCGATCGCGGGCATGGGCTACGGCTTCGGCGCGGTGTTCCTCGCCGGGCCCGTCCTGCACCCCTGGTACCTGCTCTGGGCCGTCGTCCCGCTCGCCGCGTCGGTGCGCAACCCGAAGATCCGCGGCTTCGCCGTCGCCGTGTGCGCCATCGTCGCCCTGCTGGTGCCGCCCACCGGCGCCGACTTCTCGTTCCGCACCTACCAGCTCCCCATGGCCATCACGGCGGCAGCGCTGCTCGCGCTGGTCCCGCTGGCGGCGGTGCGTGGGCGCGTGACGCGCACCCCCTCCACCTAGGCTGTCCGACGTGTCGCGATCAGCGGGCGCTCTCGAGGTGCGCGACCTCGTGGTGCGCTACCAGGGCCGCGCGGCCGTGGACGGGCTCGACCTCGACCTCGCCCCCGGCCAGGTGCTGGCCCTGCTCGGGCCCAACGGCGCCGGCAAGACCACCACCGTGGAGGTCTGCGAGGGCCTGCGTCCCCGCGACGGCGGGCACGTGCGCGTGCTCGGCACCGACCCCGCCGGCGCACCGGACGCGCTGCGCGCCCGCATGGGCGTCATGCCCCAGGGCGGCGGCGCGTACCCGGGTGTGCGCGTCCGCGAGATGGTCGGGCTCGTCGCGGCCTGCTCCGCGCGCCCCCTCGACCCCGACTGGCTCGTCGAGACGCTCGGGCTGGGGGCCTGCGCGCGCAAGCCGTTCAAGCGGCTCTCCGTCGGCCAGCAGCAGCGCCTCGCGCTCGCCTGCGCCGTCGTCGGACGCCCCGAGCTGGTGTTCCTCGACGAGCCCACCGCGAGCCTCGATCCCCAGGGCCGCCGCCTCGTGTGGGACCTCGTACGCGCCCTGCGCGCCGACGGCGTCGCGGTGCTGCTGACCACGCACCTCATGCAGGAGGCCGAGACCCTCGCCGACCACATCGTGATCATCGACCACGGCCGGTGCGTCGCCGAGGGCAGCCCGGACACCCTCACCGCCGCCGGGGCCGACCGCGAGCTGCGCTTCCGCGCCGCGGCGGGCATGGACCTGCGCCTGCTCGCGGACGCCCTGCCCGAGGGGTGCACGGTCTCGGAGCCGACGCCGGGGAGCTACCTCGTCGAGGGCTCCATCGACCCGCAGGTGCTCTCGACGGTGACGTCGTGGTGCGCGCGACAGGGCGTGCTCGCCGACGACCTGCGCGTGGCGCGCCGCAGCCTCGAGGACGTGTTCCTCGAGCTCACGGGACGCGAGCTGCGTTCGTGAGCCCCTTCGAGGCCGGCACCTTCACCCCCGCTCCCGGGCGGGGGCCGTTGGGGCGGATGCTCACCACGCAGGTCGCCCTCGAGACGCGGCTCGCGCTGCGCCAGGGCGAACAGGTCCTGCTCACGCTGATCATCCCCCTCGCGCTGCTCGTCGGGCTCACCCTGCTGCGCGTCGTGCCGCTGCCGGAGCCGCGCGCGACGTCGGCGCTGGGCACGGTCCTCGCGCTCGCCGTGATGTCGACGGCGTTCACCAGCCAGGCGATCTCGCTGGGCTTCGACCGCCGCTACGGGGTGCTGCGCCGCCTCGCGGCCACCGCCGTGCCCCGCTGGTTGATCGTGTGCGGGCGCCTCGGCGGGATGGCCGGCGTGGTGCTCGTCCAGGTCGTGGTGCTGGGGCTGGTCGCCCTGGCCCTCGGGTGGCGGCCCGGCGCGGGCTCGCCGGGCTGGGTGCTGCTGCTCGTGGTCCTCGGCACGGCGGCGTTCGGGGCCGTCGGCGTGCTGCTCGGCGGCAGCGTGCGCGCCGACATCGTGCTCGCCGTCGCCAACGTCGTCTGGTTCGTGCTGCTGTTCGCCGGCGGCGTGCTCGTGCCGGCGGCGGCGCTGCCCGGCCCCCTCGCGGCGGTCGTCCAGCTGCTCCCCTCCGGCGCCCTGGCCGAGGGGCTGCGCACGGCGCTCGCCGGTGGCACCCCGTCGGTGGGTCACGTCGTCGTCCTGCTCGTGTGGACGGTCGTCGCCGGCGGGATCGCCACCCGCACCGTGCGCTGGAGCTAGCCCCCTACGACGGGACGTAGGATCAGCCCTGTGCTGGAGCGCCTCCCCGCCACCCCGCCCGGGCTGATGCGCGGGCTCGCGATGGCCGCGGTCGTCGGCCAGGCCGGCATCGCGGTCACGGGGGCCGTCGTCCGTGTCACCGGTTCCGGTCTCGGCTGCCCGACCTGGCCCGAGTGCTTCCCGGGCAGCCTCGTGCCCGTGCCGCACCCCGAGATCGCGGTGCTGCACCAGTGGGTCGAGTTCGGCAACCGGCTGCTCGGGATCGCGCTCGTGCTGATCACGGCGGCGTGCCTGCTGGCGGCGCTGAACGTGCGGCCGCGGCGGGGGCGGCTCGTGCTGCTGGCCGCCACCATGCCCCTCGGCGTCGTCGCCCAGGCCGTGATCGGCGGCGTCACCGTCCTCACGGGGCTGGCCTGGTACACGGTCGCGCCCCACTTCCTCGTCACGATCCCGCTCATCTGGCTCGCCGTGCTGCTCGTCCGCGAGTCCTCCCCCGCCGCGATGGCGGCACCGGCCGGGACCCCGTGGCGCCCCGCCGTCCCGTCGGCGCTGCGCGGCCTGCTCGCCGTCACCTCGGTCGTCCTCGTGGCCCTGCTCGTCGCGGGCACGCTGGTCACCGCGGCCGGCCCGCACGGCGGCGACGCCGCGACGCCGCGCCTCGAGGCCGTCCCGCTGCCCACCCTCGCGACCGCCCACGCGCACCTGCTGTTCGCCTTCCTGGGCCTGCTGGTGGGCACGGGCTTCATGACGCACGCGGTCGGCGCGCCCCGGGCCGTGATCGTGCGCCTGCGGGTGCTCGTCGTGCTCACCCTCGCGCAGGGCGCCCTGGGCGGCATCCAGTACGCCCTCGGGGTCCCCGAGCTCCTCGTCGCGCTGCACGTGCTCGGCGCGGTGACCACGGTCGCCGCGGCGGCGTGGCTCTGGGCCGCGACGGCCGAGCCGGACACGGCGCCGCGCGCCGCCGAGGCGCCCGCTCCTGCCCTCGCCGGGAGGCCGTGACCCGTGCGCGCGATCCAGGTCGCCCGCCTCGGCGGGCCGGAGGTCCTCGAGCCCGCCGACCTCCCCGACCCCGAGCCCGGCGTGGGCGAGGTGCTCGTCGAGCTCGCGGTGGTCGGCGTCAACTACATCGACACCTACTTCCGCGCGGGCATCTACCCGACGGCGCTGCCCTTCGTGCCCGGCCTCGAGGGCGGCGGCACCGTCCGGGCGGTCGGGCCGGAGGTCACGACCGTCGCCCCCGGCGACCGGGTGGTGTGGACCAACGCGATCGGCTCCTACGCGACGCTGGCGACGGTCCCGGCCGCCGAGCTGGTCACGATTCCCGACGACGTGGGGCTCGAGACCGCGACGGCCGTGGCCCTGCAGGGCATGACCGCGCACTACCTGCTCCACGACACCTACCGCGTGGCCGTCGGCGACACGGTCCTCGTGCACGCGGCGGCCGGCGGGATGGGCCTGCTGCTGTGCCAGATGGCGCGGGGGCTCGGCGCCCGCGTGATCGGCACGACCTCGTCGGAGGAGAAGGACGCGCTCGCCCGCGAGGCGGGCGCGCACGAGGTCCTGCGCTACGGCGACGACCTCCCCGAGCGGGTCCGTGCCCTCACCGGCGGCGAGGGCGTCGCGGTGGTCTACGACGGCGTCGGCGCCTCGACCTTCGACGCCTCCCTCGCGTGCCTGCGCGTGCGCGGCGTGCTGGCGCTCTACGGCGCCGCGAGCGGCCCGGTGCCGCCGGTCGATCCCCAGCGGCTCAACAGCGGCGGCTCGCTCTACCTCACCCGCCCCTCGCTGTTCTGGCACGTCCGGACACCCGAGGCCCTCGCCCACCGCGCGTCGGAGGTGTTCGGGGCCGTGGCCGCCGGCGACCTGTCGGTGCGCATCGGGGGCCGCTACGCCCTCGACGACGCCGCGTCGGCCCACCGCGACCTCGAGTCGCGCCGGACGACGGGGAAGCTCCTGCTGGTGCCCTGACGCGGTGCGAGAGGCACGCGCGGCAGGTCGCGGTGCCGTCTGATCATGCGGAACGTGCCGCTCGCTCCGCCGCGCGCACCTCCAGGGCTTCCCGTACCCGGGCAGCGAAGGTGGCGGGGCGGCGGTAGAGGTCCTCCCACGTCGCCGGGATGACGAGCCAGCCCGCCGCCGCGAGCACCGCGAAGCGCTCCTGGTCGCGGCGCCAGCGCTCGGGATCCGTGCGGTGGAGGTCGCCCTGGTACTCGACGGCGACCTCGAGGTCGGGCCACCCCAGGTCGACGTGTGGTAGCCACGCCGCCCGCACGCCGGGAACGGGGCACTGCACCACCGGGCGCGGGATGCCGTGCTCGACGAGCGAGAGCCGCAAGCGGGTCTCCGGCGGGCTCCCCGATCCCGGCTCGGCCGCCTCCACCGCGGGCGCGAGCCGCCGGTGACCCCGCGGCCGGGACCGCCCTCCGACGTGCTGCAGGATCGCCGCGGGGTCGAACTCCCCCACCGCCGCGAGGGCGTCGAGCGCCACGACCCCCTCGACGAAGCCCACGGCGCGCACCAGGTCCCGGGCTGTGCGCACGGGCGAGGTGACCGACACGCCGTCGACCACCTCGATCTCGTCGTCACGGAGGACGTCCTGCCTGATGGTCAGACCTGCGCGGGAGCGCAGACGACGCGGCCCGACGATCAGGTCGACGGGCGCCCCGCGCGGTGCACAGTCGGCACCGTGGAGGGCGGCCGCCGCGTAGCCGCCGACGACGGCGCCATCGACGAGCAGCGACGCGGCGTGCGCGCGCGAGACGAGATCGTCGGGCGTCGAGGCGGCGACGTGGGTGCCGCGGAAGGGGCTGCGGAAGCCGGGACCGGCGAGCCGGCCCCGCGTCGGCGCGCCGGCCTCCTGTGCGTCACGGGTCCGGAACGGGTGAGAGGTGTCCACACGGGTTGGAGGCGCCAGCACCCCGATCGGTTCCATCACGCCACGAGAGGCACGTTTCGCATGATCGAGAGGCGTCCGGACCTGCCGAACGTGCCTCTCGCCGTGGGAACGACCTAGAACGGCCAGCCGAAGACCGGCCAGCCGATGGCCGAGTCGACGGCCACCGCCACGAACAGGCCCGTCAGGTAGGTGTTCGAGAGGTGGAACAGGCGCATCGACTGCACGACCTCGTCGCGCTTGACGGCGGCGTCGAGGCGGTGCGCCGCGATGAGGAACCAGACGCCCCCGAGCGCCGCGACGCCGAGGTAGATCCACGACGTCGCGGGGACCAGCAACGCCGACCACGCCACCATCGCCCAGGAGTAGGCGACGATCTGGCGGCTCACGCGCCGGGGCGAGGCGACGACCGGGAGCATCGGGATGCCCGCGGCCGCGTAGTCGTCGCGGTAGCGCATGGCGAGCGCCCAGAAGTGCGGCGGCGTCCAGAAGAAGATGATCGCGAAGAGCACCCAGGCGGGCCAGCCGACGGTGCCCGTCACCGCGGCCCAGCCGATCACCACGGGCATGCAGCCCGCGGCGCCGCCCCAGACGATGTTCTGGGCGGTCCGGCGCTTGAGCAGCAGCGTGTAGACGAGGATGTAGAAGGCGATCGCCGCGACCGACAGGCCCGCGGCCACCCAGTTCGCGGTGAGGCCGAGCCAGACCGCCGACAGGGCGCCCAGCACCAGCCCGAACACCAGGGCGTGCGAGCGCGGCACGGCCTCGCGGGCCAGCGGGCGCTTGCGGGTGCGGGCCATCTTCGCGTCGATGTCGGCGTCGACGACGCAGTTCAGCGCGTGGGCGCTGGCCGCGGCACCGGCTCCGCCGACGAGGACGGAGAGCACGAGCCAGAGGGAGGGCACCGACCGCTCGGCGAGCATCATCGCCGGCACCGTGACCACGAGCAGCTGCTCGATGATCCGGGCCTTGGTCAGCGCCAGATAGGCCCGCACGGTGGTGAGCAGGCCGCCCCGCCGCGTCGCGGGGACCGGGCCGACCGCCGTGCTCACTCGGTGGCACCTCGCTGTGGTGGACGTACTTGCTTCGGGCACGACCCGCGTCTCCTACACGCTGTCGTCGGGGAAGTCTGCACCCCCGCGGCTCCGCCCGCTCGCGGGGGGCGTCCCCCGGCCGGTGCGGTGTCCGCCACGTCACGGCCGGGTGACGCGCCCGCGACGCGCTCCGGTCGGTCCGCCGAACGACGTCAGGATCGTAGTGGCCGGTGTCCGTCCGGGGGCGCCAGGGTATGTCCGGGGACAGTGTGATGACGAAGGATCGATGCAGGTCCGTAGGGACTTGAATCGATCCCGTGGGAGCATCGCCCCCACCCGGACCGACGCGCAGGAAGGCACCTCGTGACCGCCACCGACGTGAGCAACACACAGCCCGCGAGCGAGGACCCGGACGAGATCCAGGCGCTGCTGACGCCGCACCGCCCCGACGACTGGTCGGACCTCGACCAGAAGGCCGTCGACACCATCCGGGTGCTCGCCGCCGACGCCGTGCAGAAGGTCGGCAACGGCCACCCCGGCACCGCGATGTCGCTCGCGCCCCTGGCCTACACGCTGTTCCAGCACACGATGCGCCACGACCCGTCCGACCCGGGCTGGCAGGGCCGTGACCGGTTCGTCCTCTCGTGCGGGCACTCCAGCCTCACGCTCTACCTCCAGCTGTTCCTCGCCGGCTACGGCCTGGAGATGCGCGACCTGGAGGAGCTGCGCACCTGGGACTCGGCGACGCCGGGCCACCCCGAGTACAGCCACACCCCCGGTGTCGAGATCACCACCGGCCCGTTGGGCCAGGGCCTCGCCTCGGCGGTGGGCATGGCGATGGCCGCCCGCCGTGAGCGCGGCCTGTTCGACCCGGACGCGCCGCAGGGCGAGAGCCAGTTCGACCACTTCGTGTTCGTCATCGCCTCCGACGGCGACATCGAGGAGGGCGTGACGGCCGAGGCGAGCTCGATCGCCGGCCGCCAGCAGCTCGGCAACCTCGTCGTGATCTACGACGACAACCACATCTCGATCGAGGACGACACCACCGTCGCCCTGAACGAGGACGTGGTGAAGCGCTACGAGGCCTACGGCTGGCACACCCAGGTGGTGCGCGGTGGCGAGAACGTCGTCGGCATCCGCGAGGCGCTTGCCAACGCGAAGGCCGAGACGGGACGACCGAGCTTCATCGCGCTGCGGACGATCATCGGCTACCCAGCGCCCGAGAAGATGAACACCGGCGCCGCGCACGGCGCCGCGCTGGGCGAGCCCGAGGTCCGCGCGGTCAAGGAGATCCTGGGCTTCGACCCCGAGAAGCACTTCGCCATCGACCAGGACGTGCTCGCGCACGCGCGGTCGGTCGGCGAGCGCGGCAAGGCCGAGCACGAGCAGTGGGACAAGCAGTTCGCCGACTGGGCGGCCGCCAACCCCGAGCGCCGCGCGCTGCTCGAGCGGATGGCGCGCCGCCAGCTGCCCGAGGGCTGGCACGACAAGCTGCCGAGCTGGGAGGTCGGCGGCGACCCCGTCGCCACCCGCAAGGCGCTGCAGAAGATCCTGGGCGAGATCGGGCCGGAGCTGCCCGAGCTCTGGGGCGGCTCGGCCGACCTCGCGGAGAGCAACAACACCACGATCAAGGGCGCCGACTCGTTCGGGCCGTCGACGGTCTCCACGAACATGTGGGGCCAGATGAGCCCGTACGGGCGCACGCTGCACTTCGGTGTCCGCGAGCACGCGATGGGCTCGATCCTCAACGGGATCGCCCTGCACGGTGGCACGCGGGTGTACGGCGGCACGTTCCTGATCTTCTCGGACTACATGCGCCCCGCGGTCCGCCTCGCGGCACTGATGAAGCTGCCGACCACCTACATCTGGACCCACGACTCGATCGGCCTCGGCGAGGACGGACCGACCCACCAGCCGATCGAGCAGCTCGCCTCGCTGCGTGCGGTGCCGGGCCTGTCGGTCGTGCGTCCCGCCGACGCCAACGAGACCTCGGCGGCGATCCGCACGATCCTCGACAACCCGACCGGTCCCGCCGGCCTCGCGCTGACCCGGCAGAACCTGCCGATCCTCGAGGGCACCGACGCGGACGGCGTCGCGCGCGGCGGCTACGTGCTCCAGGACGCCACCGGCGGCCAGCCCCAGCTGGTCCTCATCGCCACCGGCTCCGAGGTCCAGCTCGCCGTCGAGGCGCGGAAGGTCTTCGAGGACGAGGGCGTTCCCACGAGGGTGGTGAGCATGCCGTGCGTCGAGTGGTTCCAGGCGCAGGACCGCAGCTACACCCGTCACGTCATCCCGCCCGAGGTCAAGGCGCGCGTGTCCGTCGAGGCCGCCATCGCCCTGACCTGGCACCAGTTCGTCGGCGACGACGGCGAGAGCGTCTCGATCGAGCACTTCGGCGCCAGCGCCGACTACAAGACGCTGTTCCAGCAGTTCGGCTTCACGACGCAGCACGTGGTCGAGGCCGGGCGGCGCACGCTCGCCCGCGCGGCCGAGCACAACGCCTGATCCGGCCAGAGACAGCGGCTCCAGGAGGACCCCATGGCCAACACCCCGCTCGCCGACCTCTCCGCGGCCGGCGTCTCCGTCTGGCTGGACGACCTGTCCCGCCAGCGCATCGAGTCCGGCAACCTCACCTCGCTGATCGAGGACTACGAGGTCGTCGGCGTCACCAGCAACCCGACGATCTTCGCGAGCGCCTTCGCGGACGCCGACCACTACGCCGAGGACCTCGACGGGTTCGCCGCCCGCGGCGCCTCGGTGGAGGACGCGATCCGCGAGCTCACCACCGAGGACGTGCGCCGCGCCTGCGACGTGTTCCGCAGCGTCTGGCAGCGCACCGGCGGCGTCGACGGGCGCGTCTCCCTCGAGGTCGACCCGGGCAAGGCCCACGACACCGAGGCGACCGTCGCCGAGGCGGCCGACCTGTGGAAGACGGTCGACCGCCCCAACCTGATGATCAAGATCCCGGCCACCCGCGAGGGCATCCCGGCGATCACGCGCACGCTCGCCGAGGGCATCAGCGTCAACGTCACGCTGATCTTCTCGGTGCAGCGCTACCGCGAGGTCATGGACGCCTACCTCACCGGCATGGAGCAGGCCCGCGCCAACGGCCACGACCTCACCGGCATGGCCTCGGTCGCGTCGTTCTTCGTCTCGCGCGTCGACTCAGAGGTCGACAAGCGCCTCGACGCCATCGGCACCGACGCCGCGCTCAAGCTGCGCGGCACGGCGGCGATCGCCAACGCCCGCCTCGCCTACGCCGCGTTCCTCGAGGTGTTCGGCACCGAGCGGTGGGCGGCGCTGAAGGGCGCCGGGGCCAAGGCCCAGCGCCCGCTGTGGGCGTCCACGGGCGTGAAGAACAAGGCCTACCCGGACACGCTCTACGTCACCGAGCTCGCCGCCCCGGACACCGTGAACACCATGCCGGAGGCGACGCTGAAGGCGTTCGCCGACCACGGCGAGCTGCACGGCGACGCCGTGACCGGCACCGAGGACGCCGCCCGCGAGGTGTTCGCGAGCCTGGCGCACGTCGGGATCGACGTCGACGACGTCTACCAGGTCCTCGAGGACGAGGGCGTCAAGAAGTTCGACGACTCGTGGGCCGAGCTCACGGCGACCGTGTCCGACCAGCTCACCCGCCGCAGCCCGGAGCAGGACAAGTGAGCGACGCAGCAGACGGCTCGATCGGGGTCCGGATCGTCGACGGTGCCCTCGCGGACGCCGCGAACGCGCTGATCGAGAAGCTCGTCGGGGACGCCGCGGCGTCCAAGCTCTCCGCCGGGGACGCCACGCTGTGGGGCCCCGACGCCGAGCCCGAGGCGAGCAAGCGCCTCGAGTGGGTGCGCCTGCACGAGACGTCGCGTCCGCTGGTGGACAAGCTCGCGGCCCTGCGCCGCGAGCTGCACGACGACGGCGTCGACCGGGTCGTGCTCGCCGGCATGGGCGGCTCGTCGCTCGCCCCCGAGGTCATCTGCGCGACGCGCTCCGGTGGCCCGGTCGGCGGCGAGTACCCGCTGGTCGTGCTCGACACCACCGACCCGATGCAGGTCTCCGACGCCCTCGCCGGCGACCTCACGCGCACGGTGCTCGTCGTCTCCTCGAAGTCCGGCGGGACGGTCGAGACCGACAGCCAGCGCCGGGTGTTCGCCGAGGTCTTCGAGGCCAACGGCATCGACGCCGCCTCGCGGATGGTCGTCGTCACCGACCCGGGCACGACGCTCGGCGACCTCGCGCGCGACCAGGGCTACCGCAAGCTGATCGAGGCCGACCCCGGCGTGGGCGGGCGCTACTCGGCGCTCACCGCGTTCGGGCTCGTGCCCTCGGCGCTCACCGGTGTCGACATCGGCGCGCTGCTCGACGAGGCCGCCGCGGCGGCCCCGGAGCTCGCGCGCGACAGCGCCGACAACCCGGCGGTCGTGCTGGCGGCGGCGATGGCGGCCGCCCACAACGCCGGCGCCGAGAAGCTCGTGCTCGCCGACACCGGCTCCGGGCTGGTCGGCTTCGGCAACTGGGCCGAGCAGCTCATCGCCGAGTCCACCGGCAAGCAGGGCACCGGGCTGCTCCCCGTGGTCGTCGAAGGTCCGGACGCGCCGGGCTACGCCGACCACGGCACCGACGCGACCGCCGTGTCGATCGGGCCGGCGGACGCCGGCGCGCAGGTCTCGGTCACCGGCACCCTCGGCGGCCAGCTCCTGCTCTGGGAGCACGCCGTCGCGCTGGCCGGGCGCCTCATCGGGATCAACCCGTTCGACCAGCCCGACGTGGAGTCGGCCAAGCAGGCCACGCGCGACCTGCTCGCCTCCGCGTCGAGCGGCTCGGGGGACGCGGGCGCCGACGACGCGCCGATCGTCACCGACGGGGTCATCGAGATCCGGGCGGCCGGCGACGCGAGCTGGCTCGGCACCCCGGACACGGTGATCGACGCGATCCAGGCGCTGGTGGACGCCGCGCCCGACGCGGGCTACATCGCGGTCCAGGCCTACCTCGACCGGCTCGACGACGCCTCGTTCGCCACCCTCCGCCCGGAGCTCGCGAAGGCCACCGGGCTGCAGACGACCTTCGGGTGGGGCCCGCGGTTCCTGCACTCCACGGGTCAGTACCACAAGGGCGGGCACCAGAACGGCGTCTTCCTGCAGATCACGGGCTCGGTCGCCGACGACCTGGCGATCCCGGGGCAGCCGTTCTCGTTCGGCACCCTCGAGCACGCGCAGGCCCGCGGCGATGCCGGGGTGCTCGCGGCGGCCAAGAACGGCGGCACGCCGCGGCCCGTCCTGCGGCTGCACCTCGCCGACCGTGCGGCGGGACTGGTGGCGCTGGCGAACGCCGTGCGGGAGGTGCGCCGGTGACCCGTGCGCCGGGGCACACGGTCGAGGAGTGGACCAACCCCCTGCGGGACGCGCGCGACAAGCGGCTCCCGCGGATCGCCGGCCCCTCGGGCCTGGTGCTGTTCGGCGTGACCGGCGACCTGGCGCGCAAGAAGCTCATGCCGGCGATCTACGACCTGGCCAATCGCGGCCTGCTGCCGCCGGGCTTCGCGCTCGTCGGGTTCGCGCGCCGCGACTGGGCCGACCAGGACTTCGCGGAGGTCGTGCACGACGCGGTGCGCGAGCACTCCCGCACGCCGTTCCGCCAGGAGGTCTGGGACCGCCTGGCCGAGGGCCTGCGGTTCGTGCAGGGCACCTTCGACGACGACGACGCGTTCGACCGGCTCGCGGCGTGCGTCGCCGAGCTCGACGCGGAGCGCGGCACCAACGGCAACCACGCCTTCTACCTGTCGATCCCGCCGTCGGCGTTCCCGACCGTGTGCAAGCAGCTCTCGCGCTCGGGTCTCGCCGACGACGAGGGCGACGTGTGGCGCCGCGTCGTCATCGAGAAGCCGTTCGGGCACGACCTGCGCTCGGCGCAGGAGCTCAACGGGATCGTCAACGACGTCTTCCCCGAGGACTCGGTCTTCCGGATCGACCACTACCTCGGCAAGGAGACGGTCCAGAACCTGCTGGCGCTGCGGTTCGCCAACGAGCTGTTCGAGCCGATCTGGAACGCCCACCACGTCGACCACGTGCAGATCACGATGGCCGAGGACATCGGGGTGGGCGGGCGCGCCGGCTACTACGACGGGATCGGCGCGGCCCGCGACGTCATCCAGAACCACCTGCTGCAGCTGCTCGCGCTGACCGCGATGGAGGAGCCGGTCTCCTTCTCGCCGCACGACCTGCGCGAGGAGAAGATCAAGGTCCTCTCGGCGACGACGCTGGCCGAGCCGATCGGCGAGACCACCGCGCGCGGACAGTACGCGGCCGGGTGGCAGGGCAGCTCGGAGGTCAAGGGCCTGCAGCAGGAGGAGGGCTTCCCGCCCGACTCGGTCACCGAGACCTACGCGGCGATCACCTGCTCGGTGAACACCCGCCGCTGGGCGGGCGTCCCGTTCTACCTGCGCACCGGCAAGCGCCTGGGGCGGCGGGTCACCGAGATCGCGGTGGTGTTCAAGCGCGCCCCGCACCTGCCGTTCGACCAGACCATGACCGAGGAGCTCGGCCAGAACGCGCTCGTCGTGCGCGTGCAGCCGGACGAGGGCGTGACCCTGCGGTTCGGCTCGAAGGTGCCGGGCTCGGGCATGGAGGTCCGCGACGTCACGATGGACTTCGGGTACGGCACGGCGTTCACGGAGGCCTCCCCGGAGGCCTACGAGCGCCTGCTGCTCGACGTCCTGCTCGGCGAGCCGTCGCTCTTCCCGACCAACACCGAGGTCGAGCTGTCCTGGCGCATCCTCGACCCGGTCATCGAGAAGTGGCACCGCGAGGGCTCCCCCGACAGCTACGCGGCCGGCACGTGGGGCCCGCCCTCGGCCGACGCGCTGCTCGAGCGCACCAGCCGCCAGTGGCGGCGTCCGTGAACCCGGAGAGGAAGCCATGATCGTCGACCTGCCGTCGACCGACACGTCGGCGGTCAACCGGACGATGGTCGACCTGCGCGAGAGCGCCGGGGCGGTGGCGCTCGGGCGGGTGCTGACGCTGCTGATCATCACCGAGGACGGCCCGGAGGCCGAGGCCGCCATCCAGGCCGCCAACGACGCGAGCCGCGAGCACCCCTGCCGCGTGCTCGTCCTCGCCCGGGGCGTGCGCCGGGCGGCGTCGCGCCTCGACGCCCAGATCCGGATCGGTGGGGACGCCGGCGCGAGCGAGGTCATCGTGCTGCGCATGTACGGCCCGCTGGCCGACCAGGGCGGCGCCATCGTCGTGCCGCTGCTGCTGCCCGACGCGCCGATCGTGGCGTGGTGGCCGGGCGAGGCGCCGCCGGTGCCCGCGGAGGACCCGGTGGGCACCGTCGCGGGGCGCCGCATCACCGACGTCTCGACGGCCAAGTCGCCGTCGAAGGCCCTGGGCAAGCTGCGCCAGCGGTACCACCCCGGCGACACCGACCTCGCGTGGAGCCGGATCACGAGCTGGCGCGCGTTGCTCACCGCGGCGCTCGACCAGCCACCGCACGAGCGCATCACCGCCGCGACCGTCTCCGGCGCGCCGGACTCGGCCTCCACCGACCTGCTCGCCGGCTGGCTGTCGTCCCGGCTGTCCTGCCCGGTGACGCGGAAGAACGAGGACGTCCCCGGCGGGGCCGGCGGGCAGATCGCCGCCGTGCGCCTCGAGCGCCCGAGCGGCGCGGTCGAGCTGCGCCGGCTCGACGGGAAGAGCGCGGTGCTGTCCCAGCCGGGCCAGCCCGACCGCCGCGTCGCGCTCGCCCGCCGCACGACCCGGGAGTGCCTCGCCGAGGAGCTCCGCCGCCTCGATCCCGACGACATCTTCGCCGAGGCGCTGGACGCCGCGCAGAGCAGGCCGACGGGACGGTCCCGATCGTCGAAGAAGGTGACCGCATGAGCACGAGCGCCGGGATCGAGGTCGTCGTCCACGCCGACGAGGACTCCGCCGCCCGTGACGCCGCCGACCGCCTGCTGACCGCGCTCGCCGCGGCCCAGGCCGCGCGCGGGTCGGCGTCGGTGGTGCTGACCGGCGGCGGGATCGGGATCGCGATGCTGCGCGAGGTCGCCGCGTCCGCTCGCCGGGACGACGTCGACTGGGGCGCGGTCGAGGTGTTCTGGGGCGACGAGCGCTTCGTCCCGGCCGGCGACGCCGAGCGCAACGACGCCCAGGCCCGCGAGGCACTGCTCGACGCGCTGCCGCTCGACCCGGCCCGGGTGCACCCGATGGCGGCGTCCGACGCCCCCGAGGACGCCGGGGGCGGGGATCCGGACCACGCCGCCGACGCCTACGCGAAGACGTTGTCGGCGGCGGCCTCGCGACTCGGTGGGTCGAGCGGGGCCGGTCCGATCCCGGCGTTCGACGTGCTCCTGGCCGGGTGCGGGCCCGAGGGCCACGTGCTCTCGATCTTCCCCGACTCCCCCGCCGTGCACGCGGCCGACGCCGGGGTGGTCGCGGTCCGCGACTGCCCCAAGCCGCCCCCGACGCGCGTCAGCCTCACGCTGCCCGCGGCGCGCCACGCCCGCGAGGTCTGGCTGGTGGCCGCCGGCGGCGGCAAGGCCGAGGCGCTCGCGCGGGCCCACGGCGGCGCGTCCGAGGTCGACGTCCCGCTGGCCGGGCTGCGCGGGGCCGAGCGGACGCTGTGGGTGCTCGACCGGGAGGCTGCCGCGCAGCTCGGGAGCTGACCCCCTCCTGCAGCGAACGTGGTGTTCGCTGCTTCTACGCGCCGGAAGTCCGCGTTCGCACCGGGGCCGGCGCCTCCCACGGCCGCAGGCTGCGCTCGAAGAGCTCCCAGCAGCGCCGGTGGGCGAGCCAGGCGCGGACGAGCCGGAGATCCGACGCGAACGTGTGCTCGCGCACCGGGGTGGACGGCCACACCGGGTCGCGGCCGGTCGGGTCGCCGGTGGCGCGGGAGTCGGCGCCGTAGCGCGCGACGAGCAGGAGCCCGGCGACGACCGCAACGATCGCGATGCCGAGCACGGTGACGGTCTGGACCATCGGGAGCTCCTCGGGGAGAAGTGGCTGGACGTCGTCCAGAGTGGCTGCCATTGGCAGGCCGCGCCACGGCCAATCAGGAGCAAGTGGCACCCATAGTGGCAGAAGTGGCAGACTGTGTGGCATGGACGACCACCTCGGTGCCGGCAGCCTCGCCCGCCTGCTCGGCGGGTGGCGCGAGGGCGCCGGTCCCGGGGTGAGCGCGCAGGCCGCGCTCGCCGGCCGGATCGCCACGCTGCTCTCCGACGGCCGCCTCGCGGTGGGGACGCGCGTGCCCAGCGAGCGCGAGCTCGCGGTGGCGCTCGGCGTCGGGCGCGGCACGGTGGCGTCGGCGTACCAGGAGCTGCGCGAGGACGGCTACCTCCTGCGTCGCCGCGGCTCGGGGACGTGGACCGCGATGCCCGCGACGCCGGCGGCCGGAACGGGCACCGGCGCCGCCGCCCCGCTCGACGGCACGCTGCACGTCGGCTCCACCGGCGTCGCGCCGTTCGCCCCGATGGGGACGCCGATCACGCCGGCGGCCGGGGGCCGCGCGGTCATCGACCTCGCGCACGCGGCCCCGTGGGCGCCGATGGAGGCCGTGGGCGCCGCGGCCACCCGCGCGCTGGCCGAGCTCCCGATGCACCTGGCCTCCACCGGCTACGACGTGCTCGGCCTGCCCGCGCTGCGCGAGGCCGTCGCCGCACGGCTGACCGCGCAGGGGCTGCGGACGGCGGCGGACGAAGTGATGATCACCGCGGGCGCCCAGCACGCCCACGCGCTCGTGGCCCGCACGCTGGTGCGTCCCGGCGACCGGGTGCTCATCGAGCAGCCCACCTACCCCGGCGCGATCGACCTGTGCCGCCACGTGTCGGCGCGGGCGGTGCCGGTGGCGATGGTGGAGGACCCCGCGAGCGGGCGTCCGGGCTGGGACCTCGACGCGCTGTCGGCCGCCATGCGCGCGGCCACCCCGACGCTCGGCTACCTCGTCGTCGACCACCAGAACCCCACCGGGGCGGTGATGCCGCCGGAGACGCGCGCCGCGGTCATCGCCGCCGCGGGGCGCCACGGGGTCACGCTCGTCGTCGACGACTGCCTGCGCGACATGTGGCTGGACGGCCCGGTGCCCCCGCCGCTGGGTGCCTGGGCCGGGGCCGGCGGTACACCGGTGATCACCACGGGCGGGCTGTCCAAGACGGTCTGGGGTGGGCTGCGCATCGGCTGGCTTCGTGCCCCGCGCACCCTGCTGCGCCGGATCGCGGCTGCCCGCGCCTCCGACGACATCTCGACGCCGGTCCTCGAGCAGCTCGTCGCGGTCGGGCTCCTCGAGCAGCTCGACGACCTCGTCGCGGAGAGCCGCCGCGTCCTGCGTCACCGCCGCGACCACCTCCGCGCGGCGCTCGCCCGGGCCCTGCCGGAGTGGCGGGTGCCGAACCCCTCGGGCGGCTTCAGCCTCTGGGTCGACCTGGGCGTCCCGCGGTCGAGCGCCCTGGTCGAGGCGGCGGGGCGCTTCGGTGTGCACCTCGCCGCCGGACCCCGCTTCGCCACGGGCGGGGCCTTCGAGCAGTACCTGCGCCTGCCCTACACCCTCTCCCCCGACGCTCTCGACGACGCCGTCGCGCGTCTCGCCGAGGCCTGGGACTCGCTCGGCGTCGACACCTCCACGCTCACGACCGTCGTGTGAGCTCGCTCTGCTCGCTCTCCCACGGCCGCAGGCTGCGCTCGTAGGCCGACCACAGCTGCCGGTGCGCGGACACCCGGCGGGCGAGCTCGCCCAGCAGCACCGCGTCCCCGCGCACCGTGTGCGGGCGGCGGGTGACCGGCCACGCCGGATCGCGACCCGTGGGGTCGTCGCCGCTGCGACTGTCGACGCCGTAGCGCGCGACCGCCAGGAACCCCACGACCAGGAGCACCCCCAAGAACGTGACCATCTCGACCATCCCCTCGACCCGTTCTGCTGGTGGGGACAATCATCCAAGGCCATAGGTCTGGACTCCATGGCGTTCTCACGGGGATAGTGGCCAGATGACTGCAGTTCCCGAAGTGCGGGGCGCGCCGCGCCTGGAGAACGACAAGCTGCTCGACGAGACCAACCGGCGCATCCTCGCGGAGCTCGAGAGCGACCCCCGGCAGAGCATGTCGGCCCTCGGCCGCCGGGTCGGGATGTCGGCGCCCGCGGTGACCGAGCGGGTCCAGCGCCTCGAGCGCACGGGCGTGATCCGGGGGTACCGCCTCGACATCGACCCCGGGGCGCTCGGCTACCCGATCGCGGCGTGGGTGCGCGTCCGGCCGGCCCTGGGCCAGGGGAAGATCTCCGAGCAGCTCGCGGCCCGCCAGCCCGAGGTCGTCGAGTGCCACAAGATCACCGGCGAGGACTGCCTGCTCATGCGCGTGCAGGTCCGCGACGTCGCCGACCTCGACCGCGTGCTCGAGATCTGGCAGGACCACGCCGCGACCGTCACGGCCGTCGTGAAGTCCAGCCCGGTCGAGCTGCGGAACATGCCGACCGACGTCTGAGCCGGGCCCTCAGGCCACGATCACGTCGAGCACCACCGGCGCGGGCGAGCGCAGCGCGTCGGCGAGGGCGGGCTCGAGCTGGTCCGGGTGCTCGACGCGCACGCCCGCGACGCCCTGACCGGCGGCGAGGGCGACGAAGTCGAGGCCCGGTAGTGCGGTGCCGACGGGCTTGGTGATGCCGAAGTGCTCGGCGAACTGGTCGAGGGCGCGGTAGCGGGCGTTGTGCACGATGACGATCGTCAGCGGCACGCCCAGCTGCGCGGCCGACCACAGTGCCTGGATGCTGTACATCGCCGAGCCGTCGCCGATCAGGGCCACCACCCGCTGGGTGTTCCCCCGCAACGACCGCCCCCGCGGCCGCTCCTGCGTCGCGTCCGCAGGGCCTTCGGCGGGGGTGGCGCTGCGGGCCAGCGCCATCCCCACCGCCGCCGGCAGGCCGTGGCCCAGCCCGCCGCTCGCGCAGGTGTAGAAGCTCGCGGCCCGGTCGAACGGCAGGTGGGCGTGCATGGGCCCGCGCGTGGCCGGCGCCTCCTCGACGACCACGGAGTCCGCCGGCCGCAGGTCGGCGAGGGTCTGGAGCAGCAGTTCCTCGGTGATGACGTCGCCGCCGGCCGCGACCCGGTCCACCGACGCGGCGGGCGCGGGCAGCGGGCGCTCCGGCGGCGGCGGGCCGGCGAGCAGCGCCCGCACGCCGTGACGCAGCCCCGTCACCACCGAGGTGCCGACGGGGGTCCAGGCGGCGTGGGCCGGGTCCTCGGTGAGCTGCACGAGCTCGGTGCCCTCCGGGACCGCGGTGTCACCCGGCACGGCACCCTCGGTGTGGAACGGGAAGACCGGCGAGCCCAGCACCAGGACCACGTCGTGGGCGTCGAGCGCGGCGCGGATGCCGTCGTGGGCGGCGGGCAGGAAGCCGCCGAAGAGCCGGTGGCGCTCGGGGAAGCCACAGCGCGGTGACATCGGCGCGACGTACACGCGCGTCGCGTGCCGCTCGGCGAGGGCGACGACGTCGTCGAAGGCCCCGTCGCGGTCCACCTCGCCGCCGACGACCAGCGCCGGCGCCCGCGCGGCGGCCAGCCGGGCGGCGACGTCGGCGAGGACCTCGGGGTCGCCGGACGTCGTGCCCGCCACGACGTGGGCGGGCACGGGCGGCGCCGGCTCGTCCCAGTCGTCCACCGGCACCGAGAGCAGCACCGGCCCGCGGGGCGGGGTCAGGGCCACGTGGATCGCCCGCGCGAGGGTGGCCGGCACGTCGGCCGCCCGCGCGGGCTCGCGGCTGTACTTCACGTACGGCTCGGGGAACTCCGCCGGCCGTTCGGCGAACAGGAACGGCTCGCCGGTCAGCAGTGAGCGGGCCTGCTGACCGGCGACGAGCACGAGCGGCGTGCGGTTGCGGAACGCGGTGAACACGTTGCCCAGCCCGTGCCCCACGCCGGCGGCGGAGTGCAGGTTCACCAGCGCCGCCCGCCCGGTGCCCTGCGCCCAGCCGTCCGCGGCACCGACCGCCACCGACTCCTGCAGACCCAGCACGTAGCGGAAGTCGTCGGGGAAGTCGCGGAACATCGGCAGCTCGGTGGAGCCCGGGTTGCCGAAGATCGTCGTGATGCCGTGGCGGCGCAGCACGGCCAGGGACGCCTCGCGCACGGTGACCATGTGGGCTCAGGGCTCGTCGACCAGCTCGCCCGACAGGTACTCCTGGTAGGCGGCGAGGTCGAGCAGGCCGTGGCCGCAGTAGTTGAAGAGGATCACGCGCTCCTCGTTCTTCTGCGTCGCGTCGTTCGCTTCCTGGATCACCGACGCGATGGCGTGGCCGGCCTCGGGCGCCGGGACCTTGCCCTCGACACGCGCGAACAGCACGTTGGCCTCGAACACCGCGCGCTGACGGTGGGCCACCGCCTCCATCCGGCCCTCGTGCACCAGCTTGGAGATGATCGGCGAGTCGCCGTGGTAGCGCAGGCCGCCCGCGTGGATGCCCGGCGGCACGAAGTCGTGGCCGAGCGTGTACATGTTCATCAGCGGCGTGAGGCCGGCGGTGTCGCCGAAGTCGTACTCGTAGGTGCCCTGGGTGAGCGTCGGGCACGACGCCGGCTCGGCGGCGAGCAGGCGCACCGACGGGTCGGGCAGGAACGGCAGCGCGACCCCGCCGAGGTTCGACCCGCCGCCGCACGGCGCGACGACGACGTCCGGCCGGGTCTCCCCCGCGCTCGCCAGCTGCTGCTGCGCCTCGAGCCCGATGACCGTCTGGTGCAGCAGCACGTGGTTGAGCACGGAGCCCAGCGCGTAGTGGGTGTCGTCGCGGCCGACGGCGTCGCGGACCGCGTCGGAGATCGCGGCACCGAGCGAGCCGGGGTGCCCCGGGTCGTCGATCGGCGAGGGGACGACGGAGCCGCCCCACGTCTCCATGATCACCTTGCGGTAGGGCTTCTGCTCGAAGCTCTTGCGCACCATGTAGACCGCGCACTCGAGGTCGTACTGCGCGCAGGCGAACGCCAGCGCCGTCCCCCACTGGCCCGCGCCGGTCTCCGTGGAGAGGCGCGTCATGCCCTCCTTGGCGTTGTAGAACGCCTGGGGCACCGCCGAGTTCGGCTTGTGCGAGCCGGCGGGCGACACCGACTCGTCCTTGAAGTAGATGCGCGCGGTGGTGCCCAGCGCGGCCTCGAGGCGGCGGGCGCGCACCAGCGGCGTCGGCCGCCACAGGCGCAGGACGTCGAGGACCTCGCCCGGGATGTCGATCCACGGATCGGCCGACATCTCCTGTGCGATCAGCTCCTGCGCGAACAGGGGCGCGAGGTCGTCGGGGCCGACGGGCTCGCGCGTCGCGGGGTGCAACGGCGGATCGAGCGGGGACGCGAGGTGGGGCGCGACGTTGAACCACGCCGTGGGCAGCTCGGACTGGGAGAGCGAGAACCGTGTGTCGGTGAGCTCGGTGGGGACCGCCATGCCCCGGATACTGTCAGCTCCGCGCCCTGTGGGTGGAGGGCGTTCTCGTCAGCTCTCGCCGCGCCGCGCGCGCAGCTTCGCCAGCGCCTCGTCGAGCAGCGCCTCGCCGTCGGAGTCCGAGCGGCGCTCCTTCACGTACGCGAGGTGCGTCTTGTAGGGCTCGGTGCGCTTGGCGGGCGGCGGGTTCTTCTCGTCGGTGTTGGCGGGCAGTCCGCAGCGCGGGCAGTCCCACGACGACGGGATGTCCGCGTCGACCGCGAAGGACGGGCGCGTCTCGTGCCCGTTGGAGCACCAGAACGAGACCACGGTGCGTGCCGCGCTCTCCCCGCGCTCGGACTCCCCCATCGGGCCCGAGCCGACCCGGGTGCCACGGATCGCGTTGCCAGTCGCCATCGCCGGAGTACCTCCGTGTCAGGGGCGGCCCCGGCGCCGTGGCCCGGGCCGCCCGTCAGCCTTCGATCTTGACGAGCAGCCCCGTGCCGACGATCGAGATCAGCCAGATGGCCCCGACGAACAGGGTGAGCCGGTCGAGGTTCTTCTCGACGACGCTCGACCCGGCGAGGCTCGACTGGACGCCACCGCCGAACAGCGACGACAGCCCGCCGCCCCGCCCGCGGTGCAGCAGCACCAGCAGCACCAGCAGGACGCTGGACGCGATGAGCAGGATGTCGAGGAACAGTCGCATGTCGGTGTCCGTGACCTCCGGGTGCCGACCCCGCCCGGTCCGGGAGGGGCTCTGGCCGTCCCGACGTGCGGGAACGGCGCTTGTGGAGGACGATACCCCGCCCTCGTCACGGCCCCGCCACGACCCGTCGGCGCGTCGGTGCCGGCGCCGCACCGGCCGTCACCCCGGGCGTACGCCTCCGATCACGCAGCGTCGAACACTGGTCAGCAACGGGGTGACGAGTGTTACTCTCCGCAGCATGTTCCGGGGGGATAGCCGAAGCTGTGCGTCTGTTCAGGGGTGTCGACACGCCGATGCACCCCGGATCACCCGTGCTTCGGCGCCGGAGAGTCACGACGCCCGTGCCCTAGTGCCGCAGCGCGTCCTCGTAGACGGACCGCAGGCGTTCCGCCCAGCGCTGCGCCGTGAACTCCTCCTCGTACACGCGCCGCGCCGCGGCACCCATCCCGGCGCGCCGCTCCGGGTCGTCGACGAGCGCGCGCAGGGCCGCCCCGAGGTCCTCCTCGTCGACCGGCGCCGGGAGCAGCAGGCCGGTCACCCCGTCGCGGACGATCTCCGGGACGCCGCCCACCGCGGTCGCGACCACCGGGACCGCGGCGCGCGCGGCCTCGAGCAGCGCGGTCGGGAACGCGTCGGCGGCCGTGGGGTGGACCAGGACGTCGGCGGCGTCCAGCAGCGCGGCCACGTCGTCGCGGTGCCCGAGGACGTCGACGCACGGTCCCGCGGCCGCCGCGAGCGCCCCGATCCGGGCGCGCTCCGGCCCGTCGCCGGCGACGAGCAGCCGCACCGGGCGGCCGGCGCGGGCCAGGGACGCCACGGCCGCCACCGCCTCGTCGTGCCCCTTCCCGGCGCGCAGCACCGCGAGCTGGAGCAGGACGACGTCCCCGGCGTCGATGCCGAGCTCGGCGCGCACACGGCGGCCGGCGCCGGCCGAGACGTCGTCGACCACGCCGTTGTGGACGGTGACGACGTGGGACGGCCGGTCGCGCCCCGCCGCGAGGTAGGCCGCCCGCGCCTGGTCGGACACCGCGACGACGCGGGCCGTCCCGCGACGGCGGGCGAGCGCGAAGAGCGCGGACTTCACCCCGTCCCGCCCCGCCCCGCGGTCGCGGGAGGACATGACGTGGATCGTGCACACCGCGGGGACGCCGAGCGGCCGGGCCGCGAGCACGCCGAGCAGGTCGGAGTACCCGAGGTGGGTGTGCAGGACGTCGGGCCCGACGGCGCGCAGCCAGCGACGGACCCGGCCCACCGCGTCGCGCTGGAGCATCCGGTCGACGCCCAGGAGCTCCACGGGCACGCCGTGGGCCCGCAGCCGCGCGGCCATCGGGCTGCCGTCCTTGTCCTCGAGGTAGCCGACGACCACCTCGACGCCGATCGCGCGGGCGCCGAGCGCGAAGTCGACCAGCAGCGCCTCCGCCCCGCCCCAGCCGAGGCCGTCGATCAGGGCGGCGATCCGGAGGCCCCCGTCGCGCACGCGGCCGAGCATAGGGACCCGAGGTGACGCCCCCGGGTGTGGTCCTGCTCGGCGGCGACACCAACGCGCTCGCGATCGCCCGCAGCCTCGGCCCGCGCGGCATCCCGGTGACCACGCTGGGCGCCGACGATTTCGTCGGCCGCTCCCGCTTCGCCCGCGCGGTCCCCGGCGTCCCGGCCGACGCGACGGCCTGGGCGGAGCACCTGCTCGGCACGGCCGCGACGCCGCTGCACGGCTCGGTCCTGCTGGCGACGAGCGACACCGGGATCACGGTGCTCCTGCGCCACCGGGAGGCCCTCGCGGAGCGCTTCGTCCTCGACGCCTGCGAGCCGACGGCCCAGGCCGCCATGCTCGACAAGCTCGCCACCTACGAGGCCGCCCGCGCCGCCGGGGTGCCGACGCCCCGGTTCTGGCGGGTCGACACGCCCGACGACCTGGAGCGCGTGCGCGACGAGCTCGTCTACCCGCTGATCGTCAAGCCGCTGTTCTCCCACGAGTACCAGCGCCTGTTCGCGGGCCGCGGCAAGTTCCGCTCCGTCGGGGACCCCGCCGGGCTGGACGGCGCGTACGGCGACCTCGCCCGGGCCGGTCTGTCCGTGATGCTGGTCGAGAAGATCCCCGGCGACGACGACCGCCTGTGCAGCTACACCACCTACGTCGACGCCTCCGGACGCCCGACCGTCGACTACACGAAGCGCATGGTGCGCCGTCGACCGCCGGGCGAGGGGCTCGGGTGCTACCACCTCACCGACCACGTGCCCGGCGTGCGGGACGCCGCGCTGCGCCTGCTCACCGGCGTCGGGCTCCGGGGGCCGGCGGCCGTGGAGTTCATGCACGACGAGCGCGACGGCGTCCTCAAGCTCATCGAGTGCAACGCCCGCTTCTCCGCGGCCCTGCCCCTGATGGTGGCCGCCGGGCTCGACCTGCCCTACCACGTCTACCGGCGGGCGCTGGGGCTGCCGCACGAGCTCCCGGACCGCTACCGGCTCGGGCGCCGGCTGCTCCACCCGACCGACGACCTGCGGTCGTTCCTCGCGCTGCGCCGAGCCGGGCGCATGGACGCCGCCGCCTGGCTGGCGAGCCTCGCCCACCGCCAGACCTTCCCGGTCTGGTCCCCACGGGACCCGGCCCCCGCCCTGGCCCGTGCACTGGCCAGGGCGGCCCGTGCCCTCCCGACGACGAGACCATCGAGGGTGACCGCGTGAGCATCATCGACACCGACGTCCACCCCAACCCGCGGAACGCCGACGAGATCCGCAAGCACCTGCCCGCGCCGTGGCGCGACGGCTTCGCGATGCCGCGCCGGCCCTTCTACCACAACCCGATCCACGCCAACCGGCTCGACGCCACGCCCCCGGGCGGCGGTCCGGCCGCCTCGGACCCGGACTTCCTGCGCGAGCAGCTGATGGGGACCTACGGCATCCGCCACCCGATCCTCATCCCCCGCACGTTCGCCAACATCCACCCGAACCCCGACTACGGCTCGGCGGTCGCGACCGCGTTCAACGCCTGGCTGGCCGAGACGTGGCTGGAGGCCTACAACGACGACGGCGCGTTCAAGGGCTCGATCACGATCAACCACCACGACCCGCTCGCGGCGGCGGCGGAGATCGACCGGTGGGCCGACCACCCGCACATGGTGCAGGTCGTCACCGACTCCGGGGCCCGCGCGCCGCTCGGGCAGCGTCAGTACTACCCGATCTACGAGGCGTGCGAGCGCCACGGGCTGCCGTTCGCGATGCACCCGGGCACCGACGGCATCGGCGGCAACACCCTGCCCACGCCGGGCGTCCCGACGCACTACATCGAGTACCACTGCGGGATGTCGCTCGCCTTCCAGGCCCACCTGCTCTCGTTCCTCACCGAGGGCGTGTTCGAGCGCTTCCCGACGCTGCGCATCGCGCTGCTCGAGGGCGGCGTGGCCTGGCTCGCGCCGCTGCTGTGGCGGCTCGACGCCTACTGGCGCGCCCTGCGCAAGGACACCCCGTGGATCACCAGGCCGCCCTCGGAGTACCTCGACGAGCACGTTCGGCTCTCGACCCAGCCGCTGGAGCGTCCCGGCCGCGACGAGCACCTGCTCGCCCTGTTCGACGCCGTCGGCGCCGAGCGGGTCCTCATGTTCTCCAGCGACTACCCGCACTGGGACTTCGACTCGCCCACCCGCGCGTTCCCGTCGTCCATGCCCGACCCGCTGCGGCAGCGCATCATGCACGACACGGCCGCGGAGCTGTACGGGCTGTGACCGCGCACGCCGTCGCCCGGCTCGACGAGCTGCCGCCCGGAACCCGCAAGATCGTCGAGGTCGACGGCCGGTCGATCGGGGTGTTCAACGTGGGCGGCCGCCTGCACGCCCTGCGCAACACCTGCCCCCACCAGGGCGCCCCGCTCTGCCTCGGCACGGTCGGCGGGACGATGGCCGACGGCGCGCCCGGGCAGTACGTGCCCGCCCGCGAGGGCGAGATCCTCACCTGCCCCTGGCACGGCTGGGAGTTCGACCTGACCACCGGGCGCAGCCTCGTCGACCCGGCGCGGACGCGCGTGCGCGCCTACGAGGTCACCGTGGACGGCGACGCCGTCATCCTGCACGCCTGAGCGCCCGCGACACCCACCGGGCGGCGTCGTGCAGCCCGTGCGCCTCGGCCGCCGCGGCCCACCGACGCAGCTCGGCGGCGGGCACCGGGATGCCCTCAGCCGAACGGTGGGCGGCCGTCGCCGCCGCCCGCTCCCCCGGGAAGCGCACCCGCTCGACGCCGTCCACCGTGGGGAGGGCGTGCAGACGGTCGACCACCGCCTCGAGGCGGCCGAGACCGCTCGCCCGGTCCTGCAGGCGCCACGGGTCGACGACCACGACGACGTGCCCGATGTCCTGCGGCGCCTCGGCCGGGTAGGTCGGGGCGATCTCGTCGTCGAACGCCGCGCCGCCGAGGAGGCCGGCGAGCAGGGTGATCGCCGTCCCGAGCCCCGACCCCTTCGCCCCCGCCACCGGCAGCAGGGTGCCCAGCAGCGCCTCGGCCGCGTCGTCGGTGGGACGTCCCGACGCGTCGAGGGCCGTCCCCGGCGCCAGGGCCCGTCCCTCCTGCGCGGCCCGGCGGACGCGCGCCCGCGAGGGACCGGTGCCCATGTCGTGCACGAACGTCCCGTGCCGGCCCAGCGGGATCCCGATCGCGAGCGGGTCGGTGCCCAGGAACGGCGTCGCGGCCCCGACCGGCGCGACGCTGGCCGGTGCGGTCGAGGAGACGATCGCGACCAGCTCGTGGCCCGCCGCGGCGCGGTGGGCGTAGAAGCCCGCGGCGCCGAGGTGGGTCGAGCGGCGGACGGCCACGAGCCCGAGGCCGTGCTCGCGCGCGAGGGCGACGGCCAGGTCGGTGGCGCGCACCGCCGCGAGCGGCCCCAGCGCCCCGCCCGCGTCGAGGCGCCGGACCGCCCCGGAGCCGGCCGCCACGGTGATCGCGGACCCGTCCCGCGCCAGGCCCTTCGCGACCCGCTCCAGGTAGGCCGGCAGCCGGTGGGTGCCGTGGCTGTCGAGACCGCGCAGGTCGGCGTGGACGAGCACCTCGGCGACGAGCGCCGCGTCCGCGTCCGGGATGCCGAGGCCGGTGAAGCAGGCGGCGGCGAAGCGGGACAGCTCGCCCGCCCCGAGCAGGATCATCCGGTGATCGGCGCGTTCGGGTCGATGTCGAGCCCCGGCTCGATCGGGCAGGCGTGGGCGTCGAGCTGCTCGTCGACCCACGCGTTGGAGAACTCGCCCTGCTGGACCGCGGTCAGGTAGGCCCGGTTGGTGCCGAGGTAGCGGCGCAGCCGCTCGAGCAGCTCGTGCGCGACGGCCTGCGGCACCACGACGACGCCGGCCTGGTCGGCGACGACGATGTCGCCGGGGTTGACCACGACCCCGCCGCAGGCGATCGGGTAGTTGATCTCGCCCGGTCCGCGGTGCAGCGGGCCGATCGCGCTCGTCCCGCGCGCGTAGACCGGCATGTCCAGCGGGGTGATCGCGGGCAGGTCCCGGATCAGACCGTCCACCACGTACCCGGCGATCCCGCGGTGCCGGGCCTTGGTCGAGATCACGTCGCCGAGCACGGCGTAGGCGCGGGAGCCCGCCGCGGCCACGACGACGATGTCACCCGGCTTCGCGATGTCGAGGGCCTTGTGCACCATGAGGTTGTCGCCGAGGTAGACGCGCACGGTGCAGGCGAGGCCGCTGATGCTCTCCGGCGGACCCGCCAGGCACCGGATCTCCCCGTCGAGCGCGTAGAGGCGGTTGAGCATGTCGGAGATGTCGGTGGTCGAGAACTCGCGGTACGCGGCGACCGTGATCGCGTCCACGCGCGGGAAGTCCTCGCGGATCCGGAAGCCCGGTCCGGGGTGGATGGCGGCCGAGTCGGGCACGCGCCGGCCCGCCGAGGGGGCCTCCGAGCGTGCCTCTGATGCAGTGGTCACGGACACCCGGCCTCTCGCTGGCGGACCTTCGCCCCAGATGGTAGGTCCAGTCAGCCCAGCCTTCTATGCTTACGCACCGTGAAAGTTGCGATCGTCGAGTTCACCCCTTCGGGCGGGTTGTTCCAGTTCTCGTCACAGTTCGCTGACGGTCTCGCCGAGTCGTGCGAGGTCCATCTGATCACCGGCCCGGACCCTGAGCTCGGCCCGCAGCACCCCGCGCACCACGTCCACGCGGTCCTCCCGACGTGGCACCCGGCCGACGCCGAGCCCGTCGGGCCGTGGACGCGCACGGTGCGCCGGGCGTTCCGTGCGGTCCGCCTCGTGCTGGCGTGGGTGGTCGCGGCGATCCGCCTGCGGCGGCTGCGTCCCGACGCGGTGATCTGGTCGAGCTGGCGCTTCAGCATCGACGCCCTGGGCGCCCTCGCGGTCCGCCGCCTGCTGCCGCGCGCGGTGCTCGCGCTCGTGGCGCACGAACCCGTCGGGCGCGTGCGGCGGGACACCACCCGCGAACGGCGCGGGCGGGTGCTCGACCTGACCATGGAACGGGCCTGGGCGTGCCTCGACGTCGTGTTCGTGCTCGGCGAGACGGCCCGCGCCGCCGTCCTCGCGTCGCGACCCGTCCGCGGACGGGTCGTGGTGATCCCCCACGGCGACGAGTCGGCGCTGCGCCACGGGGCCCCGGTGCCGGCCTGCCGCGACACCGGGCCGGTGGTGCTGTTCTTCGGCGGATGGACGGCCTATAAGGGCATCGACCTGCTGCTCGACGCGGTGCCCCGGACCCGCGCGGCGGTGCCGGACGTCCGAGTGGTGCTCGCCGGCGCCGTGCTGCACACCCCGCCCGCGCTGCTCGAGCGGGCGGCCGACCTCGGTGTCGACGCCCGGCCGGGCTACGTACCGGTCGACGAGGTGCCCGCGCTGCTCGCGAGCGCGCGGGTGGTCGTGGTCCCCTACCGACGGGCGACCCAGAGCGGCGTCGTGCACCTGGCCTACACCTTCGAGCGGCCCGTGGTCGCCACGGCCGTCGGGGAGCTCCCGGCGGTCGTCGCCGACGGCGGCACCGGACTGCTGGTCGAGCCCGGCGACGCGGACGCGCTCGCGGACGCGCTCGTCGCCCTGCTCGCCGACCCGGACCGCGCGCACCGTCTCGGCGCCGCGGGCGCGGCGTGGCTGGCCACCGAGTCCTCGTGGCCGGCCATCGGCCGCCGTGCCCACGGCGCCCTCCTCGCCGCGCGAGGCAGATGACCCCGCCGGGCGTGTGAGCGCTTTCCCGTGCCGGGGCACGGGAGAGCGCTCACGAGCCCGCTAGGGCAAAGGTCCGCCCGCGGCGAGGGCGCACAGCTCGGCGAAGCCCTCGGGGTCGAGGCTCGCGCCCCCGACGAGCGCGCCGTCGACGTCGTCGGACTTCACGAGGTCGCCGACGTTGTTCGACTTCACCGAGCCGCCGTAGAGGATGCGCAGCCCGTCGGCCACCGGCCCGCCGTGCACCTCACGGACCCGCTCCCGCAGGGCGTGGCACACCTCCTGGGCGTCGGCGACCCCGGCGGACTTGCCGGTGCCGATCGCCCACACCGGCTCGTAGGCGACGACGACCTTCGCGACCTCGTCGGCCGAGAGCCCCTTCAGCGCCGCGTCGAGCTGGGCGGTGCAGTGGCCGACGTGCTCGCCCGCGTCGCGGACGTCCTCGCCCTCCCCCAGGCACAGGATCGGGGTGATGCCGTGGCGCAGGGCCGCGCGCACCTTGCGGTTGACCAGCTCGTCGTCCTCGCCGTGGATCGTGCGGCGCTCCGAGTGCCCGACGACGACCCAGGTGCAGCCGAGCTTCGCGAGCATCGCGCCGGACACGTCGCCCGTGAACGCCCCGGAGTCCTCCGGCGAGAGGTCCTGGCCGCCGTAGGTGATCGGCATCGAGTCGGCGTCCACGAGCGTCTGCACGCTGCGCAGGTCGGTGAACGGCGGGAGCACCGCGACGTCGACGACGTCGAAGTACTTGCCGGGCAGGGCGAACGCGAGCTTCTGGGTGACGCCGATGGCCTCGAGGTGGTTGAGGTTCATCTTCCAGTTGCCCGCGATGAGGGGCTTGCGTGCCATCAGGCGCCCTCCTCGAGGACGGCGATGCCGGGCAGGACCTGGCCCTCGAGGAACTCCAGCGAGGCGCCGCCCCCGGTGGAGATGTGGCCGAAGCGGCTCTCGTCCAGGCCCGCCGCGCGGATCGCCGACGCCGAGTCGCCGCCGCCGATGACGCTGAACGCCGGCGAGTCGGCGACCGCCTCGGCGACCCCGGTGGTGCCCGCCGCGAACGGCGCCATCTCGAACACGCCCATGGGGCCGTTCCAGAAGACCGTCGCCGCGTCGGCCAGGTGCGAGCCGAACAGCTCGACGGTCTGCGGACCGACGTCGAGGCCCAGCCAGCCCTCGGGCATGTCCGAGACACCGACGGTCCGCGTCTGCGCGTCCTCGGCGAACTCGGAGGCCACGACGACGTCGGTGGGCAGGACCAGGGTGTCCGCGTACCTGCTGAGCAGGTCCTTGCAGGTGTCGATCTGGTCGGACTCGAGCTTCGAGCCACCCACGTCGTGGCCCTGCGCCGCGAGGAACGTGAAGCACATCGCGCCGCCGACCAGCAGCTTGTCGACCGTGGGCAGCAGGTTGGAGAGCACCCCGAGCTTGTCGGAGACCTTCGACCCGCCGAGGATCACGACGTACGGGCGGGCGGGGTCGCCGACCAGCCGGCGCAGCACCTCGGTCTCGCGGGCGACGAGGTCGCCGGCGTAGGCCGGGAGCTTGCGGGCCACGTCGACCACCGACGCCTGCTCGCGGTGCACCACGCCGAAGCCGTCGGAGACGAACGCCCCGTTCGGCACCAGCTCGGCCAGCTCCGACGCCAGCTGCTCGCGCTCCTCGGCGCTCCCGGTCTCGCGCGGGTCGCAGCGCACGTTGGCGAGCATCTCGATGCCGCCCGGCTCGAGGTCCTCGGCGTGCTTGCGGGCCGAGGGGCCGACGACGTCGTCGGCGAGCATGACCCGCTGGTCGAGCAGCTGGCCCAGCCGCCCGGCGACCGGCGTCAGCGTCATCTTGGTGTCGCGCCCGCCCGGCTGCCCGCCCTTCGGGCGCCCGAGGTGCGCCGCGATCACGAGCTTGGCCCCGGCGCCGATCAGCTTGGTGATCGTCGGCAGGGCCGCCTGGATGCGCCCGTCGTCGGTGATCGTGTAGCCGTCGAGGGGGACGTTGAAGTCGGCGCGCAGCAGGACGAAGCGGTCCCGCACTCCTTCGGCGATCAGGTCGTCGAGGGTCTTCATCCGGGTCAGAGCTTCGAGCCGACGAGCGTGGTCAGGTCGACGACGCGGTTGGAGTAGCCCCACTCGTTGTCGTACCAGCCCACGATCTTGACGGTGCGGTTGCCGAGCACCTTCGTCATGCCCGCGTCGAACGTGCACGACGCCGGCTCGCCGACGATGTCGGTGGAGACGATCGGGTCCTCGGTGTAGACGAGCACGTTCTTCAGCTCGCCGTCGGCGGCCTTCTTGAACGCGGCGTTGACCTGGTCGACGGTGACGTCGGTGTTCAGCGTCGCGGTGAGGTCGGTGACCGAGCCGTCGATGACCGGCACGCGGTAGGCCAGCCCGTTGAGGCGCCCCTCGAGCTCCGGCAGGGCCAGCGCGGTGGCCTGGGCGGCGCCGGTGGTGGTCGGGATGATGTTGTCCGCGGCGGCGCGGGCGCGGCGCAGATCCTTGTGCGGGGCGTCGTGGATCCGCTGGTCGCCGGTGTAGGCGTGGATCGTCGACATGAACCCGGTCTCGAGCCCGAACGCGTCGTGCAGCACCTTGATCATCGGCGCGACGCAGTTCGTGGTGCACGAGGCGTTGGACAGGATGCTCTGGCTGCCGTCGTAGGACGAGTCGTTGATGCCCATGACGACCGTGAGGTCCTCGCCCTTGGCCGGGGCGGAGATGACGACCTTCTTGGCGCCGGCCTTGAGGTGCTTCCCGGCCGAGTCGGCGTCGGTGAAGATCCCCGAGGACTCGATGACCACGTCGACGCCCAGGTCGCCCCACGGCAGCGCCGCCGGGTCCTTCTCGGCCAGGGCCTTGATCGACCGGCCGTTGACGACGAGCGCGTCGTCGGAGACCTCGATGGTGCCGTCGAAGCGGCCGTGCACCGAGTCGTACTTGAGCAGGTGCCCGAGCGTCTTGTTGTCGGTGATGTCGTTGACCGCGAGCACCTCGATGTCGGCGGTGCCCGCCGCGCGCTGCTTCTCCAGCGCCCGGAACACATTCCGTCCGATACGACCGAACCCGTTGATCCCGATACGGACCGTCACTGAACCTCGCCCTGCCTCTCGTGCCGCGGTCGTCTCGCCGAGGGGGGTCACCCCTCACGGGCGCACCCTAACGAATCCGGCCGACCCGTCCGGGTCCCGCGAACGACGTCACGGCAGCCGGCTCACGTGTCCGCCATCTCCGCCATCTCCTCGGTCACCACCGAGGACGTGTCGGGGACGCGCAGGTCCTTGGCCTTCTTGTCCGCCATCGCCAGCAGACGCCGTATCCGGCCGGCCACCGCGTCCTTGGTCATGGGCGGGTCGGCGAGCTGGCCCAGCTCCTCCAGCGACGCCTGCTCGTGCTCGACGCGCAGGCGGCCGGCCTGCACCAGGTGATCGGGGACCTCGTCGGCGAGCAGCTCGAGCGCCCGGCTCACGCGTGCCGAGGCCGTCACCGCGGCCTTCACCGAGCGCCGCAGGTTGGCGTCGTCGAAGTTCGCGAGGCGGTTCGCGGTCGCGCGCACCTCGCGGCGCATGCGCCGCTCCTCCCACGCGAGCACCGAGGTGTGCGCGCCGAGGCGGGTGAGCAGCGCGCCGATCGCGTCGCCGTCGCGCACCACCACGCGGTCGGCGCCGCGCACCTCACGGGCCTTGGCCACCACGCCGAGCCGCCGGGCGGCGCCGACGAGCGCCATCGCGGCCTCCATGCCCGGGCAGGTGATCTCCAGCGCCGAGCTGCGCCCGGGCTCGGTGAGCGAGCCGTGGGCCAGGAACGCCCCGCGCCACGCGGCCTCGGCGTCGCACACGCCTCCGGAGACGACCTGCGGGGGCAGGCCGCGGACCGGGCGACCGCGGGGGTCGAGCAGGCCGGTCTGGCGCGCGAGCGAGTCGCCGTCCGCGGCGACCCGCACGACGTAGCGCGTGCCCTTGCGCAGCCCGCCCTGGGACAGGACGTGCACCTCGGGGTTGTGCCCGTAGAGGTCGTGGATCTCGCCGCGCAGGCGGCGGGCGCCGGCGCCGGTGTCGAGCTCCGCCTCGACGACGACCCGTCCGCCGACGATGTGCAGGCCCCCGCCGAAGCGCAGGAGGGCCGCCACCTCGGCGCGCCGGCAGCAGGTCTTCGTCACCGCGAGCCGGCTGAGTTCGTCCTTGACCGCAGCGGTCATGGCCACCTTCGGTCCTCCTCCTGGTGCGGGCGGGCAGGGTCGTGGGTGGGGTCCGGCGCGCCGTCGGCGCCGGTGCCGTTCGTCGCCGGTCCGGTCGAGGGGTGCTCGACCCGGTGGTGGGCGGCGTCGGCGAGGGCCGACGCGAGGGCGTCGGCGTCGTGCTTCGGGCTGCCGTCGGAGGCCCCGACGGAGGTCAGCAGGGTCTCCGCGCCGAACGCCTCGGCGCCGCGGCGCAGCAGGTCGGGCTCGGGCACGGCGTCGGTGTCGGCGACGACCACGTCGAGACGCAGCCGCGGCGCGTGCGCGGCGAGCACCTCGAGGTGCTGCTCGGGCGAGAAGCCCGCGGTCTCGCCGGGCTGCGGGGCGAGGTTGAGCACGAGCACCTTGCGGGCCTCGCTCTCGACCAGCGCGGTGAACAGCTCGGGGACCAGCAGGTGCGGCAGCACGCTCGAGAACCAGGACCCCGGCCCGAGGGTGATCACGTCCGCCGCCCGCAGGGCGTCGCACGCCTCCGGGCACGCCTTGGGTCGACGCGGGTCGAGGCGCACCTGCTGCACGCGGCCGGGCGTCGTCGCCACGGCGACCTGGCCGCGGATGCGGTGGGCGACGTCGCGGTCCTGATCGCCTCCGCTCGGTCCCCGGATGCCGGTGACGTCGGCCTCGATGTCCACCGGCTGCGTGCTCATCGGCAGCACCCGGCCGGTGACGCCCAGCAGGTGGCAGGCCTGGTCGAGCGCGGCCACCGGGTCGTCGAGGACCTCCAGCAGCCCGGCCAGTACGAGGTTGCCGACCGCGTGCCCGGCG
Organism: Actinomycetospora aeridis; assembly: GCF_037400275.1. NCBI lineage: Bacteria > Bacillati > Actinomycetota > Actinomycetes > Pseudonocardiales > Pseudonocardiaceae > Actinomycetospora > Actinomycetospora aeridis. Next base: position 512,429 of record NZ_JBBEGL010000003.1, on the reverse strand, counting down.
AGGGCGCCGTGCCCGCCGTAGCGGTGCTCGAACACCCGCTGCCACAGCGTGTTCTCCGGGCCCGGGTCCACCTGGCCGGCCAGCGCGCCCAGGGCCATCCGCAGGTCGCCGAGCGGGAGGATGTCCAGCTCGCGGCGGATCCGCCCCGACGAGCCGCCGTCGTCGGCGACCACGACCACGGCGGTGATGTCGTCGGTGAGCCGGCGCAGGGCGGAGAGGGTGGCGTGCAGTCCGTGGCCCCCGCCGAGGGCCACGGCCCGCAGCGGCCTCGACGATCCCGCCGGGTTCACTCGCGCCCCACGTCGCGGTGCGACACCGTCACCCGCACGCCGTCCTCGCCGGTCATGCGCCGGGCGAGCTCCTCGGCGACCGCGACGCTGCGGTGCTTGCCGCCGGTGCAGCCCACCGCGACGGTGAGGTAGCGCTTGCCCTCGCGCCGGTAGCCCGCGCCGACCAGGCGCAGCAGCTCGAGGTAGCGGTCGAGGAACTCCTCGGCGCCCTCCTGGGAGAGCACGTAGTCGCGGACCTCGGCCTCCCGGCCGTCGTGCTCGCGCAGCTCGGGGATCCAGTGCGGGTTGGGCAGGAAGCGCATGTCCACCACCAGGTCGGCGTCCGGCGGCAGCCCGTGCTTGTAGCCGAACGAGACGACGGTGACGCTGTGCCCGACGTCCGCGGCCTCGTCGCCGAAGGCCGCCTCGATGGCCGCGCGCAGCTGGTGCACCGAACGGTTCGAGGTGTCGACGACGAGGTCGGCCTGGTCGTGCAGCGGGGCCAGCAGCTCGCGCTCGGCGCGGATCCCGTCGGAGAGGCGCCCGTCGCCCTGCAGCGGGTGGGACCGGCGGTTGGACTCGAAGCGCCGGATGAGCACGGCGTCCGAGGCGTCCAGGAACAGCACCCGCGGGCGGTGGCCCCGCGCGTCCAGCTCCTTGATCACCGCACCCAGGTCGGCGGTGAACGCGCGGCTGCGCACGTCCATCACCACCGCGATGCGGGTGACCTGCCCGGACGAGCGCGCGCCCAGGTCGACCATCGTCTCGATGAGCTCCGGCGGCAGGTTGTCCACGACGAACCAGCCGAGGTCCTCGAGCACCTTGGCGGCCGTGCTGCGCCCGGCCCCCGAGAGCCCCGAGACGATCGCGACCTCGATCCCGCCCGGGTGCGCGGGGTGGTCTGCGCGTCCGGTCATGAGCTCCCCCCGTCCTTGATGGTCGAGCTCCGCTGCCCTATCGGCGTGCTCCCCTTGATGTCTCCGTCGTTGAGTGCCGCCAGGACCGCCTCGGCGGTGCGCCGGCCGACGCCGGGCACCTCGGTGATGGCCTCCACCGAGGCGGCGCGCAGCTTCTTGACCGAGCCGAAGTGCTTGAGCAGGGCGGTGCGCCGGGCCTCGCCCAGCCCGGGCACCCCGTCGAGCGCCGACGCGGTCATCCGCGTCGAACGCTTCTGGCGGTGGTAGGTGATCGCGAAGCGGTGGGCCTCGTCGCGGATGCGCTGGAGCAGGTAGAGCGCCTCGCTCTGGCGCGGCAGGATCGCCGGGTCCTCCTCGCCGGGCAGCCAGACCTCCTCGAGGCGCTTGGCCAGCCCGACCACCGCGACGTCGGTGACGCCCAGCTCGCCGAGCACCTCGGCCGCGGCCGCCACCTGCGGCGCGCCGCCGTCGACCACCAGCAGGTTCGGCGGGTAGGCGAACTTGCGCGGACGCCCGGTGGTGGGGTCGATGCCGGGCAGCGGCCCGTCGTCGGCCGGGTCGATCTCGCCCGACGCCGGGGCGCCGTCGCTGGTCTCCCCCGCGCACGCCGTGTCCGTGTGGTCGGGGGCCTCCTCGGCGGTCTCCTTGAGGTAGCGGGCGAAGCGCCGGCGCACGACCTCGGCGATGGCCGCGACGTCGCCGCCCTCCGCGCCGCCACGGATCGAGTAGCGCCGGTAGTCGGCCTTCTTCGCCAGCCCGTCCTCGAACACCACGAGGCTCGCCACCACGTCGGAGCCCTGGACGTGCGAGACGTCGGTGCACTCGATGCGCAGGGGCGCGGTGTCGAGGCCCAGCTGCTCCTGGAGCTCCTCGAGCGCCGCGCTGCGCGCCGTGAGGTCGCCGGCACGACGCAGCTTGTGCCGCGTCAGCTCCTCGGTGGCGTTGCGCTCGACGGTCTCGGCGAGCGTGCGCTTGTCGCCGCGCTGGGCCACGCGCAGCGACACCCGCGAGCCACGCAGCTCGGAGAGCCACTGCGAGATCGCCGCCGAGTCCGGGGGCAGCGCGGGCACGAGCACCTCGCGCGGCACGGGCTGGGCGGCGTCGTCGGCCGAGCCCGCGAGCGCGGCCTGCTCGCCGTAGAACTGCGAGAGGAACTGGCCGACGAGGTCGGCGACGTCGCTGTCGGCCTCGGTCTCGACCACCCACCCGCGCTGGCCGCGCACGCGGCCGCCCCGGACGTGGAACACCTGGACCGCGGCCTCGAGCTCGTCGGTGGCGAAGGCGACGACGTCGGCGTCGGTGCCGTCGCCGAGCACGACCGCCTGCTTCTCGACGACCCGCTTCAGCGCGCCGGCGTCGTCACGCAGCCGGGCGGCCTTCTCGAAGTCCATCTCGGCGGCCGCGACCTGCATGTCCTTCTCGATACGGCCGATGAGCTGGTCGGTGTGGCCGCCGAGGAAGTCGCAGAAGTCGAGCACGATGTCGCGGTGCTCCTCGGCGCTGACCCGCCCGACGCACGGCGCCGCGCACTTGTCGATGTAGCCGAGCATGCACGGGCGCCCGATCTGGCCGTGGCGCTTGAACACCCCGCTCGAGCACTGGCGGGCCGGGAAGACCCGGGTGAGGAGCTTGACCGTCTCGCGGATGGCCCAGGCGTGGGCGTACGGACCGAAGTAGCGCACGCCCTTGCGCCGCGGGCCCCGGTAGACCCGCAGCTGGGGGTACTCCTCGTTGAGCGTCACCGCGAGGACCGGGTAGGTCTTGTCGTCGCGGTAGCGCACGTTGAAGCGCGGGTCGTACTCCTTGATCCAGTTGTACTCGAGCTGGAGGGCCTCGACCTCGGTGTGGACCACCGTCCACTGCACCGCCGCCGCCGAGGTGACCATCCGCCGCGTGCGGGGGTGCAGGCCGGCGATGTCGGCGAAGTAGGAGTTCAGCCTGCTGCGCAGGCTCTTGGCCTTGCCCACGTAGATGACGCGCCCGTTCTCGTCGGAGAACCGGTACACGCCGGGCGCCTCCGGGATGGTCCCCGGCGCGGGTCGGTACGTCTGCGGGTCGGCCATGGTGACCCCCAGCGTAGGCGCGTCCGTCCGGCTGGTCGGCGTGCACCCGGATGGGTGGAATCGGCGTGTCGCCCGGCGTGTCCCCGGCGTGTCTCCGTGCCCCGCGGCGTGTCGTCGGGTCAGCCGCGGACCAGCGCCGCACCCTCCGTGATCGCCCGCAGCTTCATCTCCGCGACCGTCGGCCCGACCCGCCCGAAGCCCACGAACGTCCCGAAGCCGCAGTCGGTGCCGGCCATGACGCGGTCGGTGCCGACGAGGCGGGTGTAGCGCTCCAGGCGCTGCGCGATGAGGCGCGGGTGCTCGACGATGTTGTTCAGGGTGTCCACGACGCCGGGCAGCAGGACCTTGTCCTCGGGGATCGTCATCTCCGCGACGTCGGCCCACTCGTGCTCGTGGCGGGGGTTGGCGGCCTCGAAGGAGATCGTCTGCGGACGGCCGGCGAGCACGGGAGGGAGCAGCTCGGCGAGCGGGGCGTCGCGGTGGTGCGGGCCCTCGTAGTTGCCCCAGCACAGGTGCAGCCGCACGCGCGAGGGGTCGATGCCCTCGAGGGCCCGGTCGATGGCCGCCATGTGGCGCTCGGCGAAGCCGACGAGGCCCCGCTTCTCGACCTCGTCCCGGCACCAGAACTGCGTGTGACCGGCCATGGGGATGTCCGGGCAGTCGAGCTGCAGCACCAGCCCGGCGTCGACGATCGCCCGGTACTCCTCGGCCATCGCGTCGGCGAGGGCGTCGAGGTAGCTGTCGTAGTCCGGGTAGTGCAGGTTCGGGCTGCAGGTCGCGATGCAGCCCGGCGACGCGGCCGGCATGAACGCGCCGCCCGGGCCCACGTGCCCGACCTTGTCCAGCGCGAGCTTCAGGGTGTCGATGTCACGACGCGCGGCCGCGGCACCGACGTAGCGCACCGGGCCCTCGCAGTTCGCCGGCATGATGTGCGCGCCGGCCTCCCCGCCGTACTGCGCGATCGCCAGCTCGGGCGCGGCCTCCAGGTCGTCGATGCTCCAGGCGCCGGCCTGGCCGCCGAAGCCCTCGAGCCGCTCGCTGACGTAGTTGACGAACCCCGGCTTGCCCATCTCCCCGTCGGAGACGACGTCGATGCCCGCGCCGTGCTGCATCGCGACGACGTCGTGGACGGCGTCGGTGATCGCGGCCTCGAGCTCGCCCGCGTCGCCGCCGCCCTCCTGGTGGAGGTACATGAGCCGGGTCAGGGTGTCGGGGCGGGGCAGGCTGCCGACGTGGGTGGTGCGCACGGTCATGATCGGTTCCTCGGGGTGTCAGGAAGTGGCTGAGGTGAAGGTGTCGGGCGCGAAGCCCTCGAGCGCGGCGATCTTGGTGAGGACGGTCAGCCGGTCCGGGCGCGGCACCGTCGGGTCGAGCTGCTGGTAGACGTTCAGCACGTTCTGCGCGAGACGGCCGTGCTCGGGCAGGTCGGCGAACTTCCCGAGCTCGATCGACCCGATGGCCGCGTCGACGTCGAGGCCGTCCTCGTAGCGCTGGCGGGCCTGCTCCTCGACGGTCACGAGGTACTCGCGCATCAGCGACACCTCGGCCTTGCCGCTGACCGGGCCGTGGCCAGGAACGATCGTCGTGACCTCGAGGTCGAGGATGCGGTCGAGCGCGGCGATCCACCGGTCGATCGGACCGGCCCACGCGATCGGGGTGCCGCCGACGAACAGGATGTCGCCGGCGTAGAGCAGCCGGGCGTCCGGCACGTGGACGATGACGTCGCCGGGCGTGTGGGCGGGGCCGACCTGGATCAGCCGGACCTCGCGGCCCCCGACGTCGACGCTCTCCTCCCCCGTGAACGTCCGGTCCGGCCCCGTGGCCGTGATCCCGTCCAGCGCGAACGGCCCGAAGATGTGCCGCGCGAAGTCGCCGAGCGTGCCGTCGAGGCGCTTCACCAGCGCCACGGCGTCGACCGTCTCCTGCGTCATCAGCTCGGCGGCCGCGGCCGACGCGATGATCTCGACGTCACGGGAGGCGACGAGCTCGTTGCCGTTGATGTGGTCGGGGTCGGAGTGGGTGTTGACCAGCGTCCCGAGCGGGTGCGCGTCGGTGACCGGCCGCAGCCCCTCGAGCATCTCCCGGGTCAGCGGGAGGTCGAACAGCGTGTCGACCAGCAGCGACGTGCCCGACCCCGTCACCACCCCGGCGTTGCTCCAGCCCCAGCTGCCGTCGGGCTGCAGCCAGGCGTGGCATCCGTCGCCGAGGTCGTGGAGTCCTTTGCGGTAGTCCAGGGCGCTCACGGCCGGTCCTCTCCCCAGGTCCATGAATCCGTACTCGGGTGCGGATTCCGATGCGGAACCTAGGGCAGGGTGTGACGCGAATCAACACTGGAGTACAGGTTCGTACGCGGCGTGGTGGGACGTGTACGGCGCGCGAGACGGTCGCGGGCGTCGGTGAGCCGGGCACCGCGCTCGTGCAGCACGTCCCCCATCGCCACGATCCACCGCGTCACGACCCGCAGCTCCTCGTCGGTGAACCCGTCCTGTCGGGCGGCGAGCTGCTCGGTGAGCCGCCGCCACGGCGCCGTCTCCCCCGGCGGGGCCACGGCCGCGACGACGGTCCGGCGCCGGTCCTCGTCGTCCTGCCAGCGCACCGCGCGCCCGAGGGCCACGAGGCGATCGACCACCGTCGTCGTCCCGGACCGGGTGAGCCCGAGCCGCTCGGCCAGCGCCGTCATCGAGATCGCCCGCGGCCGGTCGACCAGCTGGAGACAGGCGAGCTCGACCTCCCGCAGCCCGAGGAGCCGCGCCTGCTCGTGGTGGTGGCGCCGGAGGGCGACGGCCAGCCGGCCGACGAGGGCCTCGGCGGGCCAGCGACGGTCGGCCAGGCGATCGCGCTCGAGCCGTGCCTGCGCCTCCGCCTCGTCCACCGGCCCCTCCCTCGCACGTCGCTCGACACGCTACGGACGCGAGGCCGCGGCCGGGGGTCGCTTCGCGGAACCCGCGAGGACGTCATTGCTCTAACGAAAACGCTTCGAGGATCGAAGCGTTCTCACCACAGAACCACCAGCGGGCCGGGACGACGCCGGAGCTCACACTCGCCAGGAGTCGCCGCTCTAACGGAAACGCTTCGAAATTCGAAGCGTTCTCAGCAAAGAGCGGACGGGAAAGCCGGACTACGCCGGGCCCACGGTCACCAGGCCGTCTTCACTCTGACAAGAACGCTTCGAGTATCGAAGCGTTTCCGCCACAGAGCTACCGGGACTACCCAGGACGACGACGGCCCGCGAGCCGAGGGGCTCGCGGGCCGTGTCGTGGGATGGTCCGGTCAGGCGGAGGGCGTCGCGTCCGCCGGCGCGGGCTCGCCGGGGCGACGGCCGAGGACGTCGGTGAAGAACGCCTCGAGGTCGGTCGGCCGGCCGGCGGCGTCGAGGGTGGGGTGCTCGCGTCGCCCGGCGGTCGCGTCGTCGACCGCCGTCTCGACGAGGGCCCGCTCCTCGGAGCTCACGACGAGGTAGCCGCGCAGCGAGCCGTGCCACGGCCGGCGCCACTGGAGGTAGGTCAGGTCCGTGTCGTCGATGTCCTGCACTTCGACGCGGTTGCCGAGCCACTGGAGGTCGCTCATGGGGTTCTCCTCTACGGCCGGGGAGCGGTGCCGACGGTCTCGGGTGGGAACGACGTCGGCCCCTCGCGGCTCCTCTCAGGCTGACCGCTCGCGTACTCCCCGTAAACCGTCGGCGACGTCGCGTAGCTCACCCCGTCGCGTGGATCACCCGGACGGTGGAGTCCTACCGGGTGTCGAGAACGATATAGCCCTCGGCGAGCCGCTCCGGGCCGAACTCCGCCGCCTTGGCCTGCGACCGGCCCCAGGCCCACATCCGCCCGGCCAGGTCGTCCATGTGCGCCGTCTGGCTCTTGTGCGCGCGCAGCGCCTCCACCTTGCGCTCGTAGGCCTCGGTGGTGTCCACGTAGTGATCGGCGCCGTCGCCCATGTGGCTGATCCACACCTCCGCGACGGTGTGCGCCGTCAGCCCCTCGTCGGCGAGGAGCTCGGGGTGGGCGAACGGGTTGCGGGCGTCGGGATAGACCGCGCACATCACGGCCTCGCCCGCGGCGGTGTGGTCCGGGTGGCTGCCGTACATCGAGCGCAGGTTCCGCGTCGGCGACTGCGTGACCACGCGGTCGGGACGGACCTGCCGGATGACGCGCGCGAGATCGCGGCGCAGCTCGTGGGTGACGTAGAGCCGCCCGTCCGGCCAGCCGAGGAAGTGGAACTCGTCCACGCCGAGGATCGCGCCCGCCGCGCGCTGCTCGTCGCGGCGCAGCGTCGCCATGTCGGTGCGGGTGACCTCCTCGTCGAACCCGCCGGCGTCGCCGTCGGTGATGAGGCAGTAGGCGACGCGGTGGCCCTCGCCGGTCCAGGTGGCGACCGACCCGCCGTTGCCGAAGTCGATGTCGTCGGGGTGCGCGACCATCATCAGGATGGTCAGCGGCTCGGTGACCTCGGAGTGGGTCTGATCGGGCTGCACGCTCCCAGTCCTACCCCACCCCACCGACGGGCGGCTCCCCGAGTCGCCGGTAGAGCGGGCGCAGCACCTCGCGCGCGTCGCTCCGGTCGTCGAGGGCCAGGGGCGGGAGGTCGTCGAGCAGGGCGTCGGAGGCCGGGGCGCGGGCGGGCGCCGGCGGCTCGGGGATCGGCACGCCGGGGCGGTGGAAGCGGTCGAGGAGGTCCTCGAGCGCCGTGGGCACCCCCGCCCCCGCGTCGCGGCGGTCCCGCAGCTCGGCCAGCAGCGTCACCCGGTCGCGGCCGCGCCAGCGCAGCAGGGCGAACGGGTCGACGTCGAACTCCTCGGCCGCGAGGTAGGCGACGGCGGCGAGGTGCTTGCACGGCACCGACCAGTCCGGGCACGAGCAGTCCATCGGCAGCTCGCCCGAGCCCTGCGGGAACAGCGAGAGCCCCACGCGCGCCAGGACGTCCTCGAGGTCGTCGGGCACCTCGCCCGCGAGCAGCGCGGCGGCGTACCAGGAGTCGGCGGCCAGCGCGTCCAGCACGGCGTCCCAGGCCTCGTCGGCCCACGGACGCAGCCCGAGCCGGGCCCGGTACGGCTCGTCGCGGCTGCCCTGGACGGTGGCGGTGATCGCGCCGGGCTCGATCGCGAGGTCGACCACCTGCCCCGCGCGGGCGTACGTCTTGCCGCGCGAGAGGCGCCCGCCGACGCCGAGCGCGGTGAGCACCGCGAGGAAGCGCCCCGACCACCACGACTCGCCGATCTCGCCGCGCCGGCTGCGGGCGACGATGCCGTCCTCGACGGGCTTGCGCTGGCCGAACTCGCTGAACTTCTCGGGGAAGCGCTCCGAGAACCGCGGACCCGAGCGCGTCTCACGCACCATCGTCGTCGTCGCCCTCCTCCGGGTCCTCCGGCTCGGCGTCGAGCGTCAGCACCTTCGCGAGCTCGTCGGTGGACAGGTCGGTCAGCCAGTCCTCGCCGTCGCGCACCGCGAGGTCGGCGAGGGCCCGCTTGTTCGCGACGAGCTCGTCGATCCGCTCCTCCAGCGTGCCCGCACACACGAGCTTGCGGACACCGACCGTGCGGCGCTGGCCGATCCGGAAGGCGCGGTCGGTGGCCTGGTCCTCGACGGCGGGGTTCCACCAGCGGTCGAGGTGCACGACGTGCTGGGCGGCCGTGAGCGTGATCCCCGTGCCCCCGGCGCGCAGCGAGAGCAGGAAGAGCGAGGGCCCGTCCCCGCTCTGGAACCGCTCCACCATCGTGTCACGTGCCTTCCGCGAGACCCCGCCGTGCAGCCAGGCCACCTCGGTGTCGAACCGGGCGGCGAGGTGCGGGGCGAGCAGGTCGCCGAACGCCGCGAACTGCGTGAACAGCAGCGCCTTGTCGCCCGCGGCGAGCACCTCGGCGAGGATCTCCTCGAGCCGCGCGATCTTCCCGGAGCGCCGCCCGACCGGGGAGCCGTCGTGCAGGAGCAGCGCGGGGTGGTCGCACACCTGCTTGAGCTTGGTCATCGCCGCGAGCACCCGGCCCCGGCGCTCGATGCCCGGCTCCACGTCGTCGAGCTTGTCCAGCATCTCGTCGACGACGACGCGGTAGAGCGAGGCCTGCTCGCCGGTCAGCCCGCAGCGCTCGACCGTCTCGATCTTCTCGGGGAGGTCGTCGACGACGGTCGGGTCGGTCTTGAGCCGCCGCAGCAGGAAGGGGCGCGTGCGCCGGCGCAGGTCCTCGGCGACGTCCACCCGGCCGTGCCGTTCGACGGGCACGGCGTAGCGCTCGCGGAAGGCGGTGGCGCTCCCGAGCATGCCCGGGTTCACCGCGTCCATGATCGACCAGAGCTCGGCGAGGCGGTTCTCCACCGGCGTGCCCGTCAGCGCGAGGCGGTGCCCGGCGTCGAGACGCCGGACGGCCTTCGCGGCGCGCGAGCGGTTGTTCTTCACCATCTGCGCCTCGTCGAGCACGACGCGGTGCCAGGCGATCTCGGCGAGGTCGTCGGTGTCACGGACGAGGGTGCCGTAGGAGGTGACGACGAGGTCGGCGTCGCCGGCCTTGCCGGCGGGATCGGCGCGCCCGGCGCCGTGGTGCACCGCGACCCGCAGCTCCGGGACGAACCGCGCGGCCTCGCGGGCCCACGTGGAGACCACGGAGGTGGGGCAGACGAGCAGCGTCGGACCCGGGTCCCCTTCCGCGCGCTCGTGGGCCTCCAGCGCGAGGACCTGCAGCGTCTTGCCCAGCCCCATGTCGTCGGCGAGCACGCCACCGAGCCGCAGCCCGGCGAGGAACGCGAGCCAGGACAGCCCGCGGCGCTGGTAGGGCCGCAGGGTGGCGCGCACGCCGGACGGGGTGTCGAGGGGCTCGAGGGTGGTGCCGCCGGCGAGGAGGTCGCCGAGCTCGCCCTCGAGGCGCAGCGACTCCACCGGCAGCGGCGCGGGGACGTCGTCGGGGTGCGTGGTCGCGAGGTGCAGGACGTCGCCGACGGTCGGGCGGTCGCGGCGTTCGGCGAGGAACGCCAGCCCGTCGCGCAGGCGGTCGGCGTCGAGGGAGACCCAGCGCCCGCGCAGGCGCACGAGCGGCGCCTTCGCGCGGATCAGGGCGTCCATCTCGTCGTCGGTGAGCTCCTCACCGTCGACCGCCAGGCGCCACGAGAAGTCGACGAGGTCGTCCTTGCCGATCTTCGCTCCGGTCTCGACGACGCCGTCGGGGCGCTCGGCGTGCCCGCCGGCGGCCGCGAGACCCAGCCGCGCCGGACCGGCCCGCCAGCCCGCGGGCAGCAGGACACCGAAGCCGGCCCGGTCGAGGTCGGCGGCGACGTGCGCGAGGAAGTGGTGGGCGCCCGCGAGGTCGAGGTCCATCCCGCCGGGGCGCGGGACCCGCAGGGCCTCGCCGAGCTCGGGGTAGACGCGGGCGGCGCGCCCGAGCTCGCCCAGCAGCACCTCGGCGGGGTCGTCGAGCCAGCGCCGCAGCGCCGTGGGGTCGCGCCACACGGTGTCGGCGTCGACGGTGAGGCTGAGGTCCTGGGCCGACTGCAGGGCGAAGGTCAGGCGGAAGACGGGCTCCGGGTCGTCGAGCGCGTGGTGGAACTCGTCCGCGACCACCTCGTCGAGGCGGAACGACGCCCGGGCCGGCCCGGCGTGCGGGGCGCCGACGACGGCCCAGCGACGCAGGCCGGCGACGAGCGCGCCGGGCGGGGCGGGGTCGCCCAGCACCGGCGCGTCGCCGAGCGCGTGCGCCCAGTCCGGGGCGGCGGCGAGCTCCTCGGTGCCGGTGATCCGCGCGCGGGCGTGGGCGTCGACGGCGGCGGCGAGCGCGGCCTCGACGACCCCGGTGGCGCTCGCCGTCCCCTCCCCCGGCACGCGCTCGCAGCGGCAGACCGGCGGCAGCGCGGCGGCCAGGGTGTCGGCGGCGACGAGGTCGGGGCCCTGCAGCACGGGGCGCCAGACGAGCCGGTCGATCCGGGTCGAGCTCCGCTTCGCTGCGTCTCCCCCGTCGTCCTCGTCCGGCGCGGGCAGCAGGCGCCCCCGGGTGACCAGGTCGGCGGCGAGGGCGTCGACCGCCCGGAGGGCCGCCACCGACGGGCTCGCCCGCGTCCCCTCCGGCGGCGTCGGCGGTCCGACGCCCGGCGGGAGCTCGAGCACCGGGACGGTCCAGTCGGCGAGGACCGGGGCGCCGGCGTGGGGCCCGGTCTCGCCGCGGTCGAGGTCGTCGGAGTCCCGCGGCGCGTCCGGGTCCGAGGGCAGGGCGAGGACCGCGACGCCCGCCGTCGCCGTCGGGATGTCCCAGACGGCGGCGAGCCGCTCGGCGGGCACCGCGAACGGGTGCGGACGGGCGCCCCGGCGGGCCCGGCTCGTGCTGCGGGCCGGGAGGTCGGGGTCCTCGGCCCAGAGACAGACGCCGCGCCCCGGGGACCACAGGGCGTGCAGGGCGAGCACGCCGCTCAGGACACCTGCACCGTCCCGTTCGCGACGCTCACCGGCACCTCGGTGAGCCCGGTCTCGGCCGGGCCCTTGCGCACCGCGCCCGTCGCCGCGTCGAACTGGCTGAAGTGGTTCGGGCAGGTGATGACGCCGTTCTCGGGCGGGTCGACCGTGGTGCCCTGGTGCGGGCAGGACGCGTCGAAGCCCTTGAACTGCCCGGCGGTGGGCTGCACGAGGAGGATCGTGCGGTCCCCGACCGTGGTGACGGTGCCGCCGCCGACCGGGATGCGGGCGACGGGCGTCCCGCCGGCGGCCGTCGGCTCCGGGCTCGCGGGGGCCGCGGCCGGCGCGCCGCCCGAGGAGCAGGCGGCCAGCGCTGCGGGGGCGCCGAGGGCCACCGCGAGCCCGCAGAGGACCGTGCGGCGGCTGGGACCGGTGGTGGTGGGCACCGAGAACCTCCGTGATCGTCGGGGAGACCCCACCCAGTCTGCCCTCGCCCCTGTGTGGCTACGGCGACGGCTCGGCGGGGAGGGCGAGGAGGCCCTCGACGACGTCGTCGAGCGCCGGGCCGGTGACGTGCGGGACGGCGACGGCGTCGGGGATCCGTCCCTCGAGGCGCTCGCAGAACGCGCCCAGCAGGCCCGCGGACACCGCGCCGTGGACGTCCCAGGAGTGCACCGCCACCAGGGCCGTGCGGGCCGGCGGGGTGGCGATGCGGTCGCACGCCCAGTGGTAGACCGCCGGCGGCGGCTTGAACTGCTTCAGCTCGGCGCACGACATGACGTCGGTGAAGAGGTCGCGGACGCCGCCCGCCGTCAGCGCCGCCCCCGCGACCTCGGCCGAGCCGTGGGTGAACCCGTAGGCGGGCACGCCGGCCTCGGCGAGGCGGCGCAGCGCCGGCGCGACGTCGGGGTGCACGGGCAGCGCGCGGAACCCGTCGATCACCGAGGCGACCTGGTCGTCGGTGAGGTCCCGCCCGCTGGTGCGCCGCAGCATGTCCGCGGCCACGGTCGCGAACGGCGGCGCCTCCCCGGCCAGCGTCATCGCCATGCCCTGGTGGAGCAGGCGGGCGAAGAACAGCTCCAGCTCGTGACCGGGCCGCCCGAGGGCCTCGAAGCGCGGCCGCAGACCCTCGAGCTGCAGGCAGGTCTCGAAGAGGTCGAACAGGACGACCTGCGGGCGGCGGGCAGGGGCACGCAGCGGAGCGGTCACGTCCCCTGTGTACCCGAGGTCCCGGCCAGCTCGCCAAGCACCCGCCGCGGCCAGGTCGGCCCCCCGTAGACGAAGCCCGTGTAGGCCTGCACCAGCGTGGCGCCGGCCGCGAGGCGCGCCCGGGCCTCGTCGCCGGAGTCGATCCCGCCGACGGAGACGAGCGTCAGCCGCTCGCCCACGCGCTCGCGCAGCCGGGCGAGCACCGCGCGGGCCGGGCCGGCCAGGGGCGCGCCCGAGAGCCCGCCCGAGCCGGCCGCCGCGACGACGTCGGCCGGCGAGGCGAGGCCGGTGCGCGCGACCGTGGTGTTGGTGGCGACGATGCCGTCGAGCCCCTGGGCCAGCGCGAGGTCGGCGACGGCATCGACACCCTCGTCGTCGAGGTCGGCGGTGATCTTCACGAGCAGCGGCGTCGTGCCGACCTCCGCGCGCACCGCGGCGAGCAGCGGTTCGAGCGCGTCGACCCCCTGCAGGTCGCGCAGGCCCGGGGTGTTGGGCGAGCTGACGTTCACGACGACGTAGTCGGCCTGCGGGCCCAGCACACGCGCCGAGTAGCGGTAGTCCGCGACGGCGTCGGTGGCGGTCTTGGAGCGCCCGATGTTGACCCCGACGACGGTGCCCGCCCCGCGCGCCCGCAGTGTCGCGAGTCGCGCGGCGACGACGTCGGCGCCGGCGTTGTTGAAGCCCATCCGGTTGACCAGCGCACGGTCGGCGGGCAGCCGGAAGAGCCGGGGCCGCGGGTTGCCGGGCTGCGGGCGGGCGGTCACCGTGCCGACCTCGACGGCGCCGAAGCCCAGCCGCGCGAGCCCCCGCACGCCCTCGGCGTCCTTGTCGTAGCCGGCGGCGACGCCCAGGGCGTTGGCGAACCGCAGGCCCATGGCCTCGACCGGCCGCCCCGGAGCGGGGCCGGCGGGCAGCACCGGGGTGGCCGCGCGCAGGGCCGTCACGCCGACGCGGTGGGTCAGCTCGGCCGGCACCCGCGTCGCGACGTGGCGGAAGAGCGCGTCGTACGCGCCCATCAGGGCCGGTGGTACTGCGCGTGCAACCGGCGCAGCGCGCTCACCCCGCGGGCCGCGTGGCCCCGGTCGACGGCCTGCAGCGCCGAGATCGTCAGGTACTCGTCGTCGGGCAGGTCGAGGCGGGCGAACTGGGCGCCGTCGGGGAAGCTCACCGCGAGGACCTCGGACCACGGGACCCGCCGGGTGAGGATCGTGGCGCGCACCTCGACCCCGCCGGACCCGGCCCGCAGGCGCGGGCGGGTGAACAGCAGCGCGCACCCGGCGAGGATCGTGCCGAGCACGACCATCGCGATCTGGTCGGCGGGCCGGAAGTTGAACCCCGAGGACTCGACGAAGACCAGCAGCGCGCCCGCCCCGAAGAACGCGAACAGGAAGACGGCGAGCACCCACGACACCCAGCGGATGCGCACCGGGCGGATCTCGAGCTCGACCTCGCCGAGGTCGAGGGCCTCCGGCGGGACGACCGGGCCGGTCACGGCGCGAGCCCCCGCAGCGTGAGGGCGGCGTCCAGCGCCGCCACGGTGGCCTCGAAGCCCTTGTCCTCGTCCGACGTCGGCGTCCCGGCCCGGGCCCAGGCCTGCGTCTCGTCGTTCACCGTCAGGACCCCGTTGCCCACCGGCGTGCGGGCGTCCAGCCCGACGCGCAGCAGGCCGGCCGTGACGGCGTCGCAGACGTAGTCGAAGTGCGGGGTCTCGCCGCGGATGACGACGCCGAGCCCGACCACCGCGTCGTGGTGGTCGGCGAGGCCCTGGCAGATCACCGGCAGCTCCATCGCGCCGGCCACCCGCACCACGGTCGGCGGGCCCACGCCGGCCTTCGCCGCCGCGTCCAGCGCCCGCTCGAGCAGCACGTCGGTGAGGGTCGCGTTCCAGCGCGTCACCGCGATGCCCAGCCGCAGCCCCGTCGCGTCGGGGACCTCGGGCTCCGGTCGCCCCTCGCCGCTCATCCGCGCGTCCCGCCCACGGCCTGCTCGTCGTCGGCGGGCTGGGCGACGACGCCGTCGTCCTCGGTGTCGAGGCCCTCGAGGTCGTGCCCCATGCGGTCGCGCTTGGTGCGCAGGTAGCGCAGGTTCTCCGGGGTCGCCCGCGCCGGGAGCGCCACGCGCCCGAGGATCTCCAGGCCGTAGCCCTCGAGGCCGGCCCGCTTCTCGGGGTTGTTGGTCAGCAGCCGCATCGACTTGATGCCGAGGTCGGCGAGGATCTGGGCACCGGTGCCGTAGTCGCGGGCGTCGGCGGGCATGCCGAGCGCGAGGTTGGCGTCGACGGTGTCCGCCCCGGCGTCCTGCAGCTGGTAGGCCTGCAGCTTGTGGATCAGCCCGATCCCGCGGCCCTCGTGGCCGCGGACGTAGAGCACCACGCCCCGGCCCTCGGCGACGACCGCCGCCATCGCGGCGTCCAGCTGCGGGCCGCAGTCGCACCGCCGCGACCGCAGCACGTCGCCGGTGAGGCACTCGGAGTGCACGCGGACCAGCACGTCCTCACCGTCGCCGATCTCGCCGTGCACGAGGGCGACGTGCTCGATGCCGTCGAGCAGCGAGTCGTAGCCGTAGGCGACGAACGTGCCGTGGTCGGTGGGGATGTTCGCGTGCGCGACCTGGACGACCTGCTTCTCCGAGCGCCGGCGGTAGGCGATCAGGTCCTTGATCGTGATCAGGGAGAGCTCGTGCTCGTCGGCGAAGACCTGCAGCTCCTCGAAGCGGGCCATGTCGCCGTCGTCCTTCTGCGAGACGATCTCGCAGATCGCGCCGGCCGGGGACAGCCCGGCGAGGCGGGCCAGGTCGACCGCGGCCTCGGTGTGCCCGGGGCGGCGCAGCACGCCGCCCTCGCGGGCCCGCAGCGGCACCACGTGGCCGGGTCGCGAGAGGTCGGTCGCCGTCGACGCCGGGTCCGCGAGCACGCGGATGGTGTGCGCCCGGTCGGTGCCCGAGATGCCGGTGCCGATGCCCTCGCGGGCGTCGACGGACACCGTGTACGCGGTGCCGTGCCGGTCCTGGTTGATCGAGTGCGCGGGCGGGAGGTCGAGGCGGTCGCACGCGTCGCCCGTCAGCGGGACGCAGACGTAGCCCGACGTGTAGCGGACCATGAACGACACGAGCTCGGGCGTCGCGCACTCCGCGGCGAACACGAGGTCACCCTCGTTCTCGCGGTCCTCGTCGTCGACCACGACCACGGCCTTGCCGGCCGCGATGTCGGCGATCGCCCGCTCGATGTGCTCGAAGCCGTCCACGTGCTCCTACTTCCCCTGCGACTGGCCCGCGGTGTGGGGTCCCACGAGGCGCTCGACGTACTTGGCCACCACGTCGACCTCGAGGTTGACCGTGGATCCCACGGTGCGCTCCCCCAGGGTCGTCTCGCGCAGTGTGGTCGGGATGAGCCCGACGGCGAACGACTCGTCGTCGACCTCGGTGACCGTGAGGCTCACCCCGTCGACGGCGATCGAGCCCTTCTCGACCACGTAGCGGGTCAGCCCGTGGAGCACGTGGAAGCGGACCGTCGTCCACTGCTCGTGCTCGACGCGCTCCGCGACGGTGGCGGTGCCGTCGACGTGGCCCTGGACGATGTGACCGCCGAGCCGGTCGCCGGCGGCCACGGCGCGCTCGAGGTTGACGCGCGTCCCGGCGGTGGCGCCGGCCAGCGAGGAGCGCTGCAGCGTCTCCCCCATGACGTCGACGGCGAACTCGCCCGTCGTCGGGTCGACGACCGTGAGGCACACGCCGTTGACCGCGATGGAGTCGCCGGGGCGGGCGTCGGAGGTGACGACGGGGCCGCGGACGCGCAGCCGCGCGGCGTCCTCCTGCGCGACGACGTCGACGATCTCGCCGACCTCCTCGACGATCCCCGTGAACACTGCGCTCTCCCTCGCCCTCGACCCGACCGCCATCATCCTCACGACGCGCTCACCCGGCAGCACCACCGTGGTGATGCCGCTCTCACCCCTGCCGGAGGTGCGCGGACGCCTGGGCCGCCTGGGTACGCAGCGCCTCGAGTGCCTGCTCCGGATCGTCGGCCCCGTACACCGCGGAGCCCGCGACGAAGCAGTCGACGCCCGCCTCCGCGGCCTGCTCGACCGTGTCCCGGCTGATCCCCCCGTCGATTTCGACGAGGACGTTGAGGTGCCCGGTGTCGACGAGCCGCCGCGCCGTGCGCACCTTGTCGAGCACCTCCGGCATGAACTTCTGCCCGCCGAAGCCCGGCTCGACGCTCATGACCAGCAGCGTGTCGTAGTCGCGCAGCACCTCGACCCAGTCCTCGAGCGGGGTGCGCGGCTTGATCGAGAGCCCGGCCAGCGCCCCGGCGGCCCGGATGTCGCGGGAGAGCTTGCGGGGGTCGTTCGCGGCCTCGGCGTGCACGGTGACGTTCCGCGAGCCCGCCTCGGCGTAGCCGGGGGCCCAGCGGTCCGGGTCGTTGATCATGAGATGGCAGTCGAGGGGGATCGCGGTCGCGCGCTCGAGGGCCTCGACCACCGGCAGGCCGAGGGTGAGGTTGGGGACGAAGTGCCCGTCCATCACGTCGACGTGCAGCCAGTCGGCCCCCGGCACCGCGTCCGCCTCCTCCTTCAGGCGCGCGAAGTCGGCGGACAGGATGCTCGGAGCGATCATCGGGACGCGCGCCACGTGACGCATGGTAGTGGCCCGGCTCCGCCCGCTGGGCCGGGCGGTGGTGCTCAGGGCCTGCGCAGCACCGCGGCGTACATCGCGTCGGTGCCGTGGCGGTGGGGCCACAGCTGGACACCCGGCCCGTCCGGC
Source organism: Actinomycetospora aeridis (assembly GCF_037400275.1). Taxonomy (NCBI): domain Bacteria; kingdom Bacillati; phylum Actinomycetota; class Actinomycetes; order Pseudonocardiales; family Pseudonocardiaceae; genus Actinomycetospora; species Actinomycetospora aeridis. The sequence continues at coordinate 494,846 of NZ_JBBEGL010000003.1, read as the reverse complement.
ACCGCCGTGTCCGGCACCTCCGGCAGCAGCGCCGGGGTGTCGAGCAGCTCCGCGCCGGTCTCGGCGGCGACGGCGGTGACGACGGCCGTGGTCTCGTCGGGGTGGGGCGAGCAGGTCGCGTAGGTGACGACGCCGCCGGGCCGGGTGCGCTCGAGGGCGGCGCGCAGCAGCGAGCGCTGGAGCTCGGTGAGCTCGGCGACGTCCTCGGGCTGCCGGCGCCAGCGGGCCTCCGGGCGGCGGCGCAGCGCCCCGAGCCCGGTGCAGGGGGCGTCGACGAGCACCCGGTCGTACGCGTCCTCCGGCAGGGCGATCTCGCGGGCGTCGCCGGTGTGGACCCGCACGGGCAGCCCCTCGACGGCGCCCTCGACGAGCCGGGCGCGGTGCGGCGCGCGGTCCACCGCGTCGAGGGTGGCGCCCTCGATCGCGGCCAGGGCGCCGAGCATCACGGCCTTGCCGCCCGGGCCGGCGCAGAGGTCGAGCCAGCGGGTGTCGGTGCCGTCCACGGGAGCCCGGGCGGCGACGAGCGCGACCAGCTGGCTGCCCTCGTCCTGGACCACGGCCAGGCCCTCGCGGACGGGGGCGAGCTCGCCGGGGTCGCCGCCCTCGGTGAGCAGGACGCCGTAGGGCGAGTACGGGGACTCATCGCCGCCGGTGATGGCGGCGAGCTCCTCGGCGGAGATCTCGCCGGGCCGGGCGGCGAGGTGCACGGCCGGGCGGGCGTCGTCGGCGGCGAGGGCGGCCGACAGCTCCTCCGGGCCGCCCAGCGCCTGCGCGAACACCTCGGCGATCCACCGCGGGTGGGCGTGGGTCAGCGCGAGGCGCCCGAGCTCGTCCGGCGGGGCGAGCCGGTCGACCCAGGCGGCCTCGTCGCGTTCCGCGACCCGGCGCAGGACCGCGTTGACGAACCCGGTGGGGCGCGACCCGGCCCGGGACCGGACCAGCTCGACCACCGCGCTCACCGCGGCGTGCGGCGGGATCCGGGTGCGCAGCAGCTGCTGGGCCCCCAGGCGCAGGGCGTCGAGGACGACGCCGTCGAGCTCGTCGAGCGGACGGTCGCAGCACGCGCCCAGCACCGCGTCGAGCAGCCCCTGGGCGCGGCAGGTGCCGTAGGTGAGGTCGGTGGCCAGCGCCGCGTCGCGCCCGGAGATCCGGCGCTCGCGCAGCAGCTTCGGCAGGGTGAGGTTGGCGTAGGCGGCGTCCTCGCGGACGGCGCGCAGCGTGTCGAGCGCGGCCTCCCGCGCGGGGTCGCCGGACGGCGGGCGCCCGGGGCCCTGCCGGCCGCGGGGCGGGCCGCTGCGGCGCTTCCTGTCGTCCTTGCGGCGCGGACCGCGGCCGGAGCGGTGCCCGCCGGGCGGCACGGAGCTGTCGGTCATCTGAACCGCTCCCCCGACTCGGGACGCACGCCGCGCGCCCAGTCGACCGCGGGCATGGGCTTCTTGCCGCCGGGCTGGAGGTCGCCGAGCGCGACGGCCGCACCGGCCGTCCCGACGAGGACGCGCGTGCGCTCGACCCGGATCGAGCCCGGCTCCAGACCGCCCTCACCCGTGGTGAGCACCGGGCCCAGCTTGAGCCGGGCGTCGCGGAACGTCGTCCAGGCCCCCGGCGCGGGGGTCACGGCACGGACGAGCCGGTCGACGGCGGGCGCGGGGTGCGTCCACGGCACGCGGGCGTCGTCGACGGTGATCTTCGGGGCGTAGGAGACGCCGTCGGCGGGCTGGGGCACCGGGGCGAGCTCGCCGTCCTCGATGCCGTCGAGCGTGTGCTCGAGCAGGGCCGCGCCCGAGGTCGCCAGCCGCTCGAGCAGGACGCCGGAGGTGTCGTGCCGGCCGATCTCCTCGGTCACGGTGCCGTAGACCGGGCCGGTGTCCATCCCTTCCTCCAGCGCGAACGTGCTCGCCCCGGTGATCTCGTCGCCGGCCCGGATCGCCGCCTGCACCGGCGCGGCGCCGCGCCACGCCGGCAGCAGGGAGAAGTGCAGGTTGACCCAGCCGTGCCGGGGGACGTCGAGGGCCTCGCGGCGCAGCAGGTTGCCGTAGGCGACGACGGGGCAGCAGTCGGGGGCGAGGCCCGCCAACCGCTCGAGGAAGGTGGGCTCGGAGGCCTTGTGCGGGGTGAGGACCTCGATCCCGGCCTCGTCGGCCAGCGCCCCGACGGGGCTGCGCTGCGGCGTGCGGGAGCGCCCGACCGGCGCGTCGGGCCGGGTGACGACGGCGACGACCTCGTGGCGCCCGCTGTCGAGCAGGCGCCGGAGGGACGGGAGGGCGGGTTCCGGGGTGCCCGCGAAGACGACGCGCACGGTCTACAGTGCTCGCCCGAACAGCGGGTGCGGGCTCGGCTTCACCGTCGGCGGGGCCGCCGGGTCGAACCACGGCGCCTCACGGATCGCCTTCATCGCCTCGCGACGGGTTGCGGGGTCGAGCTTGTCGAGGAAGAGCACCCCGTCGAGGTGGTCGGTCTCGTGCTGGATCGCGCGGGCGACCAGCGCCGTGCCCTCGACGGTCTGCGGCTCGCCGTGCATGTCCCAGCCGGTGGCGACGACGTGCTCGAATCGGCGGCAGTCGAACCGCAGGCCCGGGATGGACAGGCAGCCCTCCGGGCCGAACTGCTCGGTGTCGTCCGCGGCGTTCCACGTCGGGTTGACCATGTGGCCCTCGACGCCGTCCCCGCGGAACACGAACACCCGCAGCCCGACCCCGATCTGCGGCGCCGCCAGCCCCGCGCCGCCCTCGTCGCGCATCGTCTCGTGCAGATCGGCGACGAGTGTGCGCAGCTCCCGGTCGAAGTCGACGACGGGGTCGGCCTTCGTCCGCAGGACGGGGTCGCCGAACAGGCGGAGGGGCTGGACGGTCATGGGTCTCTCTCTGCCGGGAGACGAAGCGGAGCGAGAGCTCGACCCGGAGGGACGAAGGCTCGACCATCCAGTCTAGGAGCCTCCCGGGATCACGGCTTCCAGTCGGGGTCCCGGCCGATGAAGCCCAGCAGCCGGGTCTGCGCGTCGGCGTCGTCGGGCACCGGCACGCGCGGCCCGTACTGACCGGATCCCCGGATCAGCTCCTCCATCGGCTCCATCCCGTCGACGAGCACGGCGCACTCGCCCGGGTCGAGCCGGTCGTCCTGGCCGGTGGCCCGGGCGAGGTCCCAGGTGTGCATGAAGACGTCGGTCGTGTAGATCATGTTCGTCGCCCCGGCGAGGGTCATGGCGCCGAGGTGGGGGTTCTCGATCGTGCGCTCGGCCTGCGCCGGGTCGTCGAGCAGCGCCTGCACCGCGTCGCTCTGGCGCGTCCAGGCCCCGACCGGGTCGTCGGCCGCGTCCGGTCCCGGCGGCAGCGTGACTCCGGCGCCGTGCAGGAAGCCGGGGAACCACGTCGTGAGGTGTCCGACCACGTCGCGCGCGGTCCAGCCCTCGACGGGCGCCGGGGCGTCCCAGTCGGTGGCGCCCCGCACCCGTTCGGTGAACGCGGCCGCGACCCGTCGGTGGCGGTCGGCGGCGGTCTCGTCGGCCATGACACCCTCCCTCGTATTCAACCTGAGAGTTGAATAGTGGCACAGCGCTCAGAGCGGGTCCAGGGGGTCGAGCAGGACGCGCACGGTCTCGCGCTCCTTGCGCGCCGAGCGGACGGCCTGGGCGGCGTGCAGCTCCCTCGCCAGGGTCCGGCCCTCCGGCCGGGGCACGCGGACGAGGCAGCGCTCGGCGCCCTCGGTGCGCTCCTCGGCCCCGGGGAGCCTGGTGCCGGGCGGCAGCTCGACCGGGCCGAGCACCTCGACCGAGTCGGGCAGGGCGGCGAGGAGGTCGGCGACGGCGGGCGGCGGGCCGTCGACCGCGGCCATGCGCATCGACGGCGGCAGGGCGAGCTCGTCGCGGGCCGCGAGCTCGGTGGCGGCGGACCCGACCGGGTCCCAGCGCACGAGCGCCTGCACCGCGGGGGTCGACGAGTCGGCGACGACGACCACCCGCCCGCCCTCGCCCGCCGGCCGGACCAGGGCGGCGGCACCGAACCAGCGACGCAGAGTCTCCTCCCCCGCCCGCAGCTCGGGACGGGCGAGCAGGACGGCGCCGTCGAGCAGCAGCGCCGCGCCGTACCCGCCGTCGGCCACCGGTTCCGCGCCCGGGGTCGCGACGATCAGGGCGGGGCCGGCGGGGACGTGGTCGAGCACCGTCGCGCCGCCGCCCGAGCTGCGCACCACCGTCTGCGGGAACGCCCGGCCCAGCTCCTCGGCCGTCCGCGCGGAGCCGACGGCGAGCGCGCGCAGGCGCGGCGAACCGCAGGACTGGCAGCGGTAGGCGGCGTCGGGGTGCCCGCACCAGCGGCAGGTCGGGGCGGCGTCCCCGCCCGCGGGCAGGGCGAGCGGGCCGGCGCAGCGGCGGCAGCGCGCTGGCTCGCGGCACTGCGCGCACGCGACGGCGGGGAGGTAGCCCCGGCGCGGGACCTGGACGAGCACCGGGGCGCCCGCGCCGAGCGCGGCCCGGGCGGCCTCGAACGCGACCGCCGGCATGCGGGCGGCGCGCGCGGCCGGGTCGCGCAGCAGCTGGCGGTCGTCCTCGCCGATGGCGGTGACGCGCGGGCCCCGGGCGCGCACGGTGGCCCGGTCGGCGACGACGTCGTGGGCCCAGCCACTGGCCACGAGCAGCGCCGCCTCGGCCGTGCGGGCGAACCCGCCGACGAGCAGGGCGGCGCCGTCGCGGTGGGCGCGGGTCATGGCGACGTCGCGGGCGTGGGGGTACGGGGCGCGGGGCTCGGCGTGGGAGTCGTCGCCGTCGTCCCACACGACGATCAGACCGGGGTCCGTCACCGGCGCGAACGCGGTGGCCCGCGTCCCGACCACGATCCGCACCTGCCCGCGGGCGACCGCCAGCCAGCGGCGGTAGCGCTCGGCCGGGCCGAGGTCGGCGGCGAGCGCGGCGACGGCGTCCTCCCCCGCGACGGCCTCGCAGGCGGCCTGGACGCGGTCCAGATCGCGGCGGTCGGGCACGACGATCACCGCGCTGCGCCCGCCCGCGGCCGTCGTCGCCGCGGCCTCGGCGAGACGGGCGGGCCAGTCCTCCCCGGGCAGGGCCTGCCAGACGGCGTGGGCGCCCCGGCCCTGCGCGAGCGCCTCCAGCAGGGCGGCGCCGCGCGGGTACGCGCCCCAGCCGTGCGTCTCCGGAGCGCGGGGCTCGGGGCGCTCGGGCGGCGTCTCGGCCTCGACGCGGGCGTGGCGCGGCGGCACCGCGAGGCGCAGGACGTCGGCGAGCGTGCCGGCGTAACGGTCGGCCACGGCGCGGCAGAGCCCGGCGAGCTCGTCGCCCAGCACCGGCTCCGGCGAGACCACCTTCTCCAGCCAGCCGAGGCGTCCGGTGTGCTCGGTGGTGTCCTCGCGAGCGAGCACGAAGCCGTCGAGCAGCCGCCCGGCGAAGCGGACCCGCACCCGCACCCCGGGCACGGCGTCGGCGGCGAGCTGCTCGGGGACCTGGTAGTCGAAGGTCCGGTCGAGGTGGGCGAGGTTGACGTCGACCGCGACCCGCGCGACCGGGCGCTCCTCGGCGGGGAGGCGCTCGTTGCGGTGGGCCTTGCGGGGGGCCTTCTTGTCGGGGGGCTTCTCGACGGGCTTCTCGACGGGCGGCGGCGCCTCGAACAGCGCCTCGCCCGTCTCGCCCGCCGTCACGCCCTCACGTGTACCAGAGCAGCCCGACGCGCCCGGCGAGCGGCACCTTTCGCAGCTCGCGAGCCCTGTGGATCATGCCGAACGTGCCGCTCGCGGGTGGAGGGGCCGCCGAACACACGGACGGCCCGGCGATCCCTGGCGAGGAGGGACGGCCGGGCCGGCGTGTCGTTCAGCGAGGATGTGGCGATCCTGGCGTCACACGCCAGGAAAGCCGCATTCCTCGTACTGCCGTGACCTCAGCTGGCGATCGACTTCAGCGCGTCGGCGCGGTCGGTGCGCTCCCACGGGAGGTCGAGGTCGTCGCGGCCGAAGTGGCCGTACGCCGCGGTCGGCTGGTAGATCGGGCGCAGCAGCTGCAGGTCGCGCACGATCGCGCCGGGGCGCAGGTCGAAGACCTCGTGGATGGCCTTCTCGATCTTGGCCGGGTCGACGTTGGCGGTGCCGAAGGTCTCCAGGAAGACACCGACGGGCTCGGCCTTGCCGATCGCGTAGGCGACCTGGACCTCGGCGCGCTTGGCCAGGCCGGCGGCGACGACGTTCTTCGCCACCCAGCGCATGGCGTAGCAGGCGGAGCGGTCGACCTTCGACGGGTCCTTGCCGGAGAAGGCGCCGCCGCCGTGGCGGGCGTAGCCGCCGTAGGTGTCGACGATGATCTTGCGGCCGGTCAGGCCTGCGTCACCCATGGGACCACCGGTGACGAAGCGGCCGGTCGGGTTGACCAGCACGCGGGTGTTCGACGAGTCGAGGTCGATCCCGTCGAGCACCGGCTGGATGACCTTGGACTTGATGTCCGGCGTGAGCAGGTTGTCCAGGTCGATGTCGGCGGCGTGCTGCGTCGACAGCACCACGGTCTCGACGCCGACGGGCTTGTCGTCGTCGTACGCGATGGTGACCTGGGTCTTCCCGTCGGGCCGCAGGTACGGCAGCGTGCCGTCGCGGCGGACCGCGGTGAGCTTGCGGGCCATGCGGTGCGCCAGCCCGATGGGCAGCGGCATGAGCTCCGGGGTGTCGGCGTCGGCGTAGCCGAACATCAGGCCCTGGTCGCCGGCGCCCTGGCGGGCGATCTCGTCCTCGGAGCCCTCGACGCGGGACTCGTAGCCCTCGTCGACGCCCTGCGCGATGTCCTTCGACTGCGCACCGATGGAGATCGAGACACCGCAGCTCTCGCCGTCGAAGCCCTTGGCCGACGAGTCGTAGCCGATGTCCAGGATCGTCTTGCGGACGATGTCCACGTAGTTCACCTGGGCGTTGGTGGTCACCTCGCCGGCGACGTGCACCTGCCCCGTCGTGACCATGGTCTCGACCGCGACGCGCGACTTCGGGTCCTGCGCCAGCAGGGCGTCCAGGATGCCGTCGCTGACTGCGTCGCAGATCTTGTCTGGGTGGCCCTCGGTGACGGATTCGCTGGTGAAAAGACGCCTAGCGGGCACAATCTCTCCCTGCCTCGACAATGGGACCCGTCCACACTAACGGCTCCCCGCTTCCCTGCCAGGGGCCTGACCTGCCTGAATGCCAAGCCTGTCACAGACAGGTTGTGTTCATCGCCGAATCGTGGGAATGCGCCGATCAGCCCAACAGCTCAGCGCAGACGTTCGGCGACCGCGTCCCACACCCGCGCGGCGAGCGCCGCCTTCGATCCCATCGGCAGGCTCGTCGAGGAACCGTCGGCCCCGAGCAGCCACCCCTCGTTGTCCTCCACCTCGAACGCCTTGCCGGCGCCGACGGCGTTGACGACGAGGAGGTCGCATCCCTTGCGCTCGAGCTTGGCGCGCCCGTAGTCGAGGACGCTCCCGTGCTCGTCACCGGTCTCCGCGGCGAACCCCACGACCAGGCGACGCGGCACGTCCTGGGTGACGAGCTCGCGCAGGATGTCCGGGTTGAACTCGAGCGGGATCGAGGGCGGCTCCTCGCCCTTCTTGATCTTGCCGGCGGACAGCGACGCCGGCCGGAAGTCCGACACCGCGGCGGCCATGACGACCACGTCGGCCGCCTTCGCCGCGTCGAGCACGGCGTCGCGCATCTCGAGCGTGGTCTGGACGCGCCGGACGTCCACCGCGGCGGGCGGATCGAGGTCCGCGATCGTGCCCGCGACGAGCGTCACATCCGCGCCGCGCTGGGCCGCGACGCGAGCGAGGGCGTACCCCTGACGGCCCGACGAGCGGTTGCCCAGCGTGCGCACCGGGTCGAGCGGCTCGGCCGTCCCGCCCGCGGACACGACGACCTTGCGGCCCTCGAGGTCGCGGGGCAGCGGGAAGGGCTCGCGGCGCTCGCCCCCGCCGTTGGAGGCGTCCCACTCGAGCAGCAGGCGGGCGAACTCCGCGATCTCCGGCGGCTCGGGCAGGCGGCCGGGGCCGGTGTCGACGCCGGTGAGCCGCCCGGAGGCCGGCTCGAGGACGACGGTGCCGCGCCGGCGCAGCGTCGCGACGTTGTCGACCGTCGCGGGGTGCTCCCACATCTCGGTGTGCATCGCGGGCACGGCGAGGACGGGGCAGCGCGCGGTGAGCAGCGTGGACGTCAGCAGGTCGTCGGCGCGGCCCTGGGCCATGCGGGCCAGCAGGTCGGCCGTCGCGGGGACGAGCAGGACCAGGTCGGCGCGGCGCCCGAGGGCGACGTGCTCGACGTCGGGGACGTTCTCGAACACCCCGGTGAGCACCGGGCGCCCGGACAGCGCCTCGAAGGTCGCCGCGCCGATGAACTCGAGCGCGGCGCGCGTGGCCACCACCTGGACGTGGTGGCCGGCCTCGCGCAGGCGCCGCAGCACCTCGCAGGCCTTGTAGGCGGCGATGCCGCCCGAGACCCCGAGAACGATCTCCCGGGGAGGGCCTGCCTGTGTCACTCGCCCTCGGTGTGCTCGAGCAGGCCGGAGTGGATCTCGCGCATGGCCACCGAGAGCGGCTTCTCGCGCGGGCCCGGCTCGACGAGCGGGCCGACGTACTCGAGCAGCCCCTCGCCCAGCTGGGCGTAGTAGTCGTTGATCTGGCGGGCGCGCTTGGCCGCGTAGATGACCAGCGCGTACTTCGAGCTCACCGTCTCCAGCAGCTCGTCGATCGGGGGGTTGGTGATGCCCTCGGGCCCCTCGAGGATGCTGCCGGTCCGCCCGGTGGGAATGCTCACTCGCTCGCTCCTGCTGAGGTCGCGCCGGACGCCGAACGGTCCGACGATCTGGGAACGGCCTCCCGACCTGCGTCGTCGTGGGAAGAGCCGGGGGGAGGACCGACGCTCAACTCTACCAACCGGCGTGCGGTCTCCCCGACGTCGTGGTTGACCACGGTGACGTCGAACTCGCTGCTCGCGGCCAGTTCCTCGCGGGCGGTGGCCAACCGGCGGTCGACGATCTCGGTCGCCTCGGTGCCACGACCGATCAGCCGGTCGACCAGGACCTCCCACGACGGGGGCTCCAGGAAGACGAACAGGGCGTCGGGCCGCTGGTGGCGCACGGCGCGCGCGCCCGCGAGGTCGAGCTCGAGCAGGACCGCCTCACCGGCGGCGAGGTGCTCGTCCACGGGCGCGCGCGGCGTGCCCGACCGGTGCATGCCGCGGTGGATCTCCGCCCACTCGAGCAGCTCGCCCTCGGCGATCATGCGGTTGAACTCGGCGGCCGTGACGAAGTGGTAGTCACGCCCGTCGACCTCCCCGGGCCGCTCGGCCCGGGTGGTCGCCGAGACGCTGAACCACAGGGGTGCGCGGATGCGCCGCAGCTCCGCGACCACCGTGCTCTTGCCGACCCCCGAAGGCCCGGCCAGCACCAGCAGCCGGCCGGGCCCGCGCGCGGGGGTCTGTGTCATCGAGCGGTCCGGCTCACTCGCCGGAGAACTCGTCGAGCAGGGCCTTGCGCTGGCGCTCGCCCAGGCCGCGCAGGCGGCGGCTCGGCGCGATCTCCAGGCGCTCCATGATCTGCTGGGCCCGCACCTTGCCCACGCCCGGCATGGCCTCGAGCAGCGCCGAGACCTTCATCTTGCCGAGCACCTCGTCCGAGTCGGCCTGCTCGAGCACCTCGGAGAGGCTGGTGCCTCCCCGCTTCAGGCGCTCCTTGAGCTCGGCCCGGGCACGGCGAGCGGCGGCGGCCTTCTCGAGCGCCGCGGCCCGCTGCTCCTCGGTCAGCTCGGGTAATGCCACGTTCTCCTCCGGGGGTCGTGACGACGGGCGGGCTCCTCGGGAGTCCGGCCCGTGGGGCGAATGGGTCGTTGACCAGTGGTGCGAACGTACCGCGCGAGCCCGACACCGACAGTCCGTGGGGCGGGGATGTCCGCAGGTCGGGGCCCCGACACGCAGCGGGCCGCGAGCCCTCCACCGAACGGCGGTCGCGCCCACCGGAGCGTGATCGCCGATCATCGGCAGTGCCCGCGGGGCGTCACCCGGTCAGGGCCCCGTTCAGCGCATCGACCGCTGCTCTCAGCGCTCGGTGGGAGGGGCCGGACGTCAGGACCTCCCGCGCGCTCACGGGTACGACCGGTCCCCCGTCAGCGCCCAGTGCACCCGGGTGTCCGCCGGGCGCGCCGAAGACCGCGGCCACGTCCGCGGGCGTGCCGCCCTGGGCACCGAGCCCCGGGACGAGGACCGGCCCGCCGAGCGCGGAGAGATCCAGGCCGTGGTCCCGGCCCGTCGTGCCCCGGGTCAGCCCGACGACGGCGCCCGCCGTCCCCTCGCCCGGGCCACCCGCGTGCGCCGCGTTGTGGTCGGCGAGGGCGTCCACGACCGACTGGGCGACCTCGCGCATCCCCCGTGCGGAACCCCCCGACCCCGCCACCCACGCCTGCGCCGACTGCACCCCCGCGGCCTCCGGGTTGGACGTGCGGGTCAGCACGAACACCCCGCGCCCGGTGGCCACGGCGAGGTCGAGGGCCGGCGCCAGCGCGCCCACCCCGAGGTACGGCGACAGGGTCACCGCGTCGGCGGCCAGCGGCGCGTCGTCCGCGAGCCAGGCGTGCGCGTAGGCCGCCATCGTCGAGCCGATGTCGCCGCGCTTGGCGTCGGCGAGGGTCAGCACCCCCGCCTCCCGGGCGTGGGCGAGCCCGCGCTCGAGGACGGCCAGCCCCGCCGAGCCGAACACCTCGTACAGCGCCACCTGCGGCTTGAGCAGCGCCACGCCGCCGGCCAGGGCGTCGATCACCTGCCGGGTGAACCACTCGAGCCCGGCGACGTCGACGTCGAGGCCCCAGTCCTTGAGCAGGCCGGGGTGCGGGTCGATCCCGACGCACAGCGGGCCGTGCTCGGCGACCGCGGCCTGCAGGCGCGCCCGGAAGGGTCGGACGGGTCCCCGGTTCGTGAACCGGCTCATGACCCCGCCACGAGCTGGGCGCGCGCCTTCGCGAGCCGCTCGTGGAACACCTGCAGCGGCGTCACCGCGACCTCGCCGCGCATCGCGGCCTCGACGGCCTGCACCGCCGCGGCCGCGCCCTGCACCGTCGTCACGCACGGCACGCCGACGTCCAGGCAGGCCGCCCGGATCTCGTAGCCGTCGACGCGCGGTCCCGCGTGCCCGACGGGGGTGTTGACGACCAGGGCGACCTCGCCCGCGGCGATCCGGTCGACGATGTTGTCCGGGCCCTCGAAGTGCTTGCGCACGACCTCGCACGCGATGCCGTTGCGCTCGAGCACGCTCGCCGTGCCCGCCGTCGCGAGGATGCTGAAGCCGAGGTCGGCGAGCCGCTTCACCGGGAAGATCAGCGAGCGCTTGTCGCGGTTGGCCACCGAGACGAACACCTTGCCGTCGGTCGGCAGGGGCCCCGACGCGGCGGCCTGCGACTTCGCGAACGCGGTGGAGAAGGCGTGGTCGATGCCCATGACCTCGCCGGTGGACTTCATCTCCGGGCCGAGCAGCGAGTCGACCCCACGGCCGTCGGGCCGGCGGAACCGGTGGAACGGCAGCACGGCCTCCTTGACCGCGACGGGGTGCTCGCGCGGCAGCTCGGCTCCGTCGCCCGCGGCGGGCAGGACGCCCTCGGCGCGCAGCTCGGCGATCGTCGCGCCGAGCATGACCCGCGACGCGGCCCCGGCCAGCGGGACGCCGGTCGCCTTCGAGACGAACGGGACGGTGCGCGACGCCCGCGGGTTGGCCTCGAGCACGAACAGCACGTCGTCCTTGAGCGCGTACTGGACGTTCATGAGGCCCCGCACGCCGAGCCGGCGGGCCAGCGCGACCGTCGACTCGCGCACGGTCTCGAGCTCGGCGACCCCGAGCGTGATCGGCGGCAGCGCGCACGACGAGTCGCCGGAGTGCACCCCGGCCTCCTCGATGTGCTCCATCACGCCGCCGAGGTACACGTCGCCCTCGGCGTCGCAGAGCGCGTCGACGTCGATCTCGATGGCGTCGTCGAGGAAGCGGTCGACGAGCACCGGGTGGTCGGGGGTGACCTCGGTGGCGCGGGCGATGTAGTCCGCGAGCGTGGCGTCGTCGTAGACGATCTCCATGCCCCGCCCGCCGAGCACGTACGAGGGGCGCACGAGCACCGGGTAGCCGACCTCGGCGGCGATCTCGCGCGCGCCGTCGAAGCTGGTCGCCGTGCCGTAGGGCGGCGCGGGGAGCTCGGCGTCGGCGAGCACGCGCCCGAACGCGCCGCGCTCCTCGGCGAGGTCGATCGCCGCCGGCGGGGTGCCGACGACGGGCACGCCGGCGGCCTCGAGCCCGGCCGCGAGCTTCAGCGGGGTCTGCCCGCCGAGCTGCACGACGACGCCGACGAGCCCCGGCCCGCCGCGCCCCGAGACCTGCTCGGCGTGCACGACCTCGAGCACGTCCTCCTCGGTCAGCGGCTCGAAGTAGAGGCGGTCGGAGGTGTCGTAGTCGGTGGAGACCGTCTCGGGGTTGCAGTTGAGCATCACGGTCTCGAACCCCGCGGCGCGCAGGCTGGTGGCCGCGTGCACGCAGGAGTAGTCGAACTCGATGCCCTGCCCGATCCGGTTCGGCCCGGAGCCGAGGATGATCACCTTGGGCCGCTCGGTCTGGGGCTCCACCTCGGTCTCGGCCGCGGGGTCGGACTCGTAGGCCGAGTAGTGGTACGGCGTGCGCGCCGCGAACTCGGCCGCACAGGTGTCCACCGTCTTGTAGACCGGCCGGACGTCCAGGCGGTGGCGCAGGGCCCGCACGCCCGCCTCGCCGGCGAGCTCGGGGCGCACGGCGGCGACCTGGGCGTCCGAGAGGCCCGCGCGCTTCGCCCGGCGCAGCAGCACCTGGTCGAGCACCGGCGCGTCGGAGAGCTCGGTGCGCAGCGCGACCAGGCCCTCGATCTGCTCGACGAACCACCCGTCGATCCCCGAGGCCTCGGTGACCTGCTCGACGCTCGCCCCGAGCCGCAGCGCGCGCTCCACGGCGTAGAGCCGCCCGTCGCGCGGCAGCGACGCCTGGTGCAGGGCCTCCTCGGGAGTCTCGTCCGGATCTGGCTGCGTCCAGAACCCGAGCGCCTTGGTCTCCGCCGAGCGCAGCGCCTTGTTCAGCGCCTCCGGGAAGCTGCGGCCCAGCGCCATGGCCTCGCCGACCGACTTCATCGTCGTGGTCAGCGTGGGGTCGGCGCCCGGGAACTTCTCGAACGCGAACCGCGGCACCTTGACCACGACGTAGTCCAGCGTCGGCTCGAAGCTCGCCGGGGTCTCGCCGGTGATGTCGTTGGTGATCTCGTCGAGGGTGTAGCCGACGGCGAGCCGCGCCGCGATCTTCGCGATGGGGAAGCCGGTGGCCTTCGACGCCAGTGCCGACGAGCGCGAGACGCGCGGGTTCATCTCGATCACGACGAGACGACCGGTGGTCGGGTGGATCGCGAACTGGATGTTGCAGCCGCCGGTCTCGACGCCGACCTCGCGCAGCACGTCGATGCCGGTGTCGCGCATGACCTGGTACTCGCGGTCGGTGAGCGTCATCGCCGGCGCGACCGTCACCGAGTCGCCGGTGTGCACCCCCATCGGGTCGACGTTCTCGATCGAGCACACGACGACCACGTTGTCCTTGCCGTCGCGCATGAGCTCGAGCTCGAACTCCTTCCACCCGAGCACCGACTCCTCGATGAGCACCTCGTGCACGGGGCTCGCCGACAGGCCCGTGCCCGCCAGGCGCTCGAGCTCGTCATGGGTGTAGGCGAGGCCGGAGCCCAGCCCGCCCATGGTGAAGCTCGGCCGGATGACGACGGGCAGCCCGGCCTCGGCGACGGTCGCGCGGACCTCGTCCATCGAGTGGCAGACCTCGCTGCGCGGGACGTCGCCGCCGATCGAGCGGACGATCTCCTTGAACTTCAGCCGGTCCTCGCCGCGCTGGATGGCGTCGATGTCGGCGCCGATCAGCTCGACGCCGTAGCGCTCGAGCACGCCGGCGTCGTGCAGGGCGATCGCGGTGTTCAGCGCCGTCTGGCCGCCGAGGGTGGCGAGCAGCGCGTCCGGCCGCTCGGCCTCGATGACCTTGGTGACGTGCTCGACGGTGATCGGCTCGACGTAGGTCGCGTCGGCGATCTCCGGGTCGGTCATGATCGTCGCCGGGTTCGAGTTGACCAGCGAGACGCGCAGGCCCTCCTCGCGCAGCACGCGGCACGCCTGGGTGCCCGAGTAGTCGAACTCCGCGGCCTGCCCGATGACGATCGGGCCGGAGCCGATGACCAGGACGTGGCGGATGTCCTCGCGGCGCGGCATCAGTTCTTCCCCATCAGGTCCGCGAAACGGTCGAAGAGGTTCGCGGCGTCGTGCGGACCGGCCGCCGCCTCCGGGTGGTACTGCACGCTGAACGCGGGCACGTCCTCGCAGGTCACGCCCTCGACGGTGCCGTCGTTGGGGCAGGAGTGGCTCAGGTGGACCGTGCCGGCGGGTGAGCTGACGCGTGCCCCCGGCTCGCCCGCGACCGCGAACCCGTGGTTCTGGCTCGTGATCGCCACCGTGCCGGTGGCGTGGTCGATGACCGGGATGTTGATCCCCCGGTGGCCGTAGCGCATCTTGTAGGTCTCCAGCCCGAGGGCGCGGGAGAGGATCTGGTTGCCGAAGCAGATGCCGAACAGCGGCACCTCGCGGCGCAGCACCTCGCCCGTCAGGGCCACCGCGTGCGACGCCGTCGCCGGGTCGCCCGGGCCGTTGGAGAGGAATACGCCGTCCGGCCCGCCCTCGAGCAGCTCGTCGATCGACGCCGTGGACGGCAGGACGCGCGTCTCGATGCCGCGCTCGGCGAGCATCCGGGGCGTGTTGGCCTTGATGCCGAGGTCCAGCGCGGCCACGCGGAAGCGCGTCGTGCCGACGGCGGGCACCGTGTAGGGCTCGCCGGTGGTCACCGCGCCGGCGAGGTCCGCGCCCGCCATCTCGGGGCTGTCGAGCACCGCGGCGCGCATCGAGGTCGCGTCGCTCAGCGCGTCGCCCGAGAAGATCCCGGCGCGCATCGAGCCGGCCTCGCGCAGGCGGCGGGTGATCGCGCGGGTGTCGACCCCGGCGAGGCCGACGACGCCCTGACGGGCGAGCTCGTCGGTGAGGTCCCGCCGGGAGCGCCAGTTCGACGGACGGCGAGCGGGGTCGCGCACGACGTAGCCCGCGACCTGGATGCGCGCCGACTCGTCGTCCTCGTCGTTCCAGCCGGTGTTGCCGATGT
The DNA here is from genome assembly GCF_037400275.1 of Actinomycetospora aeridis. Lineage (NCBI taxonomy): Bacteria > Bacillati > Actinomycetota > Actinomycetes > Pseudonocardiales > Pseudonocardiaceae > Actinomycetospora > Actinomycetospora aeridis. The sequence goes on along the minus strand of NZ_JBBEGL010000003.1, from coordinate 479,656 downwards.
GCGGGGCCGTGGCCACGACGATCTGGCGGTGGTAGCTCGGGTCGGTCAGGGTCTCCTGGTAGCCGGTCATGCCGGTGGCGAAGACCGCCTCCCCCAGCGTGCGGCCGCGGGCGCCGAAGGCCTCGCCGCGGTGCACGCTGCCGTCCTCGAGCACGAGGACCGCGTCATCCATGTTCCTGCACCTTCCCGTCCCGCACCGTCCACCGGCCCCGCAGCATGGTGTGCACCACGGAGACCGGCATCTCCATCCCCTCGTACGGGGTGTTGTCCGCGCGGCTCGCCAGCTCCGGGCCCCGCACCGTCCAGGCCGCGTCGGGGTCGACGAGCGTCAGCGTCGCCGGCTCCCCCGGCGTCAGCGGCCGGCCCTGGTCGGTCAGGCCGGCGATCCGGGCGGGGGCCTCGCTGCACACCCGCGCCACGCCGCGCCAGTCGAGCAGGCCCGTGGCGACCATCGTCGTCACCACGACCGGCAGCGCCGTCTGCAGTCCCAGCATGCCGGGTCGCGCCGCGGACCACTCGCAGTCCTTCGCCTCGACGGCGTGCGGCGCGTGGTCGGTGGCGACGCAGTCGAGGGTCCCGTCGGCGAGCGCGCGGCGCAGCGCCTCGGTGTCGGCGACGGGCCGCAGCGGCGGATTGACCTTGTGCACGGGGTCGTAGTCCTCGGCCGCCGCGTCCGTGAGCAGGAGATGGTGCGGGGTGACCTCGGCGGAGACGCGGACGTCGAGGGTCTCCCGGGCCCAGCGCAGGATCTCCGTCGAGCGGGCCGTCGACAGGTGGCAGACGTGCAGGCGGGCGCCCGCGGCTGCGGCGAGCATCACGTCCCGCGCGATGATCGACTCCTCGGCCGTCGGGTCCCAGCCCGCCAGCCCGAGCCGTGCCGCGACCGGTCCCTCGTGGGCCTGGGCGCCGACGGTGAGGCGGTGGTCCTCGGCGTGCTGGGCGACCACGGCGTCCAGCGCGCGGGCGTACTCGAGCGCCCGGCGCATGATCAGCGGGTCGTTCACGCACCGGCCGTCGTCGGAGAACATCCGCACCCCGGCGGGCGAGGCGGCCATCATGCCCATCTCGGCGAGCCGGGCGCCCTCGAGGCCGACGGTGACCGCCCCGACCGGGTGGACGTCCACCAGCCCGACCTCGCGCCCGCGCCGCCACACGTGCTCGACGACCACCGGGGAGTCGGCCACCGGGTCGGTGTTGGGCATCGCGAACACCGCGGTGTAGCCGCCGAGCGCGGCCGCGGCCGAGCCCGTGTCGACGGTCTCGGCCTCCTCGCCGCCCGGCTCGCGCAGGTGGGTGTGCAGGTCGACGAGGCCCGGCAGCGCGACGAGGCCGTCGGCGTCGATCGTCACGTCCGGGTCGTCCACCGCGTCGACGAGGACGCCGTCGCGGACGTAGAGGTCCTGGGGGTCCTCGCCGTAGGGGCGGACGCCCGTCAGCCTGGTGGTCGTCACGCCACGTCCTCTCCGGCGAGCAGGTGGTAGAGCACGGCCATCCGCACGTGGACCCCGGCGGTGACCTGCTCCGCGATGGCGGCGCGGCTCGAGTCGGCGACCGAGCTCGCGATCTCCATGCCGCGCACGGCGGGGCCCGGGTGCAGGACGACCGCGTGGTCGGGCAGGCGGTCGGCGCGCTGCTGCGAGAGCCCGAAGCGCACCGCGTACTCGCGCGCCGAGGGGAAGAAGCCGCCGTGCATGCGCTCGGCCTGCACGCGCAGCATCATCACGGCGTCCGGGCCCTGGCCGAGCACCCCGTCCAGGTCGTGGGACACCGTGACCGGCCACTCGCCGACCCCGATCGGCAGCAGCGTCGGCGGCGCCACGAGCGTCACCCGGGCGCCCAGGGTCGCCAGCAGGTGCGCGTTGGAGCGTGCGACGCGGCTGTGCAGGACGTCGCCGACGATCGCGACGTGCGCGCCCTCGACCCGTCCGAGCCGCGCCCGCAGGGTGGCGGCGTCGAGCAGCGCCTGGGTGGGGTGCTCGTGGGTGCCGTCGCCGGCGTTGACCACCGCGACGTGCCCTTCCCGGCCCAGGTGGGAGTGCCCGACCTTGTCGAGCCAGGCCGCGATCCGGTGCGGCGCCCCGGAGGCCGGGTGGCGCACGATCAGGCAGTCGGCGCCGGCGGCGCCGAGGGTCGCCGCCGTGTCGCGGAGGGACTCGCCCTTGCTCACGGAGCTGGCCGAGGCGCTGACGTTGATCGTGTCCGCGCTCATCCACTTGCCCGCGACCTCGAACGACACCCGGGTCCGCGTGGAGTTCTCGTAGAAGAGGGTGACGACGGTGCGCCCGCGCAGGGTGGGCAGCTTGCGTACGGCGCGGCCGGTCAGCGCCTGCTCCATGCCCGATGCGGTGTCCAGCAGTGCCTCGGCCTGCTCGCGGCGCAGGTGCTCGGTGGACAACAGGTGGCGCAGGCCGATGCCGGTGTCCGCGCTGGTCATCGCAGGCTCACCCCGTCCTCGCCGTCGACCTCGGTCATGCGCACCGCGACGTCCTCGGAGCGGTTGGTCGGCACGTTCTTGCCGACGTAGTCCGCGCGGATCGGCAGCTCGCGGTGCCCGCGGTCGATGAGGACCGCCAGCTGCACGGCCCGCGGCCGGCCGTGGTCGCGCAGGGCGTCGAGCGCGGCGCGGACGGTGCGCCCGGAGAACAGGACGTCGTCGACGAGCACCACCACCGCGTCGTCGATGCCGCCCGGCGGCAGCTCCGTCTCTGCGAGCGCGCGCGTGGGGCGCAGGCGGAGGTCGTCGCGGTAGAGCGTGGGGTCGAGCGTCCCCGTGGGCACGGTGGCCCCGGTGATCTCGGAGATGCGCTCGGCGAGCCGCCGCGCGAGGTAGGTCCCCCGCGTCGGGAGGCCGAGGAGGACCACGGGGGCGGACCCGCCGTCCGGGGTGGTGCGTTCGATGATCTCGTGGGCGACGCGGGCCACGGTGCGCGCGAGATCGGCCGCCGAGAGGAGCTCGCGCTCACCCTCGGCACTCGCGCCACCCGACCCGGGCTCGCCCCGGCGCCTCGACGGCACGGGGGGACCCTCCTTCTCCGCCTCGCCGGACGGCTCTTAAAGGATGTCGGTCAGGACTCGCTCCGACACTATCAGCGACGACACGCCGACCCGACGGGGCCCATGCGACGGTCGTCGTCGCGCTGCTCCGGGCGCAGCACTACGCGCCGTGGTCCGTGTCCGGACGGAGTGCCACGAGCCACACCGGCGACGATCGGTGCGATCCCCGGCTTGACCATGTGCCGACACAGGGCGCATCATCACTCTCCGTATCGACTTCGCTGAGTGCACGGGCGGGGCGAGCCGGGCGACGCGAGAGGACGGGTGTCCGCCAGATGGGTGACTACGCGAAGGCGCTGGGGTCGAAGCTCCGGGGCATCCGCCAGCAGCAGGGTCTGTCACTGCACGGGGTCGAGCAGAAGTCGGGCGGGCGGTGGAAGGCCGTCGTCGTCGGGTCGTACGAGCGCGGCGACCGCGCCGTCACCGTGCAGAAGCTCGCCGAGCTCGCCGACTTCTACGGCGTCCCCGTCGCGGAGCTCCTGCCCGAGGGCCGGATCCCGTCCGGTTCGGAGCCCGCCGCCAAGATCGTCATCAACCTCGAGCGGCTCCAGCAGCTGCCCGCCGAGAAAGCCGGCCCGCTGGCCCGCTACGCCGCGGCCATCCAGAGCCAGCGCGGCGACTACAACGGCAAGGTCCTCTCAATCCGCAACGAGGACCTGCGCTCGCTCGCGATCATCTACGACATGAGCCCCGGGGAGCTGTCCGACCAGCTCGTCGACTGGGGCGTCCTCCCGCCCGAGGCCCGCGTCGCGCGGGCGATGGACGAGTAGGGCCGACGCCGCCGTCCGGAAGCAGCGAACGCGCTGTTCGCTGCTTCTCTGCGTCCGAAGTCCGCGTTCGCGGACCCCGGACGTGCCTCAGCCGTCGGTCGGCTCGTCGTTCGTCGGGGTGTCGCCCGACGCCAGCTCTACCCCGGCCGGCAGGTCGACGCGGTCCGGGCTCGGCGGCGCCACCGTGCCCGGGCGCCCCGAGGACACCCCGGCCAGCACGCCGTTGACGAACCGCGGCGAGTCGTCGGTCGACAGCTCGCGCGCCAGGTCGATCGCCTCGTCGATGGCCACCGGGTCCGGCACGTCGTCGGAGAACCGGATCTCGAAGACCCCGATCCGCAGGATCATGCGGTCGACGGCCGGCATCCGCGCCATCGTCCACCCGCGCGCGTAGGACGAGATCACGTCGTCGATCTCGTCGCGGTGGGACACGACGCCCTCGACGATCGAGGCCGCGAAGTCCGACACCGGCGGCGCGTCCGCGCCGGCGATGCGCCGCGCGAGCACCTCCTGCGCGTCCTCGCCGCGGGCCTCGGACTCGAAGAGGATGTCGAGGGCCCGCTTGCGGGCCTTGGAGCGGGAACCCTTGCGGGGAGTGGCGGGTGACGACACGGGTCTGGTCAGCTCCGCTTCGCTTCGTGGCTCGTCAGCCGCTCACGCGGCCCAGGTAGCGACCGTCCCGGGTGTCGACCTTGACCTTGGTGCCGGTCTCGAGGAACAGCGGGACCTGGATCTCCGCGCCCGTCGAGACCGTGGCCGGCTTGGTGCCGCCGGTGGAGCGGTCGCCCTGCAGGCCCGGGTCGGTCTGGGTGATCTCCAGCTCGACCGACGCCGGCAGCTCGATGTAGAGCGGCGCGCCGTCGTTGAAGGAGACCTGGACCTCCTGGTTCTCCAGGAGGAAGCGGGCCTGGTCGCCGACGGTGGCCGAGGGCAGCGGGACCTGCTCGTAGTCGGCGGCGTCCATGAAGATGAAGTCGTCGCCGTCACGGTAGAGGTAGGTCATGTCGCGCCGGTCGACGTTGGCCGTCTCGACCTTCGTGCCCGCGTTGAAGGTCTTGTCGACGACCTTGCCCGTCATGACGTTCTTCAGCGTCGTGCGGACGAAGGCGCCGCCCTTGCCGGGCTTGACGTGCTGGAACTCGGTGACGGTCCAGAGGTTGCCGTCGATGCGCAGCACGAGGCCGTTCTTGAGGTCGTTCGTCGTCGCCACGGGAGCGCTCTCTCCTACGTCTCGTCTCGGGACTCGGGCACGAGGTCCCGGGGGCTCTGCGTGAGGGGCACGGCTCCGGAGTCGGTGAGGACGAGCGTGTCCTCGATCCGGACCCCGCCCCGTCCGGCCAGGTAGACCCCCGGCTCGACGGTGACCGTCATCCCTACGTCCAGGGTAGCGGTCGCCGTCGCGGACAGCGCCGGAGCCTCGTGGATGACCAGCCCGACCCCGTGGCCCAGCCCGTGCACGAACTGCTCGCCGAACCCGGCGGCGACGATGACGTCGCGGGCGGCGGCGTCGACGTCCCGGGTCGCCGTGCCCGGCGCCAGCGCCGCCCGGCCGGCCGCGGCGGCCTCGGCGACGAGCGCGTGCAGGTCGCGCTGCCAGTCCTCGGGGGCGCCGACGACGAGCGTGCGGGTCATGTCGGAGTGGTAGCCGTCGACGAGCGCACCGAAGTCCATGGTCAGCAGGTCGCCGTCGGCCAGGGGCGCGTCGGTGGGGCGGTGGTGCGGGATCGCCGCGTGCGCGCCGGCGGCCACGATCGTCTCGAACGACGGGCCCTCGGCGCCGGCCTCCCGCATGCGCTCCTCGAGGTCGCGGGCGACCTCGCGCTCCGTGCGGCCGGGGCGCAGGCCGTCGTGCGCGATCATCCCGGCCAGCGCGACGTCCGCGGCCGCGCACGCCTGGCGCAGCGCGTCGATCTCGCCGTCGTCCTTCACCGCCCGCAGGGTCTCGACGAGGCCGGGGGCGCGGCGCAGCTCGCCCTGCGCCAGCGCGCCGAGGAGGTCGGCGTGGCCGTCGACCGTGACGTGGGCGCTGTCGAAGCCGACGGTCCCCCGGCGGTCGGCCAGCAGCGCCGGGGCGCAGGCCCGCTCGACGAGCACGCGGAGATCGGGCGTCTGGGCCGCCGCCTGGGTGGTGTAGCGCCCGTCGGTCGCGAGCACCGTGCGGTCCTCGCCGCCGGCCCCGTCGCCGGCGTCCACCAGCAGCGCCGCGTTGGAGCCCGTGAAGCCGGTGAGGTACCTGACGTTGATCAGGTCGGTGACGAGGAGCGCGTCCAGCCCGGCCTCGCGCAGCAGGTCACGCAGGGCGTCACGGCGTCGCGCGTGGCCGCCGGGCGCGCGTTCCGGACGGGTGGGCTCCACACCCGTCAGCCTAGGAGAGGGCGGGTCGTACGGTGTCGGGGTGCGTCCCGCCTCGGTCCGGCTGTGTCCCTGGGCCCTCCGTGCGCTCGTCCTGACCGTGGTCTACGGCGTCGCGGAGGCGCTGTTCGTGGCCCTGCGGTCCTGGTCACCCGACCTGATGCGGCTCTGGAGCGTCGTCCTGCTCCTGGTCGTCGTCGCGGTCGTGATCGGCTGGGTGGGCGCCGAGATCGTGCTCGACCGCCGACCCCCCGAATGGACCTGGTTCATCGCGGCCCTGGTCACGGCGCCCGCGGCCGGCCTGCTGAGCTGGATCCTGCTCGCGCTGTTCGTCGACGACACCGGGGTGGCCGACCTCCAGTCCGCGCTCGTCGGGCGCGCCTCGTTCGTCGCGCTGCTGATCCTCGCCGCGGTGTTCGTCGGGTCGCGGCTGGGCTGGCTGTCGATGCGCCGCCACGGCGAGGGCGCCGACGACCCCATGCTCGACGCCGACGACGAGGAGCTCGAGCGCCGCGTCGCCGACGAGCGCGCCCCCTCCGCCGCCCGCGCCGCCGCCCGCGCCGCCGCCCGCGTGGGCGTGGTGCCGGCGCGGGTCGTCCCCGCCGCCGACCCGGCGGTGGCCGGGGTGCGCACGCCGCGACGCCGCGCGGCGGACCGCGTGCCCGAGGTCGCCGAGCGTGAGCGCATGCCCGAGGCGCCCCGGCTCGCCGGGCAGCGCCGGGTCTCGACGGTCCGGCCCGCGGGGGCTCCTCCCGAGCCGGTCTCCTCGCCGTTCGGGACCGACACCGCGGCTCCCGCGGCGACCGGGGACGTGCCCGAGTCGCTCGAGGCACCGGTGGTCGCCGTGCTGCCGGCCTTCCCCCGCCCGGGCGGCCCGCTCGACCCCACGGGCAGTCAGCCCGCGGTCACCGCCGACGACGTCGCCGGGCCGGCCGAGCCCCCCGCCGAGCCGGAGAAGGGCTCGCGCCGCAAGTTCGGGCTGCGCCGCCCGAAGGGCTGAGCGCGCCTCCCCTCGTCGGTCGGCGCTGGGCCGTCTGCGCGCCGCCCCGCCGACCGCTTGATCAGCTCGCGAGGGCCGCGTAGGCCGCCGCGAGGTCGGACGGGTCCGGCCCCTCGAGACGCCCGGGGTTCGCCAGGCCGTCGAGCACCACGAAGCGCAGCAGCGCGCCGCGGGACTTCTTGTCCAGCCGCATGGTGGCGACGAGGTCGTCGAACGCGTCGGCGGGGTAGGTCGTCGGGAGACCCACCGCCGCGAGGGTGCCGGCGTGCCGGTCGGCCGTGGCGTCGTCGAGGCGCCCGGCCCGGCGGGCGAGTTCGGCGGCGAACACCAGACCCACCGACACCGCCTCGCCGTGGCGCCAGCGGTACTGCTCGCGACGCTCGACGGCGTGGCCGAGCGTGTGGCCGTAGTTGAGGATCTCGCGCAGGTGCGACTCGCGCAGGTCCGCGGCGACGACGTCCGCCTTCACCCGCACCGAGCGGACGACGAGCTCGCCGAGCACGTCGCCGGCCGGGTCGAGGGCCTGCTCGGGGTCGGCCTCGACGAGCTCGAGGATCGCGGGGTCGGCGATGAACCCGGTCTTGATCACCTCGGCCATGCCGGCCGCGAGCTCGGGACGGCCGACCGTGGCGAGGGTGTCGAGGTCCGCGACGACCGCGGCGGGCTCGTGGAACGCGCCGACGAGGTTCTTGCCGGCAGCGGTGTTGATGCCGGTCTTGCCGCCGACCGCGGCGTCCACCATGGCGAGCAGGGTGGTGGGCACCTGGACCACGCGGACGCCGCGCATCCACCCGGCGGCCACGAAGCCGACGAGGTCGGTGGCCGCTCCCCCGCCGACCGCCACGAGGGCGTCGGAGCGGGTGACGCCGAGCCGTCCCAGCTCCTCCCAGCAGGCGCCGGCCGTCGCGAGGTCCTTGCCGTCCTCGCTCTCGGGCAGCACGAGCAGGTGGGTGCGCGTGCCCTGGGCCTCGAGGGCGTCGCGGATCGCGGTGGCGACCCCGGCGACCGCGGGCTGGTGGCAGACGACGACGGTCGCCGTGCCCGCGAGGATCTCCGCCACGGCACCGGTGACCCCGCGACCGACGACGACGTCGTAGGGCTCGCCGCTCGCGACGCGCAGGCGCTGCTCGGCGACGGGGCTACCGGCCGGCACGGTCGGCCTCCGGGCGGAGGGCGGCGAGCACGGCGTCGACGACGGCCTCGGGGTCGAGGCTGTCCGTCGCGATCTCGTGGCGGGCGACCGCGCGGTACACGGGCAGGCGCTCCTGGAGCAGCGCGGAGAAGGTCGCGCGGGGGTTGACCCCGGCGAGCAGCGGCCGTGCCGTCGACAGCCCGACCCGCCGGACGCCGGCGGCCAGGCCGACCGCGAGGAAGACCACGGGGTGTCCCTCGAGGTCCGCGCGCACCCCCTCGGTCATCGGCGCGCCGCCGCCGAGGGCGAGCACGCCGTCGTGCTCGGCCAGGGCACTCGCGACCGCCTCGCGCTCCATCACCCGGAACGCGGCCTCGCCGTCGGACAGGAAGATGTCGCTGATCACCCGGCCGGTCCGCGCCTCGACGATCGCGTCGCTGTCGGTGAACCCGACGCCGAGGCGGTCGGCGAGCAGCTCGCCGACCGTCGACTTGCCGGCCCCCGGCGGGCCGACGAGGACCGCGACGGGACTCACGGCTCGCTCCGCAGCAGGTGCGGGTCGATGGCGGCGCGGTAGGCCGCGAGGTTGCGGGCGGTCTCGCCCAGCGAGTCGCCGCCGAACTTCTCCAGCGCCGCGTCGGCCAGCACGAGCGCGACCAGCGCCTCGGCGACCACGCCGGCCGCCGGCACGGCGCAGACGTCCGAGCGCTGGTGGTGGGCGACGGCCGCCTCGCCGGTCGCTGTGTCGACCGTCGCGAGCGCCCGCGGCACCGTCGAGATCGGCTTCATCGCCACGCGCGCCCGCAGCGGCTCGCCGTTGGTCATGCCGCCCTCGATGCCGCCCGCGCGGTTCGACGCGCGACTGACGCCGGGCGCGGCGACGTGCATCTCGTCGTGGGCCGCCGAGCCCCGCCGGCGGGCGGTGGTGAACCCGTCGCCGATCTCGACGCCCTTCATCGCCTGGATGCCCATCAGCGCGCCGGCCAGCCGGGCGTCGAGCCGCCGGTCGGCCTGCACGTAGGAGCCGAGGCCCACCGGCAGACCGTGGGCGACGACCTCGACGACCCCGCCCAGGGTGTCGCCGTCCTCCTTGGCGGCGTCGACCTCGGCCACCATCGCCTGCGTCGAGGCCTCGTCGACGGCGCGGACCGGGCTCGCGTCGATGCGCTCGCCGTCACCGGGCATCGGGATCGCGCCGGGGGTGGCGTCGGCGGTGCCGAGGCTGACCACGTGGGAGAGCACCTCGACACCCAGCGCCTGCGCCAGGAACGCCTTCGCGACGGCGCCGAGGGCCACCTTGGCGGCCGTCTCGCGCGCGCTCGCCCGCTCGAGCACGGGGCGCGCCTCGTCGAAGGCGTACTTCGTCATGCCCGCGAGGTCCGCGTGGCCGGGACGCGGCCGGGTGAGCGGCGCGTTGCGCGCCCGCCCCTCGATCAGCGCGGGGTCGACGGGGTCCGCCGACATCACCGTCTCCCACTTCGGCCACTCGGAGTTGCCGATGCGGATCGCGACCGGGCTGCCGAGCGTCACCCCGTGGCGCAGGCCGCCGGAGAGCTCGATCTCGTCGGCCTCGAACGCCATCCGCGCCCCGCGCCCGTAGCCCAGGCGGCGTCGCGCCAGCTCGGCCGACACCTCCTTGGAGCTGACCGAGACGCCCGCGACCATGCCCTCGAGCACCGCCGTGAGCGCCGCACCGTGCGACTCGCCCGCCGTCAACCACCGCAACACGGCCCCATCGTTCCACGTCACCCGTCATCACCGGCCCCTCAGGGACGCGGTGAGCACCACCCACGTCGCGACCAGCAGCGGAGGGCCGAACGGGACCCGCCGCGTCCCCTGCAGCGAGGCCAGCACGAGCACGCCGCACGCGGCCAGGGCCACCGCGGTGACGGGTGCCGTCCACGACGCGGCCGCCAGCGGGGCGCCGAGCGACGGGGCGAGCTTGACGTCGCCGGCGCCGAGGGCGGAGGGCGCGAGGAGGTGTACGGCGGCGAGGACACCGCCCACCGCGACCCCGCCGAGCAGGCCCGCACCGAGGGTGGACGGCGGGAGCGGGATCAGCGCGGCGAGCATCGCGACCGCCGCGGTCCCCGTGAGCGTGTCCGGCAGGCGACCCGCGGCGAGGTCGACGGCGCTCCCGGCGACCACGAGCGCGGCGAGCACCAGCTGGGCCGGCAGCCACACCACGGGGACCGCACCGGCGGCGACGAGGGTGCCCGCGAGCGCCCAGAGCACCGCGAGCACCCCGGCGCACGCCGCCACCGGCACGAGCGCCCCGCGCCGCATCCGCGCGAGCCACGCACGGATCGCCACCCCGCCGAGCGCGCCCGCTCCCCCGCCGGCCAGCCCGGCGAGCACCACGTCCCTGACCACGCCGTCGAGCGTGACCGGACCGGGCCCGATCCGTCACGCACCGCCTCGCGACCCCGGGGACGCATCCGGCGGATGGGGACGGCGGACGGGCGAGAGGCGGGTCGCCCGAGGATCCGAGCGGGTGGATTTCCTGACGTCCGACGCCAGCGTGGCCGCCAGGCTGAGACACCCCGTGCCACAGGCGGGCGGCGGCGTGTCGCGCAGCGAGGATGTGGCGAGCCTGGCGTGGGACGCCAGGAAAGCCGCATTCCTGGCAACACACCGCGGTCAGGTCAGCGGGGGCAGGGGCAGGAGCGGGGTGTCGGAGGTCGCCGCGAGGGCCCGGTGCATCGCCTCCCGCGGCGCCGGCAGACCCGTGAACTGCTCGACCTGGCCGAAGGCCTGGTGCAGGAGCATGTCGAGCCCGGTGGCGACGGGGAGCCCCCGGGCCGCCGCGGCGGCGGCCAGCGGGGTCGGCCACGGGTGGTACACCGCGTCGAGCACCACCGCCCAGTCGGGCAGCCACGCGACGAGACGCGCGGCGAGGGAGGCGTCCACCGACCCCGCCGGCGTGGTGTTGACCAGCGCCTTGGCGTCCGCCAGGTCCGGCGGCGACAGCTCCGCCCACGTCACCGCCCGCCGCGCGAACCCGAAGCCCCGCGCGACGTCCAGCGTCCCGGCGGCCCGCTGGAGATCCCGCACGACGAGGGTCACCCCCTCGCAGCCGATGTCGTAGATCCCGCCCAGCGCCGCGCAGGCGGTCGCCCCGCTGCCCAGCACCACGGCGTCGGCGGCGAACACGGTCGGCGGGAAGTCCCTCACCCCCGCCGCCCGCAGGGCCCCGGCGACGCCGTCGACGTCGGTGCAGTCCGCGGCCCACCCGCCGTCGTGGGGCACCAGGGTGTTCGCGGCCCCGACCCGGCGCGCGCGCAGCGAGACCGACGACGCCACCTCCAGCGCCGCCCGCTTGCCCGGCATCGTCACCGACAACCCCGTCCAGGACCTGTCGAGCCCGCGCACGAAAGCAGGCAGCTCCTCGGCGGTGCACTCGACGGTCCCGTAGGTCCAGTCGTCGAGGCCGAGCGCGGCGTAGGCGGCCCGGTGCAGCACCGGCGAGCGCGAGTGCGCGACGGGCGAGCCCAGGACGGCGGCGCGCACCCTCAGTAGACCCCGCGCTCCTGCGCCAGCCGGCGGTTGGCGTCGTGCTCGGCCGGTGTGACGGCGAAGCACGAGATGCCGTCGGTCTGGCACTTCACGAAGTACACCCACGGGCCCGGCTCGGGCTCGAGCGCGGCCTGCAGCGCCTGCGGGCTGACCGCGCCGATGGGGGTCGGGGTCAACCCGAGGTTGAGGTAGGTGTTGTACGGGCCCGGGCGGGCGCGATCGTACGGGCTGGTCAGCAGCGTCTGGCGGTCCAGGGGGTAGTTCACCGTCGAGTCGAACTGCAGGCGCATCGGCACCGCGAGCCGGTTGACGATGACCCGCGTGACCTTCGCGAAGTCGGCCGGGACGCCCTCGCGCTCGGCGAGCGACCCGAGGATCAGCGCGTCGTAGGGCGCCATCCCGGCGGCCTCGGCCTCGCGCACGAGCCCCCCGGCCTCCAGCCGCGGCACCGACGCCCGTACCACCGCGGCGAGCGCCTCGCGCGCCCCGGTGCCCGGGGCCAGGTCGTAGGGACCGGGGGCGAGCAGGCCCTCGAGCCGGCGGGCCGGCTCGGCGCGCCGGACGCCGTCGAGCGCCCACGAGGGCACCCCGAGCTCGGCCGGATCGGTGTCGGCCATCGCCGCGCGCAGCTCCTCGACCGAGGCGCAGCGCTCCGCGCCGGACCCGTCGACGGTGCAGGTGGCGCGCGAGATCAGCGACAGGACCCCCGGCACGACCTCGGTGCCGTTGCCGGCGGTGTCGTCGAGCTGCGTGCCGCTGCGGATGTCGAGCCGCCCGACGCGCGTGGCGGGGTCGAGCAGTGCCGTCACGGCGCCCGCGGCCGACATCTGCCGGCGCAGCTCGTAGAAGCCGGGCTGGATGCCGCGCCCGTTCGGGTCCTCCTCCGCGGCGTCGCCGAACGCCCGCGCCGAGGCCACCACGTCCGCGGCGACGAGCTCCTCGCCGATCGCGCGGGTGGACGAGCCGTCGGAGACCTCCACGACGACGCGGCCGGTGCCGGGACCGTCGTAGTCCGGCGGGAACAGGATCGGCCACAGGTCGCGGGTGAAGAACACCCCGCCGACGAGCGCGAGCACCAGGACCGCGGCGACCGCGGGCCACAGCCATCGGCGGCGGCGCGGCGGCCGGCCCTGCGGCAGCGCCTCGGTGAGGGCGTCCCCGCCGGAGCGCGGCTCGTCGTCACCGAGCAGCCATCCGGCGTCGGCGTCCGGCTCGGCCTCGGCCGGTGCAGGCGGGTCCGCCGGCGCCGGCTCCGGCGCGGGCACCCGCCACGCCGCCGCGTAGTGCCGGTCGGTCTCGGCGTCGGGATGGGCGACGTAACGGTCACGCGAGGGCCCCGCCGACCCCGGGCCCGACCCTCCGAACGCCCGCCCGGTCGTCGCCGACATCCGGATCACCCGGCGCTCGGTGTGCGATCGACCGTCGGGCCGGCCGGGCCCGGGGTGACGTCCGGTCACGAGTCCTCCGAGCTGTCGGGGTCGGGGGTCCGGACCCGTCGGGTGTCGAGGTACCCCTGCAGGATCTCCACGGCGGCGGCCTGGTCGATCACGCGGCGCTGCTTGCGCCCCTTGACCCCGCGGTCGGAGAGGGTGCGCATCGCGGTCACGGTGGTCAGGCGCTCGTCGGAGAGCACGACCGGGGTCCCGCGGGAGGCCAGCCGCCCGGTGAGCGCGTCGGCGTAGCCGCGGGCGGTCTGCGCCGCCGGGCCGTCCCGGCCGGCCAGCGTCCGGGGGAGCCCCACGACCACCTCGACCACCTCGTGCTCGTCGACGAGCGCCACGAGCCGGTCCAGGTCGGTACCGGCATCATCGTGAGCGAGCGTAACGAGCGGGGTGGCGAGCACCCCGGCCGGATCCGAGAGCGCCACGCCCACGCGCACGCTGCCGACGTCGACGCCGAGGCGCCGGCCCCGCACGACGGGAGAGTCACCGGCCAGCGCGGGCCACCTCCGCGCGGAGGGCGGCGATGGCGTCGTCGATGCCCGCGACACCGCTGCCCCCGCCCTGGGCGAGGTCCGGCTTGCCGCCGCCCCGCCCGTTCACGGCGGGCGCGAAGGCCTTGACGAGGTCGCCGGCGCCGAGGCCCTGCTCGCGGGCGGCCTCGGTGGTGGCGACGACGAACGACACCTTCTCGCCGTCGGGGGCGAAGAGCGCCACGACGCCCGGGCGGGCCTGCAGCCGGCCCCGGACGTCGCCGGCCAGCGAGCGCAGGTCGCCGCCACCGACGCCCTCGGGCGTGCGGGCGGCGACGAGCGCGATGCCGCCGACGTCCTCGGCGCCGTCGGCCAGCGCGCCGGCCGAGGAGAGCACCTCGCGCGCCCGGATGGTCTCGAGCTCCTTCTCCGCGGCGCGCAGGCGCTCGACGATGCCCGAGATGCGCTCCGGCAGTTCGTCGCTGGGCGTCTTGAGCTGCTCGGCGAGCTGGTTGACCAGGACGTGCTCACGGTTGAGGTACCGGAAGGCGTCCAGGCCGACGAGGGCCTCGACCCGCCGCACCCCGGAGCCGATGGACCCCTCGGTGATGACCTTGACCATGCCGAGCTCGCCGGTGCGGGCCACGTGGGTGCCACCGCACAGCTCGCGGGAGTACTCCCCCATGTCGACGACGCGCACGTGGTCGCCGTACTTCTCGCCGAACAGCATCATGGCGCCGAGCTCGCGGGCCCGGTCCATCGACGTCACGTACCAGTCGACGTCGCGGTCCTCCTGCAGGATCGTGTTGACCTCGTCCTCGACCTCGAGCAGCAGCGCGGGCGGGATCCCGCCCGAGGGCGAGGTGAAGTCGAAGCGCAGGCGCCCGGGGGCGTTGAGCGAGCCGGCCTGGGCGGCGGCGGGGCCGAGGGCGTTGCGCACCCCGGCGTGCACGAGGTGGGTCCCGGTGTGGGCGCGGGCGATGGCGGTGCGCCGGGAGACGTCGACCTCGGCGTCGGCGGCCGTGTCGACGGCGACGGTCCCCCCGGTGACGACGCCGCGGTGGATCCGCAGGCCGGGCACGGGGATCTGGACGTCGTCGACGTGGACGGTCCCGTCCCCGGTCCGGATGGTGCCCGTGTCGGCCTGCTGACCGCCCGACTCGCCGTAGAACGGGGTGTTGTCCAGGACGATCTCGACGACGTCGCCCGCCGAGGCCGCCGGCACCGGCTGGCCGTCGACGAGCAGGCCCACGATGCGCGCGGCGGCCTGCAGGTCGGTGTAGCCGAGGAACTCCCCGGGCGGGTGCTCCTCGAGCAGGCGGCGGTAGACCGAGTGGTCGGCGCTGCCCTGCTTGCGGCTGGCCGCGTCGGCCTTGGCCCGGGCGCGCTGCTGGTTCATCAGCGACCGGAAGGCACCCTCGTCGACGTCGAGCCCCGCCTCGCCCGCCATCTCGAGGGTGAGGTCGATGGGGAAGCCGTAGGTGTCGTGGAGGGTGAAGGCGTCCTCGCCGGAGAGCACGGAGCGTCCCGACGCGCGGGTGCTGGCGACGGCGTCGTCGAAGAGCCGCGAGCCCGTCGTCAGCGTGGCGCGGAAGGCGTCCTCCTCGGCGCGCATCACGGAGACGATGCGGTCGAAGTCGGACACGATCTCGGGGTACGACGGTCCCATCGCGTCGCGGACCACCGCGGTGAGGTCGGCGAGCACCGGCTCGGTGATCCCGAGCAGCCGCGCGTTGCGCACGACGCGCCGCAGCAGGCGCCGCAGGACGTAACCGCGGCCCTCGTTGCCGGGGGTCACGCCGTCGCCGATGATCATCGTCCCGGTACGGATGTGGTCGGCGATGACGCGGAACCGCACGCCGTCCTCGGCCGTGCCGCCGTCGTAGGAGCGTCCCGACAGCTCCTGGACGCGGTCGATGGTCGGCCGCAGCAGGTCGGTCTCGTAGACGTTCTCGACGCCCTGGAGCAGGAACGCGACCCGCTCGATGCCCAGGCCGGTGTCGATGTTCTTCTGCGGGAGCTCACCGATCGGGGCGGCGCCGTACTTGGGGCTCTCGCCACCGCGCACGTCCTGCATGAACACGAGGTTCCAGATCTCGAGGTACCGGTCCTCGTCGGCGACCGGGCCGCCCTCGACCCCGAACTCCGGCCCGCGGTCGTAGTAGATCTCCGAGCAGGGGCCGCCGGGTCCGGGGACGCCCATGTCCCAGTAGTTGTCGCGTCCGTCGCGGCGCTGGATGCGCTCGGGCGGCAGCCCGATCTCGTCGCGCCAGATGCGCTCGGCCTCGTCGTCGTTCTCGTAGACGGTGACCCAGATGCGCTCGGGGTCGAAACCGAACCCGCCGTCGTCGACGGCGCCGGTCACCAGCGCCCAGGCGTGCCGGATCGCGCCTTCCTTGAAGTAGTCGCCGAACGAGAAGTTGCCCGCCATCTGGAAGAACGTGTTGTGGCGGGTGGTGTGGCCGACGTTCTCGATGTCGCCGGTGCGCACACACTTCTGGATCGACGTCGCGGTGTGCCAGGGGGCCGGCGCGTCACCGAGGAAGTAGGGCTTGAACTGCACCATCCCCGCGTTGACGAACAGCAGGGTCGGGTCGTCGAGGATCAGCGAGGCACTGGGGACGGGCGTGTGGCCGGCGTTCTCGAAGTGGGCGAGGAAGCGTCGGCGGATCTCGTGGGTCTGCACGGTGTCCTGCTCGGAAGAGTGCGGAAGGGGACGCGGATCGCGCGGGGACGTGCTCGGGGGCGCCCGTCAGCGGGCGCGCGAGTCTCCCCGCCGGGGCGCTCGCGCGTGACGGGCCGACGTCGGCGGGTCGGGCCGCACGGGGATCTCGGTCGTGTCCTCCACCATCGCGTACAGCTCCTCGGAGCGTTCGTTCATTCCGGCGCGCACCTCCGCGCCGAACGCCCCGAGTCCGGCCCCGAGCTCCCGCAGCCCCTCGCCGAGGCTCGTGCCGACGCCCGCCGGCGTGGCCTTCTGGGTCATTTCGTTGACTTTGCGGGTGGCGGTGACGCCGACCGCGACACCGACGCCGACCCAGAACAGTCGCCTCATGCGCGCACGCTCCGCTTCGACTTCCGGTCCTTGCCCTTCGGCGCGTTCTTGAGCCTGCGGGCCTGCTGGGCCTTGCGCAGCCCGTAGGACAGGGCCGCGACCTTGACGAGCGGGCCGCCCAGCGTCGCGGTGAACAGCGTGCTCAGTGCCTTGGTGTTGGCCGCGACGGCCTGGGCACTGGCCGTGACCCCGTCCACCCGCTCGAGCTGGGTGTTGACGGTGGTCAGCGTGACCCCGGCGTCGGAGAGCAGGGGCTCGGTGCCCTCGTGGGCCTTGCGGATCGCGATCGTCGCCTCGTCGAGGGTGCGCCCGAGCTTGATCAACGGGATGGCGAGCAGCACCACCAGGATCACGAACGCCACCGCGGCGACGATCGCCGCGATCTGGCCGACCGACACGGGTCCTCCTCGGTGCTGGGTGCGGTACAGGTCCCCGGACCGACGCCCCGCGACACCACCCGGGAGCGGGTCGCGGACGCCACCTGGCGCAGGTGGCGGCAGGTTACCGTGCGCCGTTCGTGAACTTCCCGGCCCCGCCGTCCGGCTTGATCAGCAGGCGATGCGATCAGCAGGCGGTGTGCTCAGCAGGCGGGCAGCCCCAGCCCGCCCCGGTACGCCGGTGCGAGGTAGACCTCGGAGATGTAGCCGACCCGCCCGTCGGGGGCCCGGGCGCCGAGCCAGAGCTCCGACACCGCGGCGTTCGGGTTCTGGCCGATGTTCGTCGAGGTGACGTCGGCGTTGGTGATGACCTCGCCGGTCAGCTGGCAGACCGCCTCGAAGGTGAACCCGCTGCCCACGTCGGTGCCGGGGATCTTGCAGCCGGGCATGTTGGCGCAGCGGGCGACCGGCCGGGACGACAGGTACGACGGGGTGCGGTCCTCGACGAGCGCGCCGTCACCGATCGCGACGCGGTTCTGCACGACGACGGTGCGGTCGGTCGGTGGGTCCGGCGCGGCCGCCAGGACGAGTACGAGCGCCGTCGCGAGACCCGCCACGAGCGCGACGAGCACGGTGAACACCACGATCTCGAGCCGCCGGCGGGTGGAGCGACGCGCCGGCCCGGGACGGGCCGGCGGCGGCGGGGCGGCCGGTGGCGGGCCGGCGGGCGGCGGCGGGTCGTCACGCGGCGCGTCGGGCTCGCGCAGCCGGGCGTGCCGGGCCTGCCAGGCCGCCACCTCGTCCGGCTCGAGACCGACGGCGCCGAGCACGTCGCTCACGAGGTCGGCGTTGGGCAGCCCGGGCCCGCGCGTGGCGGTGGCGATCGTCGACTTCCCCCAGCCCGAGAGCTCCTCCGCCCGGCGGAACGACACGTCCCGCGCCCGCAGGGCGTCCCGGAAGTCCGCGCAGAACCGCGCCGGGGAGTCACCGCTCCCGTCCGGACCCCCGCGTCCCACACCCTCGCCGTCGATGGCTCCCCCTCGGTCCCCCCGTGGTCCCCCCGGACCCGCACGCAAGATCGTCCGGCACGGCGGGCCCGATGCCCAGCCGCCGTCCGGCCGCTGTCCGGGACGTTCGGCGGACACCGCCCGGACACGCCGGGACGCGTCCCCGGAAACCCGCCGGAGATCACCGACGAAGATTCCGTCGGAGGCCACCGGTTCCGTTCGGGGGGTGGTGGCCCCGCGGGCCGGGGTGCCGCGGGCGGCCGGGGGGCGCGCCCGCGGTGCCCCGGCTCGTGTCGGCCTGACCCACCACTGTCGGCACGGCTCAGCCCTGATCCGAGCGCTCGTCGATCCGTCGCAGCGACCCCTCTCCGTGGACACCGACGACGCACGTGCCGAGCTTGTTGAGACGCAAGGGATTCGACATCGATGGGGTCGGTGCGGGACTCATCGGTCTGGCCGGTACACGGCGATGCGGTCGTCCTCGACGACCGCACCCGGCACGATGTCTTCGATCATCAGTCCGAAGCGCTCAAAGCCGAGCCAATCACCGAGCAGGAGCGGACCGAATCGGAGCCGTAGATCATGAGCGAGGCGCACAGCCGAGGCGGCCTCGCCCGCGTCGGTGCGCACCCGATCAGCAACATAGTCACGGATCGCAGCCACCGCTTCAGGCGAGTCCTCGTCGAACCACCGTGACCGTCCCGGGGGTGGTGGCTTACTGGCGGTCGGCGCGACAACGGTCTCCCGCGTCAGGTCCCCGGAGCGAATCGGAGGGACGGCATGGAGTGAGACGCGGCCGGCCAGCTCATCGATCTGTTTGATGCCGACGCGAACCCGATCGCCCGTCCTGCGCTGCATCCCACGCGGGATCTCGTCGTTGTGCAGCAACGCCACGTGCCCGGACGGCAGCTCGATCAGGAATCCGTACGGGCGCACATCGTGCACGGTTGCTGTGACCGTGGAGCCGGTCGGGTGCGCGAGAATGTCCGGTGGTCTGATCGTGCTCAAGCCGATCTGGCGGGTCTCGCGGTCGATCGAGTTGATTCGGACAGTCAGAAGATCCCCGGGGAGAGGCCACAGCGCGCCGTCCGCGTCGACCATCTGAGACCGGTGCAGCAATCCCCCTACCGCGTGATCTCCCTGCCCCGTGGGGAGGAGGAAAAACACCCCGTACTCCACGACATTGGACACGGTCGCCTCGACCCAGGCACCGACCTCCAGGAATCCGATGTTCCACGGCCCAATGTCGACGAGAACGCATTCGATCCGCTGATCAGGTCGGTCCACGGAGGTGAGACGCACGGTGATGTCGTTCTCGAGCAGAGACGACACGACGCCCTCGCCGCGCCTGAGGCGAAGCCGGCCGGTGAGGGCGGGAGCTCGGGAGATGGTGACCACTGCCGTTGTCGGCGAGATGGCACGCACCACCCGAGCCGCCACTAGTTGTTGAGCCTTCCAGGCGCTCTCGAGGACATCAAGCGACGACTCGATGTTGACGATCTCTGCTGGTACCCCCGCTTCCGCGGGGAAACCCTCGAGCTCGACGAGCGAACCTGCGAGGTTCGACACCCTGACCGTCGCCGAGCCGGTCTGCAGAAGCTGCGTACCGACAGCAGGGTCGATCTCCTCGCGGCGGGCACGAGTGCCGTCGTGCCACTGCACGACCAGCGGCATGACCGGAAGGAGTGGGACCAGGATCGCACAGCGCCGGTGACGATTGATGGATCCGAACTCCAGCGCTTCCCCGTCGCGGACGAACCCGACGAGGGTCTGCGGAAGGAGCGGCGCGACCTCCCTCAGGAGCAGTCCATCCCAGCCCGACTCGGGAGTTGCGACGACGGGCGGGTGGCGGCCCAGGGCCCGACAGAGCTGGGCGGTCAACCAGGCGGTTGGCGTCGACCGAAGGGCTTCGGGGAGACGCCACAACGCAGCCGACGCCCAGTCGGAGATTCCGTTTCGCCTCTCCCGCACGATGGTCCTGACGCAGTCCGCCAACACGCGGTCGACGGTCGGGCGGCCGTCATCCGTCGTGACGTGAGCCCAGACCATCTCCTCCTCGAGCGCGAGAAGGGGGCTTGTCCCATCGTCGCGGACGAGGAGGGCGCTGAGGGCTTCGACCCGGTCCGTGTGCTGCCAGAGCGCTACACGGAGCGCCTCCCATGCCCGAGCGCGGAAATCATCTGTCAGCTCCAGGCCTCCCGAAAAGATCCCATCGACCACGTCCGACAGGCCTAGCTCGAGTTCCAGCCACAGCGAGTTGGGGCCGAAGAACGCCTGCCGCACCCGGCGCACAGCAGCGGCGGACACGAACGGAGGAGTGCTCAGAAGCGTGGCGAGGGCGAGCAGAGGCGACCCGCGGACCACGGGGTCCGCTAGGACGGCATCGAGCAGTTCACGTCGAACCGGGTCCGGGTCCGGTATTGCCTCGTCCTCCACCATCAGGAGATCGGGACTCCGTCGTCCCGAGTCCCGGCCGCCCACCACGATCTCCACGACACGCGAGCCCTGGGAGCGGGCACGGGCGACGTCCGCCGCCATCGAGGCGATCTCGTCCATGGCAACCAGTCCAGGACGAACCAGGATGGTTGATGGCGCGAAGGGCTGCTGATCCCATGGAACCCATGTCGGCCGAGCGCCGACGCCGCATCCGGCTTGAGGAGTTCCGTGGTACGACATCGTCTCGAGCCGGTCGACGCCAAAGGCCCGCCGGGCCTCCTCCTCGAGATCGGCGATGTCCATCGCGAGGAGGCCGGCACGGAGGTTGGCATCGACGAGGAAGCGCACGCACGACGGGGGCCCAGCCACGGTCAGGAGCGGCACGTCCCGCATCGGCCGACCCCGCGCCACAGCGTCGACGACGGCCGGGACGTCCGGCAAGCGGCCAGCACGAGCAACCCTCGTCATTGAACGCAGAGCGGACTGCACGGTCGGCCCGGAGAACATGGAGGCTGTCCTGAGCGGGACGTCGCCGCTACCCCGATGGGGAACGGGGCGGTAATCGGATCCCTCCGCCTCCACGGCGACCTCGATCGGAACGGCACCGGCGGCGGTGTCCACCACCCCGGGCACCACGGACGCTATGACCCGCGATCTACGTGAGGACGGCCTGGAGCGACGTCTCCGCGACCCTTCGTCGCCTGCCCCGCGGGAGTTCGCGGGGTCGTTGCGATCATGCGCGCTCGTCTGCGCCTGCTCGTCGTCGTGTTCGTCGTCCGAACCCGACTCGTCGCCCGCGCCCCACCCATCCGCTCCGCGTTGCGGCAACGATGCCGGTAAAGGCTCGAGGACGGAGGCAGGCATCGCGGACGGGTCATCGGACAGCACGGCTTGGTCTGGTCGGAGCGCCAGCCCGACGTGGCTCAGCGCAGCCCCGACATCCCGGAAGTGTTGCCGGAACGCGAGGATCCGTGCGCCGTCCGCGAGGTTCCCCGCGCTCATCGAGCCCAGCGGCGCTCCAGCCGCCTGCCGCGTCCGACTCTTGCGACCGTCATCTGTTCGACCAGGGCCCACGTCGCCGGATCCTGGTGCAGCTCCGGCGTCGTCAGAGCCACGTTCACGAGGTCGAGGAACTCCGAGGTGCTGGGCAAGGCTCCGGACTCACCCACCGAGTTGGCGAGGCGCTCCACTACCGCCAGTTGCTCGGCGTCGAGTCGCTCCGTCGTGAAATGCCGCTCAACGATCTCCACGAGCTCTTCGGAGGTCGGAGCCTTGAGATTCAAGACCACGCAGCGCCGCACGAAGGCGTCCGGAAGATCTCTTTCGTGGTTGGTCGTGATGATCGTCAAAGGACTCCATGTCGGTACAAGGGCGTCGGTTCGCACGACCAGTCCGAGCTCCGGAACTGCGAACTGCTTGCTACCGAACGGCACCAGTAGCCCGTTGCAGAACGAGAGGTCGGCCTTGTCGATCTCGTCGATGAGCACCACCGCCCCGGAGCGGGTCACCCTCGAACCGCTGACGGGCGCAGGTCCGATCGCAGGTTCCAGGCCCGATCTCTCGAATTCTGCGTGTTCCAAGCCACGGCGTCGCGCGGAGCCGGGGTCGAACGCCCACCAAAGCGGCCCGGGCTCCACGTAGGCGGCCGTACCGGCTCGCCCGCCGCGGAGCCGATCGGCTTGGGCGTCCCCGAGCCGGCGAACAGCATCGAAGGTCCACAGCAGGTCCGCAGGCGTCGACTCCTCCGTCGCCACGAACTCGTCGTAGACAACGCCGAGATTGCGCGCGAGGTAGCTCGCGAGGCTCGACTTCCCACATCCGGGCGGTCCGCCGAGCAACAGAGGTCGTCCGGTGATCACGGCGACCTTGATAGCGGTGCGAATGGCGTCGGTGATCACATAGACTTCACCGTCACGCGCGTCTCCTCGCGGGAGCCCGGTCGCCGAAGGTCGATCCTGAAGCCGGTCGAGGTCTTCCAAGACCGCTGAGATGGCAAAGTCGCCTCCCTTGTCGGGCCTGCTCACGCGTTCGTCGTGGGCCGCGTCAGAACTCTCCGAAATCCGGCACCTCCTCGTTCACCCTGTAGACTTGTCGAATTCGCCGACGCGATATTAGCTCCCAGTCCTCGTCGGCAGGAAGAGCCAGCGGTTGAAGGCGGGCCACGCTCCAGTCGACCTTGCCTCTGGGCGAGACGAGGACGAAGACCACCCCCGGGAAGCGATGGACCAACGTTCGAGCGGCCTCGTAAGAGCGTCGGGGTTCGAGACTGGGGATGAGAGCCACATAGGTCTGTTGCTCATCTTCCAACAGAGCGCGCACCTCCTTCGGCCGCGTCTCAGGATCGAGGCACAAGAAATCGCGCAGATGAACATCACAGCGTTCGACGAGTTCGGCAGCCAAGTCCTCACCGGTACGACCTGGAAGACGACAGGTCACCGTCAGGGGATCCGAGGCGTTGGCGCGAGCGAGTGCGTGTTCTGCGCGGAGTGAGGCATCGGCGACCACCGCCGCGAGGCGCCGGTGTGCCGGCCGCGAGCAGACCTCGTGGAGCAGCTGTGCCGTTTCGACATCAGCCCACAGAGGCACCAGGCGCTTGACGAGTGCAGCCCGTGCCGGTGCGCTCAAGTACTCCTCGACCCGGCGCAGAACTGCCAGGGCCCTGTCGTAGCCGATCCGCCCGTCCTCGGTTCGCAAGAGAGCAGCTGCGACACGCTCACGACGTGTACCGAATCGAGCAGCAGAGGCCGTGATGTCGAGCTCGACCTCGACGTCGTCGAGAACGTGAGGAGGGACGTCGGCGAGGAAATGGGCGACGTCACTGACCCAGTGGGCCGCCACGCGGCCGGAACTCATGGCACCCAACCGGGCCGGCAACGATTCGATGATCTGTCGCGCCACCCGCGGTGCTGCGGCGGGCTTGTGGGAGCCGCGTTCTTCGGGAGTGCTGCACGAGAGAGCGCCACATGGCGTTCGACCGAGCGAGCTGTCCGCGAACTCCTTCTCGTTGACGTCGCCGAGTAGAACGATTCGAACGATGAAGTCGTGCTCGGCTTTGAGCCGCCATCCGAGCATCTGAGCTTCGTCGCGCATGAACCCGGAACTGAGCGCATCGCGGTCCACGAGAATTAGTGCGGCCTCGCACGTGAGCAAGGCGTGCGCGATAGCAGGTTCGAACTCATCCCCCGGACGAATCCGGTCGAGGTCGTACCAGGCCTCCCGTCCGTACTCGCGGAGCATCGAGCCCAAGGCGGGAAGGAGATGGTTGCGGAGGTAGCGCTTCCTGTTCGCATGCTTGTTGGGGGTGTCGAGGCCCTCCGGCGAGGCGGAGCGGATCTCGTCCGCCGAACGAATCCGCGACGTATGGCTGACGAATACCGCGCCCAAGTGCTGCGAGCCCCCTCCCTACCCGGATAGGACTCTAGCTCGTCGAGCGCCGAGTCACCTCGGCACACCACTCGTCGCGCGACGTCAGGACCGGCTGCGGCCCCGCACGACCTCCCGCAGGCGCGCCACGCGCTCCGAGCGCTCTCGCTCGTCGCCCCGGCCGCCGGGCCGGTAGTAGTCGCGGCCCACCAGCTCGTCCGGCGGGTACTGCTGGGTGACCACCCCGGCGCGGTCGTCGTGCGGGTAGACGTAGCCCACCGCGTTGCCCATCGCCTGGGCGCCCGCGTAGTGGCCGTCGCGCAGGTGCGGCGGGACGGGCCCGGCGGCGCCGGTGCGCACGTCGCTCATCGCCTCGTCGATCGCGGTGATCACGGCGTTGGACTTCGGCGCGGTCGCGAGGTGGATCGTCACCTGGGCCAGGTTGATCCGCGCCTCGGGCAGGCCGATGAGCTGCACCGCCTGCGCGGCGGCGACCGCGGCCGGGAGGGCCGTCGGGTCGGCCAGGCCGACGTCCTCGCTGGCGTGCACCACGAGGCGGCGCGCGATGAAGCGTGGGTCCTCCCCCGCCACGATCATGCGGGCCAGGTAGTGCAGGGCGGCGTCGGGGTCCGAGCCGCGGATCGACTTGATGAACGCCGAGATGACGTCGTAGTGCTGGTCGCCCGCGCGGTCGTAGCGCACGGCGACCTCGTCGACCACGCGCTCGACGTCGGCGAGCGTGATCTCCCCGGCTCCCCCCACCGCGTCGGCGGCCGCCTCGAGGGCGGTGAGCGAGCGCCGGCCGTCACCCGCGGCGAGGCGCACGAGGTGGGCGCGGGCGTCCGGGTGCAGCGTCACCGCGCCGCCGAGGCCCCGCTGGTCGGCGACGGCACGGTCGAGCAGCGTGCCGACCGCCTCGTCGTCGAGGGCGTGCAGGCCGAGCACCAGCGACCGCGACAGCAGGGGCGCCACGACGGAGAACGACGGGTTCTCGGTGGTGGCGCCGACGAGCAGCACGACCCGGTCCTCGACGGCGGCGAGCAGCGCGTCCTGCTGGGTGCGCGAGAAGCGGTGGATCTCGTCGATGAACAGGACCGTGCGGCGGGGCTCGGACGCGGCGAGGCGGCGGCGGGCGACCTCGATGACCCCGCGGACCTCCTTGACCCCGGCGTTGAGTGCGCTGAGGGCCTCGAAGGCGCGGCCGGTGGCCTGCGAGATCAGCCGGGCGAGGGTGGTCTTGCCCGTCCCCGGCGGGCCGTGCAGCAGCACCGACGCCGGCGCCGCGCCCTCGACGAGCCGGCGCAGCGGGGCGCCCGGGGCGAGCAGGTGGGCCTGCCCGACGACCTCGTCGATGCTCGCCGGGCGCATGCGGACCGCCAGCGGCGCCCCCACGCCGCTGGTCGGCGCGGGTCGGTCCTCCACGACCCCCCGCGTCACGGGACGGTCGGGGTCCGGGCCGTCGGCGACGGGCTCGGGCGCCGCGACCTCGAACAGGCCCTCCTCGCTCATGCCCCGAACGGTACTGAGCACCCCTGACGGGTCACGCTCCAGCGGCACCCCGCGGTCGGGACGACGTCGACAGGCACGTGGCCGTGGGCCAGCAGCCGGCGCGCGGGCCCCGGCTCGGGCCCGGCGAGGACGATCGGCGCCCCGTCGTGGAGCGCCGCGACGGAGGCGCGGACGACGGCGTCGGCGAGGGTCTCCCCGTCGGGCACGTCCGGGGGCCACGTCACCCGCGCGACGATCTCGTCGACGCTCCCGGCGGGCGGGAGCGGGCCGGTCGGCCCGGCGACCGTGTAGCCGCCCGCCCACGCCGCCACCCGCCAGCGCCGGGGCGCGAGCCACCGGGTCAGCGCGGCCGCCCGGCGCCGCGCGGCGCCGGGGTCGGGCGGGCCGAGGGTGTCCTCCCACGGCGCGCGGACGCGACCGGAGCCGCAGGCTGCACACATCAGGGGCACACGCTCAGGCACCGCGCGGGTTCCGGGCGACGAAGTCCTGCGCGATCTCGTCGAACGTCGCCCAGCGCACCCCGTCGTGGCCGTTGATGTGCTCGATGAGCCGCTCGAGGGCGAGCAGCACCTGCGGTCGTCCCGAGACGTCGGGGTGGATCGTCATCGTGAAGGCCGCGTAGTCGCACTCGCGGTACGTCCAGTCGAACTGGTCGCGCCACATCTGCTCGATGTCGCGCGGGTTGACGAAGCCGTGGCTGTTCGGGCTGCCCTTGATGAACATCATCGGCGGCAGGTCGTCGAGGAACCAGTTGGCCGGGATCTCGACGAGGTCGGTCTCGGTGCCTCGCTCGAGCGGCTTCATCCACGTCTGCGCCGGCTGGTCGTAGTCGATCGGGGTCCAGGAGTCGCCGACGCGCACGTAGTACGGGGTCACGTCGCGGTGCATCAGCGAGTGGTCGTAGCGGATGCCGCGGTCGAGCAGGATCTCGTTGGTGACCCGGCTGAACTCCCACCACGGCGCGACATAGCCGGTGGGGCGGCGCCCGCTGCGGCGCTCGATGAGGTCGACGCAGTAGTCGAGGATCGTCTCCTCCTGCTCGCGGGTCATCGCGAGCGGGTTCTCGTGGCTGTAGCCGTGCACGCCGGTCTCGTGGCCGGCCGCGACGCAGGCGTCGAACTCGGCGGGGAACGTCTCCACCGAGTGCCCGGGCCAGAAGAACGTCTGGGTGAGCTCGTAGCGGCGGAACAGCTCGAGCAGCCGGGGCACGCCGACCTCGCCGGCGAACAGGCCCCGCGAGATGTCGTCGGGCGAGTCCTGGCCGCCGTACGAACCCAGCCAGCCGGCGACGGCGTCCACGTCGACCCCGAACGCCACGAAGATCTCTTTCGCCATGATGCTCCTCCCGACGACCCGGCTCCTCGACGACTAGGGTTCCCCCATGCGCGAGATCCTGAGCGTGCTCGAGTCCGACGCCCGTGCGACTCCCGACCGCATCGCGGCGCTCACCGGGATCGCGGAGGACGAGGTGCGCACGGCGATCGCGGCGTGGGAGGCCGACGGCGTGATCCGGCGCTACAAGGCCGTCGTCGACTGGGACCGAGCGGGCGACAGCCGCGTCACCGCGTTCGTCGACGTCACGGTGGCCCCGGAACGGGGGCGGGGGTTCGACGACGTCGCCGAGCGGATCGCGAAGTTCCGCGAGATCCGCGCGGTGCACCTGGTCAGCGGGGCGCAGGACCTGCGGGTCGAGGTGGAGGGCGCGTCGATGAAGGAGGTCGCGGACTTCGTCGCCCAGAAGCTGTCCGGCGTCGAGCGCGTCACCGCGACCAGCACCCACTTCCTGCTGCGGCGCTACAAGGACGACGGGCAGCTGCTCACCGACCCCGAGCCCGACCAGCGTCTCTCGGTGATGCCCTGATGACCCCTCCGCAGAAGCCCCTGTCCCGGGTCGTCGAGGCCTGCCCGCCGTCGGGCATCCGGAAGTTCTTCGACCTCGCCCAGACCATGAAGGGCGTCATCACCCTCGGCGTCGGCGAGCCCGACTTCCCGACGCCGTGGGGCGTGCGCGAGGCGGCCATCCACGCGCTCTCGCGCGGCGCGACGACCTACACCGGCAACTCCGGCCTGCCCGAGCTGCGCGAGCTGATCTGCGCCGACCTCGCGGCCCGTCACGGCGTCACCTACCGGCCCGCCGACGAGTGCCTGGTGACCTCCGGGGTGTCCGAGGGGCTCGACCTGGCGCTGCGGGCACTGATCAACCCCGGCGACGAGGTGATCGTCCCCGAGCCCTCCTACGTCGCCTACCAGCCGTGCGTGGCCTTCGCGGGTGGCGTCGCGGTGCCCGTCGCGATGGACCCGGCGCAGGGCTACCGGCTCGACGCCGAGCGGATCGCGGCCGCGGTGACCCCGCGGACGAAGGCGGTGCTCTTCGGCTCGCCGTCCAACCCGACGGGCGCGGCGCAGTCGGCCGAGGACCTCGCGGCCGTGGTGGCGCTGGCCGAGCGCGAGGACTTCTGGCTGGTCAGCGACGAGATCTACGACCGGCTCACCTACACCGGCACCCACACCAGCACCGCGGCGATCGCCGGGGCGTGGGACCGCACGGTGCTGCTCAACGGGTTCTCGAAGTCGTACGCCATGACCGGCTGGCGCGTCGGCTACGTGTGCGCGCCGGAGCCGCTGGCGGCGCTGATGCACCGCATCCACCAGTACACGATGCTGTGCGCGCCGCACGTCAGCCAGGTCGCCGCGATCGAGGCGCTGCGCAGCGCCGAGCCGGACGTCGCCGAGATGGTCGCCGACTACGACCGGCGCCGGCGGCTGTTCGTCAAGGGGCTCGACGAGCTGGGGCTGACCTGCCCGGAGCCGGGCGGGGCGTTCTACGCGTTCCCGTCGATCCGGGCGAGCGGGCTGTCGTCGCAGGACTTCGCCGAGCAGCTGCTGAACGAGCAGAAGGTGGCCGTGGTGCCCGGCGACGTGTTCGGCCCGTCGGGCGAGGGCCACGTGCGCTGCTCCTACGCCACCGCGCTCCCCCTTCTCGAGGAGGCCCTCGAGCGCATCGGCCACTTCCTGTCCTCCCGTACGTGAGCACTTTCCGGGCCGATGGGCCCGGAAAGTGCTCACATGGGTCAGTTGAGCTTGCGGGTGCCCTCGGGGAGACCGCCGCCGGCGTAGGCGTCCTCGGCGAGCTTCGCCAGGGCCGTCAGCGCCACGTTCTGGCTCCACGGCCCGAACGAGCAGCGGGCGACGCCCAGCTCGGCGAGGCGCGCGGTGCCCGGCATCCCGGGCACGCCGATGACGTTGACCTTGCGCTCGCCCAGTTCCGACACCAGGGCCTGGATCGTCTCCTCGGAGAGCTTCCCGGGCACGAAGAACGACGTCGCCCCGGCCTCGAGGTAGGCCCGGCCGCGCTCGATCGCGTCGTCGAGGATCACCTTCGGGTCGCGGTCGCCGCCGCGCACCCAGGCGTCGGTGCGGGCGTTGAGCGCGAAGGGCACGCCGGCCTTCTCGGCCGCGGCGACGGCCGCCTCGACCGCCGACACCGACTCGCGTAGCGGCTTGAGCTGGTCCTCGAGGTTGGCGCCGACGATCCCGACGTCGATCGCGCGGGCGACGGTGCCGCCCGGGTCGCCGTAGCCGGCCTCGAGGTCGGCCGTGACGGGCAGGTCGGTCTGCCGCGCGATCAGCCCGACCTCGCTGATCATCTCGTCGCGCGGGATGACCTCACCGTCGGGGTAGCCGCGCGACGCGGCGATGCCGTGGCTGGCGGTGGCGAGGGCCTTCGTGCCCGGGGTGTTCGCGACCGTGGTCGCGGTGATCGCGTCCCACACGTTGACGACCACGAGCAGCTCGGGTGCTTCGTGCAGTCGGCGGAGTTCAGCAGCCTTGTCAGCGGTGCTCATGGCGATCCCGTACCCCGGAACGGACGCGTTGACAGCCTCCCGGCGAGAAGGCCCACTCCGGGGAATGAACCCGCTGACCGCCGCCGACGCCCGTCGGGTCCTCGACGCCGCCGTCGCGCACGCCGAGCAGATGCCGCAGCCGATGGTGATCGCGGTCGTCGACGCCGCCGCGCACCTCGTGGCCTTCCTGCGGATGGACGGCGCGATCCTCGGCAGCATCGACGTCGCCCAGCGCAAGGCCCGCACCTCCGCGCTCTTCCGCACCGCGACCGGCGAGCTGCACGCGGCCGTCGCCGGCCCGGAGGCGCCGTTGCACGGCCTGGACACGACCAACCGCGGGTTGATCGTCTTCGGCGGTGGCGAGCCGCTGCTGCGCGACGGCGAGGTGATCGGCGCGATCGGGGTCAGCGCCGGCACGGCCGAGCAGGACACCGAAGTCGCGCGAGCGGGGACGACCGCGCTCTGAGCCACCGGCACAGGGCAGCCGCACCCGCAACCTCCGGCTCGGTGCCCTGCCGGCCCCCGGTGCACCAGAGCTCCGCGGTCCGCCTGCGGCTACCCGTCTCGCGCCACCCGTCGCCGGCACGCCGTGGCCGCCCTTCGGGCAGCCCTCTCCCGCGCACGGCGCCGGCGAAGCGGGGAGGCGGGCGTGCGTGGGCGTCAGAAGGGAGGTTCGTCCTCTTCCGGGTCGGCCCCGTGGTCGGGCGGTGGCCGCCCGTGCGGGACGTCGGTGTTCCGGGGTTTCTTCGTCGGCGGGCTGTCGGGGTAGGGGTCGTTGGTCCACATCGGTGCGTCGCCGGCGAACTCCGCCGGCGATGTGCTGGATCGGTGGTGTCCGGGGGCGGGTTCGGGCAGGTCGGGCCGGACCGGTCGTGGTGGGCGGTGGTAGCGGTGGCCGGTGGGGCTGGTCCAGACGAAGCTGCCCGGTGACGGCTGGTGGAGGCGCCAGCCGCCGTCGTGCTTGAGGCGGTGGTCGTGGGGGCAGAGCGCGTCGAGGTTGCCCTCGATGGTGGGGCAGTGGTGGGTGACGGCGACGGTGTGGTCGATGTCGGCGACCAGCGACGACGCCCGGCACGGCGGAAAGACGCAGGAGCGGTCGCGCGAGCGGATCCAGCGGGCGAGGACGGCGGAGGGGAAGCGGCGGCGTGCCTGGTCGGCGCCGTCCGGCGGCGCGGTCCAGGTCCGGAGCTGGGCGCGTAGGTCGTCGAGCACACCGGTCCACTCCCCGGGCACCATGCCCGGGCGCATCAGGTCGGTCTCGCTGATGTGGAGCTCGAGCACCGGGCGCGCGGCGGGTGAGGTGGCTCCGGGTGGGGCCGTGGCGAAGCTGCGGGGGCGGCGTCGGGTGACCAGGGCGGCGACGAGGTGTCCGTCGTCGTCGGTGACGGCGACCCGCCATTCGGCGTGGTGGAGCCGGCGGGCGAACTGGCGCGCGAACGGTGCGAGGACGATGCCGTAGCCGGGCATCGTGCCGGGCTTCTCGTCGTGACCGAGCAGCGTGAGCAGCCCGATGCGCATCTCGATCCGCGCCCGCCGCGAGCCCCGTGACGCGGTCCCTGCCGCGGGCTCGGGTGCGGGCTCGGACTCGCCGGGAGCGGCGGGCTCGGGTTCGTCAGGGTCGGGGTCGCCGGGGGCGGGGCCGTCGGCGCCGACGTGGCGGGGTGTGCTGCGGCCGGGTGGGTCGGCGGGGTCGGCGTGCGCGACGACGTGGGCGACCAGGGCGTCGTCGTCCCACCCCCGCGGACGGGGGCTGAGCAGGGCGAGGTAGATGTCGGCGCGGATGGTGTCGAGCAGACCGGGGTGCCCGGCGGCCTTGGCGCGCAGGACGAGGGTCTCGACGTGGGCGACCGAGAGGGCGCCGGCGTCGAGAGGGAGGTCGAGCCCGGAGAGGTTGAGGGTGCCGGAGTCGGTGCGCCGCGCGCGGACGCGCCGCTGCTTGCGGGCGTTGTCGTAGAGCCGGGCGGCCCAGTCGGGGTCGCTCGCCGTGGCGAGCTGCTGCAACCGTGCGATGAGCGCGGACAAGGTCAGACGGGGCGCCTCGGGCAGCACCCGCACCACCACCTGGCGGGCGTGCTCGGCGGACAGCGACGAGGTCCACGTGGCGCAGAGGCGGACCCGGTCGGTGTCGAGCAGCCCGGCGTCCCAGGCGTCCCAGAGCTCGGGGATCGCGGCGATCGCCGTCTCGGCCTGGCCCAGGAGCTTGGCGATCCGGGTGCGGGACTCGCTGAGCACCGCGCGCAGCTCGTCGGTGCAGAACTCGCCGTAGCGCTGGCAGCGCCCACCCGGCCGGGCGGGGTCGGCGCGGGCGACCTCCCGGGCCGCGAGCGCGAAGCGGGCCTCGTGGTGGGAGAGCTGGCGGCGCCACGCGGCGGCGAGGACCACGGTGTCGTGTGGCGAGGCCTCGCGGGGGTCGACCTGCTCGAGCAGGGCGCCCAGCGCCGCGCCGGGCGGGGCCGTGGCCAGCCCCTCCGGCAATGAGGCGAACACCTGTTCGAACACGGGACGAGCGTAGCGCCCACCCCCGACAACGACGCCCCGGTCCGGGGAAGTCGACGCGGCGGTGCCGGTCGTTGCCGGGTGTGGTGTCAGTCACATAGGGTCGTCGGCACCAGGCGACCGACGGGCGGCGAGATCGATGGACGACGCGACGCAGGCGGTGCTCGAGCTCTGGGACGTGGCCGAGGACGCCGTCGCCGGCCTGGACGCGGACGACTGGATGCGCCCGGCCCCCGGCCCCGAGCCGACGGTCGGCGACCTCGTCGCCCACCTCGCGGGCGACCACGGCGGCACCCACTTCGCCGGGCCGGACCAGCTGCAGTCCTCGCTCGCCGGGGCCCGGCGCCGCAGCGCACTGCGCCTCGCCGGACGCCCGCCCGGCGACCGCGAGCGCAGCGCCGACTGCCTCGACCTGTGCCTGCACGCCCACGACCTGACGACCGCGCTCGCCGCGCCCGTCGACCTCGCCGACCACGCGGCGGCGACCGTCGAGGCGTGCCGGCTGGTCATCGACATGGCGCCCCGGCTGCTCGTGTCCGCCCTCGGGGCCCGGGACGCGACCGTGCGCCTCGTCGTCCGCCGCACCGACCCCGGCCGGACGGCCGCCCTCGAGCGCACCGTGCACGTCGTCGGCGGCCGGTGCAGCGGTCCGACCGACACCCCGCCCGACGTCGTCGAGATCGACGCGGACGCCCTGCTGCTCCTGCTCGCGGGCCGCCGGCGCGCCGAGGCGCTGGCCGCCGAGGGCGCGGCCGCGTGGTCGGGCGAGGCGGCGGACGCGTTCGTCCACCGCGCCCGGCTGGTCGGCTGACCGTCAGGCGAACGCCGGGTACGGCGGCAGCGGCACGTCGCCCCCGTGCCGGCCGAGAGCCCCGACGACCGACGCCGCCAGCTCGGCCGTCGCGACTCGCCCGGCGCGCTCCGCGTCGACCCCGAGACGCCGCCACAGGGCGCTGAGCACCGCCGGCGCGTCCTCGCCCGGGTCGGCCACCACGACGTGCGGCGGGCGTGACGCCGGCCCGCCGACGACGGCGGGCAGCAGCGCGCGGGTGGCGAGCCACACCCACAGCACCTCGGCGTGCAGGAGGCGCTCGCGCAGCAGGTCGGCGTCGCCGAGGTCGGGCCACACCGGCGTCAGCTCGGCCTGCCAGGCCGCGACCATCGCCTCGGCCATGCCGGACGGCTGGGCGCGCGCCGGCCCGCCGCTCGGCAGCGGGAGCCGCAGCGACGCGCCCGTCAGCGCGATGTCCCGGAAGCAGGCCCACTCGAAGTCGAGGAACCGCGACCCGCTGCCGGTCACCAGGCAGTTGTCCGGCCGGATCTCGGCCGGGCTGAACGCGCGGTGACCCGAGCCGCCGAGCAGGCGCGCGGCCCCGCGGGCCTCGACGACCGCACTCGGCGCGGCCTCGACGCGCAGCAGCTGGGCCAGCTGGTCGGGCACCTCGGCCAGGGCCGCGCGGGCGTCGTCGGCCAGCGGGTCACGCCAGGTGCGCTCCCCGAAGCGCCGCAGCAGGGCACCGAAGTCGTCCTCGCGGCCGGCGGTGGACGCCTGCATCCGCCCGAGGGCGCGCGCCCACCCGAGCAGGGCGCGTTCGGCCGCCTTCGGGTCGCGCTCGTCGAGGCGGTCGGCCAGCGTCGCGCAGCGCCCGAGGTCCTCGAGGACCAGCATCCGGTGGGTCGGGTCGTGCGCGACGAGCATCGGGCTCGCGCGCTCCTCCGACGGCATCGCCGTGAGCAGCTGACAGGACGCCGCCTCGTAGCGGAACCGGTCGGCGCTGCCCGCGGCGGGCTCGTCGAGGTAGTGCTTCACCACGAGCGTGTGCGGCAGCGAGAACGGGTTCTCGGCCACGCGCACCCGCACGACCAGGGAGCGGGTGCTGCCGCCGAGGTCGACCGGGTCGGCGAGCCGCACGGTGGCGCCGTGGCGGCGGGTGAGCAGCTCCTCCGCCAGGGCGACCAGCTCCGCCGTGCGGTCGGCCGAGCCCGGAGAGCCGGCTGCCCGGCCGTCGGAGGTGCTCGCGTCGTCCGTCGTCAGGGGGGCCATCAGCCGGTGAACTCTACCCGCCCGGGACCTCCGGCGGGGGTGCATCGGGCACGACCGAACGCCCGTCCGGGCGTGCGCGGGGCGTCCCGCCGTGACTACGCCGGCGTCGCGAGCCCTGCACGATCAGCAGGACGATCACGCCGGCGAGCACGATCCCCACCACGTTCACCAGCAGCTGGACCAGCGATCCGGCGGCGCGCGGCCAGTCGGCGAGGACGGCGGCCACCGCCGCGAACCCGGCCGCCGGGACGGTCGTCACGGAGATGAACACGCCGACCAGCACCCCGGACCCCTCGCCCGCGACCAGCGCGACCATGCCCGCGACGCCGGCGAGGAGCGCGATGACCAGCGAGAACGGGCCGACCTGGTAGACGAACTCCACGCCGGTCAGGTTCGTCAGGGCGTCGTCGGGGATCAGCGCGCTCCCGTCGGCGACGGCGGCTGCGAGCGCGGTGACGACGAGGGCGATGGCGAACCCCGCGGCGAGCGCGAGCGCCGCCGAGCGCGCGAGCGGGCCGTCGCGCCGCACCACCGCGACCGCGAGCGCGGCCAGCGGCCCGAACTCGGGCCCGAGGACCATGGCGCCGACGACCGTGACCGGCGAGTTGGTGACGACCCCGATCGCGCCGAGCAGGCACGCGATCGTCAACATCACCACGAAGGTCACCGACAGGCGCGCCTGCGCCCCGGTCCGGCCGAGCAGCTCGTCCCAGACGACCGCGTCGACGCCCTCCCCCGGCGCCGCCGCCTCGGCCCGGTCCGCGGCCGCCGAGACCACGGTGTCGAGTGTCTCGAGCACCATCCCGCCCCGGTCGGCGCAGCCGAGCGCCCGGAGGGACCCGAGCAGCTCGTCCACCGACTCCCGGGCCACGTCGGCCTCGACGACGTCGCCCGGGGGGTCCACCGCCGCGCCCCGCAGCCGCACGACGTGCACGGCACCGGGCTCGGCGTCCAGCACGGCGAGGACGCGGTCGGTCAGGCCCTCCGCCGAGGCGGGACACAGCACGCGCAGACGGTCCACGTCACTGCACCGGTCGCTCCTGCGGCTTGACCGGCGCGGCCGGCTGCGTGTCCGGCTTCTGCTGCGCCTTCGGGGGCGCGGCGTCGACGCCCGCCTCCTTGCGCTGCAGCGCCGTGATCGGCGCCGGCGCGGCGGTCAGCGGGTCGTAGCCGCCCCCGGTCTTCGGGAAGGCGATGACCTCGCGGATCGAGTCGACGCCCGCGAGCAGGGCGCAGATCCGGTCCCAGCCGAACGCGATGCCACCGTGCGGCGGCGGGCCGTAGGCGAAGGCGTCGAGCAGGAAGCCGAACTTCTCCTCCTGCTGCTCGGGGGTCAGGCCCATCAGCGAGAACACCCGCTGCTGCACGTCCTTGCGGTGGATACGGATGGACCCCCCGCCGATCTCGTTGCCGTTGCAGACGAGGTCGTAGGCGTAGGCCAGGGCGTGCTCCGGGTCGTCCTCGAAGGAGTCGATCCAGTCGGGGTTGGGCGAGGTGAACGCGTGGTGCACCGCCGTCCACTGGCCGGACCCCACCGCGACGTCGTCGGTGCTGCCGGCCGCCTCGAACAGCGGCGCGTCGACGACCCACACGAACGACCACGAGCCCGGCGGGATGAGGTCGAGGCGACGCGCGATCTCCCCGCGCGTGGCGCCGAGCAGGGCGCGGCCCTCCGCCGGCGTGCCCGCGCCGAAGAAGATGCAGTCGCCGGGGCTCGCGCCCGCGGCCTTGGCGAGGCCCTCGCGCTCGGCCTCGCTGATGTTCTTGGCGACGGGCCCGGTGAGCGTGCCGTCCTCGCCGACGAGCACGTAGGCAAGGCCTTTCGCCCCACGCTGCTTGGCCCAGTCCTGCCAGCCGTCGAGGGTGCGCCGGGGCTGCGACGCGCCGCCGGGCATGACGACCGCGCCGACGTAGGGCGCCTGGAACACCCGGAACGGGGTGTCCGCGAAGTACTCGGTGAGCTCGACCAGCTCGAGCTCGAAGCGCAGGTCCGGCTTGTCGGAGCCGTACCGCGCCATCGCCTCGAGGTAGGGGATCCGCGGGATCGGCGTGGGGATCTCGTACCCGCCGAGCTCCGACCACAGCGCAGCCACGACCGCCTCGCCGAGCGCGATGACGTCGTCCTGGTCGACGAAGCTCGCCTCGATGTCGAGCTGGGTGAACTCGGGCTGGCGGTCGGCGCGGAAGTCCTCGTCGCGGTAGCAGCGCGCGATCTGGAAGTAGCGCTCGAGCCCGGACACCATGAGCAGCTGCTTGAACAGCTGCGGCGACTGCGGCAGCGCGTACCAGCTGCCCGGCTTGAGCCGGGCGGGCACGAGGAAGTCGCGCGCGCCCTCGGGCGTGGACCGGGTCAGGGTCGGCGTCTCGATCTCGACGAAGTCGCGGTCGGTGAGCACGTCGCGGGCGATCTTGTTGGCCCGGCTGCGGAGCCGGATCGCCGACGCCGGGCCTTCCCGGCGCAGGTCGAGGTAGCGGTAGCGGAACCGGGCGTCCTCGCCGACGTCACCGTGCTCGTCGAGCTGGAAGGGCAGGGGCGCCGACTCGGACAGCACCGTGAGCGCGGTGGCGCTGACCTCGACGGCGCCGGTCGCGAGCTCGGAGTTCTCGCTGCCGGCCGGGCGCTGCTCGACGACGCCGGTGATCTGCACGCAGAACTCCGACCGCAGCCGGTGGGACTCCTCGGCCACGTCGCCGAGACGGAACACCACCTGCACCACGCCGGACGCGTCGCGCAGGTCGATGAACACGACGCCGCCGTGATCGCGGCGGCGCGCCACCCATCCGGCGAGGGTGACCGTGGCGCCGACGTTCTCGGCGCGCAGCGTGCCGGCGGGGTGCGAGCGCATCATCTGGGGTGGTGCTCCTGGATCGCGGTGCGGACGTGGCGGGCGGTGGTGACGCCTCCCCACGAGGCTATCGACGCCCGCACCCCCGTTGCGCCCGCACCCGTCGCCCGGACGCGCACGTCACGGGCTCTCCACCGTGATGCTCGGGTGCTGCACCCGGTCCATCATCCCGTCGACGTCGGGCATGGACAGGTAGACGATCGCGGCGATCACCAGCGGCACCACGCACGTGGCGAAGACGATCGCGCCGATGACGACGTTCGAGGCCTTCCGGCTCAGCCGGCGGGCGCCGCCGCCGGCCACGCTCATGACCATCGCGCCGTCGCCCCCGTACGGGTCGTGGGGCAGGTACGGGGTCGCCACGACGAACGCGGGACGAGGTGCCCCGTGCGGCGGAGGCGGTGCCGTCGGGCCCGGCGAGCCGAGGCCGCCCCGGACGCGCGGGCCGGGCTCCCCGGCGACGCGACGGCGGTGGTCGTGCTGGCGGTGGTCGTGCTGGCGGTGGTCGTGCTGGCGGTGGTCGTGCGCGCGGCAGTCGAGTACTCACCGAGCGCGGACGAGTAGCCCCTCCGGGCGCTACTCCCCCGTCAGCGCTTCCCCCGTCAGCCGCTGCGGTCGGGGCCGGCGCGGTCGAGGTGCACCCGCAGGAGCACCCGCTGCTCGCGGCGCATGGCCTCGTCGTAGTCGTCCCAGTCGGGGTGCTCGCCGGCGACCTGGCGGTAGTACGCGCGCAGACCCTCGAGGGCCTCGGGGAGCTCGACGATCTCGACGTCGCCCTCGACCTGGATCCACCGCCCGAAGAACCCGTCGGGCAGCACGCACAGCCACGCGCGGGGCTCGCGGCGCAGGTTCTTCGTCTTCAGCGCGGTCTCGCGGGTGCTCACCACCGCCACGCCGTCGTCGTCCACCGCCACGGCGACCGGCGACATCTGCGGGCCGCCGTCACGACGCCGGGTGGTCAGCACCGCATGGTGCTGCTCGCGGATCACG
Organism: Actinomycetospora aeridis; assembly: GCF_037400275.1. Taxonomy (NCBI): domain Bacteria; kingdom Bacillati; phylum Actinomycetota; class Actinomycetes; order Pseudonocardiales; family Pseudonocardiaceae; genus Actinomycetospora; species Actinomycetospora aeridis. Next base: position 441,952 of record NZ_JBBEGL010000003.1, on the reverse strand, counting down.
GCCCGCGCCTCGTCCAGGTCCATACCGGCAGGCTAGGGGCTCACCTCACAGGAGGGAGAGCTGCTCGGCCGGGGCGGTGACCACCTCCTCGGGGACGACCGGCGGGGCGGGCACCGCGCCGTCGGGCCAGCCGGCCTTGCCCTCGAGGCCGTCCTGGCGCTCGCCGTGGCCCTGCCGCCCGCCCATGGCGTGCCCGCCGCCGGTGAGGCCGTGGCGTTCGAGCATCGGCCCGACCCGGGCGGCGAGATCGCGCCGGTAGGCGGCGTCGACGTAGGCGCCGCGGCGGTAGAGCGCGGCGTAGCGCTCGACCAGACCGGGGTGCTCGCGGCTCAGCCAGGCGTGGAACCACTCCCGCGTGCCGGGCCGCAGGTGCAGCGCGAGCACGCTCGCCCCGGTGGCGCCGGCGTCGGCGATCTCGGCGAGCAGGGCGTCGAGGGCCTCGTCGGAGTCGGTGAGCCCGGGCAGCACCGGGGCCACGAACACCCCGCAGGGCAGCCCGGCGTCCCGGATGCGACGGACCAGGTCGAGGCGCGCACGGGGCGTCGGGGTGCCCGGCTCGACCCGGCGGTGCAGCGCGGGATCGAGCAGGGCGAGGGAGACCCCGACGCCGACGGGCACGTCGCGCGCGGCCGCCGTGAGCTCGGGCAGGTCGCGCGCCAGGAGGGTGCCCTTGGTGAGGATGGAGAACGGGCTCCCCGAGGCGCCGAGGGCCCGGATGATGCCCGGCATGAGCGCGTAGCGGCCCTCGGCGCGCTGGTAAGGGTCGGTGTTGGTGCCCATCGCGACGTGCTCGCGGGTCCAGCGCGGCGAACGCAGTTCGCGGGCGAGCACCTCGGGCGCGTTGAGCTTGACCACCACCTGGCGGTCGAAATCGTCCCCGGCGTCGAGGTCGAGATAGGTGTGGGTGTTGCGGGCGAAGCAGTTGTGGCTGATGACCCCGTCGGCCACGAAGTCGCCCGTGCCGGTGGTGAGGTCGGCGAGCGTGTGGACGCCCGGCAGCTCCTCGACCGCGAGGACCACGCGCCCGCCCGGGGTGTCGCTCGGCGGCGCCGGCGCGACCGGCGGCGAGCCCGGGCGGCGGAACGCCTCGTCGGCGAGCGCCTCGGCACCGACCAGGGCGTCACCCACCCACAGGTGGGGCCGTTCCGCGCCCTCGCAGCCCTCCGGACGGACGTGCACCCAGCCGCGCGGGGTCAGGAACCGGTGATCCGCACTGGCCACCAGCGCTGTGCCGTCGACGAGCCGCACCCGCCACGCGGGCTTCGTGGTGGTCCACGCGTCGTGCACCGGCGTCGGCACCAGGCTGCGGGCGCCGCCGCGCATCTCGGTGCCCACCACGAGATCGCCGACCCGGACGTCGGCCAGCCGCACGCTCGTGCCGTCGACCATCAGCACCGGGGTGTCGGGCGCGAGGCAGTAGGTGCACGCGTGGCTGCACCCCCGGTAGGGGTTGACCGTCCACGAGAACGGCATCGGCGACGCCCCCGGCACCCGGTTGAGCACCGAGCGCGCCCGGACCTCGTGGAACGTGATGCCGGCGAACTCGGGCGTCCGGACGCTGCGGACCAGCCCCTTGAGCGCGGGCATGCCCGGCAGTTCTTCGGGCCCCCCGGCAACGTTCTGAGCTTCCCACCGCACCCCGATATTCGAACACGTGTTCGATGTCGGGGCAACCGCTGTCCGGGCCACCATCCTCGCCGTGGACGACGCCCGCCGCCTGTGGACCTTGCTCGAGCCCCTGCACGCCGTCACGTACTTCACGCCCGAGGCCCGGGAGGCCGCCGACGCGGTGGGCCTGCGCGGGTTCTGGATGGGCTACGTGGCCCAGCGCGCCGCCCCGCTCGGCGCCGTCGGCCCGGACGCCGCCTGGGCCTGCTTCCACGGCTTCCACCGCGACCGCATCACGCGCGCCCTGCCCGACGCCTGGGGTTTCGCCGATCCCGCGACGTGCCTCGAGGCCCGCCTCGACGGCGCCGACCGGGCGCTGCGGCGGCTGCTCGGTGACGTCGAGGATCCCGCCGTCGCCGAGGCCGCCGACCTCGCGTGGACGGCCGCCGCGGCCGCGGACGCGCAGGGGCGGGTCCTCGCGGCCGCCAACCAGGGCCTGCCACGACCCGGCGCGCCGCACCTCGCGCTCTGGCAGGCGGCGACGACGCTGCGCGAGCACCGGGGCGACGGCCACGTCGCCGTGCTCGTCACCCGGAGCGTCGACCCCGTGTCGGCACACCGGCTCAAGACCGCCGCCGGGGAGTCGGGCGCGCTGCAGGAATCGCGCCGGCTCGACGACGAGGTGTGGGCGTCGGCGGGCGAGGGCCTGCTCGCCCGGGGCTGGCTCGACGGCGACGGCGCCCTGACCCTGGCCGGCCGGGAGGCACGGGAGGCCATCGAGCGCGACACCGACCGTGCCGCCGCCGGACCGTGGCGCGCACTCGGGGGCACGGCCACCGACCGCCTGGCCGAACTGCTCCACCCGCTCGCCGTCGCCGCCGGGGACGCGATCCCCTTCCCCAACCCGATCGGCCTACCGCGGCCCTGACGTTTCGGTACCACCGGTACGCGGTACCAGGGGTCAACAGTAGATCGGAGTGTCGATGAGTGCCTTCACCCTCGAACTGACCCCGGCCCACCACGAGCTGGTCCGGCGGACCCACGCGTTCGCCGAGGACGTCGTGCGGCCCGCCGCCGCGCACTACGACGCCACCGAGGAGTGCCCCTGGGAGATCGTGGACCGGGCGGCGCAGGAGGGCTTCTACAACGCCCTCTTCTACGCCGACCTGATCGCCGACCCGACCGGTCTGTCGCTCCCCCTGTTCCTCGAGGAGATGTTCTGGGGGTGCGCCGGGATCGGGCTCACCGTCGTGCTGCCCGCGCTCGCCCTCTCCGCGCTGAACCAGGCCGGCACCCCCGAGCAGGTCGCGCGCTGGGCGCCCGAGATGTTCGGCGAGCCGGGCGACATCAAGCTCGCCGCGCTCGCGGTCTCCGAGCCGCAGGGCGGCAGCGACGTCGCCAACCTGCAGACCCGCGCCCGACGCGAGGGCGACGGGTGGGTCCTCGACGGGGACAAGATCTGGATCGGCAACGGGGGCATCGCCGACGTGACGATCGTCAACGCCGTCGTCGACCCCGAGCTCGGGACGAAGGGCCAGGCCATGTTCGTGGTGCCCAAGGACACCCCGGGCATGGAGCAGGTGCGGCGGCTGCGCAAGCTCGGGCACCGCGCGTCGCACACCGCCGAGCTGTCCTTCCGGGACTGCCGCATCCCGGCCGAGAACCTGCTCGGCGGCGAGGACAAGCTCGAGCACAAGCTGGAGAAGGCCCGCCGCGGGGAGGGCAAGCCGGCCGCACTGGGCACCTTCGAGCAGACCCGCCCGATGGTCGCGGCCATGGCGCTCGGCGTCGCCCGGGCGAGCTTCGAGTACGCCTGCTCCTGGGCCCGCGAGCGCGAGGCGTTCGGCGGACCGATCCTCGACAACCAGGGCGTCTCCTTCCCGCTCGCGGACCTCGCCGCGGACATCGACGCCGCGCGGCTCCTGTGCTGGCGCGCGTCGTGGATGGCCGCCAACGGCGTGCCGTTCCAGCTCGGCGAGGGGTCGATGTCGAAGCTCAAGGCCTCCGAGGTGGCCGTGCGGGCCGCCGAACAGGCGGTGCAGACCTGCGGCGGCTGGGGCTACGTCGACGACCTGCCGGTCGAGAAGTGGTACCGCGACGCGAAGCTCTACACGATCTTCGAGGGGACCAGCGAGATCCAGCGGCTGGTCATCGGCCGCTCCCTGGCCGATCCCGAGGCCACGGCGACGCCGCTGCACCACCACCTCCCCGGCGACCACGGGGGCGTCAGCCGCAAGTTCGGCCACGGGTCGCTGGCACGCGCCCGCGCCGGGGAGGCGTTCCTGCGGCTGGCGAAGAAGGCGCCGGACCCGGTGCTGCGCCTCGGGGGTCGCCTCGCCTCCCCCGGGGCCTGAATCACGGCTCGATGACGACGACCTCGCCCGGCACCGGCGAGGCGGCCAGCGCACCCGGGGCGTCGTCGAGCCCGATGCGGCGGGTCACGAGCGCGGCGACGTCGAGGCGCCCGCTCGCGACCAGCTCCATGAGCCGCGGGTAGTCGGCCGCCGCCATGCCGTGGCTGCCGAGCAGGTGGAGCTCGCGGGCGACCACCTCGGGCACCGGTACGGTCGGCTCGCTCGCCAGCAGCCCGACCTGAACGAGCGTGCCCTGGGTCCGCAGCGCGCGGACCCCGAGCGCGAGGGAGTCGGCGCGACCGGCCGCCTCGACCGCCACCCGCGCACCACCGCTCCCGAGCGCGTCGCGCACGCCGTCGGGTCCGATCGACGGGTCGAGCGCGGCCGTCGCCCCCAGCGCGAGGGCCCGCCGCCGCGCCTCCGGTGCCGGGTCCACGACGACGGCCTCGGCGTCCAGCGCACGGGCGACGAGCACCGCGGCGAGCCCCACACCCCCGGCGCCCAGGACCAGGAGACGCTCCCCCGCCCGCAGACCGCCGCGGTCGACGACGGCGCGGAACGCGGTGGCGACCCGGCACCCGAGCAGGGCCGCGCCGCCCCCGTCGAGGTCGTCGGGGACCGCGACGAGGTTGGTGTCGGCGTAGCGCAGCGCGACGAGCTCGGCGAAGGACCCGTCGTGGGTGAAGCCGGGCTGCTCCTGGTCCGGACAGACCTGCGCCCGACCCGCGGCGCAGGCGCCGCACCGTCCGCAGCCCTGGACGAAGGGGGTGGTGACGCGGTCGCCGACCCGGGCCCACCGCACCTCTCCACCGACCGCCACGACCCGTCCGACGAGCTCGTGTCCCGGGACGAACGGCGTGACGACCCCGGCGTCGTGCCCGCGCCAGGCGAAGCGGTCGCTCGCGCACAGCCCGGTCACCTCGACGGCCACGACGACGCCGTCGGGGGCCGGCACCGGATCGGACCGCTCCACGACCGTCGGCTCGACCCCGAACTCCTCGACCACCACGGCGCGCACGGGCCGAGTCTCCCCCCGCGTCCGGTTCGTCGCGGTCCCGGCGATGATGGCCGGGTGACGTCCCCCCGGCCGCCGGCGCGCCGCTCGCGCACCGGCGCCACCGCGGAGGAGGACGACGCGCCGACCGGGCCGATCCGCGTCGAGCGCGATCGAGCGGGTGGATCTCCTGACGTTGAACGTGGGCGTGGCCCCTCTCGGCGTGCTGAATCGGACGCTGGGACACCCCGGGCCTCGTCGCGGGCCAAGACCTCGGGGCGGCGGCGCGCGGACCCGCCGGCGCCGAGCGGGCACGGCCACGGACATGGCCACGGCGGCGGGGACCTCGACGGACCGTCGGGACGGCGGGTGCGCTGGGTGCTCGCCGCGTTGTTGGCCCCCTGCGCGCTGGCGGTGCTGATCGGTCTCGTGGTGCTCGCGCCCTCACCCGGCGAGTACGCCGCGGTCGGCGCCCGGGCCGCGACCGGCCAGGGCGCCCCCGGCCTCGGCTCGCAGACCCCGGTCGACGCCGAGGTGACCCGCGCCGCCGGCGAGTCCGACTGCACCGACCCGAACCTGCCGTCCCCCGGCCCCGGCGAGGGCTGCGTGGCCGTGACCCTGCGTCTCGGCGAGGGCCCGGCGGCGGGGAGCACGATCGTCACCCTCGCGCCGGCCACGCCCGGCTCGCCGCGCTTCGCCGTCGGCGACCCCGTGGTGCTCGGCTGGGCCGGCGGCGACCCCGCCGACCCGCTGACCTACACGATCGTCGACTTCCAGCGCGGCACGCCGCTGCTGGTGCTCGGCGCGGCGTTCGCGCTCGCGGTGCTGCTGCTGGGCCGCTGGCAGGGGCTCGCCGCGCTGGTCGCCCTCGGGGTCACGCTCGGGGTGCTCGCCCTGTTCGTCCTGCCCGCGCTGGCGACGGGCTCGCCGCCCGTCGCGGTCGCGCTCACCGCCTCCGGGCTCATCGTCGGCGTCGTGCTGCCCCTGACGCACGGGGTGTCGGCGCGCACCGCCACCGCCGCGCTGGGCACGCTCGCGAGCCTCGGGCTGATCGGCGTGCTCGCCGTGCTCTTCGCGGCCGCCTCACGGCTCACGGGGCTCGGCGAGGAGGCCTCGGAGCTCGCCGGGGTGCTCGGGACGGGACTCGACCTGCGCGGGCTCCTCCTGGCCGGCGTGGTCATCGGCGCGCTCGGCGTGCTCGACGACGTCACCGTCACCCAGACCAGCGCCGTCTGGGAGCTGCACCGCGCTGACCCGGCCACCCGGCTCGCCGACCTCTATGGTGCCGCCATGCGCGTCGGCCGGGACCACGTCGCCTCCGCGGTGAACACCCTCGTGCTCGCCTACGCCGGGGCGGCGCTGCCCCTGTTGCTGCTGTTCGCGCTCGCGGGGCGGGGTCTCGGGGACCTGCTCACGGCGGAGGACGTGGCGCAGGAGGTCGTGCGGACCCTGGTCGGCAGCATCGGGCTGGTCGCCTCCGTGCCGCTGACGACGTTCCTCGCCGCCGTCGTCGTCCGTGCCGTCAGCACGACCACCAGCACCCGCACCGAGCCCCGGGGTGAGCCCGCATGAGCCGACCCGCCCTCCCCCGTGCCGTCGAGCCCGCGCCGAGCGGGGTCCTCGACACCGCCCGCGCCCTCGTCGTCGCCTCGACCCGGACGGCGGTCGAGCTGACGCTGCACGGCCCGGCGATCGTGCGCGGGATCGCCGACATCGCCACCCAGGGCGCGCGCAGCACGGCCGACCTCAGCCCGCTCGTCGCCGATGCCCTGCGCGCCGTGCCGCGTCTCGTGTCGATGCTCGAGCAGCTGCTCCCCGTCGCCTCCGGACTGCAGCACACGCTCGACGAGCTCGCGCCCGACCTGACCCGTCTCTCCTACGCGAGCGACGCCCTCGACCGCCTCGCGGGCGCCGTCGACGATCTCCACGCCCTCGCCCGCGCCGTCCCCACCCTCGAGCGGATCGCCGGGGCCGCCCCCGCGCTCGACCGGCTCGCCGACGCCGCGCCGGCCCTCACCCGCCTCGGCGACGCGACCGCCGACCTGCACGCCCTGGCCGAGGCCGCGCCCGCCCTGCAGGCCATCGCCGGCGCCGCACCCGACATCCACGCCCTCACCGAGGCCGTCCCGGCCCTCCAGCAGATCGGCGAGGCCCGGAGCGACATCGCCGCGCTCGCCGAGGCCGTCCCCGCCCTCCAGCAGATCGGGGAGGCCCGCGGCGACATCGCCGCCCTGGCCGGCGCCGTCCCCGCGCTGCACGCGATCGCCGGCGCCGCGCCCGACATCCACACCCTCGCCGAGGCCGTCCCCGCCCTGCAGCAGATCGGCGAGGCCCGCGGCGACATCGCCGCGCTCGCCGGCGCCGTGCCCGCCCTGCGGCAGCTCGGCGAGGCGGCACCGATGCTCGAGCAGCTCGCGGGGGCCGCGCCGGCGCTGCAGCAGCTCGGGGCGGCCGTGCCGCACCTCGAGGAGCTCGCCGGCGCCGTCCCGACCCTGCAGCGCCTCGCCGGGGCCGTCGACGACCTCGGCGCGCTGGCAGGCGCGACGAGCGACCTGCGCACCATCGCGGGCGCGACGGGGTCGGTCGCGCAGATCGCGCACGGGGTGCCGTCGGTGGGCCGCCTGGCCGAGGCCGTGCCGACCGTGAGCGCCCTCGCCGACGCCGTGCCGACGATCACCCGGCTGGCCGAGGCCGTCCCGACGATCGCTGCGCTGGCCGAGGCGGTCGACGACCTGCACGCCCTGACCGCCTCCGTCGACGACCTGCACTCCCTCGCCGCGGCCGCCCCGGCGCTGGGGCAGATCGCGGGCGCGGTGGACCACGTCGAGACCCTGGCGCGTCACGCCGACTCGACGTTCCCCGAGGTCCCGACGCGCCTGGCCACCCTCGACACGTCGCTGACGACCGCGGCCGGCGAGCTGCAGAAGGTCAGCCCCGACCTGCGCACCCTCGCCGGGCGCATCGACAACCTCGACGAGGAGATCAAGGTCCTCGCCGACGCGCTCGCCCCGCTGCAGGGCACGACCGAGCGCCTCGGGCGCCTCGTCGACCGCCTCCCCGCCGGCCGCAAAGGCCGCTCGGGCGAGTAGGCCGTCCGGCGTACGTGAGTGAAATTGTGGGCTATAGCCCACAATTTCACTCACATGGGATCAGCCGGCGGCCGGCGGCAGGGCCGCGCCCGTGTCCTTCAGCTCGACGCCCGAGAGCTGGCGGCGGAACGACTCGTGCAGCAGCGCCGCCAGCACCTCGGCGGCCGCGTCGTGGGTCAGCCCGTCGGGCGGGCGGATGTTGGAGACGCAGTTGCGCTCCGAGTCGACGCGACCGGGCCGCGGGCCGAAGGTCAGGTACGCGCCGAGGGAGTCGGGCGCGGACATCCCCGGGCGCTCGCCGATGAGCACGAGCACCATCCGCGCCCCCAGCGCCCGCGCGATCTCGTCGCCCAGGGCCACCCGGGCCTGCTCGGCCACGACGACCGGCGCCACCGCCCACCCCTCCAGCCGCGGGAGCAGGGCGTCGACGAGCCCGGCGGCGTGCTCGTGCACCGCGGTCGCCGAGAGCCCGTCGGCCACCACCAGGGCGAGGTCGAACTCCCCGGGCTCCAGGGGATGGTCCGCGGCGAGACGACGGCCCAGGTCGGGCCGCTGCAGGTACTCGGTGCGGTCGGCGACCTGCGAGCGCACCACCGGTCCGGCCCGCTCCCCCAGCGCGGCGACGACCGCCTCGGCGTCGAGCGGGGTGTGGACGGCGTCGCGGGCCTGCGCGTGGGCGGCGGCGAGCCGGAGGTTCTCGGCGGTCGACAGCCCGTCGCCGGCGCGGCCCAGGCCCACCCGGGCGCGGGTGGCGGCCCGGAGGGTCTCCCAGGGATCGCTCGCGACGCTCATGCCATCAGCGCCCGGATCGGCTCCGGCACCAGCTGCGGGACCCGCCCGGCGTCGTCGAGCAGCCCGACCGAGCCCAGCCACGCCTCGAACTCCGGCGCCGGTCGCAGCCCGAGCGTCTGGCGGACCTGCAGCACGTCCTGGAACGACAGCGACTGGTAGTTGAGCATGATGTCGTCGCCACCCGGCACCGTGATCACGAACCCGCACCCGGCGGCGCCGAGCGTGAGCAGCAGCGTGTCGGTGTCGTCGGCGTCGGCCTCGGCGTGGTTGGTGTAGCAGACGTCGACGCCCATCGGGACGCCGAGCAGCTTGCCGCACAGGTGGTCCTCGAGCCCGGCGCGCAGGATCTGCTTGCCGTCGTAGAGGTACTCGGGGCCGATGAAGCCCACGACCGTGTTCACCAACAGCGGGTCGAACGCCCGGCACACCGCGTAGGCCCGGGCCTCGAGGGTCTGCTCGTCCACGTCGTGGTGGGCGTCTGCGGACAGCGCCGAACCCTGGCCGGTCTCGAAGTACGTCACGTTCGACCCCACGGTCCCGCGGCCCAGCGACAGGGCCGCGGAGTGCGCCTCGCGGAGCTGGTCGAGCGTCACGCCGAAGCCCCGGTTGGCCGCCTGCGTCCCGGCCACCGACTGGAACACGAGGTCGACCGGCGCCCCCTCCTCGAGGAGCTCGAGCGTCGTCGTCACGTGGGTCAGGACGCACGACTGGATGGGGGCGTCGAGGCGGCGGCGGGCGTCGTCGACCAGCTCGAGCAGCGCCCGCACCGTCGAGGGCCGGTCGGTGGCCGGGTTGATGCCGACGACGGCGTCGCCCGCCCCGTGCAGCAGACCGTCGACGAGCGAGGCGGTGATGCCGACGGCGTCGTCGGTCGGGTGGTTGGGCTGCAGGCGCGTCGCCAGCCGCCCCTCCAGCCCGACGGTGGTGCGCAGCGCGGTGACGACGCGGGTCTTGCGGGCCACCGCGACGAGGTCGCCGACGCGCATGAGCTTGCTCGCCGCGGCGACCATCTCCGGGGTCAGGCCGGGGGCCAGCGCGGTGAGCGCGGCGCTGTCGGCCTCCCACGACAGCAGCCAGTCGCGGAACCCGCCGACGGTCAGCGACCGCACCGGGGCGAAGGCCCCGGCGTCGTGCGTGTCCATGATCAGGCGGGTGACGTCGTCGTCCTCGTAGGGCACGACGGCCTCGTCGAGGAAGTGCGCCAGCGGCAGGTCGGCCAGCACGGTCTGGGCGGCGACCCGCTCCGCCGCCGACGCCGCCGCGACGCCGGCGAGCACGTCGCCCGAGCGCAGCGGGGTGGCCTTCGCGAGCAGGTCGCGCAGGTCGGCGAAGGCGTACGAGTGGCCGCCCAGCGTCGTCGACCAGCTCATTCCAGCTCCTCCTCCGCCTTCGCCAGCGCGGCGAACTCCTCGTCGGGCGCCGCGGCGACGAGGTGGTGCCGCGAGTAGAACCCGAACCAGGCCATGAGTACCGCGAACGCGCCGAGCGCGCACAGGGCCGCGACGACGTCGACGAGGAAGGTCGCGATCACGGCGGCGAGGGCGAGGACGAGCGCGATGCCGGTGGTGATCCGCCCGCCCGGGGTGCGGTAGGGCCGCGGGAGCTCGGGGTGACGGGTCCGCAGCACCTGGTGGGCGACCATCATGAGCACGTACGACAGCGTCGCCCCGAACACGGCGAGGTTGATCAGGATGTCGCCGTTGCCGGTCGCCGCGAGGACGAACCCGATGGCCGCCGGCACCAGCAGCGCGAGCGTCGGGGCCTTGCGGCGGTTGGTCTTCGACAGCACGCGCGGCAGGTAGCCGGCCCGCGAGAGGGCGAACGTCTGCCGGGAGTAGGCGTAGATGATCGAGAAGAAGCTGGCGATCAGGCCGAGCAGGCCGATGTAGTTGACCGCGGACGAGAGCCACGACGGGCCGCCGAGGCCGACCTCGAGGGCGCTGACCAGCGGGTTCTCGCTCTCGGAGAGCGCCTGGGCGCCCTGGGCGCCGGGGGCGAGCAGCAGCACCGCGGCCGCGGAGACGACCAGCACGGCCATCGCCACGATGATGCCGCGCGGGACCGCGCGCACCGGGTCGCGCGCCTCCTCGGCGGCCAGCGGGACGCCCTCGACGGCGAGGAAGAACCAGATCGCGAACGGGAAGCTCGCCCACACCCCGACCAGGCCGAACGGCAGGAAGGGCGAGGCCCCGGCGGCCTCCGTCGGCGCGATGTCGAACAGGTTGGCGGCGTCGAACGACAGGAGGCCGCCGATCGCGAACAGGACGAGCCCGACCAGCGCGATCGCGGCGATGACGAAGCAGACCTTCAGCGCCTCGCCCACACCGAGCAGGTGGATGCCGACGAAGACCACGTAGCAGGCGAGGTAGACCCACCAGCCGTCGGTGATCCCGAACAGGCCGAGCGACTCGACGTAGCCGCCGATGAAGGTGGCGATCGCCGCCGGGGCCACCGCGTACTCGAGCAGGATCGCCGCGCCGGTCGCGAAGCCGCCCCACGGCCCCATGGCCACCCGCGCGAACGTGTAGCCACCGCCGGCCGCCGGGAGCGCCGAGGACATCTCGGCGAGGCCCAGCACCATGCACGTGTACATGACGGCCATGAGGACGGCGGCGACCGCGAGGCCGCCCCAGCCACCCTGCGCGAGCCCGAAGTGCCAGCCGGCGTAGTCGCCGGAGATCACGTACGCGACGCCCAGACCCGCCAGCAGGACCCAGCTCGCCGAGCCGGCCTTCAGCTGCCGGGCGGCGAGATAGTCGCTGCCGGCACCGCGCGTGGCATCGACCTGCTCCGCCATGCTCGTCCCCTTCCCCTCGCTCCGGAGGGGACAGCGTGAGCCTCGCGTGAAGTCCGTGGGTGACGATCGGGTGACGATCGCCCGCGGGGCATGTGAGCGAACTTGGGGCCCATAGGCCCCAAGTTCGCTCACATAGGCCGTTCAGACCAAGTTGGTCCGGCAGCGGTTGAGCAGGGTGCGCAGGGCGGCGCGCTGGTCGGGGTCGAGGCCGGTGACCATGCGCTCCTCGACCTCCGCCGCGCCCGGCGCCACGTCGTCCAGCAGGGCCCGGCCGGCGGGCGAGAGGCCGATGAGCACGCGGCGCCTGTGGGAGGGGTCCGGCGTGCGGGTGATCCAGTTGCCACGTTCGAGGGCCGCGAGCAGGTCCCCCATCGCCTGCGGGCTGACGAAGGCGTTGCGCGCGAGGTCCGCCCCCGTCTGCCCCTCGCGGCGGGCCAGGACGGTCAGCGCGGTCCACTGCGGCACGGTGATCCCGGTGGTGCGCAGCAGGTCGTCGAGGCGCGCCCGCACCGCCAGCTCGACCTGCTTGACCGCGTAGAGCAGCGACGGCCCCTCCCCGACCTGCTCGCTGCTCCGTTCCGGTCCCGCCACCGCCACCGTCGTTCCCCCCTCGTGCCCTACCGCCCGCGCTCCGCCATCCCTAGTCTCAAGGTTCCTGATAACGAAGGAGTCTCATGAGCGCGACGTCACGCGGCGCCATGGTCCCGCGCCCGGGCCGGGACCGATGAGCGACCTGCCCGCGTCCCTGACCCTCGACCGTGACGGGCCGGTCGCAGTGCTGCGCCTCGCGCGGCCGGACAAGCGCAACGCTCTCGACGACGCCACGGTGCTCGGCCTCGAGGCCTTCTTCTCGACCCCGCCGTCCGACGTCCGCGCGGTGGTCCTCGACGCCGAGGGCGACCACTTCAGCGCCGGCCTGGACCTCGCCGAGCTGGGCGAGACCGACGCCGTCGAGGGCATCGAGCACTCCCGCTTCTGGCACCGGGCCTTCGCCCGCATGGAGCGCGGGCGCCTGCCCGTGGTCAGCGTGCTCAAGGGCGCGGTCGTCGGCGGCGGGCTCGAGCTCGCCGCCGCCACCCACGTCCGCGTCGCCGAGGCCAGCGCGTTCTACGCCCTCCCGGAGCCCCGCCACGGGCTCTTCGTCGGCGGCGGCGGCTCGGTGCGGATCCCCCGCCTCATCGGGGTGTCGCGGATGACGGACATGATGCTGACCGGGCGGGTCCTCGACGCGCAGGAAGGCCTCACCCTCGGGATCTCGACCTACCTCACCGGGACCGGCGAGGGTTTCGCGAAGGCCCTCGAGCTGGCCCACCGCATGGCCGCCAACCCGCCGGTGAGCACCTACGCCGTCCTGCAGGCACTGCCCCGCATCGCCGCCGCCCGCGACGAGGACGGGCTCTTCGTCGAGTCCCTCATGGCCGCGATCTCCTCGAGCAGCGCCGAGGCCCAGGAACGGATGAGCGCGTTCCTCGACGGCCGCGCGGGGAAGGTCCGCTGATGGCCGCTCCCCCGGAGGGCACCGTGACGGCCGCGTTCGTCGACTGGCTGGCCCGCGAGCGCGACCTGCGGTTCGACGACTACGACGCCCTGCAGCGCTGGTCGGTCAGCGACCTCGACGGCTTCTGGTCGGCGATCGCCGCGTTCTTCGCCGTCCCGTTCCACGCGGCCCCGCGCACCGTGCTCGAGGACCGAGTGATGCCCGGCGCGGTCTGGTTCCCGGGCGCGACGCTCAACTACGCCGAGCGGGCCGTCGAGGGCCCCGACGGGACCGCCGACGACGACGTGGCGCTCCTCGCCTACTCCCAGACCCGCGACGACCAGGTGTGGCACCGCGGCGAGCTGCGCGACGCGGTCGCCCGGGCACGGGCCGGCCTGCAGCGTCTCGGCGTGCGGCGCGGCGACCGGGTCGTCGCCTACGCCCCCAACATCCCCGAGACCGTGATCGCCCACCTCGCGGCCGCGAGCCTCGGCGCGGTCTGGGCGTCGTGCGCACCGGAGTTCGGCGCCCGCAGCGTCGTCGACCGCTTCGCCCAGATCGAGCCGACGGTCCTGCTCGCGGTCGGCGGCTACGTCTTCGGCGACAAGCCGATCGACCGCACCGACGAGGTCGCGGCCGTCCGCGCGGCGCTGCCGACCCTGCGCCACGTCGTCGAGGTCCCCTACGGCCCCGGCTCCGTGCCCGGCGCGACGCCGTGGTCCGAGCTCGTCGGCGCCCCCGCCGCACCGGCCTACGACCCGGTGCCGTTCGACCACCCGCTCGTCGTGCTCTTCTCCTCGGGCACCACCGGCCCGCCGAAGGCGATCGTCCACGGCCACGGCGGCATCACCGTCGAGCACCTCAAGAACCACGGCCTCGCGTGGGACGTCCGCCCGGGCGACCGGATGCTCTGGTTCACCACGACCGCCTGGATGATGTGGAACGCGCTGGTCAGCGGGCTGCTGCACGGTGCCGCGCTGATCCTCGTCGACGGCAACCCGCTGCACCCCGACCTCGGCTGGCAGTGGCGACTCGCCGCGCACGCCCGCGCCTCCCACTTCGGCTCCTCGCCGGGCTTCCTCATGGCCTGCCGCGGCGCGGGCCTGCACCCGGCCGCCGACCAGGACCTGGCGCCGCTGCGCCAGATCTGCGTCGCCGGGAGCCCCCTGCCGCCCGAGGGCTACCGGTGGGTCGCCGCCGAGTTCTCCCCCGACGTCCTGCTGCTCGTCGGCAGCGGCGGCACCGACGTGTGCACCGGGATCGTGCAGGGCGGACCGTGGCAGGAGGTCGTCGAGGGCGAGATCTCCGGGCGCGAGCTCGGGGTCGACACCGCGGCGTTCGACGAGCACGGCCGCGAGGTCGTCGGCGAGCGCGGCGAGCTCGTCATCCGGTCCCCCATGCCCTCGATGCCGCTGTCGTTCTGGGGCGACGCGGACGGCTCCCGGCTGCACGCCGCGTACTTCGACACCTACCCCGGCGTGTGGCGCCACGGCGACTGGGTGCGGTTCTCGCCGACCGGCTCGGTGGTGGTCTCGGGCAGGTCCGACGCGACCCTGAACCGGGGCGGGGTCCGGCTCGGCACCGCCGAGTTCTACAGCGTCGTCGAGGAGCTGCCGGAGGTCGCCGACAGCCTCGTCGTGCACCTCGAGAGCACCGACGAGCTGCTCCTGTTCGTCGTGCCCGCGCCGGGCCACGAGATCGACGAGGCACGGATCCGGGCCGCGCTGCGCTCCGCGCTGTCCCCCCGCCACCTCCCCGACCGCATCCACCGGATCGCCGCCGTGCCGCGCACGCGCACCGGCAAGAAGCTCGAGGTCCCGGCCAAACGGATCCTGCTCGGTGCCGACCCGGACGCGGTCGCCTCGCGCGACTCGCTCGTGGACCCGGCCGCGCTGCAGGCGTTCGTGGAGCTGGCCCGATCCGGTTCCCCGTCGCTGCGCTCGCCCCGATGAAGGTCGCGGTGGTCGGCACCGGGGTCATCGGGGAGAGCTGGGCGCGGCTGTTCCTCGCCCACGGTCACGAGGTCGTGGCGACCGACCCCGCCCCGGGCGCACGGCCCCGTCTCCTCGACGCCGTGACGTTCGTCGACGACCCCGCCGCGGCCGTCGCCGGCGCGGACTTCGTCCAGGAGAACGGTCCCGAGCGCCTCGAGGTCAAGCACGAGCTCCTCGCGGTGCTCGACGCCGCGGCGCGGCCCGACGTCGTCATCGCCAGCAGCTCGTCGACCCTGCGCCCCACCGACATCGCCCGCGGCGCCCCGGACCACCCCGAGCGCGTGCTCGTCGGCCACCCGTTCAACCCGCCGCACCTCGTCCCGCTGGTCGAGGTCGTCCCCGGCGAGCGCACCTCCGAGACAGCGGTGGACGCGGCCATGGCGTTCTACACGTCGGTCGGCCGCACGCCGCTGCGCCTGCGCGCCGAGCTCCCCGGCCACCTCGCCAACCGCCTGCAGGCCGCCCTGTGGCGTGAGGCGTACTCGCTGGTCGAGCGGGGCGTCGCCACCGTCGCCGACGTCGACACCGCCATCACCGAGGGTCCCGGCCTGCGCTGGGCCGCCGTCGGACCGATCGCCGGCCAGCACCTCTCCGGCGGCGCGGGCGGGCTCGGGCACGTCCTCGAGCACCTCGGCCCTGGCACCGAGGCGCTGTGGGCCGACCTCGGGTCGCCGACGATGACCCCGGAGCTCGCCGAGCGTCTCGTCACCCAGGTCACCGACGCCGTCACCGACCCCGACGCCCTGCTCGCCCGCCGCGACGCGGTGATCCGCGCCGCCCTCGAGGCCCGGAGGTCTGGATGAACCTCGACGACCTGACCGCCATCGACGTCCACACCCACGTCGAGCAGGACGCCCACGGGTGCTTCGCGCTGACCGACGAGCTGCTCGACGCCTCGGCGCAGTACTTCCGCAGCGACCAGGACCGCACGCCCACGGTCGAGGCGATCGCCGCGCACTACCGGGAGCGGTCGATGGCCGCGGTCGTCTTCACCGTCGACGCCCCGGCCGCGACCGGGCATCCGCCGCTCTCGAGCGAGGAGATCGTCGAGCGGGCCGGGGAGCACCCCGACGTGCTCATCCCGTTCGGGTCGGTCGACCCGCACGGCGGGCGGGCGGCGGTCGCCCGGGTCCGGCGGCTCGTCCAGCAGGGCGCGCGAGGCTTCAAGTTCCACCCCACGCTGCAGGGGTTCGAGCCCAACGACCGGGCGTTCTACCCGCTCTACGCGGCGATCGCCGAGGCGGGCGTCCCCGCCCTGTTCCACACCGGCCAGACCGGCATCGGCGCGGGCCTGCCCGGCGGCGCGGGGCTGAAGCTGCGGTACTCCGACCCGATGCTGCTCGACGACGTCGCCGCCGACTTCCCCGAGCTGACGATGATCTTCGCGCACCCCTCGGTGCCGTGGCAGGACGCGGCGATCTCGATCGCGGGCCACAAGGCGAACGTCTACATCGACCTGTCGGGCTGGGCCCCCAAGTACTTCCCGCCCCAGCTCGTCCGGGCCGCCTCGCGCCAGCTGCGCGACAAGGTGCTGTTCGGCTCCGACTTCCCGGTGATCACGCCGGACCGGTGGCTGCGGGACTTCGCGGATCTGGACATCCCCGACGAGGTGCGTCCCAAGATCCTCAAGGGGAACGCCGCGAGGGTGCTCGGACTGCTCTGAGCGACCTACGATCCCCGTCCAGGGGGATCGCATGGGGCCTTCGGTGCTGTGCCCGGCGCTGGTCGGGCGCGAGAACGAGTCCGCGGTCCTGCACGCGCACCTCGACGCGGCGGGGCACGGGCACGGCGGCGTCGTCCTGCTCGTCGGCGAGGCCGGCGCCGGCAAGACCCGCCTCGCGCGCGCCACCGTCGACGCCGCCCGCGCCGACGGCCTGCGCCTGCTGGCGGGTCGGGCGGTGCCGGGCCCGAGCCCGACCCCGTACCGCCCGCTGACCGAGGCGTTCCTCGCCGCCTTCCGCTCCGCGCCGCCACCCACCGCACGGGAGCTCCACGGGTTCGGGCGCCAGGTCGCCCGCCTCGTCCCTCCCTGGAGCGGCGCGCCCGCCGGGGCCGAGGACTCGCCCGTCGTCATGGGCGAGGCGGTCGTGCGCCTGCTGCGACCGGACGGTCCCTGCGTGATCCTGCTCGAGGATCTCCACTGGGCGGACGCCGAGACCGTCGCCGTGCTCGACCACCTCGCCGACGCCCTGGCCGACGAGGCCGTCCTGGTCCTGGGCACCACCCGCCCCGGCGGCGCCGTGGACGAGATCCTCGAGCGGCTCCCCGGCCGGGACCGCTCGTCGGTCCTCGCCGTCGGTCCCCTCGACGAGGCCGGGGTGGACCGGATGCTCGCCGCATGCCTGGCCACGCCCGGACCGCCGCCCGAGGTCCGGGCGTTCCTGCGCCGCCATGCCGAGGGCGTGCCGCTGCTGGTCGAGGAGCTGCTGGCCGGCCTGGTCGCGGCGGGCGAGCTGCGCTTCGCCGACGCCGGCTGGGTCAGCGCGGGCGAGCTCACCCCGCGGGTGCCGGCGAGCCTGCGGGAGTCGGTCGCCCGGCGGCTGGCGGACCTCGACCCCGTCGCCCGGCGCGTGGTCGCCGCCGCGGCGATGCTCGGCAGGCGGTTCGACTGGGAGCTCGTGCCCGGGATCGCCGAAGTGGACGGGCGCGCCGTCGTCGAGGGGCTGCGGGCGGCGGTCGGCCGGCAGCTCGTGGCCGTCGACGGCGACGGCTTCGCGTTCCGGCACGCCCTGACCCGCGAGGCGGTCCTCGACGATCTCCTGCCCCCGGAGCGTCGCGCCCTCGCGCAGCGCGCGTGGCCCACCGTCGAGCGCGCCCACCCCGGGCTCCCGGGTACCGCCTGCGAGCTCGCGTCGGAGCTCGCGGAGGCCGCCGGCGCCCCGGTCGAGGCCGCGGCGCGCCTGGTCACGAGCGCCCGGCGGGCGCTCGACGACGGCGCCGTGGCCAGCGCGGAGGTGACCGCGCGGCGCGCCCGCCGCCTGGCCCGCGGCGGCGCGGCCGTCACCGTCGACGTCGACGAGCTGGCCGTCGACGTGCTCGTCGCCGCCGGCAAGCCGCGGGAGGCGCTGGCCCTCGGGCCCGACCTGGCCGCCCGCCTGCCCGGCGACCCCGACCGCCGCGCCGCGCTCCTGCTGACGCTCGCGCGCGCCGCCCTCGCCGCGGGCGAGGTCGACGAGGCGGCCCGGCTGGTCGACGAGGCCAGGCAGGAGGAGCACGCGCCGCTCCTCGCCCGGCTCGACGCCGTCGCCGCCCACGTCGCCCTCGAGCAGGGCCGGCAGGACGACGCCGCCGCCCTCGCCCACCGGGCGGTGGCCGCCGCCGTCGACGCCGCGCAGCCCGCGGTCGAGTGCGAGGCGCTGGAGGTCCTCGGGCGGGTGCAACGTGAGTTCCGCTCCGGGCGCGCCGCGCGGTGGCTGGCGCGGGCCGCGGACGTGGCGGAACGCGCCGGGCTCGCCACCTGGCACCTGCGCGCGCAGCAGGAGCTCGCGCTGATCACCTGGAAGGCGGACGACCTGCGGGCCACGCGGGCGCTCGCCGCCCGGTACGGCGCCCTGACGACGGTCGCCGTCATGGACCTCAGCCTCGCCGACCTCGCCCTCGGTGACTTCGACCGGGAGAACGCCCTGGAGGCCGCCCGCTCGTGCGCCGAGGCGAGCCGGCGCTACGGGCTCGCGACCGGGCCGGTCGCCCACCTCTGGCTCGCGAACGCGCACGCGCTGGTCGGCGACGACGTCGCGATGGAGGCCGCCGTCGCCGACGCGCTCGCGCCCGACCCGTCCGACCCCCGCATCCTCGGCGACCTCTACGGGCGCGTCCTCGTCACCCGGGCCTTCGCCGTCGACGACCTCGACGCCCTGCGCGGCCTCCTCGACACGATGATGACCCACGTCCGCCGGGCCGACCCGGGACGCTCGGTGTTCCCCGGCCGCGCGCTCTGGGCGCTCGTGCACACCGCCGAGGACGACGACCTCGGCGTCGACGCGCGGGCGGAGTTCGCCGAGGTCGCCGACCAGGTCGGGCTGGACGTCTTCCGGTGCGCCCACCTCGCGGCGGAGGCCGTCGCCCGTGGGCGGGCGGGGGCGCCCGCCGAGGCCGCGGCCCTCATGGAGCGCGCCCGCCCGGCGGGACGGACCTTCGACGGCGGGCTCGGCCTGCTGCAGTGGGTGCAGCTCCTCGTCGCGCGTGCCGCGATCCGCGACGGCTGGGGCGACCCGGTCACCTGGCTGCGCGAGAGCGAGGCGTTCTTCGCCGCCGTCGGCCTCGAGCGCACGGCGCGACGCTGCCGCCTGCTGATGGGCGAGGCCGGCGCGCCGGTGCCCCGGCGCGGGCGTGGCGCGTCGGCGGTCCCGGAGCCGCTGCGCGCCCTCGGGGTGACGAGCCGCGAGACCGACGTGCTGGGGCTGGTCGCGCTCGGCCTGTCCACCCCGGAGATCGGCGCCCGGCTCCACCTGTCGCCGCGCACCGTGGAACGGCACCTCGGCAACCTCTTCGCGCGGACCGGGGTGCACGACCGGGGGGCGCTGGGTGAGGTGGCCCGCCGCCACGGTGTGCAAGGTGGGTGACCGGTCCCGCTAACTGGGGGACCCTTCCCGATGTGGCCGCGGTCACGCGGCGCGCACGCTGACGCCATGGACACCTCCGTGCACGAGATCGCCGACGGCGTCTACCGCCTGTCGACCTGCCTGCCCGACGTCACCCCCGACGGATTCACCATGAACCAGTACCTCATCGACGCCGAGGAGCCCCTGCTCTTCCACACCGGTCTGCGCGGCATGTTCCCGCTGGTCTCGGGGGCGGTGGGCCGGGTCATCGACCCCGCCCGGCTGCGGTGGATCAGCTTCGGTCACGTCGAGGCCGACGAGTGTGGCGCGATGAACGAGTGGCTCGCCCTCGCACCCGGCTCCCGCGTGACGTTCAACCGGCTCGGCTGCATGGTCTCCCTCGACGACCTGGCCGACCGCCCGCCGGTCCCCGCAGACGACGGCGAGCGACGCGACCTCGGCGGCCACGTCGTCCGCACGATCGCGACGCCCCACGTGCCCCACGGCTGGGAGGCGCAGGTGATCTACGACGAGACCACCGGCACGCTGCTGTGCGGCGACCTCTTCAGCCGCACAGGGGACGGCCCGGCGCTCGTCCACGACACGGACATCGTCACCCCCGCCCTCGCGGCCGACGAGCTGTTCGGCGCCACGGCCCTCACGGCGGGGACGGCGCCGGCGATCCGCGGTCTGGCGGAGCTCGCCCCGCGCACCCTCGCGCTCATGCACGGGCCCGCCTACGCCGGTGACGGCGCCGCGGCACTGCACGGCCTCGCCGACGCCTACGCCGCGCGCCTCGAGAAGGCGGTGGCCTGATGAGCCGCGACAGCACCGACCGCGCCACCGTCCGGATCGAGGACGTCCCCGCCTTCACACGCACCGAGGCGATGGACCTGGCCGCCGCGGAGACCGCCCGGATGGCGGCCTTCCTCGCCGCGCTGCGCCCCGACGAGTGGCGTCACCCGACCGACTGCCCCGCCTGGGACGTCCGGGCGATGGCGGGCCACGTGCTGGGCATGACGGAGACCTTCACCGGGACCCGCCGGATGATGACCGACATGAGGCACGGCGGACAGCGCGCGGGCGACGGCCCCTTCATCGACGGGCTCACCGCCCTGCAGGTCGACGAGCGCGCACACCTCGACACCGCGGAGCTCGTCCGGCGCCTGGAGGACGCCGGTCCGCGCCAGGCGCGCTGGCGCGGTCGGGTCCGGCTCCTGCGCGCGATGCCGATGAAGGAGGAGGTCAACGGACGACAGGAGACGTGGCGGATGGGCTACCTGGTCGACGTGATCCTCACCCGGGACACCTGGATGCACCGGGTCGACGCGGCGCGGGCCACCGGGCGCACGATGGTGCTGACCCCGGAGCACGACGGCCGCCTCGTCGCCCACGTCGTCGCCGAGTGGGCCCGGCGCCACGACCGGCCCTTCCGCCTGCACCTCACCGGTCCGGCGGGCGGCTCGTTCGCCCGCGGCACCGACGGGGAGGAGCTCACCCTCGACGCGGTCCAGTTCTGCCGCATCCTCTCCGGCCGCGGCGAGGGGCAGGGTCTGCTGGCCACCGAGGTGCCCTTCTGACCCGTCCTGTCACATCTGCGGGCTCCCGCGGGTCTCCACGTCGACGACCCCGCGACCTCAGGAGCCCACCATGGACATCCGCACCCTCACCTACCGCGTCTCGACCGGCGTCACCGCGTTCGTCCTGCTCTCGGGCGGGCTGGCCGACCTGCTCGGCGCGGAGTGGGCCGTCGCCGGGATCGTGGCGCTGGGCTTCCCGGCCTACCTCGCCACGATCCTGGGCGTCTGGAAGCTCCTCGGCGCCGTCGCGATCACGGTGCCCGGCTACGCGCGGCTCAAGGAGTGGGCGTACGCCGGCATCGTCTTCGACCTCAGCGGCGCCTTCGTGTCCCACCTCGTGTCGGGGAGCCCGTGGTTCCACCTCGCGGCGACCTCGACCCTGCTCGCCGTCGCCGTCGCGTCGTGGGCGACCCGCCCGGTCTCGCGCCGGCTGGTCACCACCGTGGCGCCGGCGCGCGAGTCCGTCCCCGCCTGACTCCGGGCCGCGGCCTAACCCTCGTGCAGCGCCCGGTCGACCGCGGCAGCCGCGCCGTCGAGCGCGATGGCGGACTGGCTGCCGTCGGCGAGGTCCTTGAGCTGGATCTGCCCCGCCTCGAGGTCCCGGTCGCCGAGCACGAGGGCGAACCGGGCCCCGGAGCGGTCGGCGGCCTTCATCGCGCCCTTGAGCCCGCGGTTGCCGTAGGCCAGGTCCGCGCGGATGCCCGCCCGCCGCAGGGACCCGACGATGCCGACGAGGCACTCCTTCGCCGCGTCGCCGAGCGGCACGCCGAAGACCTCGACGCGCCCGGCGGCGTCGTGACCGGCCTCCTCGACGCGGCACGCGAGCAGCGCGCGGTCGACCCCCAGGCCGAAGCCGACCCCGGACAGCGCCTGCCCCCCGAGCTCGGCCATCAGCCCGTCGTAGCGCCCGCCGCCGCCGATGCCCGACTGCGAGCCGAGGCCGTCGTGGACGAACTCGAAGGTCGTCTTCGTGTAGTAGTCCAGGCCGCGGACCATCCACGGGTTCTCGACGTAGGCCACGCCGAGGTCGTCGAGGTAGCGCTTCACCGCCGCGTGGTGCGCCGCCGCCTCGTCGGAGAGGTGGTCGACCATCAGGGGCGCGCCGTCGAGCTGGGCGCGGACCTCGGGGCGCTTGTCGTCGAGCACCCGCAGGGGGTTGATGCGGGCGCGCTCGCGGGTGGCCTCGTCGAGGTCGAGCTTCTCGAGGAACCGGGTCAGCTCCGCGCGGTACTGCGGCCGCGTCGTGGCGTCGCCGAGGCTCGTGATCTCGAGGCGGTACCCGCGCAGGCCCAGCGCGCGGAAGCCGGCGTCGGCGACGGCGAGGACCTCCGCGTCGAGGGCCGGGTCGTCGACACCGATGGCCTCGACCCCGACCTGCTGGAGCTGGCGGAACCGGCCGGCCTGCGGGCGCTCGTAGCGGAAGAACGGCCCCTGGTAGCGCAGCTTGACCGGCAGCCCGCCCTTGTCGAGGCCGTGCTCGATCACCGAGCGGACGACGCCCGCCGTGCCCTCGGGGCGCAGCGTCACCGACCGGCCGCCGCGGTCGTCGAACGAGTACATCT
Source organism: Actinomycetospora aeridis (assembly GCF_037400275.1). Taxonomy (NCBI): domain Bacteria; kingdom Bacillati; phylum Actinomycetota; class Actinomycetes; order Pseudonocardiales; family Pseudonocardiaceae; genus Actinomycetospora; species Actinomycetospora aeridis. The sequence goes on along the minus strand of NZ_JBBEGL010000003.1, from coordinate 419,164 downwards.
CCTTGGAGACGACGTCGGTCGACTCGCCCACACCGCGGGCGTAGAGCGCGGTGTCCTCGAAGACGGGCAGCTCGATGTGCGCGTAGCCGGCGCGGTCGGCCTCGCGCAGCAGCGTGTCGCGGACCGTCGTGAACTCCGGGCCGACGTACTCGGGGACACCCTTGGGCGCGCTGAAGCCGCCGGGCGGGACCTGCGCGCTCACAGGTGGCGTCCGGGCGCGTTCGCCAGCCCCTGGACGAACGGGTTGGAGGACCGCTCCTGGCCGACCGTGGTCATCGGGCCGTGCCCGGGCAGGACCGCGGTGTCGTCCGACAGGGACAGGATCTTGTCGCGGAGCGACGCCATCATCTCCTCGGTGGAGCCGCCGGGCAGGTCGGTGCGCCCGATGCTGCCCTGGAAGAGCGTGTCGCCGGCCAGCAGGAACGGCCGGTCGTCCTCCGTGGCCGAGCGGAACACCACCGAGCCCCGGGTGTGACCCGGGGTGTGGTCGACGGTGAGGCGCAGCCCGGCGAGGTCGAGCTCGGCGCCGTCGGCGAGGACCTCCACCGACCGCGGCTCCCGGAACTCGAGCCCCGGGTACATCGCGGCGATCTGCTGGCCCATCGGCCCGACCGAGCCCAGCGGGTCGGCGAGCATGTGCCGGTCCTCGGGGTGGATCCACGCCGGGATGTCGTCGCCGTCGCACACCGGCGTGACCGACCACATGTGGTCCATGTGCCCGTGGGTCAGCAGCACGGCGACAGGGGTCAGCCGGTGGCGCGCGAGCACCTCGCGCAGCCCGTCCTCGGCGTCCTGGCCCGGGTCGACCACGATGGCGGACTCCCCGGGGCCGGGCGCGACCACATAGCAGTTGGTCTGGAACACCCCGGCCGCGAAGGCCTCGACCAGCACGTCCTCGTCCTCCCTGACCCGATCGGCGACCTCACCACCCTAGTCGAGACCCTCACGAGGACCGGTGGGCGCGGTTCGGCACCATGTCCGCCGTGCCGACGAACGAACAGCGCCGGAAGAACGCCAAGCGCAAGCTGGAACGCCAGATCGAACGGCGTGCCGAGCGCTCGCGACGCCGTCGGCAGCGACTGACCGTGATCTCCGTGGTGGCGGTCGTCGCCGTCCTCGCGGTGGCGGCCGGGATCTACTTCGTCGTCACGGGCTCCGACGAGCCCGCGCCCGAGGCGGCGGCGCCCTCGACGTGCGTCTACAACCCCTCGGAGCCGGCCTCCAAGCCGAACACCCCGCCCGACGGCAACCCGCCGACCACCGGCACCGTCGACGTCACCCTGGAGACCTCGCAGGGCGCGATCCCCATGACGCTCGACCGCGCGTCGGCACCCTGCGCGGTCAACGCGGTGGTGAGCCTCGCGTCGCAGGGCTTCTACGACGACACCCCGTGCCCCCGGCTCGTCACCAGCGCCGGCAGCCTGCAGGTGCTGCAGTGCGGCGACCCGTCCGGCTCCGGCGCGGGCGGCCCCGGCTACCAGTACGCGGAGGAGCCGCCGCAGGGTCTGCCGCCGTTCCCGGGAGCCGAGGGGCAGGCCTCGACCTACGCCCGCGGCCTCATCGCGATGGCGAAGAGCAGCCAGCCCGGGTCGACCGGCAGCCAGTTCTTCCTCGTCTACGGCGACTCGGCGCTGCCGCCGGAGTACTCGGTGATCGGGCGGATCGCGACCGACGGGCTCGCGGTGCTCGACCGCATCGGCGCCGGCGGCGACGACGGCTCGAACCAGGCCGGAGGCGGGGCCCCGCGCATCCCCGTGCAGATCCAGCGCGCGGTCGTCGCGGCACCGCCCGCGCCCTGAGGCGGGCGATTCCGATTCGTCCAAGCCACCGGTGACGCCGTCGGCATAGCGTCGGCCCATGACCACGGACACCGTCGAGCAGGAGCTGATCGCCCTCCTCGACGACTGGGGACGGGCGATCGTCTCCGACGACCCCGACCGGATCGCCGCGTTCATGGACGACGACTGGGTCATCGTCTCGTGGACCGGCGTGACGACCCGCGACGACTTCCTGGCCGTCGTGCGCTCCGGCGTGCTCGGGCACACGCGGATGGAGGGCGTCGGCCAGCGCCGGGTGCGGGTGCACGGCGACGTCGCCTACCTGACGGTGCGGACGCTCTCCACCGCGCAGTACGGCGGCCGGGACATCGACGCCGACGAGTGGACCACCGACGTCTTCGTCCGCTCCCCCGGCGACGGGCGCTGGCGCTGCACGCTGACGCACATCACGCCCGTCGGCCCCTGATCGTCGGAGCGAGCGGGGACTTTGCGCGCCTAGAAGCAGCGAACAGCACGTTCGTTGCTCAGCCGGCGGGCGACAGGGGCAGGGCGCCGGGGTGCAGGGGCGCGGGGAGGTCGGTCGTGCCGTCGGGGTCGAGGTAGCGGTCGACCGCGGCGGCGGCCGAGCGGCCCTCCGCGATCGCCCAGACGATCAGCGACGCCCCGCGGTGCGCGTCGCCGCACACGAACACGCCCGGCGCGTCGGTCTGCCAGTCCGAGCCGCAGCCGATCGACCCCTTCGGGGTGCGCTCGATGCCCAGCGCCGGGAGCAGCGCCATGTCGTCGGGGCCCGTGAAGCCGATGGAGAACAGCACGAGGTCGGCGGGCATCTCGTGGATCTCCTCGCTGGTCGGCACGACCTCCCGGCGCCCGTCGGCGTCGCGGCGGACCTCCACCGAGGACAGCTCGACCGCCCGCACGTGCCCGCGGTCGTCGCCCACGAAGCGGCGCACGGCGGTGGCGAAGAGGCGCTCGCCGCCCTCCTCGAGCGCCGGCGGCGTGCGGAACACGTACGGCCAGGTCGGCCACGGCGAGCTCGACTCCTGGCGGGTCCTCGGCGGCGGCGGGTACTGGTCGAGCTGGTGCACGGCGAGGGCGCCCTGCCGGGTGGCGGTGCCGTAGCAGTCGGCGCCGGTGTCGCCGCCGCCGATGACCACGACGTTCTTCCCCCGGGCGTTGATCGGCGACGGCCCGTCGCCCTCGCACTCGCGGTTGGCGGGCACGAGGTAGTCCATGGCGAGGTGGACGCCGTCGAGATCGCGCCCCTCGACGGTGCGGTCGTCACGCCCCGCGAGCGCCCCGACGGCGAGCACCACGGCGTCGTGGTCGGCCCGCAGGCGCTCGACGGACAGGCCCGCGCCGCCGACCTCGCAGTCCACGACGAACCGCGTGCCCTCGGCGCGCATCTGCTCGAGGCGCCGGTCGATCTCCCACTTCTCGAACTTGAACTCGGGGATGCCGTAGCGCAGGAGCCCGCCGAGGCGGTCGTCGCGCTCGAACACCGTGACGTCGTGCCCGGCACGGGTCAGCTGCTGGGCCGCGGCGAGCCCCGCCGGACCCGAGCCGACCACGGCGACCCGCCGGCCCGTGCGGTTCGAGGGCGGTTGCGGCTCGACGTGCCCGTCGGCCCACCCGACCTCGGCGATCGACCACTCCACGCGCTTGATCGCCACCGGGCCGGGTTGGCTCGTGATCGACAGGACGCACGCCGCCTCGCAGGGCGCCGGGCACAGCGCGCCGGTGAACTCCGGGAAGTTGTTGGTCGCGTGCAGCCGGTTCGTCGCCCGCGCCCACTCCCCGCGGCGGACGTGGTCGTTCCACTCCGGGATGAGGTTGCCCAGCGGGCACCCCGCCCCGCCGGAGTGGCAGAACGGGATGCCGCAGTCCATGCAGCGGGCGGCCTGGACCGTCGTGCCCTCGCGCACGTCCGGGTCGGTGAGCGGAGCGTAGAGCTCGTGCCAGTCGGCGCGGCGCTCCTCGACCGGGCGCTTCGGGTTGTCCTGCCGCTCGTACTTGAGGAATCCCCGCGGGTCAGCCACCGGCCGCCACCTCCATGATCACCTCGTTGGGGTCGCGGCCCTCGGCCTGGGCGCGCTGCGTCGCGTCGAGGACGCGTTGGTAGTCGTCGGGCACGACCGTCGTGAAGCGGCCGACGGCCGCGTCCCAGTCGGCGAGCAGGGCGCGCGCCCGGGGCGAGCCGGTGAGCTCGTGGTGCCGGGAGACGACGCCGTGCAGCCAGTCGGCCTCTACATCGTCGACCGCGCGCAGCGACACCATCTCGGGGTTGACGCGGACCTCCGGCAGGTCGAGCACGTAGGCGATGCCGCCGGACATGCCCGCGCCGAGGTTGCGCCCGGTGGCGCCGAGGACGACCACGCGCCCGCCCGTCATGTACTCGCAGGCGTGGTCCCCGGTGCCCTCGACGACGGCGAGCGCCCCGGAGTTGCGGACGCAGAAGCGCTCGCCGACCTGCCCGCGCAGGAACACCTCGCCGCCGGTGGCGCCGTAGGCGATGACGTTGCCGGCGACGACGTGCTGCTCGTCGACGCCGCCCGCGAAAGGCGCGTCGGGGTGCGGTCGGACGATCACCCGCCCGCCCGAGAGCCCCTTCGCGAGGTAGTCGTTGGCGTCACCGACGAGGTCGAGCGTCATGCCCGGGGGCAGGAAGGCGCCGAACGACTGGCCCGCCGAACCGGTGAACGCGACGTGCACGCTGTCGTCGGGCAGCCCGGCGTCCCCGTGCCGGCGGGTGATCTCGGCGCCGGTGAGGGTGCCGACGGTCCGGTTGACGTTGCGCACCGGCATCTCCAGGCGCACCGGGTCGCCGCCGGCGATCGCGCCCTCCGCGAGCGCCATCAGCGTGCGGTCCAGCGCGCGGTCGAGGCCGTGGTCCTGGGGCCGGGTGCGGATGCGGGCGGTGGGCGCGCCCGTCGGCACGTCGGGCACCGTGAACAGCGGCGTCAGGTCGATGCCGCGGGCCTTCCAGTTCTCCACCGCCTCGCGGCCGTCGATCAGCTCGGGGTGCCCGATCGCCTCGTCCAGCGAGCGGAAGCCGAGCGCGGCGAGGTGCTCGCGGACCTCCTCGGCGATGAACCAGAAGAAGTTCTCGACGAACTCCGGCCGCCCGGTGTACCGCTTGCGCAGCTCCGGGTTCTGCGTCGCCACGCCGACCGGGCAGGTGTCGAGGTGGCAGACGCGCATCATGATGCAGCCGTTCACCACGAGCGGGGCGGTGGAGAAGCCGTACTCCTCGGCCCCCAGCAACGCGCCGATGATCACGTCACGGCCGGTCTTCATCTGGCCGTCGACCTGGACGGTGATCCGGTCGCGCAGGCCGTTGAGCATCAGCGTCTGCTGGGTGTCGGCCAGGCCGATCTCCCACGGGCTGCCGGCGTGCTTGAGGGAGGTCAGCGGCGCCGCGCCCGTGCCGCCCTCGTAGCCGGAGATCAGCACGACGTCGCTGTGCGCCTTGGCCACGCCGGCGGCCACCGTGCCCACGCCGACCGACGACACCAGCTTGACGTGGATCCGCGCGTGCTCGTTGGCGTTCTTGAGGTCGTGGATGAGCTGTTTGAGGTCCTCGATGGAGTAGATGTCGTGGTGCGGGGGCGGCGAGATCAGGCCGACGCCCGGCGTCGAGTACCGGACCTCCGCGATCCAGGGATAGACCTTCTGGCCCGCCAGCTGGCCGCCCTCGCCGGGCTTGGCGCCCTGGGCCATCTTGATCTGGATGTCGGTGGCGTTGACCAGGTACTCGCTGGTGACGCCGAAGCGCCCCGAGGCGACCTGCTTGATCGACGAGCGCTTCGACGGGTCGTACAGGCGGACCGGGTCCTCCCCGCCCTCGCCGGTGTTCGACTTGCCGCCGATGTTGTTCATGGCGATCGCGAGGTCGGTGTGGGCCTCGGCGGAGATCGAGCCGTAGGACATCGCGCCGGTGGCGAAGCGCTTGACGATCTCCGCGGCCGGCTCGACCTCCTCAAGCGGCACCGGCGTCCTGTCCTCGGTCCGCAGGCGGAACATGCCGCGCAGCGCCCCGCCCGCCGCGATCAGCCGGTCGGCCTCGGCGGTGTAGCGCTTGAACACGTCCCACTGCTTGGTGCGCGTGGAGTGCTGCAGCAGGAAGACCGTCTCGGGGCTGAACAGGTGCAGCTCGCCCTCGCGGCGGTAGGCGTACTCCCCGCCCACCTCGAGCTTGCGGTGCTTGCGCTCCCCCGGGTTGTCCGGGTACGCGCGGCGGTGCCGCTCGCCGGTCTCGCGGGCCACGAGGTCGAGGCCGCCGCCGCCCAGCTTCGACGAGGTGCCGGTGAAGAACTCGTCGACGAAGTCCTGCGAGAGCCCGAGCGCCTCGAACGCCTGCGCGGCGGTGTACCCGGACACCGTCGAGATGCCCATCTTCGACATGACCTTGCGGACGCCCTTGACCAGCGCCCCGACGTAGCGCCGGATCGCGTCGGGGGTCTCGACGCCCTGCATCCACCCGTTGTCGATCATGTCCTCGATCGACTCGAAGGCCAGGTACGGGTTGACTGCCGCGGCGCCGTAGCCCAGCAGCAGCGCGACGTGGTGGACCTCGCGGGCGTCGCCGGTCTCCGCGACGAGCGCGACCTGGGTGCGTTCCCGGGTGGCGACGAGGTGGTGGTGCACCGCCGACACGAGCAGCAGCGCCGGGATCGGCGCCCACTGCTCGTCGGAGTCGCGGTCGGAGAGCACGAGGATCCGCTTGCCGTGGGCGATCGCCGCGGACGCCTCGCGGCGCACCCGGTCGAGCGCGTCGCGCAGGGCCTGCTCGCCGCCGTCGACCTCGTAGAGGCCGCTGATGACGGTGGCCGCGAAGCCCGGCATGTCGCCGTCGTCGTCGATGTGGATGAGCTTGGCCAGCTCGTCGTTGTCGATCACCGGCTCGGGCAGCACGACCTGCCGACACGACGCCGGGCCCGGGTGGAAGAGGTTCTGCTCGGGCCCGATCGCGCGGGCCATCGACGTGACGAGCTCCTCGCGGATCGCGTCGAGCGGCGGGTTGGTGACCTGGGCGAACAGCTGGACGAAATAGTCGTAGAGCAGCCGTGAGCGCTCCGAGAGCGCCGCGGTGGGCGTGTCGGTGCCCATCGAGCCGAGGGGCTCCGCGCCGGTGGTGGCCATCGGCACGAGCAGGATGCGCTGCTCCTCCTCGGTGTAGCCGAACGTCTGCTGGCGGCGCATGACCGACTCGTGGGTGTGCACCACGTGCTCGCGCGCGGGCAGCTCGTCGAGGCGCACCAGCCCGGCGTGCAGCCACTCGCCGTACGGCTCCTGCGCCGCCAGCGCGCTCTTGTACGCGTCGTCGTCGACGACCTCCCCGGCCCGCGTGTCCACCAGGAACATCCGCCCCGGCCGCAGGCGGCCCTTGGCCAGCACCTGGTCGGGCGGGACGTCCAGGACGCCGGACTCGCTGGCCAGCACGACGCGGTCGTCGGCGAGCTGCCACCACCGGGCCGGGCGCAGGCCGTTGCGGTCGAGCGTGGCGCCCATCTGCGTGCCGTCGGTGAACACCACGGCGGCCGGGCCGTCCCACGGCTCCATGATCGTGGCGTGGAACCGGTAGAAGTCGCGCTGGTCGGCGGGCATCTCGGCGTGGTTCTCCCACGCCTCCGGCATCATCATCCGGACCACGTGCGGCAGCGGACGGCCGCCGAGCTCGAGCAGCTCGAGCACCTCGTCGAAGCTCGCCGAGTCCGACGCGTCGTCGTGGCACACCGGCATGGCGCGCTGCAGGTCGCCGGGGAAGAGGTCGGTGGCGAGCAGGGCCTCGCGGGCCCGCATGCGGTTGCGGTTTCCGCGGACGGTGTTGATCTCCCCGTTGTGCGCGAGGCGGCGGTACGGGTGCGCCAGCGGCCAGCTCGGGAAGGTGTTGGTGGAGAAGCGGCTGTGCACGATCGCGATGGCGCTGACCAGGCGCTCGTCGCCCAGGTCGCCGAAGAACAGCGGCAGCTGGTCGGTGGTGAGCATGCCCTTGTAGGTCATGGTCCGGCTCGAGAGGGACGCGAGGTAGACCCCGCACCCCTCGTCCTGCGACTGGTGCTCCACGCGCTTGCGCAGGACCCAGGCGAGGCGGTCCAGGGCGATCCCCGCCACCGAGCGGTCGGCTGCGACGACGACCGGCTGCGCGAAGTGCGGCATCGCCCCCCGGGCCACGGACCCCACGTCGGCGCCGTCGGGGTCGACGGGCACGTCGCGCCAGGCGAGGACCTCGAGGCCCTCCTCGGCGGCGAGGCGCTCCACCAGCGAGACCGCCTTGACCCGGTCCTCGGGGTCGGCGGGCAGGAACGCCAGCCCGGTGGCGTAGGCGAGCACGGGCGCGCCGCCGTCGGGCGAGGGCGCCGGTTCGGGCAGGGCGACGTCGACCGTCGCGCGCACCAGGGCGTCCGGGACCTGGATCAGGATGCCGGCGCCGTCGCCGCTGGTCGGCTCGCTGCCCGCGCCGCCGCGGTGGTCGAGGTTGTGGAGGACGGCGAGCGCGTCGCGCACGATGCCGTGGCTGCGCTCACCGTGGACGTGGGCCACCGCGCCGACGCCGCAGGCGTCGTGCTCGTAGGCGGGGTCGTAGAGCCCCTGCGGGCCCGGAGCATGGGCGGGCATGGCAGTGCCTCCTCGTCGCGCGGCGGGTGATCGGTCCCGGGGACGACGGTGGCCCTGGAGGGGTGCGGCGGTCGGCGGCTCGTGTGCTGGAGGCGCCCCGCACGGAGGTGAGACGCACCGACCGCGGCGCCGGACCCCGACGTCCCGCGCGGTGCAGCTCGATCCTAGACGGCGAACCGGGCCGCGGCAGGCCCGTCAGGACCGGTCGTCAGTCTCCGGTCGAGCGTGGACGTCAGCTCTTGGCGCTCGACGGGGGCTCCGCCGGCACGTCCTCCTCGCGCTCCTGCGCGGGATCGGCGGGCGCGGCGTCGACGCTGCTGGAGCTCGACGACCCACCGTGGCCACCGGCCTCCGCGGCCGGCGACTTCTCGTTGCGGCGCGCCTCCACCTCGTTGTGGGCGCGCTGGTCCTCGGTGCTGTCCCCGGTGCTCTTGCCGGTGCTGCTGTCGGCCACGAGTTCGGGCGTACCCGGGGCCTCGTCCCCCGAACCCGTCGCGGCCGTGCGCCCGAACACCTCACGCGGCCGGCCGCGGAAGACCACCATGTACAGCACGGCGCCGACGAACACGACGGCCGAGACGACCACGTTGATCCGGATGTCGCCGAACACCCGGGTCGCGGGGTCGGTGCGCATGAGCTCGATGGCGAAGCGCCCGGCGGTGTAGCCCGCGACGTAGAGCGCGAAGGCCCGGCCGTGCGAGAGCCGGAAGCGCCGGTCGGCCCAGACCACGAGGGCGGCCACCGCGAGGTTCCACAGCAGCTCGTAGAGGAAGGTCGGGTGCACGATCGCGATCGGCGTGGGGTCGACCACCACGCCGGTGAGGTTGTCGGGCAGCCCGGTCGACGGGTCCACCCGTCGGTAGATCTCGAGGCCCCACGGGAGGGTCGTCGGCCCGCCGTAGAGCTCCTGGTTGAACCAGTTGCCGAGCCGCCCGATGGCCTGCGCGGCGACGATCCCGGGGGCGGCGGCGTCCGCGAAGGCCGTCAGCGGGATGCCGCGGCGCCGGCACCCGATCCAGGCGCCGACCCCGCCGAGCGCGATCGCGCCCCAGATCCCCAGCCCGCCCTGCCAGATGTAGAGCGCGGCGACCGGGTCGCCGCCGGGGCCGAAGTAGGTCGGCCAGTCGGTGGCGACGTGGTAGAGCCGACCGCCGATGAGCCCGAACGGCACGGCGAACACCGCGATGTCGGTGACCGTGCCGGGCTCGCCGCCGCGGGCGACGAAACGGCGCTCGGTCCAGAGGATCGCCACGACGATCCCGGCGATGATGCAGAGCGCGTAGGCCCGCAGCGGGATCGGCCCGAGCTCCCAGACGCCCTGGGGCGGGCTGGGAAGATAGGTGGGGACGGCGACCGCGGCGAGCACGTCCGTCACGCTATCGCCCGCCCGTCAGCGGCCGGTGTGCTGGCCCCGCACCCCGGCGGCCAGCTCGGTGGTCAGCCGCGCGACGGCCGCGCGGCCGTGCTCGGCGGCGCTCACCAGCGCGGACCCGACGATGACGCCGTCGGCGAAGCTCGCGACCTCCCCGGCCTGGGCGCCGTTGCGCACCCCCAGTCCGACGCCGATCGGGAGGTCGGTGTGGCTGCGGGCGCGGCTGACGAGCGTCGTCGCCGTATCGGACACGGCGTCGCGGGCGCCCGTGACGCCCATGGTGGAGGCCGCGTAGAGGAAGCCGCGCGTCGCCGCGGTCGTCGCCGCGATGCGCTCGTCGGTGGACGACGGGGCCACGAGGAAGATCGGCGCCAGGCCCTCGCGCTCCGCGGCGGCGAGCCACCCGGCGCCCTCGTCGGGCACCAGATCCGGGGTGATGACGCCGAGACCGCCGGCGTTCGCCAGGTCGCGCGCGAACGCGTCGACGCCGTAGCGCAGCACCGGGTTCCAGTACGTCATGACGACCGCGCGCCCGCCGCGGGCGGCGAGCTGCTCGACGACCTCGAGGGTGTCACGCACGCGGACCCCGGCCCGTAGCGCCGCCTCGACGGCGTGCTGGATGACCGGGCCGTCGAGCACCGGGTCGGAGTAGGGCAGCCCGACCTCGACGAGGTCGGCGCCCGCGGCGAGGGTCTGCGTCAGCAGGCCCACCGAGCCCTTCACCGTCGGGTAGCCCGCGGGCAGGTAGGCGATGAGCGCGGCACGGTCCTCGGCCTTCGCGGCGGTGAAGACCTCGCCGAGGCGCTCCACACCCGTCTGCACGCCCGTCACAGCTCCCGCTCCCCCGTCTGCGCGTCGGACTCGGCCGGCGGTTCCTCGGTCGGCAACGACGCCGGGTCGACCAGCCCGAACCAGCGGGCGGCGGTGTCGACGTCCTTGTCGCCGCGGCCCGAGAGGTTGACCAGGATCGTGGCGTCCGGCCCGAGGATCTTCCCGAGCCGCAGCGCGCCCGCGATCGCGTGTGCGGACTCGATCGCCGGGATGATCCCCTCGGTGCGGCAGAGCAGCCGGAACGCCTCCATGGCCTCGGCGTCGGTGACCGGCTCGTAGGTGGCCCGGCCGGAGTCGGCGAGGTAGGCGTGCTCGGGGCCGACGCCCGGGTAGTCGAGGCCCGCCGAGATCGAGTGCGTCTCGAGCGTCTGGCCGTCCTCGTCCTGCAGGAGGTACGACATCGCGCCGTGCAGGGCGCCCGGCGAGCCGCCGGTGATCGACGCGGCGTGGCGGCCCGTGTCGACGCCGTCGCCCGCGGCCTCGTAGCCGACGAGCCGGACGCCGGCGTCGTCGAGGAACGGGTGGAAGATCCCGATCGCGTTGGACCCGCCGCCGACGCAGGCGACGACGGCGTCGGGCAGCCGGCCGTAGGCGGCGAGCACCTGCTCGCGGGCCTCCAGGCCGATCACCCGGTGGAAGTCGCGCACCATCCGCGGGAACGGGTGCGGCCCGGCGGCGGTGCCGAGGATGTAGTGGGTGTGGCCGACGCTGGAGACCCAGTCGCGGTAGGCCTCGTTGAGCGCGTCCTTGAGGGTGCGCGACCCGGTGGTGACCGGCACGACCTCGGCCCCGAGCAGGCGCATCCGCGCCACGTTGAGGGCCTGGCGCTCGGTGTCGACCTCACCCATGTAGACCTGGCACTCGAGGCCCATCAGCGCCGCGGCCGTCGCAGTGGCCACGCCGTGCTGGCCCGCGCCGGTCTCGGCGATCACCCGGGTCTTGCCCATGCGCTTCGTCAGCAGAGCCTGGCCCAGCACATTGTTGATCTTGTGTGAGCCCGTGTGGTTGAGGTCCTCGCGCTTGAGCAGGATGCGCGCGCCGCCGGCGTGCTCGGACAGGCGCCGCGCGTCGGTGACCGGGGAGGGACGGCCGGCGTAGTCGCGCTGGAGACGGTCGAGCTCGGCGAGGAACTCCGGGTCGTGGCGCGCCTTCTCGTACTCGGCGGCGACCTCGTCCACCGCGGCGATGAGCGCCTCCGGCATGAACCGCCCGCCGTAGGGCCCGAAGTGGCCCCGGTCGTCGGGTTCGTGCGCGGTCCCGGCGAGACCCTGGCTGGCGGAGCTGGCCGACGTCATCTCAGGTACTTCTTCCTGCACGAGGTGGGCGGGGACGTCGGCGGGGCGACGAGCGGGCGTGGGTCAGCGCGCGGGCTTCGGGCACGCCGGGTGCGACCCCGCCGTGACGAGCTGGCGCACCGCCGCCCGGGGATCCTCGGCCGTGGCCATCGACTCGCCGACCAGCACCGCGTCGGCACCGTGGCCGGCGTAGGTCATGAGGTCGCCCGGGCCGCGGACACCCGACTCGGCGACGCGCAGCACCTCGCCGGGCAGGCCCGGGGCGATGCGACTGAAGACCGAGCGGTCGACCTCGAGGGTGTGGAGGTCGCGCGCGTTGATGCCGACGAGCTTGGCGCCCGCCCGCAGCGCCATGTCGGCCTCCTCCTCGTTGTGCACCTCGACCAGGGCCGTCATCCCGAGGGACTCGACCCGGTCGACGAGCGCGTCGAGGGCGTTCTGCTCCAGCACCGAGCACATGAGCAGCACCAGGTCGGCGCCGTGGGCCCGCGCCTCGTGCACCTGGTAGGTGCCGACCACGAAGTCCTTGCGCAGCACCGGGACGTCGACCGCGGCGCGCACCTTGTCGAGATCGTCGAGCGAGCCGCCGAAGAAGCGCTGCTCGGTGAGGACGCTGACGACCCGGGCGCCCCCGTCGGCGTAGCGGCCGGCGAGCCAGGCGGGATCCGGGATGTCGACCATGTGGCCCTTGGAGGGGCTCGCGCGCTTGACCTCGGCGATGACCCCGATGCCGGGGCCCTGCAGGGCGGCGATCGCGTCGCGGGCCGGCGGCGCGGAGGCCGCCTTGTCCTTGATGACGTCGAAGGGGACGGCGACCTCGCGAGCGGCGAGGTCGGCCCGGACCCCTTCGAGGATCTGCTCCAGGACGCTCACGCCGGGTCTGCCCCTTTCCCCCGTCCGAGTTCGCTCCATGTTAACCCGCCCCTCCTCCGGCGCTGCCCACCCCGTCGGAGGGTCCCGCGCGGGGTCCGTCGGGAGGATCGGGGTCCGGCTCGCGTGTGGGATCGCGGGTGGGATCACGGCCGTCGTCGAGGGCCTCCCACAGCGCCTTGTCCGGGTCGGTCGGGCGCGGACGCGCGTCGCGGGTGCCGGCTCCCGGGGCGTCGTACTTCGCGCCCAGGCGCGGCAGCACCGCGGCCCAGCGCACCGTCAGCAGCCCCGCGGCGAGCATCACCAGGCCGCCGACCAGCCCGAGGAGCGGGCCGCCCACGACCACCTCGGGTGGCAGCGGGCGGTCGCCGGGCCGCATCCCGTCCGGCAGCGCGGCGGCCGAGGGGGCGAGCAGCCCGCTCGCCGAGCGGAGGACGGCCCAGAGCCCCGCGACGGCGACCAGCGTGCCGACCACCCGCCGGCCCCAGCCGGCCGTGGCGACGAGGCCCCCGATCGCGGCCAGGCACAGCAGCGCCCAGGGCACCAGGATCGGCTCGGCGGTGGCGCCGTCGGCCGAGCTCGTGCGCGTCCCGGGGACGCCCTCGACGACCTGGCTGACCCAGGACAGCCGCGACGATCCCCACAGCACCGCGGCCGCGACCGCCAGGAGCACCGCGACGAGCCCGAGCAGGCGTGCGGGTGGCGCGGAGGGCCGGCGCGGGACCCCTGTCACGGCACGACCGGAACGGGAGCGGCGGATCCGTTCTCGTCGGCGTGCACGCCGGAGACGGTCGCCGGCGTGGCGACGGTGTCGGCGGCGGCCACGGCGGCGAGGACGGCGCGCGCCTTGTTGACGCACTCCGTGTCCTCGGCCTCCGGGTCGGAGTCGGCGACGATGCCCCCGCCGGACTGGACGTAGGCGACCCCGTCGCGCAGCAGCCCGGTGCGGATCGCGATCGCGGTGTCCGCGTCGCCCGCGAAGTCGAGGTAGCCGACGATGCCGCCGTAGAGCGCGCGCCGGGTGGGCTCGAGCTCGTCGATGATCTGGAGCGCCTTCGGCTTCGGCGCCCCCGAGAGCGTGCCCGCCGGGAAGCAGGCCGCCACGGCGTCGAACGCGGTGCGCCCGGGCGCGAGGCGCCCGCTCACCGTGCTCACGAGGTGCATGACGTGGCTGTAGCGCTCGATCTCGAAGAACCGGCGCACGGTCACCGTGCCCGGCACGCACACCCGGCCCAGGTCGTTGCGCCCGAGGTCGACGAGCATGAGGTGCTCGGCGCGTTCCTTCTCGTCGGCGAGCAGGTCCTTGGCGAGGAGGGTGTCCTCCTCGGCGTCGGCGCCGCGCCAGCGCGTGCCGGCGATCGGGTGGGTGGTCGCCACGCCGTCGCGCACCGTCACCAGCGCCTCGGGGCTCGAGCCGACGATCTCGAAGGGCCGTCCGTCACCGTCGGCGAGACGCAGCAGGTACATGTAGGGGCTGGGGTTGGTCATCCGCAGCACCCGGTAGACCTCGAGCGCGTCGGCCGACGTCTCGAGCTCGAAGCGCTGGGAGACCACGACCTGGAACGCGTCGCCCGCGCGGATGCGCTCCTTGGCCACCTCGATGGCGGCGTGGTGCTCCTCCGGCGAACGTCGCCGGCGGATATTCTCCGGGCGCCCGGCCTCGCGTGCGGTGGCGACGGTCGACGGCGCGGGCGCCGCGAGCTCGGCGGTCATCCGGTCGAGCCGGGCGAGGGCGTCGTCGTAGGCGGCGTCGGCGCGCTCGGGGCTGTCGTCCCAGTTCACCGCGTTGGCGATGAGCGTGACCGTGCCCTCGTGGTGGTCGAGCGCGGCCACGTCGGTGGCGAGCAGCATGACCATCTCGGGCAGGTGCAGGTCGTCCACCGCGTGGTCGCCCACCCGCTCGAGCCGGCGTACGGCGTCGTAGCCGACGTAGCCGACCAGCCCGCCGGTGAGCGGCGGCAGGCCCGGGAACGGGTCGGTGCGCAGGCGCTGCAGCGTCTCGCGCAGGACGGCCAGCGGGTCGTCCCACGTCCGCTCGTCGTCCGGGCCGCCGGGCAGCCCGACCGGCACCTGGCCCGTCCACACCGCGCGCCCGTCGGCCTCCGTGAGCGTGGCCGCGCTGCGGGCCCCCACGAAGCTCCACCGCGACCACGACTCGCCGTGCGCCGCCGACTCGAGCAGGAACGTGCCGGGCCGCCGCCCCGCGAGCTTGCGGTAGAGCCCCACGGGCGTCTCGCCGTCGGCCAGCAGCCGGCGCGTCACCGGGATGACGCGGTGGTGGGCGGCCAGGGCGTGGAACCCCGCGCGATCGGGCACGACCGCGCCGAGCGGGGCGGTGGAGGCGTCGGACGGGGGCACGCCGTCATTGTGGCCCCCTCCCCCGACAGCGCTCCCCCACCGGGTCGGCGGGGCGGGGCGAGATCCGCAACGAACGCCCTATCGGCGTGCTCAACGGGACGTTCGCTGCTTCTACGCGTCGAAAGTCCCCGTTGATCACGCGCGCGGCGCCCACACCGGAGATCAAGAGCGTCTCAAGCACCCGCCCGCGCACGCCAGGTGCACCACGCGCTCCTGATCACCCGCGAGCGGCCGCGCCCTCCCCCGGCGGCTCCACCGCCGGCTCGCCGGCCGGTTCCGGCGCCGGGGCCGCGCGGGTCCGGGCCGCGACGGCGACCGCGCCGAGGACCACCGCGCAGCCGAGGAGCTGCAGCACGCCCGGGCGCTCGCCGAGCACAACGGCGCCGAGCAGGACCGCCCCGACGGGCTGGAGCAGCAGGATCGAGGCGCCGGTCGAGGACGCGAGCCGCGGGAGCGCCGAGGCGATGAGCACCCAGCCGATCACCTGCCCGACGATCGCGAGCGTGATCAGCCAGCCCAGCGCGGGCCAGCCGGGCGCGAGGTCGATGCCCTGCCAGAACGACCCGACGACGAAGGAGGTCACCGCGGCGCCGACGGTCGCGAACGCGACGGGGGTGAAGCGCTGCCCCGGCCCGGCGCCGAGACGCACGAACAGCAGGTAGCCCGCGTAGGCCACCGCGGCGATCAGCGCCGTGACCGTGCCCCGCACCGGCGCGGGCGCCGACGCGGCGTCGCTGCCGCCGACCAGCCCGCCGGCCAGCGCCACGCCGACGAGCATCACCGGCACCGCGAGCACGAACGTCCGTCGCACCCGCTCGCCCAGGACGAGGAACGCCAGCAGCGGCAGGATCACGACCTGCGCGTTGACGACGACCGTCGACACCCCGGCCCCGACCGAGCGCACCGACTCCGCCCACAACGTCATGTCGAACCCCAGCAGCACGCCCCCGACGAGCAGCATCACGGGCCGGTTCCCGGTGCTCGCGGCGACCCGGCGCCGGCGTCGCCACTCCAGGTACGCCAGCGGGGCGAGGATCGGCAGCGCGAGCGCGCAGCGGAAGAACGTCGCGGTCCCCGGGCTGACGTCGGCGAGCGCGATGAAGATCGGCGAGAACGCGATGCAGAGGCTGCCGGCCACGGCGACGAGGCGCGGGTCGAGGCGGACACGGGGTGCGGGGTCGGTCGTGGTGGGCGCGGGGCGAGGCAGGGAGCGCGTCACGCCCACGATGTTGCGCGCCGCAACAGTTGAGAACCAGCGATCCTTTCTGCGCCTGACCCGTTAGATTCTCTACCGTGTTCGCGCTCGACCGCCTCCGTGCCCTCGACGCCCTCGCGGGCCGGGGATCGATCGCCGGTGCGGCCGCCGCGCTGCACCTCACGCCGTCGGCCGTCTCGCAGCAGCTCGCGAAGCTCGAGCGGGAGGCGGGCGCCCCGCTCACCGAGCCCGCCGGGCGCGGTCTGCGGCTCACCGCGGCCGGGCGGATGCTCGCCGAGCACGCCGCCGACATCCTCGCCCGCGTCGCCGCCGCCCGGCTCGACCTCGACCGCCTGCGCGACGAGGTGGTCGGCGAGCTGCGCATCGGCGCCATCCAGACCTCGGTGCACGCCCTCGCCCCGCCGACCCTCGCGCGCCTGCGCCGCGCCCAGCCCGACCTGCGGGTGGCGCTGGCCGACGGCGAGGCCGAGGAGACGCTGCCCGCGGTGCTCGCCGGCGACCTCGACATCGCCGTCGTCGAGAACTGGGAGGGCTCGCCGGCACCCATCCCGGCCGGCACCTCGCGGGCGCGGCTGTGCGACGACGTCATCGACCTGCTGCTGCCGGCCGGGCACGCGCTGGCCGGTCGGGAGCCGGTGACGCTCGCCGAGGTCGACGACCTCGACTGGGTCGCCGACGGCGTCGGCACCCGGGCCGGGTCGTGGCTCCTGCACACCCTGCGGGCCCAGGGACTCGAACCCCGCGTGACGTGCCAGGTCCGCGGGTTCGGGATGCACGTCGAGCTCGCGGCGGGGATCGGGGTGGCGGCGCTGGTCCCCCGCCTCGCCCGGCCGCCGCTGCCCGCCGCGGTCGTCGCGGTGACCACCGACCCGCCGCTGCGCCGCAGCATCGACGCGGTCTGGCGCACCGACCGGGAGACGGCGGCCGTTCGCGCGGCGGTCGAGACGTTCACCGCCGTCGCCGGCGAGCGCGACGCCGTCGCGGCCGGCTCGCCCGGGCGGACGGACCCCGCCGCGGAGACCCCTCAGGCGTCGCCGGGCAGCAGGACGTCGGCGTCGAAGCAGGTGTGATCGCCGGTGTGGCAGGCGGCGCCGGACTGGTCGACGAGCACGAGCACGGTGTCGCCGTCGCAGTCGAGGCGCACCTCGACGACCTTCTGCACGTGGCCCGAGGTGGCGCCCTTGACCCAGAGCTCGTCGCGCGAGCGCGACCAGTAGGTGCCCTCGCGGGTGGCGATCGTGCGGGCGAGGGCCTCGTCGGACATCCACGCGACCATGAGGACCTCGCGGGTGTCGTGCTGCTGGACGACCGCGCACACGAGGCCGTCGGGCCCCCGCTTGAGGCGCGCCGCGATCGCCGGGTCGAGGTCCCAACTCATCGGATCTCCACCCCGTCGGCCCGCAGCGCGTCCTTGACCTCGCCGATCCGCATGATCCCGAAGTGGAACACGCTGGCCGCGAGCACCGCGTCCGCCCCGGCCGCCACGGCCGGCGGGAAGTGCTCGACCTCGCCGGCGCCGCCACTGGCGATCACCGGCACGTCGACGAGCGCCCGCACCTTGGTGATCATGTCGAGGTCGAAGCCCGCCTTGGTGCCGTCGGCGTCCATCGAGTTCAGCAGGATCTCCCCGACGCCGAGCTCCTGGCCGCGCTGGGCCCACTCGAGGGCGTCGATGCCCGTGCCGCGCCGCCCGCCGTGGGTGGTGACCTCGAAGCCCGACGGCGTCAGCTGCCCGCCCTCGGGGACGCGCCGGGCGTCGACCGACAGCACGATGCACTGCGACCCGTAGCGCCGGCTCGCCTCGCCGAGGAACTCGGGGCGGGCGATGGCCGCGGTGTTGATGCCGACCTTGTCAGCGCCGGCACGCAGCAGCTTGTCGATGTCGTCGTTGGTGCGCACCCCGCCGCCGACCGTCAGCGGGATGAACACCTGCTCGGCCGTGCGCCGCACGACGTCGTAAGTGGTCTCGCGCTCGCCCGAGGAGGCGCTGACGTCGAGGAAGGTGAGCTCGTCGGCGCCCTCGGCGTCGTAGAGCCGGGCCATCTCGACGGGGTCGCCCGCGTCGCGCAGGTCGACGAAGTTGACGCCCTTGACCACCCTGCCGGCGTCGACGTCCAGGCAGGGGATCACGCGGACGGCGACACCCATACCGATCAGCCTAACCGCGCCCCA
Organism: Actinomycetospora aeridis; assembly: GCF_037400275.1. NCBI lineage: Bacteria > Bacillati > Actinomycetota > Actinomycetes > Pseudonocardiales > Pseudonocardiaceae > Actinomycetospora > Actinomycetospora aeridis. The sequence continues at coordinate 400,654 of NZ_JBBEGL010000003.1, read as the reverse complement.
CGTGAGCACTTTCCGGGCCCGTGGGCCCGGAATGTGCTCACGTACGTGTGAGGGCCAGCGCCTCGGCGAGGGTGAAGTTGCCGGCGTACAGGGCCTTGCCGACGATCGCGCCCTCGACGCCCCGGGGCGCCAGCGCGGACAGGACCCGCAGGTCGTCGAGCGACGAGACCCCGCCGGAGGCCACGACGGGACGGTCGGTGCGCGCGCACACCGCCTCGAGCAGCTCGGTGTTGGGTCCGGTCAGCGTGCCGTCGCGCCCGACGTCGGTGACGACGTAGCGCGCGCACCCCTCGGCGTCGAGGCGGGCGAGCACGCTCCACAGGTCGCCGCCGTCGGACACCCAGCCGCGGGCGGCGAGCCGGTGCCGTCCCTCGCTGATCTTCACGTCGAGCCCGACGGCCACCCGGTCGCCGAACTCGGCGATCGCCTTCGCGCACCACTCGGGGTCCTCGAGCGCCGCGGTGCCGATGTTCACCCGCTCGCAGCCGGTGCCCAGCGCCCGGCGCAGGGAGGCGTCGTCGCGGATGCCGCCGGACAGCTCGACCTTGATGTCGATCTCCGCAACGACCGACGCCAGCAGCTCGGCGTTCGAGCCGCGCCCGAAGGCGGCGTCCAGGTCGACGAGGTGCAGCCACTCGGCGCCGTCGGCGGCCCAGGCGCGCGCCGCGTCCAGGGGGTCGCCGTAGCCGGTCTCGGTGCCGGCGACGCCCTGGACGAGCCGGACGGCCTGGCCGTCCACGACGTCCACGGCGGGGAGCAGGTCGATGGTCACGGCGCGCGATTTTGCCCTACGGGCCCAGCAGCGCCGACCGCCGCCGCTCCAGCAGCTCCCGCTCGGCGAGCGTGCGCACCAGCTCGAGGGCCCGGTCGATCTCCGCGACGGCCTCGTCGCGACGCCCGAGCGTGGTGAGCATGTCCGCGCGCACCGCGGGGAGCAGGTGGTAGCCGGTCAGCGCCGGCTCGTCGCGCAGCGGCTCGAGCACCGCGAGCCCGGCCTCGGGCCCCTCGGCGCGCGCCACCGCCACCGCCCGGTTCAGCTCGACCACCGGCGACGGCGCGAGCGCCCCGAGCTCGGCGTAGAGCGCGGCGATGGCCGCCCAGTCGGTGTCGTCGGTGGACCGGGCACGGGCGTGGCACGCCGCGATGGCCGCCTGCAGCGTGTACCGGCCGCGCGCCCCCGACCCTGCCGTGGCGCGCTCCAGCCCCGCGAGCCCGCGTCGCAGCAGCACCCGGTCCCACCGGCTGCGGTCCTGGTCGCCGAGCAGCACCGGCTCGCCCGACGGCCCGATCCGCGCCCGCAGCCGCGAGGCCTGCAGCTCCATGAGCGCCACCAGGCCGTGGACCTCCGGCTCCTGCGGGCGCAGCGCGGCCAGGACCCGGCCGAGCCGCATCGCCTCGACGCACAAGGTCGGGCGCGTCCAGTCGACGCCGGTGGTCGCGGCGTAGCCCTCGTTGAACACGAGGTAGATCACCTCGAGCACCGGGCCGAGCCGGTCGGCGAGCTCGTCGCCGACGGGCACCGCGAGGGCCTCCGGGCCGACCCCCGCCAGCCGCTTCTTGGCCCGGGAGATCCGCTGCCCGATGGTGGGCGACGGGACGAGGAACGCGTGCGCGATCTCGTCGGTGGTCAGGCCGCCGAACAGGCGCAGGGTGAGGGCGACCCGCGACTCGCGCGCGACCGCGGGGTGGCAGGTCGCGAACAGCAGCGCGAGCACGTCGTCGCCCAGCGCCGCGGCCCCGTCGCCGACCTCGGCGTCCGCGGCCGGCGTCGTACCCGACTCCCCCGCCTCGAGCGTCCCGGTCTTGCGCACGAGCGTCTGCTCGCGCCGGATCATGTCGATCGCGCGCCGCCGGGCCGTCGCGGCGAGCCACGCCGCCGGGTTGTCGGGGACGCCCTCGACCGGCCACTGCTCCATCGCCGCGACGAGCGCGTCGTGGGCGAGCTCCTCGGCCCGGCCGACGTCGCGCACGAGCCGCGCGACGCCGGCCACGATGCGGGCCGACTCCATCCGCCACACCGTCTCGAGGACCCCGAAGGGATCGGGCCGGGCGGGGTCGGTGGTCGTCGGGGCGGTCACCCGTGCTGCTGCGCCTGCCGCGCCCGCAGCTCCTCCTCGGCCTCCATGACCTCGGGCGGGGCGATGCCCTCGAAGTCCTCGGGCTCGCTGACCCGACGCACCTCGATGCGCTCGCCGTCGCGGAACGGGGCCCGGCGCGCCCAGGACACCGCGTCGGAGAGCGAGTCGACCCCGAGGATCCAGAACCCGCCGACGAGCTCCTTGGCCTCCGCGAACGGGCCGTCGGTGACGGTCGGCTCCTCGCTGTCGAAGGACACGAGCGCGCCCTTGGCGCTGGGCAGCAGGCCCTCGCCGGCGAGCAGCACCCCGGCGTCGACCATCGCGGTGTTGAACTTCGCCATCTCCTCGAAGAGGGCGGGGTCGGGCGGCGTGGCCGCCTGGGCGGCCTCGTCGTACTTGAGCAGCAGCATGAAGCGCACGGTGTCCTCCGGGGTGGGGTTGTCGTTCGGGGAGCTCAGACCTGCTCGCGCTCGGCGACCCGCCGGCGCAGGGTCGCCTCGGCGTCGAGCACGTCCGCGGGGGCGACACCCTCGAGGTCGGCCAGCTCGGCGATGCGGCGGACCTCCAGCCGCACGCCCGGGCCGATCGGGCAGCGGCGCGCCCACTGCACGGCCTCCTCGCGCGAGGCGACCTCGATCATCCAGAAGCCGGCCACGAGCTCCTTGGCCTCGGCGAAGGGCCCGTCGGTGACGGTCGGCGACTCGCCGTCGTGGGTGACGACGAAACCGTCGGCGCTCGGGGTGAGGCCCTCGGCCGCCAGGAGCACACCGGCGTCGACGAGGTCGGTGTTGTACCGGCCCATCGCCTCGAAGATCCCCTCGGCCGGTGGGGCGTCGGGACCCTCCACGGCCATCGACTCCGGGGCCGACATGATCAGCATGTAGCGCATCGGGCTCTCCTCGCGGCTCGTCGACGGGATCGTCCACCCCGCCGCTCGCCCTCGCGTCGAACGGGCGGCGACGCTTTCGACACCGCGCCGGGAAGATTCTCTACCGCAGGCTGCCGAGCCAGTTCGAGAGGAGCTCGGCCCCCGCCTCGCCCGACTTCTCCGGGTGGAACTGGGTGGCCGCGAGCGGGCCGTTCTCGACGGCGGCGACGAAGTCCTCACCGTGGTGGGCCCAGGTCACGCGCGCCGGACGGAAGTGCTCCGGCGCCTCCTGCTCCCAGCGCCGGGCCGCGAACGAGTGCACGAAGTAGAAGCGCGTGTCCGGGGACATCCCGGCGAACAGGACGCTGTCCGACGGAGCCTGCACGGTGTTCCACCCCATGTGGGGCAGCACCGGCGCCTGCAGCTTCTCGACGGTGCCCGGCCACTGGCCCGCGCCCTCGGCCTCCTCGCCGAACTCGACGCCGCGCTCGAAGAGCACCTGCATGCCCACGCAGATGCCGAGCACCGGCCGCCCGCCCGCGAGGCGCTGCTCGATCAGTCGCTCGCCGTGCACCGAGCGCAGACCGGCCGCGCAGGCGGCGAACGCGCCGACGCCCGGCACGACGAGCCCGTCGGCGTCCAGCGCCGCGCGCCCGTCGGCGGTGACCTCGACGTCCGCGCCCACGTGCTCGAGCGCCCGTTCCGCCGACCGCAGGTTGCCCGAGCCGTAGTCGAGGACGACGACGCGCGGGGTGCGCGTGGACGGGCGCGGCACGGAGGCGGCGGGAGAGCTCACGGGATCCAGATTACCGAGCGGCCCGGGCCGGGGACCTCCCGCGCCGAGAGCACCAGGAGCCGCCCGGGGCCCGCCGGGTCCTCCGTGTCCGTCTGCTCGACGAGGTGCGCATAGCCGTCGGCCACGAGCCGTGCGAGCACCCGGTCGTAGCCCTCCGCGGCCCAGGTCTCCTCCGCGACGGTGGCGACGAGGAAACCGTCGGGCCGGATCACACGCACCAGCCCGACGAGGGCACCGGGACCGAGGTGGCCGGGCGCGAACGCACCGACGCAGGTGACGACGCCGTACTTGCTCCCCGCGCCGGGCGTGGTGCGCCGCAGGTCGGCAGGCCCGAGGTCGTGGTAGACGCCGCGTCGCCGCGCCAGGCGCAGCATGCCGGGCGAGAGGTCGAGCCCGTCGATCGACCGGAAGCCGCGGGCCGCGAGCTCGGCACCGACGGCCCCCGTGCCGCACGCCGCATCGAGGACCTCGGTCCCGGGGCGGACGAGCGAGGCGACGCGCTCGGCCACCTGGGCCGCGGTCATGTGCCCCATGAGGACACCGACGTCGTCGCCGTCGTAGGTCGGCGCCCACTCGTCGTAGACGCGGCGGGTGACCGCGACGTCCGTCCCGGCGTCCAGGAGGGCCAGCCGCGCCGGTCCGTCCGTGGCGCTGTCCACGCTGCCTCCTCGCTCGCTCCGGTGCGCGCAGCGTGGTTCCCGATCCGCGGCGGGTGTATCACCCGAGTGACGGAGGCGTCAGCTAGACGAGACGCAGGATGGCGCCGCCCAGCGCGAGAACGGCCAGAACCGCGCAGATCCCCGCGCCCACCTTGTTGCGGGGCCAGAAGCTCACGACCCCGCCGACGAGGAAGCCGGCGAGCGCCAGGAGCCCGACGATCAGCACGTCCCCGGAGGTCACGACTCCAGGACGCCCTTCGTCGACGCCGGGCCCTCGAGGCGCGGGTCCGGCTCGGTGGCCGCGCGCAGGGCGCGGGCGAGCGCCTTGTACTCGGCCTCGGTGATGTGGTGCGGGTCGCGACCGCCGGTGACCCGCACGTGCAGGGCGATGCCGGCGTGGAAGGCGATCGACTCGAAGACGTGCCGGTTGAGCACCGTCGGGTAGTTGCCGCCGACGACGAACCCGGCCATCGACTCCGGCTCGCCGGTGTGCACGCAGTACGGCCGGCCGGACACGTCGACGACGGCCTGCGCGAGCGCCTCGTCCATCGGGATCCAGGCGTCGCCGAAGCGGCGGATGCCCGACTTGTCGCCGAGGGCCTGCTTGAGCGCCTGGCCGAGCACGATCGACACGTCCTCGACGGTGTGGTGGGCGTCGATCTCGACGTCGCCGGTGGCCCGGACGACGAGGTCCAGCGCGCCGTGCTTGCCGAGCGCGTCGAGCATGTGGTCGAAGAACGGCACCCCGGTGGCGACCTCGGTGCGGCCCGTGCCGTCGAGATCGATCTCGACGAGCACGCTCGACTCCTTGGTCACGCGCTCCACGCGTCCCGTGCGACTCACATCCTCCAGGGTACGGATCGCCTATCGCCGCACCACCTGGACGTGCACCGCGCCGGAGCCGCCCGGCACCAGGCTCGCGACGCGGTAGCCGGTGGGCAGGGCGTCGAGTCCCTCGAACAGCCGCTCCCCCGCACCGGCGAGGATCGGCGCGATCACGAGGTTCAGCTCGTCCACGAGCCCCTCGGACAGGAAGGCCCGCACGGTGGCGACGCCGCCGCCGAGGCGGACGTCCTTGCCGCCGGCGGCCTCGGTCGCGCGGGCCAACACGTCGGTCGGGGTCGCCTCGAGGAAGTGGAACGTCGTGCCGCCGTCCATCGACAGCGACGGACGCGCATGGTGGGTCAGGACGAACACGTCGTGGTGGTACGGCGGGTCCTCGCCCCACCAGCCCCGCCAGCTCTCGTCGGGCCAGTCGCCACGCACCGGGCCGAACATGTTGCGGCCCATGATCGTCGCGCCGATGTCCTGCTCCCCGGCGCGGAACGCGGCGTCGTCCACCCCGGTCCCCTCGCCCCGGAAGCTCGGCATCATCCAGTCGTGCAGCCCCTCGACACCGTCGCCGAACGGCGCGTCGACCCGCTGGCCAGCGCCGGTGCCGAACCCGTCGAGGGTGATCGTGAACGCGTGCACGCGCAGGCGGGCCATGGTGTCCTCCGAGGACCAGTGATTGCACAGTGCAACCAGTCACTGCGAAGCTAGCGCCACCTGCTGGTAAAGTGCAACCACTCTTCTCCTGGAGGCGCGGATGAGGCAGAACGGACGGTCGGGCTGCCCGATCAACCGGGCGGTCGAGGCCCTCGGCGACCACTGGACGCTGCTGGTCCTGCGCGACATCACGTTCGGCGGACGCCGCCACTTCCGCGAGCTGCTCGCCGGCTCCGAGGAGGGCATCGCCTCGAACATCCTCGCCGACCGGCTGCACCGTCTCGTCGACGACGGCATGCTCACCCGCGACGACCCCGGCCGGGGGCGCCGCGCGACCTACAGCCTCACCGAGTCCTCGATCCAGCTCGTCCCGGTGTTCGCCGTCCTCGGCGCTTGGGGGCTGCGCCACCGGGAGACCACCGAGGAGCTGGCCGTGCGCGCGCGGCTCCTCGACGAGGGCGGGCCGGCGATGTGGGAGGACTTCATGGCCGAGCTGCGGGTGACCCACCTCGGCGCGCCCGCTCCGGGCCACCCCCGCGAGCCGGTGCTCGAGCGCCTGCGCGCGGCGCGCGAGGCGGCCCGTCGGGCGAGCTAGGCCGCGAGCACCGTCGCGCTGACCTCGAGGAACCGGTCGTTCTCCTCCGGCGTGCCGACGGTGACCCGCAGCATCCCGGGGATGCCGACGTCGCGGACGAGCACGCCGGCGTCGAGGTAGGCCTGCCACGCGGCGTGGGCGTCCGCGTGGCGGGCGGGGAAGCCGCCGTAGAGCAGGAAGTTCGCGGTGCTCGGCACGACGTGCGCGGCGAGTTCGGCGAGCGCGGCGGCGATCCGGTCGCGCTCGCGGGACAGCGTCGCGACGAGCGCGAGGGTGTCGTCGGCGTGCTCCAGGGCGGCCAAGGCCGCGGCCTGGGTCAGGGACGACAGGTGGTAGGGCAGGCGCACGAGCATCAGCGCCTCGATCATCGCCGGTGCCGCCGCGAGGTAGCCCAGACGGCCACCGGCGAACGCGAACGCCTTCGACATCGTGCGGCTGACCACGAGCTTGTGGCCGAGGGGCTCGAGCAGCTCGACCGCGCTCGGGCCCGAGGAGAACTCGACGTACGCCTCGTCGACGACGACGAGCCCGGTGGCCGCCTCGGCGATCGCGCGCAGCTCGTCGAGGTCGATAGACTGGCCGGTGGGGTTGTTCGGCGTCGTCACGAACAGCACGTCGGGCCGCTTCTCGCGGACGACGTCGACCGCCTGGGCGGCGTCGAGGGAGAAGTCGTCGCGGCGCGGGGCGGGCAGCCACTCGGTGCGCGTGCCGGCCGCGAGGATCGGGTGCATGGAGTAGCTCGGCTCGAAGCCCAGCGCGAGCCGCCCCGGACCACCGAAGGCCTGCAGCAGCTGCTGGAGCACCTCGTTGGAGCCGTTGGCGGCCCACAGGTTCTCGGTCGCCAGCCGCACTCCCGTCGCCCGCGTCAGGTAGGCCGCGAGCGCCGAGCGCAGCGCGACGTGGTCGCGGTCCGGGTAGCGGTGCAACGTCGCGGCCGCCTCCCGGGTCGCCGCGGCGACGCTCTCGACGAGCGCCGGCGGCGGTGGGAACGGGTTCTCGTTGGTGTTGAGCGCGACGGGGACCTCGAGCTGCGGTGCGCCGTAGGGGCTTCGCCCGCGCAGGTCGTCGCGCAGCGGCAGGTCGTCGAGGGTCACCCCGGCGCCGATGACGTCGCTCACGAGCGCACCTCCCGCCGGTCGAACCGCGCCGTCACGGCCTGCCCGTGCGCGGGCAGGTCCTCGGCGTCGGCGAGGGCGACGACGCGGTCGGCGACCTCGGCGAGCGCGTCGGCCGAGTAGTCCACGACGTGGATGCCGCGCAGGAACGTCTGCACCGACAGGCCGCTCGAGTGCCGCGCGCACCCGGCCGTGGGGAGCACGTGGTTGGAGCCCGCGCAGTAGTCGCCGAGCGAGACCGGGCTGTGCGGGCCGACGAACACCGCGCCGGCGTTGCGCACACGCGCGGCCACCCCGCGCGCGTCCGCGGTCTGGATCTCCAGGTGCTCGGCGGCGTAGGCGTCGACCACCCGCAGACCGTCCGCCACCGACGACACCAGGATCGTCCCGGACTGCGGGCCCGAGAGCGCCGTGGTGATCCGCTCGGTGTGCTTGGTGGTGGCCACCTGGGCCACGAGCTCGGTGTCGACGGCGTCGGCGAGCTCCGGACTCGTCGTCACGAGGACCGATGCGGCGACGGGGTCGTGCTCGGCCTGGCTGATGAGGTCCGCGGCGACGTGCACGGGGTCGGCGGTGTCGTCGGCGAGGATCGCGATCTCGGTGGTGCCGGCCTCGGAGTCGATGCCGATGCGCCCGCGCAGCACCCGCTTGGCGGCGGTGACGTAGACGTTCCCCGGGCCGGTGACCATGTCGACGGGCTCGAGCACGGTGCCGTCGGTGTCGACGCCGCCGTACGCGAGCAGCGCGACGGCCTGGGCACCGCCGACCGCCCACACCTCCTCGACGCCGAGCAGGGCCGCGGCCGCGAGGATGAGCGGGTGCGGCCGCCCGCCGAACTCGGCCTGGGGCGGCGAGCAGACGACCAGACCCTCGACCCCGGCCTCCTGGGCCGGCACGACGTTCATGACGACGCTGGAGGGGTAGACGGCGAGCCCGCCCGGGGCGTACAGGCCCACCCGGGCCACGGGCACCCAGCGCTCGGTGACCGTGCCGCCCGGGACCACCTGCGTGGTGGTGTCGGTGCGGCGCTGGTCGGCGTGGACCGTCCGCGCGCGCTCGATGGACGTCTCCAGGGCCGCGCGGACCTCCGGGTCGACGCCGTCGAGCGCCTCGCGCAGCGCGGCCGTCGGCACCCGCACCGACTCCGGGCGCACCCGGTCGAACCTCTCCGCGAACTCCAGGGCCGCCTCGGCGCCGCGCTCGCGCACCGCCTGGATCACCGGCTGCACCCGCTCGACGACCTCGTCGACGTCGACCGCGGCGCGGGGCACGATCGCCCGCAGCTCGGCGGGGGCGGGGACGGCGGCGCGCAGGTCGATCCGGGACAGCACGTGTCCAGGGTAGTCACGCCCGCGTCCGCGCCCGGGTGTGCCCGAACACGAACCAGCGCATCGAGCAGTACATGAACACCGCCTCGCACAGACCCGCCCCGAGGCGGGCGAGCTGGTAGGGCACGCCGACGGCGGCGAGGCCGTGCGTCACCCCGAGCACGATCACGGCGTAGTTGACCGCGATCACCCCGACGTAGCGCCCGATCTGGGCGCCCACCGGGCGCTCGGGGTCGAAGTTCAGCCGGCGGTTGAGCACGAAGCTCAGCGCGAACGCCGTGCCGTAGGCCACCGTGATCCCCGCCCACAGCGGGAGCCGGAGCCCGTCGATCAGCAGCGAGAGCAGCACCAGGTCGACGGCGAAGGTGACGCCGTTGACCAGCGTGAAACCCACGAGACTCGGCGCGACGACCCGGCGCAGCGGCCCGGGCAGGACGCCCACGACGCCGGAGCAGGCGCGGCGGAAGCGCTCGCGGGACTCGGCCACCTCCCCATCTCAGCGACCCGGCGGCCCCGCGCGCAGGGGATCGGGCGGCGTCGGGATGACCGTCTCGTGAACTCCTACTGCCCGTTGCGCGTGACGGAGAACGAGGAGGTCCGCAGCCCGGTCCCGCCGGTCCACGGCTCGAAGCCGGCCTGGACGCTCGTGAGGTACCAGGTCGGCTTCACGACGCCGACCCGGACGCTCTCGCGGACGAAGTCGGACAGCGGCAGGTTCGCGACCGAGGTCGTGGGTGTCTTGCGCACGAACGAGATCACCGGCAGGTCGATCCGTCCGTACCAGACCTCCCAGCGGGTGCCGGCCAGCGTGATCTCGTAGCGCTTCGTCCCGATCGGCTGGACCCACGACGTCCGGTTGAGCCAGACCATCATCTCGGCGCCGGTGTTGCGGCCCGCCTGGGTCGCCGTCGGGTCGAACCAGACGTCGTAGGCGGTGTTGTACTGCTGCGTGCCGGTGCCCGTCGGCCGCGAGGTCGCCCAGGTCGAGCGCAGGGTGCCGAGGTCGGAGACCCGCCGCGGGAAGGGGCTCTTCGCGGTGCAGTAGCCGTAGACGCAGCCGCGGTAGATCGACGGGTAGCCCGCCGGTCCGGTGTTGTTGGTGTGCCGCGCGGTGTCGACGGTGAAGCCGACGCCCGTGCTCGCGGCCGTGATGCACTGCTCGGTGCTCGCGCCCCAGCGGTTGTTCTGCGCCACGTAGGTCGCCCCGGCGAGCGGGAAGGACCCGAACTGCTCGCAGGTGCGGGCGGGCGCGGCGACGCCGCTGCCCGAGCCCGTGAGCAGGCCGGTCGCGATCAGCGCGCCGATCAGCGCGCCGGCGAGCCACCGCTGTCGCTTCCCCATCCGATCCCCCCGAGAGTCGTCGACGTCTCAACGCGCGGGAGACCTCGGCGGTGTGTCACCCGTTCGGGTCCGTGACCGTTCGGTGACGGGGTGAGACGAGACCGATCTGATCACCACGGGGTACTGGTGTGACCGGCGGTCCGGTGGGCACTCTGCACCGCGTGAGTGCGAAAGCCGAGATCGGCGTCAGCGGCCTGGCCACGATGGGGCGCAACCTCGCCCGCAACCTCGCCCGTCACGGGCACGTCGTCGCGGTGCACAACCGCAGCGCCCAGCGCACGAAGGACCTCGTGGAGAACTTCTCCGACGAGGGCACGTTCGTCGGGTCCGAGTCGGCGCAGGAGTTCGTCGACGCCCTCGAACGCCCCCGCCGGATCGTGCTCATGGTCCCGGCCGGGGCGGCGACCGACGCGGTGATCGACGAGTTCGTCCCGCTGCTCGACCAGGGCGACGTGATCATCGACGCCGGCAACGCGCACTTCCTCGACACGCGCCGCCGCGAGAAGGCGCTCTCGGAGAAGGGGCTCAACTTCGTCGGCATGGGCGTGTCGGGCGGCGAGGAGGGCGCCCTCAACGGGCCGTCGATCATGCCGGGCGGGCCGAAGGAGGCCTACGACGCGCTCGGCCCGCTGCTCGAGGACATCGCGGCGAAGGTCGACGGCGAGCCCTGCTGCACCCACATCGGCGCCGACGGCGCGGGCCACTTCGTCAAGATGGTGCACAACGGCATCGAGTACGCCGACATGCAGCTCATCGCCGAGGCCTACGACCTGCTGCGCAAGGGCCTCGACCTCGACCCGGCCGCGATCGCGGACACGTTCCGGCAGTGGAACAACGGTCGCCTCGACTCCTACCTCATGGAGATCTCCTCCGAGGTGCTCTCGCACGTCGACGCGGACACCGGCAAGCCGTTCGTCGACGTCGTCGCCGACGAGGCCGAGCAGAAGGGCACCGGCCGCTGGACCGTGCAGGGCGCCCTCGAGCTCGGCGTGCCCGTCACCGGGATCGGCGAGGCCGTCTTCTCCCGCTCGCTCTCGGGCCACCGTGCCCTGCGCGACGCCGCCCACGACCTGCCCGGCACGTCCGGGGCGGTGCTCGAGGGCGCCGCGGCGGAGGGCTTCGCCGACGACATCGAGCAGGCCCTCTACGCCTCGAAGATCGTCGCCTACGCGCAGGGCTTCAACCAGATCCAGGCCGGCGCCGCGGAGTACGACTGGTCGATCGACCTCGGCGCGGTCGCCTCGATCTGGCGCGGCGGCTGCATCATCCGGGCCCGGTTCCTCGACGAGATCACCGCCGCCTACCGCCGCGACCCCGAACTGCCCACGCTCCTCACCGACACCTCGTTCCGCGAGGCCCTCGCCGGCGCCCAGGACGCGTGGCGCCGCGTGGTGGCCGTCGCCGCGCAGCTCGGCATCCCGGCCCCGGGGTTCTCGACGGCCCTGGCCTACTACGACGCGCTGCGCGCCGAGCGCCTGCCCGCCGCGCTCATCCAGGGGCAGCGCGACTTCTTCGGCGCCCACACCTACCGGCGCACCGACCGTCCCGGCACGTTCCACACGCGCTGGGCCGAGGAGGGGCGCCCTCAGGAGGAGCGCTGAGCGGGGCATGCCGGGAAGGAACCGGGCGGCGACGAACGGGACGAATCACACCGCCGACGGGAGAACGATCGCGGTCCCGTTCGTTCCCCTCTCATGCCGACGCTCCTCCCCGTGATCAGCGCCGCCGCTCCCCCGGCTCCGCCCACCGACTCCGGGATCGCCGGCTGGGCCACCGACCTCATGGCGACGTTCGGCGCGCCCGGCGCCGGGCTGATCGTCGCGCTCGAGAACCTCTTCCCGCCGATCCCGAGCGAGATCATCCTCCCGCTGGCGGGGTTCGCGGCCGGGCGCGGCGAGTTCTCGGTGCTCTCGGCCGTCGTCTGGACCACGGCGGGCTCGGTGGTCGGCGCGGTCGCGCTCTACCTCATCGGGATGCTCGCCTCGGACGCCTGGCTGCGCCGCACGCTGGCCCGCATGCCGCTGGTGCACGAGCGCGACGTCGTCAAGGCCGAGCAGTGGTTCGACCGCAACGGGCGGCTGGCGGTGTTCGTGGGCCGCATGATCCCCGGGGTGCGCTCGTTCGTGTCGATCCCGGCCGGGCAGCGGCGGATGCCGTGGTGGGAGTTCGTCGGTCTCACGACATTGGGCAGCCTGATCTGGAACAGCGTGTTCGTCGGCGGCGGCTACGCGCTCGGGTCGCGGTGGCACCTCGTCGAGCGGTACGCCGGGTTCTTCCAGACGATCGTCATCGTCGTCCTGGGCGCCCTGATCGTCACCATGCTGGTGCGCCGCTACCGCCGCCACCGTGAGGTCAAGAAGATGGAGGCGCCGACCGAGATGATCGAGCGCCCCACCTTCTGGTGACTCAGGCGAGCCCCTGCTTCGAGCGGTTGCGGGCCTTGTGCCGCTCCTGGGCGTCCAGGATGACCTTGCGGATGCGCACCGCGCCCGGGGTGACCTCGACGCACTCGTCCTCGGAGCAGAACTCCAGCGACTGCTCGAGGGACAGGATGCGCGGCGGGGTGAGGCGCTCGAGGACGTCCTGCGAGGACTGGCGCATGTTGGTCAGCTTCTTCTCGCGGACGATGTTGACCTCCATGTCCTCCGAGCGGGAGTTCTCGCCGACGACCATGCCCGCGTAGACCGGCGTGGTCGGGCCGACGAAGAGGTCGCCGCGGTCGGCGAGCAGGCCGACGGCGTGGCCGGTGACCGCGCCGGCGCGGTCGGCGATGAGCGAGCCGGAGATGCGGGCGCGCAGCTCGCCGACCCAGGGGCCGTAGCCGTCGAAGAGCTGGTTGGCGATGCCGGTGCCGCGGGTCTCGGTGAGGAACTCGGTGCGGAAACCGATGAGGCCGCGCGAGGGCACGCGGAACTCCATGCGGACCTGCCCGGACGCCGAGTGCGCCATCTCGAGCATTTCGCCCTTGCGGGCGGCAAGCAGCTGGGTGACCGCGCCGAGGTGCTCGTCGGGCACGTCGACCGACAGACGCTCGAACGGCTCGTGGGTCTTGCCGTCGACGACCTTCGTGACCACCTCGGGCTTGCCGACGGTGAGCTCGAAGCCCTCGCGGCGCATCTGCTCGACGAGGATCGCCAGCGCCAGCTCGCCGCGGCCCTGGACCTCCCAGGCGTCGGGGCGCTCGGTGGGCAGCACGCGCATCGAGACGTTGCCGACCAGCTCCGCGTCGAGGCGGTTCTTCACCAGCCGGGCGGTGAGCCGGGTGCCCGGCTTCGGGTCGCGCCCGGCCAGCGGCGAGGTGTTGATGCCGATCGTCATGGCGATGGCGGGCTCGTCCACGGTGATGCGCGGCAGCGGGCGGGGGTCGTCGGGGTCGGCGAGGGTGTCGCCGATGGTGACCTCGGCGATGCCGGCCACCGCCACGATGTCGCCGGCGTCGGCGTACTCGGTGGACACCCGCTCGAGCGCCTCGGTGCGCAGCAGCTCGGTGACCTTCACACGGGTGACCGAACCGTCCTCGCGGCACCAGCCGACCTGCTGGCCGCGGCGGATGCGGCCCGAGCGCACGCGGCACAGCGCGATGCGGCCGAGGTACGACGACGCGTCGAGGTTGGTGACGTGGGCCTGCAGGACGCCGTTCGGGTCGTCGGACGGGGCCGGGACCTGGCTCATCAGGATGTCGAAGAGCGGCTGGAGGTCCGGGGAGTCCGGCACCTCGCCGTCGGCGGGACGCTCGGTCGACGCCTTGCCCGCGCGGGCGCTGGCGTAGATCACCGGCAGGTCGAGCAGGCCCGCGACGACGTCGTCGTCCAGGTCGAGGTCGGTGGCCAGCTCGAGCAGGAGCTCGAGGGACTCGTCGACGACCTCGGCGCAGCGCGCGTCGGCACGGTCGGTCTTGTTCACCACCAGGATCACCGGCAGGTGGGCGGCGAGCGCCTTGCGCAGCACGAAGCGCGTCTGGGGCAGCGGGCCCTCGCTGGCGTCCACGAGCAGCACGACGCCGTCGACCATCGACAGGCCGCGCTCGACCTCGCCGCCGAAGTCGGCGTGACCGGGGGTGTCGATCACGTTGATCGTCACCCCGTCGCGGCGGATCGCCGTGTTCTTGGCGAGGATCGTGATGCCCTTCTCGCGCTCCAGGTCGCCGGAGTCCATGACGCGGTCGACCAGTTCGGCGCGCGCCGAGAAGGCGCCGGACTGGCGCAGCATGGCGTCCACGAGCGTCGTCTTGCCGTGGTCGACGTGGGCCACGATCGCGACGTTGCGCAGGTCGGCGCGTCCCGAAGTGGACTCGGAACGCTCGGGGGCGGTGACGGACACGCAGGAACTCCAGCCGGAAAAGGGAGAGGTGTTCCCTTCCAGGTTACGGGGCGTGATCTCAGGCACCGCCGCCGACCGGCGTGTCCCCCACCACGTCTCCTGCCACCAGCTGCCCGATGCGGGGTGCCAGCTTGGCGAGGTTGTCGCCCCAGACCACGTGCACGACACCCGCCCGGGCCCGGTGCACCCCGTCGCCCTGGGACCGCATCGGGGTGCAGCGCAGCTCCCCGACCGGCGTCGGGTCGAGGTGCGGCAGGTGACGGCGGACGTGGTCGACGACGGCCTCGCGGGAGCGCCGGGCGACCTCGTCGGCGCCCAGCTCCCAGGCGGTGTCGGCGTCGGGGAGGTGGCCGCCGATCGCCCAGTGCCCGGTGCTCGCGCGGTGCTGATAGGTGCTGGCCAGGCTGCCGCTCGGCCGCCCGTCGAGGTGGCACGGGCCGGCGGCGGGGCCGTCGAACGCGAACCGCGCGTGGTGCTCGAGCTCCGCGGGGACGTCGACGCCGAGGGGGTCCACGAGGGCGGGCGTGCCGGCCCCCGCGGCGACGACGACGGCGTCGGGCCGCTCGGCGCCGCCGTCGGCGAGGTGGACGGTGCCGTCGGGCTCGACCGCCGCGACGTCGCCCCTCTCCGGACGGACGGCCGCGGCGAGGAACGCGCCCGCGCCGGCGAGGTCCAGCACCCCGCCGGCCGGGTCGTGCAGGACACCGTCGACGACGCGGTGGATCGCGCCGGCCGCGGTCATGGCCTCGGCCCACACTGGCACCCGGGGCCCGCTGACCACGAGGCGCTCGCCGCCGACGAACGTGCGGCCCGCGGTGATCGACCAGTCGTCCCAGAGCTCACTGGCATGCCGGGCCTCGGCCACGAGCGCCGGGTCGCCGTGGGCGACGCGGAAGATGCGGGTGTCACCCGCCGAGCGGGCGCCCATCGGCTCGCCGGTGTCGAGGCAGCGCACGGTCGCGCCCCTCGCGACGAGCGTGTACGCCGTCGCCAGCCCGACGATGCCAGCGCCGACCACGACCACCCGCATGAACACCAGGGTGGCACCCCGAGTCGCCGGGCCGCAGCGAGGCCCAGCATCGAGTCATGAGGATCGTGGTCTGGGTTCTGGTGGGGATCGGCGCGCTGGTGGTCGTCGGCGGTGTCGTGTGGCCGCTGGTGCAGTGGCTGTTCGGCGCGCTGCTCTGGCTCGTGCCGGTGGCGCTCGTCGTCGGCGGTGGGTACTGGCTGCTGACGCGTGCCGGCGGCAAGAAGGAGGTCGACGGCGTCCCGGGTGAGCCGCGACAGCTGTCCTGAGATCAGCTCCTGGCCGGGCGGGGCGCGAAGACGCCCTCGATGGCGAAGGCCGGCAGCACGGCCTTGGACAGGGGCTTCGACACCTCGGTGAGGCGGGCGATCCCATCGGCGCCGAGGCGGCGCCAGGGGCCGACGGACATCCGCGTGGTGTGCTCCTCGACCTCCCGGCGCAGCTCCTGGCCGGCCGGGGTCAGGGCGTCGCCGTCCAGTAGCCCGCGCTCCGCGAGGCGCGCCTTGGCGTCGGCCCACTGCTCGGGCGACCAGCCCCGGCTCTGCTGGGCGAACGCGATGGTGAAGCCGGTGCCGGTCGCGGTGTGGGTGACCAGCGCCTCGATGCCGGAGAGCCCGGCCGAGACGAGCGCGTGCAGGTGCGCGTCGCCGCGGTGCTCGCGCAGCAGTGTCACCGCGTGCCACAGCATGAGGTGGGGCTCGTCGGGCCAGGGCAGGTCGGCGTGGCCGGCGTAGAGCGGGCGGTCCTCGGGGGTGGCGCCCTCGCAGGCCCGGCGGGCGAGGGTGGCCGACTCGGCGACCGCGGGCGACGCCAGCAGCTCCTCGCCGAGCAGGCGGCGCAGCGCACCGTCGACGGCCCGCAGACGCGCGTTGACGACGTCGCCCGGCGACGCGGTGGCCCACACCGAGGGCACCGTCCGGGCGACCATGGCGGGGTTGAAGTTGAAGAAGGTCGCCGCGACCAGCCCCGGCCCGACCGCACCCATCGGGGCGGCTCGCTGCGCGAAGTACTGGTCACGCGGGCGGACGCCCAGGGCGCCGAGCTCCTCGGCGACCTCGGGCGCGAAGTAGATCATCGAGTGCAGGGGCTCGAGGCGCTTCGCGAGGGCGGCGGCGTGGGACAGATCCTCGGTGCTGGGTGCGGCCACGGAGCCCACCGTCTCACGCGGGCCCCCGCCCCACCCGAGGCACACTGGTGACCATGGCGTTCCGGCAGGCGTCCTGGCCCGAGCAGGCCCCGCTGGGCGGGCTGGCCCCGCGCCGGCGCGCCTTCGTGCTCGCGCTGCTGGCGGGCGCGGCCGTCGTCGCCCTGCTGGTGGGCCTCGGCGTGGCCCGCGAGTTCCGCGTCCCGCCGCCCGCCGACCCCGAGGTGCCCGGCGCCGTCGCGCTCGTCCCGGGCTACGGCGGCAACCGCGCGGCGTTCATCGGCCTGACCGAGCGGCTGCGCGCCGAGGGCCGCCGGGCGGTGATCGTCGAGCTGCCCTCCGGGGGCACCGGCGACCTGGTGACCCAGGCCGCCACGATCGACGACACGGTCCGCGGGCTCCTCGACGACGGCGCCCCGTCCGTGGACGTCGTCGGCTACTCGGCGGGCGGGGTCGCGACCCGCGTCTACCTCGACCGCGGCCGCACCGCGCCCGCGGTCCGCCGGGTCGTCACCCTCGGCTCGCCGTTGCGGGGCGCGGAGCTCGCCGCCGCCGGCGGCGCGCTCGTCCCGGGGGCCTGCCCGCGGGCGTGCCAGCAGCTCGCCCCCGGCAGCGCCCTGCTCAGCGGGCTCGGGACCGCGCCGCCCGGGCTGCCGTGGCTCTCGCTGTGGAGCGCCGACGACGAGACGGTCACCCCGCCCGACTCGGCGGACCTGCCGGGCACCGACGCCGTCCGGCTCCAGGACGTCTGCTCCGACGCGACGATCACCCACTCGCGGCTGCCGGTCGACCCGCTGTCCGTCGGGCTCGTGCTGCGCGCGCTGGGCACCGCTCCCCTGCCCACCGCCGATCCCGACCAGTGCGACGCGCTGCGGTCCGAGGGCGACTCGGGCGCCTAGGTTGCGGGACGTGCCCCGCGCCTACTGGATCAACACGTTCACCGCCGTCCACGACGAGGCGAAGCTCGCCGCGTACGTCGAGCTCGCCGGGCCCGCGATGCGCGAGGGCGGCGGGCGCTTCCTGGCCCGGGGCGCGCCGGCGGCGGTGCTGGAGGGTCCGGACACCCCGCGGATCACGGTCATCGAGTTCCCCGACGCCGACACCGCCGTCGCGGCGTACCACTCCCCCGCCTACCAGCGGGCCCTCGAGGCGCTCGGCGACGGCGCAACGCGGGAGATCCGGGTGGTCGACGCCCTCGAGTGACCCGTGCCGTGCTGCGCTGCGCCCTTGCTGCGCCCTTGTCGCAACGAACGGGTATCTCGCTGCTTCTAGGCGCGCAAAGTCCGCGTTGATCTCCGGGACGCCCGGCGACTCCGCGCGCAGGCGATGCCGCGAACGGGGAGTTCGGACGCGTAGAAGCAGCGAACAGCGCGTTCGCTGCACCAAGGCCTGGTCCAGGCCCCCTCAGCTCGTGACGTCCTTCGTCGTGAAGTTCGCCCACGCCGCCAGCATGAGCACGACGACGTAGCCGGCCTGGAGCCACAGGCCCGCGGTGATGTCGCGCAGGAAGATCGGGTCGCGGAAGAAGTCCACCCAGGCCAGCCAGTAGCGGGTCGGCAGGTAGGGCGTCACGGACGCGGCAGCGTCGAGGCTCACCAGCACCTGGCTCGTGATCAGGGCGGCCAGCGCCCCGAGGGTCGCGCCCAGGGAGGACGTGGTGACCGTCGAGAGGAACAGCGCGATCGCCGCCACCCCGAGCATCGACACCGTCACGTAGCCCATGGCACCCAGCAGGCGGGCCGCGAGGTCGGCCGGCGAGAGCGCCTCCCCCGACAGCGACGACACCGACGCCTGCGCGCGCTCCCGGGCGGCCTCCGGATCGACCGCGGTCGCGTCCCCGGTGTCCGCGCCGGGCCGCTGCGCGCCGGCCTGCCCGCCGGACGACGCGTCGGAGCCCCCGACCTGCCCGCCGGGCGGCGCCGCCGCCTGCGGACCCGTACCGGCCACGGCGTCGTCGCCGCCCGTGACCTCGGGGAGCGCCCGCACCACCGCCACCGGGTCGCCGGCGCCGAACAGGGACACCCCGACGACGTACGAGCTGCCCGCCACCGCGAGCACGGACCCCACGACGAACACCACGACCGCGACGAGCTTCGCCACCAGCAGCGACGTCCGCCGCACCGGGCGCACCAGCAGGTAGCGCAACGTGCCCTGCGCCGACTCGCCCGCCACCGAGTCGCCCGCGATGACGGCGACGGCGACCGGCAGGAAGATCGGCAGCACCAGCGCCAGCGCGGCCGCCGGGTAGAGGGAGCCGGACTGCAGCACCGCCGACAGGAACGCCGCCCCCTGCCCCGGCGGCGGGGAGATCCGGGTGGTCGCCAGGAAGATCGCGACGATCGTCGGCAGCAGGCACAGCAGCCCGACCGCCACCCAGGTGCGGGGACGGCGGACGAGCTTGAGGAGCTCGACGCGGATCATGGGCGCGCCCCGTTCCGCCGCGCACGCTGCGTGTCCGACCCCGGCCCCGTCAGCTCCACCACCACGTCCTCCAGGCTCCGGCGCTGCTCCACGAGCCCGTCGAGGGGCACGCCGTGCTCGACGAGGTGGCGCGCGAGCGCCGGCGGGCCGCCGGGAGCGGCGTCGACGACCAGCGTGTGGTCGTGGCGCTCGGCCACCGCCCGCCCGAGCAGGCGCGTCGCCGCCTCCGGGTCGGGGGTGCGGACGACGAGCCGCCCCGTCGGCCCGCGCACGGCGTCGAGATCGTCCTCGAGGACCAGGCGGCCCCGGTCGACGACGCCGACGGTGGTGCAGAGGGCCTCGATCTCGGCGAGCAGGTGGCTGGACAGGAAGACCGTGGTGCCGGCCTCGTTGAGCTCGATCAGCAGGTCGCGGACCTCCCGGATGCCGTGCGGGTCGAGGCCGTTGGTGGGCTCGTCGAGCACCAGCAGCCGCGGGCGGTTGAGCAGCGCCCCGGCCAGGCCCAGCCGCTGACGCATCCCCAGCGAGTAGGCGCGCACCGGCCGCCGGTCGATCGCCCCGAGGCCCACGCGCTCGAGCACCTCCTCGACACGGTCGCGGCGCCGCCGTCCGTCACGGCCGCCCCGGGGACCGGCCGCGTCGAGGAGCGTGAGGTTCGTCCGCCCGGACAGGTGCGGGTAGGCCGCCGGACCCTCGACCATCGCCCCGATCTCGGGCAGCACCTCCGCCACGCGCGACGGCACCGGCCGGCCGAGCACCGTGATCTCGCCCCGCGTGGCGTAGACCAGCCCCAGCAGCATCCGGACCATCGTCGTCTTGCCCGACCCGTTGGGCCCCAGGAAGCCGTACCGCGCGCCCGCGGCGACGTGCAGGTCGACGTCGTCGACGGCCACGTGCGCGCCGAAGCGCTTGGTCAGGCCGCGGGTCTCGATCACCAGTGGTGTGCTCACGAGCGGCCCCCCGCCAGCAGGTCGGCGGCGCCGCTGTCGATCGTGGCCCGCGGCACGAGCCCCGCGAGGGCCCAGGCCCGCGCGCCGTCCTCGCTGCGCACCACCGCCAGGGTCAGCAGCGGGGTCTCGAGCGCCGAGGCCTGCCCGTCCACCGGCAGCGTCCGCCCCGCGCCGGCCCGGCCGATGCCGGCGAGCAGCGTGCCGGCCAGGTCCGGCGGCAGTGGCACGGCGATGAGCTGCCCCAGCGTCGTGCCGTAGTGGCCGAGCGCCGGGAACCCCCGCTCGGTGGGCTCGCGGTCCCGCCCCGCGAGGGTCGCCGGCAACGAGCGGCCGTCACCGCGGCCGAGGACGCCGAACAGGTCGGAGGTCGGGCTGCGCGTCACCCCGGCGCCCGGGCCCCGGCGGGGCTCCAGGGCGGCCGGGTCGGGCGGGCCCTGCTCGAGCTCGGCGAACGCGGTGGTGATGAGGGGGTCCGCGACGCCCTTGGCGCGCACCTCGACCGCCACCGGCAGCCCCGTCTCCGGGTCGGCCCAGACGTCGAGCGCGCCGACGCTCGTCCCGGGGTCCCGGACGGTGACCCGTACCCCGGCCGCGTCGACCCCGGCGATCCGCCGGGCCGGCAGGGGCGTCGCCGGGTCGTCCGCCGCCGTCCCGGACAGCAGGCGACGGGCCAGCTCCGGCGGCAGCAGGTCCTCCGGGCGGGGCAGGCGGACCTGCGGGTCACGGGCGACGACGGTGAGCAGCTCGGCGCCGTAGTCCCATACCGCCTGCCCGCGCGGCGTCACGTAGCGGTCGCGCTCGCCCACCGGCGAGAGCACGTCGTAGCGGGCCCGGTCCGGCGCCGCGTACCAGCCCCGCATGCGGGTGACCCCCGAGAGCAGCGTCGTCACGTCCGAGAGCTGGGCGATGCGCGGCAGCCCCAGGGCCGCGCGGGCCTCGGCGTACCCGGTCCAGGGACGGTCGACCGACGCCGCGACGAGGTCGCGCAGCTGCTGCGGGTCGGCGCGGGCGTCGCCCGGACGGGCCGCGAGCGCGGCGGGGACCCCGACGAGGAGCGCCGCCACCACGGCCACCACGGCCCAGCGCCACCAGCGCCCCGACACTCCCGCCACCGACGTCCCGACTCCCCTCGTCCCCACCGCGTGGACCGGACCCGGCCGTGCCCGTTCCGTCCCCGAGATCGAGGGTGCCACCGAATCGCGCCGCCGGTGGTCCCCCGGTGAGGACGGCGGCCGGACGTCAGGACCCGGAGGTGCGGGACGACCCGGACGTGGCGGTCTCGTGGCCCGCGCCGGGCTCCTCGCCCTCCTCGCGGGCGTGGTCGAGGGGCTGGTCAGTGCCCGCCTCGTCGGGGCCCGCCTCGTCGCCCGCGTCGTCGCCCGGGAAGAAGCGCACCTTGACCAGGCTCGCCACCGTGGTGAGCAGGAGCACACCGACGATGACGGCGAGCGAGAGCTCGATCCCGATCGTCGGGACGCCCAGGGGTTCGCCGTCGTTGATGAACGGCACCGTGTTGGTGTGCAGGGCCTCGAGCACGAGCTTGACGCCGATGAACGCCAGGATCACGCCGAGCCCGTACGACAGGTAGACGAGCTTCTTGAGCAGCCCGCCGAGCAGGAAGTAGAGCTGGCGCAGCCCCATCAGCGCGAACATGTTCGCGGTGAAGACGATGTAGGGGTCCCGGGTCAACCCGAAGATCGCCGGGATCGAGTCGAGCGCGAACAGCAGGTCGGTCATGCCGATCGCGATCATGACCATGAGCATCGGCGTGACGAACCACCGCAGCCGCCCGTGGGTGTCGCGGCGGCGGACGAGCGACCGCGAGCCGACGTAGTCGTCGGTCACCGGCAGGACCCGGCGCACGAGGCGCAGCGCGGCGTTCTCCTTGAACTCCTCGTCCTCGTCGCCCTCCATCACGACCTTGATCGCGGTGAGCACGAGGAACGCGCCGAACAGGTAGAAGACCCAGCTGAACCGCTCGATGACGGCGGCACCCGCGAGGATGAAGGCCCCGCGCAGCACGAGCGCGATGAGGATGCCGAAGAGCAGCACCCGGTGCTGGTAGACCTTCGGCACCGCGAAGGCACTCATGATCAGCAGGAAGACGAAGAGGTTGTCGACCGAGAGCGAGTACTCGGTGATGTAGCCGGCGACGAACGCCGTCGCGGGGTCGCGGCCGGCCAGGACGTACAGGCCGGCGGCGAAGACCGCCGCGAGACCGATGTAGACGCCGACCCAGCGGGCCGCCTCGCGCACGCCGACCTCGTGGGGGCGGCGGCCGACGATCCAGAGATCGACGGCGAGCACGGCGAGCAGCCCCACGATGGTGAGGGCCCAGACCCAGAACGGCACGTACATGCGGAAGGTCTCCATCTCCGGCGACGTCAGGGCAGACGTGTGTCACCGGAGGTCTCTTCCGCCGCGGAATGTCCGTCCCGCGACCGACGGCCCCGGGCACCGGCTCCCGGTCTCGCGACCGGCCCGGCGGCCGTGTTGACGAGGCCGTCGCGAAGGAATACTCCCCTCCGCGACCGAGTGTGTCACCTGCGTGAACCCGGCGCGACAGGACCCCGCCGTGGCGCTGCGCACCACGAGAGCACGGCAGTCGGTTGCTCACCACCGGCAGAGGTCGTGCGGGTTAACGTGCGCAGGTGATCAGCCGCCCGCTCCGGATCCTCGGGGTCGTGCTCGCCGTCGGACTGCTCGGGCTCTCGACGGTCGCCGCCGGTCCGGCGCCCGGTGGGTCCGGGGACGGGGTGCGCAGCGAGGACGTCCGCATCGACGTGCGTGACGGCCCGGCCCGCGACCAGCCGCAGAGCCTCGACGCCACCCTGTGGCGGCCGGCGACGTCGGACCCGGCGCCCGCGGTGCTCGTCGCGCACGGCTTCGGCGGGAGCAAACAGTCCGTGGCCGACGAGGCCCGCGCCTGGGCCGAGCGCGGCTACGTGGCGCTCGCCTGGTCGGCGCGCGGCTTCGGCGCGAGCACCGGGCAGATCGCCATGAACTCCCCCGAGTACGAGGTCACCGACGCCCAGCAACTCGTCGACTGGCTCGCCGCCCGCCCGGACGTGCGCCAGGACGCCCCGGGCGACCCCCGCGTCGGCGTCACCGGAGCGTCCTACGGCGGGGCGCTCGCGCTGCTCCTCGCGGGCTACGACCCCCGCGTCGACGCCACCATCCCCGTCATCACCTGGAACGACCTGGGGCAGTCGCTCTTCCCGAACCGCGCCGGGCCCGACCCCGCCGCCACACCCGCCGCGAGCGGCGCGGCACCGGACGGCGTGTTCAAGCGGTCCTGGGCGGCCCTGTTCTTCGGCAGCGGCTCGCGGCCCGCGCCCGGTCAGGAGCAGGCCGCCCCGCAGGTGTGCGGCCGCTTCCTGCCCGAGGTGTGCGCGGGCTACGTCGCCGCGATCACCTCGGGCCGCGAGCCCGCGGACCTCGCGAACTTCTTCGACCGCGCCTCCCCGGCCAGCGTCGCCGGCCGGATCACCGCGCCGACGCTGCTGGTCCAGGGCGAGCGCGACACCCTGTTCGGGCTCGACCAGGCCGACGCCACCGCGCGCCAGATCGCCGCGGGCGGCGGCACCGTCGCGGTCAGCTGGTTCGCCGGCGGCCACGACGGCGGTGGCCCCGACCAGCGCACGACCGAGCGCATGCAGGCGTGGTTCGACCACCACCTCGCCGGCACCGCACCCGACCCGGGCACGGCGTTCACCTACGTCGTGCCCTCGGGGGTGCAGGCCCGCAGCGCCCCGACCCAGCGCACGATCACCGCGAGCGCCTACCCCGGGATCGACGGCGGCCCGGGCACCGGCCGGACACCGCTGGCGCTGCAGGGCGACCCGCAGGACGTCGTCGCCCCGGCCGGCGGGGCGCCGTCGGCGATCTCCTCGGTGCCGGGGCTCGCGGGCCTCGCCGGGGGTGTGGCGGGGGGCGGCTCGGGAGGCGGCTCGGGTGACGACGAGGAGGACGGCGACTCCGGGGGCGGGTCGGGAGGCGGCGGCTCCGGAGGCGGCGGTGGCGGCGCCGGCGGCGCGAGTGCGCTGCTCGGGCGGCTCGCGTCCGACCTCCCCGGTCAGGCGGCCCGGTTCTCGACCGATCCGCTGCGCGCCCGGACGGTCGTCGCCGGCGCGCCGCAGGTCCGGCTGACGGTCTCGTCGGTGCCCGGCCGGCCCTCGGGCGAGCCCGTGCTCTTCGCGAAGGTCTACGACGTCGCCGGATCCGACGGGGCCGCGCCCGGCACCCGCACGCTGCTGGGCAACGCCGTCTCGCCGCTGCGGCTCCCGGCCCCCGGGGCGGCGCCCACCGAGGTGACGGTCAGCCTCCCGGCCGTGGTGGCCACGCTCGCCGCCGGGCACCGGCTCGAGGTCGTCGTCTCGACCACCGACCAGGCCTACGCCGCGGCCACCGCCCCGGCCGTGCACCGCATCGGGCTCGCCGGGGACGCGACCCTGTCGGTGCCGACCGTGCCCGGCGACGTCCGCAGCGGGACCTCGGTGCCGATCGCCCCGCTCGTCGCGGCGGGCGTGCTGCTGCTCGGCGTGCTCGTCGCGTGGCTCGTCGCGCGGGTGCTCGCCGCCCACCGGCGTCGCCGCGACCTCGAGCCGGGCGGTGCGCTCGCGCTCGAGGAGGGGCTGGCCGACACGCCCCTGGTGGTCCGGGGGCTCTCGAAGTCCTGGCCCAGCGGGCTCGTCGCCGTCGACGACGTCTCGTTCACCGTCGAGCGCGGCCAGGTCCTCGGGCTGCTCGGACCCAACGGCGCCGGCAAGACCACCACGCTGCGCATGCTGCTCGGGCTCATCGCCCCCACGTCCGGCGAGCTGCGCATCTTCGGGCGCCGCGTCACCGCGGGTGCGCCGGTGCTCGGCCGGGTGGGCGCGTTCGTCGAGGGCGCCGGATTCCTCCCGCACCTCACCGGGCGCGACAACCTCGAGCTGTACTGGGCCGCCACCGGCCGGCCGCCCGAGGACGCCCGCCTCGACGAGGCCCTCGAGATCGCCGGGCTGGGCGGGGCGGTCGAGCGCGCCGTGCGGACCTACAGCCAGGGCATGCGCCAGCGCCTCGCGATCGCCCAGGCCATGCTCGGGCTGCCCGACCTGCTCGTGCTCGACGAGCCCACCAACGGCCTCGACCCGCCACAGATCCACGCGATGCGCGAGGTCCTCGTGTCCTACGCGCGCGAGGGGTCCCGCACGGTGCTCGTCTCGAGCCACCTGCTCGCCGAGGTCGAGCAGACGTGCGACCACGTCGTCGTCATGCACCGGGGCAAGGTCGTCGCGACCGGCGAGGTCGCCGAGCTCGTGGCCGGCGGCCAGGTCGCCGTGACCGTCGCGGCGGACCGCCGCGACGACGCCGTGTCCGTCCTGCGGGGACGCAACGGGGTGCGCGGGGTCGAGGCCGACGCGTCGGACGCCGAGGTCGTGCTCGTCGACCTCGGTGACGTCGACCGGGCCGAGGTGGTGCGCTCGCTGGTGGAGTCCGGGTTCGACGTGCGCGGGGTCGGGCCCCGGCGCCGCCTCGAGGACGCATTCCTCGCCCTGATCGGAGAGGAGGGCCCGTGAGCACCGCCGTCGAGCCCCGGACGCTGCCCGTGCGCGTCGAGCTGCTGCGCCAGTGGCGGCGGCGCCGCACCCAGGTGACGCTGGCGCTGTTCGCCCTGCTGCCGGTGATCCTGTGGATCGCGTTCTCGGTCGGCGACGACCCCACGCCCGGCGCGGCCGCCACCAGCCTCACCGACCTCGCCCAGGCCTCCGGGCCGAACTTCACGGTGTTCGCGCTGTTCTCCTCGGCGAGCTTCCTGTTCGTGGTGGTCGTGGCGCTGTTCTTCGGCGACACGGTCGCGAGCGAGGCCTCCTGGTCGTCGCTGCGCTACCTGCTCGCGATCCCGGTGCCACGGGTGCGCCTCCTGCGCCAGAAGGCGATCGTCGCCGCGATCCTGTCGCTGACCACGCTCGTCGTGCTGCCGGTGGTGGCCGTCGTGCTCGGCACCGCGGTGTACGGGGCAGGCGATTACCTCTCCCCCACCGGCGAGTCGCTGCCCTACGGCACGGCGCTCGTGCGCATCCTGCTCGTCGTCGTGTACCTGGCGATCCACCTGCTCTGGGTGGCCGGCGTGGCGACGCTGCTCTCGGTGGTCACCGACGCCCCGCTGGGCGCGGTGGGCGGCGCGGTGCTGGTGTCGATCCTGTCCCAGATCCTCGACACGGTCGACGCGCTGGGCTCGCTGCGCAACCTCCTGCCCACCCACGAGGTCTTCGCCTTCGCCGACCTGCTCACCCTCGACGTCGACGGCACCGACCTCGCCCGCGGGGTGCTCTCGGCGCTGGTGTGGTGCATCGCCTTCGGCGCGACGGCGGTGTGGTGGTTCCGCCGCAAGGACATCACCAGCTGACCGCCCTACGGGGCGCCGTGTCTCAGCCTGGCGGCCACGCTGACGCTCAACGTCAGAAAAGCCCCCACGATCACTCGTCGGCCGGAGGCCGGGCGTGTCGCGCTCCTGCACGCCAGCGAGAGGCACGTCTCGCATGATCGTCCGGCCTCGCGACCTGCCGGACGTGCCGGTCGACGACGCTCAGGCGTCCAGGGTGCGCTCACGCAGCAGCCGGCGCAGGCACCGGGCGATCTCCTCGGCCTCGGCGTCGGGGACCCGCCCGACGATCAGCGTCGAGCGCCCCTGCGCCGTGAGCGCCACGTCCGTGCTGCCGTAGCGGTCCCGCGCCGCCGCGGTGTGCACCACCGGCCGCCGACCGAAGGAGCGCCGCACCGGGATGCCACCGCCCTCGACCGTCCACGCGACGCAGTCGATCACCACGGCCGGGCGTAGCAGGCGCTGCCCGAGCATCCAGACCCCGAGCACCGCGAAGAGCAGCACGAACGGCCCCAGGACGACGGTCGCGGCGGAGAAGGGCGCGGCCAGCAGCGCGGCACCACCGCCCAGCGCGACGATCAGCACCGCGCCGATCGTCCAGCCGTCGCGGCTGCCCGCCCGCTCGCGCACCTCGATCACCGCGAGCCGGGCCCGCACCGTGACGTGCCGGGTCTCGAGGACGACGTCCACGGAAGGAATCTAGGCGGCACCCGTCGATCCGCTCCGGTCCCGTCGTCCTGCTCGCCGGTCGGTGTTCCACGAGGACGCGCCCGTCGCCTCCGCCGCCCTGCACGCCGGGGACTGGCTGCTCAAGCTCGTCCTCGTGCTCGGTATCGTGGCACTCGTCGCGTAACGACGGGCTCTCTGCCCGAAAACGGGCAGGGAACTGGCCTTCGCGGACCCGGCCGGGCACTCTGTATCGATATGGACCCGGAGCTCGTGCGCCACGTGGCCACGTCCACGGGTCTGCCCGGGGAGGTCGCCGCCCGCGTGGTGGCCGACGTCGTCGCCTACTACTCGGAGACCACCGAGGAGTTCGTGCGCCGCCGTCACCGGGAGCTGCAGGCCCGCGACCATCGCAACGCCGAGATCTGGACGGTGATCGCCGACGAGCTCGCGCACCGCCCGGTCGCGCCGGGCGAGGTCAGCGCGCGGCGCCTGCGACGGCTGGTCTACGGATAGGGGGAAGAAGATCATGTGCGGCATCGTGGGATACGTCGGACCCCGGCCGGCGACGAAGATCCTCGTCGACGGTCTGGCCCGCCTGGAGTACCGCGGCTACGACTCGGCCGGCCTGGCCGTGGCCCACCGCAAGGCCCTGCGCACCACCCGTTCGGTCGGCCGGGTCGACGACCTGCGCGCGGCGCTCGGCGACGACGAGTCCCCCGGCCGCACCGGAATCGCCCACACCCGCTGGGCCACCCACGGCGAGCCGAGCGAGCGCAACGCCCACCCCCACACCGACGCCGCCGGCCGGATCGCCGTCGTCCACAACGGCATCCTCGAGAACGCCGACGAGCTGCGCGCCAAGCTCGTCGCCGAGGGCGTCACGCTGAAGTCGGACACCGACACCGAGGTCCTGCCCCACCTCGTCGCCCGCGCGCTGGACGGCGGGTCGAGCTCGCTCGAGGAGGCGGTCCGCGAGACGCTGCGGGTCGTCGAGGGCACCTACGGGCTCGTCGTGCTCGACGCCCGCAACCCCGACGAGCTCGTCGTCGCCCGCAACGGCAGCCCCATCGTGCTGGGCCTCGGCGACGGCGAGATGTTCGTGGCCTCCGACGTCGCCGCGCTCGTGCGGCACACCCGCCAGGTCGTGTTCCTCGCCGACGGCGAGCTGGCGACGCTCACCGCGACCGGCTACGAGGGCTCGCGGTTCGGGCCGCCCACCACGGTCGAGGTCGACGACGCCGACTACGAGCTCGACGGGCACGCGGACTTCCTGTCCAAGGAGATCCACGAGCAGCCGGCCGCGCTGCGCCGCGTCCTGGCGGGACGCCTCGACACCCGCTTCGCCACCGCCCGTCTCGACGGCCTGCGCCTCGACCCGCGCGAGCTGCGCGGCATCCGGCGTGTGACGTTCCTCGGGTGCGGCTCCGCGCTCTACGCCGGGCAGATCGGCGCGGGGCTCGTCGAGGAGCTCGCGCGCGTGCCCGCCGACGCCGAGCAGGCCAGCGAGTTCCGCTACCGCAATCCGCTCGTCGACCCCGAGACGCTCTACGTCGCCGTGAGCCAGTCCGGGGAGACCATCGACACGCTCGCCGCCGTCGAGGAGCTCCAGCGCAAGGGCGGGCGGGTCGTCGGCGTCGTCAACGTCATCGGCTCGGCGATCGCGCGCCAGTGCGGGGCGGGGATGTTCCTGCACGCCGGCCCGGAGGTCTCGGTCGCGTCGACCAAGGCGTTCAGCTCGATGGCCACGTCGTTCACGCTGCTCGCCCTGCTGCTCGGTCGCGTCCGCGACCTCTCCGCGGCCCACGGCACCCGGCTCGTCGAGGGCCTACGGCGCCTTCCCGACGCCGTCGAGACCGCGCTGCAGTCGAGCGACGAGGTCGCCGAGGTGGCCCGCCGCTACGCCGACGCGCGCTCGATGTTCTACCTGGGCCGGGT
Source organism: Actinomycetospora aeridis (assembly GCF_037400275.1). NCBI lineage: Bacteria > Bacillati > Actinomycetota > Actinomycetes > Pseudonocardiales > Pseudonocardiaceae > Actinomycetospora > Actinomycetospora aeridis. Next base: position 371,553 of record NZ_JBBEGL010000003.1, on the reverse strand, counting down.
CCGCGGTGCGGCCGTCGCGCGCGAGGGCGCCCAGAAGCTCAAGGAGATCTCCTACGTGCACGCCGAGGCGTACGCCGCCGCGGAGCTCAAGCACGGGCCGCTCGCCCTCGTCGACGCGCAGATGCCCTGCGTGGTCGTGGTCCCCGACGACGAGCTGCTGGCCAAGAACATCAGCACGATCGAGCAGATCCGCGCCCGGGGCGGGCCCGTGATCGCGGTGACGAACGCCCAGCTCCCCGACGGCCTCGCCGACGCCGTCCTGCGCGTCCCGCGCCTCGAGCCGGAGCTCGACCCGATCCTGCTCGGCGTGCCCCTGCAGCTGCTCGCCTACCACTGCGCCGCCGTGCTGGGCCGCGACATCGACAAGCCGCGCAACCTCGCGAAGAGCGTGACGGTGGAGTAACCCTCGTGAGCACTTTCCGGGCCCATGGGCCCGGAAAGTGCTCACATGGGCGGCAGGCCGACCTCGATGGTCAGCGGGCCGTCCGGGTCGGGCGCGTCGACGGTGGCGTGCCCGCCCGGGCGCAGGGCCCCGGCGACGATCCGGCGCGAGAGGGCGCGGTCGACCTCGCGGGTCACGACGCGGCGCATCGGCCGGGCCCCGAGCGCCTGGTCGTGCCCCCGCGCGACGATCGCCTCGACGGCCGCGGGGGTGACGGTGAGGCCGACCTCCTGCGCGCCGAGCCGCTCGCGGGTGCCGTCGAGGAGCAGCTCCACCACCCCGCGCAGGGCGTCGGGGGCCAGCGGCGTGAAGAGCACCACCTCGTCGACGCGGCCGAGGAACTCCGGGCGCAGCGCGCGGGCCAGGGCCGCGAGCACCGACGCGCGGGCGGCGTCGGGGTCGCGGCCCTCGGTCAGCGCGGCCGCGCCGAGGTTGCTCGTCATGATCACCACGGCGTCGGCGAACGACACCGTGCGGCCGCGTCCGTCGGTGAGCCGGCCCGCGTCGAGGACGCCCAGCAGCAGGGCGAGCACGTCCGGGTGCGCCTTCTCGATCTCGTCGAGCAGCACGACGCACGACGGCGTCCGCCGCAGCGCCTCGGTGAGCTCGCCGGGGCGGTCGTGCCCGACGTAGCCGGGCGGCGCCCCGGTGAGCCTGCTGACGGTGTGGGCCTCGCGGAACTCGCCGAGGTCGAGGCGCACGAGGCGCTCGTCGGACCCGTGCAACGCCTCGGCCAGCGCCCGTGCCAGCTCGGTCTTGCCGACGCCGGTGGGCCCGGCGAAGAGGAACGACGCCACCGGACGTCCCGGCTGGCCCATCCCGGCGCGGCCGGCCAGCACGGCGTCGGTGACGGCCTCGAGCGCGTGGTCCTGGCCGACGACGCGGCGGCGCAGGTGGTCGGCGAGCCCGAGCAGCCGGGTGCGCTCGGAGTCGGTGAGGTGGGCGACGGGCAGGCCGGTGCGGTCGGCGACGACCTGGGCGACGTCGCCGACGGTCACCGTCACGGACGCGCCCGGGTCCTCGCCCCGGCGCAGCCGCACCCGCGCGGCGGCGGTGTCGAGCGCGTCGATGGCCTTGTCGGGCAGGAACCGGTCGCGCACGTGGCGCGCGGTCAGCTCGACGGCCGCGCGGCGGGCGTCCTCGGGGAGCCGCACGCCGTGGTGCTCCTCGTAGCGGACCCGCAGCCCGTCGAGGATCGCGACCGTCTGCTCGACGGTGGGCTCGTCGACGGTGATCGGGGCGAAGCGCCGCTCGAGGGCCGGGTCGGACTCGACGTGGCGCCGGTACTCCTCCAGCGTCGTCGCCCCGACGACCTGCAGCTCGCCCCGCGCCAGCGCCGGCTTGAGGATGTCGGCGGCGTCCATCGTGCCCTCGACCCCGGCACCCGCGCCGACGACGGTGTGCACCTCGTCGAGGAAGAGCACGACGGAGCGCTCGGTCGCGGTGACCTCGTCGACCAGCCGCCGCAGCCGCTCCTCGAACTCCCCGCGGTACTTGGTGCCGGCCACCAACCCGGCCAGGTCGAGGGCGACGACCCGCTGCCCGACCGCGCCGGGCACCGACCCGGCGGCGATCCGCGCCGCGATGCCCTCGACGATCGCCGTCTTGCCCACGCCCGGGTCGCCCACCAGCACCGGGTTGTTCTTGGTCCGCCGCCCGAGGATCTCCAGGACGGCGGCCACCTCGCGGTCACGACCGACGACCGGGTCGAGGCGCCCGGCGCGCGCCGCCGCGGTGAGATCGCGGCCGAAGCGGTCGAGGACCGGCGTGCGGCTGTTCCCGGACGGGCGCGACGCGGGACCGTCCCCCTGCTGGCCCGGCCCGCCGAGATCGCCGAAGCCCTCGACCAGCCGCCCGATCAGTTCCTCGAGGGGGTTCGTCCACTCCCCCGGGCCGTCCCGGGGATCACGTCGGGCGTCGTCGCTCACGCCTCCATCATGCGCTCGCCGGATCGTCCAGCTCTCGCTGCGCTCCGTGTCCCGTCAGCAGCTGGGCTCGATCGACAGGACACCGGGCAGCGTGCGCACCTTGTCGGCGAACTCGGTGCACTCGGCGCTGGTCAGCGCGACCGTGCACTGCACGCACGAGCAGGAGACGCCCTCGTGGACGTCGACCGAGAAGTCCGGGACGCGGTAGCCGAGGGAGCAGATCGCCGACGCGAGATCCATGACCCCGGGCATGCCACCGGTGGTGAGGATGGTGAACGGGCGCGGCAGGCGGGAGAGGCGACGGGTGGGGGCCGGCTCGAGAGTGGTCACGACGTGCTCCTGGGGATCCGGTGGTGGAGTGGATCCGAGCCAGGTCTCGGCGGTGGTCCGCTGCGAGCCCCTACCGGGGCGAGCGGTGGTGCGCGCCGGGGCCCTGGCTCACCCGGCGCGCCGAAGTACTACCTCTCGACGAAGTCGCACGGCCTGCATGTCGACCATGTTACCCCCGCCACTCCCGTCCCGGTCAAACGGGCGCGCCACCCGCCCGGTGGGTGTTCTGGATCGTTCTGACGACGCAGAACACCCACCGTCGATCAGACCATGACGATCCCGCCGTCGATCATCACCGCCTGGCCGGTCATGTAGTCCGAGTCCCGGCTCCCCAGGTAGGACACGAACGACGCGACGTCCTCGGGCGTCTGCACCCGGCCGAGCGCGATGAGCTGCGAGTACTGCGCGAGCGCCTCGCCCTTGCCGGTGCCCAGGTAGCCGCCGAGGCCCTCGTCGATCTCGTCCCACATGGTCGTGCCGACGATCCCGGGGCAGTAGGCGTTGACGGTGATCTGGTGCTGCGCGAGCTCCTTGGCCGCCGCCTGGGTCAGGGCCCGCACGGCGAACTTCGACGCCGAGTAGTGCCCGAGGTGGTCGAAGCCCTGGTGCCCGGCGATCGACGCGGCGTTGATGATCTTCCCGCCGTGCCCCTGCTCGATCATCGCCTCGGCCGCGGCCTGCAGGCACCACATCACGCCGCCGACGTTGATCGACAGCATCCGCTGCAGGTCGTCGGGCGTGACCTCGAGCAGGGTCTTCACCTGCGCGATGCCGGCGTTCGCGACCATCACGTCGATCGATCCGAAGCGCTCCCGGGTGGCGGCGACGAGCGCGACCACCGCGTCGCGGTCGGCGACGTCGGTGGCGGTCGACGCCGCCTGTCCCCCGGCGTCGGTGATCTCCTGCGCGACGCCCTGCGCGGTCGCGCCGTCGATGTCCGACACCATCACCGCGAGCCCGTCGGACGCCAGACGCCGCGCGATCGCGGCACCGATCCCCCGTCCCGCGCCGGTGACGACGGCGACGCGCGTGCCGGCCGCGTTGTCCCGGGGGGCGGTCACGGGTGCACCAGGATCTTCACGTTGGACTCCTTGTGGTCGATCAGCTCGCGGAAGCCCTGGTCGACGATGTCCTCGAGGGCGATGCGGCCGGTGATGAACTGCTCGACGTCGACGACGCCGTCGCGGACGAGGTCGATGACCTCGGGATGGCGGCCCGCGTAGGCGAGCGAGCCGATGAGCCGGATCTCGGAGAACACGAGCGAGTTGACGTCGAAGGTCGCCGGGTGGCCCCAGATCGAGACGTTGACGCAGGTGCCGCCGGGCCGGGTCGACGCGACGGCCTGGGCGAGCACCGGGTCGAGCCCGGCGCACTCGAACGTCACGTCCGCCCCGGCGCCGTCGGTGAGGTCGCGGATGGCCTCGGGGACGTCGACCTCGGTCGGGTCGAGCACGTGGTCGGCGCCGGCGCCCGGGGCCTTGGCCTTGCGCGCGTCGGCGGGCTCGACGACGACGATCTGACCGGCCCCGGCCGCCCGCAGCGCCGCGGCGGTGACCAGCCCGATCGGGCCGGACCCGAACACCGCGGCGGTCTGGCCCTTCTCGATCCCCGAGAGCTTCGTGGCGTGGTAGCCGACCGCAAGGGGCTCGACGAGCGCCCCCTGCTCGGTGGTCAGGCCCTCGATGGAGTGCACCCAGCGCTGGTCGACGACCATCTTCTCGGCGAAGCCGCCCTGGTCCCCGTCGAGACCGATGAAGCCCAGCTGACGGCAGACGTTGTAGCGCCCGGCCCGGCAGGCCACGCACGTCCCGCACACGTCGTAGGGCTCGACGACGACCCGGTCGCCCTCCGTCACCCCGGTGACCCCGGACCCGACGCCGGCGACCACGCCCGAGAACTCGTGTCCCAGCGTGATCGGGATGGCGCCGCCGGTCAGCGGGTGGGGCGCCTGCGGGGTGGGCGTGAAGATCGGGCCGTCGAGGAACTCGTGCAGATCGGTGCCGCAGATGCCGCACCACTCGACGGCGACCTGCACCTGTCCGGGGCCGGGACGGGGCTCGGGCACGTCCTCGACGCGCACGTCACCCCGGCCGTGGAAGCGAGCAGCCTTCATGGGTCCTCCCTGGGACGGTCACCGCCATCCCACGAGGGTGACCCGGGTCACGACCAGGGTTGCAGCGGTGTTGCACGCTCCGGACCGAACAGCCGGGCGGTGTCCGCCGGGGAGGGCGGGAGGACCTCGACACCCGGCGCGATGCGGTAGGGACGGGCGGCGAGCAGGCCGCCGAGGACGCGGCGCAGCCGGGAGAGCTCGGCGCGCACCGTCACGAGGTGGTCGGCGTCGTCGTAGAGCGCCCGGCTGATGGCGGCGGCGTCGAGCCCCGCGCTCCCGGCCGCCATGAGCAGCGCGACGATCTGCAGGTGGCGCCGGCCGAGGGTGTGGCGCCAGACCTCGTGGCCCTCGACGAGCACCGCCGCCGGGTCGGCGTCCAGGTCGAGCCGCAACCGGGTCCGGCCGCTGCCCGCTGCGTCCGACGGGCGCAGCAGCCACCCGCCCGGCACGCGGTCGGGCAGGCACGCGCCGAGCCCGTGGACCAGCATCGCCTCGCCCGCCCGCGGGACGCCGACGCGGTCGCGCGGCGCGAGGCCCGTCGCGGCCGCGACCCACCCGTGGTCGTCGACGACCAGCGCCGGCCCGGTCTGGCGGGCGAGCACCGGGGCCGCGACCGCGCGGAGGCTCTCGAGACGCGTCTCGTGCGCGGCCCACAGGCCGGTCTCGGCGAGGCGGACCGCGGTGTGGACGAGCGCGACCGTCGTCGGGTGGACGGTCGGCGCCGGACCGGAGAGGTCGACGACGCCGAGCATCTCGCCGGTGCGCGGGTCGTGGATCGGGCTCGCCGTGCAGGTCCAGGGGTGCTGGGCGCGCACGAAGTGCTCGGCGGAGAACAGCTGCACCGAGGCGTGCTCGGCGAGCGCGGTGCCGATGGCGTTGGTGCCGACCGACGCCTCCGTCCAGTCCGCGCCCGGCAGGAAGCCGAGGGAGTCGGCGAGCCGTCCCACCCGCACCGAGCCCTCGCGCCAGAGCACGAACCCGTCGGCGGCGGTGACGACCATGATGTGCTCGGCGTCCTCGGCCACCGCCGTGAGGCTCGCCCGCAGCTGGGGCAGCACCCCGGCGATCGGCGACGCGGCCCGCCGCTGCTCGACGGTCTCCGGCGGAGCGGGGTCGTCGAGCGCCCGTCCGTCCGGGGCGACCCCGTAGGACAGGACGCGGTCCCACGAGCGGCTCACGACCCGCCGCAGCCCGGGCGTCGGCCGGCTGCCGGCGAGGCGGGCGTCGTGCGCCTGGTGGAGCAGGCGGGCGTGCCGGCGCAGGTCGGTGCTGCGCGTCACCGCGCAGACCCCGTCGTCGGCGTGAGGCACGGGCACCTCCTCGACGTCGACGGGCCCCGCCGCAGCCTAGGCAGGCGTCGTGACCGGCGCCATAGACCGACCGGCACGCCGGTGCTCGCTCGGGCTGACGCCGCGGATGCGCTTGAAGGCGGCGCTGAAGCCGAAGGCGTCGGCGTACCCGACCGTGCGGGCCACCTCCGCGACGGTCGCGGCGTCCTTCTCGATCAGCAGGTCCGCCGCGAGGGTCATGCGCCACGCGGCGAGGTAGGTCAGCGGCGGCTCCCCGACGAGCTCGGCGAAGCGCTTGGCGAGCGTGGCGCGCGAGACGCGGGCCCGGCCGGCGAGCGAGGAGACGGTCCACGGCGCGGCCGGCTCGGCGTGCAGCAGCCGCAGAGCTTCCCCGACGACCGGGTCGCGCTGGGCGGCGTACCAGGCCGGCGGCTCGCCGCCGGGCCGGTCGAACCACTCGCGGATCGAGCAGACCAGCAGCCAGTCCAGCAGCCGGTCGAGGACCACCTGCTGGCCCGGCCGGTCGATCGCGACCTCGGCGGCGAGGTGGTCGAGGACGGGGTCGCCGGTGCCGCCGGTGCCGACCCGCAGGACCGGCGGCAGCGCGTCCAGGAGCCGACGGCCGATCTCGCCGTGCAGCGGGTAGGCGCCGACGACCAGCGTCGTCGCCTCCCCCGGGCCGCCGTCGCCGGGGTCGTGCCAGCCGCGGCGGTAGCGCGTCCCGCCCTGCTCGGGCGCGGCGCAGTGCTCACCGCAGGCGATCGGCTCCGCCACGGTGCCGGGCTCGTCGACGAACGTGAACGACGCGGGCCCGCGCACCACGGCCGTCTCGCCGACGCGCAGCCGTTCGGGCGCCCGCCCCTCCGGCACGATCCACCCCGCGCCGTCGAGCACGGCGCACAGCGTCAGCGGGGCACCGTCGACGAAGTGCAGCGCCCAGGGCGGGGTCAGGGTCGAGCTGCCGAACAGCGAGCCCTGCGCCCGCACCCCGCGGAAGAGGTCCCCGAACGCGTCCACCCGACCGAAGATAGACGATCGCGCAGGCATGGGCGCTCTTCGCCTATGGCAGCGTCCGACCGGGCGGCGTTCACTCGGGGCCATGCACGACGACATCACCCTGGTCCTCGGCGCCACCGGCAAGACCGGCCGGCGGGTCGCCGCCCACGCGCGGCTGCGCGGCGCGACGGTGCGCGCCGCCTCCCGGTCCAGCGCCACGCCGTTCGACTGGTCCGACCCGCGAGGCTGGGACGCCGCCCTCGACGGCGTCGCCGCGGTCTACATCGTGCCGCCGTCGACGCCCGGGCCGGTGCACGAGCTCGTGGCCCGGGCCGCCGAGGCCGGCGTGCGGCGCCTCGTCCTGCTCTCCGGCCACGGGGCGGACACCTGGGGCGAGTCGGCCTTCGGCCGGGACATGCGCGACGCCGAGGACGCCGTGCGCTCCTCGCGGCTCGAGTGGACCGTCCTGCGCCCGGCCAACTTCGCCCAGAACTTCGACGAGGAGCTCTGGCACGCGCCGCTGCTCGCCGGGGAGCTGGCGCTGCCGCCCGGTGACGTCCCGGAGCCGTTCATCGACGTCGAGGACGTCGGCGACGTCGCCGCTACCGTGCTCGCCGAGCCCGGTCGGCACGCCGGGCGGGTCTACGAGCTCACCGGACCCCGGGCGATCACCTTCGCCGAGGCCGTCGACCTCGTCGGGCGGGCATCGGGCCGCCCGCTCGCCTACCGGTCGATCTCCGTCGACGCCTACGTCGCCGGGCTGGTCGACGACGGGTGGGACCCCGGCGAGGCCCGGACCCTCGGTGACATGTTCGTGCTCATGGAGCGCGGGCTCATCGCCGGGACGACCGACGACGTCGCCACCGTCCTCGGCCGGCCGGCCCGGAGCTTCGAGGACTACGTCGCGCGGACCGCGGCCGCGGGGGCGTGGGGTCGCTGATCCCTACTGGAGGCAGAACTCGTTGCCCTCGGGGTCGAGCATGACCAGGCACCACCCGGAGGCTTCGTCGACCTCGCGGACGAACTGCGCCCCGGCGGCCTCGAGCTTCTCGCGGTGGGCCTGGGCGAGCTCGCGGCGGTTCTCGGCGAGGCCCCCGACGTTCACGTCGAGGTGGACCCGGTTCTTCACCGTCTTGCCCTCGGGCACCTTCTGGAACAGCACGCGAGGGCCGGCGCCGTCCGGGTCGCACACGGCGTTGAGCCGGTCCCAGTCCTCGCGGGGGATGCCGACCTCCTCCGCGAAGGCCTCCCAGGAGTCGAACCCGGACGGCGGGGGCTGGAGGACGTAGTCCAGCGCCAGGGCCCAGAATTCCGCCTGCTTCGCGGTGTCGCGGGCGTCGAACGTGATCTGCACACCGATGGCCATGGCGCTCAGTGTGGCGAGGGTGGCGGACAGGATGGGTCCTCCTCAGGCTCCGGGTTCTCCTGCGCCGCGGGCGGGGCACCCGGCCCCGTGACCGAACCGCTCGACCTGTTCGCCTCCGATGATGCCGCCGCGGCGGACCCACCACAGGACCTCGAGACCCTCCGCGCGCAGGCCGCCGGCTGCACCGCCTGCGAACTGCACCACGACACGACGGGCACCGTGTTCGGGTCCGGGCCGGTGCAGGCGCGCCTCGTGATGGTCGGCGAGCAGCCCGGCGACCAGGAGGACCGGCAGCAGGCGCCGTTCGTCGGCCCGGCCGGGCGCCTGCTGGACGAGGCCCTCGACGAGGCGGGCATCGCCCGCGACGACGCCTACGTCACCAACGCGGTCAAGCACTTCGGCTTCCGCTACCAGGGCAAGCGCCGCATCCACGAGACGCCGAAGGCCGGCCACATCCGCGCCTGCCGGCCGTGGCTGGACGCCGAGCTGGCCCTGGTGAAGCCCCAGGTGCTGCTCACCCTCGGGGCGACCGCGGGCAAGGCACTGCTCGGGTCGTCGTTCCGGATCACCGCCGAGCGCGGCGAGCCCCGGGCCTGGAACGACATGACCCTGGTCCCGACCATCCACCCGTCGGCGATCCTGCGCGCCGACCCCGCGCGCGGTCAGGACCGCGACGAGATGTTCGCGGGGTTCGTCGCCGATCTGCGCACCGCTGGTGAGCTCCTACACGGGTAGCCCCAGCCCGCGTGCGATGAGCATGCGCTGGACCTCGGAGGTGCCCTCGCCGATCGTCAGGATGCGGGCGTCCTGGTAGTGGCGGGTCACGGCGGTGTCCTGCATGAACCCGTACCCGCCGGCGAGCTCGGTGGCGAGGTAGGCCGCCTTGTTGGCCGCTTCGGAGGCCACGAGCTTCGCGGTCGCGGCCTCGCGGGCGACGGGGCGGCCGTGGTCGTACTTCCAGGCGCCGTCGTAGGTCATCACCCGCGCGGTGGCCGCGAGGGCGGCGATGTCGGCGACCCCGAAGGCGACACCCTGGTGCCCGCCGAGCGGGGAACCGAAGGACGTCCGGTCGCCGACGAAGCGGCGGATGTCGTCGAGGCAGCCCAGCGCCAGCCCGGTGCTCATCGCGGCGATCGGGAACCGCGCCCACGTCAGGAACCCGAGCGCCTCGCGGTACCCCCGCCCCTCCTCCCCCAGCAGCGCGCTGCCCGGAACCCGGACGTCGTCGAAGAACAGCGGATGCGTGTCGGACGAGCGCCACCCGAGCTTCGCGTAGGGCCCACCGACGGTGACGCCGGGCGCGTCGAGCGGGACCAGGAAGGCCGCCACGGGCCGGCGGGCGCGGGCGTCGGCGGCGGCCTCCCCCGTGGCCGCGAAGAGGATCACGTAGCGGGAGAACGGGGTGCCCGAGTTGGTGATGAACTGCTTCGACCCGGAGATGACCCAGTCGCCGCCGTCGCGGCGGGCGGTGGTGGCGATGTTCCCGGCGTCGGAGCCGCCTGTCGGCTCGGTCAGCCCGAACGACACGAACGTCTCCCCGGTGCAGGCGCCGGGCAGCACCTCGGCGAGCAGGTCGTCCCGCCCGGCGGCGAGGTGCGCGAGGAGGGCGACGCTGATCGCCTGCACGTGGACGGTGACGGACAGCGAGGAGTCGACGCGGGCGAGCTCCTCGGCGGTGAGGCACAGCGTGCGCAGGTCGGCGCCCCCGCCGCCGAACCGCTCCTCGGCGAGCAGCCCGTAGACGCCGAGGCGGCCGGCCGCGCGGGCGAGGTCCGCGTCGAAGACGCCGGCGATGCTGCGCTCGGCGGCCCCGGGCGCGACCTCCCGGGTGACGAAGTCCCGGACCGTCGCCTGCCACTCGCGATGGTGGTCCTCCAGCGCCCAGGGAACCGCGTAGTCCTGGGAGTCGAGGGAGTCGTCGAGGGAGCCGCCGAGCATGCTCCCGGTGCGGTCGGCCGTGTCGGTCATGCGCCGGCCACCCGTCGCGCCTGGCCCGCCCAGTACGGCTCGCGGAGGGCCTTGCGCAGCAGCTTGCCGACGACGTTCTTGGGCAACGGCTCGTGGGTGAACTCGACGGCGCCGGGCTTCTTGTAGGAGCCGAGGTTCTGCCGAACGAGCTCGACGATCTCCTCGGCCGTCACGGTCGCGCCGGGCTCGACGCGGCACACGGCCATCGGGGTCTCGCCCCAGCGTTCGTGCGGCACCGCGAACACGGCCACCTCGACGACGTCGGGGTGATCGGCGATCGCCGACTCGAGCTCGGCGGGCCAGATGTTGAAGCCACCGGACACGATCATGTCGTCGGCCCGGTCGAGGACGTAGACGTAGCCGTTCTCGTCGATCCTCCCGATGTCACGGGTGCGCACCCAGCCGTCGACGAGCCGGGTCGAGGTGAGCTCGTCGTCGTTCCAGAAGCCGCGCATCTGGCCCTCGACCTGCGCCCACAGCTCGCCGTCCTCGCCGAGGGGCAGCGCGGTGCCGTCGGCGTCCCGGACCTCGATCCGCGCGAACGGCAGGACCTTGCCCGCCGCCCGCAGCGGGCTCGATCCGGGGACGTCGGAGAACCATTCCTCGGGCGTCATCACCGTCAGCGGGACGGCCTCGGTCTGCCCGAACACCTGGTGGAGGACCTCGCCGAACGCCGCCCGCCCGGCCAGCGCGGTCGCGTCGGTGATCGGGGCGCCGCCGACGAGCAGGCACGCGAGCGCCGAGGTGTCGCGGTCGAACCGCGAGGGCTCGGCGGTGAGCATCTGGACCATCGACGGTGGCGCGAACATGTGCGTGACGCGGTGCCGCTCCATCATCGCGAGCACCTTGGCGGGGTCGAAGACTCCGAAGAGCAGGTTGGCGCTGCCGTGCAGCCACGCCGGCAGGAACAGGTAGCCCGACGCGTGCGAGATCGGGCCGGCGTGGCCGACGACGCTGCGGGTCTGCAGGTTCGGCAGCCGGTAGTACCAGTTGCGGCAGTTCACGAGCCAGTCGTGCTGGGTGTAGCCCACGCCCTTGGGGCGTCCCGTCGTGCCCGCGGAGTGCCGGATGACGTACCAGTCGTCGGCGCCGACGCGCAGCTGCGGGTCCTCGGGCGACTGGGCCGCGAGCCAGTCCTCGTAGCCCGCGTCCCGCACGAGCACGTGCTCGAGCCCCGCCGTCTCGTCCTCGAGGCCCTTGACCTCGTCGGCGTGCGCGGCGTCCACGACGAGCACGCGGGTCTGCGTCTGCTCGACCATCACCTGGTGCGCTCGGCGCGCGTTGCGCGCGTACAGCGGGACGCGCACGGCGCCGGCGATGGCGGCGCCGAGGAAGAGGTCCGCGGCGCCGACGTCGTTCTCCTCGACGCTCGCGACCCGGTCGCCGGGCCGGACCCCGAGCGCGATCAGCCCGTTGGCGGTGCGGACCCCGCGCTCCCAGGCCTCCGCGAAGGTCAGGCTGCGGTGCTCGGTGACGACGGCGGTCCGGTCGCGGTGCAGCGTCATGGCCTGGCGCATGAGACTCGGCACGTCCATCCGGCGGACGCTAGGGACGGTGCGACGGGCCGACTACCCACGAACGAGGGGGCGGCTCAGGGCAGTCAGGTCAGGGCAGCAGCCCGCCGGTGCGGGCGCGGTGCACGGCTTCGCCGCGTGTGCGGCTGCCCAGCTTGGCCATCGCCGACTTGAGGTACGACTTCACGGTCTCGACGGTGAGCCCCAGGTGCACCGCGACCTCGCCGTTCGTGTGCCCGATCGCGACGAGCGCGAGGACGTCCAGCTCCCGGGCCGACAGGTGCACGCCCGTCGGCGACGGCGCCCGGTGCAGGCGGGCGGCGAGGGCGTCGAGCCGCGCACGCGCGGCGGCGTCCGTGGTGCCGGCCCGCGCCGTGCGCAGGACCGCGTGCAGCTCGCGGGCCTCCTCGCGGGAGAGCAGGACGTCGCACGCGTCGGGGTCCGGCGGGTGCGCGGGGCGGTGGCGGACCGCCGAGCGCACGGTGTCCACCATGCGGGCGAGGAAGCGCTCGCCGATCTCGAGGGGGCGCCGCACCGCCCCGTACACGGCGCCGTGGAGCGTCCCGTCGACCCGGACCGGCACCGCGAACACCGCGCGCAGGCCCTCCGCCGACACCGCCTGGTCGAACTGGTGGGTGATGCCGGGTGCGCGGGCGTAGTCGGCCACGGCCAGCGGACGCTCCAGCGCCAGGACCTTGCCGCCGAGTCCCTGGCCGACGGCGGTGACCAGCCCGTCCATGCTGCCGGCGCGGGCCCCGGACATGTGCCCGAGCCGGAACGTGGTCCCCCGCGGCTCGAGCGAGGCGGCGAACGCCATGTCGAGGACCCCGACGTCGGCGAGCGCTCGCACGGCGCGCTCGAGCTCGGGTGCCATCGCGCACCTCCCCGAGCCGGACCGGGCCACGCCGATGCTAGGGCACCGATGTGGTCCAGGTCACGTCACTCGGGAGCGGACGGCTAGCTGACCCCGGCCGCGTCCATCCCCCGCATCTCCTTCTTCAGGTCCGCGATCTCGTCGCGTAGGCGCCCGGCGAGCTCGAACTGGAGGTCGCGGGCCGCGGCCATCATCTGGTCGGTGAGCTGCTGGATGAGATCGGCCAGCTCCGCCCGGGCCATGCCCGAGGTGTCGCGGTGCTCGACGATGCCCGAGCTGCCCCGGCCGCCGCCGGCCTCGCCCGCCGCGCGGCGCCCGCGCGAGCTGTTGCGCGCCGAGCCGCCGATCTCGACCGACTCCTCGGTGTCCTCGGCCTCGCGGTAGACGCGGTCGAGGATGTCGGCGATGTTCTTGCGCAGCGGCTGGGGGTCGACGCCCCGCTCGGTGTTGTAGGCGACCTGCTTCTCGCGGCGCCGGTTGGTCTCGTCGATGGCGTAGCGCATCGAGTCGGTGACCGTGTCCGCGTACATGTGCACCTGGCCCGACACGTTGCGCGCCGCGCGGCCGATCGTCTGGATCAGCGAGCGCTCGCTGCGCAGGAAGCCCTCCTTGTCGGCGTCGAGGATCGCCACCAGCGAGACCTCCGGCAGGTCGAGACCCTCGCGCAGGAGGTTGATGCCGACCAGCACGTCGTACTCGCCGGAGCGCAGCTGGCGCAGCAGCTCGACCCGGCGCAGGGTGTCGACCTCGGAGTGCAGGTAGCGGACCTTGATGCCGAGCTCGAGCAGGTAGTCGGTGAGGTCCTCGGCCATCTTCTTGGTCAGCGTGGTGACCAGGACCCGCTCGTCCTTCTCGACCCGCGTGCGGATCTCGCCCACGAGGTCGTCGATCTGGCCCTTGGTCGGCTTGACGATCACCTCGGGGTCGACCAGGCCGGTGGGGCGGATGACCTGCTCGACGAACTCGCCGCCGGCCATCCGCATCTCGTAGTCGCCCGGCGTCGCCGAGAGGTAGACCGTCTGGCCGATCCGGTCGGCGAACTCCTCCCACGTCAGCGGGCGGTTGTCGGTGGCCGACGGCAGCCGGAACCCGTACTCGACGAGGTTGCGCTTGCGCGACATGTCGCCCTCGTACATGCCGCCGATCTGCGGCACGGTCACGTGCGACTCGTCGACGACCAGCAGGAAGTCGCGCGGGAAGTAGTCGATCAGCGTGGCGGGCGCGGTGCCCGGCCCGCGGCCGTCGATGTGGCGCGAGTAGTTCTCGATGCCGGAGCAGAAGCCGACCTGGCGCATCATCTCGACGTCGTAGGTGGTGCGCATGCGCAGCCGCTGGGCCTCGAGCATCTTGCCCTGGCGCTCGAGCTCGGCCAGGCGCTCCTCGAGCTCGGCCTCGATGGCCTTGATCGCCTTCTCCATGCGCTCCGGCCCGGCCACGTAGTGGGTCGCCGGGAAGATGCGCACGTCGTCGACCTGCTTGACGACGTCGCCGGTGAGCGGGTTGAGGTAGTAGAGCGCCTCGATCTCGTCGCCGAAGAACTCGATGCGGACCGCGAGCTCCTCGTACGCCGGGATGATCTCCACGGTGTCGCCCCGGACCCGGAACGTGCCGCGGGCGAACGCCATGTCGTTGCGCTGGTACTGCACGTCGACCAGCGCGCGCAGCAGGGTGTCGCGATCGAGCTCCTCGCCGACGGCCAGCTGCACCGAGCGGTCGAGGTAGGACTGCGGCGTGCCGAGGCCGTAGATGCACGACACCGACGCGACCACGACGACGTCGCGGCGGCTCAGGAGGTTGGACGTGGCCGAGTGGCGCAGCCGCTCGACGTCCTCGTTGATCGAGGAGTCCTTCTCGATGTAGGTGTCGGTCTGCGCGATGTACGCCTCGGGCTGGTAGTAGTCGTAGTACGAGACGAAGTACTCGACCGCGTTGTTCGGCAGGAGCTCGCGCAGCTCGTTGGCCAGCTGGGCGGCCAGCGTCTTGTTGGGCGCCATGACGAGCGTCGGGCGCTGGACCCGCTCGATCAGCCAGGCCGCGGTGGCCGACTTGCCCGTGCCGGTGGCGCCGAGCAGCACGATGTCGTGCTCACCGCCCTTGACCCGCCGCTCGAGGTCGTCGATGGCCGCCGGCTGGTCGCCCGCGGGGTCGTACGGGCTGATGACCTCGAAGTGGCCCCCCGTGCGCTCGATCTCGCCCACGGGACGGTGTTCCGAGTGGGCGAGCGCCTCGTCGGGCAGCCCCTCGGGATTGTCCCCGGCGCTGTCCCCGTCGCGGGCGGAACCCGGAACCTCTGTCGCGAAGGCCATGGGATCGAGGTTAACCGCGACCCCCGACAGCGTCGGTTCCAGCAGGGTCGGTCCCAGCAGGGTCCGGTCCGCTCGCCGCCACCCGTTGCCACGAGCTGCGCAGGGGCGCGGTGTCGTAGCAGATGGTGAGCCGTGCGATCCGGTCGCGGTCGTCGGTGAGGGTCACCAGGTCGACCACGTCGAACGGGGCGGGCGTGCCGTCGCCCAGCACCCAGGCGTAATGGAAGGCCAGCGCGACCTCCCGGTCGTCGGCGGGGTCGACGTAGGCGCGGCGCAGCTCGGTGCTCGACGGCGAGGAGTCCGCGAAGAGCTCCGGGTAGAACCGCGCGGCCGGCATCGTCCCGTAGAGCGGCGACGCCACCTCCCCGTCCGGGGCGAAGCAGGCGAGGACGTCGTCGACCGAGCCCGCGTCCAGCGCGGCGAGGTAGCGCCGCAGCACCGGCGCGGTCATCGGCCGGTCTCCCGGCGCCGCGCGGCCGACTCGAAGCCGTCGAGCAGGCACCCGAGCCCGAACTCCCACCGCGAGGAGACGGGGCGGCCGGGGTCGGCCATCACCGCGGTGAGGGCCGGGTAGCGGTCGGCGTGGGCGGCGACGAGGTCGCGCATCGTGCTCCCGCCCGCGGGGTCGGCGGTCCACGGCCGGGTGCCGGCGCTGGCGGTCGCGAGCGTGGTGCGCAGGTGCCCGAACAGCATCGTCACCGCGTCCATCCGCTCGTCGGCGGCGAGCCCGAGCGGCTCGAAGATGCGCGTCGCGGCCTCGACCCAGCCGACCTCGCGCGGCCCCATCACCCGCTCGCCGACAGCCGCCCACGGCAGCCACGGGTGCCGCGTCCAGACGTCCGAGACCATCCGGGCGAACTCCTCGGCCTGCTCCCGCCACGTCCCGGTCAGGGTCTCCGGGCCGGGCGGCTCCTCGACCGCGGCGTCGATCATGACGGCCTCGAGCTCGTCCTTGCCCGCCACGTAGCGGTAGAGCGCCATCTTGGTCAGCCCCACCTCGGCGGCCACCCGCTGCATCGAGAGCCCGGCCAGCCCGTCCCGGTCCGCCACGCCGACCGCCGCCCACGCGACCTCGTCGAGCGTGAGGGCGCGCCGCGGTCCGCGCGTCGGCTCCCCCGGGACCCGCCAGAGGATGTGGCCGGCCGCGGAAGGGTCGTCCGCCCCCGAAGTGCTGCTCATCCGTTTCCGTCCTTGCCTCGCGTCCGCTTCTGTGTCTACCGTACACAGTGTCCGCAGGACACAGTTAATGCGACGACGGAGGTCACCATGACGCTCACCGCTCCGGCCCCGGCCACCGACAGCACGCCCGTCCGTGCCCGCGCCTCCGTCCCCAGGCCTCGCCGGCGGGCGCTCGGCATCGTCGCCGCCCTCGTCGTGACGCTCGCGGTGTGGCTCGTGGGCCACCTCGCCGGCGCCGACTACTGGATCAGCGACAGCCAGGGCACGGTCCGGATCGACGCCCTGGTCACCACGCAGGTCACCGTGGTCCTCGGGCTCGCCGGCTGGGGCGTGCTCGCCCTGCTCGAGCGCCTCTCCCGGCACGGCACCACCGCCTGGACGGTGCTCGCCACGCTCGTCGTGGTCGCCTCGCTGGTCCCGATCCTGCTGGTCGACGCCACCACCGCCACGCGCGTCGCCCTCACCGCCGTGCACCTCGCCGTCGGCGCCGTCCTCATCCCGGCCTTCGTCCGCGCTCGTTGCTGACCCCGACCCGCCCCACAGCCCGAGGAGACCGCCATGCGCTCGATCTTCGTGAACCTGCCCGTCGCCGACGTCCCCACCAGCCGCGCGTTCTTCGACGCCCTGGGCTTCTCGTTCAACGAGCAGTTCTGCGACGAGACCACCGCCTGCCTCGTCATCGAGCAGAACATCTTCGCGATGCTCATGACGCCGGAGCGCTTCGGCGACTTCGTCCTCGGCGAGGTCGCCGACCCGCAGAAGACCACCGAGGTCCTGCTCGCCCTGTCCGCCGAGAGCCGCGAGGAGGTCGACCGGCTCAAGGCGACCGCGCTGGCCCACGGCGGCGGGGAGTGGAAGGAGAACCAGGACCACGGGTTCATGTACGGCTGCTCGTTCACCGACCCCGACGGTCACGTCTGGGAGGCCGTGTGGATGGACCCGGCCGCGATCGCCGGCTGACACCCGCCACCTCGACGGCGCCCGCTCCCCGCGCGCACGGGAGCGGGTGCCATCGTGCGTGACCTAGGGTCACGCCCCGTGGGCCTGCACCCCCCGAAGATCGAGACCTTCGACGTCGCCGCCGGGACCAACACCGACCCCAAGGGCTTCGTGCGCGCGGTCGACGACTACCACGAGGAGCCGTTCGGCCTCTACCTCAGCCGCGCGATGATCGAGCACCCGACGCTGACCCACCTGCGCTCGTGGCTGCTGCCGGGCCTCGGCATCCGCGTCACGGACTTCACCTGGAAGCCCGGTCACGAGCGCCTCCAGGACCACTACATCGACATCGCCGACGTCACCCGCGACGGCACCACGTGGTGGACCGAGGACCACTACGTCGACCTCGTCGTGCACACGGGCGAGCGCACCGAGGTGCTCGACCTCGACGAGCTCGCCGAGGCCGTCGCGGCCGGGCTGCTCGACGTCGAGCGCGCCGAGCGGGCCCTGACGACGAGCCACCGCACCCTCGGCGGGCTCGCCGCCGCGGGCCACGACCTGGACCGCTGGCTCGCCGGCCACGACGTCACCCTGACGTGGACGTGACCCGCATCATGCCGTGAATGACACCCGTGGCATTCGGGTAGGGGTCGCCTCCGGGATCCACGGACGGGTGTCCTAGGGTCCTGCGCCGTGAGCCCGGTCGTCTCCCGCCAGCTGGTCGAGGTCGTCGACACCCACGCCGCGACCCGCACCCTGCCCCTCGCGCCCGAACAGGTCCTCGAGCAGGCCCTGGACCGATGGCACGTGGCCGACGGTGCCCTGCGGACCACCGTCCTGAGCCCCGACGATCCGTTCGTGCTGGCGGAGACCTGCTGGTACGTCGCGGACCACGGCCTGCGGCTGCGCCGGCGTCTCCCCCGCGAGGGCGACCCCGCGGTCGCGACCACCGAGATCGGTGCCGTGCGGATCGTCGTCGACGGCCCGCAGTGGCGCTGCACCGACCTGCTGCTCGGGCTCGAGGTCTCCCCGGGACGTCCCGCCCGCGTGGTCCACGACGCCGACTTCGCCGCGGCGGTCGGGGGCGGCGTGCTCTCGGCCGCCGACGCCGACGAGGCGATGAGCACCGTGCACCGCGTGCTCGGCGAGCTCGTCGACGCCCGTCACGACCTCGACACGTGGACGACTTCGCTCGGGCTCGGGTCACCCACCCGGTCCTGAGCGACGCCTCCCCGCACGTGTCGGGGTAGAAGGGCGGGCCATGGGCAGCTTGCTGGTCGTCGTCCTGGGCCTCCTGGCCGTCGCCGGGGTCCGGGTGCTCGCCGACCGGATCGGGGTGGGCGCCCCGCTCCTGCTCGTGCTCGTGGGCGTCGCGGTCTCGGTGCTGCCCGGCGTGCCGCCGATCGTCGTCGACCCCGAGTGGGTGCTCGCCGGCATCCTCCCGCCGCTGCTGTTCTCGTCGGCCGTGGCGATGCCGACGATGGACTTCCGGCGCGCGTTCGGCGCCGTCAGCGGCCTGTCGGTGCTCCTCGTGGTGCTCTCGTCGCTGGTGGTCGGGCTGATCGCGGCCCTGGTCGTCCCCGGGCTCGGCCTTGCCGGCGGCATCGCGCTCGGGGCGATCCTGTCCCCCACCGACGCCGCGGCGACCGCGATCGTGCGCCGGGTGGGCGTGACGTCGCGCGTCGTCACCGTGCTCGACGGCGAGGGCCTGCTCAACGACGCGACGGCCCTGGTCCTGCTGCGTGCCGCGATCGCCGCGAGTGCGGTGTCGGTGTCAATCGGGGGCGCGGTCGGCCAGTTCGCCCTCGCGGTCGTCGTCGCCGTCGCGCTCGGCATCGCCGTCGGCTGGCTGGGTCTGCGCGTGCGCGGCCGCGTCGCCGATCCCACCGTCAACACCGTCCTGTCGTTCGCGACGCCGTTCGTCGCCTCCCTGCCGGCCGAGGAGCTCGGCGCCTCCGGCCTCGTCGCCGCCGTCGCGGCGGGGCTCGTCACCGGCAACGGCGCCGCCGCGCGGCTCACACCCCAGCACCGGTTGTCGGACACCGAGAGCTGGCGCACCGTGGAGCTCGTCCTCGAGGGCACGATCTTCCTGCTGATGGGGCTCGAGCTCACCGCCGTGCTCGAGGACCTCCGGCGCGACGGGGCGGCGCTCGGCCTGGGGCTCGGGCTCGCGGCGGTCGCGCTGGTGGCGACGGTCGTGGTGCGCTCGGGGTACGTCGCGGTCCTCGTGGTGTGGCTGCGCTCGTCCGTGCGCCGGGGGACGGCGATGCAGACCCAGCTGGAGGAGATGAACGCGCAGCTCGAGGCGGGCGAGCAGGTCACGATCCGCGGACGGCCCGTGGCGCTCACCAATCCACGTCGACTGGCCGCGTTCAGCAGGCGGCTGCGGCTCCAGCTCGCCGACATCGACTACTTCCGCCGGGCACCACTGGGCGTCCGCGAGGGGGCGGTGGTGGTCTGGGCCGGGATGCGCGGCGCCGTGACGCTGGCGGCGGCCCAGACCCTGCCGACCGACTTCCCGCAGCGCTCGCTGCTGGTCTTCGTGGCGTTCACGGTGGCCGCCGGGTCGCTGCTCCTGCAGGGCGGCACGCTCGCGCTGCTCGTGCGCCGGGTGCGGCCGGCACCGCCCGAGGTCCCCTCCGCGGCGGAGGAGGAGGCGCTCCGGGACCGGCTGACCACCGCCAACCTCGCCGTGCTGGACCGGCACGCCGACGAGCCCGAGATCGCCGCCTTCCGGGAGCGCCTGGCCGACCGTGACGGACGACCCGACCCGGCCACCGCGTCGGACAACCGCATCCGGGTACGGCTCGAGATGATCGAGGCCCAGCGCGCTGCCCTGCTCGCCGCGCGCGACGAGGGCCGGTTCACCTCCGCCGCGCTCACCGCCGCGCTGGAGAACCTCGACGCCGAGCAGATCAGCCTGGAGCTGCGGAGCCGTCCGACCGGCTGAGCGTGCTCAGGGCAGGGCGACCTCGGTGCGGACGGCCGCCGGGTCCGCGGCCACCCGCCCCGGGTCGCGGAGGGCGCGGTCGCGGGCGTCGACGATCGCCTGGGCCTGCTTGGCGCCCCGCCGGCTCTTCCCGTCGAGGACGAGCACCCGCGCCGGCCGTCCGGGGTCGCCGGACCCGTGACGGCCCGCCCCGGTGCGGGGGAACCCGGCGGCGACGAGCGCCGCGGCGAGGTCGTCCCCGGGACGGTCGGCCTCGACGAGGACGTCGACGACGTCGGGGGCCGGCAGCCCGGGGACCGCGCCCGGGCCGACGTGCTCGACGCGACGCACGGTCTCGCCGCCCGCCACCGCGATGCGGGCGGTCAGGCGACGACCGACGAGCTCGCGGTCGTCGGCGGGCGGGACGACCTCCGTCGGCACGGGTACCGCGTTCCCGTGCTCGAGGTTGGTCGCGAAGGGCACCAGGCGCCCGTGCCACAGCCGCTCGACCTGCTCGCGCAGCGCCCCCGCGGCGCCGGCGTTCTCGAGCCACACGTCCGCGGCCGCGCGCCGGGCGCCGTCGTCGGCCTGGGCGGCCATCCGCGCGCGGGCGTCCTCGACCGTCATGCCCCGGGTCTCGACGAGCCGCGCGACGCGCACGTCCACCGGCGCGTCGACCACGACGACGAGCGCGAACGCGGCCCCCATCCCGTTCTCGACGAGCAGCGGGATGTCGTGGACCACCACCGCGTCGTCGTCGGCGCCCGCGACCATCTCGGCGGTCCGCGCACCGATCCGCGGGTGCAGGATGCCGTTGAGCTGCTGGCGCTTCGCGTCGTCGGCGAACACGATCCGGCCGAGCGCGGGGCGGTCGAGCGCGCCGTCGGCGTCCAGGACGTCCTCGCCGAAGGCCGCGACGACCTCGGCCAGGCCCTCGGTACCGGGCTCGACGACCTCGCGGGCGATCCGGTCGGAGTCGATCACCACCGCACCCAGCTCGGTGAGCGTCTCCGCCACCGTCGACTTCCCTGCCCCGATCCCGCCGGTGAGCCCGAGCCTCAGCACGCCCGCAGTGTGCCCAGGGCGTCCGGCGCCCACTCGACCCGGGGTCGAGACCTGGGCGATCCGTCACTCGTGTCACGGGCGCAACAGCGGTATGGTCACGCCCCGCCCGCACCAAACGCACCATCCGCCCCGAGGAGCTGCCGCGTGTTCCGTTCGCGTCGCCACGCAGGACGTCACCGTCTCGGCGCCACCGGACTCGTCTGGTGCCGGGCCCTCCCCCAGATCGCCGCCGCCCTCGCGGCGCCGCACATCGCGCGCCGGGGCCTCGTCGAGCGCTTCCTCGCCGGCTCGCGGCATCTGCGCCCGGCCGCCGGCGCCGGGGCCCTGCCCGCCTTCGGCTAGGCCGCACCACCTCGCATCAGCGCGCGTCGGTCTCGACGCGCGCTCGCTGGTCGTGGCAGGTGCGGGGGCGTCGTTCGCTGCGTCCCACGCACTCGGGGAGTCCCTCGCTCCACCCCCGGTCGTCGACGGGGTCCTCCCGCGCGCGCCCGTCCCGAGTGATCAACGCGGACTTCGCACGCCTAGAAGCAGCGAACAGCACGTTCGCTGCCAAACCGTGCACCACAGACCCCCGGAACGACGACGAGCCCCCACCCCGTGAGGGATGAGGGCCCGTCGGTCGAGCTCAGCGGGTGAGGATCAGCCGCCGGAGAGCTTCTCGCGGAGCGCCGCGAGCTGGGCATCGCTGGCGAGCGCGCCACCGCCGCTCTGGGACGGCGGGCCCTGGCCCGGGTCCGAGGCGTCGCCCTCGTCGCCCTCGTCGTCGGACGACGACGGGCCGCCCGAGGAGTAGTTGGCCGGCGCGGCCTCGGCCGCCTCCGCCTCCTGCTCCTGGGTGCGCTGCAGCTGCGTGATGTGCTGCTCGTAGCGGGCGTAGGCCGCCTGGTACTGGCGCTCCCACTCCTCGCGCTGCGACTCGTACCCCTCGCGCCACTCGCCGGTGTCCGGGTCGAAGCCCTCGGGGTAGATGTAGTTGCCCGCGTCGTCGTACTCGGCCGCCATGCCGTAGAGCGCCGGGTCGAACTCGGTCTCCGGCGTCATGCCCTCGTTGGCCTGCTTGAGCGAGAGCGAGATGCGGCGACGGTCGAGGTCGATGTCGATGACCTTGACCATGACGTCGTTGCCGACCTGGACGACCTGCTCGGGCACCTCGACGTGGCGCTCGGCCAGCTCCGAGATGTGGACCAGGCCCTCGATGCCCTCGTCGACGCGCACGAACGCACCGAACGGCACCAGCTTCGTGACCTTGCCGGGCACGATCTGGCCGATCTGGTGGGTGCGGGCGAACTGACGCCAGGGGTCCTCCTGCGTCGCCTTGAGCGACAGGGAGACCCGCTCGCGGTCCAGGTCGACGTCGAGGACCTCGACCTTGACCTCCTGGCCCACCTCGACGACCTCGGACGGGTGGTCGATGTGCTTCCAGGACAGCTCGGAGACGTGCACCAGACCGTCGACGCCGCCGAGGTCGACGAACGCACCGAAGTTGACGATCGACGAGACCTGGCCGGAGCGGATCTGGCCCTTGGCGAGCTGGTTGAGGAACTCGCTGCGCACCGCCGACTGGGTCTGCTCCAGCCACGCGCGGCGGGAGAGGACGACGTTGTTGCGGTTCTTGTCCAGCTCGATGATCTTGGCCTCGATCTCCTTGCCCACGTAGGGCTGGAGGTCGCGGACGCGGCGCATCTCGACCAGCGAGGCCGGGAGGAAGCCGCGCAGGCCGATGTCGAGGATGAGGCCGCCCTTGACGACCTCGATGACGGTGCCCTTGACGGGCTCGTCGTTGTCCTTGAGCTGCTCGATCGTGCCCCAGGCGCGCTCGTACTGCGCGCGCTTCTTGGACAGGATCAGCCGGCCCTCCTTGTCCTCCTTCTGGAGGACGAGGGCTTCGACCTCGTCGCCGACGGCGACGACCTCGTTGGGGTCGACATCGTGCTTGATGGACAGCTCACGCGAGGGGATGACGCCCTCGGTCTTGTAGCCGATGTCGAGGAGGACTTCGTCCCGGTCGACCTTGACGATGGTGCCCTCGACGATGTCGCCATCGTTGAAGTACTTGATCGTCTGGTCGATGGCGGCGAGGAAGTCCTCTTCCGACCCGATGTCGTTGATCGCGACCTGGGGGCTGGTCGACGTCGGGGCGGTGTGGGTGTCGATGGACATACGGTGGACGGCTCCGGGAACATGGTCAGATCGAGCGTGCAGGGACCCCACGCGGGGGCCGTCGACCTGACGCGCGCACCGTCGAGACCGACGAACGCCGAGGTGGAGACGAGAATCGCCGCCCTCCGCTGCCGGAGCAGCGGATCGCGAACAGGGCGAGACCACTCACGTGGACCTTCATCGTAACCGCGCCCGACGAGGCCCGGCAATCGGGGCACCCCGTGCCGGATCCCGGCGTGTCGCAACAGGCGACCACGGCGTGTCGTCACCGCCGGGCGCCCGGCCGGGGGACGCGGGGCCTGCATCCGGTCGTGTCAGGATGCCCCGGTGCCGAGCGCTCCCCCACCCGCGTCCGCGGGGGACGGAGAGGACGACGCGCGTCCGGCCGCCGAGACCGTCCTCGGCGCCGCGGCGATCGCCCGGCGGGCGGTCGGCCCCGAGGAGTCGAGCGCGGCCAGCCGTGCCTGGTGGGACGCCGACGCCGACGAGTACCAGGCCGAGCACGGCACCTTCCTCGGCGACGACGACTTCGTCTGGTGCCCGGAGCGCCTGCGGGAGGCCGACGCGCACCTGCTCGGCGACCCCGCGGCCCTGCGCGGCGCGCGCGTCCTCGAGGTGGGGTGCGGTGCCGCGTCCTGCTCGCGGTGGCTGGCCCGGGCGGGCGCACGGGTGGTCGGCCTCGACCTCTCGGCCGGCATGCTGCGCCACTCCCGCGCCGCCGACGGCCGCACCGGCGTCGTCGTCCCCCTCGTCCAGGCCGACGCCGGCGCGATCCCGCTGCGCGACGGCAGCGTCGACGTCGCCTTCTCCGCGTTCGGGGCGATCCCCTTCGTCGCCGACCCGGCGGCGGTGATGCGCGAGGTGGCCCGCGTGCTGCGTCCCGGTGCACCCTGGGTGTTCGCGGTGAACCACCCGATGCGCTGGATGTTCCCCGACGACCCTGGCCCCGACGGCCTCACCGTCTCCCAGCCCTACTTCGACCGCACGCCCTACGCCGAGGTCGACGAGGACGGGCGCGCCGTCTACGTCGAGCACCACCGCACCCTCGGCGACCGCGTGGCCGACGTCGTCGGCGCCGGGCTGGTGCTCGAGCGGCTCGTGGAGCCCGAGTGGCCGGACGAGTGGCCCGACGGCCTGGACGCCGTGTGGGGCCAGTGGTCGCCGCTGCGGGGCAGGCTCTTCCCCGGCACCGCGATCTTCTGCTGCCGGCGGCCGTGGTGATCGGCCGGTCGCGGGCGACGCCGTCGGGACGATCCCCGGAAGTCGTCCTCGGTGAGCTCCTCCGCGACCAGCAGGCCCGCTTCGCCGAGATCGATCCCGGCCTGCCGCGGGCGGTGCTGCCGCCCCCCGGGGACGTCCTCGTCGTCGGCGCCGGCTCCGGCGCGGAGGGCGAGGCCGCCGCCGTCGTCACCCACCACAGCTGGCCCGCGGGCAGCGCGCCCCTGCTGTGGTCGGCGGCCGAGGTCACCGAGCTCCACCCCGTGCTGGGCCACGCCGGCCGCGCCGGGGCCGACGGGGTGCTCCGCGAGTGGCGTGCCCGGTTCCCCGGGCCGGTCCGCGCCGAGGCGGACTCGGCGGCCGTCGTCACCTGGCCGAGCCGCGACGTCGCCGCCGCCCGGGCGTTCCTCGACCACGGGCTCGTCCCCCTCGCCGTGCTCGCGGTGCGCCCGCCGGGACCGCCGCCCGCGGTGCCCGACCCCGACCCCGCGCTCACCGTGCGCCCGGCCGTGCAGGGCGACCTCGAGGCCTGCGTCGAGCTCGCGATGCACGAGATCGCCTACTCCAGCATGGTCGGCGGGAGCGTCCTGCGCCCCGACGCCGAGGCGGTCAAGCGGGCCGCCCTGCGCGAGCGCTGGACGCGCGGCGAGCCGATCTGGGTCGCCGAGCGCGACGGCCTGCTCGTCGGCCTGCTCGAGTGCGGGCTCACCGACACCTCCCCCGGCACGTGGTTGGCGGGACTGCTGCCGGCCGGCCGCTGGGGCTACGTCAACTGCGCGTCGGTGCGACCGGGGCAGCGCGGCCACGGGATCGGGCACGCGCTCGTCACCACCGCCCTGCCCGGCCTGCAGCCACCCGGGGCACGGGGGACCTACCTCTACTACAACCCGCCGAACCCGATCTCCTCGGTGTTCTGGCCCCGCCACGGGTACCGCCCGCTGTGGACGTTGTGGGAGGTCCGGCCGGCGTCGGCCCTCCGGTGACCGGAGGGATCACCGACCGCTGCGGGCCAGCGCGTGCTCGACGAGCACGATCAGCGCGCGGGTGCACGAGGCGTCGTCGCGGGCGTCGACGTGCACCAGCGGGCAGCCGCCCGGCACCGCGAGGGCCTCGCGCACCAGGTCGTCGTCGACGCCCTCGGTGCCGGGGAACGCGTTGAGGGCGACGACGAAGGGCAGGCCACGGTTCTCGAAGTAGTCGATGGCCGCGAAGCAGTCGTCGATGCGGCGCAGGTCGACGAGCACGACCGCCCCCACGGCCCCCCGCGCCAGCTCGTCCCACATGAACCAGAACCGCGACTGGCCCGGGGTCCCGAAGAGGTAGAGCACCAGCGAGTCGTCGATCGTGACGCGGCCGAAGTCCATCGCCACGGTGGTCGTCGTCTTCTCCGGCACCACGCTGGTGTCGTCGACGTGGTCGGACAGGCTCGTCATCCGCTGCTCGGTCGACAGGGGCGGCACCTCCGACAGCGCGGCCACCAGCGTCGTCTTCCCGACGCCGAACCCGCCCGCCACCAGGATCTTCAGCGGGAGCAGGTCACGGCGTCCCGACCCCGGCGCGACGCCGGTCGCGGTGCTCGCTCCACCGTCACCACGGCCCTCAGCGTGTACGGAGTCCATCGAGCAGCCTCTCCAGGAGTTCGCGCCGGGGACGTCCGTCGGTCCCGACGAGGGGCAGGTGGACCGCGAGGTGGTCCTCGGCCGCGAGATCGCTGACGAGGACCCGGGCGACGCCGATCGGGACGCCGAGCAGCGCCCCGATCTCGGCCAGCGACTGGGGCTCCGTGCTCGCCTCGACGATCACCCGCGACTCCGGCGGCATCCCCGGCGCCTTCGCGAGGCCGAGCTCGGTGGCGGTCACCAGGGCCTCGATGGGCATGTCGGCCCCGGCCAGCGAGCGCGTCCGGCCCGCGGTGAACGCGTAGTTGGGGACGACCCGCCCGCCGTCGGCCTGCGGTCGCTGGCGGCGGTCCACGCTCACGGGCCGGTCGGGTGGCCGGCGGGCCCGGGATGACCGGCGTGCGCACCCGGGGTGAGGGCGTGCCCGACGCGCGAGGCGAGCAGGGTCATCTCGTAGCCGACGAGGCCCATGTCGGCCGTGCGGTCGGTGACCACGGCGAGCGTTGAGCCGAGGCTGATCGACGTCGCGAACAGGTAGCCCCCGTCCATCTCGACGATCGTCTGGGTGACCGGCTCGGCGTCGAGCAGGGTCGCCGTTCCCCGCGCGAGGCTCACGAGGCCCGACACCGCCGCGCACAGCTGGTCGGCGAGGTGGGCGTCGACCCCGTCGCTCACGGCCAGGCGCAGACCGTCGGCGGAGACGACGAGGACGTGGCGGACGCCCGGGGTGCCGCGGGCGAACTCGGAGAGCAGCCAGTCGAGTCCGCTGTCGGTCGGTGCACTCACGTCTGCCTCCCGGAGGCGTGGTCGTCGGTGGGTGCGGACGGCGGTCCGGACGGCGGTCCGAGCGGCTCGGTGGGTCGGCCGCCGTCCTCCTGCCCGATCGCCGAGCGCGCCGCCGCACGGCTGGCCTGGTAGGCCGAGAGCGCGTCCATCGCCCCGCGCTCGCCGGGCGGGGCGGCGGGAGCGGCGGGCGCGACGGGGGCCGCCGGGGTGACGGGCGTGGCCGGGGTGGCCGCGGGGATGCCGGGGGTACGGCGGATGAGCTCGGGCGCGAGGTGGGTCTGGGGCCTGCGCCGCGCGAGGACCAGGCCGTTCGGGCCGACCGCGACGGGGTCGTCCTCGTCGGAGCTGCGCGGCGCCGGCGCCTCGGGGCGGGACCGGGCGCCGTCCTCGGGCGTCGGGGCCGGGGGTGGCACGACGATCGGGTGGATCAGGCCCCGCCGGACGGGGGCGGCGTCGGCGCCGTCGGCGGGCGGGAGGTCCTCGAGCGTGTCGCGCGCGTCCTCCGCCGCGGGCGCAGCGTCCTCGCCCCCGGGGGCGGCGTGCGCGCCCCGCCGTGCGCCGGAGCCGTTGCCGGAGCCGTGGCCGGAGCCGTTCCCGTCCGCCGGCGCCGTCTCCCGGCCGGGCCAGGCGTGCCGGCCGTTGACCGGGATCGGGCCGGAGGTCGGCGGGGCGCCGTCGCCCCACGCCGGGGCGGCGGGGCCGGACGTCCCCGCGGCATCGGCCGCACCGCGCCGCGGGGCGGGCACCGCCGAGGCCGGCACCCGCTCGAGCCCCCGCTCCCCGACGGCCGGCACGGTGGGCGTGGCGTCGGCGAACAGGGCGGCGGGGAGCACGAGGACGGCGGTCAGGCCACAGCCGGGCGTCGGCGTCAGCGAGACCTCGATGCCGTGCCGCGCCGCCAGCCGGGACACGACGTGGAAGCCGAGGCGGCGCGCCGCGGCCGAGACGTCCACCTCGCGGGGGTCGGCGAGCAGCTCGTTCGCGGCCACGAGCTCCGCGGGCGGCATGCCGATGCCGGTGTCCTCGATGACGATCAGCTGGGCGCCCGGGGCGCGGTGGTACCCGCGGCTCTGGATCACGACCGGCGCCGAGGGTGGCGAGTAGCGCGCCGCGTTCTCGACCAGCTCCGCGATCATGTGGGTCAGGTCCGCGACGGTGCTGCCGACGAGGCGCAGCCGCTCGTCGACGACGAGCGTGACCCGGTCGAGGTCCTCGGTCTCGGCGACGCCCGCCCGCACGACGTCGCGCAGCGCGACCGGCGCCGACCACGTGCGGGCCGGCTGCTCGCCGGAGAGCACCAGCAGGCTCTCGGCGTTGCGCCGCACGCGGGTGGCGAGGTGGTCGAGACGGAAGAGGTCGGCGAGCGCGTCGGGATCGCGCTCCCGCTCCTCGAGGTCGTTGATGATGTCGAGCTGCCGGTGGAACATCGTCTGGTTGCGGCGGGCGAGGTTGAGCAGCAGTTCGGACGTGAACTCCTGCTGGCGCACCTTCGACTCGTGCAGTTCCTGCGTGAGCTCGATCCGGCGGCGCTGCTCGTCCTCGGTGATCTTCACGAAGATCGCGACGCCCACGCAGGCGAGCAGGACGGCGAAACCGTGGATCAGCGCCCACAGCCACGGCGAGTGCTGGGCGGCGTGGTGGTTGAAGAACAGCGTCGGCGCGAGCAGCGAGCCGAGGCCGTGGGACAGCGTCGTGAAACCGATGTTGACCGCGAACGGCACCCAGCTCTGGTAGAGCATGAGGAAACCGATGATCACGAAGAACGAGAAGTGCGCCTCGATGTAGCCCCCGGAGAGGATCACCAGCCCGGCGCACGACGCGGACAGGCCCGCGGAGACGAAGATCTCGCCGCTCAACCGCCCGGGCAGGAACCAGCCGCCGGCGGCCGTGGCCAGGGGGACGAGGGCGATCAGGGCGGCCATCGCGAACGAGTTGCCGACCGCGAGCCCGAACGCCAGCAGGAGCGGTGCGAGCGCGAGCAGGACGGCGAGCAGGAAGTGGTGACGCCGCTGCCACGCCGCGTCGTCGACCATGTCCCCGCGGGGCAGGTAGTCCGAGACACGGGCCATGGAAGGGTTTCTCCGTCGTTTCGGGGGCCGGATCGGATGACGAACGCGCGGAACCGTACACGCGCCGTTCACCCTGTCCGCGCAGCGAAGCGGGATTGTCCCGCTGGATGCCTCACCCGTCGCGCGCGATTTCACGCAGTGCAGCGACACCGATGTTGTTCGAGTCCGGACGACGCACATTCCTGCGTCCGTCAGGACGGTGGTGTCTCGGCCGATCGGCCCTGGGGGGTCCTGGTGCCCGACACGCCGAAAATGAGTCCGAAAGAGTTCTCGCGTCCGCCGTCGGAGGGGACATCGACCATGGCCGGTCCGTCGGGTCGCGGCACCCGGCCGTCAGTGCTCGACCGGTCGGAGCACACGGCTCCCCGCGAACGCCCCGACCACGGGGCGTGACACGACGACCGCGCTCCGCGGGCCCTACACGGGACCGGAGGGGGCGTCCCGGGGACGCAGCCCGGTGGGGTCGGCGAGGTCGGTAGGGACCTCGCCGGGCGCCCGCCGGCCCCACTCGCTGGTGGCGAGGTCCCGGTAGACCGCGGCGAGCGCCTCCCCCAGGGCCGGCGTGAGCCCGGCGGCCTCCTGCGTCCCCGCGATCTCGGTCATCTCGTCGACGAAGCGCCAGGCCTTCGTCGCCGCCACGGCGGCCGCCGGCACGCCGGCGTCGGCGAAGCTCAGCCGCAGGTCGTCGACGACGAGGTCGGTCACGCCGTGCGCGTCCGCGGTGACGAGCGCCTGGGCGAGCAGCGCCTGGAACCCCTTGCGCACCGACGCCGTGCACATCTTGGCCGCGCTGGCCGCACCGACCGGCCCGGCGAGCACCCGCCAGCGCACGCCGGGCGCCTCCAGCGCCGCGACCTCGCCGGCGCGCGGTCCGGACAGGAACACCCGGGTCGGCTCGTCGGCGTCCGGCCGCGGTGGCGGGCCGGAGACCGCCCCGTCGACGAGGTCGGTGGGCAGGTCCGCCGCGATCGCCGCGACCGTGGTGGGGGCGACGGCGTCGAGCTCGGCGACCAGCGGCCGCGTCCCGGTCCGCGCACAGGCGGCGGCGACGTCCCGGCCCGCGTCCCGCGCCGCCCCGGGCGGCACCACCAGCAGCAGCACGTCGACGGCGCCCACGAGGTCATCGAGTCCCCCGGCGTCCTCGAGTCCCTGCGCCCGTTCGACGGTGGCGGGCGAGCGGCCGGCCAGGGTCGTCAGCACCCGGTGCCCGCCCGCGGCCAGGCAGCGCGCCAGCGCCGTGCCCATCGCTCCCGGCGCGAGGACCCCGACGGTGGTCACGAGGGGGTCAGCTCGCGGCGCGCTCGGTGGCCGACGCCCGACGCGCCCCCGCGGGCACGAACCGCATCGCCGCGTCGTCGACCCGGCTGCGGCGCAGGGCCACGGCGTCGATCGCGTAGTTCATCGCGAGGCGCCACGGCGCCCGCGTGCCCTGCTTGGGCAGCTCGTCGATCGAGCGCTGGACGTAGCCGGCCCCGAAGTCGAGGAACGGGGCCTCGCCGACCTCCGGGTCACGCTCGGGCACGGCGACGCCGAGGTCGTGCTCGCGCAGGTGGCGCAGGAGCCGCACGACGTACTCGGCGACGAGGTCGACCTTGAGCGTCCACGAGGCGTTGGTGTAGCCGATCATGTAGACGAGGTTCGGCACGCCGGAGAGCATCATGCCCTTGTACGCCATCGTGTCCGGCAGGTGCACCGGCTCGCCGTCGACGACGATCTCGGCCCCGCCGAACATCTGCAGCGTCAGACCGGTGGCGGTGACGACGACGTCCGCCGGGAGCTCGCGTCCCGAGGTCAGGCGGATCCCGGTCTCGGTGAACGTCTCGATGGTGTCGGTGACGATCTCCGCGTCGCCGTGGCGGATCGCCCGGAAGAGGTCGCCGTCGGGAACCATGCACATCCGCTGGTCCCACGGGTCGTACCGCGGGTTGAAGTGGGTGTCGACGTCGTAGCCCTCGGGCAGCGCCGACCGCGTCAGCCGGCGCAGCAGCCCGCGCACCGCGCGCGGGAAGCGCTGGCTGAGCTGGTAGAGCGCGATGAGCTGCGCGATGTTCTTCCCGCGCGTCAGCGGGTCGGCGACGGCCTTGGGCAGCCACCGCGACAGGGCCGCGGCCGCCGCGTCGGTGCGCCCGATCGACAGCACGTAGCTCGGGGAGCGCTGCAGCTGGGTGACGTGGGCCGCGGCGTCGGGTCCCTCGAGCAGGGCCGGCACCAGCGTGACGGCCGTCGCGCCGCTGCCGATGACGACGACGCGCCGGCCCGTGTGGTCGAGCTCGGGGTCCCAGTGCTGCGGGTGCACCACAGTGCCCCCGAACCGCTCGATGCCCGGGAAGTCGGGCGTGTACCCCTGGTCGTAGCGGTAGTAGCCGGAGCACATCAGGAGGAACGAGCAGGTCAGCGTGCCCGGCCGCCCGGGGATCTCGAGGGTCCACCGCTGGGACGCCGAGTCCCACGACGCGCGGGTGACGCGGTGGCCGTACCGGATCTTCTCCTCGACGCCGAACTCCCGGGCGGTGTCGCGGACGTAGGACAGGATCGACGGACCGTCGGCGAGGGCCGTCGCGCTGCTCCACGGGCGGAACCGGTAGCCCAGGGTGTGCATGTCGGAGTCCGAGCGGACGCCCGGGTAGCGGAAGAGGCTCCACGTGCCGCCGAGCTCCTCGCGCGCCTCGAGCACGGCGTAGCGGGTGCCCGGCAGGTCGCGCTCGAGATGGCAGGCCGTCCCGATCCCGGACAGTCCGGCGCCCACGATCACCACGTCGAGATGCTCGGTACTCACGCGTACCACCGTAGCGCGTGGTACCACGACGTACCAGTCCCTGCTGGGCCGAACGAGAGCACCGTTGGGCGTGCCACATCGACCGTTGGGCGCTGTTCACACCCAATACGGTGACGCCGTGGCACGCGCGGCCGCACGTTCAGGGAGGCCTGCTGGGCCGAAAGGAGGTGTGCGGTGCGCATGTCCCGGTCGACGCTGATCTCGACATCCCGGCACCGGTACGCCCCGAGGATCGACCTCGAGACCGGGCGCGTCGTCGCCTTCGTCGGGACCCCGGTCGCCGCGGCCCGGCTCGACCGTCTCGACCAGGACGCCCACGACGCCCTCGACCGCGACGTCGCGGAGGTCCTCGCGTGCGCCCGCTCCGCCGGGACCGCGTCGGTCCCGATCGAGCTGCACGTCGACGCCGACACGGTCGCCCACGCACCGCAGCGCCTGCGCGCGGTGTGGCCGGCCATGCTGCACGGCGCCGGCCGCTGTGCCGGGGCGACGCTGGTCCTGCGGCCCCGCGCCCGGTCCGCGACGCTCGACGCCCTCGAGCGCGGGATCGCGCGGATCCGGCACGACGGGTTCGGCCTCGCGCTCCCCGTCGGGGGCTTCGGGATCGACGAGATCGTGCGCCTGCGGCCCGACCATCTCCTGCTCGACGACCGGTGCGTGGGGCGCTGCACCGGCCGCGACCCCGCCGCCCTGGCGGCCCTCGAGGTCGCGCACACCCTCGGCCGCGCCGGCCTCGCCCGGTTGGCCGCCGACGGGGTCCGCGACGAGGCCGTGCTCCGGGAGCTGCGCCGGCACGGCGTGACCAGCGCGACGGGCCCGATCCTCGCCGCCGACCAGGACACGGCGATCCCCGCGGCGGTGACGCTCGCACCCGGCCTCGGCCCCCGCCTGGCGGCGACCGCCCCGGAACGGTCCGGGACCGAGCCGCAGCCCGTCCCCGCTGCTCCGGCGGGCGAGCCGGTGCTTGCCGACGTCGCCACCCCGGCGACCGTGCTCCCGGCGGAGGCCACCGGCGAGCAGGTCCGCGACGCCCTGACCGAGGACCCGGACTGCGCCGGCGTGCTGCTGGTCGACGACGCCGGGCACGCCACCGGCTACCTCGACCGCAACCGGTTCCTGCTCACGATCGCCGGCCCCTACGGCCGCGCCGTCTACGCGCACCGCCCGGCCGCACGGCTGGCCGAGCCCCCGCGCGTCCGGCCCTGCACCACGCCCGTCCGGGAGGCGGTGCGCGAGCAGCTGGACGGCGATCCGCGGCGCCGCTACGACGACACCGTGCTCGCCGGCCACGACGGACGTCACCGCGAGGTCGCCCGGTTCACCGACCTGGTCCGGGCCCTCGACCCGTCGGCGCCCGCCACCCCGCCCGGCGGGGTCCCTGTGCCCGTGGCGGCGCCGCGCGGGCGTCACCGTCTCGTCGACCTCGCGCCCCGGTCCCCCGACGGGCCCTACGCGCCGGCCTGATCAGATCCCGCGCCGGGCCGCCGCGGCCGCGAGCTCGGTCCGCGAGGCGAGGTCGAGCTTGGTGAAGATGCGCCGCAGGTGGGTGCGGACCGTGCCGGTGCCGATGAGCATCTGGTCGGCGATGTCCTGGTTGCGCAGGCCGCGCGCCGCGAGGGCGACGACGTCGCGCTCGGTGGGCGTCAGGCTCTCCCAGCCGCTGCGCGGGCGGCCCCGCGGTCCGCGGGTGCGCCGTGCGTAGGCGACCGCGGCGTCCAGCTCGAGCGCGGCACCCCCGGCACGCGACCCGTCACCCTCGAGGGGCGCCGTGGCGCGCAGGACGTGGGTCAGTGGTGACACCCGACCCCGGGCCACGGCGTCGGTCGCCGCCCGCAGCCGCACCGCGACCTCGGTGCGCCCCGTCGCGAGCGCCACGGCGGCGACCAGCTCGAGCGCGTCGACGACCAGCGGGGCGAGACCCGCGGCGTGCGCCTCGGCGAGGAGGTCGTGGGCCTCGGCGGCGACGTCCTCCCCGCGCCGCAGGCGGACCGCCGCCGCCACCGTCTCCGCCGTGATCGCGAACTCCCGGGCGCCGCGCTCCCGGGCGCGGGTCGCGGCGAGCGCGGCGGCCTCCGTCGCCGGCCCGTCCTCCCCGGCGACGAGCAGCGCGGTGGCCCGGAGCGCCCCGGCCTCGACCGCGACGAGCGTCATCCCGGCGTCGGCGCACGCCTCCAGCGACGCGGTGATCGCGACGGTGCGGTCGGGCGCCCCGCACCAGAGGGCCGTCTCCGCCTCGCCGAGCGCGAGGGTCTCGGCCGTGCCCAGGCCCGGGTGCTCGTCGAGGAAGGCAGCGTGGCGCGCGAGCAGCCGGCCCGCCTCGGCGTCGTCGCCCGTACGGCACAGGGACCGGGCGAGCGGGAGCAGCGCACACGTCGCGCTCACCGGCTCCCCGACGTCGACGGCGAGGGCGTGGGCGTCGCGGCCGCGGTCCCGGGCGGTCACGAGGTCGCCGCGCTGGCTCGCCGCCTCCGCCCGGATCGCCGCGTCCCACGCCCGCAGCTGCGGGTGCCCGAGGGTCTCCAGCGCGGGCACGGCCTCGTCGGCGCAGGCCAGCGCGGTCGCGTGGTCGGCCCGCCACAGGTGGGTGTAGGCCAGGCACTGCAGCGCCTCCACCCGCCCCCACCGGTCGCCGGCCCGTTGCGCCAGGTCCGCGGCGGCCGCGAGGACCGGGGCGGCGCCGGCCGGGTCGTCGAAGGCCGCGGCGATCCCGAGAAGGATCATGCTCCGCGCGCGGACCTCGTCCTCGGTGGCCGGGTCGTCGGCCAGGGCGTCGGCGACCGCGAGCCCCTCGTCGAGGTTCCCCGAGTAGACGGCGTGGAAGGCGTGCGCCCACCGCAACCGGCCCGCGGGCGGCTCCCCGTCGCCGTCCGGCGCCGCCCCGAGCCGCGCGGCCCAGGCACCACCCTCACGGCACCGGCCGCGCAACGACCACCAGAAGGCGAGATCGGCGACGACCGCCGCCGCGACGCCGGACGCACCGTGCGCGAGCACGGCGCGGATCGCCGCCGCGTCGCCGTCGAGGCGAGCCAGGACGTCCAGGTCGCCCTGCTCCAGGGCGGGCCGTGCCTCGGCGGCCAGCGCCGCCACCCAGGGCGTCAGGCGGGCGAGCGCCGCCCGCGGTGCCTCCGGCGCGACCTCCCGGGCGTGCTCGCGGACGGTCTCGAGCACGAGGTACGCGTCCTCGGCGGGGAGGAACCGGACCAGGGAGTGGTCGACGAGCTCCTCCAGGACGCCGACCGGGCCGGCGTCGCCCGCGCGGTCCGGCGGGCCGATGACGGCGAGCGCGGCGGGTAGCGAGCAGCGGCCCTCGATCACCGAGACCGCGGCGAGGCCCGCGCGGGCGCGGTCGCCGAGGAGCGCGGTGCTCCACGTGAGGCACGCCTGCATCGACCGGTGACGGGCCGCGCGCGGGCCACGGCCGGCGAGCAGGGCGAGACGCTCAGCGGTCCCGGCCTCGATCGCCCGCAGCGAGAGCCCGCGGGCGTGGGCGGCCGCCAGCTCGAGGGCCAGCGGCAGCCCGTCGAGGGCCTCGGCGATCCGGCGCGCGCGATCGGACGTGTCGGCGGAGGCGGCGAGATCGGGGCGCGCCCGCCGTGCGCGATCGAGGAAGAGGGCCGCGGCGTCCTCCGGCGGCAGACCCTCGACGGGCAGCGCGACCTCTCCCGGCACGCCGAGCAGGACCCGGCTCGTGACCACCACACCCAGGCGCGGACAGCGCTCGAGCAGGCCCACCACGACCTCGCCGAGCGCCGCGCGGACGTGCTCGGCGTTGTCGAGCACGAGCAGCGCGGCGCGGTCGCCGACGAGGTCCCCGACGCGCCGGGCGAACCGGTCCGGGGGCGGGACCAGAGGGTCGTCGCGGATGTCGCAGGCGTCCAGGACCACCGACCACAGGTCGTCGCGCGGCGTCGCGGCCGCGAGCTCGACGACCCCGACGAGACCCGGCGTGGCGGCGAGCGCCTCCAGCGTCAGCCGGGTCTTGCCCCCGCCGCCCGGCCCGACCACCGTCACGAGGCGCTCCGCGCCCGACAGCCCCCGCAGCGACGCCAGTTCCTCCGCCCGCCCCACGAACGGGGCGACCGGCGTCCCGGCCCGCGACGACCGGTCCCCCTCGGTCATGACCAGCAAGTGTGCTCCCGCGACGCCCGCGCGTCACCGTCCCGGTCCCGTGTCTGCCGCTCGGCAGATGTTCTCCGCGGCCGGACCGCCGACAGTGGCCGCCGGCGGGCCACCGGGGCCCACCGAGGGAGGGAGATCGGCGATGACCGACCTGGTGGAGGCGACGACGCGCGCCTGGAACGACCGCGACCGCGCGGCGTACCGCGACTGCTACAGCCCCGACGCGGAGGTGGTGGCGCCGGGGGCGATCGGCACCGGCCACGAGGCGCTGCTCGCGCTCTACGACGAGATCATGGCGTCGTACCCGGACAACCGGATCACCGTCGAGCGCGTCGTCGCGCAGGGCGATCTCCTGGTCGAGGAGTCACGGGTCGTCGGCACGAACACCGGGCCGCTCGCCGGCCCCGACGGCGCCCCGATCCCGGCGACCGGGCGCCGGGTGTCGATGCCCCTCGTCGGCGTCCACGTCGTCGACGGGGACCGGATCACCAGCACGCACTTCTACTGGGACACCTACGACATGCTCGGCCAGCTCGGGCTCCTGGACCACTGACGTGCGCTCCTCCACCGTGCTGCTGAGCACGACCGTCGCCTCCGCCGTGCTGTACGTGGCCGCCGCGGCGGCGCTGGGCACCCCGCCCGGCGCGACCGCCGTCGGCGACGAGGTCGCGGGCTGGTTCGCCGGCCACGCCACCGAGGTCCGGATCTACGTCTGGTGCCTGACGTTGCTCGCGCCGCTGGCGGGCACCACCGTCGGCCTCGTGCGGCAGCGCCTCCCCGCCCCGTACCGCGACGTGTTCCTCGTCGGCGGCATCACCTTCGTGGCCGAGACCGCCGTGATGGCCTGGCTGTGGGGCGCCCTGTCCTCGCACGAGGCCACGACGACGCCGGCGACCGCGCGGGCGTTGCTGGACGTCGCCTCGTTCTGGGGCCCGGTCCTCACGGGCTCCACCGTGACCATGCTCGCGCCGATCGTCGTGGCGGGGTGGCGCGGCGCCCTCGGCGTGCCGCGCTGGCTCACGGCGCTCGGTGTGGTCGCCCTCGTCGAGCAGGTCGTCGAGACGATCACCGTCTTCGGCCGGACGGGGTTCGCCGCGCCCGGGGGCCCGATGAACCTGTATCTCGGTGCGGTGCTCACGCTCGCCTGGTTCACCGGCCTGGGCGTGGTGCTCGCGCGGCGCCCAGCCGGAGAGCCCGACGCCCCGGCCCCGCAGGAGGTGGTCGCACGCAGCTGAGCCCGGGACCGGGCGGCGCCCTCCTCGCTAGTGCGCCGCCTGGTCCCAGGACGTCCCGAAGCCGACCGAGACCTCGAGCGGCACGTCGAGCTCGAACGCCGCCCCCATCTCGCGGC
Source organism: Actinomycetospora aeridis (assembly GCF_037400275.1). Lineage (NCBI taxonomy): Bacteria > Bacillati > Actinomycetota > Actinomycetes > Pseudonocardiales > Pseudonocardiaceae > Actinomycetospora > Actinomycetospora aeridis. Next base: position 334,217 of record NZ_JBBEGL010000003.1, on the reverse strand, counting down.
GCACGAGCTCGGTGACAGCGTCCTTCTCCTCCGCGGCGACCTCGAGCACGAGCTCGTCGTGCACCTGCAGCAGGATCCGCGAGCGCAGCCCCTCGTCGCGCAGCGCCTGGTGCACCCCGAGCATCGCGACCTTGATGATGTCGGCCGCGCTGCCCTGGATCGGGGCGTTGAGCGCCATCCGCTCGGCCATCTCGCGCCGCTGGCGGTTGTCGCTGGTGAGGTCCGGCAGGTAGCGGCGCCGCCCGAGGATCGAGCTGGTGTAGCCGTCCTTGCCGGCCTGGATGACCACCTGGCGCAGGTAGTCGCGCACGCCGCCGAACCGCGCGAAGTACTCCTCCATCAGCTCCTTGGCCTCGTCGGTGGAGATCCGGAGCTGGGCGGAGAGCCCGTAGGCCGACAGGCCGTACGCGAGGCCGTAGTTCATCGCCTTGATCTTGGCCCGCTGCGCCGGGTCGACCTCGTCCTCGGCGACCCCGAACACCCGCGCGGCCGTCGCCGAGTGGAAGTCGTAGCCCGACTGGAACGCCTCGATGAGCGCCTCGTCGCGCGAGAGGTGCGCCATGATGCGCATCTCGATCTGCGAGTAGTCGACGGTCATGAGCTCGGAGAACGCGCCGTCGGCGGAGTCGGACCCGACGACGAACGTGTCGCGGATGCGCCGGCCCTCGGCGGTGCGCACCGGGATGTTCTGCAGGTTGGGCTCGGTGGAGCTCAGGCGCCCGGTGCGCGCGATGGTCTGGTTGAACGTGGTGTGGATGCGCCCGTCGTCGGAGAGCGCGTCCAGCAGGCCCTTCACCGTGACCCGCAGCCGCGTCGCGTCGCGGTGCTCGAGCAGGTGCTCGAGGAACGGGTGCGGGTTCGACTCGTTGAGCGTCTGCAGCGCGTCGGCGTCGGTGGTGTACCCGGTCTTGGTGCGCTTGGTCTTCGGCATCTCCAGCTCGTCGAACAGCACGACCTGCAGCTGCTTCGGCGACCCGAGGTTGATCTCCTTGCCGATGACGTCGTACGCCGACTGCGCCGCCTGCTGCACGCGCGCGCCGAACTGCGACTCGAGGTCGTGCAGCGCGCTGACGTCGACCGCGACGCCGGCCGCCTCGAGATCGGCGAGCACCGCGAGCAGCGGCAGCTCGAGATCGGTGAGCAGCGCCGTGCCGCCCAGCTCGGCGAGATCCTCGTCGAGCTTGTCCGCGAGGTCGATCACCGCGCGGGCCCGCAGCATCTCGGCCTGCGCGAGCGCCGTGTCGGCCTCCTCCTCGCCGCCGTCGAGGGTGAGCTGCTCGCTGCCGCCGCTCTCCTCGACCCGCAGCTCGCGGCGCAGGTAGCGCAGCGCGAGGTCGGCCAGGTCGAAGCTGCGCTCGCCGGGGCGCGCGAGGTAGGCGGCGAGCGCGGTGTCGCTGGTGACCCCGTCGAGCGTCCAGCCCCGCGCGCGGACGGCGTGGATCGGGCCCTTGATCTCGTGGCCCGCCTTGGGGACCGCGACGTCGGCGAGCCACTCGGCGAGCGCCTTCTCGTCGGCGGCGTCCATCGCGTGGACGTCGAGGTAGGCCGACTCGCCGTCGGCGGCCGCCAGGGCGATGCCCTCGAGGTCACCCGTGCCGTGCGCCCACTGCCCCCGGAACGCGAGCCCGACCCGGCTGCCGTCGCGGGCGTGGTCGGCGAGCCAGTCGGCCACCGCGCCCGTCTCGAGCGCGGAGCCGCGGACCTCGAAGCCCTCCTCGGCCTCGGGCTCGGGCGCGGTGAGCGTGGAGAACAGCCGCTCGCGCAGGACGCGGAACTCGAGGTTGTCGAACAGCTGGTGCACCGCGTCCCGGTCCCACTGCCGGACCACGAGGTCGTCCGGGCCCATGCCGATGCCGTCGACGTCGCGGACGAGCTCGGTGAGCTGACGGTTGAGCACGACCGACGACAGGTGCTCGCGCAGCGCGTCGCCCGCCTTGCCCCGCACCTCGTCGACACGGTCGACCAGCGCGTCGAGCGACCCGAACTCGCGGATCCACTTCTGCGCCGTCTTCTCCCCCACCCCCGGGATGCTCGGCAGGTTGTCGCTCGGGTCGCCGCGCAGGGCCGCGAAGTCCGGGTACTGCTCCGGCGTCAGCGTGTAGCGCTCCATGACCTGCTCGGGCGTGTAGCGCACGAGGTCGGACACGCCCTTGCGCGGGTAGAGCACGGTGACGTCGTCGGAGACGAGCTGGAACGCGTCGCGGTCGCCCGTACAGATCGACACCGTCATGCCCTGCGCCACCGCCTGGGTGGTGAGCGTGGCGATGAGGTCGTCGGCCTCGAAGCCCTCGACCGCCATCACCGGGATGGCGAGGGCGGCCAGGATGTCCTTGATGAGGTCGATCTGGCCCCGGAACTCGTCGGGCGTCGTGGTGCGGTTGGCCTTGTAGGCCGCGTACGTCTCCGCCCGGAACGTCTTGCGCGAGACGTCGAAGGCCACCGCGAGGTGGGTCGGCTCCTCGTCGCGCAACAGGTTGATGAGCATCGACGTGAAGCCGTAGACGGCGTTCGTCGTCTGCCCCGTCGTGGTGCTGAAGTTCTCGGTGGGCAGCGCGAAGAACGCGCGGTAGGCCAACGAGTGCCCGTCGAGCAGCAGCAGGCGTGCCCGCCCGCCCGCCGGGGCGTCCGGGGTGGTCGAGGGCTGTGCCGCAGTGCTGGTCGGAGCCACGTCGAGGAGTCTAGGCGCGACCCCCGACACACCCCGGGCGCCCGGGGAGCCGCGGCACCGGCACCGCCCTACCCTGCGGGGATGACCAGCTCCCCGGCCCCCGAGTCCGCCGCGCTGCCCGAGATCGACGTGCAGTACCCCGACGAGCAGCTCGCCGCGCGGATGGGCATCGAGGTCACGGAGTGGACCCGGGAGCGCGTGGTCGGCACCATGCCCGTCACCGGCAACCGGCAGCCGTTCGGCCTGCTGCACGGCGGCGCCAACGGCGTCCTCGCCGAGACCCTGGGGTCCACCGCCGCCGCGATCCACGGCTGGCCCGAGCGCCTGCCGGTCGGCCTCGAGCTCAACTGCACCCACCACCGCTCGGCGCTGGACGGGAAGGTCACGGGGGTCTGCACCCCGCTGTCGGTGGGCCGCACGATCGGCACGTTCGAGATCGTGATCACCGACGACGAGGACCGCCGCGTCTGCACCGCCAAGCTCACCTGCGTCTTCCGCAGCCGTCCGCCGGGCTCGACGGGCTGACGCGCGCGCGGTCTCGTTCTGAGCGAAGGGCACCTTCGCTCGATACGGCACGTCGGCCTGGCGTCCGGAGATCAGGAGCGCGCCACGCACCTCGATCGCGACTCCGAGGTGGATGCGACGCCCCTGATCACCGTGGGCCGCGAGCGGCACGTCCCGCAGGCCCACGAGCCCGATGATCATGCGGAACGTGCCGGTCGCCGCCGGCCGACGACCCCGCGCCAGTGATCAACGCGGAGTTCGCGCGCATAGAAGCAGCGAACGTCCAGTTGAGCACGCCGATAGGGCGTTCGCTGCCCAGCCGAGGCCCGGCTAGCTGACGCCCAGGTACGCGTCCTGGATCGTCGGGTCGGCGAGGAGCTCGGCGCCCGTGCCGGAACGGGTGACCTCGCCCGTCTCGAGCACGTAGGCCTCGTGCGCCAGCCCGAGGGCCTGGGTGGCGTTCTGCTCCACGAGCAGCACCGTCGTCCCCTGGGAGTTGATCTCCTCGATCACGCGGAAGATCTGGGCGATGAACTGCGGCGCGAGGCCCATCGAGGGCTCGTCGAGCAGGAGGAGCCGCGGGCGGGACATGAGCGCCCGGCCGATCGCGAGCATCTGCTGCTCGCCGCCGGAGAGCGTGCCCCCGGTCTGCGCCCGGCGCTCGGACAGGCGTGGGAACAGCTCGTAGACGCGCTCCAGGTCGGCCGCGAACTCCGGGCTACGGCGGTCCTTGCGCACGTAGGCGCCCATGTCGATGTTCTCGGCCACCGTCATGCCCGGGAAGATCCCGCGGCCCTCGGGCACCTGGCAGATGCCCCGGACCACCCGCAGGTCGGCCCGGACCCTGGTGAGGTCCTCGCCGTCGAAGCGCATCGCCCCGGACTGCAGGCCGAGGATCCCCGAGATCGCCTTCATGGTCGTCGTCTTGCCGGCGCCGTTCGCGCCGATGAGGGCGACGATCTGCCCCTCCTCGACGCGCAGCGTGATGCCCCGCAGCGCCTGGATGCGCCCGTAGGCGACGTTGACGTCGTCGAGCTCGAGCAGGCTCACGAGGACTCCTCCCCTGTGGTCGCGGCGGGTTCGTCCTCGGCGGCCCCACCCAGGTAGGCGGAGATCACCGCCGGGTCCCTGCGGACGTCGTCGGGCAGGCCGTCGGCGATCTTGCGCCCGAAGTCGAGCACGACCAGCCGGTCGGTCACCCCGAGGACGACGCGCATGTCGTGCTCGACGATGACGACCGTGTACCCGTCGTCGCGGATCTTGAGGATGAGCTCGGAGAGCGCGTCCTTCTCCGTCGCCGAGAACCCGGCGGCGGGCTCGTCGAGACAGAGCACCTTCGGCTCGGTGGCCAGGGCGCGCGCGATCTCCAGGCGTCGCTGGTCGCCGTAGGGCAGGGCAGTGGCCTTGTCCGCCGCCCGGTGCGCGATGCCCACGAACTCGAGCAGAGCCATCGCCTTCTCGACGCCCTCACGCTCCTCGCGCCGGTGGCGCGGCAGCCGCAGCAGCGCCCCCGGGATCGACGTGCGGTGCCGCGCGTCGGTGCCGACGACCACGTTCTCGAGCGCCGTCATCGCCCCGAAGAGCCGGATGTTCTGGAACGTGCGCGCGATCCCGGTCTGGATGATCTTGTAGCGCTTCATCGCCGCGAGCGAGTGGCCCTCGAGGCGGATGTCGCCCTCGGACGGCCGGTAGACCCCCGTCATGATGTTGAAGCAGGTGGTCTTCCCGGCGCCGTTCGGCCCGATCAGGCCGAGGATCTCGCCGCGCCGCACGTCGAAGGAGACGTCGTCGAGCGCGGTCAGGCCCCCGAACCGCACGGTCAGCCCGTCCACCGCCAGCAGCGTCTCGCCCATCCCGACGGCGATCTCGCGGTCCGGCGCGACCGCGCCCGACACCTCGGCCTCGTGCTCGGCGCGAGCCGTGGCGTCCATGTGCTCGAGGTCCTCGAGCAGGCCCTCGGAGGTCGGCCCCCCGATCTGGGTGGTCGCGCTCCGCTCCGGGTCGCCCGCCGCGGTCATTCGCCACCCCCTCGGGGTGACGTGCCCGCATGGTCGTCGGGTCTGGTCTCGGGCAGGTCGCCCTCCGGTCTCGTCGACGCCGTCATCCCGCTGGGGGCGACGCCGGTCCGGGCCCCGAAGAGCTTCTGGTACGCCTCGCGCCCGTACGCCAGCAGGTGCTGGCGCATCCCGAGCAGGCCCTGCGGCCGGAAGGCCATGAGGACCATCAGGGCGACACCGAACACCAGGAAGCGGTACTGCGGCTCGAACTGGAAGCGGTCCGGGATGTAGGAGACCAGGAACGCGCCGACGATGACGCCGACCTTGTTGCCGGCGCCCCCGAGCACCACCGCGGCGAGGTAGAGGATCGAGGTCGCGACGTCGAAGCGCTGGTTGTTGACGTAGCCGACCTGCGCGGCGAACAGCGAGCCGGACAGCCCGCCGACCGCGGCGCCGATGGCGAACGCCCAGATCTTGAAACGGTAGGTCGGGACGCCCGTGAGCTCGGCGGCGTCCTCGTCCTCGCGCACCGCGATCCACGCCCGTCCGACCCGGGAGCGTTCCAGGTTCCCCATCAGCATCAGCACGATGACGATCAGACAGACCGCCAGCCAGTAGAACCCGAGGACGTCGGTCTGCGTGAACACCGGCGACCCGTCGGGGTAGTCCAGCTCCGGGCGCGCGATGTTCTGGAAGCCCCGGTTGCCGCGCAGCGGGTCGATGTTGTCGGCGAGCAGCCGGACGATCTCGCCGAAGCCCAGCGTGACGATCGCGAGGTAGTCACCGCGCAGCCGCAGCGTCGGCGTCCCCAGGATGACCCCGGAGATCATCGTGACGAGCATGGCGATCGGAACGATGACCAGCCACGGGTAGCGGACGCCGAGGAGCGAGTCCGGGCTCGAGAGCAGCGCCGTCGTGTAGGCGCCGATCGCGAAGAAGCCCACGTACCCGAGGTCGAGCAGGCCGGCCTGCCCGATCACCACGTTGAGCCCGATCGCGATCAGCGCGAGCACGGCGGCGTTGAACAGCGCGATCGGGAAGTCGGTGGCCGGCTCCGTCGTGATGATCGGCGGGTTGAGCACCGGCAGCCACAGCAGGAACACCACGACCGGGATCAGCAGACCCCACTGCTGGAACCGGCTGCGCGCGTTCCAGAACGTCGAGATCTGCGACATCCGTTCCCTCATGCGCGCGACCTCGCCAACGACTCGCCGAGGATGCCGGTCGGGCGGAACATCAGCACGACCACCAGCAGCACGAACGCCACGATGTCACGCCAGTCGCCGCCGAACAGGCTCTGTCCGTAGTTCTCGGCCACGCCCAGGATCAGGCCTCCGAGCAGCGCGCCGCGCAGGTTGCCGATCCCGCCGAGCACCGCGGCGGTGAACGCCTTGATGCCCAGCAGGAAGCCGCCGTTGTAGACGGCGCCCTGCGGGATGGTCATGAGGTAGAAGAGCCCGGCCGCACCGGCGAGCACCCCGCCGACCATGAACGTGATCGTGATGACCCGCTCCCGGTTGACCCCCATGAGCGTCGCGGTGTTCGGGTCCTGCGCCACCGCCCGGATGCCGCGGCCCAGCCGGGTGCGGTTCACGAAGGTGTCGGCGACGAAGAACATCGCGAGCGAGGCGACGAAGATGATGATCTGCAGGTTCGTCACCGGCGCGCCGAAGATCGTGAACACCGGCGACGGCGGCAGCAGCCGGATCGTGCCCTCGGGGTTGGAGCCCCGCCAGATCCGGATGACCTGCTGCAGCACGAACGACGCGCCGATGGCGGTGATCAGGAACGCGAGGCGCGGCGCGTTGCGCCGCCGCAGAGGTCGATAGGCCGTGCGTTCCAGCAGGATCGCGGCGAGCCCCGACACGGCCATGCCGACCAGCCCGGCGACGATCAGGTCGACGATGATGAACCCGAGCGGCAGGTTGGGGATCGCCCCGGGCTCGAAACCGAACGCGAGGAACGTCAGGTACACGCCGAACACCCCGAGGATGAAGATCTCGGAGTGCGCGAAGTTGATCAGCTGGAGCACGCCGTAGACCAGCGTGTACCCCAGCGCGACCAGCGCGTAGATGCTGCCGTAGGCCAGGCCGTTGATCGTGTTGGCCCAGAACCGGTCGATCAGCAGACCGACGTCGAAGTTGATCCAGGGCTCGGTGCTCGCGGCCAACGGCGCCGCGTGTGCGAGTACCGCGAAGGAGGAGATGACGCGCTCCCCGAGGCGTCGGGCGCCCGCGGGGGCGCAAGGGGGTTCGAGTGGTGTCGCGGGATGGTGCCAGGCGGTCACGCCGCCGTCACGGACAGCGTCCCCGACAGCCGCCGGCCGCGCCCCTCCGCGACGATGCGGAGCGGACGCGGCCGGCGGTGGGAGATCAGATCTGACTGTCGGTGACGATCTGGTTGCCGTCCACCCGGTACATGTAGACCGGGGTCTGGGTGAGCTCACCGGTCGGGCTCCACTGGAACCGCTTGGTGAGGCCCTGGCCGTTGTAGCTGCGCACGAAGTTCAGCAGCGCCGCCCGGTCGGCCGCGCCACGGTCGATGCCCTGGAGCAGGATCGTCGTGGCGTCGTACCCCTCGGCCGAGTAGGTCTGCGGCGCGACGCCGAAGGCCTGGCGGTAGGCGTTGGTGAAGTCGGTGAAGCCCTCCTGCGGCACGCACGGGCAGGACAGCAGCGCACCGTTGGCGGCACCGGCCGCGTTGACGACGAACTGCTCGTCCTTCACGCCGTCGGGTCCGATGAACGGGGTCTGCACACCGGCGTCACGCAGCTGCTGGACCAGCGGCGAGGCCTCCTGGTAGTAGCCCGAGTAGAAGATCGCCTGCGGGTTGGCCTGCTGGACCTGGCCGATGACCGCGGAGAACTCGCGCTGGTTGGTGCGCACGTCCGCCTGGCAGGAGGCTGCCGGGCCGAGCGCCTGCGTGACCTGCTGGGCGAGCCCGATGCCGTAGTCGGAGTCGTCCTTGATGACGCAGACGTTCTGGGCGTTGAGCCGGGTCTGGATGTAGCGGGCGATCGCCGGGCCCTGGACCGCGTCGTTGCCGAGGCCCCGGAAGAAGTTCGTCCAGCCGTTGGTGGACAGCGCCGGGTTGGTGGCCGACGGGGTGATGTTCACGAGGCCGGCGGCGTTGAGGGCCGGGCCGACCGCGCGCGACTCGCCGGAGAACGGCAGGCCCACGATGCCGAGCACCTGCGGGTTGTTGATGACCGCGGTGACCGGGCCGACGGCCGTGTCCGGCGTGCCGCCGGTGTCCGCACGCACCAGGGTGACCTGGCAGTTCGGGTTGGCCGCGTTGTGCTGGTCGACCGCCAGCTGGACCGCGTTGACGATCGCGATGCCGAGCGCCGCGTTCTGCCCGGCGATGGTGCCGGTGTAGGCGATGGACGTGCCGGGAGCGCAGCGCCCCTGCCCGTTCCCGGCCGGCAGCACCGCATCGGTGGGCTGGCTCGGGGCGCCGGCCGCGGGTCCACCACCCTGCTGCTCCCCGCCACCCTGGTTGGCGCAGCCGCTGAGGACCAGCGCCACCGCCGCCACGAGCGCACCCGCGGCTGCGAGCCGTCGTCGGATCACGTCCACCTCCGTCACCGTTCATGTCGGGTCCGCGTGATCTCGCTCGCCCGGTCGGGTGTGGAAGGTATAGGCGCGCGAGCCCCGTCGCGCAAGCGGCTGCGCCGTCGTATTCGGACCGTAACGCCCGGAACCGATGGAGATCCGCTGGAGACCTGCGGGAAACCGCTGGTCGATCAGTCGGCGGGTCCGACGACCGTCCACTGGCCGCCCTGGACCCGGTAGACCGTGACCGCGTCGGTGCTCACGTCGCCGAAGCGATCGAACGACAGCGGACCGGTGATCCCGTCGCCGTGGAAGCCCTGCACCGAGCGGACCACCTCCGGGCGCGCGGCGGGCGTCCACTCGGCCTCCTCGCCCAGGGCGCGGACGGCCGAGTCCACGAGGACGTTCGCCGCGTCGAACGTGAACGCCCCGTACGACCCGATGCTCTCCGGGTAGCCGGCGCGGCGGTAGGCGTCGACGAAGTCGCGGGCGGCCGGCACCGTCTCCGGCGGGGGCCCGACCGACGTGCCGAGGTCGCCCTCACGCCCGCCGGCGGTCACGAAGCCCGGGTTGACGATGCCGTCGCCGCCCATCACCGGCACCGACAGCCCGCCCGCCGCGAGCGCCGCCGACAGCGGCCCGCCCTCGGGGTACTCGCCGCCGTAGAAGACCGCGTCCGGGCGGGCGGCGGCGACGCGCGAGACCGCGGCGGCGCGTCCCGAACCGGGCGCCGCGGTGACGCGGGTGACCACCTGCCCGCCCTCGGTGGCGAGCTGCTTGGCGAACTCGTCGGCGATGCCCTCGCCGTAGGTCTTGCCGTCGGAGACCACCGCGACGCGGCGCTTGTTCTCGACGCGCGTCAGGTAGGTCGCCGCGGCGGGTCCCTGGACGCCGTCGGTGGCCACCGTGCGGAAGAACGTCTGGTACTGCCGCAACGGCGCGGTGACCGCGTTGGCGCCGCGGGTCAACGAGGTCGCGGTGCTGCCCGGGGAGATCTGGACGATGCCCGCCTCGCTCAGCACGGGCTGGACGGCCTGCGCCACCGAGGAGTTGAACGGGCCGAGCACGCCGATCAGCGACGGGTCACGCGCCAGCGTCGCGGCCGCGGCGGCGCCCGTCGCGGGGTCCGCGCGGTCGTCCTGGCTCTGCACCGCGAGGTGGTAGCCCGGCACGGCGCAGCGGGCGTTGGCCTGCGTGACGGCGAGATCGGCGGAGTTCTTCATCCCGAGCCCGACCGCGGCGAGCTCACCGGAGAGCGGGGCCACGAGGCCGACGACGAGGGTGCCGCGGCTGGTGTCGCAGTCTCCGCCGTCGCCCGCCGAGCCGCCCGCTCCCCCGCACGCGCTGAGCACGAGGGCCAGGGCGGCCACCGCCGCACCCACCGCCGCCAGCGTCCCGGTCCGACGACGCCGTCGCGCGCCCATCTCGCCTCGCCCTCTGCCGAATGCGCCGCACCGCGCCGGTGCGTGGTCGAGGGCCCACGGTAGGTCACGGGCGAGTGAGGCCCGCGCAGGGGACGGTAGGTCGGCGTCCGTCCTGGTCAGAGGTCCGGCGCGCGCGTGGGTGAGCGGGCATCACCCACGCGGGCGACTCACGCTGCGTAGCGTCAGCCGAAGGTCTCGACGACGGCGTCCGCGACGGCGCGCATCGTGGTGCGGCGGTCCATCGCGGTGCGCTGGATCCAGCGGAAGGCGTCGGGCTCCGACATCTTCTTCTTGGCCATGAGCAGGCCCTTCGCGCGCTCGACCGCCTTGCGGGTCTCCAGGCGCTCGGTGAGCCCGGCGACCTCGGCCTCGAGCGCGGCGACCTCGGCGAACCGCGTCGCGGCCAGCTCGATGGCGGGCACGACGTCGGTCTTGGAGAACGGCTTGACCAGGTAGGCCATCGCCCCGGCGTCGCGGGCGGACTCGACGAGCTCGCGCTGGCTGAACGCGGTGAGCATGACGACCGGCGCCAGCCGCTCCCCCGCGATCGTCCGCGCGGCCTCGAGGCCGTCGGTGCCCGGCATCTTGATGTCCATCATGATCAGGTTCGGGCGGAGCTCGCGCGCGAGGCGGATGGCCTCCGCGCCGTCGCCCGCCTCGCCGACGACCTCGTAGCCCTCCTCGCGCAGCATCTCGACGAGGTCGAGGCGGATCAGGGCCTCGTCCTCGGCGACGACCACGCGCAGGCCGGTCGGGGTGGCGTCGTCCGGAGCGCTCCCGGGCTCGCTGATGGTGTCGGCCGACTGGCTCATGGCGGCTCCCGCTCTCTCGCCTCGGTGCGCCGCCCCTCGTCGGGCCGCCCCGGTGAGACCGCGGGAGGAACGGCCGGCCCGCTCGTCCGGACACCGTCCGAGCAGGCCGTTTCGATTCAGGAGACTACCGGGCGAGGACGCCTTTCCCGACGGTGACGCTTGCCTCGCCCGCGTGTGCTAACGCTCGTCAGGTCGTGACGGCGTGGTGCCCCCGGTGGGATTCGAACCCACACTGTATGGAGTTTGAGACCATTGCCTGCTGCCATTTGGGCTACGGGGGCAGGCTGTTCGGGCTAACAATCCGACGAGCGTCGCCGCTTCGTCTCGGCGGAGCATAGACGGCGACGGTCCACCGACCCGAGCGGGATCCGTGACCCGCCGGCGCTGTCGGGGTGCGTCGGCAGTCTGGCGGCGTGCATCCCAGGACGACCGTCACCCGAGCCCTCGCGATGGCTGCTGAGGGTCTCCGGCCCGCGGACATCGCTCGTCGGTTGGGTCTACCGCAAGGCACCGTCGCGCACTGGTGCCGAGGTGATCGGCGGGGCTCCCGACATGATGGCCGGGACCAGGCGTGTGCCCGCTGCCAGGGAGCCGTGCTCGACGAGGAGAAGTACGCCTACCTCCTCGGCTCCTACCTCGGAGACGGGCACATCACCATGGGGCCCCGCGGCGTCGCCGCGTTGTCGATCATCTGTGCTGACGCCTGGCCAGGAGTGGCGGAAGAGGTCCACGACGCCCTGCACGCCGTCATACCGGTGTCGTCGGTATGCGCCGTCCAGAAGATCGGCTGCAGCGCGGTCAAGAGCTACTCGACGCACTGGCCGTGCCTGTTTCCGCAGCACGGGCCGGGAAGGAAGCACGATCGTCCGATCGTGCTCGAGCCGTGGCAGCAGGCGATCGTCGACGAGCACCCCGGTCTGTTGCTGCGCGGCCTCATCCACTCCGACGGCTGCCGCATCACCAACTGGGCGACGAAGCGGACGCCTGCCGGACCGAAGCGCTACGAGTACCCCCGCTACTTCTTCTCGAACAAGTCGCTCGACATCCTCGACGTCTGCGCCGCCGCGCTCGACCGTCTCGCGATCGCGCACCGGCGGCCGCGCTGGGACATGATCTCGGTCGCGAAGCGCGACGCGGTCGCGCGACTCGACGATTTCGTCGGCCCGAAGTACTGACGAGCGGCACGTTGCGCATGATCAAGACGCTCCGAGACCTGCCGGACGTGCCTCTCGCCGGAGGCGCCGGCGCGCCACGGCCCCCACCCCGACGCCGATCAGCGCCGCGGCGAGGTGGCCCACCGACGTGAAGTCCGGCAGCGGCCCGTCCCAGTCGGCGTCGAGCACCGGCCAGCCCAGCACCAGCACGGCCGCGGGCACCGCCGCCGCGCGGGGCAGCAGCACCGTCGCGGCCGCCGCCGCGCCCTGGGCGCCGTAGCTGACCCCGACGTCGACCGCCGAGACCACGTCCGCCGGGTAGAGCCCCGCGCGGACGGCCGGGCCGATCACCAGCGCCGTCACGAGGGTCGCCCCCACATGCCCGCCGAGGAACGCCGCGGTGGCCGTGGCGACGCCGCACCGGGCCTCGAGCCACCACAGCGCCCCCGCGATCCCGACCCCGACGACCGCGACGGTGCCCGGCGTGACGACCGCGCTGTTGCCGAGGAAGAAGGGGCTGGTCGCGAGCGCGCCGAGCGGGTGGTGCCGGAGGTTCTCGACGTTCGTGCTGCTCCAGGCCCGGGCGCGCGGGCCGATGTCGGTCGCGGCGAGGACGACGTGGGTCGCGACGAGCACGCCGAGATAGGTGGCCGTCACGGGGCCCGCGCGCACCCAGCCCCGCAGCGCGTTCACCCCGCGCGTTCCACCCGGTTGCGGCCGGCGTTCTTCGCCGCGTAGAGGGCGCGGTCGGCTTCGCTCAGCAGGGCCTCGCCGTCGCCGGCGTGCTCGGGCAGCCCCGCGACGCCGAAGGAGGCGGTGAGCAGCTGCTTGTCGCCGCGCCGGAAGTCCTCCTCGACGCGCACCCGCAGGCGCTCGGCGAGGGTGACGGCGTCGTCGGGCCCTCGGTGCGGGACGAGCACCGCGAACTCCTCGCCGCCCCAGCGGTAGGCGGTCTGGCCGTCACGGACCGCCCCGCGCAGGACGGCCGCGACCTCCTGGAGCACCACGTCGCCCTGCTGGTGCCCGTACCGGTCGTTGAGCTCCTTGAAGTGGTCGAGGTCGAGAATGATCATCGACATCGGCGAGGAGTGGCGTTTCGCGTCGGCGACGGCCCGGTCCAGGTCGACGCCGAGGCGGCGCCGGTTGGCGAGCTGGGTCAGCGGGTCGAACTCGGAGAGCCGCTCGGTGGCGGCGTGCAGGCGGCTGGCCTCGATCGCCGAGCCGGCCAGCGTCGCGAGCATCTCCACCGACGAGAGCCGCTGGCCGTCGACCTCCCCGTCGGGCGAGTCCCAGCACTCGACGACGCCGATGACCCGGGCCCCGACCACCATCGGCACCGCCACCGCCGGGTCCTCCCCCGCCTCGGGGTCGCCGCGCGAGATCTGCCCGTACCGGGCCGAGCGGCCCACCACGCCCACGGCGAGGGGGCAGTCCTCCTCCATCGGGGAGAGCTGGCCGCGGTCGGAGTCGTGCGCCAGCTCGAGGGCCGAGCCGTCCTCCAGCACCAGCCACAGCAGGACCCGGCCGTCGGTGACCGCGACGGCCGCCTGGACGGTCGCGTCGATGACGTAGCGGGTGTTGAGGCTCCCCGCGATCTCGCGGGTCATGATCAGGATGGTGCGGAGCCGCTCCGTGCGGACCTGGAGCCGCTCGGCCTGCGCCGCCGTCTCCTCGTGCTGCCCGCGCAGGGCGATCGTCATCTGCGCGAGCCCGTCGCGCAGGGCCACGAGCTCCGCCGAGCCCGACACCGGCTCGGGCGGGGTCAGCCGGCCCTCGCCGATGCCTCGCACCGAGGCGAGCAGGCCGTCCACCGGGGCGACGACGTGCTCCAGCAGGCGCCGCCGCCCCCGCAGCGCGACCATCAGGGCCGCGCCCGCGACGAGCGCGGTGACGACGATGAGCGAGCGCTGGAGCAGGCGCACCGAGCCGTCCAGCGACTCGATCGCGTCCAGCAGGGCCGACCGGGCGGCGGTGCTGGCGGCCCGGTAGTCCCGCATGAGCGCGTCACCCCGGGCGACGAACGCGGCGACGTCCTGCGGCGGCACCGACGCCACCTGCCCGACCCAGCCGGCCTGCCAGTCGCGCTGGGCCGCCACCAGCTCGAGGACCCGCGGGAAGACACCGGGCAGGTCCAGGTTCGCCAGCATCGCCCCTTCGGCGGCGGCGATCTCCGGGGCACGCTCGGTGGCGCGGTCGACGAAGTACGGGTCGCCGGTGGCCAGATAGGCGCGCAGCAACGAGTCGGTGCCCATCACCGCGTCCTGCGCGTCCTCCAGCGCGAGGAGCCCGACGCGCAGCTCGTCCCCGGCCGGGACGGTGACGAGGGCGGAGTACGACAGCCGCCCGACGGTGATGACGACGATGACGAGCGCCGCCACCGAGACGATGGCGCCGAGACGTTCGACCTCGGTGACCAAGCGCTGCGGTGGCGCCACGCACTTCCTCCCGGGGTCCGCGGCCGGCCGGGGGCGCACGGCCTCCGAGCCTCCGTCGCTCGCCGGCGCCGACCCCCCTCGACGCGCCGGACGTTACCGCCGCTCGGCTGTCCGGTCGACGTCGACACCGTCCACGTCACGCAGCGTTTCCGCCGGTCAGCGGTGACGCCGCTCGCGACTACACGCCGTCAGGGCCTCGAGCAACGGGGCCAGCCGGCGGCCCTCCGCGGACAGGGCGTACTCGGTCCGGGGCGGCCGGGTGTCGAGCACACGACGCTCGATGAGGCCCGCCGCCTCGAGATCGGCCAGGCGCGCGGCGAGGGTCGCCGGCGGCACCTGGCCGAGGGCCTGTTCGAACTCCGAGAACCGGACCGCACCGAGGTGCGCGGCGTAGAGCACCGAGAGCGACCAGCGTCGCTCCAGCAGTGCCGTCAGCGCGCGCACCTCGGGCGGTACCGGCTCCCGCGAGCACATGTCAGGCCGCCACCTCGAGGGCGGCCGGGTCGGTCGCCGGCTCGAGGGCCGTGTCGAGGACCTCCGTGATGGTCATCGACGGGTGGAACTGCAGCTGCGCGGCCACGTCGGCGGGGACGTCGTCGAGGTCGGCGCGGTTGCGCTCCGGGACGACGATCTGCGTCAGGCCCGCCGCGTGCGCGGCCAGGACCTTCTGCTTCACGCCGCCGATCGGCAGCACGCGACCCTGCAGGGTCAGCTCCCCGGTCATCGCGACGGTGTGCCGGACGGGCCGACCGGTGAGCAGCGAGACCAGCGCGGTCGCCATCGTGACGCCGGCCGACGGGCCGTCCTTCGGGATCGCGCCCGCGGGGACGTGCACGTGGAACGACTTCCCCGCGAACGCCTCCTCGGCGATGCCCAGCTCCGCGGCGTGCGAGCGCACCCACGACAGGGCGATCCGGGCCGACTCCTTCATGACGTCGCCGAGCTGGCCGGTGAGCACCAGCCCCTCGTCACCGGTCATCGAGGCCGCCTCGATGAACAGGACGTCGCCTCCCGCGCTGGTGACGGCCATGCCGGTCGCGACGCCGGGCACGGCGGTCCGCTCGACGGACTCGGTGAAGACCTTCTGCCGGCCGAGGTGCCGGCGCACCACGTCGGTGTCGACGACGACCGTCCCCGACCCCGACGCGATCTCCGTCGCGATCTTGCGGGTCAGCTTGCCGAGCGACCGGTCGAGCTGGCGGACGCCGGACTCGCGGGTGTACTCGGAGACCACGAGACGCAGCGCCGACTCGCCGGCCGTCACGTCGCCGTCCGGACCGCCCGTCAGGCCGGCGGACGCGATCTGGCGCGGCAGCAGGTGGTCGCGCGCGATGGCGACCTTCTCCTCGACGGTGTAGCCGTCGAAGGAGATGACCTCCATGCGGTCGAGCAGCGGGCCCGGGATCGTGTCCATCTGGTTGGCCGTCGCGAGGAACACCACCTGGGACAGGTCGATCTCGACGTCGAGGTAGTGGTCGCGGAACGCGTGGTTCTGCGCCGGGTCGAGGACCTCGAGCAGCGCGGCGGACGGGTCGCCGCGCCAGTCGGCGCCGACCTTGTCCACCTCGTCGAGCAGGATCACCGGGTTCATCGTGCCCGCGTCCCGCAGGGCCCGCACCAGGCGTCCGGGCAGGGCGCCGACGTAGGTCCGCCGGTGGCCGCGGATCTCGGCCTCGTCACGGACGCCGCCGAGCGACATCCGGACGAACTGCCGGCCCATGGCGCGCGCGACCGACTCGCCGATCGACGTCTTGCCGGTGCCCGGGGGCCCGACCAGCGTCAGGATGGTCCCTTGGCCAGAGTTCGACCCGAGCTTGTCCTCCTCCACGCCGCGGTCGCGGCGCAGCTTGCGGACGGCGAGGTACTCGACGATGCGGTCCTTCACGTCCTCGAGGCCGGTGTGGTCGGCGTCCAGGACGCCCCGCGCCGCGGTCGGGTCGAGCTGCTCCTCGGAGCGCTGCGACCACGGCAGGGCGAGCAGCCAGTCGAGGTAGGTCCGGATCATCGACGACTCGCCGGACTGCTCGCCGGTGCGCTCGAGACGGGCGAGCTCGCGCTCGGCCTGCTCGCGCACGTGGTCGGGCACGCCGGCCTCGGCGATCTTCGCGCGGTAGTCGTCGCCGGACCCGCCGTCGCCGGAGCCCTCGCCGAGCTCCTTGCGGATCGCCTCCAGCTGGCGGCGCAGCACGTACTCGCGCTGCTGCTTCGCCGCGCCGGACTCGACGTCCTCGCGCAGCGACTTGCGCACCTGCAGCTCCGCGAGCCGCTCGCGCTGCAGGCGCAGGGCGAGCTCGAGGCGCTCGCGGACGTCGAGGGTCCCCAGCAGGGACACCTTCTCGTCGTAGGGGATCTCCGGCGCCCAGCCGGCCGTGTCGGCCAGCGCGCCGGGCTCGTCGATGCCACGCAGGAACGCGGCACCGCGTCCGTCGTCACCGCGCAGCTCGAGGACCTCCTCGACCACCGCGCGGTACGTGGTCTCCAGCTCGCGGATGCGTCCGTCGCGCTCGACGGCGTCCGGGTGCTCCGTCACGTCGACGCGCAGGCGGCCGTCGTCGTCGGTGCGCCCGGAACCGGCCCGGCCACGACCCACGCCGGTCAGCTGGACCGCGGTCACGCCGTTCGGGAGGCGTGTGCGCTCGCTGACGTCGGCGACCGTGCCCACTCCGGCGAACGTCCCCTCGTGCCGCGGGACGAGCAGGACCTGCTCGCCCGCCTCGACGGGCCCGACCTCCGCGGCCGGGATCACCACGGTCATGCCCGGGAAGACCACGTTGTCGTCGACGGGGACCAGCAACAGCTCGGTCATCTCGTCACCCCATCACTCGTGCTTGATAGCAGCTACAAGTGTTGAAGTGGCTCTGGTATTCCGAGCTGTTGCGGCCCCCGTCGACGCGACCGGCTAGCGGCGGTTCTCGCCGGCCCGCGGGCCGGCGGCGGGGTCGGCGTCGCGGGCCCGGGCGGCGGCGGGGCGCGCCCCGCCGTCGTATGCCTCCACGGGCAGGCGGGCGTTCTCGTGGGCGCGCAGGGCGGCCACGGTGTTCACGGTGCTGACGGTGTTCTCGGGGGTCATCCGTCACTCCTCACGACGAGTCGATCGTGGACAACGGGACGGGTGCCCCGCCCCTGCGCCCACGACACGGACGTCGTCGTCCCCCGATCGTGGGCGACGCGGCATGATCACCGCATGGCCACCCCCGAGGAGCTCCTCACCCGCAACCTGCACGAGGTGTTCGGCGAGCGGGACGGCGACCGGCGTCGCGCCGTGATCGCCGAGCTGTACGACGCCGACGTCCTCTTCCAGGACCCCGAGGGCGCGGTGCGCGGCCGGGAGGCGATCGACGGCAAGGTGTCCGCGCTGCTGGACGGGGCGCCGGCCTCCTTCGTGTTCCGCCCCACCGGGCCGGTCCGCGTCAGCGGCGATCTCGGCGTGCTCACCTGGGCCTTCGGGCCCGAGGGCGGCGAGCCCGCGGCGTCCGGCACCGACATCGCCCTGACCGAGGGCGGGCGGATCGTGCGCCTGCACACCCTGCTGGACTGAGTGGGCTGGACTGAGAGGGCCGGACTGACTCAGGGCCGGAACCCCCGGGCTCAGCCGGGCGCGACGACCTCCAGCCGGGTCACGATCACCAGCGCGTCGCGCAGCAGCACCGTCACCGGCGTGCTGTCGACGACCGCGGAGAGCTGGGCGCGGTGGTCGGTGTCGAGATCCGCCGTCAGGCCCACCCGCCGGTGCAGCACCGGCGGCGAGCCCGGCTCGAACGCCACGTCGACCTCGACGGCCGAGCCGGGGATGCCGAAGCGCTGCAGGAACGTGCGCACCGACATCGCCGTGCACGACGACAGGGACGCGGCGAGCAGTCCGAACGACGTCGCACCGTCGGTCTCGCCGTGCTCGGTGGGCTCCGAGGGCACGGCGCAGTCCACCGACAGCCCGTTGACGTCGAGACAGACCACCCGCCCGTCCCCGTCGGCGAGTCGACCACGGGCCCACACGGCGGGCATGTCCATGGTCACCAGCCTGGCACGATCGGGGCCGGCTCAGCTCGCGCGGTCACCGGCGACGTGGGCGCGCCGTTCCTGCTCGCTCTCGCCGCCCCAGATGCCGTAGGGCTCGTTCACGCGCCGGGCCCAGTCGCGGCAGGGCTCTTGGACCGGACACCCCGCACAGATGCGCGCAGCCTCCGCCACGCGCCGGCTGCGCCGCGGGTCGCGCTCGCCGTCGGGATGGAAGAACAGTTCCGAGTTCATGCCGCGGCAGGCGGCGTGACGCTGCCAGTCCCAGTGATCGGTGATCGCCCAGGGCAGCCGGGACACATCAGCCATTGATGCACACCTCCTACCGACCGTCGTACACCTCGGTGCCGATCGACGGTGTGAGATCCCGGTCTCCCGGCGCGAGGGTGTGCCGGGGAACGGTGACGGGTGGGCCGGCGCGGTCAGGCCGCGGCGGCCACCGGGGTGGACGCGGTGGCGGGTGCCGGGCCGGACGACGCGCCGGCGCGGCCCCGTCCGTCCCCCGACAGGCCGTGCGAGACGGCGCTCGACCAGCGGAAGGGCCGCCAGCGGTCGAGCGGGACCTCGAGCCGGTCGGCCACGGCCACGAGGGCGGCCGGGTTGTGCGTCAGCCCGCAGTGACTGCCGGGGACCACGACGTTCTCGCAGAGCTCGCCGTCGTCCTGGCGGCAGCCCTCGCCGTGGAGCAGTCCGTCGAACGGCGAGTAGATCGCGACCGACCGCACCGGCACCGGCTGCCGGATGAGGGCGACGACGTCCTCGGTGTCCGCGGAGAAGCCCCAGTGGCGCTCGGCGGCCCGGAACGCCCCGGTCACCCGGTTCTCCTCCGCCTCGGCCCGCCAGGGCGAGCCGAGGCAGACGATGCGTTCGACGGCGTCCGGACGCAGGTGCGCGAGCCAGCGGGCCATGAGGCCGCCGAGGCTCCAGCCGACGATGGCGACGGGCCGACCGTGGCGGGCGTGGATCTCGTCGAACCGGTCGATCAGGCCGTCGAGGATCACGTCGGTGAAGCCGTGGTTGAGCCCGAGGGTCCACCGGTGGGTGTGGAAGCCGCGGGTGCGCAGGTGGGCCCGCAGGGCCGCGGTGGTGATGTCGCTGGTGAGGAAGCCCGGGATCACGAGCACGGGCTGGTCGTCGCCGCGCCCCCCGCTCGGCAGCACGTGCCGCACGGTGTGCCACGCGGCCGTCTCGACCGAGGCCCGGACCAGGTCGGTGGCCGTGAGCCACCAGGAGGGGAAGGGGAGGGTCTCGCCGGTGGGGTCGACGTCCGTCCGCCAGATCGCTGTGGGTGTGGGGGCGTCCATGACGTCCACCTCCTCGTCGCGGGTCCGCGTCGACGCGGCCCGTCGATCACGAGATACCCGAACGGACGGTCGGCCATACCGGCGTCGGAGGCACCTGGGCACGACCGGGTCCCGTTCGTCGCGTCCCGACGGCCGGTGGACCCTCCGGAGCCACATCGTCACCCGGTGTGGGGACAGGACCCTTGCGTCGCCCGCCGGCACCGACGACGCTGAGTGGCCAACGGAGCACGCAGGGTCGGGGGACCGCGATGGAGCAGGCGTTCGAGATCGCCTACGACCCCGTGCGCACGCGCGTCGAGGCCCGTCGCGACGGCGCGGTCCTGGGGTTCGTGGAGTACGGGCTGCGCGCCGACGCCGCGGTCCTCGCCTTCACCCAGGACGACGGCGCCGGCGACGAGGCCATGACCACCCTCGTCGACGGCGCGCTGGCCCTGCTGCGTGACCGTGGCTACCGCATCGTCCCGCTGTGTCCCCGCGTCCGCGCCTTCCTCCACGCGCGGCCCGACCGTCAGGACGGCGTCGACGTCCGCTTCCTCGACCCCGCCGTCCGCCCCGTGGCGTGACGTCCGGAACGAGGCTCAGAAGTAGGCACGCGTGACGACGTCGGCCACGCAGGCCGGCTTCTCCGAGCCCTCGACCTCGATGGTCACGCGCGTGACCAGCTGCAGGCCGTCGTCGCCGACGTCGGTGGCGTCGATGAGGGTCGACCGCGCCCGGACGCGGGTCCCCGAGCGGACCGCCGACGGGAACCGGACGCGCTCGAGCCCGTAGTTCAGCCCCATCCGCGTGCCCTCGACCCGGCGCAGGCCGTCGAGCAGCAGCGGCACCAGCGAGAGCGTCAGGAACCCGTGCGCGACCGTCGCGCCGAAGGGTCCCGACGCCGCGCGTTCCGGGTCGACGTGGATCCACTGGTGGTCGCCGGTGACGTCGGCGAACCCGTCGATGCGGTCCTGGCCGATCTCCAGCCACTCCCCCGGCCCGAGCTCGCGGCCCAGCGACGCGAGGAGCTCCTCGCGTCCGTGCAAGGTCTCCATGACCGTGGAAGCTACAACTGCGGCTACAACCGCGCGGCCCGGATCGCGTCGGCGAGCGAGGTGGGCTCGCGGCCGAGCAGGTTCGCCAGCGCCGGGCTGTCGGTCTCCAGCTCGCCCTTCGCGGTGGAGGCCTCGAGGGCGGCGACGAAGCCGGCGGTGTCCTCGTCCATCCCGGCACCGCGCAGGACGTCGGTGAACTCCCCGGCGGGGAGGTCGCGGTAGGTGACGTCGGTGCCCGTCACCTCGGTGATCGTCGCGGCGAGGTCGGCCATCGAGAACGCCGGCCCACCCAGCTCCCAGTAGCCCTGCTGGTCGGTGATGTCGCCGGTGAGCAGCGAGACGGCGGCCTCGGCGTAGTCGGCGCGCGTCGCGGCGGAGACACGGCCGTCGCCGGCGGCGCCGACGATCTCCCCGCGCGCGAGGTACTCGTCGAGGCGGCCGGTGTAGTTCTCGGTGTACCAACCGTTGCGGGCCACGGCGAACGGCAGCCCCGAGCCCTGCAGGGCGTCTTCGGTGGCGGCGTGCTCGGGCGCGAGGACCAGCTCGGTCTCGTCGGCGTGCAGCACGCTCGTGTAGACGACGAACCCGACGTCGGCGGCGTCGGCCGCGCGTAGGACGGCCGTGTGCTGCTCGAGACGGTTCCCGACGGTCGGGCTCGACACCAGCAGGAGGCGCTCGATGCCCTCGAGGGCCGGGCCGAGGGTCTCGGGCCGGTCGTAGTCCGCCTCGCGGACGCCGACCCCGAGGTCCGACAGGTCGCCGGCCTTGTCCGGGCGGCGCACGAGCGCGAAGACGTTGCGCGCGGGCACGCCACGACGCAGCAGGTTGTCCACGGCGAGGCGGCCGAGGTGGCCCGACGCGCCGGTGACGGCGTAGGTCGCGGTGGGCAGGACGGGGGGCTCGGTCGTGGGGTCGGACGTCGGGTCGGTCATGGCCCGCGAGTGCCCACGGTCCGCCGCCGCGGAAACGGCGTGCTCGCGTGGGTGATGATGGAGGTGTGGCGGGTGCGGTCGGCGGGAGCCTCGCGACCTACCGCACGGTCCTGCGCCTGCCCGGGCTGACGCCCCTCGTCGCCGTCGGGTTCGCGGCGCGCCTGCCGGTCACGGCGACCGGGGTCGTCCTCACCCTGTACGTCGCGGTGGGGCTCGACCGCGGGTTCGCGGCCGCCGGACTCGTCGGCGGCGCGATCACGGCCGGTGTCGCGATCGGGGCGCCGTTCGTGGGTCGTCTGGTGGACCGGTACGGACTGCGGCCGGTGCTCGCGCTCTGCGGCTTCGTGCAGGCGGCCTTCTGGGGGCTCGTGCCGCTGCTCGACCCGACCGCGCTCGTGCCCGCCGCCCTCGCGGCCGGGCTGCTGGTGCCGCCGGCGTTCGCGGTGGTGCGCCAGTCGCTGGCGGCGTCGGTGCCGCGGGAGCACCAACGCCCGGCGTTCGCGCTCGACGCGATGTCCACCGAGGTCGCCTACGCGGTCGGCCCGGCCCTCGGCACCCTGGCCGTGCTGGCCCTGCCCGGCACCGGACCGTGGGTCGTCGGCGCCGCGTTCGTGCTCGCCACGGCGGCGCTCGCCCGGCTCGATCCGCCGGTGCGCGCCGAGCCGTTCCGGCCCGGGGAGCGGGCCGCACCCCCCGTGCGCTCGTGGCTGCGCGGACCGATGCTGGTCGCGCTCGCCTCGACGGCCGCCGCGATCCTCATGCTCACCGCCACCGAGCTGTCGGTGGTCGCGATGCTGACCGCGCGCGACGAGACCGGCTGGTTCGCCCTCGCCAACACCGTCTGGTGCGCGGCCTCGCTCGTCGGTGGCTGGATCTACGGCGCCGCGCACCGGCCACCCCCGACCGCCGTGCTGCTGGCGCTGCTCGCGGTCGGCTCGCTGCCGGTGGCCCTCGGCGGGCCGTGGTGGACGCTGACGCTGCTGCTGGTGCCCGCCGGCGCGTTCTGCGCGCCCGCGCTCGCCGCGGCCGCCGAGACCGTCGGGCGCCTCGCCCCCGACGCCGCGCGCGGCGTCGCGACGGGCTTCCACGGCTCGGCGCTCATGGTCGGCGCGACCGTGGCGTCGCCCCTCGCCGGCACGCTCATCGACCTCGTCGCCCCCGCCGCCGCGATCGGGGCGGCCGCGCTCATCGCGCTCGCGGTGGCCGGCGTCGCGGCGCTCGTGACCGGCACCCGGGCCGGCAGCCGTTCCCGGTGACACGGTCAGGCCTGACTGGTTACCGTGCGGGGCACATCACCCCCCGACCGCAGAGGAACCCGATCATGGATCTCCAGGGCGTCTCGGCCCTCGTCACCGGCGGCGCGTCCGGCCTCGGGCTGGCCACCGCGCAGGCCATCACCGCCGCCGGCGGACGCGTGGTCATCGCCGACCTGCCGTCGTCGTCCGGCAAGGACGTCGCCGCCGACCTCGGGGGCGAGTTCGTCGCCGCCGACGTGACCGACGCCGACGCCCTGGGCTCCGCGGTGGCCGCCGCCGAGGCCGCCGGTCCGTTCCGCGCGCTGGTCCACTGCGCCGGCATCGGCAGCCTCACCCGCGTCGTGGAGAAGAACGGCGACCCGGGCGACATGGAGGCCTTCGAGCGGGTGATCCGTGTGAACCTGTTCGGGTCGTTCAACGCCCTGCGCCTCGGCGGCGCCGCGATCGCGCGCACCGAGCCGGTGAACGGCGAGCGCGGCGCGATGATCATGACGGCGTCGGTCGCGGCGTTCGAGGGCCAGATCGGGCAGATGGCCTACTCGGCGTCGAAGGGCGGCGTCGTCTCGATGACGCTCTGCGCGGCGCGCGACCTCGCGTCCAAGCTCGTGCGGGTCAACACCATCGCCCCCGGCCTGTTCGACACCCCGCTGTTCGCGACGCTCTCCGAGGACGTCCGCAAGGCCCTCGGCGACTCGGTGCCCAACCCCCGCCGTCTCGGCGACCCGGCCGAGTACGGGCAGATGGCCGTGTCGATGCTGCAGAACCCGATGCTCAACGGCGAGACGATCCGCCTCGACGGCGCGATCCGGATGGCCCCGCGATGAGCTCTCCGGCGTCCGACGAGGTCGTGCTGCGCACCGAGCGGGAGGGGACGACGCTCGTCATCACCATCGATCGCCCGAAGGCCCGGAACTCGGTGAACACCGCGGTGGCCCAGGGGATCGCCGACGCCCTCGACGAGCTCGACGGCGACGACGAGCTGGTCACGGGCATCCTCACCGGTGCCGGCGGGTTCTTCAGCGCCGGCATGGACCTCAAGGCGTTCCTGCGCGGCGAGCGCCCGCACGTCGGCGACCGCGGGTTCGCGGGCATCACGCAGCGCCCGCCGTCGAAGCCGCTCATCGCCGCCGTCGAGGGCCCGGCGCTGGCCGGCGGGTGCGAGCTGGCGCTGTCGTGCGACCTGGTGGTGGCCTCGGAGGAGGCGAGCTTCGGCATCCCCGAGGTCAAGCGCGGCCTCGCGGCCGCCGCCGGCGGGCTGCTGCGGCTGCCCGCGCGTATCCCGCGGACCGTCGCGATGGAGCTCGCGCTGACCGGCGACCCGATGTCGGCCGCCGACGCGCACCGCTGGGGCCTGGTCAACCACCTCACCGCGGCCGGCGGTGCGCTCGAGGGCGCGCGGGAGCTGGCCGCGCGGATCGGGGCCAACGGCCCCCTCGCGGTGCGCGCCAGCAAGCAGGTGATCGTGGAGTCGGCGTCGTGGCCGGCGTCGGAGATGTGGGAGCGCCAGGGCGAGATCCTCGGCCCGGTGCTCTCCAGCGAGGACGCCCGCGAGGGTGCCGCCGCGTTCGCCGAGAAGCGCGCGCCGGTCTGGAAGGGCCGCTGAGCCGCGGGAGAGCGCGCCGGTGAGTGACGTGGGTCGTCCGGACGGCCCATGTCATTCACCACCGGCGACGGCACCGCCGTGTCCCCTACGATGCGCGCCATGCACCTCGACCACGCGATCGTCGAGGCCGAGGTGCTGCTCACCCGGATCGCGCGCGGCGAGCTCGAGACCGGGTGGGACGACGGTGTCGGGGGCGGGTGGGACACCCGGCGCCAGCAGGCCCTCGTCGACACGGTCCTGCGGGACTGGCCGATCCCGCCGGTCGTCATCGCGAGCGACGACGAGACCGATGTCCTGGTCGACGGCCGCGAACGTCTCCGGGCGCTGTGGCGGTTCACGCGCGACGAGCTGCCCGTCGCCGGCCCGACGCCGTCGGTCGGCGAGTACCTCGAGCAGCTCGACGGCCTGTCCTACAGCCGGCTGCCCGCCCGCTTCCGGCGGCGCGTCGAGCGCTACGGCGTCCCCGTCGTGCGCGTGCCCCGGCAGGCCGCCGCGGAGGTGCGCGAGCTGACGGCGCGGTGGGACCCGTCGACGCCCCCGATGAGGGCGGCGGGGCCGGCAGCGCCCGCGACGCCCACCGCGGCACCGGCGATCACCCCACCGCCGGCGGTGCCGCCGCCTCCCCCACCGCCCCCGGCTTCCCCGCCCCCGGTCACCCCTCGGGTGCCGGCGGCGCGCGAGCCCGGGGAGTCGTTCCGCCCCGCGGCCACGGGCGCGCACCACCGGGCGGCGGACAGCGAACCGATCTTCGACGAGCTCTCGGCCTGGTTCCTCGAGACGACGCAGGACGCGGCACGGCCGGCGCCGGCGTGGTCCTCCGCGGCCGACCCGCAGCACGAGGAGGCCCGCGCCGCCCTGCGCGAGTCGACCGTGGAGCTCACGCCGTCCGGGCTCCCGATCCGCCGGCCCTCGGCCCGCCTCGCCCCCGGCGCGATCCCGGCCCCGGCGCGGGCCCGGCCGGCGCGCACGCCCGACCCGCGCACGGTGGGAGAGCACCTCACGCGGTTCCGGGAGGGCGCGAGCGCCGCCCGCGACGACCTCTCCCCGCCCGCCTGACCGACGGTCGGGCTGGGTGCCGCGCACGGGCCCACACCCGGTCCTAGACGGTGTCCTCGCCGTACATCTCGCCGAGCGGGTCCATGATGAACTCGACCCGCGCGCCGTCGGGGTCGTGCGTGTAGATCGAGACCTCGGACTCGACCATGTACTCGGCGCCGCGCTCGTCGAGGCGGCGCTTGATCCCGTACCACTGGCTGCCGGGCACCGAGATCGCGATGTGGTGCAGGCCCCCGAGCACCTCGGCGTAGGGGCCCGGGTCGACGCCGGGCAGGTCGAAGAACGCCAGGTTGTTGCCGTTGCCGACGTCGAAGAAGAAGTGCGTCGAGCCCGCGAGGTCGCGGTTCTCGAACAGCACGGTGACGGGGAAGCCCGCGACGTTCTGGTACCACTCGACGGTCGTGCGCACGTCGCGGCAGACGAGCGCGGTGTGGTGGATGCCCTTGCCCGTCGACGGCGGCCGGTGCTCGCGGGAGACGAGGAACTCCTCGCGGATCCGGTCGCGCTCCTCGGTCAGCCTCTGCCGCTCGTCCTCGCTGATGAGGGAGCTCTTCTCGGCGCTCATGCCCGAGAATGTAGACCGTTCAACCGAGATCGTGGACCGCCAACGAGCCCGCGTCCCGCTCGGCCTTCCCGCCCGCGGCACCGCCGTCGGCGGTGAGCTCGGCGAGCATCCGGTAGGTCAGGGCACGGGGGCGCAGGCCGAGCTCGGCGGCGCCCTCCTCGTCGAGCCGCTCGACGAGGTTCTTGGTGACGAGGCGCTGCCCGCCGGTGGCGACCTGCTCGACGCGCGCGCACTCGTTGACCTCGTCGCCCAGCGCCGTGACCTCGAGGCGCCCCCCGGTGACGATCTGGCCGATGAACAGGTCGGCGCCCCAGTGCGCGCCGACGTTCAGGCGGCAGTCCGCCGCCCGCACCTCCGCGCCGCTCTCCGCGAGGTCGGCGACCACCTCGTCCACGATCCCCGGCAGCTCCTGCACGGCACGCAGGGCCGCACCGGCGGCCGCGGCGTCCGACCCGTGGGAGTCGCGCAGGAAGTAGGCGCTCGCCCCGTCGCCCGCGTGCTTGCCGACGATCCCGCCGTGCCGGGCGACGAGCTCGTCGAACGCCGTGGTGACACCGCGGATCAGCTCGAAGTAGACCGGCGTCGGGAGGCGGCGGGACAGCGGCCCGGAGCCGTCGATGTCGGCGAACACCACGGCGGCGGGGCGCTGGGCGGGTTCGGACAGGTCGGCCATGCGCGTGAACATGGCCTCGTCTCCCTCGCTGACGAGGGCGAGCACCCGCGCGGGCAGGAGCGGGGCGTAGATCAGCACCGCGCCGAGCGGGCTCCCGTCCTCGTGGCGCAGCGTCACGCCGAGCATCCCCACGCCCCGGTGCCGCCCGCCGACCCGCAGGTCGAGCGAGAGCACCCACAGCGGGGCGGACGAGGGGTCCGCGAGGCGGGGGTGCAGCTCGCGGCGCAGGGTCGCCACCGCCTCGGGCGTGAGGAGGTCGTTCCAGACCTCCCGCTCGAGCACCTCGTCGAGGTGCCGGCCGAGTCCGAGATCGGTGTCCTCGGTGACCCCGGCGAGCAGCTGCATCTGCTCGGACACCCACGCCAGGCGCCCCTCGGCGTCGACGACCTGCGCCGCCGTGCGCCCGGCGGCGAGCGCCCCGATCACCTCGTCCAGCTGATCACCCGGGTCCCCCACGGCGCCGGACCCTACGGCGCCTCCTCGCGCGGGTGCGCGCTCATCGCCCGTCGGTGTCCCGCGTCGTGGACGAGGACGTCGAGCAGCTCCCCCACGTGGTGGTCCCGCGCCCGCGAGAGGACGTGACGTCCCGCACGGCGCTGGGTGACGAGGCCCGCGAGGCGGAGCTTCGCGAGGTGCTGCGAGATCGCCGGCCGGGTGGCGCCGAGCCGCTCGGCGAGCGTCGAGACGTCGAGCTCGTCGCCGCAGAGCAGCCACAGGATCCGCAACCGCGTCGGGTCGGCGAGCATCCGCAGCCCTTCGACCGCGACGTCGACGTGCTCGGGCACGGGCAGGTCGGCGAACGGGCCGCTCGGCGAGCTGACGTTGTCAGTTGCGTACACGTTTACGTATCGTGCCAGGGCGAGAGATCGTGTTCCATGGGCGGACGGACGACCCCTGGACGACCCCTGGACGCCACAGACGCCACAGAGCCCGCCTGGTGGAGGTGCACTCGACGATGAGCACCCCGATCGATCGCCCGACCCATCGCCCCGCCGGTCGCGGCCGTGCGGAACGCCCCCTCGACATCCCGGCCCGCCTCCCGGTGCGGGCGTGCGGGCCGGCCACCGACCAGACGGCCGATCACCACACCCTGCTCGCCGAGATCCTCGCCCTGCACGACGCCCTGGCCGCCGCGCCCTCGCTCGAACCCGGCCCCGGCACGGACGCGCTGTTCACCCGGCTCGTCGGGCTGGCGGTCGCACCGCGCCCAGGCCACGTCGTGGAGGCGGTGCTCGACGACCCGGAGCTCGCGGGCCGCCTCCCGGACCTGCGCGCCCGCTGCGCCGACGGCGAGTACGCGCTCGAGCGCTCCTGGGCCCGCCGCGTCCTCGCCGCGCCCGACCCCGCCGCGGAGCTCGAGGGGTTCCCCTACCTGCAGAACTACCGCGACCTGACGCGCATCGAGTACCACGCCGTCGCCGGGCACGCCCCGCTCGCGCCGCGGCGGGCGCTGTTCGTCGGCTCCGGGCCGTTGCCGCTCTCGGCGCTGCTGCTCGCGCGCCACGGCGTCACGGTCGACGCCGTCGACGTGGACCCCGAGGCGGTCGCCCTCGGCGGTGCGGTGGCCCGCGCCCTCGGCGACGACGTCACCGTCTCCCACGGCGACGTGCTCGGGCTCGACGACCTCGCCGGGTACGACCTCGTGTGCGTCGCCGCGCTCGTCGGGCTCGCCCCCGACGACAAGGCCGCCGCGCTGGCCCACGTCCGGTCGCGGATGCGCCCGGGCGCCACCGTGCTCGCCCGCAGCGCCCACTCCCTGCGCGGACTGCTCTACCCCGTGCTCGACGTCGCCGGCGACGATCCCGACGGTCTCGGCGGCCTCGAGCCGCTCGCCGTGCTCCACCCGCACACCGACGTCGTCAACTCGGTGGTGCTCGCCCGCGTCCCGGGCTGACGCGGCATCCTCGACCACGGCATCCTCGACGCGTGCCCGCGACCGTGTCAGCACCGAGCAGGACCCGCCCGCACCCGGCCGCCGTGGTCGCCGTGGCCCTGCTCGTCGCCGTGATCGCGGCGGCCCTGTGGCGCTCGGACGAGTCGGGCACCGGCGCGCGGAACGTCGGTGTCGAGGCAGCGGCGCCGGCGGCGGGACCGGCGGCGCCCCAGGCCCCCCTCGCGGTTCCGGGCGTCCCCGGCGCGACGTGCCCGCCGACCGTCACCAACCCCGGCGGGCGCAACAACTACCGAGAGAACGCCCCGCTCGACGTGCCGCTCGGCCGCGGCCTGGTGATCACGGGAGTCGTCCGGGACACCGGCTGCCGCCCCCTGCCCGGCGTCCCCGTGCAGGTGTGGCTGCAGACCGCCCTCGGCAGCGAGCGCGAGAACCGCACCACCGTGCTCACGGGCCCCGACGGGCGCTACCGCGTCGCGAGCGACCCGGCCGTCGCCCAGTTCGGCGAGCCCAACGTGCACGTCGCCCACGACCCGGAGGACGGTCCGTGGGCCTCGGTCTGGCAGCGCCACGTCGTCGACCCCGACGCGACCCTCGCCGTCGTCGACCTGACGCTGGTGCCGGCCTCGTGAGAGCACTCGTCGGCGCCGCGGTGTTCGGCGGGGCGCTGCTCGTGACCCTGGGCCTCACCGCGCCGCACCTCGCCCGGGCCTCGCCGGCGCTGCTCGTCTCGACGCTCGCGGGCTGCGTCGCGGTCGCCGCGCTCGCCGCCCAGCCGTGGCTCACCCGCCGGCGGGTGCCCGCGCACGTCCGGCTGGGCGGCGTCGTCGCGGTGCTCGTGGCCGTGCACGTGCTGGCGCTCGTGGTCGAGAGCCCCGACGACGCGCTCTACTCGATGTCGCCGGACGGTCCGACACGGGCGCGGATGGCGCTGTTCGCGACGGTCCTGCTCGCCGTCGTCACGCTGCTCGGGCTGCTGCGCCGGCGGCTGCGGTGGTCCGCACCCACGTGGCGGTTCGTGCACGGGAGCCTCGCCGGGCTCGTGGTGGTGCTCGGGGTCGGGCACGCCGTGCTGATCCAGGGCGCCCTCGACGGGTGGGGCACGCCGGTGCTGCTGGCGCTCGGCGGGCTCGGAGTCGTCGGCGTCGTGGTCCGGCTCGTGATGGTCCTCCGGACGGGGGACGCGATGCCGCACGACCGTGGGCGCGTCCGTCCGGCGGGCGAGCGACCGGGCTAGCGTCGCCCCGGTGGAGCCGACGCCGATCTTCGCCGACCTCGCGAGCACCGGTCCGCGCGCGGCGGCGCACGGCGACGGTCGACCGGTCGCGGATCTCTTGCGTGAGCTGCGCCAGGAGACGCCGGCGGACGTCCGCCCGGTCCGTGTGGGCCGGGTCCCGGGGCTGCTGAGCTTCCCGTCGCGCCGGCAGACCGACTGAGCGGTAACCCGGAGCCCGTACCCCGAGGACTCCGCGTGGCCCGTCCGTCGCCGTTAGGGTCGGCGATCGTGCCGCCTCGTCCGTTCCAGCGCCTGGCGATCGTCAACCGTGGCGAGCCCGCGATGCGCTTGATCAACGCCGTCCGCGAGTGGAACGTCGAGCATTCCGGCGTCCTCCCCCCGATCCGCACCATCGCGGTGCACACGGCGGTCGACCGCCACGCGATGGCCGTCCGCGAGGCCGACGAGGCCGTCCTCATCGGCCCGGACGACCCGGACGACATGGGCCCCGTGCCCTACCTCGACCTCGCCGAGCTGGAGCGTGCGCTCGTCTCGCGCCAGGTGGACGCCGTCTGGCCCGGCTGGGGCTTCGTCTCCGAGCGCGCCGAGTTCGCGGCGCTGTGCGAGCGGCTGGGCGTCACGTTCGTCGGGCCGAGCTCGGAGACGATGCAGCGGCTCGGCGACAAGATCGAGTCGAAGCGGATCGCCGAGAGCGTCGGCGTCCCGATGGCGCCCTGGAGCGGCGGGCCCGTCCCCGACGTCGACGCCGCCCGCGAGGCCGCGGAGAAGATCGGCTTCCCGCTCATGGTCAAGGCGACCGCGGGCGGCGGCGGCCGCGGCATCCGCTACGTCGCCCGGGCCGAGGACCTCGACGACTCCTTCACCCGCGCCTCGGCCGAGGGCGAGCGCACGGCGGGTGACGGCACGGTGTTCCTCGAGGGCGCGGTGCGCGGTGGTCGCCACGTCGAGGTCCAGGTGGTCGCCGACGCCGCGGGCGGCGTCGTGACGCTCGGCGTGCGCGACTGCAGCGTGCAGCGCCGCAACCAGAAGGTCATCGAGGAGTCGGCCTCCACGGCCCTCGACGCCGAGCAGGACCGCCTGCTGCGCCAGAGCGCCGCCGACCTCGCCCGCGCCGCCGGGTACGTCAACGCCGGCACGGTGGAGTTCCTCTACGACCCGGCGAACGAGGTCCTCTCGTTCATGGAGGTCAACACCCGCCTCCAGGTCGAGCACCCCGTCACCGAGGCCGTCACCGGCGTCGACGTCGTCAAGCTGCAGCTGCACGTGGCGATGGGCGGGTCGCTGGGCGACGTGCTGGGGGACACGATCATGCAAGACCCCATCCGTCCGCCGGCCTCCGGCCACGCCATCGAGGCCCGGCTCACCGCCGAGGACCCCGAGCGCGGCTTCGCCCCCGCCCCCGGCGCGATCCGCCACCTCGTGCTGCCCGCCGGTCCGGGCATCCGCGTCGACACCGGCGTGGCGACGGGCGACGTCATCCCGCCCCAGTACGACTCGATGATCGCCAAGGTGATCGCCTGGGGCCGCACCCGCGAGGAGGCCCGGGCCCGGCTGTCGCGCGCGATCCGCCAGACCGCCGTCGTCGTCGAGGGCGGCACCACCAACAAGGCCTTCCTGCTCGACCTGCTCTCGCGCCCCGAGGTCACCGAGGGCACCGCGGACACCTCCTGGCTCGACGGGATGATGGCCGCGGGCTACACCCCGCCCCGCCGCGTCGACATCGCGCTGCTCGCGGCCGCGGTCGAGGCCCACGAGGCCCACGAGTTCCGCCAGCAGGGCCGCCTGTTCCTCTCCGCCGAGCGCGGACGGCCCGAGGTCGGCCACGAGGTCTGGCACCAGGTCGACGTCCGCGTCGTCGGCGAGTCCTACCGCCTGCGCGTGGCGCGGACCCGGCCGTCGCACTACCGGGTCGTGCTCGTGGGCGACGGTGACGGGTCCGGCGTGGACGTCGTCGTGGAGCGCTCGGGGCGCTTCGAGCGCCGCCTGACCGTGGGCGGGCGCACCTTCGGCGTGCTCTCGGTGGCCCAGGGCCCGGACTACCTCGTCGAGGTCGACGGCGCCGTCCACCGCATCGCGGGCGGCGAGGCCGGGCTCGTGCGCGCACCCGCACCGGCCATGGTCGTGTCGATCCCCGTCTCCCCCGGCGACACCGTGGCCGAGGGCGACGCGGTCGCGGTCGTCGAGTCGATGAAGCTCGAGACCGCGCTGCGGGCACCGGTGTCCGGCCGGGTGGCCGAGGTGCTGGTCGACGCGAACACCCAGGTCGAGGGCGGGTCACGGCTGATCCGGCTCGAGCCTGCCGAGGACGACGCCGAGGAGTCCGGCGGCGACGAGCGGGTGAGCCTGGCGGCCCTCGTCACGCCACTGCCCGAGGACGAGCAGGCCGACGCCCGCACCCGGGCGAGGGACGCGCTGGCGGCCCTGCGGGCGCTCGTGCTCGGCTACGACGTCGACGAGCGCGAGGCGCGCCCGCTGCTCGACGCGCTCGACCGCGCCCGCGAGGAGCTGCCCGCCGACGACCCCGACCTGCTGCGCGACGAGATCGGCATCCTGCGGATCGTCGCGGACCTGTCCGCACTCTCGCGCAACCGCCGCCTCGAGGGCGGGCCGGGCGAGCTCGACGACACTGCGGTCGACGAGGAGTCGACGCGCAACCCGCAGGAGTACCTGTACGCCTACCTGCGCTCCCGCGACGCCGACGCCGAGGTGCTGCCGGAGTCGTTCCGGCTCAAGCTGCGCCGGGCGCTCGCCCACTACGGCGTCCCGGACCTCACCGCGGCGCCCGAGCTGCTCGGCCCCGCGCTCTACCGGATGTTCCTGGCCCACCGCCGCGCCGGCGCCCACCAGCCCGTGGTCGCGGCGCTGCTGCGGGCGCGCCTGCGCCGCCCGGAGTCGGTCACCGCCGATGCCGAGGGCTACCGCACCGTGCTCGACCACCTCGTGGCGGCGACGCAGGTGCGGCACCCGCAGATCGGCGACCTGGCCCGCCAGGTGCGGTTCCGCTGCTTCGACGCGCCACTCATCGAGGCCGAGCGCGAGCAGACCCAGGAGCGGGTGCGCGCCGAGCTCGACGCCCTCGCCGACGACACCGCGACGCGGTCGCGGCAGATCGACGAGATCGTGGCCTCCGGCGAGCCGATCCTCGGCCTGTTCTCCGAGCGCCACCACGCCGTGATGCTCGAGGTGATGACCCGGCGGTACTACGGGCTCATCCGCGACGTCGGCGACGTGCGCGTCGAGGAGCACGACGGCCGCCCGCTGCTGACGGCGCGCTACACCCACGACGGGCACTCCTACGTCGTCGTCGCCACGGTCGCGACGGTCGACCAGCCCGACGGGGCCAACGCCCCGTCGACGGTGTCGACCGACCTGCACCGGCTGGTCGAGGCGCTCCCGACGGGCGAGACCGTGCTCATCGACCTCTACGTCACCTCCCCGCGCGGGCCCGAGGCACCCGACGGCCCGGACGAGCGCGCGGCGCGCATCCGCGACTCGATCGGCACGGTTCCCGACGCCGTCGGCCGGGTGACCGTGGGCATCCGCGGCACGGTCCACGACGGCGACCAGGGCGGCGCGGCGACGAGCTGGTTCACCTTCCGCCCCGAGGACCACCGGCCCGTCGAGGACCGCACCCTCCGCGGCCTGCACCCCATGGTCGCCGAGCGGCTCGGCCTATGGCGGCTGCGCGACTTCGAGCTCACCCGCCTGCCGTCGGCCACCGACGTGCACCTGTTCCACGCCCAGGGCCGCCACGTGCCCGAGGACCGCAGGCTCATCGTCACCGGCGACGTCCGCGACCTCACGGTGCTGCGCGGCGACGACGGGGCGGTGCGCGCGCTGCCGCAGGTGGAGGCCGTGCTCGACGCGGCGCTCGACAGCCTGCGCTCGGCCCGCGCCGCCGACGCCGACCTCGCGGCGCTGCGCTGGAACCGGGTGCTGCTCTACGTCTGGCCGCTCGTCGAGGTCCCGCTCGCCGAGCTGGACGGGATCGTGCGCACGCTCGCCCCGCGGACCGAGTCGCTGGGGATCGAGCAGGTCATGGTGCGGTTCCGGACGCCCGACGGCGAGTTCCTGCTGCGCATGTCCCGCCCGCCCGGCGCCGGCCTGACGCTGCGCGTGACCGCGCCGCCGAGCCACCCCATGGGCGAGCTGGACGCCTACACGCAGAAGGTCATCAAGGCCGCCCGCCGCGGGGCGCTCTACCCCTACGAGCTCGTCCCGCTGATGACCCGCAGCCCCGACCCGGGCGGCGACCCGGGCACGTTCACGGAGTACGACCTCGACCCCGGGACCCAGCAGCCGGTGCCGGTCGAGCGGCCCTACGGGGCCAACACCGCCAACTTCGTGCTCGGCATGGTGACCACACCGACCGTGCGCCAGCCCGAGGGCCTCACGCGCGTGGTGCTGCTCGGCGACCCGACCCGCGCGCTCGGGGCGATCGCCGAGCCCGAGTGCCGCCGCGTGCTCGCCGCCATCGACCTCGCGCGCGAGCACGGCGTGCCGATCGAGTGGTACGCGGTGTCGGCGGGCGCGAAGATCGCGATGGACTCCGGCACCGAGAACATGGACTGGATCTCGCGGGTGCTGCGGGCGATCATCGACTTCACCCAGGACGGCGGCGAGATCAACGTCGTCGTCACCGGCATCAACGTCGGCGCCCAGCCCTACTGGAACGCCGAGGCGACGATGCTCATGCACACCCGCGGCGTGCTCGTCATGACCCCGGACTCCGCGATGGTGCTCACCGGCAAGCAGTCACTGGACTACTCCGGCGGCGTCTCGGCCGAGGACAACTACGGCATCGGCGGCTACGACCGGATCATGGGCCCGAACGGCGAGGCCCAGTACTGGGCGCCGGACCTCTCGGGCGCGGTCGACGTGCTGCTCGCGCACTACCGGCACACCTACGTCGTGCCGGGCGAGCGCTTCCCCCGCCGCGCCCCGTCGACCGATCCGGTGGAGCGCGACGTGCGCACCGCGCCCCACCACGGCGACGGGTTCTCGGTGCTCGGCGAGATTTTCGATCCGGCGTCGAACGCCGAGCGCAAGAAGCCGTTCGACATCCGCTCGCTGATGAGCGGCGTCGCCGACGCCGACCACCCGACCCTCGAGCGCTGGGCGGACATGCAGGCCGCCGAGTCGGTCGTGGTGCTCGACGCCCACCTCGGCGGGCAGCCCGTGGAGCTCATCGGCATCGAGTCGAAGCCGCTGCCCCGCCACGGCCCGCCGCCGGTCGACGGGCCGTCGCAGTGGACCGCGGGGACGCTCTTCCCGCGCTCGTCGAAGAAGACCGCCCGGGCGATCAACGCCGCCAGCGGCAACCGGCCGGTGGTCGTGCTCGCCAACCTCTCGGGCTTCGACGGCTCGCCCGAGTCGCTGCGCGGGCTGCAGCTCGAGTACGGCGCGGAGATCGGCCGGGCCGTCGTCAACTTCGACGGGCCGATCGTCTTCTGCGTCGTCTCGCGCTACCACGGCGGCGCCTTCGTCGTGTTCTCCGGGACGCTCAACGACGAGATGGAGGTCGCCGCCGTCGAGGGCTCCTACGCCTCGGTGATCGGCGGGGCGCCGGCGGCCGCGGTGGTGTTCTCCGGCGAGGTCGCCAAGCGCACCGGCGCCGACCCGCGTGTCGCCGACCTCGAGAGCCGCATCAGCGACCGTCTCGAGCGCGGCGAGGACGTCGCGGAGCTGCGGGGCGAGCTGGCGAGCGTGCGCCCGGTCGTGCGCTCGGAGAAGCTCGGCGAGGTGGCCGACGAGTTCGACACGTTGCACTCGGTGGCCCGCGCCCAGGAGATGGGCTCGGTGCACGCGATCGTCGACCCGGCGCGCCTGCGGCCCTACCTCGTCGAGGCCGTGGCGCGCGGGATGGAGAAGACGCTGGCGCGGGGCTCGTCCTCGTCGTCGGGGTCCCCGGGCTCGTCCTGACGCTCGTCCTCCCCGTCCCCGGCGCGCGGGGCGGGGAGGGCGAGATCGAGCTGGTCGTCCCCGGCGTGCTGCGGCCGCCGGTAGTGGGACATCACCCACCCCGACTCGCGCGCGTGGCCGTGGACGAACGACATGCCTCCAGGAAAGCAGGGGGGTCCGACAGCCACTACCTCACGGTGAAGCCCACGCCCCGGCCGTCGGCGGCGCCGCGGGCGCAGTCGAGCACGCGCCCGAGGTCGTCGGCCCCGGCGCGGGTGCCGGCCTCGACCGTCACCGAGAGCGTGGTGGGGTCGGCGATGACGGCGTGCAGCCGGCAGCTCAGGGTCGCGGCGTCCACGGTGTCGGGGACTCCGACGACGACCTCCTCGGTGGGGAGCGTCGTCGCCGTCGCGGCGGAGATGAGGGTGGTCACGGGTCCTCCTCGGGCGCTCGGGGGCGCCGGTTGGGGAACGGGTGACAGCACCGTCGACCCGGACGTCTGACCTTCCTACCCCGAACGGGGCATGTCCACGCCTGGCGGGTCCCGAGATCGTCCCGTGTCCGAGCCGAGCACTCCTCGTCTCCAGTCAGGGTTGACCGTTACCGTCGGCGGCGGGAGAGTGCGGCGCCTGCGGCGATCGAGGACGGGAGTGCGGCGTGCCGGTGGAGGAGTACACCGAGATCGACTACTCGGTGGCCGACGGGATCGCGACGATCGTGCTCGACCGGGAGGCGCGGATGAACGCGTTCACCGGCCGGATGTGCGACGAGCTGGTCGCGGCCTGCGACGCGATCGACGCGGACGACGCCGTGCGCGTGCTCGTGATCACCGGGCGGGGCCGGGCGTTCTGCGCCGGCGCCGACCTGGGCGAGGGCGGCAGCACGTTCGACGACCGGGGCCGGGACCCGTCGCAGACCAAGGCCGAGCGCTACGGCGAGGTGAACGGCGTCGGGCGGGACCGGGGCGGCGTGGTGTCGCTGCGCCTCGCCGCGCTGCGCGTGCCCGTCATCGCGGCGATCAACGGTCCCGCCGTGGGCGTCGGGGCGACGATGACCCTGCCGATGGACGTGCGCCTGGCGGGGGCGTCGGCGCGCTTCGGGTTCGTGTTCGCGCGGCGGGGCATCGTCCCGGAGGCGGCGTCGAGCTGGTTCCTGCCGCGGGTCGTGGGCATCTCGCGCGCGATGGAGTGGGCGATGACCGGCCGCGTCTTCGGCGCCCGCGAGGCGCTCGAGGGCGGGCTCGTCTCGCGGGTCGTCCCCGACGAGGACCTGCTCGACGCGGCCTACGCGCTGGCGCGCGAGGTCGCCGAGAACACGTCGTCGGTGTCGGTGGCCGTCACCCGGCAGATGATGTGGTCGATGCTCTCGGCCGCCTCGCCGTGGGAGGCGCACGCGCTGGACTCGCGGGCGATCGTGGAGCTCGGGCGCGACGCCGACGCCGCCGAGGGCGTCACCGCGTTCCTCGAGAAGCGCGCCCCGGCGTTCCCGCTGCGGCGCACGCGCGACCACACCGACCTGGTGCCGGAGTGGCCGGCGCGGCCGTGATCGTCAGGCGGGCAGCGGCTCGGGCAGCTGCACGGACGCGATGAGGCGGTCGAGCGCCGCGACGTCGCCGGTGAGGGTGAGCAGGCCGTCGGCCTCGGCGTCGGCCACCGACAGGCCCTGGTAGACGACACCCGCGAGCGTGGTCGGCGAGCACCGGACGGTGACGTCGGCGTCGCGCCGCTCGCCGCGCTCGATGTCGAGCTCGCCGTGCGCGAGGCGCACCCGGAACGGCTGGTCGTCGAGGACGAGCTGCAGCGTCACGTCCGCGTCGGCCGCGAGCTCGGACAGGAACATCGTGCGCAGCGACAGGATGAACGAGTCGACCTTGATGCTGTCGGACTCGGGCAGCGACCGGGCGGCCCACCGGCCGAGCGCCTGGAGCACCGGCTCGAGCTCCTGGCCCCACTCGGTGAGCTCGTACACCGCGGACGCGGCGGGCGGGGGCAGGCGGCGCCGGCGCAGCACGCCCGCGTCCTCGAGCTCGCGCAGCCGCTGTGACAGCACGTTCGGGCTGGCGTGCGGCAGGCCCGTCCGCAGGTCGGTGAAGCGCTTCGGGCCGAGCACGAGCTCGCGCACCACGAGCAGCGCCCACCGCTCGCCCACGAGGTCGAGCGCGTGGGCCGCGCCGCAGCCGTCGAAGTAGTCCCGTCGTGCAGCCATAGCCGCACCCTACCACCGGATACGGCTACCGACCCGAGAAGTTGCTTTGTAGGACCATCACGATCCGTGCTCGGCGGTGACCACCCCGTGCTGCCAGGCCCACGCGATGAGCCGGGGCCGGTCGGGCTGGGCGAGCTTGTCGAGCACGCGCCCGAGGTGGGTCTTCACCGTCGTCTCCCCCAGGTGCAGGCGGGCCGCGACCTCGGCGTTGGACAGCCCGCGGGCCACCTCGGCGAGCACCTCGGTCTCACGGGCGGTGAGCGTCGCCAGCTCGCGGGGCGGCTCCGGGCGGGGCCGACCGCGCGCGACGGCCGCGACCACCCGCGGGACAACCGACGGGTCGAGCGCGCCCTGGCCGTCGGCGACGCGGCGGACGGCGTCGAGCATCTGCTCGGGCGGAGCGGTCTTAAGCAGGAAGCCGGCCACGCCCGCACGCAGGGCGGCCTCGAGCGTCTCGTCCTCGTCGAGGGTGGTCAGGACGAGCACGCGCGCCGGCGACCCGGCCTCGGCGAGCGCCCGGGCGGCGCCGATCCCGTCGAGGCCCGGCATGCGCACGTCCATGAGGACGACGTCGGCGCGGGCGTCGAGCGCGACGCGCACCGCGGCGCGGCCGTCGGGCGCCTCGCCCGCGACGAGGAGGTCCGGCTCGCCCTCGAGCAGCATGCGCAGCCCGGCGCGCACGAGCGTCTCGTCGTCGGCGAGCACGACGCGGATCGGGGTGTCGGTCACGCCGGGACCACCGCGATCACCGCGAGCGGGAAGACGGCCTCGACCCGGTAGCCGCCGCCGTCGCGGGGCCCGGCGTGCAGGGTGCCGCCGAACAGGGCCGCGCGCTCGCGCATGTGCAGCAGGCCGTGGCCGCCGTGGACGTCGTCGGACGACGCGGCGGTCGGGCCGGAGCCGCGGTCGAGCACGGCGAGGGCGAGCGACTCGCGGCGGTGGGTGAGCACGACCTCGGCCTCGGCGGTGCCGGCGTGGCGCAGGACGTTGGTGAGGGCCTCGGCGACGATCCGGTAGGCGGAGGTGTCCATCGCCGGCGTCAGCGTGGCCGGCTCGCCCTCGTGGCGGACGGTGACGGCGAGCCCGACCCGGTCGAGCTCGGCGACCAGGGCGTCGAGCCGGGCGAGCGACGGTGCCGGGTCCCGGTCCCCGGCGTCGGCCTCCTCGCGCAGGGCGCCGACGACACGGCGCAGCTCGTCGACCGAGCGCCGGCCCAGCTCCTCGACCGAGCGCAGCACCTCCCCCTCCGGGGTCTCCTGCAGGCGGCGGCGCAGCACGCCGACCTGCAGGGTCATGACGCTGACGGTGTGCGCGACGGCGTCGTGCAGCTCGCGGGAGATGCGGGCGCGCTCCTCGACCACCGCGAGACGCCCGGAGCGCTCGCGCTCGGCGGCGAGCGCGGCGGCGAGCTCGCGCAGCTCGGCGCCCCGTCGCCGTTCCCGACGCAGCAGCCAGCCCAGCGACCAGGCGCCACCCATCGTCGCGGCGAAGAAGACGAACTCGAACAGGGACTCGCCGTCGACGACGATCGACGCGGCGGCGCTCAGTGCGGCGAGCGCGGCTCCCAGGGCGCTCCAGCGCGGACGCAGCCGCAGGCCCCCGTAGGCGATCAGCACCATCATGGTGATCAGCGCGGTGCCGCCGATGCCCGGCGAGTCGGGGACCAGGAACACCTGGAACGGAAAGCTGACCGCCGCGGCCACCACCCCGACCGCGGGGACGAACGGCGCCGCAGCGGCGCCGGCGATGAGCACCGCCATCGGGAGCAGGACCGCCCCGAGCGAGGTCTGCCGGTACGTCAGCGCCTCCACGACGCACGCCGCCGTCACCAGCGCCGCCCCGCCCACCGACATCGCGAGGCGGGTGGCGAACGGGCTCATCGCGCGGACGATAGGTGGCCCCGCCGCCGGGCGGGTCCTCCCACGGGATGACCCGGGGTGGACTCGCGCAGGATCATCACGGACCGCAGACACGATCCGTGATCGTAGGCGGCTTCCTAGGCTTCTCGTATCGCTCGATGAGAGCAACGAGACCACGAGGAGCCACCATGAGCACCGTCAGCGACCGCACCGACGTCATCGCCACCGCCGGCACGCACCGCACCGCCGACACGGCGCCCGGCTCGCCCGCGTTCGTCCGCATCGCCGCCGGCCTCGCCCTGATCGCGTTCCCGCTGCTCTTCACCGCGGGGATCGCGACATCACCGCCGCAGGCCTCGGACGCGGCGAGGGACTACGTCGCGAGCCTGGGCGCGGACCCCTGGCTCACGGCCCTCTCGGCGGGGCTCCTGCACTACTCGTGGGTGGCCTTCGCGCTCGGCGTCCTCGCGGTCATCGGCCTGGTGCGGGGCCCGAAGGGCAGGGTGGTCGTGCCGGTCGCCGCGATCCTCACGTCGTTCTCCGCGATCCAGCTCTCCGGGCTCCTGATGTCGGACTGGTTCACCGGCGCGGCGGCCCGGAGCATGCCGCTCGACGCGGCGACGGCGCTGACCGAGGGCGTGTGGGGCGACCCGTGGATCTCGACCTGGCAGCTCACCGGGCGGTTCGTCGGCTTCGTCGGCATTCCCCTCGTCATCGCGGCCCTCGCCCGCGCCGGCGTCGTCAGCTGGTG
This sequence comes from Actinomycetospora aeridis, assembly GCF_037400275.1. NCBI lineage: Bacteria > Bacillati > Actinomycetota > Actinomycetes > Pseudonocardiales > Pseudonocardiaceae > Actinomycetospora > Actinomycetospora aeridis. The sequence goes on along the minus strand of NZ_JBBEGL010000003.1, from coordinate 293,388 downwards.
GCTGCTGCCCGCCTCGGTCATCGGCTTCGCCGGGTTCTTCGTGCCCCTGCCCGGCGGCCTCGGCATCCTCCTCGGCATGTTCGTCTCGACCGCGCCGATGATCGTCGTCGGCGTCCGCCTGCTCCAGCGCGCCTCGGCCCGCGTGCGTCGCGAGGAGCTCGCCGCCGCCTGACCCGCCCCGTCGCCGCACCCCGTAAACGAACGAACGCGCCGGTGATCATCTGACTGATCAACGCGGACTTCGCGCGCCTAGAAGCAGCGAACAGCACGTTCGCTGCAACAGGGGTCGGCTCAGGTGCCGGGGGCGATGAAGAACTCGAGGGCGATGCCGTCGGGGTCGCGGAACGACAGGCCCGAGCCGTAGTGCGCCTTCTTGATGCCGCCGTGGCTGATGCCGAGCTCGTCGAGCCGGTCGCGCCACTGCTCGAGCTCGGCGGTGCCGTTCAGCGCGAAGCCGACGTGGTCGAGGCCCGTGCGGTGCTCGTCGAACCGGTCCTTCGACTCGCGGCCCTGGTGGGTGTGCAGGCCGAAGAGCAGGCCCCCGTCGAGGGCGTACACCGTGTGGTGGAACTCGCCGCCCTCCTCGTCCTCGTCGAGCACCGGGTCGGCGCCGAACAGGCGGCTGTACCACTCGGTGCTGCGCTGGAGGTCGGACACGGTGATCGCGACGTGCTGCAGGCCGGGGAAGGCCATGGGATCGGGCTCCTTTGCCTCGAAGAGCGGACGGTCAGTCGTGGTGCTGCCAGATCGGGGCCCGCTTCGCGAGGAAGGCCGACATGCCCTCCTGGGCGTCGCGGGTCATGGCGTTGGTCGCCATCGTCTCGCGCATCGCCTCGTAGGCGGCGTCCTCGGGCAGGTCGACCTGCCGGTAGAACGCCTCCTTGCCGATGCTCAGGGTGACGGCGCTGGCGTCGGCGACCTTGGCCGCCAGGGTCCGCGCCGCGGCGTCGAGCTCGCCGGCCGCGACGACCTGGTTGACCAGGCCCCAGTCGGCGGCCGTGGCGGCGTCGATCGTCTCGCCGGTGAGCAGCAGCTGCATCGCGCGCTTGCGCCCGATCGCGCGGGTCACCGCCACCATGGGGGTGGAGCAGAACAACCCGATCTTCACCCCCGGCGTGCCGAACACCGCGCCCTCCGCGGCGATCGCCAGGTCGCAGGCGGCGACGAGCTGGCAGCCGGCGGCGACCGCGACGCCCTGCACGGCCGCGATCACCGGCTGGGGCACGGCGTGCAGCGCGGTCATGAGGTCGGTGCAGACCGCGAAGACCTCGCGCTCCTCCTCGAGCGTCCGGTCGACCATCTCGGAGAGGTCGTGCCCGGCGGAGAAGGCGGGCCCTTCGGCGCGCAGCACGATCGCCCGCACGCCGTCACGGCCCGCGACGTCCCGCAGCGCCGCGGTCAGCTCGGTCATCGTCGCGACGGACAGCGCGTTGCGGCGCTTCGGGTTGTCCAGCGTCAGCACCGCGGTGGGTCCGTCGACCTCGACGCGCACGGCCTGCGAGACGGTGGGTTCGGCGGCGGTCGCGCTCATGCGTCCACGTCTATCAGTCGCGCGCGACCAGGACCAGATCGGGACGGCCCGCGCGCCCCCCCTCCGGCCGGAGGGGTCGGGGGTCAGGCCCCCTGCATCCAGATCGCGCGGCGCTCCTCGTGGGTCCGTGCGTGGTCGGCGGCCGCGAGGCGGCGGCGCTGGTCGTCGTCGGCGGCGCCCTGCGCGAGCGCCCGCTCGGCCTCGGCCATCGCGGCGTCCGCGTCGGCCTCCTCCGGCGAGGACGGGCGGGGCTGACGGTGCGCGTCCTCCGGGGCCTCGGCGGCGTCGCCGTGGTCCTCGGGGTCGTCGGGGCGGCGCTCTTGCTTGTAGGGGTTGTCGGGCGGGAGCTTCGCCGACGCGCGGCCGTAGGCGCCGGTGAACAGCAGCACCATCCCCGCGCCGATCGAGAAGAAGACGTTCGGCAGGCGGAAGGCCAGCAGGTTGTAGGGCGTGCCGATCACCGCGAGGTTCGCGAAGGCCGAGACCAGGAACAGCGTCCCGATCACCATCATCACCGTCGAGGAGAGGCGCCCGCCCCGGATCGCGGCGACGATCAGCACGACGGCCGTCACCAGCGAGACCGTCGACAGCGCTCCGTTGGTCGACAGGCCCAGCACCGGCGCGCCCTCGGTGTCGAAGAACGACAGCCCGCCGACGATCCCGAGGACGCCGAACGCGGCGATGACGAGTGCGACCACGACGGCGCCGATGCGGTGCACCCCGACGACGCGGTCACCGGTGCTCATCGCCGGTCACCCTGCTCGGCCTCGCGGCGGGCCTCGGCGCCCGTCTCGCCCGCGTAGCCCGGGTCCTGCCCGGCGGCGCGGCCGACGAACACGTCGGTCTCGCCGGTGCCGGTGACCGACCCCTGGTCGCCCTCGTTCTCCGGGTGCGCGCCGCCGGTGACCCGGGATGCGGCGGTGCGCGGGTCGTGGCCGGCGTCCGACTCGGTGGGCTGCGTCGCGTGGGACGGGCCGACCGGGCCGCTCTCGCCGGTCAGGCGGGCGCGCCAGCGGGCGAGGGTGTCGGCGAGGGACATGACTGATGCTCCCGGAACGGTCGACGGTGTCCCAGGAGCATCGGCCGCTCGGGAGCAACCGAAACGTCGACCCGCGGCGCTACCAGCGGCGCGCCGCGCGCTCCCCCGCGTCGAGGTACGACGGGTCGAGCCACGGCGGCACCTCGAGGGGCACCCCGACCTCGACGGACTCGCCGCGGAACGTCACCACGGCCCGCCGGCCGTCGTGGACGATCTCGACGTGCTCGAGGTTGCGCGGCTCGCCCGGGTCGTGGCCGAGCGCGGCCGCGGCGAAACCCCGCAGGAGCGCCGAGTGGGTGGAGACGAGGGCGACGGCCCGCTCGTCCCCGCCGGCCCTGAGGGCACGCACGCCCGCCCAGGCGCGGTAGGCGATCACCTGCGGTGGTTCGAAGTGCAGGCTCACGAGGTCCATCCAGCGGTCGATCGGGCCGCCGAGGCGCGAGCCGGCACCGTAGTCGGTGTCGAAGCGGTCGTAGGCGGTGATCCAGTCAGGACGCCCGCCGCCGTTCTCCTCGAACCGCAGCCGGTGCGCGGCGACGCCCGACGACTCGCGGGCGGCGCCGTCGTGGAGGAACTGCAGGCTGTCGAAGCGCGCGTCGGTGACGAGCTCGCCGAGCGCGAGGTCCGGCCGCCGGGACGCGAGCACCTCGCGCAGCCCGCGCGCCGTCGCCGTCGCCCGGGCCGTCGGCGCGTGGGGGAAGGCCACCGCGGCCGACTCCGGCAGGTCCGCCGCGAGCTCCTCGGCCTTGGCGCGGACCTGGTCCTCGCCGTGCTCGGTGAGCCCGACGTCGTCGAAGTAGCCGTGGGTCTCGCCGTGACGGATCAGCAGCACCCGGGTCATGACCACCACCCTGGCGTGATCACCGGGCCGGTCGCGCGGCGGGTTCCGCGCTCGCGAACGCCTCGAGCTCGACGTCGGCGGGCGTGCGGGCCCCGGCCAGGGCGAGCGTGAGGTCCAGCTCGGCGAGGACGTCACGCACGACCTGCGCCACGCCCGCCGTGCCGGCCAGCGCGAGCCCGTAGACCCACGGACGCCCGAGGCACACGGCCGTCGCGCCGAGCGCCAGCGCGCGGGCGGCGTCGGCGCCGCTGCGGATCCCGGAGTCGAGCAGCACCGGCGCGCGCCCGGCGACCGCCTCCACCACGCCGGGCAGGGCGTCCAGCGTCGGCACCGACCCGTCGATCTGGCGTCCCCCGTGGTTGCTGACCAGGACCCCGTCGACGCCGTGGTCGAGCGCGCGGCGGGCGTCGTCGGGGTGCAGGACGCCCTTGAGCACCACCGGCAGTCGCGTGCGCGAGCGCAGCGTGGCGATGTCGTCCCAGGAGAGCGTGGGGCGCGAGTAGACGCGCAGGAACGTCTCGACGGCCGCGCGGGGCAGCGGCGAGCGCAGGTTGTCGAGGAACCGGCCGGGATGGTGGCGGCTGATCTCGAGCAGCGTGCGGACGGCCGCCGGCGTGGGTCGCGGGCTCGAGCGGCGCGGGCCGTCGGCGGTCTCCTGCGCCAGCCGCGCGAAGACGGGGTCCGACGTGTACTGCGCGATGCCGAGCCCGCGCGCGAAGGGCAGGTGCCCGAGGTCGAGGTCACGGGGGCGCCAGCCGAGCGTCGTCGTGTCGAGCGTGACGACGACCGCGCCCGCCCCGGAGGCCTCGGCGCGCGCCAGGAAGCTGTCGACGAGGTCGTCGGAGGTCGACCAGTACAGCTGTGACCACCAGCCGGCCGTGGCCCGGGGCGCGATCTCCTCCATCGGGAAGCCCGCCTGGTTCGACACGATCATCGACACGCCCGCGTGCGCGGCGCCCTCGGCCACCGCGAGGTCGGCGCGGCGGTGCACGAGGTCGGACGCCCCGATCGGCGCGAGCAGCAGGGGGTGCTCGTGACGGCGCCCGAACAGCTCCACCGCGGTGTCCCGCTCCCCCACCCCGCGCAGCATCCGGGGCACGACGCGCCACCGCTCGAACGCCGCGCGGTTGGCGCGGACGGTCTCCTCGCTCCCGGCGCCGCCGGCGACGTAGGCGTGGGCGCGCCGCGACATCGCCCACCGCGCCCGCCGCTCGAGCGCCGGGAACGCCGTCGGCACCGCCGGGCGCCGCCCGGTGATCCCCGCCCGGTACACCTCGTCCTGCCGCACCCGCCCGCTCTGGCTCACGCCGTCATCCTCACGCACCCATCCTCGCGCGGCCGTGGTGTTCCGGCCTGGGGGCCACGCTTGCGTCGGACGTCAGGGAATCCGCATCCTCGCGCGGCGGATCGAGATCAGGAGGCCATCGTGGGCAGAGGGACGACGTCGGCCGAGCTGGAGGCCACGGTGCGGGGCTACATGGACGCCTGCACCGCCGGGGATGCCGACGCCGTCGCGGCCCACCTCGCGGCGGGCGCCCGGCACTTCTTCCCGCCCGACATGTACGACGGGCCCTGGGTCGGCGCGCGCGTGATCGGGCAGCGCTGGGCCACCGCGGTGCGCGAGCGCGGGTCGTCGTGGACCGTCGATGCGATCGTGGTCGACGAGCCGCGCCGCCAGGCCGTGTGCGAGTGGACCCACCACAAGGGCTCGCTCGGCGTCATCCTGCGCGGGGCCGAGTGGTACGAGTTCGACGACGAGGGCCGCATCACCGAAATCCGCGCCTACTACGCGTCGCCCCAGGCCCCGGACATGACGCGCCTGGAGCTCGGCGGCTTCGAGTACGCGGAGCGCGGCTACCCGCACGCCTGATCAGGCGCGCGGGGCTCGGCGCCGCTCGGGCACGACACCGAGCGAGCGGGCGACCGCGGCGGCCTCGCGGCGGGTCCGCACCCCGAGCTTCGCGAGGATCGCCGAGACGTGGTGGTCGGCGGTCTTCTCGGAGATCACGAGGCGGGCGGCGATCTCGGCGTTGGTAAGGTTCTCGGCGAGCAGGCGCACCACCTCGACCTGGCGGTCGGACAGGCCGGCCGGATTGGCGCGGGTGGCCGCGTAGGGGCCGCGCGGGATGTGGGTCACGCCCAGCGCGCGCAGCCGCTGCCGGGCCATCCGGGCGGCCGGCTTCGCGCCGAGCCCGTCGAGGATCCGCAGGGCCTGCAGGGTCGGGTCGGCCTCGCCGGCGTCGAGCAGCTCGAGGGCCTGGTGGTACGGCGCGCCGTCGGCCTCCCAGGCGGCCGCCGCGGTCCGCCAGTCGCCGCGGATGCCGGCGGCGTGGACGGGACGGGCCCCCGCCGGCACCGCGACCGTGCGTCCGAGTCGCCGCTGCCAGCGGGCCAGCTCGCCGCGGTCGAGCTCGCGGCCGGGGCGGGCGGTCAGGGCGCCGAGCCGGGCGACCGCGTCGTCGGCCTCGGACGGCCGCCCGGCGAGCCACGCCGACTCGATCTCGAGCAGCCCGGCCGCCCACCAGATGTCGTAGCAGTCGGCGCGTGCGGCGAGGTCGCGCGTCCACGCCAGGTACGCCGGTGCCTCGTCATCGCCGCGGCGCGCGAGCAGGCGGGCCAGCGGCGGGAGCGCGTAACGCAGGGAACCGCGCTCCGGCTCACCCCGGGCGCCGGCGATCTCGCGCAGGCCCGCGATCGCGCCCTCCCAGTCCCCGTGCACCGCCCGCAGGCGGTGCCCGACCGCCTGCCACGAGGTGGCGAGGAACCAGGTCTCGAGCTCCTCGGCGTAGGCGATCGCCTCGTCGAGGTGGCGCCGGCACTCGTCGTAGCGCGCGAGGGCGAACAGGTCGAGCACGAGCAGCCCGTGGGCGATGAGGGTGTAGGTGTGCGCGCCGGCCGCCCGGGTGGCGGCGAGGCCCCGGCGCATGAGCTCGAGGCCGGCGTCGTGCTCACCCTCCATCAACCGCGCCCGGCCGAGGCAGGTCATGCTCATCCCGAGGTGCTCGGGCGCGCCGGTGCGCTCGGCGGAGGCCGCGGCGGCCTCGGCCGCGGCGAGGACGTCCTCGTCGCCGGCCATGGTCAGCAGCACCGAGCGCCACAGCAGCGCGTAGGTCCGGGTGGGCGTCTCCGGCACCGACTCGAGCAGCGCGACCGCCCGCGCCAGGCTCGCCTTCGCGTCGGCGGTCCGCGCCAGCGACCACTGCGCGGGCCCGAGCACGATCAGGGCCTCGCCCAGCCCGACGACGTCGCCGAGCTCCTCGAGGATCCGCACCGCCGCCAGTCCGTGCTCGAGCGCCTCGGTCGGCTCGTCCATCGCCCAGAGCGCGTCCGCCAGCTGGTGGTGGGCCGCCGCGACCTCGGCGGCGGGCACGAGGTGCTCGCGCGCGAGGAGCAGCCGGTGGCACCCGACGACCTGGCCATAGCTGCCGTCGCGCGCCGCCTGCGCCGCCGCCCGCGGGGCCAGCTCGACGACCCGCTCGTCGTCGGCGGCCTCGACGGCGTGGTGCAGCACGCGGGGCAGGTCGACCCCGTCCCGCGCGAGGAGTGCCTCCAGGACCACGGCGTGCGACCGCATCCGCTCGCTCGCGGGCAGCGCGTCCTCCACCGCCCGGCGCGCCAGCTCGTGCCGGAACGCGACCGCGTCGGGGCGCACCTCCAGGACCCCGCGGCGCTCGGCCTCGGCGAGCACGGTGAGGTCGCCGACCAGCGCGCGGGCCAGCGGGAGCTCGACCTGCGAGGGCACGACGGCCAGCTGCTCGAGCGCGCTCCGGGTCGCCGGCGGGAGCCCGTGGACCCGGGCCCTCACGGCGTCGGTCACGGTGAGTGGCACGGTCTCGCCGCCGGCGGCCAGGACCTCGGTGACGTAGAACGGGTTGCCGCCGGTGAGCGCGAACACCTGGACCGACCGCGCGCCGGCGAGCGCCGCCACCGCCGCGTGCGAGAGCCGCGGCACGACCACGCGGCGCACCGACGTCCCGGCCAGCCCGCCGAGCAGCCGCTGCGCGGGGTGGTCACGACCGACCTCGTCGTCGCGGTAGGAGACCACCAGCACCGCCGGGGTCCGCTCGATCCGCCGAGACACGTAGCGCAGGACGTCGAGGGTCGCGTCGTCGGCCCAGTGGACGTCCTCGACGACGAGCACGGTCGGGCGGTCCCCGTCGGCGAGCTCGGCGAGCACCCCGACGAGCACGTCGTCGCGGCTGCCCTCGGTGAGGAGGCGGTCGAGGTGCGCGGAGTGCCCCGCGAAGGCGTCGCGGACCGCACCGAGCGTCCGGGGCGTGACGAGGTCGTCGCACGCCCCGGCGAGGACGCGGGTCCCCGCCGGGACGCGGTCGAGGAACGACCGGATCAGGCTCGTCTTGCCGATTCCCGCCTCGCCCGCGAGCAGCACCACGCCGCCGTGCCCGTCGGACGCGGACGCGAGCGCGGCGTCGAGGGCCTCGAGCTCGCCGGCACGCTCGAGCAGGGCGGTGCTCACCTCGACGATCGTCGCAGGTCACAGCACCTCCGCACTAGCCGAGCAGATCCGTGATCTGTCCGTACACGGCCGGCCACGTGGCGTGTGCGGGGTCGACGAGCGTGAAGTGGTCGCCGGGCACCTCGACGAGCACCGCGTCGTCGCCGGCGGCCCGCGCGGCGGCGACGTAGGCCCGGCTGATCGCGAACGGGACCCGGTCGTCGTCGGGTGCGTGCACCGACCGCAGGGGCACGCCCAAGGGCAGCAGGGCCGCGGGGTCGGCGAGGGCGTAGCGCTCGGGCGCCTCGTCGGGCCCGGCCCCGACGAAGTCCTGGACAGCGCCGTCGCCGATGCCCTCGCGGGCCGCGTCGGCGAGGGTCAGCACGCCGGCCAGCGCCACCACGCCGAGCACCGGGACCCGTGACGCCACCCAGGTCGCGAGGTGCCCGCCGGCCGAGTGCCCCACGAGCACGGCCCGCTCGCCGAACCGCCGCACGGCCGTCTCGACGTCCTCCAGCGTCGCCGGCCAGTCCCCCTGGCCCACGCGGCGGTACTCGACGTTGACGACCGCATGCCCGCGCGCGTGCAGGTCCGCCGCCACCGGGGCGATGTGGTCGAGCGCGACCCGCGCCCGCCAGAAGCCGCCGTGCAGCAGGACGACGGGCGGTCCGGCACCCGGGTAGACATCGACGAACTGCGAGGCATCCGCCCCGTAGGACACCCGCTCAACGCACACGCAGCATCGCGTCCAGCTCGACGGCGAACCCCTTCGGCAGCGCCCGGACCCCGATCGCGGTCCGGGCGTGCTCACCGCGCTCGCCGAACACGGCGGCGAGCAGGTCGGACGCCCCGTCGATCACCGCGGGCTGGTCGACGAAGTCCTCGGTGCACGCGACGTAGCCCCGCAGCACGAGGACCTGGGCGACGCGGTCGAGCGAGCCCAGCGCATCGCGGGTCTGGGCGAGCAGGTTGAGCGCGCACGCCCGCGCCGCGGCGTAGCCGTCGGCGACGGAGAGGTCCGCGCCGAGCCGCCCGGTGTGCCCGTCGGCGCCCTGTCCGGCCAGGTGCAGGACGTCGCCGGCCGTCGTCCAACCGCGGTAGTGCCCGGCCGGACGGCGCAGCGGCGGCAGCGTCAGCCCCAGCTCGGCCAGCTGCTCCTCGGGGGTCACGGCGACCACACCCGACGTCGCGCCGGCTCCTCCGCCGGCAGGCCCAGCGCCCGCGCCACGCGGGCCACGGACCCGGCCGGGTCGGTGACCTCGAACAGCTCCGCGGCCATCCCCGCGCGGCGGGCGCCGTCGAGGTTCGCGGCGAGGTCGTCGACGAACAGGCAGCGCCGCGGGTCCTCACCCAGCGCCCGCGCCGCGACCCGGAAGGCCTCCGGGTCCGGCTTGAGGACGCCGAGCTTGGCCGCCTCGAGCACGCCGTCGAACCGCGCCACCGCCGGGAACCGCGACGGCCAGTCGTCGCCGAACCAGTGCGCCATGTCGTTGGTGAACGCCACGACCCGTACCCGGCCCGCGAGCCGCGCGATGAGGCCGAGCACCTCGCCGCGCACGTAGGAACAGTCCCGCCACAGCGCGCCGATGTCGAGGTCGGGGCGCCGTTGCGACAACCGTGCCCAGTAGTCCCGCTCCGGGGAGGCGCCGGCCTCCACCGATCGGTAGTCCGCGTCCTCCCCCGTCGGGCCGGCCGGGAAGCCGGGGACGTCGGTCGACTCGAACAGCGTCGGGATGACGACCCCGCCCATGTCGAGCAGCAGGGTGCCGCTCGCGGTCCGGGTCCGGCGCAGCGCCCGTCGCCGCCCGGCCCGCACGGCGTCCGGTGGGTTCGGCTCCGGCGGCCCGGGGGGACGCGGAGCGCAGGTCGTCATGCGGGTTCCAGGACCGTGACCACGCCCGTGTTCCCGTCCACCCGCACTCGCTGGCCCGTCCGCAGCGTCGACACGGCGTTGCCGGTCCCGACGACCGCGGGCATGCCGTACTCCCGGCAGACGATCGCGGTGTGGCTCATGATCCCGCCGACGTCGGACACCGTGGCCGCGACGCGGGCGAACACCGGCGCCCACGCCGGCGACGTCGCCGGGCAGACGAGCACGTCGCCGGGCTGCACCTCGGGGAGCTCGTTGGGGTGCGTGACCACCCGCACCGGCCCTTCGACGACGCCGGGCGAGCCCGCGGTGCCGCGCAGGGTGCCGTCCTCGGAGTCGGCGCGCAGCCACTCCGCCACCGACGCCGTCGTGATCCCCCAGAGCATCACCGTGAACGGCTCGTCGATCTGTGTGGGCGGCGGCCCGAGGGCCGGCGGCGGCTCCCACGCCCGCAGCGCCGTGTAGATCTCGCGGCGCCGGGTGATGGTCGACCGGAGATGGTCCGCACCGCGCGGCCGGGACCCCACCGACCACGCCGCGACGCAGTCGTAGATCGCCTCGGCGACCTCGTAGCGGCGCAGGAAGAACATGTCCTCGGGCTCGTCGATCTCGCCCATCGCGGCCAGCGCGCGGGAGAGCTCGTGCGACTTGGCCCAGAACGTCGCCCACATCCAGTGCTCGATGTAGAGCACGTGCTCCTCGATGAACGCGAACACCTGGCGGGCCAGCGCGACCGTCTCGTCGAATGTCGCGCGGTCGGCCTCGGAGAGCAGCTCGCGGTAGCCGGCGGTGATCCGGTCGCGCTCGGCGAGCACCTCGTCGGTCGGGCGGTCGATCGACTCGCCGTCCTCGAGCCGGCGCAGGTACTCGCGCACCGAGGTCAGCGGGATGTCCGGCTGGTCGGCCCAGGTCGGGTACGTGTGGTAGCCGCCGGGGTGCCCGGGGTCGGTGTTGATGAGGAACCACGGGTCCGCGGTGCGCTCCCAGTCCGCCACCCACTCGGCGCCCGCGGCGTCCGATCGCAACGACGCGAAGAGCGACGCCGCGTCCTCGGTGCCCGACAGGCGCTCGACGAGCCCGAGCCGCTGGGCCTCCTTGGCCAGGCGCTTGAGCTCGTCGTCGGGCCGGTAGAGCTCGACGCGCAGCCCGCCGACCATGCGGGAGATCGACTGGTCGGAGATGTCCGGGAACGCCTGGCGGCACAGCGCGAAGAACGTCAGGTAGGCCGCGTAGCCGATGTTGAGCAGCTCGAAGTGGTACTGGTAGGTCTCGTACATCGTCAGCACGAGACGGTCGAAGTCGCGGATCATCCGGAACCCCGCCGAGTGCCCGACGTGGTCGAACACGGTGCGCTCGGGCTCCAGGTCGGGCAGCGGGTCGAACCGCATCTCCCGGATCTCGGAGAGCTTCGCGGTGACCTTCTCCTTCCACTCCGCGTAGATCGCGTCCCAGCGCTCGTAGTAGTGCCCGGCGCGGCGGCCGAACTCCTCGGCGCGGGCCCCGATGTCCTCGGCGGGCGCGGCCACCGGCGTCACGTAGAGCCGTCCGTTGACGATCCGCTGGTCGACGCCGAACGCGGGCGGCATCGCGAAGATCCGGGTGTTGAAGGCGCCCAGCGCCTGCCACCAGCACTCGCACTGGATCTCGTCGTAGGGGTGCAGGACGTCGGGGTGGTGCAGGCGGTCGGCGAACCAGAACCGGCCCTCGTCGAGCTCGCGGCGCTCCGGGCCGAACAGGTGGTACCAGTCGTACATCGACTCCCAGCCCTCGGCGCCGGGCGGGGTCTCGATCTCGAACGGGCTCGGGAAACGGTCAGCCGGCATGGTCGGGCGTCCCTTCGGGCGTCGGGCGGGTCGCGGTCGCGCCGCGGGTGAGCGTCGCGAGCACCGCCGACAGCGCCGACTGGGCGCCGCTGGTCGCCGCCCGCGGGGCGCGGGTGCTCCAGACCGTCTCCGGGCGGGTCTGGAGGAGGTGGACGCGGGCGGGGCCCCCGGGCTCGGCGACGGCGAACTCGCCGTCCTGCGGCACCCCGGCGTCACGCTCGACGCGACGCGCCAGCTCGAGGATCTCGGCGAGCTCGGCGTCGTCGAGACACGGCTGCTCGCGACGGTCGGCCGGGACGTCGGTCTCGTGGGTGCCGGGATGCTCGGGGTCGCGGACGAGGCAGCGCTCCTTCGTGGCCACCTCGCGGCGCACGACCTCGCCGCTGATCTTGTCGATGACGAACCGGTCCGGGGTCACCATGCCGGAGACCAGCGGCTCCCCCAGCCCCCAGACGGCCTCGCAGACCACGGTGGAGCGGTCGCCGTTCGCGGGGTTCAGGGTCATGAACACCCCGGCGGCGCGCGCCGGCACCATCTCCTGCACGACCACCGCCATCGCGCCGGCCGACCCCGTCCCGGCGTGCTCGCGGTACGACACCGCGCGGGCCGTGTAGAGGCTGGCCCAGCACCGGCACACGGCGTCGGCGACGGCGTCCCGGCCCCGCAGCTCGAGGAACGTGTCGTGCTCCCCGGCGAACGAGGCGCCCGCCGCGTCCTCGCCCACCGCCGACGAGCGCACCGCGACCCGCGCGACCCCGCCAGCGAGCCCGTCGTAGGCCGCGCGCACCGCGTCGAGGACCGGGCCCGCGGTGGCCGCGCGCAGCAGCCGGGCCCGGGCCTGGGCCGCCGCGCGCTCGACCTGGTCGATGGGTGCGTCCGGCGCCAGGTCCCGCAGGGGCGCCTCCGCGTCGTGCGCGTCGGAGAGCGCCGCTCGGAACGCGTCGGTGGTGACGACGAACCCGCACGGCACCCGCGCGCCCAGCGCCACGAGCCGGTGCAGCCCGGCGCCCTTGCCGCCGACGGCGGCGACGTCCGCGACGGCCGGGTCGGCGAGGCCCAGGATCCACGGCCCGCTCATGAGCTGCCGTCCCACCCGGCGACGAGCGCGACGACCGCGGCGTCGACGCAGCTGCGCCCGGTCACAGCCGCGGCGGCCTCGTCGGTGGCGACGAGCACGGTGGTGCCGATCCCGGCGTCGAGCAGGTCGACCGCCACCCGCTGCGCCCCGGAGTCCTGGTCGCGCACCATCACCATGCGCGTCCCGCCGAGCCCCTCGACCTCGCGCTCGGACCACACGCGCCCGACCACCTCACCGAGGATCATGACTCGATGGCCCGGGTCAGGCGGTCCGCACTCCCGTTCTCGAGCAGCCCGACCGACACCCCGTGCGGCTTCGGGTACACCTGCGCCGCCCGCAGCTCGCCGTACTGCTCGACCGCGGCCGAGCCCGCGTTGATCGCCTGGCGGACCGCCGCCAGCGACCCGCGCACGGCCGCGGCCAGGTAGCCGCTCGACACGCGGTCGACCGTCACGGTCTCGACGTCGGCGGTCTTCATCATCGCCTCGATGCCCGCCGCGAGCGCCACCACGCCGCGGGTCTCGAGGATGCCGATCGCGCGGGCACCACGTTCCGCCATCGGGCTCAGCTCCCCACCATCGCCATGTCGCCCGCCAGCGCCTGGACCGGCACGCACGGGCTAGCGAACACGATCGACTTCACCGCGCGGCCGGACACCGCCCGCGCGACCTCCTCGCCGACCTCCACGGCCTCCTCGACCGTCGCGAGGTCGCCGGTCACGGCCACGGCGACGAGCCCGCCGCCGAGGCGCACCGCCCCTTGGACCTCGACCTCGGTCGCCTTGACCATGGCGTCGACCGCGTCGAACACCGGCACGAACCCCTCGGCCTCGATGAACCCCACTGCCCGTGCCATCAGGTCTCCCTCCCGGTTGACTCGCCCCACCAGACGACCGCTGCGCCCGTGCCCCACACCGGCCCGTACGCCAGGACCTCGCCCGGCCGGTCCACCGCGCCGCTGCCGTCCAGGAACGCGAACGCCCGGAACTGGCTGTCGGCCTGCGCCGCCGCGGCGAACTCCTCGCGCATCGCCAGCACCGCGTCGCGGTCGCCGGCGCGGATCGCGTCGAGGACCTTGCGGTTCCAGCGGTCGTGCTCGGGCGGGGCGCGGTCCTCGGACGGGCGGATCCAACGCGGGGTCAGCCCGGACGACAGGCCGCTGACGGCGACGACGCCGGCGCGCCGCCCGAGGCCCTCGGCCGCGCGCACCCCGGCCGCGGCCACCGTCGCCATCGCCGACGGGTCGGCGTAGAGGTTGCAGGACACCTGAGCCCAGCGACCCTCGTTCCCGGGGTCGAGGAGCCTCGAGGCGACGACCGTGCCCGTGTCGACCGGGAAGCCGTCGTAGCGCGTGCGCCGGGCCTGCAGGCCCGCGGCGTCGATGGCGTCCGCCCAGGCGTGGGCGAGCTCGCTGTCGACCGCGAGGTCGTGGTCGAGGTGCCCGTAGTCGTGGGCGTACCAGTTCTCGTCGGTGCGCCGCCCGCGGAGCCGGTCGTCGCACTGCACCTGGTGGCCCAGCACCGTGAACCACTGCGTCGAGAGCAGCAGGACGGTGTCCACGCCCGCCGCGCGCAGGCGGTCGCCGACGTTGCGCGTCGCCGCGGCCAGCTCGGCCCAGCTCGCGGCGGGGTCGCCGGCGAGGAGGTGGGGCATCGCGGGGACGAGGGCTGCCGGCACCATCACGGGACCCATTCCACGACCGCGTTCCCGGTGGCGATGACCGTGCCGTAGGCGAGCACGTCGCCGGCGATCGCGGGCCAGCCCATCGCTGCCATCAGCCACGTCAGGCTGCCGGCCTTGGTCTCCGACGACGTGGCCTCGATGTGCGCGGGCACGGCCTCCTTGAGCCGCGCCGTCGGGCCCTCGCGGATGGTCTGCAGCAGCTCCATGTCGCCCGCGTACTGCGCGTGGGTGAAGGGCCGCTCGACGCCCATGTCCTCGGGCAGGTCCGGTTCGGTGTCCCAGTGCAGGTGGGAGAGCGAGTTCGACGCCAGCAGCACCGCGCGGCGGCCCGTCTTCTCGATCGCCGTCCGTGTCGCCTCGCCCAGCGTCTCCATCTCGGCCAGCGACGCGTCGGAGTAGAAGTAGGGGTTGTTGTTGGCCGAGAGCGACACGACCGGGAGGTCCCAGTCGGGGTTGGCCAGGTGCAGCGCCCCGATCGTCGCGTAGTCGACGCGCACCCCGTCCTCGCGCATCGCGCTCGTGACCAGGCCCGCGCGCTCCCCCTCCTCGACGATCGCCTCGGCGAGGTCGACGTCGGTGCGGAAGTCGTAGTGGTAGCGGAACAGGTGCGGGAAGATCGGCTCGACGGAGAGCCCGCGCGGGTTCGGCACGCAGTTCACGTGGTGGCCGACCATGGTGATCCAGTGCGGCGCGTGCACCACGAGCACGTCGGGCCGGTGGGCCCGCAGCCGGCGCCGCAGCTCCTCGTAGCCCCAGCGCAGCACCTCCCAGCCACCGGTCGACCGGGGCTCGTTCTGGGGCGGGTTCTCGGCGTAGACCAGGTGCGGCGGGTGCGGCGCGAGGTAGCCCGCGACGATGCCGGCGCGGCGGGCCAGCGCAGGCTCGACCGGCGCCGGGGTCGGCTGCCCCGCTCGTCGCCGGCCCGACCGGCTGCTGCCCGCCGTGACCTGGAACACACGCGCCATGGCCGGGAACGCTAGGCAGCGACACCGCGCCCACCCAGGCGGGCGTCCCGCGGTGCTGGACACCGGATTCCCGGGCGGAGCATCCTCGAACGGGTGACGGTGGCGGCGGTGAGCAAGTCCGCCGTCCTGCTGCGCGCCTTCGGCCCGACCAGCGACGTGCTCTCCACGCGCGCCCTGGCCACGCGCACCGGCATCCCGCGCAGCACGGTGCACGTGCTCGCGGGCACCCTCGCCGCCGAGGGGCTCCTCGAGACCGTCCCGGGACGCGGCTGGAGGCTCGGCCCGCTGCTGGTCGGGCTCGCGGGACAGATCATCGAGCGCACCGGGCTCGTCGCCGCCGTCGAGGGCGGCCTCGGCGGGCTGCGCCGCACCGCCGGGCAGGAGGTGCACGTCGCGCAGCTCGTCGGGGGCTGGACCGTCTACCTGCACCGGGAGGCGGGCCCGGTGCGGGCGCCGATGGACAACCGGGTCGGGCTGCGGGCGCCGGCGTGGCGCGGCGGCTGTGGCAAGGCCGCGCTCTCGCGGCTCCCGCCGGAGGAGGTCGACGAGCGCGTCGAGCGGCTCTGCCGCGACGAGCGCCTCGCCCCGCCGGACCGCGCCGCCCTGCACGACGAGCTCGGCGCCGCCCGGCGCGCCGGGTACGTCGTGTCCTCGACCTTCCAGGCGGGGCGGACGTCGGTGGCGGCGCCGGTGGTCGACGCCGACGGGCGCCCGGTCGGCGGACTGTCCGTGGCCGGCCCCTCGCCGCTGTTCACCCGGGCCGTGCTCGCCCGCAGCACCGAGGACGTCGTCGAGGCCGCGGCCCGGGCCGGGCGCCACCTCGTCGCCTGACGTCCCCGGCCCTCTCGTCCCGGTCAGTGGAACGCGGCGGTTCCGCGGTGTCGGTGGGCGGTGCCACTCTGCGGGCATGAGTGCGCCTGCGAAGGTCCCGGCCGCGATCGTCGGTCCGGGCAACATCGGCACCGACCTGCTGGCCAAGCTCGCCCGCAGCGCGCGGATCGAGGTCACCGCGATGGTCGGCGTGGTCGAGTCCGACGGGCTGGAACGGGCGCGGGCGGCCGGCGTGCCCGCGTCGGCCGAGGGCGTCGACTGGCTGCTGCGCCAGGACCCGCTGCCGCGGATCGTCTTCGAGGCGACGTCGGCGAAGGCGCACGTCGCGAACGCCCCGCGCTACTCCGACGCGGGCATCAGGGCGATCGACCTGACGCCCGCGCACCTCGGGCCGATGGTGTGCCCGGCGGTGAACATGCCCGAGCACCTCGACGCCCCGAACATCAACATGATCACCTGCGGCGGCCAGGCGACCATCCCGATCGTCGCCGCGGTCTCCCGCGTCGCGCCGGTGGCCTACGCGGAGATCGTCGCGTCGACGGCCTCGCGCTCGGCAGGCCCGGGCACGCGCGCCAACATCGACGAGTTCACCCAGACCACGGCGCGGGCCGTCGAGGAGGTCGGGGGCGCCGAGCGCGGCAAGGCGATCATCATCCTCAACCCCGTCGAGCCGCCGATGATCATGCGGGACACGGTGTTCTGCTCCCTGCCCGAGGGCGCCGACACCGACGCCGTGTCGGCCTCGGTGCACGACATGGTCACCCGCGTCCAGCAGTACGTCCCGGGCTACACGCTGCGCGCGGAGCCGCAGTTCGACCCGCCGTCGGAGAAGTGGGGCGGACGCGGTCGCGTCGCGGTGTTCCTCGAGGTCAAGGGCAACGGCGACTACCTGCCCTCCTACGCAGGCAACCTCGACATCATGACCGCCGCCGCCGCGCAGGTGGGCGAGCTGGTCGCCGCGGACATGACGGAGGTGGCGGCATGAGCAGGCCCCAGATCCGGCACGACGTCCGGATCACCGACACCACGCTGCGCGACGGCAGCCACGCCCAGGCGCACCAGTTCACCGAGGCGCAGGTGCGCGACACCGTCCGCGCGCTCGACCGCGCCGGTGTCGAGGTCATCGAGGTCACCCACGGCGACGGTCTCGGCGGCTCGAGCTTCAACTACGGCTTCTCGCACACCGACGAGCTGACGCTGATCGCCGCGGCGCGCGAGGAGGCGAAGCAGGCGAAGATCGCGGTGCTGCTCGTGCCCGGGATCGGGACGGTCGAGGACCTGCGCCGGGCCCGCGATGCCGGCGCCGACGTCGTCCGCGTCGCCACCCACTGCACCGAGGCCGACGTCTCGCCCCAGCACTTCGGGGTGGCCCGCGACCTGGGCATGGAGACCGTCGGCTTCCTCATGATGGCCCACCGCACGCCACCGGAGGACCTCGCGAAGCAGGCCCGGATCATGGTCGACGCCGGGTGCCAATGCCCGTACGTCACCGACTCGGCGGGCGCGCTGCTCATGAACGACGCGCGAGCGCGGTTCGAGGCGCTGCTCGCCGAGGTCGGCGACGAGGCGTGGGTCGGCTACCACGGCCACCAGAACCTCTCGATGGGCGTCGCGAACTCCGTGATCGCCGCGGAGCTCGGCGTCAAGGAGATCGACGGCTCCCTGTGCGCCCTCGGCGCGGGGTCGGGCAACTCGCCGACGGAGGTCCTCGCCGCGGTGTTCGACCGCATGGGCATCTCCACCGGCGTCGACGTCACCGCGCTGCTCGACGCCGCCGAGGACGTCGTGCGCCCGTTCCTGCACCGCTGGCCGAAGATGGACCGCAACGCCATCACCCAGGGCTGGGCGGGCGTGTACTCCAGCTTCCTGCTGCACGCAGAGCACGCGGGCGAGCGCTACAAGGTCCCCGTGCCCGACATCCTGCGGCGCTGCGGCGAGCTGGGCCTCGTCGGCGGCCAGGAAGACATGATCATCGACATCGCCCTGGAGCTGGCCCGCGAGCGCGAGCAGGGCTGATGCCGGTCCTGGAGCTCCACCTCGTCGAGGGCGACCACTCCCCCGCCCAGCACGCGCAGCTGCTCGAGCTCCTGAGCCGCCGCTACGCCGAGGTGCTGGAGTCGCCGATCGAGCGGGTGCGGGCGTCCCTGACGCTGCACGCGCCGGATCACTGGGCCGTCGGCGGGGCGACGCACGCCGCACCCGCGCCGTACTTCACCGCGATCGTCCTGGAGGGCCGGCCGGTCGAGCAGCGCCACCGCCTGCTCGCCGAGGTCACCGACCTGATCGTCGACGTGCTCGGGGTGGAGCGCTCCCGCGTGCGCGGGCGGATCATCCAGGTGCCGCCGGACGACTGGGCGATCGGCGGCGTCCCGGCCTCCGGCGCCCGGCGCGAGGAGATCGCGGCGCGGGCGGCGAAGGGGTAGGCCGCCGTGCACGTCAGCACCTCGGACCCGGACCAGGCCCGGGCGCAGTGTGCGGAGATCTACTTCCCGCACCGGCTGACGATGCTGCACGACCCCGCCGAGTTCTCGATGTCGCTCTCGGCCGTGGACCTCGGGCCGGTCGCGGCCGGGGTGCTGTCCTACGGCGGCGAGGTGGTGATCGAGACCGGGGAGCTGGCCACCGGCTACGAGGTCAACATCGCCCTGGACGGCGTCCTGCGCACCCGCAGCGGGCGCGCCGACGTGTGCTCCACCGCGGCGACCGCGGCGGTCTACCGGCCCGACGGCACCGCCCGCCTGCACGGGTGGGCGGAGGGCGGGCGGCTGTTCGGGCTGAAGATCGATCGCGGCGCGCTGGAGGACCAGCTCACGGCCCTGCTCGACCGGCCGGTGCGCGGTGCGGTGGCGCTGGCGCCGACGATCGACCTCGCGTCGCCGGACGGCCGGCGGTGGTGGTCACTGGTGCGCGCGCTCGCCGACCTCGCCGCCGACCCGCGGGGCCTCGCCGCCGACCCGCGGGTGATGCGGCCCCTGGTCGAGGCCGTCGTCGCGGGCCTGCTGCACACCGTCGACCACCCGTACCGCGACGCCCTCGCCGTGCCCGCCGCGGCCGTGGGGCCGCAGTCGATCCGCCGGGCCGTGGCCGCCGTCGTCGAGCGGCCCGAGCACCCCTGGACGGTCGCCTCGCTCGCCGAGGTCGCCGGCGTCAGCGCGCGGGGGCTGCGCGACGGCATGGCCCGCCACCACGGCGTCTCCCCCATGGCCCTGGTCCGCGGCGTACGCCTGCGCCGCGCCCGCGACGACCTCGCCGCGGGGCACGGCAACGTGGCCGAGGTGGCCATGCGCTGGGGTTTCACCCATCTCGGCCGCTTCGCCCGGGCGTACCGCGAGGCCTTCGGCGAGCCGCCCTCGCGCACTGCCGGATCCGGCGCACGGGCTACCGCGCGCGGATCGACGGGTGAGCCGGGCCACACCTAGCGTCGAGGGCCCACCACGCCGCCCCGGGAGGCACAGCGCCGTGACCGCCACCGACGAGAGCAGCCCCGCACTCGAGTTCAACCCGATGGTCAGCCCGCACCGGGAGGACCCGCACCTGTTCTACCGCGAGGCCCGCGCCCACTCGCCGATGATCAACCCGGTCCTGGGCGCGTACATGGTCACCCGGTACGACGACCTGACCACCGTCATCGACGACCCGGCGACCTACTCGTCGGCCGTCGCGGTCCCGAAGATCTACTGGAACCCGCCGGAGGTCACCGAGGTCCTGCGGGAGGGCAACGTCCCGGAGACCAACGCCGTCGTCAACGAGGACGAGCCCGCGCACCACCCGATCCGGCGGGTGTTCGACGCCGGCTTCACCGGCGCTCGCGTGCGGGCGATGCTGCCGACGATGCGGGCGACGGCCGAGTCGCTCATCGACGGCTTCGCATCGGGGCGGGCAGATCTGGTTGCCGGCTACGCGGTCCCGTTCGTACAGTCGGTGATCAACGCGATCATCGGCTTCCCCGCCGAGGACGGCGAGCGGATCCAGCAGTGGACCGACGACGTCAACATGCTCTGGAACCTGCTCGCCCCGCTCGACGAGCGCATCGCCTCCGCCCGCCGGATGGCCGACTACACGGTCTACCTGCAGGCCCTCATCGACGAGCGGCGCGCGCACCGGCGCGAGGATCTGATCTCCGACCTGGTGCACGGCGCCCACGGCTTCCCCGGCCTCGACGACGACTACGTCATCAACGTCGTCCGCGGGGCCGCCCGCGTCGCGGGCTTCGACACCACCCGTGACGCGATCACCGCGACGGTGCTGGCGATCCTGCAGAACCCGGACGTGCACGCCCGCGTGCTCGACGACCCCGCGAAGGCGATCCCGAAGGTCACCGAGGAGGTCCTGCGCCGCGACGCCCCGCACCGCGGGCTGTTCCGCGTCACCACCCGCGACACCGTCCTCGGCGGCACCGACCTCCCGGCCGGCACGATGGTGCTGCTGCTCTTCGGCTCCGGGAACCGCGACGAGACGACGTTCCCCGACCCCGACGTCGTCGACATCGACCGCGCCAACGTCCGCGACCACCTCGCCTTCGGCCGCGGCCTGCACGTCTGCCCCGGCGCCCCGATGGCGCGGGCGGAGATCCGCGTCGCCCTCGAGACGCTGATCCGGCGCCTCCCGACCCTGCGCCTGGCCGAGGGCTACGCGCCGAGCTACATCGCGAGCTACTTCTTCCGCGGCCTGGAGACGCTCGACGTGGCGTGGTGAGCGTTCGCTTGCCGGTGTGGCAGCGAACGCGCTGCTCGCTGCTTCTAGGCGCGCAAAGTCCCCGTTGATCACTCGAGATCGGCGGGGATGCGGAGGCGAGCAGCCTCCTCCATGCCTTGCGCGGCATATTCCGTCTACGGCATGCTCGGCGCCGTGACCACCGCTCCGGACGCCGGGACGTGGACGGCGCTCGCCGACCCGCACCGGCGGGCGATGCTCGGGCTCCTGCGCGAGCGGCCCCGGGCCGTCGGGGAGCTCGTCGACCTGCTCGATCTCAGCCAGCCCAGCACGTCCAAGCACCTCAGGGTGCTGCGCGAGGCGGGGCTGGTGCGGGCCCGGGCCGAGGCGCAACGCCGGGTCTACGAGGTCGACCCGGCGCCGCTCGTCGCCCTCGACGCCTGGCTCGCGCCCTACCGGCAGCTGTGGTCCGACAGC
Organism: Actinomycetospora aeridis; assembly: GCF_037400275.1. Lineage (NCBI taxonomy): Bacteria > Bacillati > Actinomycetota > Actinomycetes > Pseudonocardiales > Pseudonocardiaceae > Actinomycetospora > Actinomycetospora aeridis. Next base: position 272,142 of record NZ_JBBEGL010000003.1, on the reverse strand, counting down.
CTCGACGCCCTCGGACGGCGCCTCGAGCAGACCCAGAGGGAGGACACCCCGTGAGCCCCACCGGCAGCTACACCGAGATCGACGGACGCCCGGCGCTGCGCTTCGTCCGCGAGTACGACCACCCCGCCGAGCGGGTGTTCGCGCTGCTCACCACGCCCGACGAGCTCGCGCACTGGTTCCCCGCGACGGTCGCACCGGAGGCGTGGACGCCGGGCGCCGCGATCGTCTACTCCTTCGAGGAGGACGGCGACGGCGGGACGGGCGAGGTCCTGGCCCACGAGCCCCCGCACCGGGTCGGGTTCTCCTGGGACGGCGAGCAGCTCTGGTTCGAGGTCGAGACGCTGCGCGACGGGCGCACCCGGCTGACCTTCACCCACGTCATGGACGAGCGCGACGGCGCCGCGCGCAACGCCGCGGGCTGGGAGCTCTGCCTGGACGCCCTGGACAACGCCCTGGCCGGCACACCCGGCGGGGCGCCGGGCGGCCGCACCCCGGCATGGGAGGAGCTCTACGAGGCGTACGTCGCCGCCGGCGTCCCCTCGGGCGCCGCCATCCCCGGCTGACGGCAGACTCGGCGTCCGTGACGACCGACGCCCTCGAAGCCCTCGAGGCCCTCTCCCGTGGCCCCGAGGTCACCGACGTCGACTTCACGCGAGCCGACCCCGAGGCGGTCCGCGACGCGCTGAGCAACGGCGGGCGGTGGGTGCTGCGACGGTGTCGGCTCGGCGAGCTGGACCTCTCGGGGTCGACCTCGGCGCCGCGACGCTGGAGCGTTGTGACCTGACGCGGACCCGGCTGCGCGGCGCGGTCCTCGACGGCGCGACCGTCGAGAGCGGCTCCCTCGCCGAGGCCGACCTGTCCGACGCCGACCTCACCGACGCGACGTTCACCGGCGTCGACCTGTCCCGCGCCCGCCTCGTCGGCGCCCGCCTCACCGACACCGTGTTCCGCGACTGCCGCATGATCGGCGCCGACCTCACCGGGATGCGCAGCCTCGCGGTCACGTTCTCGGTGGACGGGTGCTCGCTCGCCCTCGCCCGCCTCGCCGACGCCGCGCTGCGGGGCTGGCGTGTCGAGCGCGTCGACCTCTCCGACGCCGATCTCTCCGGGGCCGATCTGCGCGAGGCCGTCCTCACCGACTGCGCGTTGCGCGGCACCGATCTCGCGCACGCGCGGCTCGAGGGCGCCGACCTGCGCGGCGCCGACCTCGGCGAGATCACCCCGGAGACCCCGGCGCTCCTGCGCGGGGCGATCGTCTCCGCCGAGCAGGCCTCCGACGTGTGCCGGGCGCTCGGCCTGCAGGTGCTCTGAGCCGTGGGGCGGCGGATCGCGACCGTGGCCGGGCTGCTGCTCGTGGCCGCCCTCGTCGGCATCGGCACCCTGTGGCTGTTCCAGCGCGAGCTCGTCTACCTGCCCCCGGACGGACCGGTCGCCCCGGCGGCCTCGGCGCTCGCCGAGGCGCAGGACGTCACCCTCACCACCGCCGACGGCCTCACGCTCGGCGCGTGGTTCGTGCCGGCGCGCGGCGAGCGCCGGGAGGTGACCGTCCTCGTCGCGAACGGCAACGCGGGCGACCGCTCCGCGCGCGCACCACTGGCCGCGGCGCTGAGCGCCCGGGGTCTCGACGTGCTGCTCTTCGACTACCGCGGCTTCGGCGGCAACCCGGGCCGCCCGAGCGAGGAGAGGCTCGCCCTCGACGCCCGCGCGGCCCAGGACCACCTCGTGCGGGAGCGCGGCGTCCCGCCGCGGCGCCTGCTCCTCCTCGGGGAGAGCCTCGGGTCGGCGGTCGTCGCGCGGCTGGCCGCGGAGAACCCGGGGTCAGCGGCCGGGATGGTGCTGCGCTCGCCGTTCGTCGACCTCCCGGCCGTCGGCGAGCGCGTCTACCCGTTCCTGCCGGTGCGGGCCCTGCTCGCCGACCGCTTCCCCGTCACCGAGCTGGTCGCCCGCGCGGGTGTGCCCACGACCGTGGTCCTGGGCGAGGCCGACCGGACGATCCCGCCGGCGCAGAGCCGGGCGGTGGCGGACGCCGCGGGCGGCGCCGTCGTGGCCGTCCCCGGCGCCGACCACAACGACGCCGTGCTCGGGCACGGACCGGCGGTCGTCGGGGCCGTCGTCGGTCTGGCCGACCGGATCTAGATGCCCCGGCGGGCGCCCATGTCGAGCGCGAGGGTCGAGCCGGTGAGCGCGGACGCCTCCGGGTCCAGCAGGGTCGCGACCGCCCACCCGACCTGGTGGGGGGTGACGAGCGCGCCCAGTGGCGACTCGTCACGGCGCTCGGCGAGAACGTCCTCGACGTCGACGCCCCGGGACGACGCCTGGGCGGCGGAGAGGCGGCGCAGTCGGTCGGTGTCGGCGGGGCCCGGCGCGACGAGGTGCGCGGTGATCCCGCGGGACCCGTAGGCGTCGGCGAGCTGGCGGACGAGGTTCGCCAGGGCGGCGTTGGTGACGCCCGCGCCCGGCACGTGCGGCGAGGGTTCGGCGCCGTAGTGCCCGCCGAGCGCGACGATCCGCGACGCCTCCCCCAGCCACGGGTCGGCGGCGCGCACGAGCCGCAGCAGGCCCCCGAGCTTCAGCGCGACCGCGGCGCCCAGCGCGGACGGCTCGACGGCGTCCAGACCGCCGAGCGCGGGCAGGCCCGCGGCCTGCACGACCATCCGCACCGGGAGGTCCCGCTCGTTCAGCGCGGCGGTGATCGCCTCGCCCGCGGCGTCGTCGCCGATGTCGGTCGCGCACCCCGCGATGCCCTCGTCGTCGGCCGACAGCGCGGCGAGCGCGTCGGCCGACCGGGCCACGGCGAGCACGGGCAGCCCCCGGGCGCGCAGGCGGTGCGCGATCGCCCCGCCCAGGGCCCCGGTGGCACCGACGACGACGGCGAGCGGCTCGGTCATGCTCCGTGACCTTAAGGACATCCGGGTGACGCGTCCGCGCCCGTTCGGTGGCGGGCAACGTTCGCGGTGGCGGAACGTGTTGCTTGCATCACAGACCCACGGGGATGAACGGTGATCCAGCGCTCATCGACGAGGAGGACCAGATGGCCAACGTGGTGCCGGTGGACGAGTACGCCACGGGCGAGTGGTACCCGGGCTTCAAGCCGGAGCACTTCGAGTCGCCGTACATCGTCGACCCCGCGAGCCCGTTCCGGCCCGGGGACGAGCAGGGCTTCTGGTTCCTGGACTTCCACTGGTCGCGCGGCCTGACCCCGCTCGCCGCCACGCTGTGGAGCTCCGACGGCTACTGCTGGGGCACCCAGCACGCGGCCGAGGCGCTGCCGCTGCCGCCCGGCCGCGGCATCACCGCGCGGTTCGCCGGCACCCACCTCTACGGCTGCGCGCTCCCCGAGACCGACCCGCGCGAGATCGGTGCGCGCGCCAACCGCATCGGGACCAACCTCCCCCACTTCCTCGCGAACTACCGCTCGATCTGGGAGGCCGGCCGCGACGAGCTCGAGGCCACCTGGCAGTACTTCCGCGGCGTCGACTTCACCGGCACCCCGGACCTCACCGAGCTGCTGACGCAGGGCCGGCGCTACCACAAGCGCTCGATGGAGATCCACTTCGGCGTCATGTACCCGATGCTGGCGAACTTCCTCGGGTTCTACGGCGCCTGCGCCGACATGGGGATCAACCCCAGCGAGATCGGCAAGTTCCTCCAGGGCGAGGACACCAAGATCATGGAGACCGACCGCGGCGTCTACCGGCTCGCGATGCGGGCCCGCGAGGCCGGGCTCGAGCAGGTCTTCGAGACCCACGAGCCGCACGAGCTGCGCGCGGCCCTCGGCCGCGAGCCCGGCGCCGGACCGTGGCTCACCGAGTTCGACGACTTCCTGCAGGTCTACGGCTGGCGCGCCGAGGCCACCTGCGACGTCGGCGTACCGAGCTGGATCGAGGACAACACGATCCCGCTCGGACTGATCAAGACCTTCCTCAAGAAGGACGACGAGCACGACTTCGAGGCCGCGGCCCGCAACGCGATGGCCGAGCGCGAGGAGGCCATCGAGAACGCCCGTTCCGGCCTGACCAAGGAGGAGCAGGCCGTCTTCGACGCCGGCCTGCGGTCCAACCAGGAGGCGAACTTCCCCTGGTGGCAGGACGACCACAACTACTACATCGACCTCAAGGTCATGCTCCCGCTGCGGTGGGGCTGCCAGGAGCTGGCGCGGCGCGAGAACGCCGACAACAAGGACGACATGCTCTACCTGTTCTGGCCGGAGCTCATGGACGTCGCGAGCGGACGCCGGCCGTACCAGGGCGAGCTCAAGAGCCTCGTCGGCGAGCGCCGCCAGTACTTCGACCACTGGTTCTCGAAGCGCGGCGAGATGCCCAAGGTGCTCGGGACCATCCCCGAGGCCGTCGAGGACCCGGTGCTCATCGAGATCTTCGGGCTCAACCCGTCCGCGATCAAGGCCGTCCAGAACCCCGACGCCGCCCAGCAGACGGTGATGAAGGGCGTCGCCGCGGCCAAGGGCACCGCCCGCGGCATCGCGCGCGTCCTGCAGTCCTCCGACGAGATGCACCGGCTCGAGCCGGGGTCGATCCTCGTCTGCGAGTCCACGTCCCCGAGCTGGACGCCGGTCTTCGGCAAGATCGCGGGCGCGGCCTGCGACGGCGGTGGCATGCTCTCCCACGCGGCGATCGTCGGACGCGAGTACGGCGTCCCGACCGTCACCGCGCTCGGCGTCGCCACGATGTCGATCGCCGACGGCGACGAGATCGAGGTGGACGGCACCACCGGCACGGTCACGATCATCACCAAGGCATCCACCACCACCGCGGACACCACGGCCGACGCCCCCGCGGGAGTCGCCGGGTGACCGCCGCCCCGGAGGTACCCATGACCGCGGCCGACCTCGCCGGACCGGCGGGACACAGCTGCGAGGCCATCGTCTGGATCGACGAGGTCGCGCCGGAGCGGGCCATCGCGGCCGGCGGCTCGAAGATGGGCCGCCTCGCCGAGCTGCTGCAGTCCGGCGTCCAGGTGCCGCAGGGCTTCGCCGTCAGCGTCGAGGCCTACGCGCGGCACTGCCGGGAGTCGGGGCTCGACGGGCGGATCGACGCGGTGATCGGCCGCCTCGGGGAGTCGCCGAGCGACGCCGAGGTCGAGGCGGCGTCGGCGGAGATCCGGGCGATGTTCCGGGACACCCCCGTCGGCGAGCACCTCACCGCGCGGCTCACCGAGGCCTACGAGGAGCTCTGCCTGCGCTGCGTCGACGTCAACGTGCCGGTGGCGGTGCGCTCGTCGGCCACCGGTGAGGACGCCGCCGACGCGTCGTTCGCGGGCATCTTCGACACCTACCTCGGGGTGTCGGGGATCGAGCGGGTGCTCGACGCCGTGCGCAACTGCTGGGGCTCGCTGTTCACCGCCCGCGCGCTCGCCTACCGCCTGCGCAAGGGCATCAGCCACCACGCGATGCCGATCGCCGTCGGCGTCATCGAGCTCATCCACGCCCGGGCGTCCGGGGTCGCGTTCTCGGTGCACCCCGTGACCGGCAAGGCCGACCGCATCGTCGTCGAGACCAGCTGGGGCTGGGGCGAGGCGATCGTGCAGGGCCTCGTCGACCCCGACCACGTCGAGATCGGCAAGTCCGACGGCCGGGTGCTCAAGTACGAGGTCGCCCACAAGAGGATCGTCTCGGCGTTCGACTTCGCGGTCGGCGCGGTCACCGAGATCGACATGCCCGCCAAGCTCGCCGACCGGCAGGTGCTCGACGACGAGCAGGTCGGCGCCATCGCCTCGGCCGTGCGCGCCATCGAGGAGCACTACGGCTACCCGGTCGACGTCGAGTGGGTGATCGGACGGCACCGCCGCGCGGGCGACCCGGTCTGCATCGTGCAGACCCGGCCCGTGACGGTGACCGCGGCGCCGGAGGAGGCCGCGCCAACCGCCTACGACCCCGTGGCGCTGGCCCAGAAGTACCTGTTCTCGGGCAAGCCGATCCCGGGACGCTAGTCGGTCACATCCCCGGCCGCGTCGGCGTGAGCGTGGCGCGGCCGGGGAACACGCCGTCCGGCGCGCGACCGGACGGAGGACCACCATCAGCTCGTCGACCGGCACCACCACCGCCGCACGGGGCCTGCGCGGCCCGACCGCGGCCGTCGTCGTCGCCCTCGCGTTCCTCGTGACGATGCTCGGCGCGACGATGCCGACGCCGCTCTACCCGCTCTACGAGCGCGAGCTGGGCTTCGGCGGCGTGATGGTCGCGCTGGTCTTCGCGGCGTATGCCGTCGGCGTCACCATCGCCCTGCTGCTGTTCGGGCGCCTGTCCGACCAGCTCGGCCGCCGCGCGGTGCTGCTGCCGGGCCTCGCGCTCGCCGCGATCTCCAGCGCGGTGTTCCTGATCCCGGACAGCACCCCGGCGCTGTTCGTCGGCCGGGTCCTGTCCGGGCTCTCGGCCGGCATCTTCACGGGGACGGCGACCGCCGCGATCGTCGACCTGGCACCGGAGGGCCGCCAGCAGCGCTACAGCCTGCTCGCCGCCGCGGTGAACATGCTCGGTCTGGGCCTCGGGCCCGTGGTGGCCGGCGCGCTCGCGCAGTACGCCCCGGCACCGCTCTACCTCACCTACGTCGTGCACATCGCGATGGTGCTGGTGGTGGGCGCGCTGACGTGGGCGATCGTCGAGCCGATCGAGGTCCCCGACGGGCGGCTGTCGTGGCGTCCGCAGAAGGTCTCGGTCCCGCCCGAGGTACGCGGGGTGTTCGTCCGCGCGGCGATCGCCGGGTTCGCGGGCTTCGCCGTGCTCGGCCTGTTCACCGCCGTCTCGCCGTCGTTCCTCACCCAGGTGCTGCACGTCGAGAACCACTTCGTGACCGGGCTCGTCGTGTTCACGCTGCTCGGCGCGTCGACGCTGGGGCAGGTCGCGTCCTCGCGCCTGCACGAGCGCCCGGCGCTGCTGATCGGCTGCGCGGCGCTCGTCGTCGGCATCCTCGTCGTCGGCGCCGCGATCGGGCTGGCCTCGCTGCCGCTGCTCGTGGGGGGCGCTGCCGTCGGCGGCGTCGGCCAGGGCATGAGCTTCCGCGCCGGGCTCGGGGCCGTGAACGCGGGCAGCCCGCCGGAGCGGCGCAGCGAGGTCGCCTCGAGCTTCTTCCTCGTCCTCTACGTCGGCATCTCGCTGCCGGTGATCGGCGAGGGCCTCGCGTCGGCGGCGTTCGGCCTGGTCACCTCCGGCATGGTGTTCGCCGGGGCCGTCGCGGTGCTCGGCGTCGTCGCGTTCGTCAGCCTGGCGCTGCAGCACCGCCCACGTGCGTGAAATTCCCGGCCATAGCCGCGAATTCCACTCACATGGTCAGGTGAGGGCCAGCCGCCGAGTGATCACCTCGGCGGTGTCGGTGACGAGGGTGGTGTAGCGGCGCATCGCGGCCGCGCCGGCCCGGGTCACCGGCACGGCGACGCTCACCGCGGCCACCGGCTCCCCCGCGCCGTCGCGGATCAGCGCCCCGACCGACACGACGCCGAGCCTGCTCTCCTCGCGGTTGTCGGCCCAGCCGCGGTCGGCGATCTCGCGCAGGCGCCGGCGCAGCGTCGCGGGGTCGCCGATCGAGTGCGGGGTGGGCCGCTCGGGGGTCCACGCGGCGAGGCGGGCGTCGAGCTCCTCGGGGGGCAGCGCCGCCAGCAGGACTTTGCCGGTGCTCGTCGTCGTCGCCGGCAGCCGCGTCCCCACCCGCGCGAAGATCCGCACCGTGTACGGGCTCTCCAGGCGCTCGACGTACACCGAGTCCATCCCGTCGAGCACCGCGAGCTGCACGGTCTCCCCCGTCGCGTGCCGCAGCCCGGCCATCGCGGGCATCGCCGCCTCGTGCAGCCCGACGTGCGGGGCCACGCTCGCCCCGAGCTCGTGCACCGCCAGGCCGAGCCGGTAGGTGCCGCCCGGCCCGCGCTCGAGGAGGCGCTCGTCGGTGAGGGTCGCGAGCAGCCGGTGCACGGTGCTTGTCCCCAGCTCCAGGCGACGCGCGAGCTCGGCGACCCCGAGCTCGCGGTCGACGACCGAGAACTCCTTGAGCAGCCGCGCGGCGTTGCGCACCGAGCTCAGCTCCCAGCTCGGCCGGTCCGCCACGGGACGTGAACCTAGTCCGGGATCGGGGGCGCCGGGATCTCGGGCGCGGGGATCTCGAAGGCGTTGAGCAGGGCCGAGGTCGCGAGGTACATGCCGACGAGGTGCACCATGTCGAGCACGCCGTCGCGGCCGAAGGCCTCCTCCGCGGCGGCGTAGGTCGCCGGCGCGACGCGGTGGTTGCGCACGAGCTCGTCGGTGAACCGGTGCGCGGCGAGCTCGTCGGGCGCCCAGCCGTCGGTCGAGCCCTCGGTGGAGCCCTCGCGCAGGCCCGCGATCACGGTCTCGGACAGCCCGACGGTCCGGGCGACGGCGACGTGCGCGTAGATCTCGTAGTCGGCCTGCCACGCGACGCCGACGGTGAGGATGACGACCTCGCGGATCGTCCTCGCCAGCGACGAGCCGCGCTGGTCGGTCTGGACCCACTGGTTGAAGGCCCGCCCGGGCGCCGGGCGCAGCGCGAAGGCATTGAACGGGCCGATCAGGCCGCCCCGGTCGTCGGTGGGGGCGAAGCCGGAGCGCTCGGCCCAGCGCGCGGAGCGCCCGACGATCTCGTCGCGGGCGGCGCGCTGCTCGTCGTCGAGGTCGAGCGACTCGTTGCGGGGCAGGCGTCCGCCCCAGTCGCGGTCGTCGGCGCCCGGGTGCACGGAGATCGTCACGCGCCGGACGTTAGCTCCGGGCGACCTCGGCGGCAGGGCGGGTCGCGAGCATCCGCGGGACCGCCAGCGAGAGCACGGCCGCGACCAGGCACAGCGCGCCCGCGCCCCACCAGGCGCCGTCGTAGGCCCCGGTGAGGTCCCGCACGAGACCCGCGCCGACGGCGGCGATCGCGGACCCGGCCTGGTGCGCGGCGAAGACCCAGCCGAACACGATCGGGGCGCGCGCGCCGAAACGCTCGCGGCACAGGGCGACCGTCGGCGGCACCGTCGCGACCCAGTCCAGGCCGTAGAAGATGATGAACGCCCACAGCGGCGGGGCGGCGCTCGGCGCCAGCAGGAACGGCAGGAACGCCAGGGACGCGCCGCGCAGGACGTAGTAGACGGCCAGGAGCTTGCGCGGGTCGACGCGGTCGGTGAAGTACCCCGACGCGATCGTCCCGACGACGTCGAAGACCCCGACGACGGCGAGCAGCCCGGCGGCGGTGGTGGCGGGCATGCCGTGGTCGTGGGCCGCGGGGACGAAGTGGGTGTTGAGCAGGCCGACGGTCGTCGCGCCGCAGATCGCGAAGCCGCCCGCGAGCAGCCAGAACGTCCCGGTCCGGGCGGCGTCGCGCAGCACCGTGATGCTGCGCCGGGCCGCGCCGCCCGTGACGACCTCCTCGGGCTCGTCCTCGCCGGGGGTGGCGCCGTGGGCGACCGTCCCGACGTCCGACGGCCGGTTGCGCAGGAAGAGCAGGACCAGCGGGACGACCAGCAGCGCGCCCGCCGCGATGACCAGGGACGCGAACCGCCAGCCCACCGAGCCCGCGAGCGAGGCCATGAGCGGCAGGAACACCAGGCCGCCGGCGGCCTGCGCGGCGGTGAGCACGCCGGAGACGAGCCCCCGGCGGGCGACGAACCAGCGCCCGGTCACGGTCGCGACGAACGCCAGGGCCATCGAGCCGGTGCCGACGCCGACGAGCACGCCCCAGAGCAGCACCAGCTGCCAGGCGGTCGTCATGAAGACGGTGAGCCCGCTGCCGGCCGCGACGAGCAGGAGGGCGACGGAGACGACGCGGCGCATCCCGAAGCGCTCCATCAGCGCCGCCGCGAAGGGCGAGACGAGGCCGTAGAGCAGCAGGTTCAGCGACACCGCCGACGAGATCGTCGCCGTCGACCACCCGAACTCGGCGTGCAGCGGCTCGACGAACACCCCGGGCGCGGAGCGGAAGCCGGAGGCCCCGAGCAGGGTGACGAACGCCGTCGCGGCGACGGCCCACGGCCAGGCGGAACGGGCTCGGGGCGGGCTCGGCGTCTCGGGCCGCGTCTCGGTCACGAGCGGACAGCCTGCGCCCTCTCCGCCCAACGGACCAGTGGCCGGAACGACAACTCGTGCAAGAATCCGGCCATGAGGCCTCACGTCGTCGCCGTCCTCGCCCTGCCCGAGGTCGTCGGCTTCGACCTGCAGATCCCGCCGCAGGTGTTCGGCACCGCCGAGGACGCCTCCGGACGCCCGCTCTACGACGTGCGCGTCTGCGGCCTGAGCGAGCGGGTGCCGTCGACCGCCGGGTTCTCCCTGCTCCTCGAGCACGGACCGGAGGCCCTGGCCGCCGCCGACACCGTGATCGTGCCGGGCACCCACTACGTCCCCGCCCGCCGCGACGGCGTCCTTCCCGACGACCTGCTCGCGGCGCTGGACACCGTCCCCGCCCACGCCCGCTGGCTCTCCATCTGCACCGGAGCGTTCGTCCTCGCGGCGGCGGGGCGTCTCGACGGGCGCCGGGTGGCGACGCACTGGGCCCGCGCCGCCGACCTGCGCCGCCTGCACCCGCACCTCGACGTCGACGAGTCCGTGCTCTTCGTCGACGACGGCGACGTCGCCACCTCCGCGGGCCTCGCCGCCGGCCTCGACCTGTGCCTGCACGTGCTGCGCGGCGACCACGGCGCGGAGGTCGCCAACGCCGTCGCGCGCCACCTCGTCGTCGCCCCGTGGCGCGACGGCGGGCAGGCGCAGTTCATCGACCACCCGCTGCCCCCGGCGGGCGCGGGCACCACCGGCGCGGTCCGGGCGTGGGCGGTGGAGCACCTCGACGAGGACATCGACGTCGCGGGCCTCGCAGCCCGGGCGTCGATGAGCGTGCGCACCTTCACCCGCCGCTTCCGCGCCGAGACCGGCACCTCGCCGCACGCGTGGCTGGTCGCCCAGCGCGTCGCCCGCGCCCGGCGCCTGCTCGAGGGCAGCGACCTGCCGGTCGACCGCGTCGCCACGGCCGCCGGCCTCGGCACGGCCGCGTCGCTGCGGGCCCACCTCGCCGACGAGGTCGGCCTCTCGCCGCTGGCCTACCGGCGCCGGTTCCGCCGCGAGGGCGCCTGAGCACCGCCGTCCCGCGGAGCGGGATGCGGCTCTTCTCCGGCGCCCGGGCGCTCCCTAGCGTCGGGGACACCGCCACACCCCCGGGAGGACACCGGTGCTGACCGCCGAGCAGAACGAGGAACTCACCGCCGTCGAGGCCGGCACCCCGATGGGTGAGGTGCTGCGCCGTTACTGGTACCCCGTCGCGTTCACCCGCGAGCTCACCGAGTTCCCCGTCAAGCGCGTCGAGCTGCTCGGCGAGTTCTTCGCGCTGTGGCGCACGCCGTCCGGGAAGTACGGGATCATCCCCGAGCCCTGCCCGCACCGGAAGGCGTCGATGGCCTACGGCGTCGTCGAGGGCGACGGGCTGCGCTGCCCGTACCACGGCTGGAAGTTCGACACCGACGGCGCGTGCACCGACCAGCCGGCGGAGAAGGAGAACACGAACTTCCAGGAGCGGGTCCGCGCCACGGCCGGGAAGGTCGAGGAGCTCGGCGGGCTCGTGTGGGCCTACATCGGCCCGGACCCGGCGCCGCTGCTGCCGCGCTTCGACGTCTACGTCATGGACGGCTACCGCGACATCGGCTGGGCGGACATCCCCTGCAACTACGTGCAGGTCATGGAGAACGCCGTCGACCCGCACCACGTCGAGCACCTTCACGGGCGCTACTTCGAGTTCATCGGCCGCCACGAGGGCTTCGAAGCGCCCGCGTCGTTCGGGAAGAAGCACCAGCGCATCGGCTTCGACGCGTTCGAGTGGGGGATCATCAAGCGCCGGGTGCTCGCCGGGGCGAGCGAGGACAACGACGACTGGAAGGTCGGCCACCCGCTCGTCTTCCCGTACAACATGCGCGTCGGGGGCGGCGGCATCCACCAGATGCAGATCCGCGTGCCGATCAACCGCACGACCACGCGGTTCATGCTCTACACCGTCCACGCCCCGGAGGGCTACGAGCCCGTCGTGCAGGAACGGGTGCCGGACTACGAGATCCCGGTCTTCGACGAGCGCGGGAACCACGTCGTCAACTACGTCGAGGGCCAGGACATCATGGCCTGGGTGACGCAGGGGCCGATCACCGACCGCACCACCGAGCACCTCGGCCGCTCGGACATCGGCGTCTCGCTGCTGCGCAAGATGTTCCGCCAGTCGATGCAGGCCGTCGCCAAGGGCGAGGACCCGCTCGGCACCATCCGCGAGCCCCACGAGCGCATCGACCTGCCGTGCGAGAAGGACAAGTTCCACGCCGGCGGCGCCGAGTTCGCGATCGACTTCTGCAATATGGGGTCCACGCGCTACTCCCCCGACCTCGAGCCCATCAAGCAGGTGCACCTCGACGCCGCGGCACGGGTCGCGGCCGACAAGGAGGCCGGGCGCCCGTCGTTCACGCCCGCGGGCGGCATCGGCACCGCGACCCTCGCCCCGGACACCTCCGCGCAGGTGGACTCGGGCCTGATCCCGCGGTGAGACTGTCTGCCGTGACGGTCCCCGACGGCTCGCCCGGCGCGAAGATCGACCGCCGGTTCGCCGGCGACGTCGAGGCCCACCGCCGCGACGCCCCCCGCTTCTGCCCGGCCTGCGCGCGCGACCTCGGGCTGGCGAACGAGTTCTGGGAGGGCGACGCGCGCCGGTTCTACTGCTGGTGCGCGAGCTGCGACTGGACCGGCGAGGTCACCACCACGGGCGACAGGGCCGTCGGGCACGAGCCGGAGCACTGAGGCGGGCGCCGCCGCCCACCCGGTGCTGACCGAAGGGCACCTTCGCTCGAACTAGCGGGCGAAGGGCGCCCCTCGCCGGAACGCCGCTGGGCACCGCCGGCACGAGCGGCACGTTCGGCATGATCGACAGCCCGTCGCGCCTGCCGAAGGTGCCGCTCGCGGCCGGGACGGCGCTCCTCGCGGAGATCACGAGCGCGTCAGGCACGTCGATCGCGTCATCCGCGTGCACCTGGCGCCCCTGATCTCCCCGGGGCCGGGCGCGACGCGTCAGTCCTCGACCCGGACGCTCCAGCCGTCGAGGGTCCCGCGGTCGATCGCGACGCGGTCGGCCACCGAGAGCGTCCAGGGGCCCTGCACCGGTTGCCCGACGAGCGGGGCCAGCGGGCCGCCCTGGCGGCTGTCGAGTGCGAGCGCGAGGCCCGGGCGGTTGCGGTCGCATTGATCGGTGTCGGAGAGCACCGCCGTCGCGCCCTGCGGCGAGCGCAGCGTGACGACGAGGTCGCAGACGTACGGGTGGCTGACGGTGGCGTTGACCTGGATCGACGAGACCGTGCCGGACCCGTCGAGCACGATCTGGTCGGTGATGCCGGCCGGGTCGGCGTCGGGGATGGAGACCGACCGCGTCGAGACACCCTCGACGGTGCCCCCGCCCAGCACCACGACGAGGACGACGATGGCGATGATCGCGACGACGACCACCGCACCGCCGCCGAGGATCCACGGCAGCGCCTTGCTCTTCTTCGGCGGCGGCTGCTGGCCGTAGCCGTAGGGGCCGTACCCCGGCGGCTGCCCGTAGCCGGGCTGGCCGTAGCCGGGCTGGCCGTAGCCGGGCTGCTGCCCGTACCCCGGCTGCCCGTAGGGCTGCCCGTAGCCGGGCTGCTGCCCGTACCCGGGCTGGCCGTACGGCTGCTGGCCGTACCCCTGCTGCCCGTAGCCCTGCTGCCCGTACCCCTGCTGGTACGGATCTCCCCCGTAGTACGGCTGGGGTCCCGACGACGACTGCCCGTCGGGCGCGCCGTACCCGGACGCCGACGGGTCGGCCGTGGGCCCGTACTGCGTGGGCTGGGAGCCGAACGACTCCGGGCGGTCGGGGTCACCGGAGCCGGAGCCACCGCCGAAAGGGGAGGACACGCGCGGCAACATACCTCCCACGCCGCGTCGTGAGGTCGCCCCTCACGACATCACCGGGGAGCCCCCGCGAGGATCGGACGAACCGGGCGGACCACTCCCGAGCTCACTCCCGCGCGTGCGCCCGCAGCCGCTCCGACCATGACAGCTCCCGGGGCGGCTCGCCGACGTCGGCGTAGGTCACCCCATCGATCTCGCGCACGGGGTGGACGCCGAGGACGTGCTGCGGCGAGGTCGCGCACTCCCCCGTGTCGAGGTCGAAGCGGTACCAGTGCCACGGGCAGACGAGCGTCCCGCCGTCGCGGACCCAGCCCTGCTCGAGAGGACCCCGGTTGTGGGGGCACACGGCGTCGACGACGCGCAGGCCGTCGGGGACGGCGAGCACGACGAAGCGCCGGCCGTCGTCGCTCGTGACGACCCCCGGCGCGTCGACGCGCACGAGCGTCACCGCCGGCCCGACGCCCTCAGCGCGGCGAGCGACTCACCGCCCACGAACCAGTTCTCGGGCTCGCACTCGGTGACGACGACGCGCACGTTCTCGGCGGGCGCGCCGACCGCCTTCGTCACGGCGGCCGTCACCTCCTCCCCGAGTGCGGCGAGCTGCTCGGGGCTGCGGCCCCGGGCGAGGGTGATCTGCACGAGCGGCATGTCGTTGCCTTCCGTCCATGTGAGCACTTTCCGGGCCTCTAGGCCCGTAAAGTGCTCACGTACAGGCGAGCTCGACCGTCCCGAGACGGTCGATGGTCACGGCGACGACGTCGCCGGCGACGACGGGCGTGGCGGCGGTGAGGCCGCCGGAGAGGACGACCTCGCCGGCCGCGAGGCCCTCGCCCGACGCGGCGAGACGGCGCACCAGCCAGGCCACGGCCGCGGCGGGGTGCCCGAGCGACGCGGCACCCGAGGCGGTGGCCACGAGCTCGCCGTTCTTCTCCAGCAGCACCCCGACCAGCCGGACGTCGATGCCGGCCGCCGGCACCGGGGTGCCGACGACGAAGCGCGCCGCCGAGGTGTTGTCGGCGACCACGTCGGCCATGGTGAAGCGGTAGTCGCGGAACCGGGAGTCGAGGATCTCGATGCCGACGGCGAGCCCCGACGTCGCGGACAGCACGTCGGCGGCGGTGACGTGCGCGCCCGCCAGGTCCCGCCCGAGGATGAACACGATCTCCGGCTCGGCGCGCGGCTGGATCAGCTCCCCGGTGCGCAGCGGCTCCCCGAGGTCGAGCGCCCCGGTGCCGGGCAGGAACCCGCACACCGGGTCGGACACCCCGACCTGGGCCTGCTTCGCCCGCGAGGTCACCCCGAGCTTCCAGCCGACCCGCGGGCCGGCCTGGTCGCGCAGCACGCGCTGCACGGCGTAGCCGGTCTCGAGGTCGAGGTCCGTCACGTCGTCGGTGAGCGGCTCGATCGCCGTCCGCTCGGTCACGGCCTTCGTCAGGCGAGAAGCCAACTCCTGGACATCGGCCATCCTCAGGACTCCTTCACCCGGATCGTCACCGGCCCGAGCCGGTCGAACTCGGCGCGGAACACGTCGCCCGCGGCGAGCGGGACCGCCGCGTGCAGCGCGCCGGTCATGATCATGTGGCCGGGCTCGAGCGCCACCCCGGCCTCGCCCAGCACGTTCGCCAGCCACGCCACCACCGCGAGCGGGTCGCCGAGCGCCGCGGCGCCGGCGCCGGTGTCGACCAGCTCCCCGTTGCGCGTGAACGTCATCCCGATCAGCCGGGTGTCCAGCCCCTCGAGGGGCACCAGCCGCGACGACACGGCGACCGCGCCGTTGGAGGCGAGGTCGGCGACGGTGTCGGCGAGCTTGATCCGCCAGTCGGCGATGCGCGAGTCGACGATCTCCATGGCCGCCGCGACCCCCGCGACGGCCGGCGCCACGTCGGTCGGCCCCACGCCCGGGCCCTGCAGCCGGGACCCTAGCACGAAGACGATCTCGGCCTCGACCTTCGGCGCGATGAAGCGCGAGAGCGGGATCGCGTCGCCGTCGCGGTAGACCGTCGACGAGAGCACCGGACCGTAGTCGGGGGTGTCGATCCCGATCATCTTCTGCATCGCCGCGGACGTGACGCCGACCTTGTGCCCGACGAGCCGGTCGCCGTCGGCGAGCAGCAGCGGCACGAGCTCCTGCTGGATCGCGTAGCCGTCGGCCATGTCGAGGTCGGGCTCGGTGTCGGTGAACGGTGCGATCGGCACGCGCGTGCGCCGGGCCTCGTACAGGGCTCGCGCCTTGGCGGCGGCGTCGGTGACGGCCACTCAGCTCTCCTTCTCGAGTACGGGGGCCTGTTCGGACCACCCCAGGCGACGGGACACGGCCTCGCCGGCCTCGACGACCGTGCGGGCCAGGCGCTTGCGGGGCATCGCACGGAACCGGCTGACGGGCGCGCCGATGCCGATCGCGGCGACGACCGCACCCCGCACGTCCCGGATCGGCGCGGCGAGGGAGGCGACGCCGACCTCACGCTCGTCGACGGCGTCGGCCCAGCCGCGCGCACGCACGGTGACCAGCGCCCGGCGCAGCTCGTCGGGGTCGGTCAGCGTGTGGGGCGTGTGCCGGGTCAGCGTCGCCGTCGCCAGGTAGCGCTCGCGGACCGGCTCGGGCGCGAACGCGAGGAGCACCTTCCCCGAGCTCGTGCAGTGCACCGGCACGCGCCGGCCGGTCTCGGTGAACAGGCGCAGCGCGTGGCTCGACTCGAGCCGGTCGACGTAGACGACGTCGTGGCCGTCGAGCATCCCGACCTGCGCCGACTCGCCGGTCTCCTCCCGCAGGTGCGCGAGCACCGACCCCGCGGCGGCGTGGAGGTCCATGTGCACGCGCACGGCCTCGCCGAGCTCGAAGACCACGAGCCCGAGCCGGTAGCCGCCCGTGCGGGGGTCCTGCTCGACGAGCCCCTCCGCGGCGAGCGTGGTCAGCAGCCGGTGCACTGCGCTCTTGCCCAGCCCGAGACGGCGGGCGAGCTCGGAGACGCCGAGCGACTCCTCGCGGGTGAGGAACGCCTTGAGCAGCCGCGCGGCGTTGGTGACCGTCTGCAGCGGCGCGTCGGTCACGCCGGTTCCTCCGTGAAGGCGTTCAACAGGACCTTGCGCACGGCGTCCGGGTCCGGCGTCGCCCCCGGCCTCAACGACGCGTCCACGGCTTCCCCGACGGCGGTGTCGTACGGGCGGATGGCCCGCGCCAGCAGGATCTGCGCGCGGGCGAGCCCCGCGACCGCGGCGCCCTCCATCTCGTCGACCAGCGCCTCGCGCCCGCGGGCCCGGTCGCGCAGGCGCTCGAAGTCGCGCGCCGCGGCGGAGTGGGCACTGGCCAGCCCGGAGCCGACGTGGCCCGCGTGGTGCGGCGACAATCCCGAGCCCGGCTGCGTGACCACGTGGTAGACCACCGTCGAGATGCCCAGCGCGCCGCGGACCTTGTCCGAGGCCGGTCCCTCCGACTCGTCGATGAGCCCCAGCGCGGGCACGACCACCGGGTCGTAGAAGCGCACGACCCACTCGAGGCCGTCCGCCGACCCCGGCAGCTCCACCTCCTGGCCTCGCGTCGGCCCGAGCCCCTCGGTGGTGGCGAGGACGTGCAGGTTGCGCGCGCCGACCGCGGCCACCGTGACCCGGCCGGCCGCGATCAGCGGCAGCCGCCCCTGCACCGCGGGCGGGAATGTCTCGGCCTGCTTCAGGTACGCGCGGTGGATGCCCTCGACGTAGCCCGCGACCGCACGGCGCATGGCCATCGGATCGGCCACGTCGCCCCCTCCCGTCAACCCCTGCCGTTCCGGAGAACGGAACAGCGCTTCTTCCTTCCGGAACGCTAGGGCGGTTAGCGTCGCGGCGTCAAGGAAGCCGGTCCCGCCCGGGAAAGGGCATCTCGCATGGGAATCCTCCGCCTGGCCCACGTCGACGTCCGCACGCCCGACCTCGATCTCTCGGCGGCGTACTACACCGAGGTGATGGGCCTCCAGCAGGTGGCGCGCACCGACGACTGCGTCTACCTCAAGTGCTGGGACGAGGAGGACCACCACTCGCTGCGGATGCGCTACAACCCGCGCACCGGCATGGACTCGTTCACCTTCCGCGTCGAGGAGGAGGACGACCTCCACGAGTTCGAGAAGAAGGTCGAGGCCTACGGCTGCCCCACCACGCGCGTCAGTCGCGGCGGTGCGGTCGGCCAGGGCGAGTCGATCCGGTTCGAGGTGCCGTCCGGCCAGATCATGGAGCTGGTCTGGGACATCGAGAAGACCGGCAACATCCTCGGCAAGCACAACCCGTCACCGGTCCCGCCGCCCGACCTGCCCGGCATCGCGCCACCGCGCATGGACCACATGCTGGTCAACGCCGAGGAGGTCGCGGAGTCCGCGTCGTTCTTCATCGACGTGCTCGGGATGCGCATGACCGAGCAGGTCCTCGACGGCAACGGCCACCAGCTCGGCGTGTGGCTCGCGGGCAACACCCGCTCCCCCCACGACATCGCCATCGTCAACGGCCCCAACGGCGCCCTGCACCACTGGGCGTACTGGCTCGACGACTGGGACCACATCCGCAAGGCCGCGGACACGCTGGCCTTCAACGGGGTGCAGATCGACCAGGGCCCGACGCGCCACGGCGTCACCCGCGGCAACACCATCTACTTCTTCGACCCGCTCGGCATCCGCAACGAGGTCTTCACCGGCGGCTACTGGGTCGACCCCGACACCGAGATCCTCACCTGGACCGAGGACAACTTCGGCAAGGGCCTCTTCTACTACGAGAACGTCATCAGCCAGCGGTTCCTGCGGATGCACACGTAAGGGGACGACGACGTGGCCACCACCTCCGACCGGATCATCCGGTTGCAGCACGTCGAGGTCCGGGTCCCCGACCTGGAGCTCGCCACCGCCTACTACACGGAGGTCCTCGGCCTCCTGGAGACCGCGCGCGACGAGCGCGACGGCGCCCCGCGGGTGTTCCTCAAGTGCTGGGACGAGCGCGAGCACCACTCGGTGATCCTGCGCGAGGCCCCCACCCACGGCCTCGACCACATGTCGTTCAAGCTCAACGAGGCCGCCGACCTCGACCACTTCACCGCCAAGCTCGAGGCGGCCGGCGTGCCGGTCAAGCGCTTCGCGGCCCGCGAGCTGGGCCCGGGCTGGGGCGAGGCGATCCGCTTCGACGCCCCGTCCGGTCACCTCGTGGAGCTCACGCACGGCACCGAGCGGATCGGCAACATGCTGCCGAAGACGAACCCGCCGCCCCGCCCGCAGGACCTCATCGGGATCGCGCCGCCGCGCCTGGACCACCTGTTCGTCATGGCGGAGGACGTCGAGGCGTTCACGGCGTTCTTCACCGAGCTGCTCGAGTTCCGGCTCACCGAGCAGATCCTCGCCAACGACGGCCACCAGCTCGCGACGTTCCTCGAGCACTCCCACACGCCGCACGACATCGCCGTGATCACGGGGCCGAACGGGGCGCTGCACCACTTCGCGTTCTGGATGGACGACTGGAACGGCATCCGCGAGGCGGCCGACGCGCTCGCCTACCACGGCGTGACGATCGACGTCGCGCCCACGCGCCACGGCGTGACCCGCGGCTACACGACCTACTTCTTCGACCCCTCGGGCAACCGCAACGAGCTCTTCACCGGCGGCTACTGGGTCGACCCCGACTTCGAGCCGATCACCTGGACCGAGGAGGAGATGGGGCGCGCCATCTTCTACTACCACCGCCAGGTCAACGAGCGCTTCTTCACGGTGCACTCGTGACGGGCACCGAGCAACGCCCCGACGCGCGGTCCGTCCACCGCTACGAGGCCCCGGACTACCTGTCCCGCTACCGCTCGCGCCGCGGTACCGAGAACGCTCCGGAGGCCACCGCTACCCCGGAGCCCGACAGCAGCACCCCGCTCTACCTGCGCCGGTTCCGCGAGCGTGCGTCGGCACCGAGCGAGACGGGGACCGTCGAGCACGAGGGGAAGACCTTCACGCCGGCGCTGGCGGAGGCGAGTCGCGGCAAGGAGGTCGCGGCGCCGGTGGAGCGCCGCGCGTCGGAGAAGATCGTCTGCGAGATCTCGATCATCCGGCACGGCATCACCCAGGGCTACTCCACCGACGCCGGCCTGACGCCGATGGGCGGCTGGCAGGCCCACCGCCGCGGCCACGAGCTCGCCCGGCGCTTCGACCAGGGCGACAAGGTGCGCCTGGTCTGCGCCGACACCAACCGCGCCCGCCAGACCGCCGACCAGCTCTACAACGGCGTCACCGACGGGCTGCAGATGTGGGGCATCGACGCCGAGATCACCGAGAAGGAGCCGATCCCGGAGCTGCGCAACTTCGGGGTGTGGACCCCGGACGGCCTGCGCGACGTCACCTCGGCGTTCCGCCAGTACCAGGCCACCAACGAGACCCTCGAGCGGCTCGCGGTCGGTGACCGGCCGCGCTGGCTCGTCGAGATCGACCGGTTCTACCGGACCCAGCTGGGCGGGGCGGACCCGATCCAGGAGTGGCTGACGATCCCGATGATGTACTTCGAGCCGCCGGCGATGTGCGTGCGCCGGTTCTGGCGCGGGTTCCACCGGCTGATCACCGAGTCGACGCAGCCGGACGGCTCGCTCACCCATCGCCGCATCCTCGCCGCGACCCACTCCGGGCCGATGCGCGCGTTCGCCACCTGGGCGCACGGCTACGACCCCGGCGAGCCGCTGAACACCGAGGAGATCCGGATCAAGATGCGGGAGGGCTGCCGGACGGCCTTCGTCTCGTACCGCAACCGGGTCACCGAGGTGAACGTGCCGCCGCCGGACGAGTTCCCACAATGGGAAGAGGCAGTGGGAGGCCTGAGCCGATGACCGTCCTGTCCCTCCCCCCGCTGGACCTCGACAACGCCGTCGGGCCGCCCGAGGACGACTCCCCGCTGCGGTCGGTGTCGACGGCGGTGTCGGTGCTCGACTGCTTCGCCGACGAGGCCGAGCTGGGCGCCACGCGCGTCGCCGCCCGGCTGGGCATCGCGAAGAGCACCGCGTGCCGGATGCTCGCCGCGCTGGCCACCGGCGGGCTGCTCGAGCGCACCGGCGCGGGTCGCTACCGCCTGGGCCTGCGGCTGTTCGAGTACGGCCAGCTCGCCGTCGACCGCCTCATGCTGCGCGACGTCGCCCTGCCCGCGATGGGCGAGCTGCGCGAGCTGCTGCGCGAGACCGTGCAGCTCGGCGTCGGTGTCGGCACCGACGTGCTCTACGTCGAGCGCGCCGAGGCCGCGGGCATGAACGTGCGCTTCCGCAGCGAGCACCGCCGCAACCCGGCGCACTCGTCGAGCGCGGGCCGGGTGCTCGCCGCCGCGGACCCGGCACTCATCACCGCGATCCTCGAGCGTGGCCTGCAGCGGTACACGCCGTTCACGGTGGTCGACCCGCTGCGCTACCGGCAGATCCTCGCGATCACCCGCGAGCAGGGCTACGCGACCTCCCGCGAGGAGTTCGAGCCCGGCTGGTCGTCGGTCGCGGCGCCGATCACGCTGCGCCGGGGCGGGCGCCCGCACCCGGTGGCCGCGCTGTCGGTGGTCGGGCCGACCTCGCGCGTCCTCGGACCCCGCAAGCCGGCGGTCGTCCAGGGCGTGCGCCGGGCGGCGGCGCGCGTCTCGGCGGACCTGGAGCGCGCGCGGGGCTGAGGCCCGCTCCGGGGACGGCGCCCGACCTCAACCGTCGAGCCGGGCCCGCAGTGCACGCTTGTCGACCTTGCCCTGGGCGTCGCGCGCGAGGGCGTCGACCAGCACGAGGTGCTCGGGCAGGTACCAGTCGGTCGTGCCCCGGTCGAGCAGGTGGCGCCGGATGGCGTCCAGCTCGGGGTGACAGCCGTCGGCCGGCACCACCACCGCGGCCGGGACCTCCTCCTGGCCGTCGCCGGGATGGTGGCCGACGAGGACGGCCTCGCTCACGTCGGGGTGCGAGACGATGAGGTCCTCGACGTCCGCGGTGGGGATCAGCATGCCGCTGGCCCCCTTGATCTTGTCGCTGCCCCGGTCGACGAAGGCCAGTTCGCCCGCGGCGTCGACCTCGGCGAGGTCGCCGGTGCGGAACCAGCCGTCGTCGGCCTCCGGGGTCCACGCGGGGGATCCGTCCTCGCCGCGGAGCACGCCGACGGTGACCTGCGGCCCGCGGACCACCACCTCGCCGACCGTGCCCGCGACGTCGGCGAGCTGCCGTTCGAGTCCCGGCGGGGCGTGGCCGAGGGTGTGCCAGGACGTGCGGGCGTCGTCGTCCGCGCTCGACACGCCGCCGGCGGGCACCTCGGTCATCCCCCAGTGGGTCCGGTAGGTCACCGGCAGGCGATCGGTCTTGGCCAGCACCGGCTCGGCGATCGGCGCGCCGCCCAGGGCGACCACCTCGAGGTCGCGCGGCGGGGTGCGGCCCGGCGCGAGGGCGTCCAGCAGCGAGTCCAGCCCCGTCGGACCGACCAGCAGGTGGGTGACGCGCTCGTCGTCCAGCAGCGCGAGCAGCTCCTCCGGCGGCGGCGCCGGGGTGAGCACCGTCGAGGTGCCGAGCACGATCGGGCCCAGCGCCGAGGTCATGATGCCGATGACGTGCGTGGCGACCGACGGGGTCAGCACCCTCGGCCGCGCGGTCGCGCCGGCGAGGACACCCCCGAGCATCCCGCGGGTCGCCGCCCACAGCGTGTTCGCGGTGTGGAGCACGGCCTTGGACCGGCCCGTCGTGCCGGAGGTGAACAGCACGACGGCGAGGTCGTCCGGGCCTGCCTCGGCCGCATCGGGTGTGGCCAGGTCGGCCGCCGGCGCGTCGGGCAGCACCGCGGCGAGGTCCGCGAGGTCGCCGGCGGGCGCGTCGAGCGCGTGGGCGGTGCGGAGCGCCTCGAGCCGCGGCGCCACGCCGGCCAGCGCGCGGGCGGCCTCGTCGCCGTCGGCGATCACGGCCACGGCACCGGTCAGGGCGAGGCGGTGCTCCACCTCGGCGGCGCCCAGGGAGAGGGCGAGCGGCACGGCGACGGCGCCGATCCGGGCGCAGGCGTGGAAGAGCGCGACGGTCTCCCACCGGTTGCCGAGCTGGTAGCCGACCGCTTCACCCCGCCCGACACCGAGCGCCCGGAGCGCCTCGGCGCACCGCTGGATCCGCCGGGCCAGCTCCGCGACCGAGACCTCGTCGCGCTCCGGGCCGGAGCGGTCGACCAGGACGGTGCGGTCGGGCGCGGAGTCCAGCTGGTCACGCAGGTCGTCGAGCACGGTCGTGTCGCGCCAGTGCCCGGCCTCCCGGTGACGTCGGACGAGACCACGGGGCACGGGCGGGGTCGAGAGCGGGGCGGGCATCGCGGGGACATACCTCGGGCCCCTCACCACGAAAACACATGCGGCGGACGCCACCCGGGTACGCACGGCCTCGTGTCCGACGCGTCCGACCCCCCTGCTCCCGGTGACGGCGCCGCCGCTCCGGTCCCGGGACGGTGGTGGGCCCTCGCCGTCTGCATGCTCGCCGGCGTCATGATCTTCGTCGACGTCAGCATCGTGAACGTCGCGCTGCCCGCGTTCCGCGAGGGACTGGGCGCGACCCCGGCCGACCTGTCGTGGATCGTCGCGGGCTACACCCTGACGTTCGGCCTGGCCCTCGTGCCGGCCGGTCGTCTCGGGGACGGCCGGGGCCGCACGCGCGTGCTCGTCGCCGGGATCGTGCTGTTCGCGCTGGCGAGCCTCGCGGCCGGCCTGGCGCAGACGCCGCTGTGGCTCGTGGTCGCCCGCCTCGTGCAGGGCCTCGCCGGCGGGCTGGTCAACCCCCAGCTGCTCGGGCTCATCCAGCAGCTGTTCAGCGGCCGAGAGCGGGGCACCGCGTTCGGCGTGTTCGGCGCGGTCAACGCCACCTCGACCGCCGTGGGGCCGCTGCTCGGCGGGCTGCTCATCGAGCTCGGCGGGCCGGCCGAGGGCTGGCGCTGGATCTTCCTGGTCAACCTGCCGCTCGGGCTCGCAGCCGTCGTCCTCGCGCTGCGGGTGCTGCCCGCGGACCCGGCGCGCAGCGAACGCTCCCGCACCTCGCTCGACCCCGTCGGCGCGCTGCTCCTGGGCGTCGCGGTGCTCGGGGTCCTGCTGCCGGTGGTGCTCGCCGAGCGGGACCCGGCGGCCGCGCCGTGGTGGACCGCTGCGGTCGGACTCGCCGTCGGTGTGGGCTTCGTGGCCTGGGAACGCGCCCACGCCCGTCGCGGGCACGAACCGTTGCTCAACGAACGGGTCCTGCGCAGCTCCGGCTACGTCCTCGGGAGCGCGCTCGGCACGCTCTACATGGCGGGCTCGACCGCGATCTTCTTCGTGCTCACGATCTACCTGCAGCAGGGCCTCGGCTACTCCGCCCTGCTCGCCGGACTCGCGACGATGCCCTACGCGGTCGGCTCCGCCGTCGCCGCGGCCTGGGGCGGAAGGATCGTCGGGCGGGTCGGGCGTCCGCTCGTCGTGGCGGGCACGGTGGTCATGGCCGCCGGCATCACGGCGACGCTGCTCGTCGTCCGGTTCCGGACCGACCCGTCCACCGGGCTGCTCACCGCCCTCCCGCTGCTCGTCGCGGGGATCGGCAGCGGGCTCGTGATCACCCCGAACCAGGCCCTGACGCTGCAGTGCGTCCCCACCGACCAGGGCGGCACCGCCGCCGGCATGCAGCAGACCGCGCAACGTCTCGGCTCGTCGGTGGGCATCGCGCTGGTCGCGTCGGTGTTCTTCGCCGTCCTCGCCGCTTCCGGCCAGCGGTTCGGGGTCGCCCTCGCCGCGGGCCTCGGCGTCGTCCTGGTCTGCGTGCTCGCCGCCTGCGGCCTCGGGCTCGCCGACGTCCTCCGTCGACGCCGGCGCACGACGACGCCCGACGACCCGGCGGCGCTCGGCACCGGGCTCGTCTCGGGCACCGCCACCGAGCCGGACCCCCACACCGCCACCGCCCCGGGACACCCCCACCCATGACGATCATCAGCCGACGCGCCCTGCTCGCCGTCCTCGCCGTCCTCGTCACCCTGAGCGGCGGATGCGCGGACCGCCCGATGGAGGACCCGCGACCGCCGGCCGCGCCGACCCCGGGCGGCATCGACCTCCAGACCGCCGACCTCGCCACGCTGCAGGCCGCGATGGCGCAGGGCCGACTCTCGGCGGCGTCGCTCACGGCGTCGTCGCTCGAGCGCATCCGCACCGTCGACCCGTCGCTGCACGCGGTGCTCGCGGTCGACCCGACCGCACCCGAGCAAGCCGCGGCGAGCGACCGGCGTCGGGCCGCCGGCCGGGCCGGGCCGCTCGAGGGCGTCCCGATCATGGTCAAGGCGAACACGAGCGTCGGGCCGACCCTGCCGACGACGGCGGGGTCGCTGGCCCTCGCGGGGTCGCGCCCGCCGCAGGCCGAGGTCGTGCGGCGGCTGCGGGATGCGGGCGCGGTGATCGTCGGGACCACGACGATGACGGCCTGGGCCGGCGCCCGCTCGGAGCAGTCGGCCAGCGGCTGGAGCGCGGTGGCCCCGACGACCGGGAACCCCTACGACCCCGCGCGGACGGCCTGCGGATCGAGCTCGGGATCGGCCGCGGCGGTGGCGGCCGCTCTCGTGCCGGTCGCGCTCGGGACGGAGACCTCGGGCTCGATCGTGTGCCCGTCGGGCACGAACGGCGTGGTGGGGGTCAAGCCGGGCCTGGGCCTGGTGAGCCGCACGGGCGTCGTGCCGTACTCGCTGGCCCAGGACACGCCGGGCCCGATCGCGCGCTCGGTGCGCGACGCCGCCCTCGTGCTCTCGGTGATCCAGGGCGGCGACCCCCGCGACCCGGCCACGGCCGAGGCCCACGCGCACCGGGTCGCTCCCGTCGTCGCACCCCGCCCGCTCTCGGGCGTCCGGCTCGGCGTGCTGCGCGAGGACCAGGGTTCCAGCGAGGAGACCGACGCCGCCTACGCCGCGGCGCTCGAGCGCCTGCGCGGCCTGGGCGCGGAGCTCGTCGACCCCGTCGGCCTGCCGAACACGGCGCGGGCGAAGACGGCGTCGAACGCGGCGCTGTCCGTCGAGGTCGCCCACGACCTCACGGCCTACCTGCGCTCGCCGGGCGTGTCGGGCCCGCGCTCGCTCGACGAGCTCGTCGCCTTCGGTCGCGAGCACGCCGCGCAGGAGATGCCGTTCTTCGGCCAGGAGCTGTTCGAGAAGGCGCTCGCGACCCGCGGCGACGTCGCCGACCCCCGCTACCGGGCCGCCCGCCGGGACGCGGTCGCGCTCAGCCGCGCCGACCTCGACGCCGCGCTCGCCGGCGGCCGCGTGGACGCCCTGGTCTCCCCCACGAACGCGCCGGCCTGGCCCACGGACCTGGTCAACGGCGACCACTTCTCCGTCAGCCCGGCCGGCCCGGCGGCCGTCGCCGGCTACCCCAGCACCAGCGTCCCGATGGCGATGTCCCACGGGCTCCCGATCGGGCTCTCGCTGATCGGCGGCCCGTGGTCCGAGGGCCGGCTGCTCGAGGTCGCGGCCGGGATCGAGGGCGCGCTGGCGGCCCGGGTCCCGCCGCCGGTGGCCCCGGCGGTGGTCCCCACGACGCGCTGATCTCAGGGGTGCCCGTCGGCGGCGAACGCCGCGACCAGGCCGTGCGGCGCGGCGGGGCCGAACATGAGCTCGTAGAGCTCGCTGCCGTCGGTCGCGGCGGCCTCGCCGCGGGGGAACAGGGCCCGCTCGTAGTCCGCGAGCGCCGACTCGACGTCGGTGGCCCGGGCGAGCGCGAGACCCAGTTCCGCCCCGTCCTGCATGGCGATGTTGGCGCCCTCGCCGTTCGGGGGCGCCAGATGGGCGGCGTCCCCGACCAGCGTCACGCCGGGAACGCGCTCCCACCGGTGCCCGATCGGCAAGGTGTTCAGCGGACGGACGACGGGGTCGGTGTCGGACTCGGTGATCAGGGCGGTGAGCTCCGGCGCCCAGCCCGCGAACTCGGCAGCGACACGGGCGAGCGAGGCGTCCGCGAACCACTCCTGCGGCCTGGACAGGGCGACGTAGGCGTGCAGGGTCTCGCCCGCCTCCCGGTGCGCCTGGATGCCCTTCCCCGGCTCGGGCGCCATCAGCGACCCCCCGCCGACCGCCGCGGCCGCGGCGGGATGGCGGGTGTCGCCGTCGTGGAGCCAGGTCTCGACGAACGTCGTGCCCGAGTACGTCGGGGTGGCGTCGGAGAGCAGCGGGCGCACCCGCGACCACGCGCCGTCGGCGCCGACGAGCAGGCTCGTGGTGACCGTGTCGCCGTCGGCGAAGCGCACGTCGTGGCGGCCGCCGCCGAGCGGGCGGACCCCGACGACCTTGTGGCCCCACCGCACGGTGCCCTCCGGCAGGGCGTCGAGCAGGAGACGGCGCAGGTCGGCGCGCTGCACCTCGGGGCGCCCACCGTCCCCGTCGTCGTCCTCCTCGTAGAGGACGGTGCCGTCGCGGTCGAGGATGCGCATCGCCTGCCGGCCCTCGAGGACGAGGGCTCGGAACCCTTCGGTCAGCTGCGCCGCCGCGAGCGCCGGCTGCCCGCTGTCGGCGTGGATGTCGAGCATCCCGCCCTGGGCGCGCGAGGTCGGTGAGGGTTCGGCCTCGTGGACCGTGACCGGGATGTCGTGGACGGCCAGGACGCGGGCGAGCACCAGCCCGCCGAGGCCGGCTCCGATGATCGTGACGGGGGTGTCCATGGCGTCTCCTCCGAGTGTTTGGAACGACGTTCCAACGTCGGATCAAGCTTGGAACGCCATTCCATCCGTGTCAAGATGACGCCGTGTCCTCCCCGTCACGCCGGCGCACCGAGGCGCTCTCCCGCGAGCGCATCGTCGACGCCGCCGTCGCCCTGCTCGACGAGGCGGGCGAGGGTGGGCTGACGTTCCGCGCGCTGTCGCAGGCGCTGGCGACCGGCCCCGGCGCGATCTACCACCACGTGGCGAACAAGGAGGAGCTGCTCGCCGCGGCGACGGACGCGGTCGTCGCCGGGACCCTGGCCGGCGAGCCCGAGGGGAGTCCCCGGGACAACGTCCGCGCCCTGGCGCTCGGCCTCTTCGACGCGATCGACGAGCACCCCTGGGTGGCGGGCGGGCTCACCGCGAGCTCGTGGCAGGCGACGTCACCGCGGATCTTCGAGAGGGTCGGGCGGCAGGTCCGCGACCTCGGCGTGCCGCAGGATCGCTGGTTCACGGTGACCTCGGTGCTCATGCAGTACATCCTCGGCGCCGCCGCCCAGAACGCCGCGAACGCGCGCATCCTGGGGCCCGACGTCGACCGCGACGAGTTCCTCGGGGCCGTGTCGACGACCTGGGAGGAGCTCGACGCCGACGAGTACTCCTTCACCCGCACCGTCGCCGACCAGATGCGCTCCCACGACGACCGCGAGCAGTTCCTCGAGGGGATCGACCTGGTGCTGGCGGGCATCGGCACGACCGTTCCCGGCACGGGAACGACGTGATGCCCGCCTCCCCGTCGCGCTCCTAGCGTCGGTGCCATGCAGCGCAGCACCGACCGCGTCCTGACGACCCACGTCGGCAGCCTCGCCCGTCCCGAGGCCCTGCTCGACACGATGCGGGAGAAGGAGCACGGGCGCCCCTACGACGCCGACCTCTTCGCCCGGCAGGTGACCGACGCCGTCGCCGACGTCGTCGCGCGCCAGCGCGAGACCGGCATCGACGTCGTCACCGACGGCGAGATGGGCAAGGTCAGCTTCGCGACCTACGTCCAGCGCCGGCTCGACGGCTTCTCGCCCGACTCCGGCGAGCGCCTCCTCCCGCCGTCCTGGCAGGTCGAGATCGACGCGTTCCCGGAGTACTACGAGGGCTACCTCGGCAAGTACTCGAAGACCGTGGCACCGATGCAGAGCGTCGCCTGCGTCGGGCCCGTCAGCTACACGGGCCACGAGGAGCTGCAGACCGACCTCGCCAACCTGCACAAGGCGCTGGCCGGCGTGTCCGGGGTGGTCGAGGCGTTCATGCCGTCGACCTCGCCGCGCGGCTTCGGGCGCAACGAGTACTACGCGAGCGACCGCGAGTACTACGAGGCCGTCGGGGAGGCGCTGCGCGAGGAGTACCTGGCGATCGTCGACGCCGGTTTCCTGCTGCAGATCGACGACCCGTGGCTCATCGAGATCCTCTCCGACCCCACCCTGGAGCCCGCCGAGCGCGACCGCACCGCGCGCGAGCACGCCGAGATCGTCAACCACAGCCTGCGCGACATCCCGACCGAGAAGATCCGGCTGCACACCTGCTACGGGCTCAACCACGGACCGCGGATCCACGACATCGGCATGGGCGAGGTCGCCCCGTCCATGCTCCGCATCCGCGCCGGCGCCTACTCGTTCGAGGTGGCCAACCCGCGCCACATGCACGAGTGGACGATCTGGCAGGACCTCCCGCTGCCCGAGGGCTCGGTGCTCATCCCGGGCCTGCTCGGACACGCGCAGAACTACGTCGAACACCCGGAGCTGATCGCCGACATGATCGGCTGGTACGCCTCGGCGGTCGGGCGGGAGAACGTCATCGCCGGCGCCGACTGCGGGTTCTCCTCGCGCGCGAGCTACGCGCCCGAGGTGCACCCGACGGTGGTGTGGGAGAAGTTCCGGGCGCTCTCGCAGGGTGCGGAGATCGCGACCCGGCGCCTCTGGGGCTGAGTGCCCGGAAAGGGGAGGCGGGGTCCGCGGACGTCCCCCCGGAGCCCGCAGGCCCCGCCTCCCCCTCCCGCCGCGCGCCCGGCCGCAGGGCCCGGGCGAGCGCGAGGACGTCCGAGCGACCCCCTCCGGTCCCCCGACGACCGTCGTCCCGCCCTCGTGACAGAGCCTCGCCGACCGCGCGCGACCCGCACATCAGAAGAATTGACTAGCCCGCCGGGCGGCGTGCGTACGCCGCTGGACGGACCGATCCGCCCGGCCTAGCGTCCTCGGACGTGCCAGCTCCGGGGGTGTCGGGAGCGGGGGACGCGGGCGCTTCCCTGGTCGCCGCTGCTCCCCCGCCCTGGCGTGCCGGCGACGCGGCCGTCCTCGGCCGCTGCTGGGACCGCGCCCGCACCTCCGGCGCGCTCACCGTCGTCCTCACCGGCGACGCCGGCGCGGGCAAGACGCGTCTCGTGCGCGGCCTGGCCGAGCGCGCCGAGGCCGACGGCGGGGTCGTCGTCACCGGCGCCGCGGTCGACGTCGGCGAGCAGCTCCCGCTCTGGCCGATCGCGACGGGTCTGCGCCGCCTGCTGCGCGCCCCCGACGCCGCAGCCGACACGGCGCCCGGCCTGGCGCCGCCCGCCGTGCTCGCCGCGCGCGCCGCCCTGGACCCGTGGCGCGAGGAGCTCGCCCCGCTGCTCGACCCCGGACCCGGCGCGGTGCCGCCGTCGGGCGGGCACCTGCTGGAGCTCGTGCGCCGGGTGCTCGTCGCGCTCGCCGCGCAGGCGCCCGTGCTCGTCGTCATCGACGATCTCCACTGGGCCGACCGCACCACCCGCGAGCTCGTCGTCTTCCTCGTCGCGCACCTCGCCGACGAGCCGGTGCTGCTCGTCGCCACGGCACGCTCGGAGGCGCTCGACGTCACCCATCCCCTGCGGCGGATGCTGCCCGAGCTCGCACGCGACCGCGCCGTCCGCACCGTCGAGCTCGCGCCCCTGCCCCGCAGCGTCGTCGAGGGGATCGTGCGCGACACCGGCGGCGATCCCGCGCTGACCGAGCTGGTGTGGCGGCGCTCGGGCGGCAACCCGTTCATCGTCGCCGAGACCCTCGCCGCGGTCGCCGACGGCGCCGCCGACGGGCTCTCGCCCGGGCTGCGGGGGCTCGTGCTCGGTCGGCTCTCGGGACTGCGCCAGCTCGCCCAGACCGTCGTGGCCGCGCTCGCGCTCGGCGAGGAACCGGTGCCGCACCACCTGCTGGCCGAGGTCGTGCGCACCGACGAGGACGACCTGCTCGCGGCGCTGCGCGAGGCCGCCGAGGCGGCGATGGTCGTCGTCGACCCGCAGGTCGAGGGCTACGCGCTGCGTCACGGGCTCATGCGCGACGTCGTCGCCGACGAGCTGATGCCGGGCGAGCGGCGGGGGCTGCACCGGCGCTATGCCCTGGCCTACGACAGCGTCCTCGGCGGTGACGGCGGCGGTGACAGCGGCGCCGGGCTCGACCCGGCCGGGACGCTGCGCCGGGCGCACCACTGGGCGCGGGCGGACGACCCCGAGCGCGCGCTGCCGGCGGTGGTGCGCGCGGCGCACGTGGCCGAGCAGATGCACGAGTTCGGCACGGCCCACCGTCAGTGGATGGCGGCGCTCGCGCTCGCCGCGGCACGCTCCGCGCCCCCGGCGGCACGGCTGCTCCCCCACCACCACCCGCCGGCGCTGCCCCCGGCGGGCGCGGACGACGACGCCGGCGTCCTGCTGGCCCACGCCGCCGACACCGCCCGCCTCGCGGGTGAGTACGACGCCGCCGTCGACCTGCTGCGCCGCCTCGTGCCCGACCCCGCCGCCGCGGGGAGCGCCGAGCTGCCCGCGGTGGTGCGGCTCGGGCGCTCGTTGCTCGACGCGGGGCGGACCGGCGACGCGGTGGCCGTGCTGCACGACGCCGGGCGGGCCGCGGACCGGGTCGGGCTCGCGAGCCAGGACCCGGCGCTCGCCGCCGTGCACGCGGCGCACGCCGATGCGCTGCTCGTCACCGGCGACGTGCGCGGGGCGCGCCGGGAGGCCGAGCGGGCGCTCGCGGTGTCCCGCCGGCAGGGCGAGCACGCCGAGCAGGCGCCGATCCTCGCCACGCTCGGCTTCGCGCTGGCCTACCTCGAGAACCCCGACGCCGGCCTCGCCGCCGTCGCCGACGGCCTCATGATCGCCGAGCGGACCGGGGACGCGTCGGCCGTCGGGCGCGCCTACCAGGCGTGGGCGGACCTGCTGTCCGGCCCGCTGGGCGAGCTGCACGAGGGCGTCGAGATCGCGCGGCAGGGCGTGGCCCGGATGCGCGACCTCGGGCTCGCCCGCTCCGCCGGGGTGCGGCTGCTCGCGACCGCGGCCAACGGCCTGTTCCGGCTGGGACGCTGGTCCGAGGCGTCCGACGCCGTCGACGAGGCCTGGGCGCTCGCCCCCACCGGCGCCGACGCGCTCGAGGTCCGGCTGGCGCGCTGCCGCCTCCAGGTCGGGCGCGGCGAGTTCGTCGAGGCCGACGAGGACCTCCGCGCGGTCGACCTCCTCGCGCTCGACGGGACGGGCGAGGAGTCGGGCGCGTCCGGCGAGGAGGCCACCGACGACGCGCCCGACCCCGACCGGCCGCCGGCGCCGCCCCGCCGCGGGACGGTGGCCTCGCGCTACCGCGTCCCGCTGCTGACCCTGCGCTCCGGCGTGGAGATGTGGCGCGGGCGGCCGGACCTGGCGCGCACGCTCGTCGCGCGGGGCCTCGACGTCGCCGAGCACACGCCCGACGACGTCTTCCTCGTCGCCCCGCTCGTCTGGCACGGGCTGCGCGCCGAGGCCGAAGCCGCCGCCCGCGGGATGGTGCTCGACCGTGCGGCGCTGGCCCGC
The DNA here is from genome assembly GCF_037400275.1 of Actinomycetospora aeridis. NCBI lineage: Bacteria > Bacillati > Actinomycetota > Actinomycetes > Pseudonocardiales > Pseudonocardiaceae > Actinomycetospora > Actinomycetospora aeridis. Next base: position 239,841 of record NZ_JBBEGL010000003.1, on the reverse strand, counting down.
CTGGCGCGGCACGTCGCGCACCTCGAGCGCCGGGTGCCCCACACCGTGCCCGCGCTGCGCCGCACGGTGCTCGCCTACGTGCAGATGTGCCGCGCGGAGAGCGGGCGCGCCGCCGGGGCCTCCGACCCCGCGGCCTGGGCGCAGGTCGCCGAGATGTGGGGCGCGCAGCTCAACCCTTACCCCGCGGCGTACGCGATGCTGCGCCGGGCCGAGGCGCTGCTCGCCACCGGTACCCGTCGCGGGGAGGCCGCCCGCGCGCTGCGCTCGGCCGCCGAGACCGCCACGGCGATGGGCGCCGGGCCATTCCTCGACGAGATCGCGGCCCTCGCCCGCCGCGCCCGGCTCGACGTCGCGCACGCGGGCGACGCGCCGGTGACCACCCCGGCCGGCGACCGGACGACCGCCGCCACCCGGCGCGCGCCCGAGCTCGCCGCCCTCACCTCCCGCGAGCACGAGGTGCTCGCCGTCCTCGCCGACGGCCTGTCCAACCGCGAGATCGCCCACCGCCTCTACATCAGCGAGCGCACGGTCGCCGTGCACGTCTCCCGGGTGCTCGCCAAGACCGGGACCCGCTCGCGCACCCAGGCGGCCGCGCTGCTCCAGCGCGTCCGTGCCCGTCCCTCCGGCTCCGAGCGAGGTTCCCGTGCCTGAATCGATCGCCGACAACCGCCGCCGGCTGCGCGCGCTGGCCGAGCAGAAGCCGACCGAGGTCGAGCAGGTCGTCACCGTACTCGCGGACATCGCGGAGACCGCCTCGGCGCTGGAGCGCGGGAAGGCGGACGGGATCGCCTGCTTCAGCCGGCTCTACCACCGGATCACCGCGGACGTCCTCGACGCGTACGAGAAGGGCCAGCTGTTCCACTGCGGGAAGTTCATCTACGAGCTCGACCTGGCCTTCGCGCAGCGCTACCTCGACGCCCTCCGCGACTGGCTCGACGAGGGGTCGGACGCACCGGGCTGCTGGCAGCTGCTCTTCGCGCGGCGCCAGGAGGACCTCGCCGAGTGGCGCTTCGCGGTCGCCGGGGTCAACGCCCACGTGAACTTCGACCTCGCGTTCGCGCTCCTCGACGTGTGGCAGGAGCACGACACGCCGCTGGCCACCACGGCGGACCAGTACGAGGACTACGTCGCGATCAACACGATCTTCCACAACCGCATGGACGAGCTGTGCGAGGACAACAAGGTGCCGTGGACCGACTGGGGGGCGATCGCGCCGGACGGCGGCATCATCGACCGCATCGGCAACCTCGTCGGCGACGTGCTGGTGCGGGGGACCCGCGACTTCGCGTGGACGCACGCGGAACGGTGGTACCCGCACCGGAAGACGGACGGCTACCGCGTCGGCCCGACGGCCATGCTCGACGTGACCGCCACGAAGCTCGCCCAGATCTTCATCTGACGTAGCCTCGGTCGGTGCCCCGCCGCAGTCCGCCGCTCCCGCCGCGCGACGGGCTCGACCCGGCGCGGGTGCGGATGCCCGACGACGGGCCGTGGGCGACGCTGCGCGACCACCTCGTCGACCGGCTGCCGGTCCCGCCGGCGCGCGTCGACGCGATGCTCGCGGAAGGCCGGATCGTCGACCACGACGGACCGCTCGCGCCGGACGCGCCGTTCGTGCCCCGGTCGGTGATCTGGTTCCACCGCGACCTGCCCGACGAGGCGCCGGTCCCGTTCGACGTGGCCGTCGTGCACCGCGACGACGAGATCGTCGTCGTCGACAAGCCGCACTTCCTGGCGACCATCCCGCGGGGGCGCCACGTCCGCGAGACCGCGCTCGTGCGCCTGCGCCACGAGCTGGGCCTGCCGATGCTGAGCCCGGCGCACCGCCTGGACCGCGTGACCGCCGGCCTCGTGCTGTTCGTCGTCGACCCGTCCCGGCGCGGGACCTACCAGAACCTGTTCCGCGACCGGCGCGTCGCGAAGGTCTACGAGGCGATCGCGCCGCACGACCCGTCGGTCGACCTGCCGCGGGTGGTGCGCAGCCGGATCGTCAAGGAGCGGGGGGTCGTGACCGCGCACGAGGTGCCCGGCGAACCGAACGCGGAGACGCTGGTGGAGCTGGTCGAGGCCCGCGACGGCGTGGCTCGCTACCGGCTCACCCCGCACACCGGGCGCACCCACCAGCTGCGGGTCCACATGGCGTCCCTCGGTCTGCCCCTGCTCGGTGACCCCTTCTACCCGCAGGTGCGCGACGTGCCGCTCGACGACTTCCGCGCCCCGCTGCAGCTCCTCGCCCGCGAGCTCGCGTTCCCCGACCCGCACACCGGCCGGGAGCGTCGCTTCACGAGCCGCCGGACGCTGCAGGCATGGGACGACCCCGCGGGCTGGGCCCACGGACCGACCTCAGGAGGCGCGTGACCGACACCGACCCCCTCATCGTCAGCGCGCTGCTCGACGAGGAGACCCAGGCGGAGCTCGACGCGCAGCGACGACGCCTCTTCCCGTCGCGACGACTCGTCGTCGGGGCGCACCTGACGCTCTTCCACGCCCTCCCGGGCGCCCGGGCGGACGAGGTCGTCACGGTGCTGGAACAGCTCGCGCAGCGCCCGCCGATCGAGGCCCGCGTGCGGGCGCCGTTCGCGCTCGGGCGAGGCGTGGCCTACCGGATCGAGGCGCCGGGGCTCGACACCGTCCACGCGGCGGTCGCCCGGCGCTTCGCCGACGACCTCACCCGGCAGGACGCCCGGCGACCGCACCACCACGTCACGGTCCAGAACAAGGTCGACGGCGAGACCGCGAAGGCGACGCTCGCCGAGCTCGTGGCCTCGCACTCCCCGTACCCCGCCACCGTGGTCGGGCTCGCGCTGTGGCGCTACCGCGGCGGACCGTGGGAGGCCGCGGGCGAGTTCCCGTTCCGTGGCTGAGGCCGGGAGCGCCGAGCCCGTCCCCCTCGCCGGGGACGGGTCCGGGCTGTCGCGCGGAGGCTCAGAAGTACGTCTTGCGGCCACCCACACCACGGCCGACGGCGCCCAGGATCGTCAGCACGAGGCCGACGACGGCGAGGATCGCGCCGATCGTGTAGAGGATCGAGATGCCGGTGATGGCTCCGATGATGATGAGGATGACGCCGAGAATGATCACTGCTGCTCCTTGGTCAGGAAGGGCCCCTCGGGGTGGGACAGCCTGGTACCCCGCCCGATGACGCAAGACACTCGGCAACCGGACCATTCCTGGGTCGTCCATTCGCGCCACACGGCGTACACCGGGCGGACACTCCGTGTCGACGTGGAGGACGTGACGGCCCCGGCCGGGGACCGCTTCGACCACGAGCGGGTGGTGCTGCCCCGGGTGGCGGTGGCCCTGGTCCTCGACGCCGACGACCGCGTGCTCGTCCTGCGCACCCATCGCCACGTCGTGGACCAGGAAGGGTGGGAGCTGCCGGGCGGGGTCGTCGAGCCCGGCGAGGACCCGCAGGAGGCCGCCGCCCGGGAGGCCGCCGAGGAGACCGGCCGCCGTCCCGCGGGCCCGGGCCGCACGCTCGTCTCCTGGGAGCCGCTGCCGGGGATGGTCGTCTCGCCGATGTCGGTGCACGTGTGGACCGGCAGCGAGCCCGGCGACGTCCCCCTCGACCCCTACGAGCCCGGCCGGGCCCGCTGGATGCCCTTCGCCGAGGCGGTGGACCTCGCCCTGGCGGGCGAGCTGCTCGGCACCGGCTCGCTCGTCGGCGTGCTGGCCCTGCACGCGGAGCGCACCCGCTGACGGGCCTGGTTCGCCGGTCCCGGGATCCGAACGAACGGCGCTCTCGCTGCTACCGAAGCAGCGAAAGCGCCGTTCGTTCCTCGCGAGGTGCCGCCGATCGGCCCAGCGACCAGCCGGCGAACCCGGCGGGCGTCAGTCCGTCTGGACCGTCAGGCCCCAGCCGGTGAGCTGACCCTGGTCGATGCCGACGGCGTCGACGACCTGGAGCCGCCACTCGCCGCCGGCCTCCTGCCCGACGAGCGGGGCCAGCGGGCTGCCGGGGGTGGTGCTGTCGAGGTTGATCTGCAGGCCGGGGTTCTGGCGGCTGCAGTCCTGTGGGTCGGCCAGCGTCACCGCGGTACCCTGCGGCGAGACGAGGGCGACGGTGAGGTCGCAGGTGTAGGGGTGGGTGATCGACGCCTCGACGTGGACGTTCTGCACCTGGCCCGAGCCGTCGAGCGTGATCACGTCCGTGACGCCGGTCGGGCTCGCGTCGGGGATGGCGACGCTGGTGCCGGACACCCCGATGAGCGTCCCACCGCCCGAGAACAGCAGCACCGCGCCGACGATCCCGGCCACGAGGACGAGCGCGACGCCGCCGACGAGCCAGCCGATCCAGCCGCGCTTGCGGGGCGCGGGCGGCGGGCCGTAGCCGGCGCCGGGCAGCGCGCCCGTCGGGGGCTGGCCGGGCGGGCCGTAGCCCGGGGCCGGGTAGGCGCCGTACCCCGGCTGGCCGTAGGGGGCCTGGCCGTAGCTCCCCTGGTCGTACACCGGTTGCCCGTACCCGGGCGGCGCCGCCGCGGGTTGACCCCCGTACGCGCCCGGGTCGTAGGTCGGCGCGTACGCCGTGGGCTGGGCCGAGGCCGGGACCTGACCGACCTGACCGACGACCGAGGTCGGCTGCGAGGACTGCTCGCCCTCGCCGGCGGGGGAGGAACCGAACGGCGGGAGGACGGTGCTCATGGGGTGCTCCGGAGGGTGAGCGGACGGCTGTTTCGACGCACAGTAATCAGAGCGCCGAGCCCACGGTCAGTAGTTCACTCTTCTGGCGCAGTGATGACTTCGTTGCGTGAGTGACATGGGTCGCTGCCGCTAAAAGCTTTGACGTCCTACTATTTGCCGGAGAGCCCCCACGGACTGCGAGGAAGCATGACGGACGAGCTGTACGTCCCGACCCACCCGATCCGCTTCGTCACCGCGGCGAGCCTCTTCGACGGCCACGACGCGGCGATCAACATCATGCGGCGGATCCTCCAGCGCCAGGGTGCGGAGGTCGTGCACCTGGGCCACAACCGGTCGGTCGACGAGGTCGTCACCGCCGCGATCCAGGAGGACGCCCACGGCATCGCGATCAGCTCGTACCAGGGTGGGCACGTCGAGTACTTCTCGTACCTGGTCGACCTGCTGCGCGAGCGCGGGGCCGGGCACGTGAAGGTCTACGGCGGCGGTGGCGGCGTCATCGTCCAGGACGAGATCGACCGGCTGCACGCCCACGGCGTCGCCCACATCTTCTCCCCCACCGACGGTCAGCGCATGGGCCTGCCCGGGATGATCAACACGATGATCCGGGCATGCGACGTCGACCTCGGCGCCGAGCCGCCCTCGAGCTGGGACGGGGTCTTCACCGGCGAGCCCGCGACGCTCGCCCGCGCGCTGTCGGTCGCCGAGGCGGGCGCGCTGCCCGACGAGGTCCGCGAGCGCGCGGCGGCGGCCGTCGAGGGGAAGTCGGTGCCGGTCCTCGGCATCACGGGCACCGGTGGATCGGGCAAGTCGTCGCTGACCGACGAGCTGGTGCGCCGCTTCCGGCTCGACCAGGAGGACAAGCTCCGGATCGCGGTGCTCGCCGTCGACCCGTCGCGGCGCAAGGGCGGCGGCGCGCTGCTCGGCGACCGCATCCGCATGAACTCCCTCGGCGGGGCGCAGGTCTACTTCCGCTCGATGTCGTCGCGCGGCGGCGGGGGCACGCTGCCCGAGCACCTCGGCGACGCGATCCTGCTCCTGCGCGCCTCGGGCGCCGACCTCGTCATCGTCGAGACCCCCGGCATCGGCCAGGGCGACGCCGGCATCGTCGACCACGTCGACTCCTCCCTCTACGTCATGACGCCCGAGTTCGGCGCCGCGTCGCAGCTCGAGAAGATCGACATGCTGGACTTCGCCGACGCCGTCGCGATCAACAAGTTCGAACGGCGCGGGGCCGACGACGCCCGGCGTGACGTCGCGCGCCAGCTCGTCCGCAACCGCGACGCGTTCGGCGCCTCGTGGGAGGACATGCCGGTCTTCGGCACCAGCGCGGCGACCTTCCACGACGACGGCGTCACCGCGCTCTACGGCCACCTGCGCTCCCTGCTCGGCGAGCACGGGCTCACCGTCGGCGACGGTCGCCTGACGATCCCGGACTCCAAGGTCTCCACCGACTTCGCCGCGTCGATCCCGCCGGAGCGGGCCCGCTACCTCGCCGACGTCGCCGGCACGGTGCGCGGCTACCACGAGGAGACGTCCTCGATGGTCACGGCCGCCCGCCGGCGCGCGGCGCTGCGGACCGCCACGGAGGCCCTCGGCGACCGTGAGGCCGGCGCGCTGCCCGAGGTCCTCGCCGAGGCCGAGCGCGACCTGCCGGGCGAGGCCGCGGCGCTGATCGACGGCTGGGCCGACACCGTGGAGGCCTACGCCGGCGACGAGATGGTCGTGCACGTGCGCGACAAGGAACTGCGCACCCAGCTGACCCGCGAGACGCTCTCGGGCAGCAAGGTCCACCGCGTCGCGCTGCCGTCGTTCACCGCCGACGAGGAGGTCCTGCGCTTCCTGCGCCGGGAGAACCTGCCGGGGCACTTCCCGTTCACCGCCGGCGTCTTCTCCTTCAAGCGCGAGGGCGAGGACCCCGCGCGCATGTTCGCCGGCGAGGGCGACGCGTTCCGCACCAACCGGCGGTTCCACTACCTCTCGCAGGACTCGCCGGCGAAGCGCCTCTCGACGGCGTTCGACTCGGTGACGCTCTACGGCCACGACCCGGCGACGCCGCCGGACGTGTACGGCAAGGTCGGCACCTCCGGGGTGTCGATCGCGTCGCTCGACGACATGAAGGTGCTCTACTCGGGCTTCGACCTGACCTCGCCGACGACCTCGGTGTCGATGACGATCAACGGCCCGGCGCCGGCGATCCTCGCCTACTTCCTCAACACCGCGGTCGACCAGCAGGTGGACGCCTTCCGCGAGGAGAAGGGCCGCGAGCCGGGCGAGGAGGAGCGGGCCGAGCTGGCCGCGCACGCCTACCGGAACGTGCGCGGCACGGTGCAGGCCGACATCCTCAAGGAGGACCAGGGCCAGAACACCTGCATCTTCTCCACCGAGTTCTCGCTGCGGATGATGGCCGACATCCAGGAGTGGTTCATCCGCCACGAGGTGCGCAACTTCTACTCGGTGTCGATCTCCGGCTACCACATCGCCGAGGCCGGGGCGAACCCCATCAGCCAGCTCGCGTTCACGCTCGCGAACGGCTTCACCTACGTCGAGTCCTACCTCGCGCGCGGGATGGACATCGACGACTTCGCGCCCAACCTCTCGTTCTTCTTCTCCAACGGGATGGACGCCGAGTACTCCGTGATCGGCCGGGTCGCGCGCCGCATCTGGGCCGTCGCGATGCGGGAGCGCTACGGCGCGAACGAGCGCAGCCAGAAGCTGAAGTACCACGTGCAGACCTCGGGCCGGTCGCTGCACGCGCAGGAGATGAACTTCAACGACATCCGCACGACGCTGCAGGCGCTGTGCGCGCTCTACGACAACGCGAACTCCCTGCACACGAACGCCTACGACGAGGCCGTCACCACCCCGTCGCAGGAGTCGGTGCGCCGCGCGCTGGCGATCCAGCTGATCATCAACCGCGAGTGGGGCCTCTCGATGAACGAGAACCCGCTGCAGGGCTCGTTCGTCATCGACGAGCTCACCGACCTCGTCGAGGAGGCCGTGCTCCAGGAGTTCGACTCGATCGCCGAGCGCGGCGGCGTGCTGGGCGCGATGGAGACCGGCTACCAGCGCGGCAAGATCCAGGACGAGTCGATGCTCTACGAGTCGCGCAAGCACGACGGCTCGCTGCCGATCGTCGGCGTCAACACCTTCCTGCCGCCCGACGACGCCGGGTCCGACGGCCACGAGCTCGAGCTCTCCCGCGGGACCGAGGACGAGAAGAAGGGCCAGCTCGAGCGGGTCGCCGATTTCCAGGCGCGGCACGCCGACACCGCCCCCGAGGCCCTGCGCCGGCTGCAGGACGCGGCGACCTCGGGCGAGAACGTCTTCGACGAGCTCATGGCCGCGGCCCGTGTCTGCACGCTCGGTCAGCTCACGGACGCGTTCTTCGAGGTGGGCGGGCAGTACCGCCGCAGCATGTGACGGTCAGCGGCGGCCGAACCAGGGACCGCACTCCGGGCGGTACAGGAACGCGACGAGCGCGACGGCGAGGCCGGCGGCGAGGACCGCCGGCACCGTCGTCGTCGCGTCCCCGCTCGGGAGCACCGGGAAGAGCGCGAGCACGGTCAGCACGCTGAGCCCCGTCATCGTCACGCGCGCCCAGTCCCGCCCGGCCCACATCCTCGCGGTGAGCCACAGCCACACGCCGTTGCCGACGAGGAAGAACGCGACGGGCAACGTCTCCGCGATGCCCTGCGCCGTGCTGCCGTCCGTCGTGATCCCGCCCCGGCCGTAGAGCACGTCGGCGATCCCGGAGAGCGCCGACGAGTCGTTCATCAGCAGGACGAGCCCGAGCAGCGACACCGGGACCTGGAGCAGGGCGACGACGAGAGCCCGACCCAGCGCGGGTGGTCGGGGCACCGGGCGGGGCGGGACCGACGGTGATCGACCCTCGCGGCGGGGCGTGGGCATGGGACCGGGAACCGTGGAGAAGGGCATGAGCGGAACGTAACGCTCAGTGAAGATCAAAGGGGCTTCTGCCCGGATTCGGCCAGAGAATCGCCAAGGATCGTCACTGCGGGTGCCTACGCCAGTGCGGCCAGCTGCTCGTCCAGGGCCGCGACGAGGCGGTCGACGCCCTCCTCGCCGCCGAGGATCGCCGTGTCCGCCCGCACCCCGAGGCGCACGCGGCCGGCGTAGGACAGGATCGAGACACCCAGGGCCAGGTGCCCCGAACACGGCACCCAGAACAGGGCGTCGCGCACCCGCGTCCCGGCGATCGTCAGCGGCGCCACCGGACCGGGCACGTTCGAGATGATCACCGACGACGTCGTGGCGTAGCGGGCCACGAGCGCGCGGGTCCAGGGCGCGGGGCCGTGGCCCGACCCGGCGATGCCGGCGAAGGTGGCGAGGGCCTGGTCGGTGCGCTTGATCGTCTCCATCGCGGCGTGGACCCGCTCGACCCGCCGTTCGGGGTCGGGCTCGTCGGTCGGCAGCGGCGGCAGCACGAGCCCGACCTCGTTGCCGAGCTCGTCGGAGATCGGGCGGTCGAGCGGGCGCATGTTGATCGGCATCACCGCCCGCAGGCGCGGGACGTCGTCCCCGAGCACCGATCGCAGCGCCCCGGCGATCGCCGCGCACAGCACGTCGTTGACGCTCCCGCCGGACGCCTTGCCGGCCGCCTTGACGGTCTCCAGCGGCACCATCGACGTCCAGCGCGCCGACTTGGCGACCCCCGGCTCCCCCTGCAGCGCCGACGGCGGGTCCTGGGGCGGGCGGGCGAGCATCGCGGATGACGTCCGCACGGCCCGGCCGGTGGCACGCAGCTCCGCGGCACCCTCGCTGGTGCCCGCCGCCCGCACCTTCGCCCGCAGGTCCGCCACGCGCCGGCGCGCCTCCCGGTGCAGCAGGCGCCAGTCGTGGGCCCGCCGCGGCCGCCGCGGCGGCTCGGCGTACGCCGCCGGTGTCCCCTCCGCGGCCGGGTCGTCGCCGAGGACGTGGAACAGGTGGTTGAGCGCGACACCGTCGGCGAGGCCGTGGTGGATGTTGACGAGCAGCGCCGAGCCGCCCGCGTAGCCCGACACCACGTGCAGCGACCACCACGGCCGGTCCGCGGGCAGCGGCTGCGACATGACGCTCCCCACGTGCCGGGCCAGGGCGGCGTCGTCACCCGGTGCCCCGAGCTCGACGGCTCGGACGTGGTGCGTGAGATCCGGCGGGGCGTCGACCCACCGGGCCGGGCCGAGCTGCCCCACCGGCCACGTCGGGCGCTGCCGCAGGCCGGGATAGGCCGCCACCCAGCGGTCCCGGACGCGCTCCCGGAGCACCTCGATGTCGACCGGCTCCTCACAGAAGAGGATCCCGTGCACCACCATCCGGTTGGTCGGCTGCTCGAGCTGCAGCCACGCGGTGTCGATCCCCGATGCCCATCGGTCCACTGGTCGTGTGCCTCCGCTCACGGTGTGATGGCGGTACCGACGGTATCGGACACCATTCCGGCGCTTCCTGCGGCACCCTGGAGGCATGAACGTCGTCGACGACGAGGGCCGCCGCCTCGCGCTCCCCGCGACCATCGGCCGTGTGGTCAGCCTCGTCCCGTCGCTCACCGAGGCGATCGGGGTCACCGAGCCCGGGCTGCTGGTGGGCGCGACCGACTGGTGCACCCATCCCGACGACCTCGACGAGCACGGGGTCACCCGTGTGCGGGGCACCAAGAACCCCGACATCGAGACGATCGTCGCGCTGGAGCCGGACCTCGTGCTGGCCAACGCCGAGGAGAACAAGCCCGACGAGCTCGAGAAGCTGCGCGCGGCCGGGCTCGCGGTGTACGTCACCGACATCCGCACCGTCGACGGCGCCCTGCGCTCGCTCGAGCGGATGCTCGCGGCGTGCGGGCTCGAGCGCCCGGCGTGGATCGACGGGGCGCGGGCGGCGTGGGACGCGCTTCCCCTGCCCGACAGCCCCCGCCGCGCGGTGGTGCCGATCTGGCGCAAGCCGTGGATGGCGGTCGGCTCGGACACGTTCACCGGCTCGGTGCTGGCGCGCCTCGGCGTCGAGAACGTCCTCGACGACAGCGAGGAGCGCTACCCGCGCTTCGACCCGGCCGACCTGCCCCCGCACGACCTCGTCGTGCTCCCCGACGAGCCCTACCGCTTCACCGCCGAGGACGGGCCGGAGGCGTTCGACGCCCCGTCGGCGCTGGTCAGCGGGCGGTTGCTCACGTGGTACGGCCCCAGCCTGCTCGAGGCGGCGCGGACGCTGCCGGCGGCCCTCGCGGCGGCGGCTGTCCGGGCGGCGGCGCGCTGACTCAGGAGGCGGCCGCGTGCCGCACCTCGTCGTGGGAGCCCTCCACGTCGATGCGGGCGAGCGCGCCGGCGAGACGGCCGATCTTCTCGGGCTGCGCGCCGTAGCGGGCGAGGTCCTCGGCGCTCTCCCCGAGCCCGAGCGCGGCGGCCGCCCGCAGGGCCCGGTCGTCGGCGAACGGCGCGACCTCGTCCCAGAGCACCTGCACCTCGCGCAGGAACACGTCGGCGACGGCGTCGTCCACCCCGGGCAGGTCGGTGAGCAGCGCGCGCTCCCGGTCGGGGTCCTGCCCGGCCTTCTCGCGCAGCGCGCGCAGGTCGCCGCCCCAGGTCTCCACGAGCGCCGTCGCGAGGCCGACCAGCGTGGCCGCGGCGCCGGAGGCGCTGTCGTCGCCGTCGCCGCGGTCGACACCCTCGACCGCGGCACCGAGCTCCCCGGCGACGTCCCGCTCGCTCGCGGCGGCGAGGTCGGTGGCGGTGTGCCAGCGGTTGGCGACCTCGTGCGCCGCACGGGCGGCCTCGCGGGCCTCGCCCCGCGGGGCGACGACGACCGCCGCGACGAGCAGCCCGAACAGGCTGGCGGGGTTGTTGGTGCGGCCCAGCCCGATCTCCTCGGCGAACCCCCGGCCCTCCCGCGCGAGCACCGCGCGGGCGGTCAGCTTCTGCTCTTCACGCAGCGTGTCGTCCATGGACGCGCGGCTACCCGAACTCAGGTCGTCGTGACGCCCCCGTCGACCGTGAGCGTGGTGCCCGTGACATAGGACCCGGCGTCGGAGGCGAGGAACACCAGGGCCGCGGCGAGCTCCTCGGGATCGCCGATCCGCCCCGTCAGCACCCGCGGCATCATCTTCTCCAGGTAGCCCTCCTGGTAGCTGTCGGTCATCTCCGAGGTGAAGAAGCCCGGAGCGAGGGCATTGACCCGGATGCCCTTGCGCGGCGTCCACTGCTGCGCGAGATCGCGGGAGAGACCGATGACCCCGGCCTTCGACGACGCGTACGCGGCCTGCGGCAACGCCGCGGTGGTCAGCGCGAGGATGCTGGAGACGTTGACGATCGACCCGCCGTCGGTCATGTGGCGCACCGCGGCCTGGGCCATCCAGTAGCTGCCGTTGAGGTTGATGTCGATGACCTCGCGGAACTGCTCCGGGGTCTCCTTGGTGGCGGGGTAGGCGGTGCCGATGCCGGCGTTGTTGACGAGGACGTCGAGGCGGCCGAACTCGTCCATCGCGGCGTCCGCCAGCGCGCGGCAGTCCTCGGGCGACGAGACGTCGGTGCGCACGGTGACGCAGCGGCGGCCGCGCTCCTCCACGGCCTTCCGCGTGTCCTCCAGCTTCTCGGTGCGCCGCGCCCCGAGGACGACGTCGGCGCCGGCCTCGGCGAGCGCGGTGGCGAACACCACGCCCAGGCCGGAGGACGCGCCGGTGATCACGGCGACGCGGTCGTCGAGGCGGAAGCGATCGAGGATGCCCATGGTCACAGGACCGTAGGCCACGTCCGCTCCCTAGGCTCGGGCGGTGATCTGCGGGTGAGCGGGGTGCTGGAGGGCTTCCTCGTCATCGGCGTGGTGGTCGCCGTCGGGGTGCTGGTCGGCCGGCTCGGCCTCCTGCCCGAGGGGGCGACCGAGACGCTCTCGCGCACGGCGTTCTTCGTGGCCAGCCCCGCGCTGCTCTTCGTCACGCTGCTGCGCGCCGACGTGGCGCGGGTGCTGTCGACGGGCCTGGTCGTCACCGCGCTGGCGGCCGTCGCGGTGTGCCTGCTCTACGTCCCGGTCGGCGTGCTGCGGCGCCGGCCGCGGGGCGAGACGGTGGTCGGGTCGATGGCGAGCGGCTACCTCAACGCCGGCAACCTCGGCATCCCGATCGCCACCTACGCCCTCGGCAGCGCTGCCGAGATCGCCCCGTCGCTGATCTTCCAGCTCGCGGTGCTGACGCCGGCATACACGACGCTGCTCGACGTGGTCGCGGCCCGCCGGCGCGGCGAGGACCCCGGGCTCGGCGGCGCGCTGCTGGCGCCGCTGCGCAACCCGCTGCTGCTGGCGACGGTCGCGGGCCTGCTGCTCAACGTGGCCGGGGTGCACGTGCCGGAGAGCCTGCTCCAGCCCGTCGAACTGCTCGCCGACCTCGCCGTGCCGGCGATGCTCCTGGCGTTCGGGCTCTCCCTGGCGCACGCCCAGCGGCCCGGGCGCGACGACGACCCGGTGTGCCTGGGCGCGGTGATCGTGCTCAAGAACGTCGTGCACCCGGTGCTGGCGTGGCTGATCGGGTCGGCGTTCGGACTGACCGGTCCGGCGCTGCTCGCGGTGGTGGTGAGCGCGGCACTGCCGACGGCGCAGAACGTCTTCGGCTACGCGGTGCGCTTCGCCACGGGTGTGCCGCTGGCCCGGGACGCCGCGCTGCTGACGACCGTCGTGAGCGTCCCGGTGCTGCTGGTCGTTGCGCTGTGAGGCGTGACCTGCGCTACGCCGAACGGTTGAGCGACCCGCCGCCGGGCAAGCCACCGGAGCATGTCCGGAGTGCTGCAGGGCTTCCTCGTCATCGGCGTCGCGATCGCGCTCGGCTACGTGCTGGGGCGCCGGGGCGTGCTGGGCGAGAACGCGACCAACGTGCTCTCCCGCGCCGCGTTCTTCGTCGCCACCCCGGCGCTGCTGTTCCACACGCTCGCCGACGCCGAACCCGGCGAGATCTTCTCGTGGTCCCTGGTCATCGTCGGCGTCACGGCGGCGCTCGTGTGCGTGCTGTTCGTCCCGGCCGCCCGGTGGCGTGGCCGCGACCCGATGGAGACGACCGTCGGGTCCATGGCCGCCGGCTACGTCAACGCCGGCAACCTGGGGCTGCCGATCGCCATCTACGCGCTGGACGGCGCCGCGGCCGTCGCCCCGGCGCTAATCTTCCAGCTCGCGCTGCTCACGCCGGTGTTCACGACGGTGCTCGACGTGCAGTGCGCGCGGGCGGAGGGCAGGCGCCCGTCGTACCTCTGGACGGTCACCGCGCCCGCGCGGAACCCCCTGGCCATCGCCACCACGCTCGGCGTCGTCGTCGCGCTGACGGGCGTGGAGCTGCCGGAGGCCGTCACGGCGCCGGTCGAGATGATCGGCGACTTCGCCGTGCCGGCCATGTTGTTCGCCTTCGGCATCTCGCTGGTCTCGGCCCACCGGCCGGGGCGTGACGAGGACCCCGTGGTGCTGGGTGCGGTGGTGCTGCTGAAGAACCTCGTGCAGCCGGCGCTGGCCCTCGGGTTCGCCCTGCTGGTGGGGGTCGACGGCGACGAGCTGCTCGCCGTCGTGGTCATGGCCGCGCTGCCGACCGCGCAGAACGTCTTCGGGTACGCGGTGCGCTACGGCGCCGGCACGAGCCTGGCGCGCGACAGCGCGCTCGTCTCGACCGTCGCGAGCATCCCGGTGCTGCTGGGCGTCTTCGGGGTGGCCGCCCTGATGTGAGCGAACTTTGGTGCTATAGCCCCGAAGTTCGCTCACATACTCCGTTAGGCCGGCACCAGTTCGCGTTCGGGTGCCTCGACGGCGGCCAACCGGCGGCGGCCCCGGACCTCCAGGCCCCCGGACAGCATGAGGACCGCCAGTCCGACGACGGCGAGCGTGGCGCCGACGATCGTCGGGGCGAGGTAGCCGAGGCCCGCGGCGATGACCATCCCGCCCAGCCAGGCGCCGAGCGAGTTGGCGATGTTCGACGCCGACTGGATCGCCGCCGAGGCCATCGTGGGGGCGTCGCCGACGAGGTCGAGGATGCGGGTCTGGATCGCCGGGCCCAGGGCCAGCGAGAACATGCCCGCCCCGAAGAGCGACAGGATCGCCAGCACCGGGTGGTGCACGGTCACCACGAAGCTCACGAGCACGCCGGCCAGCGCGAGCAGGCAGACGTAGAGGGTGGCCATGGGGGCCCGGTCGGCGGCGCGCCCGCCGAGCACCGAGCCCGCGGTCATGCCGAGCCCGACCACCGCGAGCAGCACCGTCACCGTCGCGGTGGAGAAGCCGCCGACCTCGGTGAGCATCGGCGTCACGTAGCTGTAGCAGGCGAACATCGCGCCGAAGCCGAACACCACCGCCGCCAGCGAGAGCACCACCTGCGGGTGGCGCAGTGTCGCGACCTCGCTGCGCAGCGCGCCCTTCCCGGTGGCGGCGGGCGCGGCGGCGGGGACGAACGCGGCGATGCCGGCCACGGCGACGAGACCGATCACGCCGACGACGCCGAAGGTGGCGCGCCAGCCGGCCGCCTGGCCGAGCAGCGTGCCGAGCGGCACGCCGACCACGTTGGCGATCGTGAGGCCCAGGAAGACCCGCGAGACGGCGGTGGCGCGGCGGTCGCGGCCGACCATGCCGGCGGCGGCCACGGAGGCGGCGCCGAAGAACGCGCCGTGCGGCAGCCCGGTGAGGAAGCGGACCGCCATCAGCGAGTGGATCTCCGGGGCGATCGCGGAGAGCAGGTTGCCGACCGCGAACACGGCCATCAGCGCCATGAGCACGGTGCGCCGGGGCAGCTTCACGGTGGCGCCGGCGAGCAGGGGCGCGCCGACGACGACGCCGGCGGCGTACGCGGAGATCAGGTGGCCGGCCTCGGAGACCGGGACACCCAGGGCGTCGGCGACCTCGGGCAGCAGGCCCATGATCACGAATTCGGTGGTGCCGATGCCGAAGGTGCCCAGGGCGAGGGCGAGCAGGGCCAGAGGCACGGGGAGCTCCTCGGGGACGTGACAGCAGGACGAGTGGTCTTCATCCGACGTCGTCTACCGTCCGAGCCCAGGCGCCATAAGTCGAAGAAGCTGAGCGCGATACTGCATAAGCTGAGCTGATGCCGACGCTGCGCCAGCTCGAGTCGTTCGTCGCCGTCGTCGACGAGGGATCGTTCACGCGGGCCGCCGACCGCCTGTTCGTCACCCAGCCCGGCCTCTCGCAGCAGATCGCCGCGCTCGAGAAGGAGTCGGGCGGATCACTGTTCAGCCGCCTCCCGCGTGGGGTGGCTCTCACCCCGACGGGACGGGCGCTGCTCCCCCACGCCCGGGCGGCCGTCACGGCGGCCGAACGCGGCCACGCCGCGGCCCGTCAGGTCAGCGGCTCCGAGGGGGGCGAGCTGCGCATCGCCTGCGTCTACTCGGTGAGCCTCGGCCTGCTGCCCGGCGTGCTGCGGCGCTGGCGCTCGCAGAACCCCGACGTCACCGTGCGGCTCTTCGAGCACCGCCACGGCGACACCCTCGCCGCCGCGGTCCGCGAAGGGCAGGCCGACGTCGGGGTCGGTCCGGTCCCGGCGCAGTGGCGGGGGCGCCAGCGCGCCCTCGGCCACGAGGAGATGGTCGTGCTGCTGCCGCCCAACCTCGGCGTGGACGACGTCATGGCCCCGGCGGGCGGGGAGATCGCGCTGCGCCGCCTCGAGCACGTCCCGTGGGTCCAGTACGCCCCGGACCACGCCCTCGCCGACGTCCTGCTCGACGCCTGCGAGCAGGCGGGCTTCCGGCCGCAGGTGGCCGTGCGCACCGAGCAGACCGCGGTCGCGCCGCTGCTCACCGCGGCCGGGATCGGGCCGTCGCTGGTGCCGGCCGCGATCGTCCCGCCGGTGTTCGCCGGCACCATCGCCCGCCCGCTCCCCCGCGTCGAGCGGGAGCTCGCGGCCTACACCGGCGCCGAGCCGGACGCACTGACCAGCCGCTTCGTCGCCGACGTCGCCCGGCACGCCGTGCTCATGCCCGACCACGTCGCGGCGGCGCTGGAGGGCCCCGCCGTGCTATGACACGGGCGATCACCCTCGACCCGAGACCACGTGGAGGTCACCCCGCATGGATGCACGCCCGACGAGCGCCGTCATCGGCGGCGGGACGATGGGCGCCGGGATCGCCCACGTCCTGCTCGCCGCCGGGAGCCCGGTGACCCTCGTGGAGGCGGACGCGGACCGGGTCGACGCCTCGCGCCGCGCCGTCGAGACGAGCCTCGACGGCGCCGCGCAGCGCGGCAAGCTGCCCGAGGGCGTCGGGCGCGACGACCTGCTGGGCCGCCTGACGATGTCGACCGCCGTCGACGAGCTGCCCGGCGACACCGCGCTGGTCGTCGAGGCCGTGCCCGAACGCGTCGACATCAAGCAGGCCGTGCTCGGCGGGGCCGCCCGCGCCTGCCCGGCCGCGGTGCTGGCGTCGAACACCTCGTCGCTGTCCATCGGCGCGATCGCCGCCGACCTGCCCGGCGACCGCGTCATCGGCATGCACTTCTTCAACCCGGTGCCCGCGCAGAAGCTCGTCGAGCTGGTCGTGCACCCGGGGACGTCGGAGGAGACGACCGCCGAGACCCGCAGCTGGGTCGAGGCGCTCGGCAAGACCGCGATCGTCGTCAACGACGCCCCCGGTTTCGCCACCTCGCGGCTCGGCCTGACCGTCGGGCTCGAGGCGATCCGGATGGTGGAGGAGGGCGTGGCGAGCCCGGAGGACATCGACACCGGGATGCAGCTCGGCTACCGCTGGCCGATGGGTCCGCTGCGGCTCACCGACGTCGTCGGGCTCGACGTGCGCCTCGCGATCGCCGAGCACCTGTCCGGCGAGCTGGGGCCGCGGTTCACCCCGCCCCAGCTGCTGCGGGACAAGGTGGCGCGCGGCGAGCTCGGGCAGAAGTCCGGGCGCGGTTTCTACGACTGGAGCTGAGACGTGGAGCTGGGACTGGCCGGACAGGTCGCGATCGTCACCGGCGCCTCGCGCGGCATCGGGCTGTCGTGCGCGCGCGAGCTCGCCACCGAGGGCGCGCACGTCGTGCTCGTCGCGCGGGACGCGGACGCGCTGGAGACGGCGGCCGGCCGCGTGCGCTCGGCCGGGCCGGCGTCGACCGTGCTGCCGATCGCCGCGGACACCACCGACGACGCGTCGGTGCGGGCGATGGTCGCGCGGGTCGTCGACGAGCTCGGCGGGGTGGACGTGCTGGTCAACGCCGCCGCGCGACCGGCGGGCGGCGCCCCGATCCCCCCGCTGACCGAGCTCACCGACGACGCGGTGCTCTCCGAGGTCGACACCAAGGTGCTGGGCTACCTGCGCACCGCGCGCGCGGTCGCACCGCACATGACCGCCCAGGGACACGGCCGGATCGTCAACGTCTCGGGCCTCAACGCCCGCCGCACGGGGTCGATCGCGGGGACGATCCGCAACGTCGGCGTCGCCGCGCTGACCGCCAACCTCGCCGACGAGCTCGGGCCGCACGGCGTCGGCGTCGTCGTCGTGCACCCGGGTTACACCGAGACCGAGCGCACGGCCGGCATGATCGCCGACCGCGTGGCGTCGAGCGGGCTCTCGGAGGCCGAGGTGCGCGAGGAGCTGGCGAGGGGCACCAGCCTGCGGCGGATCATGACCGCGGACGAGGTCGCCGACGTCGTCGTGTTCCTCGCCTCCCCGCGCGCCGTCGCCGTCACCGGTGGGGCCGTCGCGGCCGCGGGCGGCGAGCGCGGGGTCGTGCACTACTGAGGCGCGGCCCCCGCTTCCGCAACGAACGTGCTGTTCGCTGCTTCTAGGCGCCCGAAGTCCGCGTTGATCACTGCGATTCGCGGCCCGAACCGGGCCCACACGTACGAACCGGCGCCCCCTGAACGGGGACGCCGGCTCGCATCTGGGAGGAAGTGTCAGCTCGGGACCCGCACGGTCCCGGTCGTCCCACCGACCGACTGATTGCGCTCAGCGGCGTGGAGACTGGTGTGGATCAGCTCCCGTGCGCGGTGCGGCGCCGGGACGACCGGGTCCTCGTGATGCGGTGCGGGGTGTTCCCTGCGTCCAATCCATCACCTCTTCCCGGTCATCCAACTGGGTCGTGTGCGCGGTACGGACCAACCGTCAGCTCTGTGATCGGCACCACAGCGACACCTCTGAACATACTCGCGCGACCCCGCCGGTCAAGGGGTCCGACCCTCCAGTGCCAACAGCAATCGCTTGCGTTCGACCCCGGGTCCCCCACCCGAGGGACGCCCGGCGGCGCTGACGACCCGGTGACACGGAACGAGCAGGCTGACCGGATTACGAGCGTTCGCCGTGCCGACCGCCTGCGCCGCGCGCGGCCGGCCGATCGCCGCGGCGAGGGCTCCGTAGGTCGTCACCTCGCCGTAGGGCACGTCGGCGAGCGCCCCATAGACGTCCCGCGCGAACGGCGTGCCGGGCGGGTCGACGGGCACCTCGAAGCGGCGTCGGTCACCGGCGAAGTACTCGTCGAGCTCGCCCGCGAGGTCGTCGAGCCCGCCGCACGTGCCGTCGTCCGGCACGCCGAAGGCCGGGTCGGCCCCGCGCTCCCGCTGGTCGTGGACGTGCAGGCCGGACACGGCGTCGCGGTCGGTGTCCCAGGTCAGGGTCAGCGGGCCGATGGGGCTCTCGACGACGCGGAAGCAGCGCACGCGTCCCGGTCTACCCGACCGGGTAGGCACGACACGTGCGCGCCATCGGAGTGAACACCCACGGAGGACCGGACGCCCTCGAGGTCGTCGAGCTGCCCGAGCCCCACGCGGGGCCCGGCGAGATCCGTCTGCGGGTGCGGGCGGCGGCGGTGAACCCGACCGACACCCTCGCCCGCGACGGCTCCCGCGCCGAACGCCAGCGCAAGGACCCGCCGCCGTACGTGCCGGGCATGGACGCCGCGGGCGAGGTCGACGAGATCGGCGAGGGCACCGACACCGAGCTCCACGTCGGCGACGCCGCGATGGCGATCGTCGTGCCCGACGGCAGCCACGGCGCCTACGCCGAGCACGTCGTCGTGCCCGCGGGGTCGGTCGTCCGCGCGCCGGCGGGCACCACGGCGGTCGAGGCGGCGACGCTGCCGATGAACGCGCTCACCGCGCGGCTGGCGCTCGACACGCTCGCGCCGGCGCCCGGGCAGACCCTTGCCGTGACGGGGGCGGCGGGGGCGCTCGGCGGCTACGTCGTGCAGCTGGCGAAGGCGGACCGGCTCACCGTCGTGGCCGACGCGTCCGAGGCCGACGAGCCGCTCGTGCGCTCCCTGGGCGCGGATGTCGTCGTCCGCCGGGGCGACGACGTCGCCGCCCGCATCCGCGAGAACCAGCCCGGCGGGGTGGACGCTCTGGTCGACGGGTCGCTGCAGGGTGACGCGCTGCTCGACGCCGTGCGCGACGGCGGCCGCATCGCGACGGTGCGGGGCCACCGCGGCGCCGACGACCGCGGCATCACCTGGCACCCGGTGCTCGTGCGCGACGTCGCGACCGACCACGCCGCGCTCGACCGGCTGCGCCGCCAGGCCGAGGAGGGCGTGCTGACCCCGCGCGTCGCCGACACCATCCCGGCCGAGAAGGCACCGGAGGCCCACCGCCGCCTCGAGGCCGGCGGCGTCCGGGGCCGTCTGGTCCTGACGTTCTGAGGGTCCACGTGAGCGAAATTCCCGGTGATAGCCGGGAATTTCGCTCACATGGCTAGCCGAACGTGTCCATCAGCTCGGTGACGCAGAGGACGAGGAACAGGACCCCGGCGCCGACGAGCAACGTCGTCGAGAGCCACCCGTTGCGCCACTCGCGTGGGGTCCTCGAACTGTTCAGCAGCCACAGCAGCGTGATCGCCAGGAACGGCATGAAGAACGCCCCGAGCGCGCCGTAGGCCACGACCAGCGCGAACGGCCGCCCGAGGAACAGCAGCAGCATCGGCGGGAACGTCAGCCACAGCAGGTAGAGCCGGAACGGGGTGCTGCGCTCGGCGTCGTCGGAGAGCTGCCCGGCCGCCTCGAGCTCGTCGGGCGTCTTCGCGACGGCCTCGCGGCGGGTGCGGACGAAGTCGGTGACCATCAGGCTCACGCCCTGCCACACCCCGAGCAGCGACGAGAACGACGTCGCGAAGAACCCGACGAGGAAGAGCGTCGCGATCACCGGGCCGAAGCGCTGCTCGAGGATCGCGTCGAGGTCGAGCAGGCCGCGGTCGCTCTCGACCAGCGCGATGTTCGCGGTGTAGAGCAGCTCCGCGCCGACCACGAGCATGGCGGCGACGAAGATGCCGGTGGTGATGTAGGCGACCCGGTTGTCCAGGCGCATGACCTTCATCCACGAGCTGTCGCGCCAGCCCTTGGCGTTGACCCAGTAGCCGTACGCGGCCATCGTCACCGTGCCGCCGACGCCGCCGACCAGGCCGAGCGTGTAGATCCCCGAGCCCTGCGGGAGCGTCGGGAGCAGGCCCGCGAGCATCGCCGGGACGTCGGGCAGCACGAGGATCGCCAGGCCCACCACGACGACGAACATGACGCCGACCAGCACCGTCATGATCTTCTCGAAGACCGGGTACGAGCCGAACCACACGAGCACCAGCCCGACCAGGCCGCACGGGATGCCCCACGCCGGGATCGAGCCGCCGAACATCGCCGCGAGCGGCAGCGCCGACGACGTCATCGCCGTCGCGCCGTACACGAACCCCCAGATCGCGACGTAGACGACGAAGTACACCGTCGTCCACGGCCCGAGCGAGCGCCAGCCGGCGAAGATCGTCGAGCCGGTCGCGAGGTGCCACCGCCCGGTGGCCTCGGCCAGCGCGATCTTGACGACGACCCCGAGCACCACGGCCCAGAGCAGCGTGTAGCCGTACTCGGCGCCCGCCACGAGCGTCGCGACCAGGTCGCCGGCGCCCACGCCCGTCGCCGCGACGACGATCCCCGGCCCGACGATGCTCCAGCGCCGCCGGGTCTGCTGTGACGCGACGGTGTCGTCCGTGCCCCGATCGGTCATGCGGGGCAGTCCACCACGATTCACCCGGCGCGGTCACCGTGCGGCGGCGCCGACGTGCTCGTCGAGGAACGCCGCCACCTGCGGGCGCGTCACCTGCGCGCCGGGGCTGCCGAAGGGGAAGTCGAAGACGTGGTCGGCGTGCGGCACCTCGACCAGCCGGCCCGGGACGCCCGCGGCGCGCAGGTCGCGGTCGTAGGCGTGGACGCGCTCCGGGAAGACGAAGTGGTCCGCCGAGCCGAGGACGAGCAGCGTCGGCGGCAGGTCGGGGCGGACGAGGTCGGTCGGCGACGCGGCCTCCGTCTCCCGCCGGCGCTGCGCGGCGGGCCCGCCCAGCACCGCGTCCTGCAGCGAGCGGTCGACGGCGCGCAGGTCGGTGACCGGGTAGTAGGCGACGACGGCCCGCGGGCGCGGCCCGGTGAGCTCGCCCGCGAGGATGCCCGCGGTCGTGCTCAGCGCGAGCGTGGCGCCGGCCGACTGCCCCGCGAGCACGATCCGGTCCGTGTCCAGGTCCTCCTCGACGGCGTGGGCGGCGGCCCAGGCCGCGGCGGCCGCGACGTCACGACGCTGCCCCTCCCCCACCGGCGCGGGCGGCGGCAGCCGGTACTCGACGGACACGACGGCGTGGCCCCGGTCGGCGAGCCAGCGGTTCAGGGCGGTGCGGTCGGTGCGCTCGCCCCGGACCCAGCTGCCGCCGTGCACCCAGACCACCACGGGGTGCGGGCCGGGACCGGCGGGCCGGTAGAGGTCGAGGTGCAGGGGGCGTCCGAGCTCGTCGACGGCGTACTGCTCGGTGCGGTCGGGGCGCCCGTCGGGCTGGCCGACGACGGTCAGCGCCGCCCACCAGTCGATCCGCGCGCCCCGCACCTGGGTCGCGAGGACGGCGACCAGGGCGACGGTGGCGACGAGCGCGACCACGACGACGGCGGCGCCGTCCCGGCCGCCGAGCGACCACGTGACCGCGCCGAGCCCGACGCCCAGCGCGGCGGCGAGGACGGCGTGCAGCGGGTACTGGCCGGTGACGAACGACCCGAAGAACCCGACTACCGGCAGCCGAGGGGCGTAGGTGCCGACGGCGACGACCAGCACCCCGAGCAGCCACACCAGCGCCACCGTGCGCACCAGCCATACCAGCACCCGGGGTCTCCTCCTCACTCGCCGCCGAGCCACTCCACCACGCCGGTCTCCGCGCGCGCCGTGCGGGCGGTTCGGGGCGTGTGGCGCGGCGCTCGGCCCGGGGTCGGCTCGCCTCGGGGTGGCTCGCGTCGGTGTGGCTCGCGTCGGTGTGGCTCGCGTCGGTGGCAGCGAACGTGCTGTTCGCTGCTTCTAGGCGCGCGAAGTCCGCGTTGATCACGGGCGAGGTCGGCGGACGCAGCGAGCGGCCGGTGATCAGGAGCGCGTGGTGCACCTCGGCGCGCCACTGCGGGTGCACATCGCGGTCGTGATCGCCGCGGCCAGGGCGCCGGCGTGTCGCACAGCGAGCGTGTGGCGATCCTGGCGTCACACGCCAGGAAAGCCGCATTCCTCGCGGACGCCGCGCAAGATCGTGGGGGCTCTCCGCGCGTTGAGCGTCAGCGTCCAAGCCCCACGCTGACGCACCCCCGTCAGCCGAAGGCGGCGGCGACGCGGCGGCCGGGCGGGGCCGACAGAACGCGCCGGGCGGCGACGCCCACCACGGCGAGCATGGCCACGAGCGCCGCGACGGTCACCGCGAGCGGCGGGCCCATGACGACGATCGCCCCGAGCGCCCAGACGACGGACGCGGCGTACGGCACGGCGCCGGCGGTGCGGGCCACGACGCCGGAGGCGATCGCCCCGGTGACGAGGAGGACGAGGGCGCCGAGGACCGTCGCGACGCCGCCGTCGCCCGGCGCGCCGAGGAACGTGCCGGTGGTGGCCGCGCCCACCACCGTCGCGACGCTGACCCACCCCGCGTAGAGGGCGACCGGGCCGTGGAGCATCAACCGGTCGCCGGCCCCCTCCGCCGGGAGGGCGGTCAGACGCGCGAGCGAGACCGCCAGCACGACGAGCAGCGAAACGATGATCACCTGCGCCAGGACGACCGCCTGCGCCGAGAACGCGAGGATCCACCCGGCGTTGAAGACGGCCGAGGCGACGAGCCACCACCCGGTGGCCCGGTGCACGGCGCGCTGCGGCTGGCCCGGCAGCACCTGGCGCACGGCGAGCACCAGCAGCCCGGCGTAGACGAGCCCCCAGATCGAGAAGGCCGCGGGGACGGGCATGACGACCGTGGTGTTCTCGCGCGCCACGACCCCGACCGAGAGCCCGAACGCCCCCGAGCCGCCCAGCCCGCCGGCGACGACCTGGAGCACGGCCCCGAGCAGCAGCGCACCGGCCCGCACCCGGTCGCCGACGGTCGCGCGGGTGATCACGGAAGTCACGGGCTCATCCCTCCATCGTGGAATCTCTCGATCGTAGAGATTACCGGACACGTCGCTACCATGCAGATCGTGGGCGACACGGGCAGCGCGCGGGAGCACCTCGTGGAGCTGCTGCAGGATTACGCCGACGAGGCCGGGCGACTCGGCCAGGCGTTCGCCGCGGAGCAGGGCCTGCACCGCACCGACGCGGCCGCGCTGCTCGCCGTGCTGCGGGCCGAGCGCGCCGGCGACCCCCTGACCGCCGGGCGGCTCGGCGAGGAGGTCGGGCTCTCGTCGGGCGCCACGACCGCCGCGGTCGACCGGCTCGAGCGGCACGGACACCTCCACCGCGTGCGCGACGACGTCGACCGCCGGCGCGTGACGCTGCACCACGACCCGACGGGTGCCGACGTCGGCCGCGCCTGGTTCGGCCCGCTCGCCGCGCGGCTCGACCGCGCCCTCGCCGGCTACACGCCCGCCGAACTGGCCGTCGTCCACCGTTTCCTCACCGACGTCGTCGCGTCGGTCGCCGAGCACCGCGCCGAGATGACGGACGGCCCGAGGACGGGGACAGCACAGGGATGAGCTCCCCGATCGGCGCGCGCGCCGGCGCCGCCGTGGTCGTGGCGGCGGTCCTCGCGGTCCTCGCCCTGGTGATCACGCTCATCGTGGTGCTCGCCAGCAGCGAGGTGGCCGCCCGCCCTCGCTGCACGATCACCGCGCCGCCCGACTCGCCCGGCCTGCCGGCGACGTGGACCCTCTCGCCCGAGCAGGCCGACAGCGCGGCCACGATCGCCGGCGTGGGCCGTCGGCTCGGCGTGCCGGACCGCGCGGTCACCGTCGCGATCGCCACCGCCATCCAGGAGTCGGGCCTCGCGAACCTGCGCGGCGGCGACCGGGACTCGCTCGGCCTGTTCCAGCAGCGCCCGAGCCAGGGCTGGGGCAGCGAGGACGAGATCCTCGACCCGGTCTACGCGTCGACCGCGTTCTACGAGGCGCTGCTGCAGGTGCCCGGCTGGGCGACGATGGACGTCACCGTGGCGGCACAGACCGTGCAGCGCAGCGGCTTCCCCGAGGCCTACGCCGACCACGAGCCGGAGGCGCGCCTCATGGCCGTCGCGCTGCTGGGGCAGGCGCCGGGCGCGTGGACGTGCACCGACCTGCCCGCGACCCCGGCGGCCGACCCCTCGACGGCCGCCGTCGCCGAGCTCGCCGCCGCGGAGCTGGGCACCCGGCGGCTCTCGGGCGCCCAGGACCCCGAGGACGGCTGGGCGCTCGCGACGTGGCTCGTCGCGCACGCCGAGCGCCTCGCGCTCGAGAGCGTCACGTTCGACGGGCGGACGTGGACGGTGGCGAGCGGGGCATGGGAGTCGGGCGGGCCCGCGGACGGGCAGCTCGCGCTACGCCGCCTGGGCCAACCCTGAGCCGTCGAGCGTGTGGCGTTACGGACGCCCAGTGTCTGCGGTGGCCCACCGCTGACACGAGCACTACGCCAGGAGGAGGTAGGCACCGGCGGCGAGGAGCGCGAGGACGGCGAGGACGATCAGGGCCACGCCCAGACGGCGGACCGCCGACCACGGCTCGGTCTCGCCGGGGTCGGGGCCCTCGTCGGGGACGTCCTGGGGGCGTGTGCCCGACGGGCCCCGGCGCGCCGGTCCGCGTCCCGACGGCTCGGCGGGACGGGTGATCACCTCGGTGCGCAGGGTCGTGTCCGGGGCGGCGAAGCGGCGCAGGTCGTCGGCGAGCTCGCGGGCGTCGTGGTGGCGCATCGCCGGCTCGAGGGCGAGGGCGCGCAGCACGACGGCGTCCAGGTCCGGCGAGAGCTCGGGGAGGATCTCCCGCGGCGGCACCGGGGGCTCGCGCAGGCGCTGGGAGGCGACCTCGA
Source organism: Actinomycetospora aeridis (assembly GCF_037400275.1). Classification (NCBI taxonomy): domain Bacteria; kingdom Bacillati; phylum Actinomycetota; class Actinomycetes; order Pseudonocardiales; family Pseudonocardiaceae; genus Actinomycetospora; species Actinomycetospora aeridis. Next base: position 214,025 of record NZ_JBBEGL010000003.1, on the reverse strand, counting down.
TCGAGCTGGGTCCGCGGAACGGGACCTGCCCGGTGAGCAGCTCGTAGAGCGTGCAGCCCACCGCGTAGACGTCGGAGCGTCCGTCGACGGGGTCGCAGCGGACCTGTTCCGGCGAGAGGTAGGCCGCGGTGCCCATGACCACGCCGGTGCCCGTGAACCCTTCGACGTCGGCGACGCGGGCGATGCCGAAGTCCATCAGCTTCACCGTCCCGTCGACGCAGCGCATGACGTTGCCCGGGTTCACGTCGCGGTGGATCACGCCGCGATCGTGCGCGGCGGCGAGGGCCTCGCACACCGCGACGAGCACCGACGCGGCCTCGTCCGGCGCGAGCCGGCCGCGGTCGCGGAGCTCGTCGCGCAGCGTGCGTCCCTCGACGTGCTCCATGACGACGAACACCTCGTCGCCGTCGGCGAACCCGACGTCGTGGACGGCGACGACGTGCGGGTGGTCGATGACGGCGGCCGCCCGCGCCTCGTCGCGCAGCCGCCCGCCGTACTCGGCGTCCCCGCGGTACTCCGAGGGCAGGATCTTCACCGCGACCGTGCGGCCGAGCTCGCGGTCCAGCGCCCGGTGCACCTCGGCCATGCCGCCGCGCCCGATGAGCCCCTGCAGCTCGTAGCGCTCGGCGAGCACCCGCGGCGGACTCTCCGGAGCGCTCACATCCGCCGCGTCCGGGCCGCGTCGCCGCCGCCGAGCAGGGCGTCGAACAGGTAGCGCTGGTCGACCATCGCCTGGCGCATGTCCTCGGTGCCCGCGGTGCCCTCCTCGACGTCGGTGGACGTCCGGTGGGCCGACCGGTAGCGCTCGACGAGGTCGGGATGGTCCACGGAGATCATCTTCGCGCGCTCCTCGAAGCGCTCGACGGGGTAGCCGCGCTCCCGCATCACCTGCTGGACCAGCAGGTCCGCGTCCCGCAGGCCCGTCGAGGGGTTCTCGACGAAGCTCGACTGCGCCGACTCCCACGCCTGGCCGAACCGGTCGCGCTCGCCGCCGTCCAGCTCCCGGACCTCGAGCTCGCGGCGCCGCTTGAGCCGCGCCCGCAGCTCCTTCTCACCGTCGCGCGTGCCGTACTCGCCGACCACGCGGTCGTACTCGTCGCCGAACTGGCTGCGCAGCGCCGCCCGTCGTGACCGCGACCGGCTGCGGGCCACGACGACGAGGACCACCCCGACGACGAGCACCACGGCGGCCACCACGACGACGATCAGGACCGGATCCATGCACCCCTCCGTGCGCGTGCTGCTGGCGGGTGACCGCCCCCGACACGATCACACGGCCACGATCACACCACCTCGTACCCGTGAGCGGCCCCTCCCGATGACCGGGCCTCGCAAGTGCGGTCGAACGGACCTACCCGATCGCACGCACGCTCAGCCGGGCACGACCATCCAGCCCAGCACGGGCGTCGACTGGAGCAGCACCAGCACGCACATCCCGGCGAGGAACACCAGGCTCCACAGCAGCACGCGGCGCAGGATCTCGCCCTCCCGCCCGCTCATGCCGACCGCCGACGCCGCGATGGCGAGGTTCTGCGGTGAGATCATCTTGCCGAGCACGCCGCCCGAACTGTTCGACGCCGCGAGCAGGATCGGGTCGAGCCCGGCGCCGCGCGCGGCCGTGACCTGCAGCGAGCCGAACAGCGAGTTCGCCGACGTGTCGGAGCCGGTGACCGCGGTGCCCAGCCAGCCGAGCACCGGCGAGAGCACGGCGAAGAACCCGCCCGTGCCCGCGAGCAGCCCGCCGAGCGTGAGCGTCTGGCCCGAGGTGTTCATGACGTAGGCCAGGGCGAGCACGGCCATGACGGTGACGATCGCCGTGCGCAGCTGGGTCAGCGTCCGCCCGTAGGCGGCGACCGCCGCCCCGGGCCGCAGGCGCAGCACGAGCGCGGTGAGCACGCCGGCGATGAGCAGGATCGTCCCGGCGGCCTCGAGCCAGTTCAGGGTGAAGGTCTGGGTGGACACCGGCTTCCCGGCCTCGGTGAGGACGTTCAGCCCGGGCCAGCCGAACTTCGTCGTCGTCGCCCCGAGCGCGTCGTCCACCGCCGGGATCTGCTGGATCGAGAACAGCGCGATGATGATCAGGTAGGGCATGTAGGCGAGGACGACGTCGCGGCGGGTGTCGCGGCTGTGGTCGTCGTGGTCGGCGCCCTCCGGGGCCCGCGGCGTCCCCGGCTCGTCCCCGGTCGTGCCCCCGCCGCCGGAGGCCACCGTGACCGGCTCACGGGTGTCCGAGGACGACGACGCGCCGACGCCGATCTCGGCCCGCCGCGGCGGGCGGACGCGCACCAGCAGCACGACCGCGCCCGCCGAGAGCAGCGCCGCCACGATGTCGGTCAGCGGGAGCGAGAGGTAGTTGGACGTCGCGAACTGGGCGACCCCGAACACCACGCCCGAGACCAGCGCCACGGGCCACGTCTCCCGGATGCCCCTCCACCCGTCGACGAGCCCGACCAGCACGAACGGCACGAAGACGGCGAGGATCGGGGTCTGGCGACCGACCATGGCGCCGAGGGCGTCCTCGGGCAGGCCGGTCACCTGCGCGAGCGTGGTGATCGGCACCGCGATCGCCCCGAACGCGACGGGCGCGGTGTTGGCGACCAGGGCCACCACGGCGGCCTTGATCGGGCTGAAGCGCAGGGCGATGAGCATGACGGTGCAGATGGCGACCGGGGTGCCGAAGCCCGCCAGCGCCTCGAGCAGCGCGCCGAACGCGAAGGCGATGATCACGGCCTGCACGCGCTGGTCGTCCGACACCGAGCCGAACGAGCGGCGCAGGACGTCGAAGTGCCCGGTCACGACCGTCATCTGGTAGATCCACAGCGCGTTGATGACGATCCAGAGGATCGGGAAGAACCCGAACACCGCGCCCTCGGTGCCGGCCAGCACGGCCTGGCCGACCGGCATCCCGTAGGCGAGCACGGCCACGAGCAGCGCGACCGCGAGCCCGATCAGCGACGCCAGCCAGGCCCGGACCCGGAGGCCCCCGAGCAGCACGAACAGGGTGAGCAGCGGGAGCACGGCGACGAGCGAGCTCAGCGCCAGCGACCCTCCGAGCGGGGTGTCGTCCTGCACGTACACGGTGCCCACCTCCGAGACGCAGCAGTGCGTTGGTGGCGCAGGGTGCCCGTTCCGTCGCGCGGTGTCGACACGAACCGGTGACAGGCTTTCGGGGAACGGAAACGTCAAGTCTTGGTGAGTTCCCTGGCGGTCGCGCTCCGCACGGAGCACGCTGCACGCCGTGACGACGACCCCGACGGAGACGACCGGCTCCACCGACCGCCGCTTCTTCGGCCACCCCCTGGCCCTGGGCACCGTGTTCTCGGTCGAGCTGTGGGAACGCTTCTCGTTCTACGGGATGCAGGCCGTCATGGCGTACTACCTGTACTACGCCGCGGCCGAGGGCGGGCTCGGGTTCCCCGAGGAGTCCGCGACGAGCGTCATCGGCGCCTACGGCGGCCTGGTCTACCTCGCGGCGGTGGTCGGCGCGTGGGTGGCCGACCGCCTGCTCGGCGCGGAGCGGACGCTCTTCTTCTCCGCGGTCGGGGTGATGGCGGGTCACCTCGCCCTCGCGGTCCTGCCCGGGGTCACCGGGGTCGCGGTCGGGCTCGTGCTGGTCGCGCTCGGCAGCGGCGGGGTGAAGACGGCGGCGACGACCGTCGTCGGCTCGCTCTACGACCGCAACGACCCGCGCGCCGACGCCGGCTTCTCGATCTTCTACATGGGCGTCAACATCGGCGCGCTCGTCGGACCGCTGCTCACCGGCCTGACCCAGGAGCTCGCCGGCTTCCACTGGGCCTTCGGGCTCGCCGCGATCGGGATGGCGATCGGCCTGACGATCTACACCCTCGGCCGGCGCGGCCTCCCCGGGAGCGCCGCGGTGGTGCCCAACCCGCTGCCGGCCGGCGCCTGGGTGCGCCCGGCCCTCGTCGCGGTCGCCGTCGTCGTGGTCGTCGCGGCCGGCTTCGCCACCGGCATCCTCTCGGCCGCGACGCTCTCGACCAGCGTCGCGGTCGTCGTCGCCGTCATCGCGATCGCGATCTTCGCGATCCTGCTGAGCAGCCCGAAGGTGGACGGCGACGAGCGCAGCCGCGTGCGCGCGTTCATCCCGATGTGGCTGGGCAGCGTGGTGTTCTGGTCGCTGTTCCAGCAGCAGTTCACCGTCGTGACGCTCTATTCCGACACACGCCTGGACCGCAACCTGTTCGGCTGGGAGATGCCGATCGCCTGGGTGAACTCGGTCCAGCCGTTCTGGGTCATCGTGCTCGCCCCGCTGTTCGCGCTGCTCTGGACCAAGCTCGGCGACCGGGCCCCGTCGACCGCGGTCAAGTTCGCCCTCGGCGCCGGCATCATGGGCGTCGCCTTCCTGCTGTTCCTGCCGTGGGCCGGCGGCGGCGAGAACACCACGCCGGTGCTCGCGATCGTGGGCATCCTGCTGGTGTTCACCCTCGCCGAGCTCAACCTCTCGCCGGTCGGGCTCTCGCTCTCGACCCGCGTCGGACCGGCTGCGTTCCGCAACCTCACGGTGGCGCTGTTCTACCTGTCGGTCTCGCTGGGCTCGGCGCTCTCGGGCACGCTCGCCGGCTTCTACTCCGCCGAGACCGAAGGGGCCTACTTCGGCATCATCGGCGGCGCGGCGATCGTCCTGGGCCTCGCGCTGTTCGCCCTGAGCCCGTGGATCCGCCGCGCGATGCGGGGCGTGCGGTAGATCCCACCGTTAGGGTCGGACGATGGCGGACCAGGAGCGCGAGACACCCCGCGGCAACGTGCGGATGCCGATCGACGACCGCATCCCGCCCGAGGAGTGGGTCGCCGAACAGCCCTCGGGACCCAGCCCCACCCTCGGGAACGATGCCCTCGCCGAGGAGCAGCGACGCCGCCGGGAGATCGAGTACGGGGCCGGCGGCGCGCCCGGATGAGCGAGGGCCCCGGATGAGCGAGGACACGGCCGCGGACGCCTCGGCGATCGAGGAGCACCGGCCGCACCTGCTCGCCGTCGGGTACCGGCTGCTCGGCTCGCGCGCCGACGCCGAGGACGCCGTCCAGGACGCGTGGGTGCGGTGGGACCGGCTCGGGCCCGAGGGGCGCGCGGCCGTCCGTGACGTCCGGGCCTGGCTCTCGACGGCCGTGGCGCGCCTGTGCCTGGACCGCGTGCGCTCGGCCCCGGCCCGCCGCGAGAGCTACGTCGGCCCGTGGCTGCCCGAGCCGCTGCTCACGACGGGTCCCGACGACGTCCTCGACGCGGTCGTCGCGGCGGCGGACGTGCGGATGGCGACGATGCTGGTGCTCGAGCACCTCACCCCGGACCAGCGGGTCGCGCTCGTGCTGCACGACTCCGTCGGGCTGGGGTTCGACGAGGTGGGCGTCGTGCTCGGCACCACGGCCCCCGCGGCGCGCCAGCTCGCCCACCGCGGGCGGCGCCGGGTGCGCGAGGCGGCGGGGGCGGGCGAGCTGCCGGTGCCCGTCGGCGCCCCCGAGCAGCGGCGGGTGCTCGACGCCTTCCTCGCCGCGCTGGCCGCCGCGGACGTGGCGGCCCTGGTGGCCGTCCTGCACCCCGACGCCGCCCTGCGCACCGACGGCGGCGGCGTCGTCAAGGCCGCGCGCCGGGTGGTCCGCGGCCACGAGAAGATCGCGCGCCTGCTCGTCGCGCTCCTCGAGGAGGCTGGGCCCGAGCTCCTCGCCGACGTGCGGCCGGTGACCGTCAACGGCGAGGTCGGGATGATCTTCCCGTCGTCACCCCCGATGGTCGGGGTGCTCACCGTCGCCGACGGTCGGGCCGTCGCGGTGGACGTCGTGATGACGCCGGAGAAGCTCAGGGCCTGACGTCCCGCGCCGGCACCTCGCACGCGTCCGCGAACCCCTGGGCGTGCAGCCCGAGCGCGGCGTTGGCGCGGGCGCGCTGGTTCTCGACGGCCACGTGCTGGGTGAGCTCGACGAGCCCCGCGTGCCCGAGACGGGCGTCGAGGTCGGCGACCTGGGCGTCGGTCACCGCGATCGGCTGGGCGGTCATGGCGTCGGCGTAGGCGAGGACCGCGCGCTCGTCGTCGTCGAACGCCGGGTCGTCGGGCGCGCCGTCGGCGGTGGCGCGGCGCAGGTGGTCGAGGTCGAGGCCCTCGTGGAGCCAGAGCATCTCGCCGAAGTCGACGCACCAGGAGCAGCCGACGCGGGTGGCCGTCCGGTACACGGCCAGGTCGCGCAGCCGCGCCGGCAGGACCGTCGCCGACCGCTCGAGGAGGGACTCGCTGACCGCGGCGGCCCAGAACAGGCGCGGGTGGTGGCGCAGGGCGGCGAAGGGCTCGGGGACCTCGCCGAAGCGGCGGCGGGCGAACGCGTAGGCGAGACGGCCGAGCACGCCGGCGTCACGGTCACCGACGAGGGGGATGCGGGGCATCGGTTCTCCTCCGGGGCTGCTGGTGAGGGAGGGACGGCGCAGCCCGTCGGAACGTGACAACGTGTCGGTCATGGAGGCCTCCGACTTCGCCGACGTCCTGTCCTCGGTCCGCGAGTTCGTGCGCGAGGAGGTGGTGCCGCGCGAGGACGAGATCGAGGCGGCCGACGAGGTGCCGGAGAAGCTGCGCGCGCAGTGCAAGGCGATGGGCCTCTACGGCTTCGCGATCCCCGAGGAGTTCGGCGGCATCGGGCTCTCGATGGCCGAGGAGGTCGAGCTCGCCATGGTGCTCGGCTGGACCACGCCGTCGCTGCGCTCGCTGTTCGGCACCAACAACGGCATCGCGGGCCAGGTGCTGCTCACCGGCGGGACGGCCGAGCAGCAGCAGGAGTGGCTGCCGCGGCTCGCGACCGGCGAGGTCGTCGCCTCCTTCGCGCTGACCGAGCCGGACGCCGGCTCCGACCCGTCGTCGTTGACGACGCGCGCCGTGCGGGACGGCGAGGAGTTCGTGATCACCGGTGCCAAGCGCTGGATCACCAACGCCCCGCTCGCCGACGTGCTCATGGTGTTCGCGCGCACCGATCCGGACGCCCCGCCCGCCAAGGGGATCTCGACGTTCCTCGTGCCCACCGACGCCGCCGGGGTCTCGTTCTCCGAGCACGACGCGAAGATGGGCCAGCGCGGCTCGTGGACCTGCGAGGTCTACCTCGACGACGTCCGGGTGCCGGCCTCCCACCTCGTCGGGGGCGAGGAGGGCCTGCACCGCGGGTTCGTCACCGCCATGCGCTGCCTCGCCCACGGGCGCCTGCACATCGCCGCGCTGTGCATGGGCATGGCGGCCCGGCTGGTGCACGAGATGACGGAGTTCGCCGCCGAGCGCGAGCAGGGCGGGCACAAGATCGCCGCCTACCAGCTGGTCCAGGGCCTCGTGGCGGACTCGGTGACCGACTGGCACGCCGGGCGGGCGCTCGTCCGCGAGGCGGCGAAGGCCTACGACGACGGCTCGGACACCACCCTCGGGCCGTCGACGGCGAAGTACTTCTGCTCCGAGGCCGTGGGGCGCATCGCCGACCGCGCCGTACAGATCCACGGCGGCTCGGGCTACATGCGCGGCGTGCCCGTCGAGCGCTTCTACCGCGACGCGCGCCTGTTCCGGATCTACGAGGGCACCAGCCAGATCCAGCAGGTGATCATCGCCCGCGGGGTGCTGGGGGCGGCGGCACGCGGCTGAGCGTCGGGCTGCTTGACTGACGATCATGGCGCTCGACGGCCGCGTCCTCGCGGCACTGGTCCGGCCCGGCGCGCGGATCGCGGTGGCCGACGGCACCGGCAGCCCGCGCGCCGCGTACCCGCTGCTCTCCGACCTCGCCCGCGAGCGCGGCGACCTGCGCCTGTTCACCGGCTGGCTCCCCGGCCCCGCCGACGGCCTCGACCTCGACGCCTTCGCCGACGCCCGCACGGTGATGCCCGGCTGGGGCCTGCGCCGCGCCGCCGACGCCGGGCACGTCCGGCCGGTGCCGGCGCGCCTGTCCGCCGTGCCGGCCCTCGTCACAGGGCCCTTGCGGCCCGACCTGCTCGTGCTCGCCGCCGCGCCCGGCCCGGTCGGCCCGGTGCTCGGCGCCGAGGTCTCGTGGGTGCGGGCGGTGATCGACCTCGGCGTCCCGCTCGCCGTCGTCCTCGACCCCGCCCTCCCCCGCGCCGCCGCCGGTCCCCCGCTGCCCGACGAGCAGGTGTTCGTCCTCGGCGAGGTCGCCGAGGGCCCGCACGTGGTCGGCTCGGCGGACCCGAGCCCCGAGCACCGGGCGATCGGGGGCCACGTCGCGGGCCTGCTCACCGACGGCGTGCGCCTGCAGTGGGCGCCCGGAGCGCTCGGCGCGGCGGTGGTGGACGGGGTGCGCGAGGCCGGGATCCGCGTGCACGCGGACTCCGGGCTGCTCGGTGACGGGGTCGTCGCCCTCGAGCAGGCCGGCCTGCTGCTCGGCGACCCGGTGGCGACCTACCTCGTCGGGACGCCCGACCTCTACGCCTGGGCGGACGCGCGCGGGCGCGCCGGGCGGCCCGTCGTGCACCGCATCGAGCACACCCACGACCCCGGGCGCCTCGCGGGCGACCCCCCGCTGGTCGCGGTGAACACGGCCGTGGAGATCGACCGCGACGGCCAGGTCAACGTCGAGGGCACCGCGAACGCCCTGGTCGGCGGCATCGGCGGCCACCCCGACTACGCCGGCGCCGCCGCGCGCGCCGCCCGCAGCCTGTCGGTGGTGGCGCTCGCGTCCCACCACCGCGGCCGCTCGACGCGCGTGGAGCGGCTCTCCCGGCCGGTCACCACGGCGTCCCACGACGTCGACGTCGTCGTCACCGAGCACGGTCACGCCGACCTGCGCGGGCTCGACCGGGACGAGCGCCGGCGCGCGCTCGACCCGCTGTTCCCGCCGTGACGTGGTCGTCCGGATCTCCCGGAACGCGGGCATCGTCGGCCTAGGGTGGGTACGCCTGCCCGACAGCCCACGTTCACCCCGCCGCCCCTCGGAGGACACCCCCATGGCCGATGGCTCCACGTCGCCCGCCCGCGCCCACCTCGCGGCCGTGCCCGACACCTCGGTGACGCGCACGCCGCCGCTGCCCTCCGAGACCGCACCCGAGCCGGGCGACGCACCGGACCTCCTGGCCGCGCTCGACGCCGGCGACGAGGAGGCCGTGCGGGCGTGGGTGCGGGCGCACACCCCCGAACCGGGCAGCCTCGTGCTCTACGGCCTCTACCTCGGCGCGGGCGTCCTCGGGCTGGTCGAGTGGCCGTCGGTGCTGCTCGCCGTGCTCTCCCAGCTCGTCGTCGACCGTCGCTTCGGCGGCGTCGAGTCCCTCGCCGCCGAGCTGCGCGCCCGGGTCGAGGGCCGGCCGGTGGCGGGCGCGGGCGTCTAGGTCACGAGCGCACGAGGCGGGCGATGGCCGCGGAGGCCTCCTGGACCTTCTCGGCCGCTTCCTCGTCGCCCGCCTTGGCGGCGTCGACGACGCAGCCGCCCATGTGCTCCTCGAGCAGACCCAGCGCCACGTTCTGCAGCGCCCGCGTCGCCGCCGAGACCTGGGTGAGCACGTCGATGCAGTACTTGTCGTCCTCGATCATCCGCGCGATGCCGCGGACCTGACCCTCGATCCGGCGCAGACGCCGCAGATGGTCGTCCTTGCTGTCCGCGTAGCCGTGCATGACCCTCCTCGCGCCGGGGTGCGGGCTCGAGGCTACCCGGCCGACGACAGCGGCCGGAGGCGATCGCGGACCGCGCCGGCGGCGGCGTCGACGGTCCGACGCGCCTGGTCGTACCCCGGGGGCTGGCTGGACATGACGGCGACCATGTAGCGCCCGTCGACGATCCCGACGGAGTGCACCTCGGCCCGCGAGCCGATGCAGCACATCCAGCCCTGCTTCACCGGGGTGGCCCCGTCGAGGAAGCCGTAGCCCTGGTCGAACCCGTCCCCCGCCGTCCGCGGCGCCTGGCCCATGGCGCCGAGCATCAGGTCGCGGTCGGGCTGGGGCAGGTCGACCTGGATGTGGCGCAGGAGCTTGACCATGTCGCGCGCCGAGGTCTGCACCTCGCCCCACTGCGACGAGTCGTCCGGGGTGCTGGTGTCCTCCAGGTCGAGCTCCTGGGCTACCCGCGTGATCGCCCCGGGCCCGTCGTACTGGGTCCACAGCGCGTTCATGGCCGGGTCGCTGCTGACCGTGAGGGCGGCGTGGACCAGGCGCAGGTCACGGGGGGTCAGGGTCATCTCGCCGTCGCGCTGGCGGTGGAGCATGTCGACGACGACGAAGAGCTTGGCGAGCGACGCCGTGTCGAAGCGCTCCTCGCCGCCCGAGCCCGGGGCGAGCTCGCCGGTCGCCAGGTCGATGGCCGCGACGCCGACCGTCGCGTCGTTGCTCGCGCCCGCGGCCTCCTCGGCCGAGGTCACGGCGCCCGCGAGGTCGACCCGCGGTGCGTCCGGCGCGGACGGGGGCCCGACCGACTCGACCGGCTCGGCGCCGCCCGGGAGCTCGGCCAGGAGCCGGTCGGTGGAGGCGAGGGGGTCCGACGAGCCCGTCGACACCGTCTCGACGGTCACCATCGTGCCCGCGACGAGGGCACCGACCACGGCCGCGCCGAGCCCGAGCGGCAGCCCGCGGCCCCGGCGACGGGCGGGCGCCGGGGTCCGGACGCTGCTGGTGACGCCGCCGCGGCTGCCCGTGGCCCGGCGCTCGGCCCGCGACGGTCCCGGGGGAACGGCGGTCACGGCCGCCGGGAGCCCCGGTGCCGTGGGGGTGCGACGCCGCCCCTCCGACCCGGGGTCGGTGCGGCGCGGGGCGGGCGCCCCGTGGCGTGCCTGGCTGCCGGTGTCCGCGGCGGGCACGGGAGACACCGCCCCGGTGGCCGGGCGTCCGTGACGGCCGTGGTGGCCCGGGGGACGCCCCGAGGATCCCGCGGTCGGCGCCGGCGCCGCGCCTCCCCCGGCGTGGCGACCGCCACCGCGCGGCGCCGGACGCTCGGCGGGCGGCGCAGCGGGTACCCGCGGCGGCGGCGTGGACGGCACGGGCGGTGGCCCCGGGGGGAACGAGGCAGGCCCGCCGTCGGCGCCCGGCCTCCGGCGGGGCGGGGCGACGTGACCGGCGTGGGTGGTCGGCGCGGGCACCCGCCGCACGGGCGGCGCCGCCGGAGGTGGTGGCGTGAGCACGGCCACACCGGTCGCCGGACCCGACGTCTCCGCCGGCGCGCGATGGCGCGCCGGAGGGGCGGCAGGCCCGCTGGGGCCGGGCGGACGGGAGTATCCCGGTGCTCCATCCGGCCCCGGCCGCGCTGGCGGCCGGTGGGAGGTCACGGTTCCATCACACCACCTCGCTCGCCGTGATCGACGACCCCCCGACCGGCGCGCCGCGGCGGTTTGACACCGATACCCCCCAGGGGTACCAACGAGGGCGTGAGGGAGGAGGCCCGATGAGCGCACCGTCCGCGCCCGCCGCGACGAGCTCGCCCGGAGCCGACGGCCGCGGGAGCACCGCGTCGCCGGCCGCCGCCCGTGTCGAGCTGGCGATCACCGGGATGACCTGCGCCTCGTGCGCCGCCCGCATCGAGCGGCGTCTCAACAAGCTGGACGGCGTCACCGCCGAGGTCAACTACGCGACCGGCACGGCCTCCGTCACACACGAGGACGCCGTCGACGTCGACGGGCTCGTCACCACCGTCGAGCACCTCGGCTACGGGGCGTCGCTGCCCGCTCCCCCCGGCACGCCCCGTGACGACGAGCCCCGGTCCCCCGACCACGCCGACCTCCTGCGCACCCGGCTGCTCGTCAGCGTCGCGATGACGCTCCCGGTGGTGGTGCTCGCGATGGTGCCGGCCTGGCAGTTCGCGAACTGGCAGTGGCTCTCGGCGATCCTCGCGGCCCCGGTCGTGGTGTGGGGCGGTCAGGACGTGCACCGCGCCGCGTGGACCAACCTGCGCCACGGCGCGGCCACCATGGACACCCTGGTCTCGCTCGGCACGCTCGCCGCGCTCGGGTGGTCGTTCTACGCCCTCTTCCTCGGCGAGGCCGGGATGACCGGCATGACCCACCCGCTCTCGCTCACCGCCGACGGTGGCCCGGGCGCTCTTTATCTCGAGGTCGCCGCCGGGGTCACGACGTTCGTGCTCGCCGGTCGCTGGTTCGAGGCGCGGGCCAAGCGGTCGGCGGGCGACGCCCTGCGCGCCCTGCTCGACCTGGGCGCCAAGGACGTGGCGGTGCGCCGCGACGGGCGCGAGGAGCGCGTGCCCGTCGAGCGCCTCGCGGTGGGCGACGAGTTCGTCGTCCGTCCCGGCGAGACGGTGGCCACCGACGGCGTCGTCATCGAGGGCCACGCCGCGGTCGACGCGAGCGCCATGACCGGTGAGTCCGTCCCGGTCGAGGTCGGGCCCGGTGACGCCGTGAGCGGCGCGACGATCGCCGTCGGCGGGCGTCTCGTGGTGCGGGCGGGCGCGGTGGGCGCCGAGACGAAGCTGGCCAGGATCGCCCGTCGCGTCGCCGAGGCGCAGAACGGCAAGGCCGCCGCCCAGCGCCTGGCCGACCGGGTCTCGGCGGTGTTCGTGCCCGTCGTCATCGCGCTCGCGCTCGGCACGCTCGCCGTCTGGCTGCTCGTGGGCGCGGGGGCGTCGGCGGCGTTCACCGCGGCCGTCGCGGTCCTCATCATCGCCTGCCCCTGCGCGCTCGGGCTGGCCACGCCGACGGCCCTCATGGTCGGGACCGGCCGGGGCGCGCAGCTGGGCATCCTGCTGCGCGGCCCCGAGGTGCTCGAGTCCACCCGGCGCGTCGACACCGTCGTCCTCGACAAGACCGGGACCGTGACGAGCGGCGAGATGAGCCTGGCCGGCGTCGTCACCCTGCCCGGGGTCGACGCCGACGAGCTGCTGCTGCGGGCCGGGGCCCTCGAGGACGCCTCGGCGCACCCGGTCGCCCGCGCCGTCGCCGACGCCGCCCGCGGGCGCCTCGGCGACCTGCCCGCCGCGGTCGACGTCGCGAGCCGCGACGGCCTCGGGGTGACCGGGACGGTGGCCGACCGCGCCGTGGTCGTGGGTCGCGGGCGCCTGCTCGAGGAGCGGGGCGTGCCGGTCGAGGGTGCGCTCGCCGACGCGGTCGCCGAGGTCGAGCGCGGTGGGTCGACGCCGGTCGGTGTGGCGTGGGCGGACGAGGACGGGGTCCCGCGCGCCCGGGGCGTGCTCGCGGTCGCCGACACGGTGCGTCCCACGTCCGCCGAGGCCGTCGCCGCCCTCCACCGGATGGGCCTGCGCACGGTCCTGCTCACCGGCGACCACGAGACGGTCGCGCGCGCGGTGGCCGACGAGGTCGGCATCGACACCGTCGTCGCGGGCGTGCTGCCCGAGCAGAAGGCCGACGAGGTCGCCCGCCTGCAGGACGCCGGCGCCGTGGTGGCCATGGTCGGCGACGGGGTCAACGACGCCGCCGCCCTCGCCCGCGCCGACCTCGGGCTCGCGATCGGCACCGGGTCCGACGCGGCGATCGAGGCCGGCGACCTGACCCTCGTGCGCGGCGACCTGCGGCTCGTCCCCGACGCCCTGCGCCTGGCCCGCCGCACGCTGCGCACCATCGGCGGCAACCTGTTCTGGGCCTTCGCCTACAACGTCGCCGCGCTGCCGCTGGCGGCGCTGGGCCTGCTCAACCCCATGATCGCCGGCGCGGCGATGGCGTTCTCGAGCGTCTTCGTGGTGGGCAACAGCCTGCGGCTGCGCCGGTTCCGGCCGTCGGCTTGATCTAGTCTCGCGGCGTGCGGCACGCGTTCGGCACCACCTTCGACGTCGACGGCGTCTACCTCAACACCCCCTCCATCGGCGTCCCGCCGCGACCGGTGGTCGACGCGGTGTCCGCGGCGGTCACGGCCTGGGGTCGCGCGGAGACCAGCGCGCCCCAGTTCGACGGCGCCGTCGCCGCCGCGCGCGGGGCGTTCGCGCAGCTCGCCGGGGTCCCGGAGTCCTCGGTGGCCCTGGGCACGACGGTGTCGGGCCTCTTGGGGCTCGTCGCGGCGTCGCTCCCGGCCGGGTCGCGGGTGCTCACCGCCGACCGCGAGTTCACCAGCGTCACCTTCCCCTTCGCCGCCGCCGGGCACGAGGTGATGGAGGTGCCCCTCGACGAGCTGCCCGAGCGCACCCGCGCCGCGGACGTCGTCGCCGTCAGCGTCGTCGCCTCGGCCGACGGCGCGCTGGTCGACCTCGAGGCCCTCCGCGCCGAGGTCGGGCCGGACACGCTCGTCGTCCTCGACGCGACGCAGTCGCTGGGCTGGCTGCCCGCCGACCTGTCGTGGGCCGACGTCGTCGTCGCCGGCTGCTACAAGTGGCTGCTCGCACCCCGCGGCGCGGCGTGGATGGCGCTCTCGGAGCGCCTGGCCGAGCGTGTCACGCCGGTGCAGTCCGGCTGGTACGCGGGCGGGTGGGACGCGATCTACGGGCTGCCGCTGCGCCTGCACCCCGACGCGCGGCGCTTCGACCTCTCCCCCGTCTGGCTCGCCCAGGTCGGCGCCGCGGTCGCCCTGCCGTGGATCGCGTCGCTCGACGCCGCCACGGTGCGCGACCACGCCGTCGGCCTGGCCAACCGCGTGCGCCGGGGCCTGGACCTGCCGCCGGGCGAGTCGGCGATCGTCGCCGTGCGCCACCACGGCGCGGCCGACCGGCTCGGCGTCGCCGGGGTGCGCTGCGCGGTGCGGGGCGGCGCCGCGCGTCTGGGCTTCCACCTGCACAACACCGAGGCCGACGCGGACGCGGTGCTCGAGGCGCTGGCCTGACCGTCCGCGCGCTGCCCGGTTGCGCCTCCTCAGTCGCGCGGGTACTGCTGCGGGGCGGTGACCCCGCAGTGGGTGCACGACTCGGTCGGGAAGCGCGGCGGGGTCGTCGACGGCTCGGCCGGCCCCCGGCGCGGGCGCAGCAGCGCCGCCGAGAGCACCGCGCCGACCACGAGCAGGCCCGCCGAGATCGTCATCGCGTTCCGGAAGCCCTCGGAGAAGGCCGGCGGGTCGGTGTAGTCCTGCCCGGAGATGCCCGCGACGGCCGGGATGAGCGCGACGGCGAGGAGCCCCGCCGCCCGGGCGATGGCGTTGTTGACGCCGGAGGCGATGCCGACGTGGCGGTCGTCGGCGGCGTCGAGGACGGTGGCGGTCAGCGGGGCGACGGTGCCCGCGAGGCCGAACCCGAAGAGGGCCACCGCCGGGAGGACGTCGGTGAAGTAGGACGCGTCGGGTCCGATCCGGCCCAGCAGGAGCATCCCCGTCGCGGCGAGCAGGAGCCCGATCGTCATCGGCCAGCGCGGCCCGATCCGCTGCGCCAGGCGCCCCGAGCGCGCCGAGAGCAGCAGCATGATCACGGTGATCGGGAGCATCGCGGTGCCGGCGGCGAGCGGGCTGAACCCGGACACGACCTGCAGCTGCAGGACGACGAGCACGAAGTTGACCCCGAGCGCCCCGTAGACGAGCAGGGTGACGACGTTGGCGCCGGTGAACCGGGGGTTCGCGAACAGCTCGCCGGGCACCAGCGGCGCCCGCGAGCGGCGCTCCGCGAGCACGAACCCGACGAGGGCGAGCACGCCGACCGCCCCGGTGACGATCACCGCCGGGATGGCGCCGTCCTCGCCGGCCGCCGTGAGCGCCCAGGTCAGCGCACCGAGGCCCGCGACGGCGAGCGCGGTGCCGGGGACGTCGAGGTGGTGGGCGGCCTGGGGGTCGCGCGACTCGGGCACGTGGCGCAGCGCCACGACCACCACGATCGCGGCCAGCGGTAGGTTGATGAGGAACACCGCGCGCCAGGTCCACTCGACCAGGAAGCCGCCGAGGAACGGCCCGACGGCGCCGGCGACCCCGCCGAGGCCGGACCAGGCGCCGATGGCCGCGGCGCGGTCGCCGCCGTGGAACGACGCCGAGATCAGCGCGAGGCTGCCCGGGGTGAGCAGGGCGCCGCCGACGCCCTGCAGCGCGCGCCCGGCGATGAGGAACTCCACCGACGGCGCGAGCCCGCACAGGGCCGACGCCACGGCGAACCACACGACGCCGACCAGGAAGATCTTGCGACGGCCGAAGCGGTCGCCCAGCGAGCCGCCCAGCAGGATCAGCCCGGCGAGCGTGAGCGTGTAGCCGTTCACGGTCCACTGGAGCGCGGCGAAGCTGGCGTCGAACTCGGCGCCGATGCGCTCGAGCGCGATGTTGACCACCGTCGAGTCGAGCATCGCGAGCCCCGAGCCCAGCACGGTGGTCAGCAGGATCCAGCGGCCCCGGGCTGAGCCCATGCGGACGTCCTCGGCGGCGGTGTCGCTCACCGGGTCAGCATGACCGTCTCACTGGTAGGTGACGAGATCCGGGGGCGGCGAGAGCGCGAGAGTCTCCGCGGGCGTGAGCGTCGGGGTGTCCTCATCGTAGAAGAGCTTGAAGCCGGGGTGCAGCTGACCCGGCCGCTGGAGCTCGGCGTACTTGCCACGCTTGTTCTCCGGCGCCCCGAACCCGTCGATGTGCTGCACCACCGCGAGTCCTGGCGGCGTCGCCAGCCGCTCGGGCTCGGTGATCATCGACGGGGTGAACTGGTGCAGGACGAACAGCTTCTGCGGCAGGTCCCCCTCGCGCACGATCCCGGAGAGCCACGTCGCGACCTCGTTGACCTCCGCCGCCGACACCCCGCCGATGACCTCGCCGGGCACCTCCCCCGGCGCCATCCGCCACTCCGGGTCCAGCGCGAGGCCCACGTCCGGCTCGCGCAGCAGGGGCTCCCAGGTCCGCGCCGCGGTGAGGAAGTCGCTGGTCCCGGGCTGGACGTCCAGCACCAGCAGCTGGCGGCGGGCCCGCGCGGCGTCGAGGTAGGTGCGTGCTTCGTCGAGCGCGATCTCGGTCGAGTAGTCGCCGTCGGGGCCAGGGGTGGCGTTCGCGACGGTCGCGATCAGCTCCATGGCCGGGAGCACGGAGCGTCCGGGCGTGGCGAACGGCGCGGCGGCCTCCTCGAGCCGCGCCCCGGCCGCGTCGGGGGTGCCCTCCCCGAGCACGCCGAGCGCGTCGGTGCCCGCCGTGCCGTAGAAGGCGACGACGCGGTGCTGCGGGAAGATCGTCCGCCCGCCGCGGGGCAGCTCCGGCGACGGTGGCGCCGCCGGCGACGGTGGCGCCGGCGCCGCGGCGCTCGGGGTGGGCGGTGGCGCACCCTGCTCCTCACCTCGGGCCGGCGCGGCGCAGCCGGCGACCAGGAGCGCGAGCGCGACGAGGAGCAGCACGGGTCGAACGGGCGTCACGAGGTCCCCCGACGGTCGCGACCGGATGGACGGAAGAGTCCTCCTGTGACGCTAGGGACCGCTGTGGCGGAAGGCGATCCGCCGAGGAGGCGGACCCCGGCGTGCTCCCGCTCCTCGCTACCGTGCACCCATCGTGACGACCGGCCCCCGCACCTCGCTCCCGCTGCCCTTCGACGGCCTCGACCAGCTCAGCACGGGCCAGACACAGGCCACCCTGGTGATCCTCGGTGGTCTCGTGGCCCTGCTCGTGGTCGGGCTGCACGGCACGTGGCGGCTCGCGCGCAACGTCGTCACGATCGCCCACGAGGGCGGGCACGCGCTGGTCGCGATCTGCTCCGGGCGCACGCTCACCAAGATCCTGCTGCACTCGGACACCTCGGGCGTCACCGTCTCCAAGGGCCGGCGGGACGGCCCCGGGATGGTCGCGACGGCGGCCGCGGGCTACGTCACGCCGCCGGTGCTCGGGATCGGGGCGGCGGCGCTCGTCGCGGCCGACGCGATCTCGGCGATGCTCGTGATCGCGGTGATCCTGCTGCTCGCCACGCTGATCCTCATCCGCAACGCCTACGGCGTCTTCTCGGTGGTGCTCACCGGCGCGGTGTTCGTCGTGGTGGCCGTGTACGGCTCCTCGAACGTCCAGTACGGCTTCGCCTGCTTCGTGACGTGGTTCCTCATCGTCGGCGGGCTGCGCACGGTGCTCGAGGTGCAGCGCAAGCGGTCCCGGCGCCGCGCGCCCGACTCCGACGCCGACCAGCTCGAGCGCCTCACCGGCGTCCCCGCGGGCGGATGGGTCGCGCTGTTCCTGCTGGTCGGCGTGTTCGCGCTGCTCGGCGCCGGGCGCCTGCTCGTCGTGTGGCCGCCGGTCTGACCCTCGCGTGCCCCGGTGGGCGTAGCTCGTTCGCCCCGGTGCCGCGTGTCCCGAGGAACGAACGGCGCTTTCGCTGCATGCGAGGCAGCGAAAGCGCCGTTCGTTCACCAGGAGCCGGCGTGACCGGGCGCGCCCGCTCCGGCTAACGGCGCAGGACGCAGTCGCCGCAGGTCCCCCCGCCGGGCACGCGGTAGTACAGGCAGCACGTGGTGCGCCGGAACCCGAGGCCGCTGGGGTGGTCGGGCTCGGGGACGAAGCGCCCCAGGCCGGCGAAGGGCTCGTGGGCGAGCACCCCGCGGGCGAGCGCGAGGGCGGCGGCGTGACGGTCCGGGCGCGCGGCGCCGAGCACCCGCACCGCCCCGCCGAGCGCGCCGGCCGCGTTGCCCCACAGCACGCGGGCCGACACCGACGCCCGCGCCCGCAGCCCGGCGACGACCGGGGCGACGTGCTCCTCGGCGAGGGCCCGGGCGAGCAGCGCCGCCGCGGCCGGGTCGTCCGGGGACCCGAGCTCGACGCCGCGCAGCCGGTCGGGGTCGACCCACAGCGGGATCGGGCCGCCCGCCCACGCCCGGGCGTGCAGCACCGACGCCGGCGACAGGTCGGGCAGCACGCCGCCCGCCGCGCACGCGAGGAGCACCGACACCGACCGCGACACCAGCGACTGCCCGAGCAGCGACGCCGCGATCCGCCTACCGGCGCCGAGCCCGTCGGTGACGGCGGCGAGCCGCTCCTCCACGGGGTCGGGGCCCGCGGCGGGCACCTCCAGCAGCTCGGCGAGCGGACGCCACGAGGGGTCGGCGCCCTCGGCGGCCCGCGTCGAGATCGCGAAGAAGCCGTCGACGGCGTCGGACTCGGCCAGGACCGTCCGGACACGGTCGGCCGGGGCGGGGCGCAGCACGGTGGGCTCGTCCCGCCGGCCCGTCGTCCCGCTGCTCACGGGCGTCCATGCTGGCGGACGGGACGGCTGACGGCACCTGCGACGTCCGGTCGGCGTCCGGTCTGCCGGGATCGGGCAGGTCGGAGTTCGGCCGTTCGGTCTCGTTCGGTTAGGTTCGTCGACATGCTCGACTCCGGCGTCCGTCTCGCCGCAGCCTCCCTCCCCGTCGGTGTCCCGGTTCTCGTGGGCCTCGTGGTGGCCGTGCTGCGCCGTCGGACGCTGCCGGCGGTGTCCACGCCGGCGATCGTCGGGCTGGCCGTGCAGCTCGTGGTCGTGCTGATCTCGACGTTCCTCGTGGCCGCGACCTCGTTCGACGCCTTCGGCCTCGCGCCCGAGACCCTGCTGCCGCTCTCGAGCGTGCTCGGCCTGCTGGTGATCCTGCTGCAGATCGTGTCGTGGACGCTGCTGCTCGTCGCCCTGTTCCGGCGCCTGCCGGGGGCGCCGGCGGCGCGGGAGGACCGCACGCCGACCGGCCGGCACGCCCTGCTCGACGACCGCGGCCACCAGGTCGTCGCCGACGCGGGCACCACCCTGCTGCCCGCCGGGGCCGGCGCCGCGACACCGACGGCCGGGTTCCGGCCCGGTCCGGGCACCGGTCCCCGCCCCGTCGTGGGTCCGCCGGGGCCCCCGTCCGGGCCCCCGTCCGGGCCACCGCCCGGGCCCCCGCCGGGGGCACCGCCTTTCGGACCGCCGCCCGGCCCGCCCGCCGAGGCACGACCCGCCGGGGCACGACCCGCCGTCCCGTCCACCGGGCCCTCCACCGCTGGCTCGCCGCTGCCCTCGGTCCCCCTGCCCGTGGTGGGCGGCCAGCCGTCACCGGTCGAGCCGGACGTCGAGCCCGAGGACGAGCCCGCCGACACCGAGACCCTCGCCTACCCCGGCGCGACCGAACCCGCTGAGGTCGTCGCGGACGGCACGGACGCCGAGCCCGTCGAGGACGAGGCGGTCGACGACACCGACGACGAGCTCGAGGCGGACGAGCCGGACGACACAGACGTCGCGGACGACGCCGACGTCGCTGCCGCCGAGGACGAGGACCTCGAGGCGACCGGCGAGCCCGAGCAGCCCGCGCAGCCCGACCTCCCCGACGAACCGGTCGCGAGCGGGGCCGACGACCAGCAGGGCGAGGGCGAGGGCGACGAGGAGTCCGCGTCGGAGGACGACCGCTTCCCGGGCTACCTGCAGCAGGCCCGCACCGGGGCGCCGGCGGCGGCCGGCCCCGACGCCACGACCACCGAGTACCCGGGCTACCTCGAGGGCCTCGGGGGCGAGCCCCCCGGCGAGGACGTCGACGAGGAGCCCGCCGCCGACGCGGCCGACGCCGCCGAGCCCGCCCCGGACGGCGGGACCACCCGGGACTCGGGCCACCCCTGGTTCGACCCGGACGGCGTGGCCGCGCGCAACGCCGCGGCGCGGGCGGGCTCGACCGACCCCCGCTGAGCCGTCCGGGTCTCGAGGTCCAGCAGCGCGCGCTTGCGCTCGACGCCGCCGCCGTAGCCGGTGAGCGCGCCCGTCGCGCCGACCACCCGGTGGCACGGGACGACGATGCTGAGCGGGTTGCGCCCGTTCGCGAGACCCACCGCCCGGACCGCGGAGGGCTGCCCGATCGCCGCGGCCAGCTCGCCGTAGGTCACGGTCACCCCGTACGGGATCTCCCGCAGCGCCGCCCACACGCGCTGCTGGAAGGCCGTGCCGGGCGCGGTGGTCTCCAGGTCGAAGCCGGTGAGCTCACCCGCGAAGTAGGCGCCGAGCTGCTCGCGCGCGACCGGCAGCCGGGAGTCGTCGCGGGCCCCGAGGGTCTCGGCGGCGGGCCCGTGCCGGTGCCCGGTCATGAAGAGGCCGGACAGCACGCCGTCGTGCGCCCGCAGGGTCAGCGGACCGAGCGGGCTCTCGAGCACGGTGTGCGTGACGGTCACGGGAGACATCACACCAGGAACGCGAGGACGAGCACCGCCAGCCCCGCGGGGACGTCGAGGGCCACGCAGGCCTCGGCGAGCGGCGGCGGGACCTGGTCGCGGTGCCGGCGCAGGTGCCACAGGTCCCACACGCCGTGCCCCATCAACGTCACCGCGGCGAGCACGAGACCGGGAGCCGGCGGGAGCACCAGCGCCACGAGCGCCAGGAGGCCGTACCCCACGAAGCCGGCCGTCTGCCGCGCGAGGGCGGGGCGGGCGACCCCCCGCACGATCCCCAGGACCACCAGCGCCGTGCCCGCCACGAGGTTGACGAGCAGCGGCGAGACGTCGAGGAGCCGGGCCGCCACCACGAGTGCGCTGGCCACCACGACCCAGACCCACGCCGCCGCGGGGCGGGCGAACGCGGCGGCCGCGACGTAGCAGGACGCGGCGATCACGACGATCATCGCGAGGTCGGCGGCGCCGTTCGGGCCGGTCAGGGTGCTCGCGGCGGCCGCGAGCAGGCCGAGGGCGATCGGCCAGCGCCGGGCGATCGCGGCGATCGCGGCGAGCCCGCCGTGGACGCGGTGGGTGTGCGGGGCCTGCGTGGAGGAGGTCATGGGGAGGACCGTCACCCATCCCGCATACCCCATGGGGGTATCGGCGAGGACGTGTCCGGATTCCTGCGCAGGGGGTCCGGACGGACACGGTGCGGGCTAGGCTGCCGTCCGTGGACCGCCCCGTGGTGGTCGTCGCGTACGACGACGCCGAGCTGCTCGACATCTCGTGCCTCACGTCCACGTTCTCCACCGCGGGCGACGTCGGCGCCGACCCGACCTACGCCGTCACCCTGCTCACCCCCGGCGCCCGGACGATCACCTGCCGGCCCGGGCTCCGGCTCGAGGCGCACGCGGCGCTCGAGCAGCACACCGCGGCGGTGGACACCCTCGTCGTCGCGGGCGGCCTCGGCAGCCCCGCCGCGGCGGCCGATCCGGTGCTCGTCGCGCACGTCCGGCGCCTCGCCCGCGACGCCCGTCGGGTCGCGTCGGTGTGCACGGGCGCTCAGGTCCTCGCCGCCGCGGGGCTGCTCGACGGGCGCCGGGCCACCACGCACTGGCGGTTCGCCGGCGACCTCGCCCGCGCCCACCCCGCCGTCGACGTCGACCCGGACCCGATCTTCGTGCGCGACGGCCGGGTCGCGACCTCGGCGGGCGTGACCAGCGCGCTCGACCTGGCGTTGTCGTTCGTCGACGAGGACCACGGGCCGGTCGTCGCCCGGCGGGTCGCACGGGCGCTCGTCACCTACCTGCAGCGGCCGGGGACCCAGGCGCAGATGAGCGTTCACGTCGCCGCCCCGGCACCCGGCGACGACGTCGTGCGTCGCGTGGTCGACCACGTCGCCGGGCACCTCGACGTCGACCTCGGCGCCGCCGCCCTCGCCGACCGTGCGGGGGTCAGCGAGCGCCACCTCACCCGCCTGTTCCGGGCCCATCTCGGGCGCACCCCCGCCGAGTACGTGCGACGCGCCCGGACCGAGGCGGCCGCACAGCTCTGCGCCGGCACCGACGTCCCGCTGGCGCGCGTGGCGGCACGCTGCGGGTTCCGGTCCACCGAGACGATGCGCACGGCGTTCCTCGACGTCTACGGACGCACGCCCTCCGAGCACCGCCGGGCGTTCGTCACCGCTCGCTGACGATCTCCACCGGCGGGAGCGGGGTGCACGCCTCCTCGTGGTCGGCGTGCTCGACGGCCTCGATCTGCAGTGTGCTGTGGTGCAGGCCGAAGCGGTCGCGCAGCACCGCCGAGGCCCGGTCGAGCACGCCGTGCTCGCCGCAGTCGGCGGTCGCGCAGCCCTCGTCGGAGATCACGAGGTGCGCCGAGACGGCGGGGCTGCGGTCGTTGATGGCCCAGACGTGCAGGTCGTGCACCTGGGCCACGCCCTCGACGGAGAGCAGGGCGGCGTGGACGTCGTCGACGTCGATGCCGGCCGGAGCGCCCTCCAGCAGGACGTGGCCGGTCTCGCGCAGCAGCGAGACGGTGCGCGGGAGCAGGATCGCGACGATCACCAGCGAGGCGACCGTGTCGGCGTAGGCCCAGCCCGTGGTCAGCGTGATCACCGCCGCGGCGAGCACCGCCACCGATCCCAGCGCGTCGCCGAGCACGTGCAGCGCCGCGCCGCGCACGTTCATCCCGCCGCTGCCGCGCTGCAGGACGACCAGCGAGACGACGTTGCCGACGAGGCCGACGACGCCGTAGAGGAGCAGCCCGCCGCCGGGCACCTCGGTGGGCGACGCGATCCGCTCGACCGCCTCGATCGCGACCCAGAGGGTGACCCCGAGCAGCAGGACCGCGTTGAGCGCCGCCCCGAGCACCTCGGCGCGGCCGAGCCCGAAGGTCCGCCGGCGGCTCGGGGGGCGGACGGCCAGCGCGGAGGCGATCAGCGCGGTGGCGAGGGCGACGACGTCGGTGCCGACGTGGCCGAGGTCGGCGAGCAGCGCGAGCGACCCGGTGACGATCGCGCCCACGGCGCCGACGACCGCGACCAGCGCGGTCACGCCCAGCGCGACCCCGAGGCGCCGGCGGTCGTCACCACCGGTGCCGTGTCCGTGGCCGTGCCCGTGTCCCTGACCCACACCGCGGACGATACATGCACGTATTCGCATGCGACATCGGACGTGCCCCACGCCTCGGTACCCCGGCTCGCGGGTGCTCACGCGCGCCCCACACGGTCCTAGAGTGTGCCGGTGACCGAGCACCTCGGGCCGACCCTGCTCGTCGTCTTCGTCGTCGCGCTGGGGGTCACGGCCCTCGCGCGCCGTTTCTCCTTCTCGGCGCCCCTGGTGCTCGTCGTCGTCGGGCTCGGGATGTCGTTCGTGCCGGGCGTGCCGTCGGTCCCCCTCGACCCCGACCTCGTGCTGTTCCTCGTGCTCCCGCCGCTGCTGTACTCGGCGGCGCTGGAGAGCTCGACGTTGCGGCTGCGCGAGAACCTCCGGCGGATCAGCCAGCTCGCGGTGGGGCTCGTCGTGTTCACCACCGCCGTCGTGGGCCTCGCCGCCTGGCTCCTGGTGCCCGGGCTGCCGCTGGCGAGCGCGCTGGTGCTCGGCGCCGTGGTCGCGCCCCCGGACGCCGTCGCCGCCGCGTCGATCGGCCGCCGGCTGGGGCTGCAGCGCCGGATCATGACCATCCTCGAGGGCGAGAGCCTGCTCAACGACGCCACCGCGCTCACGCTCTTCCGCGTGCTGCTGGCCGCCGCGATCGCGCCGGTCGCGGTGGGGACGGGGACCATGGTCCTCACCGGGATCGGTGAGTTCGCCCTCGCGGCGTTCGGGGGCGTCGCCATCGGCGGCGCGGCGGGCTGGCTGCTGCACCGCGTGCGGATGACGCTCAACGACGGCGTGCTCGAGAGCTCGGTCGGCCTGCTCGTGCCGTTCGTGATCTACCTGCTCGCCGAGGAGGTGCACGCCTCCGGGGTGCTCGCGGTGGTCATCGCCGGGCTCTACCTCGGGCACAAGGCCACCGAGGCCGGCTACGCCACCCGCCTGCAGGACCAGGCCGTGTGGAAGGCCCTCGACACGCTGCTCGAGGCGCTGGTGTTCGCGCTGATCGGGCTGCAGCTGCGCATCGTCTACGAGGGCCTCGGCGACGACAGCGCGACGATCGTGGCGGTGTCGCTGGCCCTGCTCGCGGTCACCGTGCTGGCCCGGTTCGTCTGGGTGTTCCCGACGATCTACCTCCCGCGGCTGCTGCCGAAGGTCCGGCGCCGAGGCCCCGCGATGTCCTGGCGGGTGCCGTTCGTCATCTCGTGGGCCGGGATGCGCGGCGTGGTGACGCTGGCTGCGGCGTTCGCGATCCCGCACGGCCTCGGCGGCGACCCGGCCATGCCCGGCTACAACGTGGTCGTGTTCGCCGCGTTCGTCGTCACGGTGGGCACGCTGCTGCTCCAGGGCCTGACGCTGCCGGCCCTGATCCAGCGCCTGCACGTGCGCGACAAGGGCGCCCAGCGCGACGTGCTCGACGAGGCCGCGGTGAAGCAGGCGGCCGCCGAGGCCGCGATCGGCCGCCTCGACGAGCTCGCCGGCGACGGCACCCCGCAGCACGTCACCGAACAGCTGCGGACCTGGGCCCAGCACCGCTCGAACGGGGCGTGGGAACGCCTCGGGCGCCCCGACGAGGAGATCGGCGAGGCGCCCTCGGTCGCGTTCACACGGCTGCGCCGGGCGATGCTCACCGCCGAGCGCGAGACGTTCGTGCGCTTCCGCGACATGGGGCGCATCGACGAGAACATCCTGCGCGACATGCTCCGCGAGCTGGACTACGAGGAGGCGATGCTGGACCGTTGACGGGCGCTCAGACCTCGGTCTTGAGGATGCAGATCGCGAGGTGGGCGGCCTCCACGGATTCCCGGGCCGCCCCTCCGAGGCCCGGGTCCGCGGCCGCGGCG
The DNA here is from genome assembly GCF_037400275.1 of Actinomycetospora aeridis. Classification (NCBI taxonomy): domain Bacteria; kingdom Bacillati; phylum Actinomycetota; class Actinomycetes; order Pseudonocardiales; family Pseudonocardiaceae; genus Actinomycetospora; species Actinomycetospora aeridis. The sequence goes on along the minus strand of NZ_JBBEGL010000003.1, from coordinate 188,735 downwards.
GCCTTGGCGCTGTCCGCCGCCTGCTCGAGCTCGATCACCGCGTCGCGGGCGCCGTCGTCCCCGGCCTCCCCGGCCTTGTCCGCCTTGCCGAGGAACTCCCGGACGACGGCGACGGTGACGACGCTGGCCCCGGCGTCGCTCTCGGTGTCGCGCATCGCGTCGGCGGTCTTCGACCGGCAGTCGTCGAGGCGCGCGCGGAGATCGGTGGTGGCGAGCATGAGCTCTCCCTGGGTGTGGTGGTGTGGTGGCACCCCATTCACGACGGGACGTGACGACCGCGACAGGACGGGAACTACGTACGCACGACCACCGGCGGTGCCGGCAGCAGGCCCAGGAGCTGAGCGCGCTGGACGGCGGCGAGACGGTCGGCGACGCCGAGCTTGGCGTAGACCCGCTGCAGGTGCTTCTGCACGGTCCGCTCGCCGACGGTCAGCCGGCGCGCGATCGCCCGGGCGGTGGCGCCGGTGGCGAGCATGTCGAGCACCACGCTCTCCCGGGGCGTGAGGCCGACCGCCCGGGCGGTGGGCACCGCGTGCACGCCCGCGCGCTCGGCCCAGCGGGCGTGCGCGGAGATCTGGCGGTCCAGGCCGGCGAACACCCGCTGCAGGCGGCGCAGCAGCGCCATCTCCTCGCCCGAGTAGGCGTCGGCGCGGCCGACGAGGAACGAGCGGTTGGTGCGGGCGTTCAGGCACACCGGCAGGGAGACCTGGGCGATGACGTCGGGCGAGAAGACGTCGTCGCACGCGGCCCGCCAGCGCGCGTGCACGTGGCGGTCGGCGAACCGGTCGGGCACGTCGTCGATCTGCATGACCTCGACCCGCCCGGTCGCGAGGTAGTAGCGCAGCAGCGGGTGGTCCTCCGGCGCCCTCGTGCGGCCCCACCACAGCGCGTCCCCGAGCCGGTCGGCGTAGAGGTCGGCCGGCCACCGGTGCTGCTCGACCGGGCCGCCCGGCTCCTGCTCGTAGAAGGTGCTCGCCGGGGCGTCGAACGAGGAGGCGAGCAGCGACAGGACCCGGTCGACGGGCCAGGCGGTCAGCGGACGCGTGACGAGGTCCGCGACGAGGTCCAGCCACTCGCCCTCGCGCCGGATGGTCTCCATCGCCGATCCCGTCCCCCAGCTGCCCCGCTGACCTCGCCGAACACCTCCGCGCGCGAGGGTCCTCCGATCGGGGGGTGCTGGCTACCGGGGGTCGCCCGTTACGTCGCTCGGAACCACTCGTTCGGCCGAAGGGCGCGTCCGGACCTCGACCGGCATCGCCATCAGCGCCGTGAGCACGCGACGCTGGCGCTTGAGGGGCAGGCGGGCGAAGAACAGCGTGTCCAGCGGGTACCAGAGCCCGATCCAGGCGATGACGAGGAAGACGCCGTTGCCGAGGACGTTCTGGAAGAACTCGGGGACGTCGGGCGCGAGGAAGTCGGTGGAGAAGAGCAGGCCGACGAGGAAGAGCGGGATGCCGGGGCGCAGCGCGGCGACCCCCAGCCGGCGTTGCAGGCCCGCGTCCCGCGCGACGGCCTCGAGGCGCCGCAGGCACCACCGTCGCAGACCCGCCGTGAGCCGGGCCGTCACGGCGTCGACGCCGTCGACGGCGTCACCCACCTCCCCGGCCGGGAGCGTCACGACGATCCGGTCGAGCCCGCGGCGGGGACGCCGGCGGGCGAGGAGCACCTCGAACAGCTCCTCGGCCCCCGGGATCGTCCGCCCCAGGTCGTCGTCCAGGAGCGCGGTCGGGTCCGCCGTGACGAGGTCGTCGGGCCTCCCGAGGTGCACCACCAGCTCGCTCACACCGCCCACCGCCGATCCGTCGTGAACGCGACGACCACGGAGCGCTCGAACCCGAGTGCCTCCAGACGGTCGTGCAGCGCCTGCCGGACGACGTCACCGTCGGCCACCGTGCTCACGGACGATCCCTCCCCCACCACGAAGTCGACCTCGACGTCGACCCGGCCACCCACCTTCGACGCCCGCAGGAACGCCTCGGCCAGCCCGAACTGCTCGCGCACCGCCTGCACGGCCGCGTCGAGCTCCGCCTGCGTGTCCGCGGGCGGCGACATCGCGAGGATCTCGCGCATCCCGCCGCCGATCAGGCGCGCCGGGATGCGCAGGAACAGCAGCGACACCACGACCACCATCGCCGGGTCGACGTAGGCGGCGAGGTCGGGCCGGCCCGCCGACACGAGGACCAGCGCGATCACGAAGCCGACGAGCACCCCGACCGAGAGCAGCGTGTCGCCGAACCACTCCGCCGCCTCGGCCCGCACGAGGTCCGACCGGCCGCCGCGGCGCATCAGCACGGTGACGACGACGCCCGCGGCGGTCGCGACGATCGCGTAGGCGAGCGCCCAGCCCGTCGAGACCTCCCGCCCGCCGGCCAGCAGATCGGCGATCCCGCCGACGACGGCGTAGACGCACAGCGCGGCGAGCGCGACCGCCTTGACCACGACGACCAGGGGCTCCCAGGCCTCCCGGCCCCACGGGTAGCGCTCGTCCGACCCGCGCTGCGAGGTCCGCAGCGCGACCACGGCGAGCATCGAGAGCCCGATGCTGGCGAACGAGGAGAGCCCGTCGAAGACGATCATCGACGAGCCGCTGAGCACCCCCCACACCGACGACAGGACGGCGAACCCGGCCGACGCCCACACCGACAGGAGCAGCAGGCGCCGGTCGCGGGTGCCGGACTCCTCGGTCTCCGCGTCGCTCCCCACGCCGATGATCGTGGCCGTTGCGCGCCGCCACGTCGAGACGTTCGATCACCCAGAGGATTGTCAACGGGGACGTCGAGACGGACACTCGTCCGAAAGCTCCCCCGTTCGGCCGCACGACGCGGTCGCCTGACAGCGCAGCGTCACAGTCCAGGAGAACGCATGACGGCGACCGCCCCGCCCGAACCGACGGACCCGGTCGAGCAGGAGGCCGACGGGCCCGGCGACGCCGGGGACGACCGGTTCGGGGCCGTCCGGGCGCGGGCCACGGGGGTCGCGCGCTGGCGGCCGGTCACGACGGCGACCACGCTCGTCATGATCGTGGCCGGCGTCGCGACCGGGGCCTTCTGGACCCCGCTCGCGGACCGCCCGTGGGCGTCCACGGTCGCGACCGGCGTCCCGGCGCTCGCGGAAGGCCACTGGTGGACCCCGGCGTCGGCCGCGCTCGCCGGTGCGCACCCGGCCGGCGCGCTGCTCGGGCTCGTCCTGGCCGTCGTGGGGCTGGGCTGGGCGGAGGGCCGGCTGGGCTCGGGGCGCACGGCCGCCGTGCTCGTCGTCGCCCAGCTCGTCGCCGTCCTCGCCGCGATCGGGGTCGTCGCGGTGCTCGCGGCCACCGGCTGGGTGTGGGCGGTCGGGCTGGCCGGCGCGCTCACCGGCGGCCTCTCGACCGGTGTGCTCGCCGTGCTCGCGGTCGCCTCCGCGACGCTCGGCGCGCCCTGGCGTCTACGGCTGCGCCTGGTGCTGGCCGGGGTCGCGCTGGTCGGGCTGCTGTTCCTGGGCCACCTCGCGGACGCCGCGCACACGCTCGCCCTGGTGGTCGCCCTCCCCCTCGGGCGGCGCATCGCCGGGCCCGAGCTCGCTCCGGCCACCCCGGGCGGGCGCCCGGGGCGTCGCGAGTGGCGTCTCGTCGCCGCCGCCGGCCTCGTCGTCATCGCGGTGATCCGCGTGCTGACCCTCGTCGTGCCGGTCGTCGGGCCGCTGGGCAACACGGCCTCGGACTCGACGGTCGTCGAGACGCTCGTGTCGGTGGTGATCTCGCTGCTGCTCGCCGACGGCCTGCGCCGCGGGCGGCGGATCGCGTGGGTGGCGGGCCTCGTGCTCGGCGGGTTCTACCTGGTCGTCGGGCTCTTCGTGGTCGGTGTCGTGGTGTTCGCGCAGGTCACCGACCAGATGGACCAGGTCGAGCTCGTCGGGCTCGCGGTGTTCGTGCCCAACGCCGTGCTGTGGTCGGCGCTGGTCGTGTGGCTGGTCGCCGGGCGCCACGCGTTCGCCGTCCCGTCGCGCCGGCGCCTGCGGCGGCGGACCGGCGGCGTCGCGAGCGGCCCCGAGGTCGCGCGCGACGCGGTGCACCGCCACGGCGGGTCGACGCTGTCGTGGATGACGACGTGGCCGGAGAACCGGTACCTGACGCACGAGGCGACCGACGGCGTCACCGCCTACCGGGTGCACGCCGGCGTCGCGGTGGCGCTGGGCGACCCGATCGTCGCCCCGGCCGGGCGGACCGCGGCGCTCGAGGAGTTCCGGGCGCTGGCGGAGCGCTCGGGCTGGGTGCCGTGCCTGTTCTCGACCACCGAGGCCCTCGCGGACGACGCCCGCGCCGACGGCTGGCGGTCGCTGCAGGTCGCCGAGGACACCCTGATCGACCTCGAGGGGCTCGAGTTCAAGGGCAAGCCCTGGCAGAACGTGCGCAGCGCCTTCAACCGCGCCGGCAAGGCCGGGATCTCCCACCGGATGGTGCACCTCGCCGAGGAGCCACGCGCGGTCGTCGCCCAGGTCCGCGCGATCTCCGAGGAGTGGGTCGGCGACAAGGGCCTGCCGGAGATGGGCTTCACCCTCGGCGGCGTCGAGGAGGCGCTCGACCCGGAGGTGCGCACCGGGCTCGCCGTCGACGCCGACGGCACCGTCCACGGCGTCACCTCGTGGCTGCCGGTGTACGGCCCGGACGACGTGGTCGTGGGCTGGACGCTCGACGTGATGCGCCGCCGGCAGGACGGGTTCCGCGCGGTCGTCGAGTACCTCATCGCCTCGGCCTGCCTGACGTTCCAGTCCGAGGGCGCCTCGTTCCTCTCGCTCTCCGGCGCGCCCCTGGCCCGCGCGGGCGACGCGGACGACGCCGTGGAGGGCGAGCAGGTCCTCGACCGCGTGCTCGACCGGATGGGCGAGCTCCTCGAGCCGTACTACGGCTTCCGCTCGCTGCACACGTTCAAGGCGAAGTTCCAGCCGCGCTACGCGCCGATGTTCCTCGTCTACCGCGACGAGGCCGACCTGCCGCGGGTCGGGATCGGCATCGGGCGCGCCTACCTCCCCGACGCCCGCGTCCGCGATCTCGTCGCGCTGGTGCGGAGCTAGGCTTCCGGCCATGGCGGACGACGACACCACCCTGGGCACCATCCACGCGCTGGTCGACGAGGAGCACCGGCTGCGGGGGCACGGGGAGGCGATCACCGACGAGGACCGCGCGCGCCTGGCGCAGGTCGAGGAGCAGCTCGACCAGTGCTGGGACGCGCTGCGCCGCCGCCGGGCGGGACGCGACTTCGGCGGCGACCCGGGCGAGGCCACCGCGAAGCAGGTGCACGACTACCTGCAGTAGGCCTCCATCCGCACGACCCGCCCGTCGCGACGACCTCTCGGGAGTGTCACCGCGGCTCGCCGAGAGGCACGGTGCGCAGGTCCGGAAGCCGGATGATCATGCGCACCGTGCCTCTCGCGGAGCTCGCGGTTCCGGCGAAGGGCGCCCCTCGCCCATCTGGTCGAGCGAAGGTGCCCTTCGCTCAGAACCTCGGGGCGCGCGGGCCCGCGGGGTCAGCCCGCCGGCACGGCCGCGGCCACGGGCGGGGAGGGAAAGCCGCCGACCGCCTGCTCGTACGCGTGGGCCACGCGCAGGCAGGTGGCGTCGTCGAAGCGCCTGCCGATGATCATCATGCCGACCGGCAGCCCGTCGGCCAGGGGCGCGGGCACGGACGTCGCGGGGTGGCCGGTGACGTCGGTCGGCGCCGTGTTGACGATCATCTCCAGCGCGCGGGCCACGCTCTCGGCGGGCGGGGCGTCGGCCGCCGGGATCACGCTCGGCAGGATCGGCACGGTCGGCATGACGAGCACGTCGTGCTCGGCGAGCGCCGCGTCGTACGCCGCCCGGGCGGTGGGCAGCAGGTTGCGCGCCATGGCGTAGTGCCGGCCGTGCTCGCGGGCCAGGGCGTGGCGCCCGGCCATCGTCACCATCTTCACGGTGTCCGAGAAGAGGTGGCCGCCGTCGGCGCGGCGCTGCCCGTAGTGCGCGATGAGGTCCGGGTCGTAGAGCCCGTCCCAGTTCAGACCGTACCCGTTGCCCTCGATCATCTGCGCGACGACGCCGTCGGTGGCGACGACCGTCCACACGTCGAACGCGTGCCGGTGCCACGGCACCGAGATCTCGTCGACGGCCAGCCCCGCGCCCGCCAGCGCGTCGAGCGCGGCGCGCACGCTCGCGTCGACGCCGGGGGCGGACAGACCGTCGATGCCGAAGCCGTCGGTGACGACGCCGACGCGCAGGCCCTCGGCGCCGCGGGCGATCTCGGCGAGGTAGTCCGTCGGCACGACGGCGTCGGGCTGGCGGGGGTCGAGACCGTCCGGGCCGGCCATGACCCCGAGGGCGAGGGCGGCGTCGGCGACCGTGCGGGTCATCGGGCCGAGGTGGTCGATGGTCGACTCGATCGGGAAGGCGCCGGTGTAGGGCACGAGGCCGTGGGTGGGCTTGTGGCCGACGATCCCGCTCATCGCCGCGGGCATGCGCACCGATCCGCCCTGGTCGCCGCCGGTGGCGAGGTCGACCTCGCCGGCCGCGAGCAGGGCCGCGCTGCCGCTGGAGGAGCCGCCGGTGGTGCGGCTCGGGTCCCACGGGTTGCGCACGGGCCCGGTGTGCGAGGTGTGGCTGCCGCCGGAGAAGCAGAGGTCCTCGCACACGGACTTGCCGGTCACCGTGGCGCCGGCCTCGAGCAGGCGCGACACGACGGTCGCGTCGCGGGCGGGGACGTAGCCGTCGACGAGCCGCGACCCGTTGGCCATCGGCACCCCGGCGACCGCGGTGTTGTCCTTGACCGCGACCGTGCGCCCGGCGAGCGGCCCGCCGGGCGCGCCCTCGACCCGGCAGCGCACGTACCAGGCGCCCCACGCGTTCTCGCCCGCCGCCGGCCACGACCACTCCCGCTGCGGAGCCACCGGGGCCTCGGCGGCCCACAGCTCCTCGACGCGGTCGTAGGCGCCGAACGAGCCCGTGACCAGCGGCGCGAAGGCCGCGAGGCCCTCCGGGTCGAGGCCCAGGCGGTCACGCTCGGCAAGGGCGGAGAGCTCTTCGGGGGTGGGCGGCGTGACGGGCACGGCATCTCCTCGTCCGGTCGGGAGCAGCAGGCGAAGACTCACCGTAGGGACGGCGGAGGACCCGTGGGTCACGACGGGGTGACGGTGCCCGTCAGCCGGAGCGTGGGCGCGATGCCCTCGCCGGGAGACGGGCCGGTCGCACCGGGTGGCGGTGGTGGCTCTCACCGGGCCCCGGTCCGGGCGTGGACGCGGCCTCGTCCGCACCCCACTCCGTCTGCGGGACCTCGGACTCGGCCTCCACGGTGGCGGGGTCCGGGGGCCGGCGCACCAGCCAGGCGGAGGTGACGGCACCGACGACGGCGAGCACGGTGACCGCCAGGAACGCGGCGACGTAGCCGTTGTCGGAGGCCCGCTCGGCGACGACGAGGTACTCGGCGACCTGGGGGTCGAACGTCCGCGGCACCAGCCCCGTCTGCTGGGCGTCGGCGAGGGCGTCGCGCAGCTCGATGCCGCGCTCGGGCGTCAGCGGCGGGAGCCCGCGCTCCGCGACACCGTCGACCAGCGACTGGATGTAGGTGAGGTGCAGCAGGGCGTAGAGCAGCGCGATCCCGACGGCGCCACCGCCCTGCTCGGCCGTCGCGGACACCCCCGACGCCTGCCCGTGGTCGCGCTCGGGGACGGTGTCGAGGCCGACCGGGTCGTTGACGGTGAGCACCACCGCGAGCCCGACGCCGTAGACGACGAGCCCCGGCAGCAGCGCCCGGAAGTCGTTGGCCGGCATGCCGAGCGCGAGCAGGACGCCCGCGGCCGCGAGCAGCGAGAAGCCGATCACCAGCGGCGGGCGCCCGCCGGCCTTGTCGTACCAGCGACCGACCAGCGGGGCGATCGCCACCATCGGCACCGTCGTGGCCAGGAGCGCGAGCCCCGCCAGCGCGGGATCCATCTCCAGGTTCAGCACGAGGGCCAGCGGCAGGATCAGCCCGAGGCCCATCTCCGCCATCCCGGCGAGGGCCTGCGAGATCGTCGCGCCGCGGTAGTCCCGGCTGCGGGCGAGCAGCCCGAGGTCGAGCAGCGGGTCGGCGACGCGGCGTTCCCGGACGACGAACAGCACCGCCGCGAGCACGGCGACGGCCAGGGAGACGAGCACGTCGGGGGCCGTCCAGCCCTCGGTGGTCGTCTGGGCGAGACCGAACACGAGCCCGACGAGCACCAGCCCGAGCAGGGCGGCGCCGGGCAGGTCGACGTGGACCCCGCGGCGGCGCGGCGGGTCCGGGGGCACCGCGCGCAGCGTCGCCCACAGGGTCACCGCCAGCAGCGGGAGGTTGACGAGCAGGACGGCGCGCCAGCTGATCGCCGAGGTCAGCACGCCGCCGATCGTCGGGCCGAGGGCGCCCGCGGTGGCCGCGATCCCGCCCATGGCGCCGAGGGCCCGCCCGCGCTCCTTCGCGTCGAACGCGCTGCTCAGGATCGCCACGGTGGCCGGCAGCATCATCGCCCCGCCGGCACCCTGCAGCACCCGGGCGACGAGGAGCACGGTGAAGTCGGGGGCGACGCCGCCGACGGCCGAGGCGCCGGCGAACACGACGGAGCCGAGCAGGAACACCCGGCGTCGGCCCAGCAGGTCACCGAGGCGCCCGCCGAGCACCAGCAGGCCCGCGAGCGGCAGGAGGCTCGCGGTCAGCACCCACTGCACGAGCAGCGAGCTCACGCGGAAGTCCTGGGCGATGTCGGGCAGCGCCAGCGGGACCGCCGTCTGGTCGACGAGGATCATCGCGTTGGCGAGGGTCATCGCCGCGAGGACCATCCGCTGGCCTGCCCGCGGGGTCGCGGACGTGGTCATGGTCGGAGCGTCGTCCACCGGGACACGGCGTTCAAGGCTCAGTCACGGGTGCGGTTGAGCCGGCGGTCGAGGACCGGGCCGAGGAGGCGCTCGACGGGGTTCGTGGCGAGGAGCAGCAGCAGGGGCCAGTACCCGAACTGTGGCGCCACGAGCGTCACCAGGAAGACGAGGAGGAAGAGCGAGGCCGTGCTCCCGGTGGCGATGTGGCGCGGGGTGTCGGGGGCGGTGTCCAGCGAGCGCCGGACCATGATCGTCATCACCGACAGGAGCGCGCTGCTGACGAACAGCGTGAGCACGTAGAAGCGCAGCGTGAACGGGTCGTCCTCGAACGCCCCGACCATCTCGGTCGGGAAGGGCAGCACGACGATCGTGAACAGCCAGACCGTGTTGACCCACACGAGCCGCGGGCTGACGCGCGTGGCGGCGTCGAAGACCCGGTGGTGCGCGGCCCAGAACCGGGCGATGACCACGAAGCTCAGGACGAAGCTGCCGATCGGCGCGAGGTTCCCGGTGATGACGTCCAGGCCGGAGCGGGCGGCCTCACCCGCCTCGGGCACGAGCTCGGCGAGCGGGAGCACGAGCAGGGTCAGCGCGATCGCGACGACGCCGTCGCTGAAGGCGAGCAGGCGCTCGGGGCCGAGCCAGTCCCCGCGGGCCTCCGGCGTCGTCACAGCATCCCCGCGAGGTGCTGCGTCTCGTTCACCGAGCTGACCCGGCGGGCCCCGGAGCGTGACACCAGCACCCGCGTCACCGACGTGTGGTGCAACGGGAAGACCAGCGGCCGGTCGATCCCGAGGATCCCCGTCACGTAGGTGTTGATCACGCCCGCGTGGCAGACGACGAGCGCCGTGCCGCGGGGGTCCTGGCGGGCCGCGATCGCGTCGAGGGCGGCGACGACCCGCGCGGTGAAGGCCGGGCCGTCGACGAACGACGGGAACACCCCCGACCGGATGGCCTGCCAGTCCTCGTCGGTGTCGTCGCGCAGGTGCACGGGCCGGTAGCTCGGGCGCCCCCGGTCGAACTCGCAGAGCTCCTCGACCCCGGCGGGCTCCGGGAGGCCGAGCAGCCGCACGGCCGGCGCCGCCGACTCGCGGGCGCGGCGCATCGTCGAGGTCACGACCTCGGCCACCTCGTCGCGCTCGGGCGCGCCGGCGAGCCACTTCGCGAACCGGTCGGCCTGCTCCTCCCCGCGCGGTGAGATCGCGGGGTCCGCGCCCGCCGCGCCGGGCTCGGCGGTCGCCGCGAGGGGCTCGGCGTGGCGGACGAGCAGGAGCTGGGTCACCCGCGCCTCATGCCGACGGGACGGCGGACCCGTGCCCGGCGTCGCGCAGCCCGGCGCGGATCGCGTCGGCGTGGCGGTCCATCTCGGCCGGGTCCGGGTCGGTCGCGGCCCGGGTGAAGTCGAACGCCTCGAGACCCCAGGCGGGGTGGACGTGCACGTGGAGGTGCGGCACCTCGAAGCCGGCGATCATGAGCGCCACGCGCGGCGGCGACCAGACGTCGCGGATCACCGTCCCGACCGTCTTCGCCACCCCCATGGTGTGCTCGAACAGCCCGTCCGGCGCGTCGATCCACTGGTCGACCTCCTCCCGCGGCACGACCAGCACGTGCCCGGGCCCGAGGGGGTTGATCGAGAGGAACCCGACCACCCGGTCGTCGGACCAGACGAAGCGTCCCGGGATCTCGCCGTTGATGATCTTGGTGAAGACCGTCGCCACGGCCGGGATGGTAGCGAGCGCCCCACGCCCCTGCATCGATCCGGCGCTGTCGGTCCCGGCCCGTATCCTCGCGGTGCGCGATCGGGCACCCCGATACCGACCGCCGTCTCGACCCATCCCCCGGAGGAAGCCCCGATGCAGCCCTGGCCCGGCACGTCCTACCCCCTGGGCGCGACCTACGACGGGGCGGGCACCAACTTCGCGCTGTTCAGCGAGGTCGCCGACGCCGTCGAGCTCTGCCTGTTCGACGAGGCCGGCGAGGAGACCCGGATCCCGTTGCCGGAGCGCGACGGCTTCGTCTGGCACGGCTACCTGCCCGGCATCGTCCCCGGCCAGCGCTACGGCTACCGGGTCGCCGGCCCGCTCGAGCCGGAGGCGGGCCGGCGCTGCAACCCCCACAAGCTGCTGATCGACCCCTACGCCAAGGCGCTCGACGGCACGCTGGGCACCACGTACTCGTGGGACGAGGCGCTCTTCGGCTACCACTTCTCCGACGCCGACGAGACCAACCACGACGACTCGGCGCAGCACGTGCCGAAGTCGGTGGTCATCAACCCGTTCTTCGACTGGCACGACGACCGCCCGCCGCGCACGCCGTACCACGACACGGTGGTCTACGAGGCCCACGTCAAGGGCCTGACGTACCTGCACCCCGAGGTGCCCGAGGAGATGCGCGGCACCTACTCCGGCGTGGCGCACCCGGCGGTCATCGCGCACCTGCAGCGCCTCGGCATCACCGCGATCGAGCTCATGCCCGTGCACCAGTTCGTGCACGACGACGCCCTCGTGCAGCGCGAGCTGCGCAACTACTGGGGCTACAACACCATCGCCTTCTTCGCCCCGCACTACGGCTACGCGAGTGCCGGCATCACCGGCCGGCCCGCGCCGGGCGCGCACGTGCAGGAGTTCAAGGCGATGGTGCGCGACCTGCACGCCGCGGGCATCGAGGTCATCCTCGACGTCGTCTACAACCACACCGCCGAGGGCAACCACCAGGGCCCGACGCTGTCGATGCGCGGCATCGACAACCAGGCGTACTACCGCCTCGTCGACGACCAGCCGCAGTACTACATGGACTACACGGGCACCGGGAACTCCCTCAACGTCCGCCAGCCCCACACCCTGCAGCTGATCATGGACTCGCTGCGCTACTGGGTCACCGAGATGCACGTCGACGGCTTCCGGTTCGACCTCGCCTCCACGCTGGCCCGCGAGTTCTACGACGTCGACCGGCTCTCGACGTTCTTCGACCTCGTCCAGCAGGACCCTGTGATCTCGCAGGTCAAGCTCATCGCCGAGCCCTGGGACGTCGGCCCGGGCGGCTACCAGGTGGGCAACTTCCCGCCCGGCTGGACGGAGTGGAACGGCAAGTACCGCGACACGGTCCGCGACTTCTGGCGCGGCACCCCCGGCACGCTGGGCGAGTTCGCCGCGCGGCTCACCGGCTCGTCGGACCTCTACCAGGACGACGGCCGGCGTCCGTACGCGTCGATCAACTTCGTCACCGCGCACGACGGCTTCACCCTCAACGACCTCGTCTCCTACAACGAGAAGCACAACGAGGCCAACGGCGAGGGCGGCCAGGACGGCGCCGACGACAACAACTCGTGGAACCACGGCGTCGAGGGCCCCACCGACGACGCCGCGGTCCTCGAGCTGCGCCAGCGCCAGCGTCGCAACTTCCTCACGACGCTCTTCCTCTCGCAGGGCGTGCCGATGGTGCTGCACGGCGACGAGCTGGGCCGTACCCAGTACGGCAACAACAACGGCTACTGCCAGGACTCCGAGATCTCCTGGATGGAGTGGTCGCCGGAGAAGGCGGACTCGGAGCTCATGGACTTCACCGCCCGGGTGTCCGAGCTCCGCGCCTCGCACCCGGTCTTCCGGCGCCGCCGCTTCTTCAACGGCCGCCCCATCCGGCCGGCCGCGGGCGCCCCCGACGCCGAGGTGCAGCGCGACATCGCCTGGTTCACCTCGTCGGGCGAGGAGATGACCGACCAGGACTGGGAGTCGGGCGAGGCGGCCGTGCTCACCGTGTTCCTCAACGGCGACGGCATCCTCGAGAGCGACCCGCGGGGGCAGCGCGTCGTCGACGACACCTTCCTGCTGATCTTCAACGCCCACCACGAGGACGTCGAGGTCACCCTGCCCGGCGAGGGCTTCCCCCACCGCTGGGCCACCGTGCTCGACACCACCACCGGTGAGGTCGTCGTCGGCACCGCCCGCACCACGCAGACGTGGAACACCCCGCCGCTGTCGGACGACCTCGACGACCGGGTGGGTGGCGACGCCCTCACCGTCACGTCCCGGTCGATGCTCCTCCTGCAGCGCACCGACGTGACGGAGCACGCGTGAGCGACCTGCCCTCGTCCACCTACCGGCTGCAGCTCTCCCCGGAGCAGCCCTTCGGCGCGGCGACGGAGCTCGTCGGCTACCTCGACGCGCTCGGCGTCGGGGCGCTGTACTGCTCGCCGATCCTGCAGGCCTCGCCCGGGTCGATGCACGGCTACGACGTCGTCGACCCCACGCGCGCCAACGACGAGCTCGGGGGCGACGAGGGTCGCCGCGGGCTCGTCGCCGCCCTGCGCGCGGCCGGGCTCGGCGTGCTGGTCGACCTCGTGCCCAACCACATGGGCGTGGCCGTGCCGGCGGCCAACCCGTCGTGGTGGTCGCTGCTGCGGCTCGGTGCGGAGTCGCCGTACGCCTCCTGGTACGACGCCGACCTCACGCAGCGCCTGCTGATCCCGGTGCTCGGGTCGCCCGAGGACGTCGAGGCGCTCACGCTGTCCGACGACCGCTCGGAGCTGCACTTCTACGAGCACCGCTTCCCCGTGGCGCCGGGCACCGGCGAGAGCGGCACCCCGCAGGAGGTGCACGACCGCCAGCACTACGAGCTCGTGCACTGGCGCCGCGGCAACGCCGAGCTGACCTACCGGCGCTTCTTCGACGTCTCCGACCTCGCCGCCGTCCGCGTCGACGACTCCGAGGTGTTCGACGCCGTGCACGCCGAGGTGCTGCGCTGGCGCGCCGCGGGCGAGCTGGACGGCCTGCGCATCGACCACCCCGACGGGCTCACCGACCCCGGGGCCTACGTCCGCCGGCTGCGCGAGGCCCTCGGCGACGAGGCCTGGCTGCTCGTCGAGAAGATCCTCGGCCCGGACGAGACGCTGCCACTGTCCTGGCCGGTCGACGGCACCACCGGCTACGAGGCCCTGCGCGAGATCGGCGGGGTGTTCGTCGACCCGCGCGGCGAGGCCCTGGTCGACGCCGTCGCGGCGCAGCACACCGGGGTGCGCGAGGGCCTGTCCACGGTGGAGCACGCCGCCCGCCGTCTCGTCACCGACGAGATCCTGGTCGCCGAGGTCCGTCGCATCGCCGCGCTGGTGCCCGGCGACGGCGACGACGAGAAGACGCGCGCCGCGGTCGCCGAGCTGCTGTGCTCGTTCCCGGTCTACCGCTCCTACCTGCCCGAGGGCCGCGAGGCGCTCGACCGCGCGGTGGACACCGCGGCCACGGCCCGCCCCGAGCTCGCCGACACGGTGCGGAGCATCCACGCGGCGATGACCGCCGAGCCCGACGGGGCGCTGGCGCGCCGGGTCCAGCAGACCAGCGGGATGGTCACCGCCAAGGGCGTCGAGGACACCACGTTCTACCGGTGGAACCGGTTCGTCGCGCTCAACGAGGTCGGCGGGGCCCCGGACCGCTTCGGGGTCTCCCCCGCCGAGTTCCACGCCCGCGCCGCCGCCCGCGACGCCGCGACGCCGGCGACGATGACCACGCTCTCGACCCACGACACCAAGCGCTCCGAGGACGTGCGGGCGCGCCTGGCCGTGCTCAGCGAGCTGACCGCCGAGTGGGGGGCGTTCCTGCGCTCGGCGTCGGCGCGCCACCCCCTCCCCTCGCCCTCGCTCGAGCTGCTCGCGTGGCAGTCGGTGCTCGGGGCGTGGCCGATCAGCGAGGAGCGCCTGGCGGGCTACCTGACGAAGGCGTCCAAGGAGGCCAAGCTCGTCACCGCGCACGTCCCCATGACTCATGTGCCTGCCGTGCCCGAGGTCGACGAGGCGATCGCGGCGTGGCCCGGCCAGGTCCTCGCCGACGCCGACGCCGTCGCGGAGATCGAGGCGTTCGTGGCGCAGCTCGACGCGCCCGGTCGCTCGAACTCCCTCGGGCAGAAGCTCCTGCAGCTCGCCGGGCCGGGCGTGCCGGACGTCTACCAGGGCACGGAGTGCTTCGAGTACTCGCTGGTCGACCCGGACAACCGCCGTCCCGTCGACTTCGCCCTGCGGCGCCGGCTGCTCGAGCGGCTCGACGGCGGGTGGATCCCCGCCGCCGACGACACCGACGCCGACGCCGACGAGGTGGCGGCCACCAAGCTCGCCGTCGTCACCGCCGCGCTGCGCCTGCGCCGTTTCCGGCCCGAGCTGTTCCGGGGCCACGCCCCGCTGCCGGCGTCCGGCGTCGCGGCGGACCACGCCCTCGCCGTCGCCCGCGGCGGCCCGGCGGGACGCGAGCGCCTCGTGGCCGTCGCGACCCGCCTGCCGGTGGGGCTCGCGGCCGCCGGGGGCTGGCGCGACACGGTGCTGCCGCTGCCCGGCGGCGCCGACGACTGGACCGACGTGGTCACCGGCCGGCCGGTCGAGGGGTCGGCGCCGGCGCTCGGGAGTGTGCTCGATCGCTTCCCGGTGGCGCTGCTCGTCCGCCCTGCCTGATCCTGCTTGGATTCGGCCATGGCCGACGTGACGGACAGCCGTCCCCGCTGGCACGGCATCCTCGAGCGGATCTCCGAGGCCCGGCGCGGCGACTCGAGCGAATCCCTCGCCGCGGTCTTCATGCTCGGGGCGACGATCCTCGCGCTGCTGTGGGCGAACTCGCCGTGGGGGTCGACCTACGACGCCTTCTGGCACACGCCGTTGGCGATCTCGCTGGGCGACTGGTCGATCGACCTCGACCTGCAGCACTGGGTCAACGACGGCCTGATGGCGCTGTTCTTCTTCGTCATCGGCCTCGAGGTCAAGCGCGAGTTCGCGCTCGGCGAGCTGCGCGACCGGTCGAAGGCCGCCGTGCCGCTGACCGCCGCGGTCGCCGGGCTGGCGCTGCCGGCGGTGCTGTTCCTGCTGCTCAACCCGTCGGGGCCGGCCGCGACGGCGTGGGGCGTCGTGATCTCCACCGACACGGCGTTCCTGCTCGGCGCGCTCGCGGTGATCGGGCCGGGGCGGGCGGAGCGGCTGCGGATCTTCCTGCTCACCCTGGCCGTCGCCGACGACGTCGGGGCGCTCGCGATCATCGCGCTCGTCTACACCGACGAGCTGCACCTCGTCCCGCTGACCGTCGCCGTCGTCGGGCTGCTGGCGATCTGGCAGCTGCGCCGGCTGCGGGTCTGGCGGGGCGGGGGCTACCTCGTCGTCTCGCTGATCACGTGGGTCGCGTTCTACGAGTCGGGCGTGCACGCGACGCTGGCCGGGGTGCTGATCGCCCTGCTGCTGCCCGTCTACCCGCCCAAGCGCAAGGAGGTGGAGCGCGCGGCGGCGCTGGCCCGCGCGTTCCGCCAGTCGCCGAACCCCGAGTACGCGCGCAGCGCCCGGCTCGGGCTGGAGCGTGCGGTGTCGGTGAACGAGCGGCTCATGCGGCTCTGGCAGCCCTACACCGCGTTCATCATCGTGCCGGTGTTCGCGCTGGCCAACGCGGGCGTGCCGCTGACGGCGGAGACGCTGCGCGCCGCGATCGTCTCGCCGCTGTTCTGGGGCATCGTGCTCGGGCTCGTGGTCGGCAAGTTCGTCGGGATCACCGGCGCGACCGCCCTGCTGGCGCGCCTGCGTCCGGGGAGCCTCGCGCCCGGGCTGACCATGCCGCAGATCGCGGGCGGCGCGGCGCTCTCGGGCATCGGGTTCACGATCTCGCTCTTCATCGTCGACCTGGCCCTCGAGGACGAGGCCCTCGCCGACCTCGCCCGCGTCGGCGTGCTCGCCGGGTCGGTGGTCGCGCTCGTGCTGGGCGCCGCGGTGTTCCGCGCCGGCCGCTCGATGCTGCCCGACGAGCCCTCGCGCGACCTGCTGCGTGCCGTCGACCCGCGCCGCGACCACGTCCGCGGCCCGGTCGACGCCCCGCTCACGATCGTCGAGTACGGCGACTTCGAGTGCCCGTTCTGCGGCAAGGCGACCGGCAACATCCGGCAGGTCCGCGAGCACTTCGGCGACGAGATGCGCTACGTGTTCCGGCACTTCCCGCTCGAGGAGTACCACCCCCACGCGCGGGGTGCCGCCGAGGTCGCCGAGGCCGCCGCGGGGCAGGGCCGGTTCTGGGACGTGCACGACACGTTCTTCGCCCACGCCGACGCCCTCGAGCGCGACGACCTCATCGCCTACTGCGCCGACCTCGGCCTCGACATCGACCGCCTCGAGGAGGACCTGCGCGAGGGCGACCCCGAGAACCACGTCGAGGACGACGAGATCGACGCCCGCAGCAGCGACCTGCCGGGCACGCCGACCTTCTACCTCGGCGTCGGCGACGCGGTCCCCCAGCGCCACCACGGTCCCTACGACGCCAAGACCCTCATCGGCGAGCTCGAGCGGATGCGGGCGAGCACCGAGGACGTCGCCGACCCCCGCTGAGTCCTGCCGCGCCGCCTGGTGCAGCGTGCGCCTGGTGTGCAGCGAACGTGCTGTTCGCTGCTTCTAGGCGCCGAAAGTCCCCGTTCGCGGTGCGCGCGGCACTCGACTCGGCCGCGAGCGGCACGTTCCGCATGATCAACAGGTTCGCGACCTGCGGAACGTACCTCTCGCCGGGCGCCCGTCAGCGCCAGCGCGGCCGCGGCGGGAGCGCGACGGTCGGGGCCTCGGCGCCGGCGAGGGTGTCGGTCTGCGCGTCGGCACCGGCGTCGTCGTCCGGGTCGGCGGAGTGTCGGGAACGGCGGGGCCGGTCGCCCGCGTGCCGGTGCGCCGGACGCGCGACGACCCGCAGCTCGCGCAGGCTCCCGCGCCGGGACGGCGTGCCCCCACCCGGCGTGCCCGGGACCGACGTCTCCCGAGCTGGCGTGTCGTCCGCCGACACGCCGACCTCCGAGGACACGAACGCGCCGTTCGCTGCTTCGGAAGCAGTGAACGGCGCGTTCGTTCCACCGTCACGCGGGGCGGGCGGGGCGGGCGGGGCGGGCTCGGCGGGCTCGGCGGGCTCGGCGGGCTCGTCCACCCGCACCACCGGCTGGGAGCCCGTGGCGTGGTCGGCCGCCTTGCGGGCCTCGGCGGGGTCGGTGCGGCCGCGGTCGGCGAGCGGGAGGGCCGGGCGGCGGCGGGCGGCGCGCCGGTAGAGCAGCGCGGCCACGACCAGGGCCGACGCCACCAGGGGCACGACGAGCGTCCACCAGGTCCCGCCGCGGAAGGAGGCGTTGACGACCGCGTGCGCCACGGCCACGGGGAACGAGACGTAGATCGTCCAGTGCACGATCAGCCAGGCGCGCTTGGAGAAGTACTTCCGCAGGCTCGACGAGATCACCACGGCGAGCAGCAGGTCGAGCGCGATCGCCCCGAGCGCGACGGGCCACGGGTTGAACGTCGCCGTGAACGGGACGAGCACGTGGTACCAGCGCAGCGGCAGGTACGGCGTGACCAGCACCGTCACGACGTGCAGCAGGACGAACACGACGGTGATCAGCGCGAGGTTGCGGTGCAGCGCGACGAGCACGAACCGCGGCAGCGCCTGGCCGAGCACCGCGGTCAGCGACGTGTTGTGCAGCGCCCCGAGCGCGAGCACCACGCCCATGAGCAGCAGCGCGACGAGACCCATCGCCCGCGAGACGTTCCAGAGCTCGATCACGAGGTCGGGCTCAGCGGTACTCGGCGGTGGTGACGCGCGGGACGTCGGCGGCCGTCGACGACGCGGAAATCCCCGCGTGCAGCGCGACGACGAGCATCGCCGCCGCCACGGTGATCCAGGCGGTCAGCTCGACGATGGTGCGCTTGTTCTGCTCGTGCTGTGCGGCCTTCGCCGTGCGGCGACCGGGCACCGGCGTCTCCCTCCGTGTTCCCCGGTCCCCAGGATGGACGATTGCGCTGTGTGACCCGGGTCAGGGGTCGCCGTGATCATCCGCACGGTACTCAAGCGCCTGGATCTCCCGTGCGCCCCGGACCGCCGACCACGACGATCCGGGGCCGGACACTCAGCCGAGCAGCGTCGCGTCCGCCGGCGAGAGGCGGTCGGTGATCGTGTTCTTCTGGTGCCAGTACGGGTAGAGCAGCGGCGTCGCGCTGACCTCGTCGAGGCGGGCGACCTCGTCGTCGGTGAGCACGAGGTCGGCGGCGGCGAGGTTGTCGGCCAGCTGCTCCTCCGTGCGGGCACCGATGACGAGCGACGTGACCCCCGGCTTGCGGAGCAGCCACGCGTTCGCGACCTGCGCGACCGAGACGCCGTGCGCGTCACCGACCTCGGCGGCGGCCTCGATGATGTCGTAGAGGCGCTCGCGGTCGTGCACCGGCGGCTCGGACCACTCGCCGAGGTGCCGCGAGGTCTCCGGGTCGTCCTGGCCGCGCCGGAACTTGCCGGAGAGCAGGCCGCCCGCGATCGGGCTCCACACGAGGATGCCGAGACCCTGGTCGACCGACACCGGGACGAGCTCGTTCTCGGCCTCGCGCGCCTGCAGCGTGTAGTGGATCTGCTGGGAGACGAAGCGCTCGTAGTGCTCCCGCTCCGAGACGCCCAGGGCCTTCATGATGTGCCAGGCCGAGTAGTTCGAGCAGCCGATGTAGCGGATCTTGCCCTTGCTCACGAGCGTGTCCAGCGCCTCGAGGGTCTCCTCCAGCGGCGTCACACCGTCCCAGCCGTGCAGCTGGAAGAGGTCGATGTGCGAGACGTCGAGCCGGCGCAGGGAGTCCTCGACGCTCTTGACGATGTGCTGGCGCGACGCCCCGCCGTCGTTCGGGCCCTCCCCCATCGGGAAACGGCACTTGGTGGCGAGGTAGACGTCGTCGCGATGGTTCTTCGTCGCCTGCCCGACGATCTCCTCCGACACGCCCGCCGAGTACATGTCGGCGGTGTCGACGAGGTTGACGCCGTGGTCGACGCACAGGTCGATCTGGCGGGTGGCGCCCTCGACGTCGGTGGCGCCGAGCTTCCCGAAGCCGCCCTTCCCGCCGAAGGTCATCGTGCCCATGGTCATCGTCGAGACCTTGAGGCCCGACCGTCCGAGAGTGCGGTACTCCATGCCGTTCGGTTGCCCCTCACCGGAGGGGGCGGAACGTGACATGACCGAAGGGCACCCTCGCTCGCTCTCCTCGAGCGAAGGTGCCCTTCGGTCAGGAAACGGCGGCGGCAGGCAGGGTCAGGCGCGCGCCGTCAGGTCCGGGCGCACGGCGAGCAGGACCCCGAGCACGGTGTAGCCGAGGAGGAAGTGCAGGCCCCCGACGATCGTGGTGGCGTCGCCGGGGACCAGCATGCTCACCCCGAGCCCGGCCACGAGCCAGGAGCCGGCCACCGGGGCCCACACCCGCAGGATGCCGCGCCAGCGCCCGGCCACCGCGACCGCGATGCCGACGACGACCATCCCGAGCATCGACAGCGGCCACGCCGGGTCGAGGACGGTGGCGACCGTGCCCCACTCCCCGCCGCCAGCGCTCGCCGCGAAGCCCGACTGCACGGTCGCCACGGCGAGGATCACGGCCTCGACGACGAGCAGTCCGCGACCGAACCGTTCGACGCCGGTGCCGTGGGTCCGCCACAGCGCGAGGAGCAGGCCGAAGATGCCGAGCTGGAGGGCGATGCCGAGCAGGTCCATCGCGAAACGTCCCTGATCGACACCCTCCCCGAGGACGAGCCACGCGACGCCGTAGGTGGCGGAGCCGACCGCGAGTCCGCCGCCCGAGAAGCGCAGCATCGACGACGGCGGGGTGTCCCGGACACCGGCGGGGGCGGCGGGGGCGGCGGAGCCGGGCGACGGGGCGGTCTCGGGGTGGCGGGCGGTGGTCACGGTGGGCTCCTTCGAGGGCGGATGTCGAGAGGTCGGTGTCGGTAGGTCGAGCGCCGCGTCCCGGGCGGCGTCCGGAGGCGATGGGGAGAACGGTGCGCGCCCGGCGTCCCGGTCCGGCAGGGCCGCGGGTCGCCCTCGTGTCCCCGGCATGTCCCGATCGGACGGGACACCGACCGGGACCGCGCTCCCTCCCCGCCGCGGCCATCACCTGCCACGATCACGCGCGTGACGTCCACCCCGCCGACCACGGCCTCGGGAGACGTCGACCGGGCCGCCCCGGCGTCGAGTGCACCGCCGGAGGCGCCGCAGGCCCCGGACCGGCCCCGCACCGCGCGGGCGGTCGCGCTCGGGCTCATCGCCGCGGTCGTGTTCGGGGTCGTCGTCGTGCTCGACGTCCTCGGGCGCGGGGTGCCGGTCCCCGTCGAGGGCGCCGAGCAGGGCCCGGGCTGGAGCTCGGCGCTGGTCGGGCTGATCCTCGTGGTGGCCGGCGCCACGGTCGTGCGCGTGCGGCCGCGGCAGGCGGTGGCCTGGGTTCTGGTCGTGTCGGGAGCGCTGTGGCTGCTGTCCGGGCTCGCGGCGAGCTGGTTCGTCCTCGCCTGGGCCGGCGTCCCCGGCCCGGGCGCCGGCCTGGCCTTCCAGGTCTCCGCCCGCTACTGCTCCGCGATCGTCGTGACGATCCCGCTGGCCCTGCTG
Organism: Actinomycetospora aeridis; assembly: GCF_037400275.1. NCBI lineage: Bacteria > Bacillati > Actinomycetota > Actinomycetes > Pseudonocardiales > Pseudonocardiaceae > Actinomycetospora > Actinomycetospora aeridis. The sequence goes on along the minus strand of NZ_JBBEGL010000003.1, from coordinate 167,536 downwards.
CTCTACCCCGACGGCCGGTTCCCCCGGCCCTGGCCCTGGCGGCTCGCCGCGTTCCTCGCGCTCGCCGCGGTCTCCGCGATGGTGCTCGGCTACGTGTTCGCCCCGTACACGGACATCGCCGCGTCCCGGGATCGCGCGCCGAGCCCCGAGATGCTCGCCCTGGGGATCGACACCCTCTCGGTCCCGCTGCCGTTCTGGGAGCCGCTGCTCGCCGTCGGGTTCGCGGTGGCGCCTCTGTCGATGGTGGTGGCCGTCGCCGTGCTGGTGGGCCGCTACCGGCGCGCCCGGGACGTCCGGCGCCTCCAGATGCGCTGGCTGCTCTGGGCCGGGCTGGTGGAGCTGCTCGTCGTCGGCCTCGTCCTGCTGCCCGTGTCGGGCGTGGTGATCGACGCCCTGCTCTTCGTCGCGGTCGCGGTGACGTCCGGCGTCGTCGCGCTCGCCCTCGCCCGCACCGGACTGACCGTCGTGGACCGCCTGCTCCCGGCGACCCTGGTCGTCGCGATGCTCGCGGCCGGCGTCGTCGCCGTCGACCTGGTCATCCTGCTCGCCACCAACGCCCTGGTCGGCGGCCGGGACGCCGGGCTGATCGCCGTGGCCGTCGTCGCGATCGCCTACACGCCGCTGCGGACGTGGCTGTGGCGGCTCGCGCGCCGCACCGTCCGGGGGACCCGCGACGACCCCGCCGGCACGATCGCGACGCTGGCCGACCGCCTCGAGTCGGCCTCGGTGCCCGACGCGCAGCTCGACGCGGTGGCCCGCGCGGTGGCCGCGGCGTTCCGGCTGCCCTGGGTCCGCGTCGAGGTCGACCGGGCCGACGGGGCGCGCGCGATCGTCGACCACGGGGACGCGGCCCCGTCCGCCGGCCCCTCCGCCCACGCTGCGGTCGACCTGCCCCTGCGCTACCGCGACGAGACCATCGGCCGCGTCGCGCTGCCCGCCTCCGCGTACGTCGCGCTCTCCCGCCGGGACCAGCGGTTGCTGGCCGACATGCTCCGCCAGGCGGCCGGCGCGGCCCGGGCCGGCGCGCTGTCCGCGTCGTTGCAGCGGGCCCGGGCCGACCTCGTCACCGCCCGCGAGGAGGAACGCCGCCGCCTGCGCCGCGACCTCCACGACAGCGTCGGACCCGGTCTCGGCGCGGTCACCCTGCGGATCGAGACGGCCCGCGGCCTGGCCCCGCGCGATCCGGAGCGGGCCGACGCCGTCCTCGCCCAGGCCGTCACCGACGTCGCCGCCCAGCTCGCCGACGTCCGCCGGCTGGTCCACGACCTGCGCCCGCCCGCCCTCGACGAGCTCGGCCTCGCCGGTGCCCTGCGGGCCCAGGCGCGCCGCCTCGGGGGCGACGGCCTGGCCATCACCGTGCGCGGCGACGCCGGTGACGTCGGGGAGGTGCCGGCCGCCGTCGAGGTCGCCGCCTTCCGCATCGCGTCCGAGGCGATGACCAACGTCGTGCGCCACGCCGCCGCCACCCACGCGACCGTCACGCTGGAGCGCTCCGACGGCCAGCTCGTCGTCACCGTCACCGACGACGGCCGGGGCATCGCCCCCGACGTCGCCGCCGGCGTCGGCACCCTCTCGCTGCGGGAGCGCGCCGCCGAGCTCGGCGGACGCACCACGATCACCTGCCCACCCACCGGCGGCACCACCGTGACGGCTCACCTGCCGGTGTGAGCCCACCCGGAACACGACCGAAGGGCCCCGTCGCTCGATCTCCTCGAGCGAAGGGGCCCTTCGGTCGGGCGAAGCGGCAATCAGGCGCGCATCGCCAGGTCGGGACGGGCGGCGAGCAGGACACCGAGGGTCGCGTAGCCCGCGATCAGGTGCAGGCCGCTGACCCAGGACGCGGCGCCGGGCCCGAGGAGGGCCAGGGACGGCACGACGACGAGCACCCAGGTCTCGGCCACCACCGGCCACGCGCGCAGGATCCCCCGCCATCGGCCGGCGACGGCGACCTTGATCCCGATCACCGCCATCCCGAGCATCGACACCGGCCAGAACACGTCGAGCACGACCGTGACGGTGCTCGATGCGATCGGCTCGCCCAGGAGCAGGAGCACGGAAGCCGTCGACGCGAGGGTGAGCAGGACGGCCTCGACCGCCAGCATCGCCCGCGCCGGCCTGCTCGTCCCGGTCGCCCGGGTGCGGATCATGGTGATCAGCAGCGCCCAGATGCCGAGCTGGAAGACGCCGCAGACGATGTCGGTGGTGTAGCCGATGTCGATGCCGGCCACCAGGGACGTCAGGGCCCACGGCAGCGAGCAGACGGCGAGCACGAGCCCCGCCGCCCGGACCGACGCGGCTCCGGGACGGGCGGCCCGTCCCGCGCCACCGGGCGGATCGGAGGGACCGGAGAGGACGGACGGGTCGACAGCAGGCGTGGTCATGGCGATCTCCTCGGGGTGGTGGAGCGGCGGGCGGCGGAGTGGAGGGGCGGAGGGCAGCGGGGCGGTCAGCGCCGGGTGAGGTCGGGGCGCAGGGCGAGCAGCAGGCCGAGGACGCCGTAGCCGGCCAGGAAGTGCACGCCGCCGACGACGAAGCCGATCGTCGGGCCGAGGACCATCAGCGCGGGCATGGCCACGAAGAACCAGGTCTCGGCGACCACCGGCCATGCCCGGAGGACCCCGCGCCAGCGGCCGGCCACGGCGACCTTCACGCCCAGGACCGCCATGCCGAGCATCGACAGCGGCCAGAACGGGTCGAGCGCCACGGCCGCAGCGCTCCACTCGCCGCCCATCGACGGCAGCGTCAGCACCGACTGCACGGTCGCGACCGCCAGGATCACGGACTCGACGACGATCATCGTGCGGGCGAGCCGCGTCGTGCCCGCCGCGCCGGAACGCCACATCGCGGCGAGCAGGCAGAAGACCCCGAGCTGGAAGAACAGGCCGCAGAGGTCGCCGTAGAAGCTCCCCTCGGTCGCCGTGTCGCCGCGGGTGACGCCCAGCGTGATGAAGGCGGCGCCGTAGGCCGTGGCGCCGGCGGCGAGGCCCGCGCCCAGGAGTCGGAGCGAGCGTGTGCTCGGCCCGCGCGGACCCTCGGGCCGCTCGACGGGGACGGTCGGCGCGGAGATCGGGAGGTCGGCGTCGGTGCGGACGCGGGCGGGGGTGGTGCGGATCGTGGTCATGGCGGGCTCCCGGGTGAACGGGTCGGTGGGGTAGCGGTCACCGGTGTGGAGGCGGTCGGCCGGTGTCATGGCGGGAACCCTGCGCGTGCGACGTCCCGCTCCGGCAGGGCCGCGCGCCCCTTGATCGTCCCGACCGTGTCCCGGGCCGACGGGACACGGGACGGGACTCCGGTCCGGCGACATCTCGGGGCCGACCTGCGACGATCACCGTGTGCGACCCACGGCCGAGCAGCCCGCGCAGGCGCCTGCCGTGCCCGCGCCGCAGCCCCCGGCCGTACCGCAGGTCGCCGCCCCGTCGCCCCCCGCCGGGTCCGCGGCCCGGCGGCGCGACCTCGTCCTCGCGCTCATCGCCCTCGCCGGACTGGTCGTCGCGGCGCTGATCGTGGCGCTCGCCGTGCGCCACCGCGACGTCGTGGTCGGCCCCGACGAGGGCGGCGGGATCATCGAGGTCCTCGCGGGGCCGGTCCTGCTCGCCGCCGGGCTGCTCGTGCTCCGCGGCGCCCGCCGGGGCCGGCCCGTCGGCTGGGTGCTCACGGCGGCCGGCACGGGCTGGCTCCTCTCAGGGCTCGCCGCGCAGTGGGTCGTGGAGGGCCTCTACCGGACGCCGGGCGCGCCGGGGACCTCGCTCGCCTACGCCGTCAGTGCGCGCTACGGCGCGTTCCTGCTGCTCGCGCTGCCGCTGGTGCTGATGCTCTTCCCCGACGGCCACCTGCCCCGGGGACGGGTCGGGCGTCCGGTCGCGCTCGCGAGCCTGGCCGGGACGGCCCTGCTGCCGGTGACCCTCCTGGTCGTGCCGTCCCGCGTCGTCGAGGCCCGCAGCGGCGTGCCGTTCACCCCGCGCGTCGCCGCTCTCGACCTGGATCCGCACTCGGTCCCGCTGCCGATCTGGCCCGCGGTGCTCGACGTCGCGTTCGCCCTGCTCCCCCTGGGCATGATCGTGCCGTTCGTCGTGGTGGCCGTGCGCTACCGGCGCTCGAGCGGACGCCGCCGTCTGCAGCTGCGCTGGCTGGTGTGGGCCGGTCTCGTCGACGCGCTGGTCATCGGCTTCGCGCTCCTGTTCCCCGAGCCGTGGCCGTCGGTCGCCCTCCTCGTCGCGATCACGGTGACGTGCGCGGCGATCGTCGTCGCGGTCGTCCGCGAGCGGCTCTACGACGTCGACCGCCTCCTGCCGACGACGATCGTCGCCGTCGCCCTCGGCCTGCTGGTCCTCGCCGTCGACGGGCTGGTGCTGCTCGTCGCGGGCGCGGCGTTCGGCGGGAGGGACGCGGGGCTGGTCGCCGTCGCCGTCGTCGCCGTGCTCTACACCCCGCTGCGGTCCCGGCTGTGGCGCGCCGCGCGCCGCCTGACCCGCGGCTCCCGCGACGACCCGTACGCCGCGGTCGCCACGCTCGCCGGACGACTCGAGACCGCGGCCGCGCCCGGCGAGCAGCTCGCCGCCCTCGCCCGTTCCGTGGCCGAGGCGTTCCGCCTGCCCTACGTGCGGGTGGAGATCGACCGTGCCGACGGCGCGCGGGCGGTCGTCGAGCACGGCCGCACCGACCGTCCCACCCTCGACCTCCCCATCCGCTACCGCGACGAGACGATCGGGCGGGTGGCGGTCGCCGAGGGCCGGCGGCTCTCCGACGCCGACCAGCGCCTGCTCGGCGACCTCCTGCGCCAGGCCGCGGCGGCCGCCCGGGCCGGCGCGCTCTCGGCGTCGCTGCAGCAGGCGCGCGTCGCCCTCGTCACGGCCCGCGAGGAGGAACGCCGCCGCCTGCGCCGCGACCTGCACGACAGCGTCGGACCCGGCCTCGGAGCCGTCACGCTGCGGATCGAGACCGCCCGTGGCCTGGCCGCTCGCGACCCCGACGCCGCGGACGCGGTGCTGGCGCAGGCCGTCACCGACGTCGGCACGCTGCTCGCCGACGTCCGGCGCCTCGTGCACGACCTGCGCCCGCCCGCCCTCGACGAGCTCGGCCTGCTCGGTGCGCTCCGTGCGCAGGCGCGGAAGCTCTCCGGCGACGGGCTGGAGATCACCGTCGACGGGGACGCCGGGGACCTCACCGCCGCCGTCGAGGTCGCGGCCTTCCGGATCGCGTCGGAGGCCGTGACCAACGTCGTGCGCCACGCCGCCGCCACCCGCACGACCGTCACCCTCGACCGCCGGCCCGGGCGGCTCGTCGTCACCGTCGCCGACGACGGCCGCGGGATCGGCACCGACGTCGTCGCCGGGGTCGGGACGCTGTCGCTGCGCGAGCGCGCCGCCGAGCTCGGCGGCCGCACCGAGGTGACCTGCCCGCCCGGCGGCGGCACCGTCGTCACCGCCGACCTGCCCCTGGAGACCACGTGACCGCGCCGATCCGGATCGTCCTGGCCGACGACCACCCCGTGTACCTCGACGGCCTGGCCGGGCTGCTGGCCACGGTCGACGGGCTCGACGTGGTCGGCACCGCGACCGACGGCGCCGCGGCCGTCGAGACCGTCGCGGCGCTGCGACCCGACGTCGTCGTCATGGACGTCCGCATGCCCGAGCTCGACGGGATCGCCGCCACCCGCCGCATCGTCGACGCCGACCCGTCGGTCGGCGTCGTCGTGCTCACCATGAGCGAGGAGGACGAGACCGTCTTCGCCGCGCTGCGCGCCGGCGCGCGGGGCTACCTGCTCAAGGGCGCCACCAAGGACGAGATCGTGCGGGCGGTGACCGCCGTCGCCGAAGGGGACGCGATCTTCGGGCCGGCGCTGGCGCGGCGGGTCGTCGAGTTCCTGGCGCCGCGGCAGACGACCGTCGATGTCTTCCCCGAGCTCACCGCCCGCGAACGGGAGGTGCTCGACCTCGTCGCCGCCGGGCGCGCGAACCCGCAGATCGCGTCGGCGCTCTTCCTGTCGCCCAAGACCGTCCGCAACATCGTCTCGGCGATCTTCACCAAGCTCCACGTGGCCGACCGCGCGGAGGCGATCGTGCGGGCGCGCGAGGCCGGGCTGGGCCGCGCCTAGATCCCTTCGCCGATCCCCTCGCCGGGCAGGGCCAGCCCCAGCACCCGCGCCGTGGGGCCGCCCGGGGTCGCGGCGAGACGGACGGTCGCGCCGCGCCCGCGCGCGTGCTGCAGGACCTCGAGGATCAGGCCCACCCCGGCGCTCGCCAGGTGCCCGACGCCGCGCAGGTCGATCACCAGGTCCCCCTCGGGCCCCACGTCCCCGACGGCCCCGAGCAGCGCGTCCCGGCACTCGGCCGCCCCGGCGAGGTCGAGGTCGCCGCGCAGCGCGACGCGCCGCGACCCGTCCTCGTCGTGCACCGTGAGCGCCGCACCGACCGGTCGTGCCTCCGCGACCTCGGGCGGGACCGCCGCGAGGGGTTCGTCCGCCCCGGGGAGCACCCGGAACGACACCTGCGTCCCGCCGTCGGGCGAGCTGGTCACGGTCGCCCCGGCGCTGACCTCGCGCAGCAGCGCGAGGCCCCGCCCCCGGAAGCCGGGGTCCGCCGGTGCGGGGCGCCACGTGCCGTGGTCGACCACCGACGCGTCGGTCGACCCGTCGTCGCGTCGGGCGAGGCGGACCTCCACGACGCCCGACCCGTCGTCGTCGCGGTAGCCGTGCTCGACGGCGTTGGTGGCGGCCTCGCCCAGCGCGAGCTGCAGGTCGCCGAGGACGACCTCGGACAGGCCGGCCGCCCGCGCCCAGCGCGAGGTCCGGCGTCGCAGGAGGGCGAGCGCGTCGGCCCGGGCCGGCAGGGACAGCTCCAGCGGCGGGGGCGCGAGCCGGGCGACGACGAGCGCCACGTCGTCGGAGCGCGTGCCGAGGTCGGCGAGCAGGGCGCCGGCCAGCGCGTCGGGCGCGGCGTCCCGGTGCCGGTCCGCGGACGCCGTGAGCCGGTCGAACCCGTCGTCCAGGGTCTCGCCGCGGCGCTCGACGAGCCCGTCGGTGTAGAGCAGCACGACGCTGCCGGGCTCGAGGGTGATGACGGCCTCGCCGTGGTCGCGCAGGCCGGGCGGCAGGCCGAGCAGCGGGCCGTGGCCCGCGGGGTCGTCGAGGAAGGTCACCGCTCCCCCGTCGGCCGGCGTGAGCAACGCCGGGAGGTGCCCGGCACGGGCGTAGCGCAGTTCCCCGGTGCCGGTGTCGAGCGTCAGGCACATCGCCGTCGACGCCTGCGAGCCTGGGATGCGCGAGGTGAGGCCGTCGAGCAGGCCGAGCGCCTCGGCCGGTCCGTGGCCGGCGAGGAGGTAGCCGGACAGGGCGGTGCGCAGCTGGCCCATCACCGCGGCCGCCGCCGTGCCCTGCCCGACGACGTCGCCGACGGCGATCGCGACGCGGTGCTCGTCGAGCTCGACGACGTCGTACCAGTCACCGCCGGCCTGCGTCCCGGTGGCGCCGGGCAGGTAGCGCACCGCGAGGCCGAGCCGGTCGAGCGCCGGCAGGGCCTGCGGGAGCAGGCTGCGCTGGAGGGTGTCGGCGATCCAGTGCTCGGCGCGGTAGAGGCGGGCGCGGTCCAGGGCGATCGCGCACGGCTCGGCGAGGGCGACCAGCGCGCTGCGCTCGGTCCGCGAGACGCGGGTGCGGTCCGGCAGGCCGATCCCGACCGCGCCGACCGTGGTGCCCGCCGCGACCAGGGGCAGGGCCATCGCGCCCTGGATGCCGGCCTCGAGGAGGGTCGCGCGGATGTCCTCGTCGTCGGTCCTCCGGACACCCTCGCCGTCCACCGCCACCAGCCACAGCGGCTCCCCGCGGTCGACCGCCGTGCCCACCAGGGTCGGGTGGTCGCGCTCGGCCGGGACGACCGGCGGGTCGACGTTCAGCGCCGCGAGCGGGGCAAGGCTGCCGCGGCGCGGGTCGTACTCGAAGACGGCGACCCGGGCCGCCGGGCCGAACAGCGCCCGCAGGTGCCCGACGGTGACGTCGGCGACCTCGGCGGGCGTCGCGGCGGCGGAGAGCTCGGTCGTCGCCCGCTGCAGCAGCGACAGGCGCGCCGCCGTCGCGCGCTCCTCGGCGAGCAGCAGGGCGTTGTCCAGGGCCAGGGCCGCGCGGGCCGCGATCTCCTCCACGAGGTCGAGGTCGTCGTCATCCCAGGATGAGCTCCCGTGCGGGCTCCCGGCCGGTCCCTCGGCGCGCTCGAGCGTGAGCAGGGCGACCGGGTGCTCGCGCACCGTCAACGGCAGGTGCAGCACGCCGTCGTCCGTGACCGGCGCCCGGCGGGCCAGCGCCCGGCGCTCGCCGTCGCCGACCTCCTCGGCCCCCTCGGTCCCGATCGGCACCGCGGTGACGCCGCCGCCCTCGGCCGGTGTCGCGACCCGGCCGGGACCGGCCACACCGTCGTCGTCGACGTGACGGGCGGTGGCGCGGGACGCGAGCCCCGCCTCGACGAGCAGCCGCACGAGGCTCTCGAGACGGTCGGCGACCTCGGGCTCCCCGTCGAGCTCCGCCCCGACCCGGGCGAGCAGGCGCTGGCGCTCCGCCTCGAGGGAGCGCGCATGGACGTCGAGGCCGCTGCCGACCCACCCCGAGACCCCGACCTCGCCGGGCAGCGGGACGGCGTGCTCGGCGACCCGGTGGTACGAGCCGTCGCCACGACCCAGCCGGTACTCGACCTCCCAGGCCCGGCCCTCCGCGATCGCCGCGGCGGTGACCTCCCGGTAGCGGTCGCGGTCGTCGGGGTGCACCCCGGCGAGCCAGCCCGTCCCGAGCTCGTCGGCCTCGTCGCGTCCGGTGAACCGCCGCCACCCGGCGTTGTGGAACGTGCGGGCGCCGTCGGCGTCGGCCACCCAGATCAGGGCCGGTGCGAGGTCCGCCATGGCCGTGAACCGCGCCTCGGCGCGGCGGCGCGCGCGCCCGAGCTGGAGGTGGGCGTCGACGCGGGCTCGCAGCTCGGAGGCGGTGAACGGCTTGACCAGGTAGTCGTCGGCCTGCGCGGCGAGCCCCTGCACCGCCTCCTCCTGGCCCGCGCGGGCCGAGAGCAGCAGCACCGGCACCCGCGCGGTGCGCTCGTCGGCGCGCAGGGCCGCCAGCAGGGCGAGGCCGTCGCGGCGGGGCATCATCACGTCCGACACGACGAGCTCGGGCGGCTCCGCGCGGGCGACGGTCAGCGCCTCCTCTCCGTCGGCGACGAGACGCACGTCGTGGCGTGGAGCGAGCAGGCGGTGCAGGTAGGAGCGCATGTCGGCGTTGTCGTCGGCGACGAGGATGCGGCCGCGGACGACGTCGGACCGCGGCTCCGGGTCACCCGGAGCCCCGTCGTCCTCCTCGGGCAGCCAGCGCATCGCCTCCGCGACGAACGACTCCGCGTCGGCGGACGGTCCTGCGGGCGGCGCGGCGGACGCCTCCTCGTCGACGACCCGGTCGGCGGGCAGGTGCGTGCGCCCGAACGGCAGCGCGACGGTCATCGTCGTGCCGACGCCGAACTCGCTCTCGGCGCTGACCTCGCCGCCGTGCAGCCCCACGAGCTCGCGCACCAGCGCGAGCCCGATGCCGCTGCCCTCGCCGGACCGGGCGCCCTTGTCGCCCGTGCTGCCCTCGACGCGGTGGAACCGCTCGAACAGGCGCGGCAGCTCGGCGGCGGGCACCCCGACGCCGGTGTCGGCGACGTGCAGCACCGCCGACTCGCCGACCGCCTCCACCCGCACCGAGACCGACCCGGACGTCGTGAACTTCAGCGCGTTGGAGAGCAGGTTGAGGACGATCTTCTCCCACGCGTCGCGGTCGAGCAGGACCGCGCGGCCCAGCGGCGCGCAGTCGACGACGTAGTCCAGACCGGCCCGCTCCATGGCCGACCCGAACATGCCGGCGAGCTCCTCGGTCGCCACGCCGAGGTCGGAGGGCACGTAGTGGGCCTGCCGGCGGCCCGCGTCGAGGCGGGAGAAGTCGAGCAGGCTGTTGACCAGCCGGCCGAGCCGTCGCCCGTTGCGGTGCACGACCTCCAGCTCGTGGCGCCAGCGGTCCGGGTCGACCTCGGGGTCGGCGCGCAGCTCGTCGACCGGGCCCATGATCAGGGTCAGCGGGGTGCGGAACTCGTGGCTGACGTTGGAGAAGAACTCGGTCTTGGCGCGGTCGAGCTCGGCGAGGGCCTCCGCCCGCCGACGCTCGGCCTCGAAGCCCCCGGCGTGCGTCAGGCCGGCGGTGATCTGGCCGCCGAGCAGCGTCAGGAAGCTCGCGGTGCGCTCGTCGTAGCGGCTGTGCGGGTTGATGCCGGCGACGAGGAACCCGGCGATGCCCGCGTCGCCGTCCCCGCCCGCGCCGGGCGTCGCGGCCAGGGGGACCAGGACGGCCTGGGTGGCGGGCTCGTCCCACGCACCGCACGGGACGAGGTCGCCCCAGCGTGCGGCGAGGTCGTCGACGAGCACCGGCGACCCCGCGGTGAGGCGGTCGACCGGCCAGGGCCCGCCGCGACCCACGTCCGCGGGGGCCACCGGCGAGCCCGCGGCGGCGCCCGCGCTCGCCACGAGCCGAGCGACGCCGGTGTCGGTACCGCTCCCGTCCTCCGGGTCGAGCAGGTAGACCAGGGCGAACGGGAGGTCGCGGTCGTTCTCCCCGAGGGTGCGCGCCACGGCGTCCAGCACGTCCTCCTGCGACCGGGCCGGCCCCATGGCCGTCCCGAGGTCGCGCATGGTCCCCAGGCGCCGGTCGCCGATGACGCGCTCGGTGGTCTCGGTGACCACGCAGAGCATCCCGGCGATGCCGCCGTCGGCGTCGGCGAGCGGGCTGTAGGAGAAGGTGTGGTAGCTCTCCTCGGGGTAGCCGTTGCGCTCGAGGAACAGCAGCAGGTCCTCGTCCCAGGTCGCCTCGCCCGTCTCGAGCACCGACGCGATGCGGGGGCCGATGTCGGGCCAGATCTCCGACCACACGACCCGGGCGGGCTTGCCGAGCGCCCACGGGTGCTTGGACTGCAGGGTGTCGCGCGAGTAGGCGTCGTTGTAGAAGACCGTCAGCTCCGGACCCCAGGCCATCCACATGGAGAACCGCGAGGTCAGCAGCATGCGCACGACGGTGCGCAGCGGCGTCGACCAGGTGTCGGGCTCGCCGAGTGGCGTCGCGCTCCAGTCGACGCCCGCCATGTCGGCGCCGACCTGCCCACCGCCCTCGACCAGCGCCCGCGTCCCGGGTGAGACTCCGGTCCCCATATCACCGCCCCCGTGCGCACCGTCTCCGACCGGATCGTCTCATCCCCGGTCGTTGCGGTCACACGTCACGCATGCGGACACGGCCGGTCGGGAAGCATCGCCCTCGTGGCACACGAGTTCGCGGTCTGGGCCCCTACCAGCTCGTCGGTCGGTCTCGTCCTCGACGACCGCACGGTCGCGATGACCGGGGCGGCCGAGGGCTGGTGGCGCGTCACCGTCCCCGACGCCGGCCCCGGCACCGACTACGCCTTCTCGCTGGACGGCGGCGAGCCGTTGCCCGACCCGCGGTCCCGGTGGCAGCCGCACGGCGTGCACGCGCCCTCACGACTGGTCGACGTCGAGCCCTCCCCCGCCGACGCCGCGTGGACCGGCCGGTCGCTGCCGGGCTCGGTGATCTACGAGATGCACGTCGGGACCTTCACGCCGGGCGGCACGTTCGCGTCCGCCGAGGAGCGGCTCGACCACCTCGTCGAGCTCGGCGTCGACCTCGTCGAGGTCCTGCCCGTCAACGCCTTCGACGGCACGCGGGGCTGGGGCTACGACGGCGTGCTCTGGTACGCGGTCACCGAGAACTACGGCGGGCCGGCCGCGTTCCGCCGGTTCGTCGACGCCTGCCACGCCCGCGGCCTCGGGGTCGTGCTCGACGTCGTCTACAACCACCTCGGGCCCTCGGGCGCCTACCTCGACCGCTTCGGGCCCTACTTCCTCGGCGAGAACGTGTGGGGGCCGTCGCTGAACCTCGACGGGCCCGGCTCGGACACCGTGCGGGCCTACATCCTCGACAACGTCACGATGTGGCTGCGCGACTTCGGCGTGGACGCACTGCGCCTGGACGCGGTCCACGCCCTGCGCGACGCCCGCGCCGTCCACCTGCTCGAGGAGATGGCCGACCACGTCGCCTCGCTCGCGGCCCACCTGCGCCGGCCGCTGACGCTGATCGCCGAGTCCGACCTCAACGACCCGCGCCTGATCACCTCCCGCGAGGCCGGCGGGTACGGGCTGGACGCGCAGTGGTGCGACGACATCCACCACGCCCTGCACTCGACGCTCACCGGCGAGACCCAGGGCTACTACGCGGACTTCGGCTCGCTGGCGACGCTCGCGGAGGTCCTGCACCACCCCTTCCACCACGCCGGCACCTGGTCGTCGTTCCGCGGCCGCACCCACGGGCGCCCGGTGGACCTGCTCCGCACGCCGGGGCACCGGTTCCTCGCCTACCTGCAGGACCACGACCAGGTCGGCAACCGGGCCGCCGGCGACCGCCTCTCCGCCACGGTCTCCCCCGGCCTGCTGGCCTGCGGCGCGGCACTGGTGTTCTGCTCGCCCTACACGCCGATGATCTTCATGGGCGAGGAGTGGGGCGCCCGGACGCCGTGGGCGTTCTTCGTCGGCTTCGACGACCCCGAGCTGCAGACCGCGGTGCGCGAGGGCCGGACCAAGGAGTTCGCCGAGCACGGGTGGGGCGCCTCCGACGTCCCCGACCCGACGGCGGAGTCGACCTTCGAGGCCTCGAAGCTCGACTGGTCGGAGCCCTCGCGGGAGCCCCACGGGGCGCTGCTCGGCGTGTACCGGGCACTGATCGCGCTGCGTCGGGCCCACCCCGAGCTCACCGACCCGCACCTCGACCCGGTCCGCGTGGACCACGACGCCGAGGCGCGCACGCTGGTCGTGCACCGGGGCTCGCTGCGGCTGGCGGTGAACCTGGGCGGGGCGTCCGTCTCCCTGTCCATGGCCGCGTCCGAGGTGCTCTACGCGCCGTCCGGCGTCGACACCGCCGCCGACACCCTGACCCTCGAGCCGGAGTCGTTCGCCCTGGTCCGTACGTGAGTACTTTCCGGGCCTAGAGGCCCGGAAAGTACTCACAAGGGCAGGCGGACGTCACGGGGTACCGGTGAGCTCCCGGTAGTCGGCCGCGAGCGCGGCGAAGCCGTCGGGGTCGACGAGCGAGGTCGTGTCCCCGGCCTCCTCGCCGCGGGTGACGCCGAGCAGCAGCCGGCGCAGGATCTTGCCGCTGCGGGTCTTGGGCAGCGCGTCGACGGTCACCACCCGCGACGGCCGGGCGACGGGGCCGAGCTCCCGGGTCACGTGGGCACGCAGGTCGTCGGTCGGGTCGGAGCGGTCGCCCCCGCGCAGCACGACGAACGCGACGATCGTCTGGCCGGTGGTCGCGTCCGGGGCGCCGACCACGCCCGCCTCCGCCACGCGCGGGTGGCTCACCAGCGCGGACTCCACCTCGATCGACGAGAGCCGGTGCCCGGAGACGTTCATGACGTCGTCGACCCGCCCCTCGAGCCAGACGTACCCGTCGGCATCGAGGTGCGCGCCGTCCCCGGCGGTGTACCAGCCCTGGTCGCGGAAGTCGGCGAAGTACGACGAGACGAACCGGTCGGGGTCGCCCCAGACCGTGCGGGCCATCGCCGGCCAGGGACGGTCGACGACCAGCAGACCGCCCTCGTCGGGGGCGCAGTCCGACCCGTCGGGGTGGACGACGCGCACCGAGACCCCCGGCAGCGGCAGGGTCGCCGACCCCGGCTTGAGTGCTGTGGCGCCGGGCAGCGGTGCGACCATCGCCGCGCCGGTCTCCGACTGCCACCACGTGTCGACGATCGGGCACCGGCCGGCCCCGACGTGGCGGTGCAGCCAGCGCCAGGCCTCCGGGTTGATGGCCTCGCCGACCGAGCCGAGCAGGCGCAGCGACGACAGGTCGTGGGCGGCCGGCACGTCCTCGCCCCACTGCATGAAGGTCCGGACCAGGGTCGGCGCGGTGTAGTACACGGTCACGCCGTACTTCGCGATGATCTCGAAGTGGCGGCCGCGGTGCGGGGTGTCGGGCGTGCCTTCGTAGAGCACCTGCGTGACGCCGTTGGCCAGCGGCCCGTACACCTCGTAGGTGTGCGCGGTGACCCACGCGAGGTCGGCCTGGCACCAGTAGACGTCGTCGGGGCGGTGGTCGAAGCACGCCCACGCGGTCCACGCGGTCTGGGTGAGGTAGCCGCCCATGGTGTGCACGAGGCCTTTGGGCTTGCCGGTCGTCCCCGACGTGTAGATCAGGAACAGGGGCGTCTCGGCCGGGAACGCCTCCGCGGTGTGCTCGGCGGGGCGGCCGGCGAGGGCGTCGTCCCACCACACGTCGCGGCCCTCGGTCCAGGGCACCTCCTGACCGGTGCGGCGCACCACGAGGACGTGCTCGACCGAGTCGACCCCCTCCACGGCGGCGTCGGCGTTCTCCTTGACCGGCACGGCCTTCCCGCGGCGGTACTGGCCGTCGGTGGTGACGACGAGCTTCGCCGCCCCGTCGACCACGCGGAAGCGCAGCGCCTCGGCGGAGAACCCGCCGAAGACCATCGAGTGGACCGCCCCGATCCGGGCGCAGGCGAGCATCACCACGACGGTCTCGACGAGCACGGGCAGGTAGACCACGACGACGTCGCCGCGCCCCACGCCCAGCGCGGTGAGGGCGTGGGCGGCTCGGGCGACCTCGGCCTGCAGGTCGGCGTAGGTCAGCCGGCGCTCGTCGCCCGGCTCGCCCTCCCAGAGCAGCGCCGGCCTGTCGCCGTGCCCGGCCTCGACGTGCCGGTCGACGCAGTTGCGCGCCACGTTGAGGGTGCCGTCGGCGAACCAGCGGACGAACGGGAAGTCGGCGCCGTCGTAGGCCTCCCGCGGCGGCGTCGTCCACTCGAGGCGGCGCGCCTGCTCGAGCCAGAAGCCCTCCGGGTCGGCGGCGGCGCGCGCACGCAGCGCCGGGGCGTCGGCGGCGGGCACCGTCGCGGTGGCCGCGAGTCCGGGCGGGGGCGGGACGACCTCGGTCATGTCCGGCGTGTGCCCGCAGCGCCGTCACGGCTCACAGCAAGGGGACGAAGGACACCGGCATCAGGCGTTCCTCGGTCCCGTCGCGGCGCATCCGCACGAGGTC
Organism: Actinomycetospora aeridis; assembly: GCF_037400275.1. Lineage (NCBI taxonomy): Bacteria > Bacillati > Actinomycetota > Actinomycetes > Pseudonocardiales > Pseudonocardiaceae > Actinomycetospora > Actinomycetospora aeridis. The sequence continues at coordinate 152,418 of NZ_JBBEGL010000003.1, read as the reverse complement.
GCCCTGGCGCTCGTGGCCGACGGGGCAGACGAGGACGCCGTCGTCGGTGAGCTGCTCGAGCAGGGCCGGGGGCACCTCGCCCTCGGCCATGGCGGCCACGGTGATCGCGTCGAACGGGGCACGGTCCGGCACGCCGAGGCGACCGTCGCCGTGGCGGACCTCGACGGCGTGCCCGGTCGCGGCGAGCGCAGCGCGCGCGGACGCGGCGAGCGAGGGGTGGTACTCGACGGTGACGACGTCGCGGGCCAGGCGGGAGAGCACCGCCGCGGCGTAGCCGCTGCCCGCCCCGACCTCGAGCACGCGCTCCCGTCCGGTGAGCTCCAGCAGCGCTGCCATCGCGGCGACCATGGCCGGCGCCGAGATCGTCTGGCCGCACGCGATGGGCAGCGGGCCCGGGCCGTAGGCCTCGGCGGCCCGGTGCGCGGGCACGAACCGGTGCCGGGGCACCCGCCCCATGGCCGCGAGGACCCGCTCGTCGGTGATCCCCTGCTCGCGCAGGTGCGCGACCATGTCGCGACGGCGTCGCTCGTGGCCGCTGATCGCGTGTCCGGTCATCACGACTCCGGGCGCAGACGCTCCAGGTCGGCCGCCAGCTCGTCAGCGGGCACTGGCAGCACCGAGGGCGGCAGGACGACCGGGCTGCCCAGGCGCCCGGCCTGTGCCCGGCCGACCTTGGCCCGCGCCGGCGTGGTCCGGGCGAGCACGGCCTCGGGGTCGCGGACGCCGATGACGAGCATCGACCCGCCGCGTGCGCGCAGGACGTCGATCGTGCCGAGCTCGGACCACGGCAGGAACCCGGCGGCGACGATCGAGCCGCCGTCGTCGACGCCCTCGCGGGTCGCGACCAGCAGGGGCTTGCCGCGGGCCAGGCGCAGGGCCGCCCGCACGGCGCCGACCCCGAAGAAGACCACCAGCACGGCGCCGAGCACGAGGTTCGCCGTCCCGCCGGCGAGCAGCAGCCACACCCCGGCGGCCAGCCCGATCACACCGGTCACGAGCGCGACGACGGGTGCAGTGCGGGGCGCGCGGACCTCGACGCGGTCCGGCTCGCGGACGACGGGCGGGCTCACGTGCACCACCGCTTGTGGTCGGCGCGCAGGTCGCGGTCGGCGACGGCCTCGAGCCCGCCGTGCTGCGCGCGGGCCACCGCCCGGGCCGTGGTGTCGCCGTCGGCGACCTCCGCGGGCAGCCACACCGCCCCGCCCCCGACGCCGGCGACCTCGTCGACCACCGCGTCCCAGGCCTCCGGCGCCCGGAACACGACGACGAGGTCGGGCCGCGGGACGTCGGCGAGCGTCGGGGCGCAGAGCCTGCCGAGCGTCTCGACCACGTGCGGATTCACGAGGTCGACGGTCCACGCGGTGCGGTCGAGCAGGTAGGCGGCGAGCCGGAAGCTGGGGCGGTTGAAGCGGTCGGAGACGCCGAGGACCGCCACCCGCCGCACGCGCGCCAGCAGCGCGCCCACGGCGGCGTCGTCGACCAGCCCCGTCCCCACCCCGCCATCCTCCCGCATCTTCATGTGAGCACTTTCCGGGCCCGGAGGCCCGGAAAGTGCTCACATGGGGGAGAACTTGCGCCGGAGCCGGGGGCGCGCAGAGAGTCGTGCGGTGGCCACGGTCGACCTGCCCTCACCCCGCACGCGCCCGCAGAGCCCGGCGGAGGCGCTCGAGCGTTCGCTCGCCGCGCGCGTCGACGGCGAGGTCCGCTTCGACGCCGGCTCGCGCGCCGCCTACGCGGTCGACGCCTCGAACTACCGCCAGGTCCCCATCGGCGTCGTCGTGCCGCGCTCGATCGACGCCGGCGTGGAGGCGCTGGCCGTGTGCCGCGAGCACGACGTGCCCGTGCTCTCCCGCGGCGGCGGCACGAGCCTCGCCGGCCAGTGCTGCAACGCCGCGGTGGTGATCGACTGGTCGAAGTACTGCACGCGGATCGTGTCCGTGGACGCCGACGCGCGCACCTGCGTCGTCGAGCCCGGCATCAAGCTCGACGACCTCAACGCCGCCCTGCCCGGCCGGCTGATCTACGGCCCGAAGCCCGCCACCCACGTCAGCTGCACGCTCGGCGGGATGATCGGCAACAACTCCTGCGGCTCCACCGCGCAGGTGTTCGGCAAGGTCTCCGACAACGTCCGGCGCCTCGAGGTGCTCACCTACGACGGGCTGCGGTGCTGGGTCGGGCCGACGACCGAGGACGAGTACGCGGCGATCCAGGCGGCGGGCGGGCGGCGCGCGGAGATCTACCGCGGGCTGCGGGCGATCGCGGAGGACCACGCGCAGCTCGTCGCCGAGCGCTTCCCCGACATCCCGCGGCGGGTCTCGGGCTACAACCTCGACGACCTCGTGCCCGGGTCGTCGTTCGACCTCGCCCGGGCCCTGGTCGGCTCGGAGTCGACGCTGGTCACGGTGCTGCACGCGGAGCTCGACCTCGTCGTCGAGGCGCCCGCGACCGCGCTGGTCGTGCTCGGGTTCCCCGACGTCGTGGCCGCCGCGCGCTGCGTCGACGCGATCCTGCCCCACGCCCCGCACTTCCTGGAGTGCATCGACCGCAACATCGTCGAGTTCGAGCGCGCCAAGGGCGTGCACCAGCGGGCGATGGCCGCGATGCCCGAGGGCCACAGCTGGCTGATGGTGCAGATGCGCGACGACGACGCCGGGCGTGCGGTGGCGCGTGCCGAGGCCCTGGCGGCGGCCCTCGCGGAGCACGGGCCCTCGATCCTCACCGTCACCGACCGCGCCGAGCAGGCCGAGTTGTTCGCGATCCGGGAGTCGGCGCTGGCCGTCTCGGCCCGCGACCCGCGCACCGGCGTCGACAACTACGAGGGCTGGGAGGACGCGGCACTGCCCACCGACCGGCTCGGCGACTACCTCGCCGAGTGGGTCGCGCTCGTCGACGAGTACGGCTTCACCGAGGGCACGGCGATCTACGGGCACTTCGGGCACGGCTGCATCCACACGCGCATCCCGTTCGACCTGCGGACCCCCGCCGGCGTCGCGGACTACCGCACGTTCATGGAGCGCTCGGCCGACCTGTGCGTGAAGTACGGCGGCTCGCTCTCGGGCGAGCACGGCGACGGCCAGTCACGGGGCGAGCTGCTCGAGCGGATGTACGGGCCGGAGCTCGTGCGCGCCTTCGAGTCGGTGAAGGCGCTGTTCGACCCGCGGAACCGCATGAACCCCGGCAAGGTCGTCCACCCGTACCGCCTCGACGAGCACCTGCACGTCGGCGCCGACTACGACCCCGCCGAGCCGGACTCGGCGTTCTCCTACCCGTCCGACGACGGGCGCTTCACCCGCGCGATCGAGCGCTGCATCGGCGTCGGCCGGTGCCGGCGCACCGACGGCGACGTGATGTGCCCCTCGTACCGGGTCACCGGCGAGGAGCACCACTCCACGCGTGGGCGCGCCCGGCTGCTCTGGGAGATGCTGCGCGGCCACGCGGACTCGCCGATCCGCGACGGCTGGCGCTCCACCGAGGTCCGCGACGCCCTCGACCTGTGCCTCGCGTGCAAGGGCTGCCTGTCCGACTGCCCGGTCAACGTCGACATGGCGACCTACAAGGCGGAGTTCCTGCACCACCACTACGAGCGCCGCCAGTGGCGCCGCCCGCGCTCGCACCTGTCGATGGGCTGGCTGCCGGCGCTGGCGCGGGTCGCGTCACCGCTCGCGCCCCTGGTCAACCGCGTGACGTCGTCCCGGGCCGCCGGGCTGCTCAAGCGGGCCGGCGGCATCGACCAGCGCCGCGCGATCCCGGCGTTCGCGACGCCGCGGTTCTCCCACTGGTACCGGGCGCGGGGGCCGCGAGGCACCGGCGAGCGCGGCGAGGTGCTGCTCTGGCCCGACACCTTCACCGAGTTCCTGCACCCGCGCGCCGGCGCCGACGCGGTGCGGGTGCTGGAGGCGGCCGGGTTCCGGGTGCGGTTGCCGGGTCGCGAGCTGTGTTGTGGCCTGACCTGGGTGACGACGGGCCAGCTCGACGTCGCGGCGCGGGTGCTCGGGCGCACGCTCGACGCGCTGGCCCCGGCCATCGGGGCGGGGATGCCGATCGTCGGGCTCGAGCCGAGCTGCACCGCGGTGTTCACCGACGACGCGCCGAACCTGCTGCCCGGGCCGCGCGCCGACGCGGTCGCCGCGGCGACCACGACGCTCGGGCGACTGCTCGCCGAGCGGGCGCCGGACTGGGCACCGCCGGGGATCGCGGGCCGCGAGGTGATCGTCCAGCAGCACTGCCACCAGCACGCGACCGGCGGCTACGGCGCGGAGACGGCGGTGCTGCAGCGCGGGGGCGCCGAGGTGGAGGTGCTCGACTCCGGGTGCTGCGGGCTGGCGGGCAACTTCGGCTTCGAGCAGGGGCACTACGAAGTGTCGGTGGCCTGCGGGGAGCAGGTGCTGCTCCCCCGGGTGCGCGCGGCGTCCACGGGGACGGCGGTCGTCGCCGACGGCTTCTCGTGCCGGACGCAGATCGACCAGCTCACCGAACGCCGCGGCGACCACCTCGCGACCCTCCTCGCCAGCGGCCTCCCCCCGGAACCCCTCCCCTGGTGATCCCATGTGAGCGAACTTGGGGCCTATAGGCCCCGAGTTCGCTCACATACCCCGGATGGCCGAGCGGAGGCGGGCGAGGGCGTCGGTGAGGACGGGGCGGGACATCGCGAGGTTGAGGCGCATCCCGCCCCGGCCGGCGTCGCCGCACGCCGCGCCGTCGGTCATGACCACCCCGGCCTCGCGGGTGAAGAACGCCGACGGGGGCTCGTCGAGGCCCAGACCCCGCGCGTCCAGCCACGCGAGGTACGTCCCGTCGGGGACCGTCACCGCGATCCCGGGCAGGTCGGCCGCGGCGAGCAGGGCGCGGTTGCCGTCGAGGTAGGCCAGCACCTCGTCCAGCCAGGCGCGCCCGTCGCGGTAGGCCGCCGTGGTCGCGAGCACCCCGGGGGTCGCGGTGCCGTGCTCGGCGAGGTAGCCCGTCGCCGTCCAGTGCTCGGCGTCGGCGGCGTTGGACAGGATCACCTGCCCGCACTTGAGGCCCGGCAGGTTCCACGCCTTCGACGCCGACGTCGCCGTGACCGTGTGACCCGCCGCCGCGTCGGAGATCGTCGCGTAGGGCCGGTGGCGCGCGTCCCCGAACGTCAGCGGCGCGTGGATCTCGTCGCTGAACACCCGCGCGCCGTGCCGCTCGACGACCTCCGCCACGGCCGCCAGCTCGTCCGCGTCGAAGACCCGGCCGGTGGGGTTGTGCGGCGAGGTGAGCACGAGCAGGCCCGCCCCGTCGGCGAACCCGCGGTCGATCGCCTCGAGGTCGAGCACCGGACGGCCCGACGCCCGCCCCATCGGCACCTGGAGGAGCTCGCGGTCGAGCATCCCCGGCACCGTCAGGAACGGCATGTACGCCGGTGTCGGCAGCAGGATCGCGCTGCCCGGCCGCGTGAAGTGCCGGACGGTGGCGGTGAAGGCCGTCAGCACGTCGGGCACCGGGCGCACCCACGCCGGGTCGGGCGCCCACCCGAAGCGCTCCCCCCAGAACGCCGAGCACGCCACCGCCATGTCGTCGACCCACCCGTCGGGCAGGTAGCCGAACGCCGACGCGTCCGCCGACCACCGCACCGCGTCGGCGACGGCCGGCGCCACCGGGTAGTCCATCTCCGCGACGAACGCGCCGATCAGGCCCCGGCCGTGGGACTCCCCCGGCGTCGACCACTTCCAGGACCCGCCGGCCCGCATGTGCTCGGCGGTGAGGGCGTCGAACGGATGCGCCACTTAGCGGCTGTCCTCGCCGATCTTGTGGACGCGCAGCAGGTTGGTCTTGCCGACCGTGCCGGGCGGGGAGCCGGACACGATGACGACGAGCTCGCCCACCGCGAAGCGCCCGATCTCGAGCAGGCACCCGTCGACCTGGCGGATCATCGCGTCGGTGGTGTCGGCCCAGTCGACGAGGAAGGTCTCCACCCCCCACGAGAGCGACAGCTGGCTGCGGACCTCCGGGATCGGGGTGAACGCCAGCACCGGCAGCCGGGTGTGCAGCCGCGCGAGGCGCCGCACCGTGTCGCCGGTGCGCGTGAACGCGACCAGCGCGCGGGCGTTGAGCCGCTCGCCGATGTCGCGCGCCGCGGTGGTGACGACGCCCCGCTGGGTGCGCGGGATGTGCTGGATCGGCGGCACCGACGCGGGCCCGACCTCGACGGCGGCGACGATGCGCGCCATCGTCTGCACCGTCTCGATCGGGTAGTCGCCGACGCTCGTCTCCCCCGAGAGCATCACCGCGTCGGCGCCGTCGAGCACGGCGTTGGCGACGTCGGAGGCCTCGGCCCGGGTCGGCCGGAAGTTGTGGATCATCGACTCGAGCATCTGGGTGGCGACGACCACCGGCTTGGCGTTCTCGCGCGCGATCTGCACCGCGCGCTTCTGCACCAGCGGCACGTCCTCGAGCGCCAGCTCCACGCCCAGGTCGCCGCGCGCGACCATGATCGCGTCGAAGGCCAGCACGATCGCCTCGAGTGCGTCGACCGCCTCGGGCTTCTCCAGCTTCGCGATCACCGGCAGGCGCGAGCCCGTCTCGTCCATGATCTTGTGGACCAGCTCGGCGTCGGCGGGCGAGCGCACGAACGACAGGGCGATCATGTCGACGCGCAGCCCCAGCGCGAAGCGCAGGTCCGCCTCGTCCTTCTCGCTCATCGCGGGCGTCGACACCGCGGTGTTGGGCAGCGAGATGCCCTTGTTGTCCGAGACGCGCCCGCCCTCGACGACCTTCGCGACGACGTCGCGGCCCTCGACGGCCGTGACCTCCAGCGCCACGTTGCCGTCGTCGACCAGCAGCGACTCGCCGGGCCGGCAGTCGTCGGCGAGGCCGGCGTAGGTGGTGGACACCCGGTCGTGGGTGCCCTCGACATCCTCGGTGGTGATGCGCACCGTCTCGCCCGTCGCCCACATCTGCGGGCCGTCGACGAACCGGCCGAGGCGGATCTTCGGGCCCTGCAGGTCGGCGAGGATGCCGACCGCGCGCCCCTCGGAGTCGGCCGCCTCGCGCACGAGGCGGTAGACGCGTTCGTGCTGCTCGTGACTGCCGTGGCTGAAGTTGAGACGGGCGACGTCCATCCCGGCGCGGACGAGGTCGCGGATGGCCTCCGGTGAGGACGTCGCCGGCCCCAGCGTGCACACGATCTTGGCTCGTCGGCTCACGGCCCCATGCTAGACCGTTCTGCACCGATCCAGCAGCCGCGGTGCGACCGCGACCCGCCGTCCGGGCCGCCGGACTAGGGTGTTCCGATGAGCATGCCGTCGCCGGAGCCGACCGGGGATCCCGGGCCGACCGCGCGGAGACGGACCGGCGCCGAGCCCGACACCCCGCCCGACATCCCGGGCGACCCCGGACCACCGAAGGACATCGGCGATCTGCCGGGCGCGAAGACCGTCGACCGCGGACCCGAGGCGGTCATCCGGCCCGCGCGCCGGTGGGAGGTCCCGGTCGCGCTGGAGATCGCCAGTGGCCTCGCGTGGCGCGTCCTGCTCCTGGCCACGGCCGGCGCGATCGTCGTCTACGTCATGGGGCTGCTCTCGGCGGTCCTCGTCCCGGTGGTGCTCGCCGTCATCGCCGCCTCCCTGCTCGCGCCCGAGGCCCACGCGCTGTCGCGCCGCTGGCGCCACGTGCCGCACGCCCTCGCCACCGCCCTCGTCCTGTTCGCCGGCATCGCGGTGGTCGTCGCGGTGTTCTACGGGGTGGTGCTGGCGTTCATCTCCGGCCTGCCGGACCTGACCACCCAGCTCACCGCCAGCCTCACCGGCATCCAGGGCTGGCTGCGCACGGGCCCGCTCGGGCTGAACAACGAGCAGTTCACGGCCATCGGCAACCAGGCCATCGCCTACCTCCAGTCGAGCCAGGCGACGCTGGCCAGCAGCGCGCTCGGGGCCGTCGGCACGGTCGGTGAGCTCTTCACCGAGATGCTGCTGACGCTGTTCACGCTCATCTTCTTCGTCTACGACGGCGGCCTCGTCTGGCGCTTCGTGCTCTCCGGCGTGCCGAAGGCCGCGCGCAACCGTGCGGACGTGGCTGGGCGCCGGGCCTTCGCGTCGCTGGTCGGCTACACGCGGGCGACGCTGCTCGTCGCCGCGGCCGACGCCGTCACCGCGGGCGTGGGGCTGTGGCTCATCGGGGTGCCGCTCGCGGTCCCCCTGGCGGCACTGATCTTCTTCGGGGCGTTCGTCCCGACCCTCGGCGCCGTGGTCACCGGCGTCGTCGCCGTGCTCGTCGCCCTCGTCAGCGGCGGGCTGACCGACGCCCTGCTCGTGGTCCTGCTGCTCATCGCCGTGCAGAACATCGAGGGCTACATCCTCCAGCCCCTGCTCCTCGGGCGGTCGATCAAGCTGCACCCGCTGGCGGTCGTGCTGCCCATCGCCTGCGGCCTCGTCATCGCCGGCATCCCCGGGGCGCTGCTCGCGGTCCCGCTGGTGACGGTGCTGGACTCCGGCATCCGCTCGCTGGTGCGCCCGTCCGACGGCCCGGGCCTCGACCCGGCCACCGTCGACCCGCTCGACCCCCGGTCGGCGCGCCCGGAGTGGCACGAGGACGCCCCGACACGCACGGGCCTGCGCGGCCTCTTCCGCCGCCGCGGCGCCAGCACCTGAGCCATCGTGGCGCCACTACAGCGCCACAATGACGCCAAGAACCTTGCGTATGGCGCCACGATGCGCCATCGTGGCGTCATGCAGCTGAACGTCTACGTCGACCGGCTCCGCGAGGAGTTCGCGGCCGCCGCCGAGGCCGCCGGCGACGACGTCCGGGACGTCGCCGAACGCCTCGTCTCGCCCCTCGACGCGGCCACCCGCCTCGTGCTGCTCGAGGCCCTGGCCGCCGCCACCGAGGAGATCACCCTCGACCTGGCCCCCGGCTCGGTGCACCTGCGGCTGCGCGGCCGCGATCCCGACTTCGTCGTCACCCCGGCCACCGCGCAGCCCGCACCGCACGCGCCGACCCCCGCCGAGCCGGAGAGCCACGCACCCCTCGACGGCCCGTCGGCCCGCGTCAACTTCCGTCCCCCCGAGAGCCTCAAGGCCCGCGTCGAGGAGGCCGCCGCCCGCGACGGCCTGTCCGTCAACACCTGGCTCGTGCGCGCCGCCACCGCCGCGCTCGGCCCGCGCTCCGACGCCACGCCCCGGCCCGCCGCCCGCGGCGGCGGCTGGTTCGGCTGATCACCCGAGAACACCCGCCCGCGAACTCACGGGGTCCACCGGACCCCGAGGAGGCGATGACCCGTGCCCACCTTCGACACCCCCGCGCCCATCACCGCCACGATCGACCTCCCGATCGGCGACATCCGCATCGTCGCGACCGACCGCCCCGACACCACCGTCGAGGTCCACCACAGCCCCGCCGACCGCGCCGAGGCCGAGGCGATCAAGATCGAGCTGCTCGGGGACGAGCTCCGCGTGCAGGGCCGCAAGCTCGGCCTCCGCGCCCTGCGGATCCCGACCCCCGGGCGCTCGCTCGAGGTCGAGATCGGCCTGCCGACCGGCTCCGCGATCAGCGCCCGCACCACCTACGGCGCCATCCAGGTCGAGGGGCGCGTCGCCGGGTGCCGCGCGCAGGCCACCTACGGCGACGTCCGCCTCGAGGACGCCGGCGCCGCCGACCTCGCCACCGGCTACGGGCAGGTCCGCGTGACCGGCACCGTCGAGGGCGACGCGACGGTGAACGCCGACCACGGCGACGTGCGCCTGCACCGGATCGGCGGCGACGCCGACCTGACCACCAAGCACGGCACCGTCCACGTCGACGACGCCGCCGGCACCGTCCGCGTCACCGGCGTGCACGGCGACCTCGAGGTCGACGCGGCCGCCGGCGACGTCACCGCCCGCAGCGCCTACGGCGCCGTCCGCCTGGGCCGGGTGATGCGCGGCGAGGTGTCGCTGACCAGCACCCACGGCCGCCTCGAGGTCGCCGTCGACCCCGCCAGTGCGGTGTGGCTGGACGCCGACACCGGCGGCCTGGTCCGCAACGCGCTCGAGGCCCGGCCGGGACCCGAGGGCTTCGCCGAGACCGTCACCGTGCACGCCCGCTCCCGCGACGGTGACGTCGTGGTGCGGCGCGCCTGAACGACCCACCACCTCACCCCGCACCACCCGCGGACCGCGCCCGGGGCGCCGTCCGCCGGTCCCGCCTGCCCGCATGCCTCCCGGAAGGACCAGGTCATGACCAGCGAACCCGCGATCAGTGTCGCGGACCTGCACCACGCGTACGGCTCGCAGACCGTGCTGCGCGGCCTCGTGATCACGGCGGCGAGCTGGCTCTGGCCCCAGCGCCTCTACGCCACCCGCACCGACCGCTGAGAGGTCACCGTGCCCGAACCGACCACCACCCCCCGCAGCCTCCCGACCGAGCGCGACGCCGGCCCGTTCGACCCACCGAGCGCGATCAGCCGGATGCGCGACGCACGGCCCGTGTGCCCCATGGTCTTCCCGGACGGACACCGGGGCTGGATCGTCACCGGTCACGACGCCGCCCGCCGGCTGCTCGCCGACGGCCGGTTCAGCTCCCGGCTCGACCTCGGCGTCCTCCACGTGCCCTACGAGACCCCCGGCATGCCGGCCGCGACCGAGCCGTCCCCACCGGTGCCCGGCCTGTTCGTCGCCATGGACCCGCCGGACCACACCCGCATGCGACGCAAGCTCGCGGGCGCGTTCACCGTCCGGCGCATGCGGCAGCTCGAGGACCACATCACCGACGTCGCCGAGCGGGCGCTCGACGCGATGGCCTCCCGGACGCCGCCCGTCGACCTCGTGACGGAGTTCGCGCTCCCGGTGCCGTCCCTGGTGATCTGCGAGCTTCTCGGCGTTCCCTACGCCGACCGGGAGGACTTCCGGGCGCACTCGTCGGCGTTCCTCCTGCGCGACCAGACCCTCGAGGAGAAGGGAGCCGCGTACGGCGCCCTGACCACCTACCTCGCGGAGCTGGTCAGGCGGAAGCGCGCCGACCCCGGCGACGACCTCCTGTCCGACCTCGCCCGGGACGACGACCTCAGTATCGAGGAGCTGACCGGGTGCGCGTTCCTGCTGCTGCTCGCGGGGCACGAGACCACGGCCAACCTGCTCGCCCTGGGCACGTTCGCGCTCCTCGAGCACCCCGACCAGCTCGCCGCGCTGCGCCACGATCCGGACCTGCTGCCCGGTGCCGTCGAGGAGCTCCTGCGGTACCTCTCCGTCGCCGACGTCTTCTACCGCTACGCGACGGAGGACCTCGAGCTCGGCGGCGAGACCATCCCCCGCGGCGCCACGGTCGTCGTCTCGCTGCTGGCCGCCAACCACGACCCGGCCCGCTTCGCCGACCCGGACACCCTGGACGTCCGCCGCGCGGCCCGCGGCCACCTGTCGTTCGGCCACGGCGTCCACCAGTGCCTCGGACAGCAGCTGGCGCGCGTCGAGATGCGCGCCGGGCTCGGCGGGCTGCTGCGCCGCTTCCCGACACTGGAGCTCGCCGTGCCGGCCGCCGAGGTGCCGCTGCGCACCGACATGAACGTCTACGGCGTCCACGCCCTGCCGGTCAGCTGGTGATCAGCTCGCCGAGGTCACCCGGTAGACGTCGTAGACGCCCTCGACGTTGCGGACCGCCTTGAGGACGTGGCCGAGGTGCTTCGGGTCGCCCATCTCGAAGGAGAACCGGCTGACCGCCACGCGGTCGCGGGACGTCGTCACCGACGCCGACAGGATGTTGACCTTCTCGTCGGCGAGGACCTTGGTGATGTCGGAGAGCAGGCGGTGCCGGTCGAGGGCCTCGGCCTGGATCGCGACGAGGAACAGCGCGCTCGAGGACGAGGCCCAGTGGACGTTCACGAGGCGCTCGGGCTCGCTGCGCAGCTCGTCGGCGTTGGTGCAGTCGGTGCGATGCACGCTGACCCCGCCGCCCCGGGTGATGAAGCCGAGGATGCCGTCGCCGGGCACCGGCGTGCAGCAGCGCGCCAGCTTGATCCACACGTCGGACGAGCTGTCGCTCTCGTCCATGTCGTCGATGACGACGCCGACGTCGCCGGTGCCGCGGCGACGCTGGACCGTCGACGGGGTGGCGCGGTCGGCGAGGTCCTCCTCGTTCTGCTCGACGCCGCCGAGCAGCGCGACGAGGCGCTGCACGACATGGCGGGCCGAGACGTGGTGCTCGCCGACGGCGGCGTAGAGCGACGAGACGTCCTGGTAGCGCAGCTCGTGGGCGAGCGCGGTCATCGAGTCGGCGGAGACGAGGCGCTGCAGCGGCAGGCCGGTGCGGCGGGCCTCGCGGGTGATGGCCTCCTTGCCGCCCTCGATCGCCTCCTCGCGGCGCTCCTTGGCGAACCACTGCTTGATCTTCTGCTTCGCCCGCGGCGAGGCGACGAAGGACAGCCAGTCGCGCGACGGGCCGGCACCCTCGGCCTTCGACGTGAAGATCTCGACGACCTCGCCGTTCTCGAGCTCGCGCTCGAGCGCGACCAGCCGGCCGTTGACCCGGCTGCCGATGCACTTGTTGCCGACCTCGGTGTGCACCGCGTACGCGAGGTCGACCGGCGTCGAGCCGCTGGGCAGCGTGATCACGTCGCCCTTGGGCGTGAACACGAAGATCTCGCGGGTGGCCAGGTCGTAGCGCAGCGACTCGAGGAACTCACCGGGGTCCGCGGCCTCGCGCTGCCAGTCGAGCAGCTGGCGCATCCACGCCATCTCGTCGAGCTCGAGGGTGCCGTCGCCGGCCCCGACCGCGGTGCCGTTCTTGTGCCCGCCCTTGGCCTCCTTGTAGCGCCAGTGCGCGGCGATGCCGTACTCGGCGGTGCGGTGCATCTCGTGGGTGCGGATCTGCACCTCGAGGGGCTGCCCGTCCGGCCCGATCACCGTGGTGTGCAGCGACTGGTAGACCCCGAAGCGCGGCTGGGCGATGTAGTCCTTGAACCGGCCCGGCATCGGCTGCCACAGCGCGTGGACCATGCCCATCGCGGCGTAGCAGTCGCGCACGTCCTCGACGAGCACCCGCACGCCCACCAGGTCGTGGATGTCGTCGAAGTCCTTACCCTTGACGATCATCTTCTGGTAGATCGAGTAGTAGTGCTTCGGGCGGCCGAGCACCTCGGCCTTCACCCGCGCCTCGGTGAGCTGCCCGGAGACCTCGTCGATCACCTTGCGCAGGTAGGTGTCGCGGCTGGGCGCGCGGTCGGCGACGAGGCGGACGATCTCGTCGTAGCGCTTGGGGTGCAGGATCGCGAACGCGAGGTCCTCGAGCTCCCACTTGACCGTGGACATCCCCAGCCGGTGGGCCAGCGGGGCGAGCACCTCGAGCGTCTCGCGGGCCTTCTTGGCCTGCTTCTCCGGTTTGAGGAAGCGCATCGTGCGCATGTTGTGCAGCCGGTCGGCCAGCTTGATGACGAGCACGCGCGGGTCGCGCGCCATGGCGACGACCATCTTGCGGATGGTCTCGGCCTCGGCGGCCGCGCCGAGCTGGACCTTGTCGAGCTTGGTGACGCCGTCGACGAGGTGGGCGACCTCGGCACCGAAGTCGGCGGAGAGCTTGTCCAGCGAGTACGCGGTGTCCTCGACGGTGTCGTGGAGCAGCGCGGCGACCAGCGTCGTGGTGTCCATCCCCAGCTCGCCGAGGATCGTGGCGACGGCGAGCGGGTGCGTGATGTACGGGTCGCCGCTCTTGCGCATCTGACCGTCGTGGTGCTGCTCCGCGGTGTCGTAGGCCCGCTGCAGCGTGCCCATGTCCGCCGACGGGTGCAGCTCGCGGTGGACCGCGGCCAGCGGCTCGAGCACCGGCTTGACGCCGCCGGAGCGCTGCGCGGTGATGCGCCGGGCGATGCGGGCGCGGACGCGCCGTGTGGCCGACGGCGGGCGGGTGGCGCTGACGGGAGGCGTGGGCGAGAGCCCGGCGGCGTCGAGGACGGCGTCCTCGCGGGCCGACCCGGCGGTGTCCGGCCCCGGCTCCTGCGCTGCGTCCTGACCAGGGGCGAGCGGCCTGCCCGCGGCGTCGACGTCCTGGCTCACGCGTCGTCCCTCCCTCCGGACGAGCGAGGGGCCCTGTCTGTCGCGGGGGTCCGTCGCGGGGGCCCGTCGTGCCCGGAATCCATCCAGCGTATCTCCGGGACGGCGAGGTGTCCGGGCGGCGGAGCCCCGGTCGGGCGATCGGTCGTCCCGGATCGGTACGCGTGGGTGACGGCGGGACGACACGGACGTGTCGGTCACCCCGTGCGACGGGCGGTCCGGCGGCCGTCGGCCACGGCGCGGGGAGCGGTCGAACGGTCCCGCCGTGCCGGCCCTGACGACCCGCTCAGCGGGTGAGCAGGGCGTGCACGGGGTGCTCCCCCAGCCGCGCGCGACCCTCCAGGGTGGGCAGCTCCAGCACCACCGACACCGCCGCCACCGCGGCGCCGGCGCCCTCGACCAGCGCGCACGCCGCGGCCGCGGTGCCGCCGGTGGCGAGCACGTCGTCGACGAGCAGCGCCCTCGCGCCGGGCCGGATCACGCCGGCGGGCAGCTCGAGCGTCGCCGAGCCGTACTCGAGGTCGTAGGACCGGCTCGCGGCCACCACCGGCAGCTTGCCCTGCTTGCGCACGGCGACGACCCCGAGGCCCAGCGAGTGCGCCACCGCGGCGCCGAGCAGGAAGCCCCGCGCCTCGATGCCGACGACGACGTCGGGGGGCTCGGCGGTGGCCGCCGCGAGCAGGCGCGTCGTCGCGGCCAGTCCCGGCCCGTCGGCGAGCATGGCGCTGAGGTCCCAGAACCGGATGCCCGGGGTCGGGAAGTCGGGCACGTCGCGCAGCAGGCCCGCGACCAGGTCCAGGTCGGCGGTGCCGTGCTGCGCGCTGTTGCGGGTGCTCACTTGCGGCGCTTGCCCGAGGGCCGGCCGGTCTTGCCCGCCGGACGGGAGCCCGGGCGGGCACCCGGTCGCGCACCCGGTCGCGGCGTCGTGCCGGACGCGGCGGTGATCCGCGCACGGCCGGCGCCGGCCGCAGCGACCTCGCGGGTGTCGAGGACGTCGGTGGACGGGCCCGACGCGTCGGGCTCGCCGCCCGCGCCGCCGGCGGTCGCGGCACGGCGGGCGGCCTTGGCCCGGCGGGCGGCGACCTTCTCGGCCTGCGCGGCCCAGCGCTTGTCGCGCATCGCGAGGTCCACCACGATCGGCGTCGCCAGCAGCACCGACGACGCCGCGCCGATGATCGTGCCCACGAGCTGCACGAGCGCGAGGTCGCCGAGCACGCCGACGCCGAGCAGCACCACGCCGACGACGAAGAGCCCGATCAGCGGCAGCGCCGCGATGAGCGAGGTGTTCAGCGAGCGCATCAGGGTCTGGTTGACCGCGAGGTTCGCCGCCTCGGCGTAGGTGCGGCGCGTGAGCCCGAGCAGGCCGCGGGTGTTCTCGCGGACCTTGTCGAACACGACCACCGTGTCGTAGAGCGAGAACCCGAGGATGGTCAGCAGGCCGATCACCGTCGCCGGCGAGACCTCGAAGCCGACCAGCGAGTACACACCCGCGGTGATGATGATGTCGTTCGCCAGCGCGACCAGGGCCGCGAACGCCATGCGTCTCTCGAAGTAGAACGAGAGATAGATGGTGACGAGCACGAGGAAGACCGCGAGCGCGACCAGCGCCTGCTGGGTGATCTCGCCGCCCCAGCTCGCGCTGACGGCGCTGTCGGAGATCGCGTTGATGTCCGGCGTGCCGCTGGTGCCGATCGGCTGGAACCGGTCGAACAACGCCTGCCGCAGCGCGATGACCTGCCCGATGTCGAGGCTCTCGGACCGGATGATGATCGTCGCCGTGGCGCCCTGACCGGCGCTCTGGATCGACGTCGCCGGGAACCCGAGCGCCCCGGCGTAGGCCTCCTCGACCTGGCCGGTCTGGATGACGCCGTTCGCGCCCGCCGCCGGCATCTGGACGCTCGTGCCGCCCTCGAAGTCGATGCCGAAGTTGAAGCCTCGGATGACCATGGACAGGATGCAGATGACCAGCGCGGCGCCGAAGACGGCGTACCAGGTCTTCGAGCGCCCGACGATGTCCAGCCCGCCGTTGCCGCGGTACAGCATGTCGAGGCGGCTGGGCTTCTTGCCGGGTCGCGCCGCGGTGTCCGGCCTGTCGTCGGCCGCCTCGTCGGCGTCGGCGGCCCGGTCGACGGCGTCGGGGTCGGTGCCGTCGTCGAGGAGGTCGTCCCGGTCCTCGACCATCTCGCCGATCGACTCCTCGACGTGGCGGCGGCCGCCGGGCCGCCCGGTGGAGCGGGTCATCGGTCACCTCCGCGGCCCGCGCGGGTGCGGGACGACGCCGACGACGACGCCGACGCGTCGGAACCCGTGCGGGTCCGCGTGCCGTCGCGCTCCGGGGTCCGGCCGCCCGGACGCGTCGTGGCCGACCCCGGCTTCGGCGCGTTGTGCACGACCTGGCCGAGCCCGGACCACGCGGGGCTCGCGAACAGCTTGGAGTTCGAGGCGAGGGACAGCAGGGGGTGCGTCACGAGGAAGACCACGATGAGGTCGAGGACGGTGGACATGCCCAGGGTGAAGGCGAAGCCCTTGACCTGGCCGACGGCGAGCACGTAGAGCACCACGGCCGCGAGGAAGCTGACGGCGTCGCCGGAGAGGATCGTGCGTCTGGCCCGTGTCCAGCCGCGGGGTACCGCCGAGCGGAAACTTCGTCCGTCGCGCACCTCGTCCTTGATGCGTTCGAAGAAGATCACGAACGAGTCGGCGGTGATGCCGATGGCGACGATGAACCCGGCGACGCCCGCGAGGTCGAGCGTGAAGCCGATCGCGCGTCCGAGGAGCACGAGCACGGCGTAGACGACGAGCCCGGACAGGATCAGCGAGAGGATCGTCAGCACGCCGAGGGCGCGGTAGTAGAACAGCGAGTAGACGAACACCAGGGCGAGCCCGACGATGCCCGCGATGAGCCCGGCCTGCAGGGACGCGAGGCCCAGCGTCGCCGAGACGGTCTGGGCCTCGGAGGTGTCGAACGACAGGGGCAGCGAGCCGTAGCGCAGGACGTTCGCGAAGTCGGTGGCCGACCCCTGGTTGAAGTTGCCCGAGATCTGGGCGTTGCCGTCGAGCAGCGGCTGCACGATCCGCAGCGCCGAGACGACCTGGGAGTCGAGCACGACGGCGTTCGAGTTGTTGACGTTCGCGCTGGTGTAGTCGGCCCAGGTGGTCGCGGCCTGGCCGCCCTTGAACGCGAGGTTGATGATCCAGCCGACGCCCTGCGGGTTGGGGTTCGGCGTCGCGCTCGAGACGTCGGTGCCCGAGAGGATCGCGGGGCCGAGCAGGTACTTCTCGGTGCCCTCGCGGTTGCAGGAGACCAGCGGTCGCGCCGGGTCGTCGTAGCCGCGCAGGGGGTCCTCGACGGCGCAGTTCAGCGCGAGCGCGGCCTGCTCCTGCACGGCCGGGTCCTCGCTCTGGCGCGTGGCCTTGGCCTCGGCGATCGCCTGGGCCTGGCGCGGGTCCTGCGAGGTGCCGCCCCCGGCTCCGCCGCCCGGCGGAGCGGGCACGGGGGGCGCCGGCTGGGCCGGGGCGGCGATCGGCGCGCTCTGGCCGGCCGGGGTCTGCCCCGGGGTGCCCGCGCCGGTCGCGCCGCCGGGGGTCCCCTGCTCAGCGGTGCCGCCCTCCGGCGGCGCCCCCGGCTGGCCGGGCTGCCCCGGCTGGCCGGGTTGCGGGCCCGCCGGGATCGGTCCCCCGAGCACCGGGCGGAAGTACAGCCGCGCCGTCTGCCCGAGCGAGCGCGCCTGGTCGCCCTCCTGGCCCGGCACCGTGATGACGAGGTTGCTGCCGTCCTGCACCACCTCGGCGCCGCTGACGCCGAGCCCGTTGACGCGCTGCTCGATGATCGTGCGCGCCAGGTTGAGCTGGTCGGGCGTCGGTGCCGCGCCGGTCTCGGTGCGCGCCGTCAGCGTCACCCGCGTGCCGCCCTGCAGGTCGATGCCGAGCTTCGGCGTCGGCGACCCGTCCCCGGTGAAGAACACCAACCCGTAGAGCGCGGCCACGATCACCAGGAAGGCGGCGAGGTAGCGCCCGGGCCGGAAGCGGACGGTCGGAGGGGCCACGCTGCGTTGCTCCAGGAGATCGGGTCGGTTCAGCCGGGGAGGGGCTCGTCGCGAGGGTAGGCGGCGGGCCCGGCGCTGCCCGCGCCGCCCCGTCCGGTGCCCGTCAGGAGGAGCGCGGCGAGGACACGTTGCCGGTGGTGTCCGCCTTGTTGTCCACCTTGGCGTCCGCGATGTCCTTGGTGTCCGTCGTGGGCGCGGCCGTCGTCGTGGTCGCGCTGTCCGCGGTGTCGACGACCGGGGTCGACTCGGTCGGCACCGACGACTCCGGCAGCGCGTCCTCGTCGACGACCTCGTCGGCCGCGACCTCCTCGGCCACGAGCTTCTCGCGGACCGCGGCGCGCAGCCAGGTGGTGACGACGTCGGGCGCGATCTCGAGGTCGATGGTGCGCTCGTCGTCGGTGTCGACGATCGTGCCGCTGATGCCGGAGGTCATGACGACCACGTCACCGACGTGCAGGCTGTTCTGCAGGTCCTTCTGCTGGTTCTCCTGCTTCTTGCGCTGACGGCTGGACATGAACACCAGCCCGATCATGAACAGGATGAGCAGGGGGAAGATCAGGTCCATCGTTCTCCGTCCAACGGGCGGGCGCGTCGGTCTCCGCACCCCGCACTGTCCGATTCCGAGTCTGCCAGCTCAGGTGAACAGGGTCCCCTGGCCCTGGTCCTCGTCCGGCCGGTCGGCGGGGGGTTCCTGCCCCAGATGGCGCCACGCCAGGGGTGTCGCGACGCGTCCACGCGGCGTACGGGCCAGCATCCCGGCCCGGACGAGGTAGGGCTCGCACACCTCCTCGACCGTGCCGGGCTCCTCGCCCACCGCCACGGCCAGCGTCGACACGCCCACCGGCCCGCCACCGAACGAGCGCACCAGGGAGGCGAGCACGGCGCGGTCGAGCCGGTCGAGGCCGAGCTCGTCGACGTCGTAGACCGCCAGCGCGGCCCGGGCGACGTCGCGGGTGACGGCGCCGTCGGCGCGGACCTCCGCGTAGTCGCGCACGCGACGCAGCAGGCGGTTGGCGATGCGCGGCGTGCCCCGCGAGCGCCGCGCGATCTCGCGGCCGCCGTCGGGGCGCAGGTCGACGCCGAGGATCCGGGCGCTGCGGGCCACGACGTGCTCGAGGTCCGCCGGCTCGTAGAACTCCATGTGGCCGGTGAAGCCGAAGCGGTCGCGCAGCGGCCCCGTCAGCGAGCCCGCCCGCGTCGTGGCACCCACCAGCGTGAACGGGGCGACGTCGAGCGGGATCGACGTCGCCCCGGGCCCCTTGCCGACGACGACGTCGACCCGGAAGTCCTCCATCGCGAGGTAGAGCATCTCCTCGGCGGGACGGGCCATGCGGTGGATCTCGTCGATGAACAGCACGTCGCCCTCGAGCAGGTTCGACAGCATCGCCGCGAGGTCGCCCGCACGCTCGAGCGCGGGTCCCGAGGTGATGCGCACGGCGCTGCCCAGCTCGGTGCCGATGATCATCGCGAGGCTCGTCTTGCCCAGCCCCGGCGGGCCCGAGAGCAGCACGTGGTCCGGCGGGCTGCCGCGGCGCAGGGCGCCCTGGAGCACGAGGTCGAGCTGCTCGCGCACCCGGGGCTGGCCGATGAACTCCGCGAGCCGGGCCGGCCGCAGGCGGTTCTCGACGTCGGACTCGCCGTCCTCGGCCGTGGCGTCGAGAGCACGCTGGAGGCTCTCCTCCAGCTCGTTCTCGCTCACCGCGACGGCCCGAGTCTGGTGAGCGCCGCGCGCAGCACCGTCGACGAGTCGGCCGCGCCGCCGTCCTCACTGCCGCCGAGGACCTCGTCGACCGCCTTCTCGGCGGGCTTGGCGGCGAAGCCGAGCCCGACGAGCGCCTCGACCACCTGGTCGCGCAGCGTTCCGGCGACCACCGGCGAGGCCGGGAGGTCGTCGCCGCCGTCGGCCGGCGAGGGCGGCGCCACCTTGTCGCGCAGCTCGATGATCAGCCGCTCGGCCCCCTTGCGCCCGATGCCGGGCACGCTGGTCAGCGTCGTGATGTTGCCGTCGGCCAGCGCGTGGCTCAGCGCCGCCGGGTCGAGCACGGCCAGCGCGGCCAGCGCGAGCCGCGGGCCCACCCCCGAGACCGTCTGCAGCAGCAGGAACAGCTCGCGCTCCGCGGCGTCGGCGAACCCGAAGAGGGTCAGCGAGTCCTCCCGGACCACCAGCGCGGTGTCGAGCCGCGCGGGCTGGCCCCGGCGCAGGCGCGCGAGCGTGGACGGCGTGGCCTGCACCGCGAGGCCGATCCCGCCGACCTCGACCACCGCGTGGTCCAGCCCGACCGCGAGGACCTCCCCGCGCACCGACGAGATCACGGCACGATCCTCCTGGCTGGTGTGGCGAACACGCGTTCGAAGGCTACCGGCCACCCCCGACGGCGTCGGGGACCGGCGCGCCCCCGTCGGGTGTCAGGAACTCCGCCAGGACGGGAGCGAGCACCGCGGGGGTGACGATGTGCACCTGGCCGGGCAGCGTGCGGTGCTCGGCCCCCGGCACGGCCGCCGCGAACGCCGCCACCGCCCGGCGCACCCACGCCGGGCTGTGCTCCCCGTCGAGGGCGAGCAGCGGCAACTCCAGGCCCGCGAAGCGTCCGACGGGCAGCGGCTCCCCCACCACGAGCGCGGCGTCGTGGGGCAGTGACGCCGCGTGGGCGACCGTGCCCGCCCAGAACGGGGTGCGGCGTAGGCGCTCGACGGGTGCGGGTGCGGCCGCCGGGAACCCGTCGAGGAACGCGGCCGCCGCGGCGTCGGGGTCGCCCGCGCGCAGGGCCGCCATCGTCGCGGCGACGAGGTCGCGGCGCGGGCCGGGGTCGTCACCGGGGAGGCGCCACGGTGGCTCGTGGGCGACCACGCGGCTCGCCGGCACGCCCCGCAGCACCGCCTCGAGCACGAGCACGGCCCCGGCGGAGTGGGCGTAGTGGGCGGGGGCGCCGCCGGTGCCGGCGACGACCGCCGCGAGGTCGGCGACCTCCGCGGCCACGAGCTCCGTGCCGTCGGGTCCGAGCGGGTCGCGCCCGGGGTCGGGCGCTCCCCCGCTGTCGCCGCGACCCCGACGGTCCCAGGTGGTGACGGCGAAGCGGTCGGCCAGGGCCTCGGCGAGCAGGCGGACGCTCGCGCGGCCCTGCAGCGCTCCGGTCGTGAGCACGAGCGGCGGCCCCTGTCCGACGGTCTCGACCGCGAGGCTCGTGCCGTCGGCGGAGGTGACGACCGTGGTGCTCAGCGGCCGGCCTTCGGTGTGGCGGCCTTCGGTGTGGCGGCCTGCTGGGTCGCGGCCTTCTGGGTCGCGGCCCTCTGCGCGGCCTTGAGACGTGCGCGATGGCGCATGGTGGCCTCGGCGGCGCGGGCCTCGGCCTCGGCCATGCGCGCGATCATCGGCGCGCGCCAGCAGTGGCAGACGGCGAGCGCCAGGGCGTCGGCGGCGTCGGCGGGACGCGGGGCAGTGTCGAGCGCCAGCACGCGCGTGACCATGGCCGTCACCTGCTCCTTGCCCGCCCGCCCGGAGCCGGTGACCGCCGCCTTGACCTCGCTGGGCGTGTGGAACGCGACGGGCAGCCCGGCGCGCCCGGCCACGAGGGCGACGACCCCGCCGACCTGGGCCGTGCCCATCACCGTGCGGACGTTGTGCTGGGCGAACACCCGCTCGACGGCCACGACGTCCGGGCGGTGCTCCGCGATCCAGGCCTCGACGGCGTCGGCCACGGCACCGAGCCGCGCGGCCACCTCGTCGTCCGGCGGGGTGCGCACGACGTCGACGGCGACAGCGCGCACGGCCCGCCCGCCGCTGCCCTCGACCACGCCGAGGCCGCAGCGCGTCAGCCCGGGGTCGACGCCCAGCACCCGCATGGGTCGGGACGCTACGCGGCGGCGGGCGTCGGTCCCGCTCTTGTCCCCGGTGCCGGTGTGTCGCCCGGTGATCAGGGGCGACGTGGCGCACCCCTCGCCGACCACCGAGGTGACCGACGTGCCCGTGATCTCCTCGGCGCGGCATGCTGACCGTCATGACCACCCCCGAGGAGCCTCGCCCGCCGTTCCCGCCGTTCGACGAGGAGTCGGCGCGGGCGAAGGTGCTCGCCGCCGAGAACGCGTGGAACACCCGCGACCCGGAGAAGGTGGCGCTCGCGTACACGCTGGACACGGTGTGGCGGAACCGGGACGAGTGGGTCACCGGCCGCGAGCAGGTCGTCGAGTTCCTGACCCGCAAGTGGGAGCGCGAGCGCGACTACGTGCTGCGCAAGTCGCTGTGGACCTTCGGCGGGCACCGCATCGCCGTCCGCTTCCAGTACGAGTGCCGCGACGCCGCCGGGCAGTGGTGGCGCAGCTACGGCAACGAGAACTGGGAGTTCGCCGACAACGGGCTGATGGCACGGCGCGAGGCGAGCATCAACGACATGCGCATCGCCGCGGAGGAGCGCCGGCTCCAGGGGCCGCGCGCGGACGGGGACACGAGCGACATCCCGCTGTGAGGCCGGAGCTGTGAAGATCACGCGCATCGCCCTGTACGCCGTCGACCTTCCCTACGCCGGCGGGACCTACCACCTCTCGGGCGGCCGGACCTACACGTCGTTCGACGCCTCCGTCGTGCGGATCAGCTGCGACGACGGCACCGAGGGCTGGGGCGAGAGCACCCCGTTCGGGTCGACGTACGTCGCCGCGCACCCGGTCGGGACCCGCGCGGCGATCGGACTGCTCGCGCCCGCCCTGCTCGGCCTCGACCCCCGGCGCACCGAGCGCGTCGGCGACGTCATGGACCGCACCCTCACCGGTCACCACGACGCCCGCACCGCGCTCGACGTGGCCTGCTGGGACGCGTTCGGGACGTCGGTCGGCCTCCCCGTCTGCGATCTCCTCGGGGGCTCGACCGGCGTGCCCATGGCGCCGACGTCCTCGATCGGCGCCGAGGACCCCGAGACGATGCGCGCCCACGTCGCCGAGTACCGGGCCCGGGGCTACCGCGCCCACTCGGTCAAGATCGGCGCGCTCGACGCCGAGGGCGGCCCGGCGCTGGACGCCGAGCGGATCGTCGCGAGCCTCGCCGACCGCCGGCCGGGCGAGTACTTCCTCGTCGACGCCAACGGCGGTCTCCTGCCCGAGGCCGCCCTGCGGATGATCGCGCTGCTGCCGCCCGGCCTCGACCTCGCCCTCGAGGCCCCGTGCGCGACCTGGCGCGAGACCCTCGCGCTGCGCGCCCGCTGCCCGTACCCCCTCGTCCTCGACGAGCTCGCCCAGACCGACGGCGATCTCGCCGCCCTCGTCGCCGGCGACGTCGCCGACGGATCAACCTCAAGATCTCCAAGGCCGGCGGCCTCATCCCGGGGCGACGCCACCGCGACCTCGCCCGCGCCGCCGGCCTCACGGTCAGCGTCCAGGACACCGTCGGCTCGTCGCTCTCCTACGCCGCGATCCTGCACCTCGGCGCCACCGTGCCCCCGCGCTCGCTGCGCGGCGTGCTGAACGCCGAGGAGATGGTGACCCGCCGGATCGCGGCGCTCGACACCGTCGTCACCACCGACGGCGTGCTGCCCGGCCGCTCCCCCGGGCTCGGCGCGACCGTCGACGTGGAGGCACTGGGCGAGCCCGTGGCCGTCTGGGAGTGATCTAGGGACGAGGCCCCGGGTCGTCGTGCCGGAACGTGACGCTGACCCGCGGGCCCGCGCCGGGCCACTTGGGCACCGTGTGCTGCCACTCGTGCTGGCACCGGCCGCCCATGACCAGCAGGTCGCCCCCCGCCACCGTCAGCCGTCGCGACGTCCCGCCCCCGAGCGGCCGCAGCCCGAAGCGCCGCGGCGCCCCCAGCGACACGATCGCGACGACCGGCGACTCGTGGGTGAAGCGGACGCGGTCGCCGTGCCAGGCCACCGAGTCGTCCCCGTGGCGGTAGTAGTTGGCGCCCACCCGGTCGAACCGGACGCCGTAGCGCTCGGTGAGCACCGCGGCGACGGCGGGCATGGGGTCCGGCGCCTCCTCGATGCGCCACCCGCACGTCAGCCGCGGCTCCATCACGTCCTGGTCGTACATCCGGCGCCGGCGCTGGTCCCACGGCGCGGACGCGACGATCGCGTCGAACCACGCGTCCGCGCCCGTGATCCAGGCGGGGGCCAGGTCGACCCACGAACGATCGTCGAGGACGATGCGGCGCGGGGCGACGGCCGGATCCACCCCGGGGTCCTCGGCGGTCTCGCCCCCACCGAACAGCGAGGGCGTCCAGGCTGTCGTCATCGGCATCAGTAGAACACATGTTCGAACGGAGGGCGAGCGTGCAGAGCAAGCACATCGTCGTGCACGGACGCGTCCAGGGCGTCTTCTTCCGGGCGAGCGCCGAGGACGAGGCCACCCGCCTCGGCGTCGGCGGCTGGGTGCGCAACCGCGACGACGGCACCGTGGAGATGGTCGTCGAGGGCGAGGACGACGCCGTCGAGCGGATGCTCACGTGGGCGCGCGAGGGCTCGCCGCAGGCCTGGGTCAGCGGCGTGGACGTCACCGACACCGAGCCGGCGGGGCACCGCTCCTTCGAGCAGGCGTGAAGCTCGCCCCGGCGGAGGTCCGGCGCTTCCGCCTGCGCCGCCAGTTCGTCGCCGAGCACGACGGCAGCGACCCCGTCGCCGTCGCCCGCCGCCTGCTCGGCGTCCAGGCCCAGGTGCCCTCGGCCGCGGCGCAGGCCGTCGCCGTCCGCACCCCGGCGGGCACCGCCGACGACGGCACCGTCGACGCCGCGCTCGCCGCGGGCACGCTGGTCCGGACCTGGGCCGCGCGGGGCACGCTGCACCTGCTCGACGCCGACCAGGCACCCTCGCTGCTCGCCCTGCTCGCGGCCGCCCGGTCGTGGGACAAGGGCTCGTGGCAGAAGGAGTTCGCCACCGCCGCGCAGATGACCGCGCTCGAGGCGGCCGTGGTCGAGGTCCTGGCCGGCGACGCCGTCCTCACCCGCGAGGAGCTCACCGCCGCGCTCGTGGCGCACAGCGGCGAGGAGGGCCTCGCCGAGGCCATCACGTCGGGGTGGGGCACCGTGCTCAAGCCGCTCGCCTGGCAGGGCCTGATCTGCCACGGACCACCGGCGGGCGGCCGGGTGACGTTCACCCGACCCCCCTGGCCCGGCCTGCCCGACCCCGACGAGGCCGCCCGCAGCGTCGTCCCCGCGTTCCTCGCCGCCCACGGCCCGGCGACGCCGACGGCGTTCGACGCGTGGCTGCTGCGCGGCATGACGCCGAAGGCGCGGCTGCGGCGCTGGTTCGCCGAGCTCGTCGACGACGGGACGCTCACCGAGGTCACGGTGGACGGCGAGACGCGC
Source organism: Actinomycetospora aeridis (assembly GCF_037400275.1). Taxonomy (NCBI): domain Bacteria; kingdom Bacillati; phylum Actinomycetota; class Actinomycetes; order Pseudonocardiales; family Pseudonocardiaceae; genus Actinomycetospora; species Actinomycetospora aeridis. The sequence goes on along the minus strand of NZ_JBBEGL010000003.1, from coordinate 127,114 downwards.
CACGCCCGCACCGAGGACCTCGACGACCTCGCGTCGGCCGGCCCGATCGGTGTCCGGCTCCTCGGCCCCTTCGACCCCTACGTCCTCGGCGCCGGCACCGCCGACCCCGACCTCGTGCCCCCCGCGCACCGCAAGGAGGTCAGCCGCGCCGCGGGATGGATCGCCCCGGTCGTCGTCGACGACGGGCGGGTGGTCGGAACATGGAGCGCCGACGACGACCGCCTCGCCGTGACCCCATTCGACGGGCCGGTGGCGATGCCCGACGCCGAGCGGGAGGTCTGGAGCCGCGTGCTGTCGCGGCCGCTCACGCTCCCGGGCTGACGCGCGCCCGCCCGTCGCGCACCAGCAGCGTCACCACCAGGCCGGCGTGGTCGGTGCCGGGGAGCTCGCGGACGGCGAGGTCGCTCGGCGCGATCGGCCCGGACACCAGCACGTGGTCGATCGCCGCGAACGGGGGCAGCGTCGCGTCGGTCGGCCACGTGCCCCGGAGGCCCGCGCCGAGCGACGCGGCCGCGTCGCTCCACATCCCGTCCAGCAGCGTGCGCAGCGGACGGTGGTCGAGCGTCGCGTTGAGGTCACCGATCACGAGCCGCGGCGGCCCCTCCATCGGCGCGGGTGCGGGCAGGTCCTCGATCTCCCGCGCCCAGCCGTCGGCGTCCTGGCGGAACACCGGCGCGGCGGGGTGGGTGACGACGACGTCGACGGGCCCGCTCGGCGCCAGCACCCTCGCGGTGACCTGGGAGAACACGCCCTCGCGCAGCGTCAGTCCCGACGGGGCGAGCGGGTGGCGCGCGAGCAGGGCCGTGCCGCCCGCCCCGTCGCGCGCCCGCGACACCACGTACGGCAGCTCGCCGGTCAGGCCCGCCGCGGCGAGCGCGCGCTCGGCCTCCGGGGTCAGTTCCTGCAGCCCCAGGACGTCCACCCGCTGCTCGCGGACCAGTCCCACCACCGCCTCCGGCTTCGCCCGCCCGAACTGCAGGTTCACCGTGGCCACGGTGACCGGCGTGACGGAGGGACCCGGCTCGACCACCGGATCGCCGTCGTCGGTCGCCCGCGGCAGGACCACGGCGACGAGGACCAGCGCCGCGATCAGCGCCACGACCCCCGCCGCGCGCCGGCGCAGCAGGAACGCCGCCACCGCGACGACCACGGCCACCGCGGCGACGACCGGCGTGACGGCCAGCAGCGCGAACGCGACCGGGGAGCCCACCGGCGCCCACCACCAGAACGGCACCCAGGCGGCGACGACGGCCGCCGGGACCGCGACGAGGACGCCGGCCAGGCGGGACACGATCGTCACCGCCTCGGACCTGCGCGAGGTCACGGCGGTCACCGGGCGAGACGCTCGAGACGGAGCAGGTCCACACCGGCGCTGTCGACCAGGTGCCCGGTCTCCTCGTAGCCCGCGCGCCGGTAGAGCCGGAGGTTCTCGTCGCTGCGGGCACCGGTGACGAGCCAGCTCACGTCGCCCGGCGCGAGCTCGGCGTGGGCGCGCTCCATGAGCGCCCGGCCGATGCCGTGGCCCTGGGCGTCCGGGGCCACCGAGTAGCGGGCGAGCTCGAGGCACCCCGACCCGGTGCCCAGCCCGCCGCCGCGCAGCCGCACCGACCCGACGAGGCGCTCGCCCGCCCAGGCGCCGAAGGCACGGATGTCGGGGCGCCCGAGGTCGGCCGCGAGCTCGGCGACCGACTCGCGCAGCGGCGGGATCTCGGTGGTGCCGTAGCGGCGCGCCTCGGCGAGGTACGCCGCGTACTGCACCGTCAGCGCCTCACCGGCGTCGGCCGCCGTGAGGGCGGCGACGACGCACGGCGGGGCGGTCACCGTCAGCCGACCTCGGCCATGACCTCGTCGGAGGCGTCGAAGTTCGAGTAGACGTTCTGCACGTCGTCGGAGTCCTCGAGCGCGTCGATGATCCGCAGGACCTTCCGCGCCCCGTCGGCGTCGACCTCGACGTTCATCGACGGCACGAAGGAGACCTCGGAGGAGTCGTAGTCGAACCCCGCCTCCTGGAGGGCCTTGCGCACCTCGACGAGGTCGGACGGGTCGGTGAGGACCTCGAAGCTCTCGCCGTAGTCGTTGACCTCCTCGGCGCCTGCCTCAAGCACCGCGAGCAGCAGGTCGTCCTCGGAGAGCTCGCCGCCGCCCTGGGCCTTGGGGACGATGAGGACGCCCTTGCGGGTGAACAGGTAGGCCACCGAGCCGGGGTCGGCCATGGCGCCGCCGTTGCGGTTCATGGCCGTGCGGACCTCGCCCGCGGCGCGGTTCTTGTTGTCGGTGAGGCACTCGACGAGCACGGCGACACCGCCCGGGGCGTAGCCCTCGTAGGTGATGGCCTGGTAGTCGGCCCCGCCCGCCTCGGCGCCCGAGCCGCGCTTGACCGCGCGGTCGATGTTGTCGTTGGGGACCGATGTCTTCTTGGCCTTCTGGATGGCGTCGTAGAGCGTCGGGTTCGCGGCCGGGTCGCCCCCGCCGGTGCGCGCCGCGACCTCGATGTTCTTGATCAGCTTGGCGAACATCTTGCCGCGCTTGGCATCGATCGCGGCCTTCTTGTGCTTGGTGGTCGCCCACTTGGAGTGGCCGCTCATCGTCTCCCGCCCTTCGTCTCGCCGGTGCCTCGCGGTCGTCACCCCGCGGCGCCGCTCCCGGGAGGCCCCCGGCCGGCACTGGCGACACCGATCGCGGCTCGCGCCGCGCACACTTCCGGCGCTCCAGTCTACCGACGCCCACCCGGCCCGGGCCGGAGCGGTACGGTGCCGACACCGCTGAGTTGTGATTCGATACCCAGATGGACGTCACGACGCGCGAGCGCACCCACACCTGGTCCGATCCGCGGGCGCTGGCCGAGGCCGCCGCCGGGCAGGACGGGCTCGCCTTCCTGCAGGCCATGGCCGACGGCACGCTCCCGCCGCCGCCGATCATGACGCTGGTCGGGGCGGGCGTGGCCTCGGTGGAGCCCGGGCGGGTCGTGTTCACCGTCGAGCCCGCCGAGTACCACTACAACCCGATCGGCTCGGTGCACGGCGGGATCTACGCGACGCTGCTCGACTCCGCGGCCGGGTGCGCCGTGCACAGCACGCTGCCCGCCGGCGTCGCCTACACGAGCCTCGACCTCAACGTGAAGTTCCTGCGCAGGCTCACCGCCGACTCGGGGACCAGCCGCGCCACCGGGTACGTCGTGCACTCCGGGCGCAGCACGGCCCTGGCCCGCGCCGAGCTCGTCGACGGGCAGGGCCGTCTCGTCGCCGAGGCGACCTCGAGCTGCCTGATCCTGCGCGGCTGAGCGCCCCCGGCGGCGGCACCCGGCGGCGTGTGGTGGGCTCGACCCGCCGGGCCGTCGAGGACGAAGGATGGACATGGCTCGCTCTCTGGTGGCCGTGATGACCGCCGCCCTGGTCGCGCTGGTCGCCGCCTGCGGCTCCGCCGCGCCCGACCCCGCCCCGCCCGCCGGTCCCCCGGACCCGGCCCGCACCGCCTCGGCCGGCCCCGTCGGCGAGGCCGAGCCCGCGCCCGCGGGCGCCGCCACCGCGGCCCTGGTGCCCACGCCCGTCGCCGTCCCGCCCGGGCTGGGCGCCGAGCCGTTCGACGTCGCCCGCCAGGCCCTCGTGCCCGCCGGCTGGACGATGTCGGTGTGGGCGCGGGTGCCCGGCGCCCGCATGGCCGCGTTCGCCCCCGACGGCGCGCTGCTCGTCTCCCGCCCGGGTGCGGGCGAGATCGTGCGCCTGGTGGCGGGCCCGGGCGGCACGCGGTCCACGACCCTGGTCGCCGACCTCACCCAGCCCCACGGACTGTGGTTCTCCGGCGCGACGCTCTACGTCGCCGAGAGCAACGCCGTGCGCTCCTACCCCTACCGCACCGGCACCCTCGGTGCCCCGACGACCGTCGTCGACGACCTGCCCGACGCGCGCAGCCCCGAGCTGGGCGGCGCCTACGCGCACGCGCTCAAGAGCGTGGCGGTCGGGCCGGACGGTGCGGTCTACCTCTCGGTCGGGTCGACGGGCAACGTCTCGCCGCAGGACCGCGAGTCGACCCCGCAGCGTGCCGCGATCCTGCGCGTCCCGCCCGGCGGCGGGCCCGCGGAGCCGTACGCGCGGGGCGTCCGCAACGGCACGGGCCTCGCGATCGCCCCGGACGGCGCGGTGTGGACCGCGGTGAACAACCGCGACAACATCCCCTTCCCCTACGACCGGCCCTACGGTGAGGACGACGGGTCCGCGCGTGGCCGGGTCATCCCCGACTACGTCGACGACCACCCCCCGGAGGAGCTCGCGCGGCTCTACCCCGGCCGCGACGTGGGCTGGCCCTACTGCAACCCCGACCCCGACGTGCAGCCCGGCGTGCCCGGCAGCGCGCTGGACCCGTCCGACGTCCCCTTCGTCGCCGACGCCGAGACCAACCCCGACGGGCGCGCGCTGGACTGCGCGACGCTCACGCCGGTCGAGCAGACGATGGGCGCGCACTCCGCCCCGCTGGGCCTCGCGTTCGGCACGCTGCCCGCGCCGTACGGGCAGGGCGCGCTGGTCGGCGTCCACGGCTCGTGGAACCGGCAGACGCCCCGCGCGCCCGAGGTGTCGTTCTACCCGTGGCGCAACGGCGGCCTGGAGGGCCAGCGCACCCTCGTCGGCGGCTTCCAGGGGCCGGACGGCTCGCGGTGGGGGCGTCCCGTCGCGGCCGTGCCGGGCCCGGACGGGGCCGTCTACATCACCGACGACGGGGCGGACGCGGTCTACCGGCTGGCGCCGCCGGGACGCTGACGCCCGCGCCGGTCGTGCCCAACCGTTTGCCCGGCGGACGTGACGGGCACGACACCACCATGAGTGACCAGATCACCGTGACCCGCACCGTCGACGCCAAGCCCGAGCAGCTGTTCACGCTGCTCGCCACGCCCGGGCGTCACCACGAGTTCGACGGCGCGGGCATGCTCAAGGGTGTCGACGGCAACGCGACGGTCAGCGGTGTCGGCGACCAGTTCGTGATGAACATGCACAACGACGCGCTGGGCGACTACCAGATGCTCAACACCGTCACGGCCTACGAGCAGGGCCGCGAGATCGCCTGGGCGCCGCAGCTGCACCCCCTCGACGGCTACACCGACAAGCTCGGCGACGTCACCGCCAAGGGCCACGTCTGGACCTGGAAGCTCGAGCCCTCGGGCAACGGCACCGAGGTCACCCAGGTCTACGACTGGAGCGGGGTGCAGGACGACCAGTTCCGGGGCTTCTTCCCGATGATCACCGAGGACCAGATGACGCAGACGATCGACAAGGTCGCCGACGCGGCGCAGTAGTCGTCACGCCGGGGGCGCGGAGCTGCGCGCCCCCGGCCCCGGCGTGCTCCGCATCCGATCCTCCGGACCGAGCCGGTGACCGGCGGCGCACTCCGCCACCATCGTCACGCGCTCCCCGCAGCCCGCGTGGCGCACCTCCACCGGCGGCCCGTCGCCCCGGTGCCGGTCGCCGTACTCCATGAGCGCCATCAGCACGCCCCGCAGGTCCAGGCCGGCCTCGGTCAGGCGGTACTCGCGCCGGGTCCGGCGCCCCGGCTCCCGGTACTCGACCGTCTCCACCAGCCCCGCGTCCCCCAGCACCGCGAGCCGGCGGGTCAGCACCGTGCGCGCGATGCCGAGGTGGGCGACGAGGTCGTCGAAGCGGTGGACGCCGTGCAGCAGGTCGCGCACCACGAGCACCGTCCACGGCTCGCCGAGCACGGTCATCGTGCGCGCGATCGAGCAGGCGCCGCTGTCGATGTCGCGCCAGCGCAGCGGCGTCGTCATCGCGAGACCTCCCGCACCATCTCGATCCCCCGCGCCAACGTGTCGAGCCGCTGCCCGAGGTCCGCGCCCGCCGGGTAGAGCCGCACCGTCGTGACACCGGCGTCGCGCCACACGCCGAGCCGCTCGCGCACCCCGTCCTCGGTCCCGATCAGGGTGGTCGCGGCGACCATCGCCCGCGGCACCGCCGCCGCCGCGTCGTCGCGCCGGCCCGCGAGCCACAGCGCCCGGACCTCGGCGGCGACGTCGCTCCAGCCCTGGCGGGCGTAGGCGTCGTGGTAGAAGTTCCGGCTCGCCGAGCCCATGCCGCCGAGGCTGAACGCCAGCCCGGGGCGGCGGTCGTCGAGCATCGCGGCGAGCTGCTCCTCGTCGTCGGCGAAGGCGATCTCGGCGCCCTGGCAGAGGTCGAGGTCGGCGAGGGCGCGACCGGCCGCGGCGGCCCCCTCGGCCAGTGGGTCGAGCGAGGTCGCGGCGCCCTCGGGGACGAAGCTCGTGCCGAGCCACCCGTCGGCGACCTCGCCGGTGAGGCGCAGCATCCTCGGCGACAGGGTGGCGAGGTAGATCGGGACCCGCTGCTCGGCCGACACCGACACCCGCATCGGGCGCGCCTCGCCGCCGGGCAGCGGGAGGGTGACGTGGCGGCCGTCGAAGGTGACCTTCTCCCCCGCCATCACCCGGCGCACGACCTCGACGGTCTCGCGCATCCGGCCGAGCGGGTGGGCGAACGGCACGCCGTGCAGGCCCTCGAGCACCTGGGGCCCGGAGCTGCCGAGCCCGAGCAGGAAGCGCCCCTGCGACATCGTCTGCAGGGTCAGCGCGGTCTGGGCGATCAGCGCGGGCGAGCGGGTACCGACTTGCACCACGCCCGCGCCGAGCAACATCCGCTCGGTGCGCGCGGCGAGGAACCCCAGCGGGGACGGGGCGTCGGAGCCCCAGGCCTCGGCCACCCAGCACACGTCGAGCCCGAGCCGCTCGGCCTCGACGACGAAGTCGACCGTCTCGGGCCAGGCGCCGGAGGCCTCGATCGTGGTGGCGGTCCTCACCTCACGCCTCCGCGCGCTCCTTGATCCCGGCGAGCGTGCGCTCGATGCTCGCCTGCCACTCGCGCAGGCGTCCGGCCACGATGCGCTCCTCCTTGTCCGGCATCGTGTCGATGACCTTGTTCAGGTTCGACGGGCCGGGGCCCATCCGCGCCCACTGCCGCAGCTCGGTGCCGCCCTCGACGGGCGTGAGCGTGAAGAGCCAGGTCGCCGTCGGGTTCGCGGTGTCCATCACGGCCCACGAGAAGCGGCGCTCCTCGTCACACTCGATCACCGTCGAGACCGTCTCCCAGTCGCCGGCCTGCGGGTGGGAGTTGCGGCCGCGGAAGCGGTGCCCGACCGCGGGCGCGTCCCCGTCGGCCGGCCCCTCGGGCGACGGGAGCCACTGCGCCTCCTGCAGCTCCTCGGAGGTGTCGGCGACGACCTCGATGTCCCTGACCAGCGGCCACACCCGCGCGGGCGGCGCCGCGATGTGGACCTCGGCCTCGACGGTGGGGCAGTCGGCGTAGCGCACGGGGCGGTCTCCTCGGCGTCGTGGGACGGCACGACGAGGGTAGACCCGGCTGGGTACGTCCGCGATATCCAGCGATCACCCACGCTCCACCCATGCACTCACGCGCATGACCTGCCATGACGTCCGCGGTCGGCGCGGCTAGCGTGCGCCGCGAGATCGTCTCGAGGGAGCAGGTGGGCATGACGGTGTGGGCCGGACTGGCGGCACGGGCGGCGGGCACGATCGCGACCGGGGTGGTGGGCGTCGCCGTCGTCGAGGGAGTCCGGAAGCTCGCCACCGGACCCCGCCTGCACGAGGCCGCGGTGGCGGTGACGACGGCGGGGCTGCGGGGTGCGCGGGCGGCCGAGACGGGCGCGGAGCGCGTGCGCCTCTCGGCGGGCGACATCGTGGCGGAGGCCCGCGGCCGCCTCGGCGAGGAGGCGCCCGCCCCGGGGGCCGGGGCGGCCGGGCACGACCACGAGCACTGAGCCGGTGTCACCCACCGTCGTCTCCGACGCCGCCGGGCGCGTCCGTTTCGCGACGCCCTGGCTGCGCGACCGGCCCGCCCTGGCTGTGGCGGTCGAGGACGCGCTCGACGCGGTCGCCGGTGTCCGGCAGGCCCACGCGCATCCCCGCAGCGGCGCGGTCGTGGTCTGGTACGACGCGGCCTCCGACGCGCGGGCGGCCCTGCCGTCGGTGATCACGGGCGTCACCGACCCCGGCGCCCCGGCCCGCCGCGCCCCGCGCTCGGCGGACGTCGGCAACGGCGACCTGCTGCGCATGGGCCTCGGCGCCCTGGCCCTGCTGCTGCTCGGGGGGCGGCGCTACGTCCTGCGCCGGCCCCCGGTGCTCGGCCCGACGAGCCGGCTCGCCGCCACCGTCGTCACGATCGTCACCGGCTACCCCTTCCTGCGCGGGGCCCTGCGCTCGCTCACCGGCGGGCGCGGCGCGGGTACCGACGCGCTCGTCTCCGCGGCGACGATCGCCTCGCTGGCGCTGCGGGAGAACGTCGTCGCGCTGACGGTGCTGTGGCTGCTCAACATCGGCGAGTACCTCCAGGACCTGACGCTGCGCCGCAGCCGGCGCGCCATCTCCGACCTGCTCTCGGGGTCACGCACGCGGATCTGGGTGCGCGCGGACGACGCGACCGGGTCCTCGGTCGAGGTCGAGGTGGACATCGCCCGCCTCGAGGTCGGCGACGAGGTCGTCGTGCACGAGCAGGTCGTGCTGCCCGTCGACGGGGTCGTGGTCGAGTCCTCCGGCGGCGGGGCCGTGGTGGACCAGGCGGCGATCACCGGCGAGAACCTCCCCGTGCAGGTCGAGGCGGGCGCGCGGCTGCCGGCGGGCTCGGTGCTGTTGCGCGGGCGGATCGTGGTGCGCGCCGAGCGCGTCGGCACCGAGACCGCGCTCGGGCGCATCGTCGAGCGCGTCGAGTCCGCACAGGCCGACCGGGCGCCGATCCAGACCGTCGGCGAGGCCTTCTCGCGGCGCTTCGTCCCGGCGTCGTTCGCGCTGTCGCTGGCCACGCTCGTCGTCACCCGTGACGTGCGGCGGGCGATGACGATGCTGCTGGTGGCGTGCCCGTGCGCGGTGGGTCTCGCGACGCCGACGGCGATCAGCGCGGCCATCGGGAACGGGGCGCGCCGCGGGATCCTCGTCAAGGGCGGCTCGCACCTCGAGGCGGCGGGCCGCGTCGATGCGGTCGTGTTCGACAAGACGGGCACGCTGACCGTCGGGCGGCCGGTGGTGACGAACGTCGTGTCCTTCGACGACGACGTCGCCCCCGAGCAGGTGCTGGCGCTCGCCGCGAGCTCGGAGATCCACTCGCGGCACCCGCTGGCCCAGGCGGTGATCCGCTCCACCGAGGAGCGGCGCATCGAGATCCCGCCGCACGAGGAGTGCGAGGTGCTGCTGGGCCAGGGCATGCGGGTCCAGGCCGACGGCCGCACCCTGCTGCTGGGATCGCGCGAGCTGCTCCGCGCGCAGAAGGTGACGATCCCGCGCGCGGCGCACGGCTGGGTGCGCCGGCTGCGGCGCGCGGCGGAGACGCCGCTGCTGCTGGCGGTGGACGGCGAGCTGACCGGACTGATCAGCCTGCGCGACACGGTCCGCCCGGAGGCCGCCGAGGTGCTCGCGGCGCTGCGGGCCGACGGCGTCGAGCGGATCGTCATGCTCACCGGCGACCACCCCGAGACCGCCGCCGCCGTGGCCGCGGAGCTCGGCGTCGACGAGTGGCGCGCACAGGTCCTGCCCGAGGACAAGCAGGACGTGGTGCGCGCGCTGCAGGCGGCGGGGCACACGGTGGCCGTGGTCGGCGACGGCACCAACGACGCCCCGGCCCTGGCGCTCGCCGACATCGGGATCGCGATGGGCGTCGGCGGCACCGACGTCGCCGTCGAGACCGCGGACGTGGCCCTGGCCGGCGACGACCTCGCGCGCCTGCTCGACCTGCGCGACCTCGGGCGGCACGCGATCGCGCTGGTGCGGCAGAACTACGGGATGTCGATCGCGGTGAACGCGGTCGGGCTGCTGGTGTCGGCCGGGGGCGCGCTGTCACCGGTGGTGGCGGCGATCCTGCACAACGCGTCGTCCGTCGCCGTCGTCGCCAACTCCTCCCGCCTCATCCGCCACCGGCTCACCTGAGCACGCCCACGGCGACGGCCCCGCGGAGAGCTCACGTGGGGGCGGCCTCGCGCACGCGACGCAGGAACAGGTCGTGCAGGCGGGCGTCGCCGGTCTGCTCGGGGTGGAACGCCGTGGCGATCACCGGGCCCTGGCGCACGGCGACGACCTTGCCCGACGCCGGGCCCCGCACCGAGCCCGGGACGCGGGCGAGCACCTCGACGCCCCGGCCCGTCGACTCCACCCACGGCGCGCGGATGAACACCGCCCGCACGGGCCCGCCACCGACGCCGGTCACCGCGAGGTCGGTCTCGAACGACTGCACCTGGCGCCCGAAGGCGTTGCGGCGCACGGTGATGTCGAGCGCGCCGAGCTGGTGCTGGTCGGGGCGGGCGTCGACGGCCTCGCGGGCCAGCAGGATCATCCCGGCGCAGGAGCCGAACGCCGGCATCCCCGCCCGCAGGCGCTCGCGCAGCGGCTCGAGCAGCTCGAACGCCTCGAGCAGCTTCGACAGCGTCGTCGACTCCCCGCCCGGCAGCACCAGCCCCGCGACCTCCGCCAGCTCCGACGGGCGCCGCACGGGGCGGGCGTCGGCGCCGCAGGCGCGCAGGGCGTCGAGGTGCTCGGGGACGTTGCCCTGGAGGGCCAGGACGCCGACGGGGGTGCTCACGCCTCCAGTCTAGGAACGGTTCAGCCCTCGGATCGTCAGCGCGGCAGGACCGTGCGCAGCACCCGCCGGGTCGCCCACGTCACCGCGTGGCTCCCGGCGCGCGCAGCGGGAGCCGGCCGGTCACAGGATCGGGGTCCCGCCGGTCACCGCGATCCGCGCACCCGAGACGTAGCTCGCCTCGTCGGAGGCCAGCATCACGTAGACCGGAGCGAGCTCCGCGGGCTGGCCGGCCCGCCCGAGCGGGGTGTCCTTCCCGAAGCCCTCGACGTCCTGCGCCGGCATCGTCGCCGGAATCAGGGGCGTCCAGATCGGCCCGGGCGCGACGCTGTTCGCGCGGATGCCGCGCTCGCCGTACTTCCGCGCGAGGGCGGCGGTGAAGTTCGCGATCCCCGCCTTCGTCGCGTCGTAGGCGATGAGCCCGGGCGGCGGGTTGTCGGAGTTCACCGACGTCGTGTTGATGATCGAGGCGCCCGGGCCGAGGTGCGGCAGCGCCGCCTTCGTGACGTGGAACAGGGCGTCGAGGTTCACCGCGACCGTCCGGTCCCACTCCTCGTCCGGGACGTCCTCCAGCGTCGGGCGCACCATCTGGAACGCCGCGTTGTTCACCAGCACGTCGAGGCGTCCGAACGCCTCGACCGCCCGGGCGACGAGGTCGCGGCACGCCTGCGGGTCCGACAGGTCGCCGGGCACGCGGACCGCCGCGCGGCCGGCTTCCGTGACGAGTCGTTCGACCTCCTGCCCGTCCTCCTCCTCGGCCGGGAGGTGGCCGAACGCGACGTCGGCGCCCTCGCGGGCGAAGGCGATCGCGACCGCCCTGCCGATGCCGCTGTCGCCGCCCGTGATCAGCGCGACCTTGCCGGTCAGCCGCCCTGTGCCGCGGTAGGTGTCCTCGCCGCAGTCGGTGGGCGGGGCCATGAGGTGCTCGTGGCCGGGGTGCTCCTGCTGGTGGCCGCTCACCGCGGCTCCTCCCGTCGGGGACTGCGTCAGCAGACGGGGTCACCGATCGGGGCGGCGCACATGCGGGCCGGTGCCGTCGGGACCGTCAGCCCGTGCCGGGGTCGCCGAAGCGGGCGCGGTACTCGTCGACGTGCTGGGAGGCGCACATCCGCTCCTCGTGCTGCCCCTGCGCCTGGGCCATGCACTCGTCGAGGGTGAGGCCCTCGCCGAAGGTGCCGATGCCGAGCAGGCCGGGCACGACGATCCAGGCGCCGACGATGAGCCCGATCAGGGCCAGCACGAAGCCGCTCAGCGACATCCCGCCGCTGCGGTGCGGGTCGTGGAACGCGCGGCGCGAGCCGATGAACCCGACGACCAGCCCCAGCAGGCCCAGGACCACGCCCGGCCAGCCCAGCCAGCACGTGCCCACCGCCAGCAGCCCGAGGGCGAGCGCGGCCGTCCCGAGGCCGCCGTCGCGCTCGCGCTGGTCACTGCCCTGGGTGGCCGACGTCATGACGCGATCGTGCCACCGGCGCTCATTCCGCGGCGTTCGGGTAGCGCTGGTTGAACTCGGTGAGGTGCTGCGACTTGCACATGTGCATCTCGCGGGCCGACGTCGACTGCGCCATGCACTGGTCGAGCGTCAGCCCGTCGCCGAAGCCGCCCGTGCCGAACAGCGTCGGCCAGACGATGATCGCGCCGGCGATCAGCCCGACGGCCCCGGCGACCAGGCCGCCGAGCGACGCGGCGCCGTCGGTGGCGAGGTTGTGGAACGCGCGCCGCGCCCCGAGGTAGCCGGCCACCACCGCCGGGAGGCCGAGCACCACGCCGGCCCAGCCGGTCCAGCACGTGGCCGCGGCGAGCAGGCCGAGCACCAGCGCGGGCGTGCCCATGCCGTTGCGCTGCGCCGGCTCCTCGACCTGCTCCGGCTCGGGCCTGCGCCGGGCGGGTCGCGGCGGAGCCACGGAGGTGTCGGGCCCGACGGCGCGCATCGTCTCGGTCCGCGCCTCGGGGTCGACCGGGGAGCCGTGCGACGTGGTCATCTCCCGCATCGTCCCACGCGCCCGGGTGATCGAGCTCGCCACCTCGAGGGCTGCAGCGTCACCAACCGCGGGTCGCGAGCCGCTCGTGCTCGGGCATGTCGGCCGTGGTGCGCCCGACCATCGCCTCGCCCAGCCCCGCGGACACCTTCGCGATGACGTCCGGGTCGTCGTGGAACGTCGTCGCCCGCACGATCGCCTCGGCGCGCCTGGCCGGGTCGCCCGACTTGAAGATGCCGGAGCCGACGAACACGCCCTCGGCGCCGAGCTGCATCATCATCGCCGCGTCGGCCGGGGTCGCGATGCCGCCGGCGGTGAACAGCACGACCGGCAGACGTCCGGCCTCCGCGACCTCCTGCACCAGCGTCACCGGCGCCCGCAGCTCCTTGGCCGCGGCGTACAGCTCCTGGGGGTCCATGCGCGAGAGCGCCCGGATCTCGGAGCGGATCGCGCGCATGTGCCGCGTCGCCTCGACGACGTTGCCCGTGCCGGCCTCGCCCTTCGAGCGGATCATCGCCGCGCCCTCGCCGAGGCGGCGCAGCGCCTCGCCGAGGTTGGTCGCACCGCAGACGAACGGGACGGTGAACGCCCACTTGTCGATGTGGTGCGCCTCGTCGGCCGGGGTCAGCACCTCGGACTCGTCGACGTAGTCGACACCGATCGACTGCAGCACCTGGGCCTCGACGAAGTGCCCGATCCGCGCCTTGGCCATCACCGGGATGGAAACGGCCTCGACGATCCCCGCCACCATGTCCGGGTCGGACATGCGCGCGACGCCGCCCTGGGCGCGGATGTCGGCGGGGACGCGTTCGAGGGCCATGACGGCCACGGCGCCGGCGTCCTCGGCGATCTTCGCCTGCTCGGGCGTGACGACGTCCATGATCACGCCGCCCTTGAGCATGTCGGCGAGGCCGCGCTTGACCCCTCCGGTGCCGGTGGTGGGGGCGGTGTCGGGCCTGGTCACGGTGGTCCTCCGGGGATGCACTTCTCGACAGCGGCGTCTGGTCGCGATGGTACGTCCGTCAGGCGCGCGTGAAGGGTGACGCGGTGCACCCTCAGCGCAGGGCCTCCATCATCGCCAGGAGCTCACCCCACACCCGTTCGAGCGCGTCGGGCTCGTCGGTGACGGCGAGCCACAGCGCGGCCTCGTTCATCGCGCCCCCCAGCAGATGGGCCAGCGGCGCCACCGGGCGCGGGGCGAGCACACCGCGGGCGACCAGCGTCCCGAGCGCCTCCACGAGGTGGCGTCCCGACGTGGCCTCGTCGACTGCGCGCCACTCCGTCCAGCCCAGCACGGCCGGCCCGTCGACGAGCGCGATCCGGGCGACGGCCGGGTCGGTGCTCGCCTCCAGGAAGGCGCGGCTCCCGGCCGTGAACTGCGCCCACGGGTCATCCCCCTGCGCCTCGGCCGCCGCGACGACGGCGTCGGCGACCTCGGCCGCGACCTCGGCGAGCACCACCCGGAACAGGTCGGCCTTGCCCTCGAACTGGTGGTAGAGCGCGCCCTTCGTGACGCCCGCGGCGCGGACGATCTCGGCCAGGCCGACGTCGCCGTAGCCGCGCGTCGCGAACAGCGCCCGCGCCTGCTCGACGAGCGCGCGGCGCGTCCGCTCCCGTTGCTCGATCCGCACCCCGGCCATGTCACCTCCCGCTTGACGTACCGATGGTACGTCGGTCAGAGTCGGCGTACCAACGGTACGCGAAAGGGAGATCATGGACCTCACGGGCTTCTACCCTGTCCTCGGCGTCACGGACGTCGCCGCCTCGCGCCGCTTCTGGGTCGAGCACTTCGGCTTCGAGGTGGTCTTCGAGGTCGACTGGTACGTGAGCCTGCGGCGCGGCGCCCACGAGCTCGCCTTCGTCGCCGCCGATCACCCGACGGTGCCCGCCGGCTTCCGGGCCGCCGCGCGCGGCCTGCTCCTCAACGTCGAGGTGCCCGACGTCGACGCGGAGTACGAGCGCCTCGTCGTCCGGGGCAGCCTGCGCCCCGAGCTCGAGCTGCGCTCCGAGGAGTTCGGGCAGCGCCACTTCATCGTCGCCGACCCGTCCGGCGTGCTCGTCGACGTCATCACCGAGATCCCTGTGGGGGCGCCGTACGAGGACGCCGTCGTGGGCCGGTAGGTCCGGGCTCAGTGGATCGCGAGCGGGACCGGGCCGGGTTCGAGGGCGCGGGGGTCGGCCAGCAGATCAGGCAGCTGGTGCGGGTGGACCACGTCGAGGGTCACGGCCAGCTCGGCCGGGGTCCACCAGCGGTGTCCCGTGACGGTGCGCGCCTCGTGCTCGGTGAACGTGCTGCTGTCGATGTCACCGGTCGGCACGTGCACCGAGCAGAAGAGCTCCCGGCCGGCGTAGGTCGTGCCGTCGGCCTCGAAGACCACCTCGCGCACCCACAGCGGACCGCGGACCTGGTCCGGGAGGACCAGCAGCCCGGTCTCCTCCCCCACCGTGCGCACGACCGCCGCGACGGGGTCCTCCCCCGTGCGGACGCCGCCGCCCGGGGCGAACCAGAAGGTCTCGGCGGGGCGGGCGGGGTCGACGCCCTCGAACAGCAGGACCCGCCCGTCGCCGTCGACGACGACCGCGCGCACCGCGTCCTGCGCGACGCGCACCGCGGGCGGCTCGGCGGGCAGGCCGTCCGGCCCGGGCTCGGCGATCTCGAAGTAGCGCGGCACCGGCGCGGTGCCCGCGAGGCGCAGCCAGCGCACCATCCGGCGGCCGCGCAACGCCCGGGTGTCGCGGACCGCGTCGTTGTGGACGCGGCGGGCGACCGAGACGCGGGCGTGGGCGTCCGCGAGCTCGGCGGCGAGGTCGGCGGGCAGGGCCGCGGTGTCGAGCGAGGCGAGCGCGCGGGTCAGGTCGTTCTCGGCCTCCTCGCGCCCGGCGTCGAGCGCACCCTCGCCGGCCGCCCGCGTCGCCGTCGCCGCGCGGGCCGCCGCGCGCAGGGCCCGGCGGTCGGCGTCGGGCAGCGCGATCGG
Organism: Actinomycetospora aeridis; assembly: GCF_037400275.1. NCBI lineage: Bacteria > Bacillati > Actinomycetota > Actinomycetes > Pseudonocardiales > Pseudonocardiaceae > Actinomycetospora > Actinomycetospora aeridis. The sequence continues at coordinate 111,571 of NZ_JBBEGL010000003.1, read as the reverse complement.
TCCGGCGGTGGCCGCAATGGCGCGCACGACCGCGGCCCGCCGGTCGAGCACGGCCGCCAGCCCCGCGGCGGCGGCGTCGGTGCGCACGTGCAGGCGGTCGAGCCGCCGGGCCCGGGCCACCAGCACCGCGCCGGTGACGATCACCAGCAGCAGGACCGCGGTGACGACGATGACCACCAGCACGCCGGTGGGGCCGAGGAGGGTCACGACGATGACGGTAGGTCCTGACCCCGCCGGCCCCGCTCCCGGGATCCCGTCGGGACGGGCGCCGACACGCGCCCGTTCGCGCCCACCCGGCGCGGGTCGGCCGCGACGGCGACCTCGTACACCCGCAGGACGGCAGCGGCCACGACCGACCAGTCGAACGCGGCCACCCGACGGCGTCCGGCGGCGCGCAGCGCCTCGCGGCGCGCGGGGTCGTCGAGCAGCGCCGCGATCGCGGCGGCCCACGCGGCGGCGTCGCCGCTCGGCACCGCCACACCGGCCGGCGGCTCGCCGAGCACGCGGCGGAAGGCGTCGATGTCGCTCGCGACCACCGGCGCTCCGGCCGCCATGCCCTCGGCGAGCACGACCCCGAAGCTCTCGCCGCCGGTGTTCGGGGTCGCGAGCAGGTCCACCGAGGCGAGCATCGAGGCCTTCGTCGGCTCGTCGACGGCGCCCAGGAGCGTGATGCGGTCGGCGAGCCCGGGGCCCGCCTGCTCGCGCAGCTCGTCCTCGTCGCCCCGCCCGACCACCACCAGCCGCAGGTCGGGTCGCCGCGCCGCCAGCGGTCGCAGCGCCTCGAGCAGCAGGGGCATGCCCTTGCGCGGCTCGGTGTAGCGGCCGACGAACCCGACCGTCGCGCCGTCCCCGTGCAGCGTGTGCCCGGGCAGGGGCGGTCCGTCGGCGAACGCCGCCACGTCGACGCCGTTCGGGATCTCCACGGCGTCCCCGCCGAGGTGCTCGACGTAGACCTGGCGCGCCAGCGGCGACACCGCGATCCGCGCCGTCACGCGCTCGAGGAGCGGGCGCAGCACCGGCTCGAAGAACGTCATGGTGCGCGAGCGCGGGGTGGAGGTGTGGAAGGTCGCCACCACGGGCCCCTCCGCCACGACCAGCGCGAGGAACGACAGGCTCGGCGCGGTCGGTTCGTGGACGTGCAGGACGTCGAAGTCGCCGTCACGCAGCCAGCGCCGCACCCGCGCGAGCGAGACCGGGCCGAACGTCAGGCGCGCGACCGAGCCGTTGTAGGGGATGCCGAGCGACCGCCCGGCCCGCGTCACCCCGGCCGGCACCGGCGTGTCCTCGCCCGCCGGGGCCAGGACGTCGACGTGGTGGCCCAGGCCGGTCAGGGCGTGGGCGAGGTCGAGGACGTGGGCCTGGACCCCGCCCGCCACGTCCAGCGAGTACGGACACACGATGCCGATGCGCATGGCGGCCGACAGCCTACTGACCGCCCGTCAGGTCGCCGTGACGACGTTCGCGGAACCGCACCCACGGCGACGGCGCCGGCTCTACCGTCGGCGTCGTGAGCGAGGGGTTCGACAGCCGCCCGGACGCGCTCGGGGCGGGGGCACAGCGGTTCCGCGGGGTCGCCGACGAGCTCGGGCGCGCCGTCGCCGACCTGCGCGGTGCCCTCGGCGCCCTGGGTGACGTGTCCGGCCGCGACGAGCAGGGCCGGGGGTTCGCGGCCGGGTACCAGCCGCGGGCCGACGAGGGCCTGCGCGCGCTCGACGCCCTGGCCCGCGTTCTCGCGGGGGTCCCGGAGGGCCTCGACCGGGCGGCGGCCGACTACCGGGCGGGCGACGAGGCCGGCGGCCGCAGCCTCGGTGGGCCGCCGTGAGCAGCCCCGGCGACGCCGCCGTCGACACCGTCGTCTCCACCGTCGGCCTGTGGTGGCCCGACGCCGAGGAGGAGGAACTCCGCGCCGCCGCGGACGCCTGGGAGCGCGCGGCGGTCGCGCTCGACCGCGCCGTGGAGGGCGGACGCGCCGGGGCGGGCCAGGCGTTGCAGGGATGGGAGGGCGAGGCGGCCGAGGCGTTCCGGGCGCGCTGGGCGGCGATCGAGCGCGAGGGGCTGCTCCCGTCCGCGGAGGCGTGCCGGTCGCTCGCCGGGGCGCTGCGGCGCTACGCCGACGAGGTCGAGACCGCGAAGCACGAGATCCAGACGCTGGCCGTGGAGATCGGCGCCGGGATCGTGCTCGGGGCGGCCATGGCCTGGTTCACGTTCGGTGCGTCGGCGGCCGCCGCGGCCGGGGTCGCCGCGCGCCTGGTGGCGCTCGCGGCGCAGATCGGGGTGCGGGTCTCGACCTCCGTGGCCGGCATCGTCTCGACCTCGCTCACCGGGGCGGCCTTCGGCGCGGTCGACGGGGTGGCGGCCAACACGGTCGCCCAGGTCTACCGCGTCGAGGCCCTCGACGACGGCGGTTACTCGGCTCCCGACCTGCGGAGTGCGGCGGCGTGGGGCGCGGGCGGCGGGGTGGTGGGTGCCGGCTGGGGCGGCTGGGCGACCCGGGCGCTGCGCCACCCGGCGCCGGACGGCGACCTCCTCCGCGGCTGGGGCGACGGCATCCGCGCGGCGCTGGAGCCCACCGACTGGGGCCGGCTGTACGGGGCCTGGCGGCCGGGCCTCGACGAGTCGGCGAACCGGCTCCTGGCCCACGAGCGTCTGACAGCCCAGCGCCTCGCGGACGAGGGAGCCATGGTCCATTCGCGGCGGCCCCGCGAGGTGAAGGACTACAAGAACCCCGACGTGATCGTCCGCGCCGGGCCCCAGGACCCCGGGACCTACACGGAGCTCAAGGTCGCGAGCTCGTCGTCGTCGGTCAGCAACCGGATCCGCGACGCGAACGCCCAGTTGGCCGACCTCGGCGGCGGGCACATCGTCATCGACGGACGCACGACCGGGCTCACGGCGGAGATGGCGACCGACGGATGGCGGCGAGCGCTCCGCAACATGACCCGCCCGGGAGAGACTCCACCGGAGTCCGTGCGGGTTCTCCTGTCCGACGGCGAGATCTGGTTCCCCTGACGTGTCCGAGTTCGAGCACCTGTTCATCGATCCGGGTCACGACGACGCCGAAGGCATCGCCGACCGCCTCGTGTCCATCTTCGGGCTCCGACTCAACGAGCGGGCGGGGCACCTCTACATCGGAGCCTCCGAATGGCCGGCGGTCGGCGGTCATGTCGGGGGGCGAATCGAGCGCAACCCGTACCACATCCCCGACCCCGTCGTCCCCGAAGACTTCTTGATCTACGAGGACTTCCCGATCGTGTGGTCGCTGTGGTCCGGAGGAATCGACGACCCGGATGTCAGGGAGCGGGAACAACGGCGTCGTGCCCGCGTCGTGTTCGACCTCGTCGTCGAGCGACTGGGCTGGTCGGCCATCCTCGTCCACGACTTCGAGGAATTGATCGCGACCTACGACCCCCAGCGTGGCGTGCGCGAGTTCCCGCACGGGACATTCGCCGACGCCCGTAGTCGCCATCTGTGGGAATGAGATGTCGACGTTCGAGGACCTCTTCGTCGATCCTGGTTACGCCGACGTCGAGCTCGCGGCGCGCGATCTAGGGCACGCCTTGGGGTTCGACGTCTCGTACGGACGTTCGAAAGGTGTCTTCGTAGGAACGCAGCAGCTCTCGCCGACCACCGGGCACATCGGAGGTGAGATCGCGATCAACGACTACCAGTCGGTCGGCGCGGCCGCCCCGGAGGACTTCTCGATCTACGACGACCTCCCGATCATGTGGTCCTTGTGGACCGGCGACATCTGCGACGGCGACCTTCGAGAAGCGGAACAGCGGCGCCGCGCCCGGATCGTCTTCGACCTCGTCGTCGAGCGACTCGGCTGGTCGGCCGTCCTCGTCCACGACTTCGAGGAACTGATCGCGACGTACGACCCCGAGCGCGGCGTGCGCGAGTTCCCGCCCGGCACGCCGTCGAACGGCACGGGCCGACACCTCTGGGGCTGACTCTCCCTCTCGCTCTCGCGAGAGTGTCACCAGGGTTCTCCGGGCCCGAGAGGCACGTTCGACAGGTCGACAAGCCTCTCGATCATGCGCAATGTGCCTCTCGCGCACGACCACCGCGAGCCCCGGAAGATCAGGAGTGCGCCATGCACCTTCTCAGCACCGAAGAGGTGCGTGGCGCACTGGTGATCTTCGAGGCGCGCCGGACCCCGCTGTCGCGCGGCCCAGCTGACACGAACGCGCCGTTCGCTGATTCGAAAGCAGCGAACGGCGCGTTCGTTTCACGAGGGCGAGGCGCACACCCCGAGGCGATCACCGCGAACGGGGACTTTCGACGCCTAGAAGCAGCGAACAGCGCGTTCGCTGCGCAAGGGCCCCAGCAAGGGCCCCCGCAAGGCAGGGCGCGGGAGACGGCGGCGACGCGCGTTGTGGGATGCCGGACCGGGACGGGCGGGGCCGGGCGGGCGGCGCACGGCCGTGTCGCGCCGGGACCGGAACGCGCAGGGCCGACCCGGGCCACAGGGGCGGCCCGGGTCGGCGAGGCAGCGCGGAGGGTCCGCGCCGCGGCGGGACCGGATCTCGGCGAGGAACGCCGTGCGGTCGGAGCCCTCGTCGAGGACGAGACGGAGGCGGCGGCAGGGCAGGTCGACCAGGATGTCCATGTCCTGATCGTCCTGCCCCGCACCAGCCCTTTACGACGACAGGGCTATGCCACCATCTCCTCGAGCTCCTTGCCCTTGGTCTCCTGCACGTACCTGCTGACGAACAGGAACGACAGGAGAGCGAAGAGCGCGTAGAGCCCGTACGCCAGGGTCAGGCCGATGTCGGCGAGGGCCTGGAACGAGACGGTGATGAGGAAGTTCGCGATCCACTGCGCGGCCGCGGCCACGGAGAGCGCCGCCGCCCGCAGCCAGTTCGGGAACATCTCGCCGAGGAGCACCCAGACGACCGGGCCCCACGAGACCGCGAACGCGACCACGTAGAGGTTGGCCGCGACGAGCGCGATCGGCCCCCAGGGCCCGGGCAGGTTCGGGGTCTCGGAGCCGTCCTCGCCGACCGTGATCACGGCCTGCGAGAAGGCGATGGCCATGATCGCCAGCGTGACGACCATGCCGGCCGAGCCGCCGAGCAGCATCGGCTTCCGGCCGACCCGGTCGACGATGAGGATCGCGACGACCGTGGCGAGCACGTTGACCAGCGAGTTGATGACCGACGCGAGGAACGAGTCGCTCTCCGAGAACCCGACGGCCTGCCAGAGCGTCGTCGAGTAGTAGAAGATCACGTTGATGCCGACGAACTGCTGGAAGACCGACAGCAGGATGCCGACCCAGACGATCGGGCGGAGGCCGGCGGCGCTCCCGCGCAGGTCGCGCAGGCTGGGCTTGTCCTCGCGGCGCAGCGTCTCGCCGATCTCGTGGAGCTTGCCCTGGACGCCCTCGACGGTGCTGCCCAGCACCTGGGCGAGGACCCGGCCTGCTTCGTCCATGCGTCCCTTGGCCACGAGGTAGCGCGGCGACTCGGGGATCCGCAGGGCGAGCAGCGCGTAGATGATCGACGGGATGAGGCCGACGAGGAACATCCAGCGCCAGGCCTCGAGGCCCAGCCAGAAGGTGTTCGCCGCGCCGCCGGCCACGCCCGCGAGCAGGGCGTCGGAGAGCAGGGCGACGAAGATGCCAAGCACGATCGCCATCTGCTGCAGCGAGGCCAGCCGACCGCGGATGTGGGCGGGCGCGATCTCGGCGATGTAGGCGGGGGCGATGACCGAGGCGATGCCGATGCCGACGCCGGCGAGGAACCGCCAGATGATGAGGTCCCAGACGGCGAACGCCAGACCGGACCCGATGGAGCTGATCGCGAACAGCGCGGCCGCGATGAGCATGACGCGGACGCGTCCGTACCGGTCCGCGAACGGACCGGCGAACCAGGCACCGACGGCCGACCCGAGGAGGGCCACGGCCACGGCGAACCCGGACAGCAGCGGGCTGTCCTGCAGCCCGAACTGGTCGTTCAGCGCGTCGACGGCGCCGTTGATGACGCTCGAGTCGAAGCCGAACAGGAAGCCGCCGACGGCGGCCACGATCGAGATGAGGATCGCCTTGGCGGTCGTCTTCTCTCTGGAACCGGGTGCCCCCGGCGCTGGATCGGTCATCGGTCACTCCCCGGAACGGCACTGTCGTCACTGGTCCGGGCGAGGTCGGCGGCGCCGACCATCCCGGATTCCCATCCCAACTCCGCGAGCCGCACCTCGGCGACGGGCCGGTGGCCACGTCCCGTGAGATTCGCTCGGAAGGTCTCCTCGACCCGGCCCCGCAGGACCTCGCCGGCGGCGGACACGCCCCCGCCGATGACGAACAGCGTCGGGTCGAGCACGGCCGCCAGCTGGGCGAGACCGAGGCCGATCCAGCGGCCGATCTCGTCGAAGCAGTGCAGCGCGCCGACGTCGCCCTGCTGGGCGGCGGCGGTCACCATCTCCCCGGTGATCGCCTCGGGGTCGCCGCCGGCGGCGGCGAGCAGGCCGGCCGCGAACGCCGGCGAGTGGCGGGCGATCTCGCGGGCCTCGCCGACGAGCGCGCGGCCCGACCCGTACTGCTCCCAGCAGCCTTGCAGCCCGCAGCCGCACCGCCGCCCGTACGGGACCATCGTGATGTGGCCGATCTCGGCGGCCACCCCGAAACCGCCGCGCAACAGACGGCCGTTGGTGACGATCCCGCCGCCGACGCCCGTGCCGATGGTGATCGCGACGAGGTCGTCGTGGTCGCGGCCCGCGCCGAACCGCGACTCCGCCCAGGCGACGGAGTTGGCGTCGTTCTCGACGACCACGGGCAGGTCGAGCGCCATCGAGAGCTCGCCGCGCAGGTCCTCGTCCCGCCAGGCGAGGTTGGGCGCGAACATCACCTTCGCGCGGGCGGCGTCGACGAACCCCGCCGCGCCGATGCCGACCCCGACGACCTCGTGGCCGGTGCGCAGCTCGCGCACGCCGTCGGCGATGGCCTCGAGCACCATGTGCGTGTCGGTGGCCGGCGTCTCGCGGCGCGTCGAGGCGATGAGCTTGCCGTCCTCGTCGACGACGCCCGCCGCGATCTTGGTACCGCCGACGTCCACGCCGACGGTCAACCCGCTCATGACTTCCTCACCAGCTCGCCCCGGCCGAGCGCGGACAGGTCGATCGTCCCCATGTCGGTGACGACGACGTCGGCACCCTCGGCGGCCAGCGCGTCGACGTCGTCGGCCCGGGACACCCCGAGCGCGCCGAAGCCGCCGGCCTTCGCCGCCTGGATGCCGTTGACGGCGTCCTCCGCGACGAACGCGTTCGCGGGGTCGACGCCGAGCTCGGAGGCCGCCGTCAGGAAGATCTCCGGGTTGGGCTTGCCCTGGGCGAAGTCCCGGCCGGACACGTCGACGTCGAAGTAGCCGTGCAGGTTGCCCTCCGCCCCGAAGCGGGACAGGTCGACGCGCTCGAGGAAGAGCTTCGCGTTCTTCGACGACGACGCCGCGGCGATCGGGATGCCGGACTGCTTGACGTCGACGACGAACTGCACGGCGTCGTCGTAGGCCGAGAAGCGGCCCTCCGAGATCAGCCGGATGATCATCTCCTGCTTGTACTCGCCGTACTCCTGCACGCGGCGGTCGATGTCCGGCACACCGAAGTACTCGAGCGCTGCGGTGGCCCCCGCCTTGCGCGGCTTGCCCGACATGCGCTCGTGGTAGAGCGCCGGCGTGAACTTCTCCGGGCTGTAGCTCGTCTCGCCGACGATGTCCGCCCAGGGCCCCTCCATGAGCTCGCGCAGCGACTCGCGCCAGGCCTCCTCGTGCGGGGAGTCGACGAGGACGCCGTCCACGTCGAAGATCGCTCCGGTGTACCCGCTCATGCGCCGTTCCCTTCGTGGTCGTGATCGCCGGGGGCGCCGGCGGTGGTCGTGCTCTGGGCCGGGGAAACGGGGGCGGCCACGGCGTCCGCGGCGTCCGCGGAGGCGCTGATGCGGCCGTCGCGGTCGAGCTTCACCGTCCACTCCTGGCCCGCCCCGAGCTCGCGGACCTCGCCGCCGAGGCCGATGCGCACCGGGTGGCTGAAGCCCTCCGACTGCACGGCGACGGTCAGCGCGCCGTCCTGCACCGAGACGCGCAGCGTCGTGCCCTGGAACACCAGTGAGAGGGCGAGGCCGTCGAGGCGCAGGGTCAGCCGCGGGGCGAACGTCAGCACGCCGTCGCGGGCGCCGGCCCCGAGGTAGGCCCGCTGGAGGAGGTCGAGGGTCCCCGACATCACCCCCATGTGGATGCCCTCCTTGGTGGTGCCGCCCTGCACGTCGCCGATGTCGGACTCGACGGCGACGAGGAAGCGCTCCCAGGAGCTCTCGGGGTCGATGCCGGCCAGCACCGCGGCGTGCGCGACGAGCGAGAGCGTCGAGCCGTGCGAGGTGCGCCGGTCGTAGTAGGCGATCGTGCGGCGCGCGAGGTCGTCGTCGTCGGCGATCGCGTCGTACCCGAGGCGCGAGAAGATCTCCCGGAGCTCGTCGTCGCCGAAGAGGAAGAACAGCATCACCGCGTCGGCCTGCTTGGCCAGCTTGTACCGGTCCGGGTCGTCGCCCTCCGCCTTGAGGATGCGGTCCATCCGCTGGATGTTCTTGTGCCGGGCGCGGTAGCCCTCCCAGTCGAGCTCGCCGAGCGACTCGTAGCCCTCGAACTGGGTGATCACCGCGTGGCCGTCGTCGTCGCGGTGGGTGGGCACCGTCATCGAGGTGCTCATCTCCCGCCAGCGCGCCACCTCGTCGTCGGTGATCCCGAGACGGCTGCGCAGCGCGCGGCGCCGGCTCTTCGGCAGCAGCTCCAGCACCTTCGGGGCCGTCGCCGCGATCCAGGCGACCATGACGTTGGTGTAGGCGTTGTTCCGCAGCCCGCCGGCCTCGGCGCCCGGGTAGCGCTCGTGGAACTCGTCGGGACCCATCACGCCGTGGATCTCGTAGCGCCCCGTGTTCGGGTTCTTGTGCGCGATCGACGCCCAGAACCGGGCGATCTCGAGCATCAGCTCGGCGCCGTAGTCGCGCAGGAACTCGAGGTCGTCGGTGGCCTGGTAGTACTGCCAGACGTTGTAGAAGATCGCCGCGTTGACGTGGCGCTGGTTGTGCGAGTGGTCCGGGTCCCACTGGCCCGAGAGCGGGTTTAGGTGGACGACCTGCGTCTCCTCGGTGCCGTCGCTGCCGGACTGCCAGGGGAACATCGCCCCGCGGTAGCCCTCGAGCTCCGCGGCGGCGCGGGCCTCGGCGAGGCGCCGGTAGCGGTACATCAGCAGCCCGCGGGTGATCTCCGGGACCCGGTAGTTGAGGAACGGGTAGACGTAGAGCTCGTCCCAGAACACGTGCCCGCGGTAGGCCTCGCCGTTGAGCCCGCGGGCGGGCACGCCGGCGTCGTGACGCGCCGTGTGCCGCGAGCAGACCTGCAGCACGTGGGCCATGTGGAAGCGCAGCAGCAGCTCGACGCGCGGCTCCCGCGGCACCTCGAGGTCGGCGACGTCCCAGTACTCGTCCCAGGCGTCGACGTGCTCGGCGAAGCAGCCCGCGAAGTCCGGGTAGCGCTCGACGTGGCGGCCGGCGGCGGTGAGCGTCTCGGTGATCGCGTTGTCGTGGCTGGTGAAGAACGAGACGATCTTCTCGACGCGCACGGTCTCGCCCTCGGTGAGGTCGAGGTCGAGCACCTGCTGGATGTAGTCGTTCATCTGGTGCAACGTGCGCGCCGGCTCGATCTTCTCCCAGCCGCGGCCCCGGCCCCGGTACACGCGGGTGCGCGCGGCCTCGGAGACGTAGAGGTTCGACTGCCGCGTGCGGACCTTGAGCGCGATGATCTCGGGCCCGAAGGTGCGCGGGGTGACGGGGTCGAGGTGGCGGCCCTCGAGGTCGCGGTAACGGGCGACCATCGTGTTGTCGACGCGCCCGTCGATCGCCGAGACGATGCCGATGCGGCCCGACCAGTTCTCGGCGGTGACCGTCCACTCCATCGCCGCCTGGTGGCTGTGCGCCATGGAGACGAACCGGCGGCTGCGCAGCGTCGTCTCCCGGCCCGCGCGGTCGCGGAAGCGGAACTCGCGGCCCACCGTGGCGGTGCGGATGTCGTAGGAGTGCCGGTAGTCGAGCACCTCGACGTTGTCGAGGCGGATGGCCTCCTCGCCCTCGATGCGCAGCTTGAGGACCAGCCAGTTCGGCAGGTTGACGAGGTCCTCGTTGAGCACCGGGCGCCCGCCGAGGATGGTCGTCTCGCGGTTGTAGGCGCCGTGGGCGTAGGTGCCGGCGTAGTGCTTCGGCGCGTCGGTGTCCTCCCACTCGGCGGCGCCGCGGGTGCAGAAGTAGCCGTTGCCGGTGCTGGTCAGGGCCTCGCGCAGGCCCTCGTCGTCGGGCTCGAGACCCGTCCAGGTCAGGGTGAAGTCGTCGGCCACCGCGCCCCCGGGCAGGACGTCCCCGGTGTCGGTGCCTGCGGTCTGCTGCTCGGTCGTGCTCGTCACTGACGTCTCCGTACTCGAGGGACTCATCGGGCCACTCATCTCGCCAGGCCGTCGAGGAAGCGGCCCACCTCGTCCACCGTGGCGAGCACGGCCGTCGCGGCGGTCTCGCGCCCGGCCGCGTCGGACGGGTCGATCACGAGGACCCCGAGCCCGGGCGTTTCCCGCTGGGCGAGCGCGCGGAACGCGTCCTCGTCGGTGATGTCGTCGCCCAGGTAGATCGGCACGATGTCCGGGCGGTCGAGGTCCAGGACGCCGATGAGGTGCTCGACGGCCTTGCCCTTGTTCCAGTCGATCTTCGGCTGGATCTCGTGGACGAACTTGCCCGGCGTGACGCGGAGCTCGCCGGGGTGCTCGGCGAGCACCTCGTCGACGAGGGCGGCGACGCGCGGCCGCTCGTCGGGCGCCACGTGCCGGTCGTGCAGGGCCACCGACGCGTGCTTGGGCTCGACCTGGGTGCCCTCGATCGCGGCCGCGGCGACCTGCACCCGTTCGGTGACCTCGGCGACGAGACCCTCCCACCCGCGGGAGGCCTCGTGCTCGATCGCGCCGCGCTGCGGGTCCCAGATGTCGAAGCCGTGGCTGCCGGCGATCACGAGGTCGTCGACGCCACTGAGCTCGGCGACGACGGCACGGTCACGGCCCGAGACGATGCAGACGGGGCAGCGCCCGGCGAGCGAGCGCAGGACGCCGCGCATCTCGTCGGTCATGATCGCGTCCTCGGGGCGCGGCACGATCGGGGTGAGCACGCCGTCGTAGTCGAGGAACACGGCGGGCCGGCGGCCGTCGAGACGGCGCGTCACCTCGGGGGCGTCGAGGGCGTGCGGCAGCTGATCCGCCGACGTCGTCCCGGGGGGCACGGTCACGAGGGCCTCCGCATCTCGGGCGCCGATGCATGTGATGCGAACCACAGGCTAGGGCGGCGGTCCGGATGTCGTCAACGGATGAAGACAGCGACGCGATCTTGGACCCTCGTCCGGCGGTACGCCACCCGGGTGCCGGGGCGATCCACCGGTCAGGCGGCGCACCGGTCGAGGGCGAGCGCGAGCGCCCCGAGCACCGGCGCGTGCTCGGCCAGCTCGGCGACGGCGACCTCGGCCGTCCGGGTCGTGCCGGGCAGCGCCGCGGCGGCGAGCGCGGCGTGCAGGGGCCCGAGGAGCAGGTCGCCGGCCTGGGCGAGCTCGCCGCCGACGACGATCCGCCGCGGGGTCAGCACCGTGCACAGTCCGGCGAGCGCGACCCCGACGTGGTGGCCGGTGTCGGCGAGGACGCGCGCCGCGGGCGCGTGGCCGTCGCGGGCGCGGGCGACCACCTCGGCGACCGTGAGCGGGGCACCGAGCAGCGGCTCGAGCATCGCCGTCACCGTCCGCGTCGACACCACGGTCTCGAGGCAGCCCCGGTGCCCGCAGCGGCACACGGCCGCGAAGCGGTCGCCCTGCTCGACGGCGACGTGCCCGATCTCGCCCGCCGTGCCGTCCGGCCCGCGGTAGAGGTGCCCGCCGAGCACGAGCCCGGCCCCCACGCCGTCGGAGAGCTTGAGGAAGATGCCGTCGTCGACACCGCGCAGGGCGCCCCAGCGCTGCTCGGCGAGGGTGCCGAGGGTGGCGTCGTTGTCGACCGAGCTCGGTACGCCGAGGTGCTCGGAGACCCGCCCGGCCAGCGGGACGCCGACCCAGCCCGGCAGCACGCCCGACGCCCCCACGGCGCCGGTCGCGAGGTCGAGCGGCGCCGGCAGGCCGACGACCGCGCCCCGCAGGGCCGACCGCTCGATCCCGGCACGCCGCAGCGCGGTGTCGAGCAGGCCGGCGGCGGTGTCGAGCCCGTCGGCGACGCCGTGGCCGTCGGCGAGGTCGGCGCGGACCTCGGTGTGCTCGGGCGGGACGGGGTGACCGGCGGCCGCGGTGGGGTCCGCGACGTCGGCGAGGGCGACACGGACGTGCCGGTGCCCGAAGTCGACGCCGGCGACGATGCCGGCGCCCCGCACCAGCCGGACCGCCCGGACCCGGCGGCCCGCGCGCACCTCGTCGCCGGCCACGAGCACGCCCGTGGCCCCGAGGTCGCGCACGATGTTGGACACCGTGGCGGGCGCGAGGCCGGTCGCCACGGCGATCTCCGCCTGCGTCGGCGCCCCGCCGGCGCGCACCGCGTCGAGCACCCGCCGGCGGTTCGCGTCGCGCAGGCCGGCCGGCGAACCGGGCCGCGACGCCGTGTTCATGCGATGAACGATAGCGCCTTTCTGTGTGCTCCACGTCACGCCTAGCCCGAACGGACGCGCACGGAGCGCGCACGTCCTGTCCACCCTGCGACATCGCCTGACGCAACTAGTCGGTTGCCATATTTTCGCAACTCGACAGTTGCCACCCGAGGAGGCGCCGTGGGGTTCCCCGACCGCATCGAACGCACGACGGAGCTCGCGCACCGCCCCGAGGTCGTCTGGAAGGCCCTGAGCACCGCCGACGGGCTGCGCTCGTGGCTCGGCGACGAGGCGTCGATCGACCTGCGGCCGGGCGGGTCCGCCGAGGTCGTCTGGACGGGCGGTGACACAGCTGGGGGCCAGCACGCCGAGATCCGCGTCGAGCGCGTCGAGGAGCCCCGGGTCCTCGGGTTCACCTGGCGGGTCGACGGCGTGGACCGCGAGGACCCGCGGCGCACCTACGTCGAGTTCACCCTCGAGCCGACACCGACGGGCACGCGGCTGCACCTCGTCGAGTCGGGGTTCGCGCAGCTCGGCGACGCCGACCACCGCCGCGGCCACGCGTCGCACGACGAGGGCTGGACCCACGAGCTCGGCGAGCTCGTGGCGTACCTCGATGCCCGCTGAGCGCGACGATCACGAGGCGGTCGCCGAGCAGGTCTTCGTCGCCCTCGCCGACCCGAGCCGCCGGGCCGTGCTCGCCGCCCTCGCCGCCGGCGGGCCCGCCACCGCCACCGATCTCGCCGCGCGCCTCCCGATCTCGCGGCAGGCGATCGCGAAGCACCTGACCCTGCTCGCCGACGCCGGCCTCGTCACCGCCGAGCCGGGCGAGCGCCGCCGCGTGCGCTTCCGCCTGCGCTCCGCGCCGATGCGCGTGGCCCAGCGCTTCCTCGCCGCGCTGGCCCGCGACTGGGACTCCCGCCTCGACGACCTCGTCGCCCACCTGGACAGCAGCAGTACCGCAAGAACCGAGACAGGAGAACCGTCATGACCGTCGACGCCGTGATCGACACCGAGGGCACCGCCCTGCCGCCCGTCGTGGACCGAGCCACCTACCAGGAGCAGCGCGACGCCCTGCTCGTGCGCGAGAAGGCGCACACCCACGCCGGCGACGCGATCGCCGCCGCCCGGCGCCGGTTGCCGATGGTGGCGGTGGACGCCGCCACCCCGCTGACCTCCGCGGACGGCGAGACGACGCTGCTCGACGCGTTCGAGGGCCGCGCCCGCCTCGTCGCGTACTGCCACATGTGGCACGCCGGGCACCCGGCCGCCGAGCAGTGCCCGGGCTGCACCTACTTCAACAGCCAGGTCCGCGAGCTCGCCTACCTGCACGCCCGCGGGGTCACGTACGCGACGATCGCCCAGGGCCCCTACGAGGACAGCGTGCGGTACCGCGACTTCCTCGGGCTCGGGGCGCCCTGGTACGCGATCGACGCCAGCGCGCAGGAGGCGCTCGGACTGGACGGCGGGTTCGCGCTGCTGGTGTTCTTGCGGGTCGGCGACCGCGTGTACGAGACGTACCGGACGCGCGGGCGCGGCGTGGAGGTGATGGCCCCGACCACCGGCCTGCTCGACATGACGGTCTACGGGCGCGGTGAGCCCTGGGAGGACTCCCCCGTCGGCTGGCCGCAGCCGGTCGTCGTCGACGGCAGCGACTTCTGCCTCGACGGGCGCCCCGCCGCCCAGTGGCCCCGGATCGCGGCGGGCCACACGCCGGCGCCCTGATCGTCACGGGTCGAGGTGGCGCAGGATCGCCAGGACCCGCCGGTTGTAGCCCTCCCCCGGCGCGAGGAGGAGCTTGTCGAAGACGGCGTTGACGTGCTTCTCGACGGCGCTGGCGGAGACGTGGAGGTGCGCGGCGATCGCGGCATTGGTGAAGCCCTCCGCCATCGCCGCGAGCACGTCGCGCTCCCGGGCGGTGAGGGTGGCCAGGGGGTCGGGAGCCGTGCGCGCCAGGAGGCGCCGGACCACCTCCGGGTCGAGCGCCGTGCCGCCCGCGGCCACCCGCGCGATCGCGTCGAGGAAGTCCCCGACGTCGGCGACGCGGTCCTTGAGCAGGTAGCCGACGCCGCCCTCGTCGTCGTCGAGCAGCTCGCGCGCGAGCCGGCGCTCGACGTACTGCGACAGCACGAGGACCGCGGTGCCGGGGTGCTCGCGGCGGATCGTGAGCGCGGCGCGCCGCCCCTCGTCGGTGTGGGTCGGCGGCATCCGCACGTCGACGAGCACCAGGTCGGGGCGGTGCTCCCCCACGGCGACGAGCAGGGCGTCGCCGTCGCCGATGCCGTCGAGCACCTCGTGGCCCGCGTCGCCCAGGAGCCGGACGAGCCCCTCGCGCATCAGCGCCGAGTCCTCCGCGACGATCACCCGCACGGGATCTCCACGGCGACGACGGTGGGCCCGCCGACCGGGCTGTCGACCACCAGGCGGCCGTCGAGCGCGGCGAGCCTGCCCGCGAGCCCGGCGAGCCCGCTGCCGGCGGGGTCGGCGCCGCCCCGCCCGTCGTCGCGCACCCGGGCGACCAGGGTGTCGCCGTCCTCACCCACCTCGACGGTGATCGCCTCCGCGTGTGCGTGCTTGACGGCGTTCGTGACCGCCTCGCTGATCGTGTAGTACACCGCGAGCGCGACGCCGCGCGCCGGCGTCCGCACGAGGTCGTTGCGCAGGGAGATCGCGTGCGGGACGCGGTCGACGAGGCTCTCGAGCGCCGCGTCGAGGCCGGCCTCGTCGAGCTCGGTCGGGTAGACGCGCCACGCGACCTCGCGCAGCTCGCCGATGAGGGCCCGGGCGTCGCGGTGCGCCTGCTGGTGCAACCCGCCGGCCTGCTCGGCGTCGGTGGTGTGCTGGGCCCGGCCGAGCAGCATCGCGAGCGCGACGACGCGCTGCTGCACGCCGTCGTGGAGGTCCCGCCCGATGCGGCGGCGCTCGTCGTCGACGGCGGCGACCACGTCGGCCCGGCTCGCGGCCAGCTCGCGGACCCGCCGGCGCAGCATCGCCGTCGGGTCGCCGTCGAGGAGCCGCGCGGCGAGGCGGCGGTCGAGCGCGGCGCTCGCGGCGATCACCTGCGCGGTCAGCAGCAGCGCGACGACCCCGACCCCGACGCTCGGGGCGAAGGTCGCCGCCGGGACGTCCCCGCGCGCCAGCAGGACGGGCGGGACGAGCAGGTAGCCGGCCGCGACGGCGCCTCCGATCACGACGAGGACCAGGGCCGCCGTCCCGGTGACGACGCGGACCGCCAGGTAGCCCGCCGCCGCGCGGTCGCCGACCGGCGCCTCCCCGGATGCGTGACCGTGCCAGCGCCGCAGCCGGCGCCGGTCGGCGGTGACGACGACGCGCAGCCAGCGCCGGCCGACCGCGCGGGACACCGGCGCCGCCAGCAGGGCGCCGACGGCGACGGGCACCACCGCCACCGCGAGGACGCCGCCGAGCACGACCCCGACCGTCGCCCGGGCGGCTCCCCCGACCGCGTCCCGGGTGAGCGAGGCGAGCCAGGCCGGCGTGGTCCGGCCCGGCTCCTCAGCGCGGCTCACGGTGCCGCCCCGGGGTCCGTGCCCGGCGGACCGCGCCGACCGCCGTCACCACGAGCGCGACCCCCACGGCGACGATCACCACCTTCTCCAGCACGTCGGCGAACGGTGCCACGACCACCCAGTTCGCGCCCAGCACGTACCCCGCCCCGACGAACACGGCGTTCCACAGCGCGCTGCCCGCCGCGGTCAGCGCCACGAACAGCACGGGGTTCATCCTCTCGACGCCCGCCGGCACGGAGATGACGCTCCGCACGACCGGCACCATCCGGCCGAGCAGGACCGCCGCGGTGCCGTGGCGGGCGAACCACGCCTCGCCGCGGTCGAGGTCCGACTCCCGCACCAGCGGCAGGCGCCGCACCACCGCGCGCAGGCGCGCGGGCCCGACGGCGGCGGCGACGGCGTAGAGCACGACGGCACCCGCGACGGATCCCAGGGTCGTCCACACCAGCGCCGCGCCGAGGGAGAACTCGCCCCGGCCCGCCGCGAGCCCCGCGAGCGGCAGGACCGCCTCGCTGGGCAGCGGTGGGAAGAGGTTCTCCAATGCGATGGCCAGCCCCGCCCCGGGCGCCCCCACCTGCGCCATCACGCCGATCGCCCAGCCCGTGAACCCCGCTGCGATGTCCATGGCGACGACGCTAGGAAGATCGCGTCGCCGGCACCCTGGGGTCGTCCACCGGGTCCGCTGCGGTTTCCCGCAGCCTGGTCAGGGCAGGTCGCGCCAGACGCGCTGGAGCATGTGCCAGTCCTCGGGGTGCTCGGCGATGTCGCCGGCGAAGACGTCGGCGACCCGCTGGGTGGCCGCGGGGACGGCGGCGCGGTCGGGCACGGACACCGGGGGGTGGATGCGGAAGCGCCAGCCCTCGCCTGTGACCGGGTCGTCGGTGAACGACAGCCCGACCGGCAGGAGGGCGGCGCCGGTGCTCGCGGCCAGGGACGCCGGGCCGGGCGGCATCGAGGCCGGGTGGCCGAAGAACGTGACGGGCACGCCGTGCGCCGACAGGTCCCGGTCGGCGACGAGGCACACCACCTTCCCGGCGCGCAGGGACCGCACGAGCCCGCGGACCGGGGCCTCGCCGCCCGTCATCGGGAGGATCTCGAACCCGAGCGACTCCCGGTAGGCGACGAAGCGCTCGTAGAGCGACTCCGGCTTGAGGCGCTCGACCACGGTCGTGAACGGCCCGGAGTGCGCGACCAGCCAGAGCCCCGCCATGTCCCAGTTCCCGGAGTGGGTCAGCGCGACCACGACACCGCGGCTGGCCGCGAGCGCCTCGTCGAGGTGCTCCTGCCCCTCGACCACCGGCCGCCGGGCCAGCGCCGCGTGGTCCGCCCCCGGCAGGCGGAACGCCTCCCGCCAGTAGCGGGCGTACGACCGCAGGCCGGCCGCGGTGAGGGCGTCGAGCCCGTCGGCGTCGAGGTCGGGGCGCACCCGCGCGAGGTTGGCGCGCAGCCGCTCGGTGCCCCGCCCGCCCCGGCGGGCGGCGAGGTCGGCGCCCGCGCGGAACACCCAGCGCGCGGCCGGCTCGGGCATCGCGCGCACCAGCCGCCAGCCCGCCGCGTAGCCGAGCTCGCTGGCCCGCTCACCGGCCGAGAGGCCGGACGGGGCAGCGGCGGTCGTCGTCATCCGGCCCCCGGGGTGTCGACGGGGCGGCTGTCCGGGGTGTGCCCCGTGGCCGCCCCGTACTGGTCGCGGGCGCTGCGCCACACGGCGACGACGCGCTGCCCGATCGTGATCACCGAGCCCACGACCAGCAGCCAGAGCGCCACGTCGAGGGCGTACGGGACGCCGAGCCCGACCAGGCCGACGCCGGCGAGCCCCAGGATCAGGCGCTCGGCGCGCTCGACGAGCCCGCCGTCGGCGCGCAGGCCCGCCGCCTCGGCGCGCGCCTTGATGTAGGAGATCAGCTGGCCGGTGATCAGGCACGCCAGCGCCAGCCCGGCGAGCAGGGGCCGGTCGGCGGTGAAGGCCCACCAGGTGATGCCGGCGAACACGGCGCCGTCGACGAGCCGGTCGCCCACCGAGTCGAGCACACCCCCGAAGGGGCTCTTCACGCCGCGGGCGCGGGCCATGGCGCCGTCGAGCACGTCGAGCATCGCGAACGCCCACACCACCAGAGACGCGGCGAACAGGTGCCCGGTCGGGATGAGCCAGAGCGCCGACGCCGTCGAAGCGACCGTTCCGACGATCGTCACGACGTCGGGGTGCACGCCGCGCCGGACCAGCCACGACGCGGTCGGCTCGACCCCGCCCCTCATGGCCGCCCGGGCCCACTCGTTGATCATCGGGAGTTCCCGGGCCACGCCTCGGCCAGCCGCGACCGTGTCTCCGCGAGCAGCTGCGGGATCACCTTGGTCTGCCCGACGACGGTGATGAAGTTGGCGTCGCCGCCCCAGCGCGGGACGACGTGCTGGTGCAGGTGGTCCGCCAGCGAGCCGCCCGCGACGTGGCCGAGGTTGATGCCGACGTTGAACCCGTGCGGCGCCGCGACGGCGCGCAGCGCCCGCACGGCCTGCTGGGTGACGGCGACGAGCTCCGCGGACTCCTCGAGGTCCAGCTCGTCGAGCCCGGCGACGTGGCGGTAGGGCACCACCATGAGGTGCCCGGGGTTGTACGGGTGCAGGTTGAGCACCGCGTAGACGCGCTCGCCCCGATGCAGGACGAGACCGTCCTCGTCGGACCGTGTCGGGATCCGGCACAGCGGGCACTGGCCGGACTCCTCGCCCGTGCCCGTCTCCCCGGCGATGTAGGCCATCCGGTGGGGCGCCCACAGCCGCCGGAAGCCGTCGGGGGTGCCGGCCCCCCACAGCTCGTCGAGCTCGGTGCTCTCCCCGCTCATCAGGGCGCGAACTTCTCCGCGTCGGGTGAGGCGTTCTCCCGGCGGCGCACCCAGTCGACCACCGCCGCGACCGCGTCGTCGACGGGTACGGCGTTGCGCTGCGAGCCGTCGCGGAAACGGAACGACACCGCGCCGGCCTCGACGTCCTTGCCGCCGGCGAGCAGCAGGAACGGCACCTTCTGCAGGGTGTGCGTGCGGATCTTCTTCTGCATGCGGTCGTCGGAGTCGTCCACCTCGACCCGCAGGCCCTCGGCCCGCAGCCGGGCGGCCACCTCGGCGACGTACCCGGCCTGGTCGCCCGAGACCGGGATGCCGACGACCTGCACCGGGGCGAGCCAGGCCGGGAACGCGCCCGCGTAGTGCTCGGTGAGCACGCCGAAGAACCGCTCGATCGAGCCGAAGAGCGCGCGGTGGATCATGACCGGCCGCTGGCGCGACCCGTCCGGCGCCGTGTACTCGAGCTCGAAGCGGTCCGGGAGCATGAGGTCGACCTGGATCGTCGACATCTGCCAGGTCCGGCCGATCGCGTCCTTGGCCTGCACCGAGATCTTCGGGGCGTAGAACGCGGCGCCGCCGGGGTCGAGCACGAGGTCGAGCCCCGCGCCCTCGGCGACCTCGCGCAGGACGTTCGTCGCCTCGTCCCAGGCCTCGTCCGACCCGATCGACTTCTCCGGGTTGCGCGTCGAGAGCTCGAGGTAGAAGTCGTCGAGCCCGTAGTCGCGCAGCAGGTCGAGCACGAACTGCAGGAGCGACCGGATCTCGTCGCGCATCTGGTCGCGCGTGCAGTAGATGTGCGCGTCGTCCTGGGTGAAGCCGCGGGCGCGCGTGAGGCCGTGCACCACGCCCGACTTCTCGTACCGGTAGACGGTGCCGAACTCGAAGAGCCGCAGCGGCAGCTCCCGGTACGACCGCCCGCGCGCCCGGTAGATCAGGTTGTGCATCGGGCAGTTCATCGGCTTGAGGTAGTAGTCGACCCCCTGCCGCTTCACCTCGCCGTCGTCGCCGAACTCGGCGTCGAGGTGCATCGCGGGGAACATGCCCTCGCGGTACCAGTCGAGGTGGCCCGAGACCGAGAACAGCTCGCCCTTGGTGGCGTGCGGGGTGTTGACGAACTCGTAGCCGGCCTCCGCGTGGCGCTGGCGGCTGTAGTCCTCGAGCTCCTTGCGGACGATCCCGCCCTTGGGGTGGAAGACCGGCAGGCCCGAGCCGATCTCGTCCGGGAAGCTGAACAGGTCGAGCTCGGAGCCGAGGCGGCGGTGGTCGCGACGCTCGGCCTCGGCGACCCGCTCCAGGTAGGCGTCCTGGGCCTCCGGCGACTCCCACGCCGTGCCGTAGATCCGCTGCAGCTGCGCGTTGCGCTGGTCGCCGCGCCAGTACGCCGCGGCGCTGCGGGTGAGCTTGAACGCCGGGATGAAGCCCGTGGTCGGGATGTGCGGGCCGCGGCAGAGGTCGCCCCAGACCCGCTCGCCGGTGTGGGCGTGCACATTGTCGTAGGCGGTGAGGCTGCCCTCGCCGACCTCCATGACCTCGCTGGTGTCGACCGATCCCTTGAGATCGACCAGCTCCAGCTTGAACGGCTCGCCCGCCAGCTCCTCGCGCGCGGCCTCGAGCGAGGCGTACTCGCGGCGCACGAACCGCTGCTTCGCCTTGACGATCCTGCGCATTGCCTTCTCGAGGGCGTCGAGGTCCTCGGGCGTGAAGGGGCGGTCGACGGCGAAGTCGTAGTAGAAGCCGTCGGTGACCGGCGGGCCGATGCCGAGCTTGGCCTCGGGGAACATCTGCTGGACCGCCTGCGCGAGCACGTGCGCCGCCGAGTGGCGGATCACCGCGCGGCCGTCCTCCGTGTCGGCGGCCACCGGCGCGACGTCGACGTCCTCCGACGGGCTCCACGCGAGGTCCTTGAGCGCGCCGTCGGCGTCGCGGACGACGACCACGGTCTGCGGCCCGGTGGTCGGCAGCCCCGCCTCGCGGACCGCCTGCCCCGCGGTGGTGCCCGCAGTCACCCGGACGCTGTCGGCGACGAGGGGCTGGGGCGGGGCGAGCGAGGACACGACGGACTCTCCTGAGGATGTCGAACCGGGTGTCACCAGCCTATCGATCGCCGGACACTCCCCGTCCGACCACCGCCTCCCCCACCACCGCCTCGAGGAACGCCGCCACGGCCCGCACGGCCGCCAGGGTCCGCGCCGTGGGCACGAGGTCGAAGCCGTGCTGGGCGTGCGCGAGCTCGGCGTGCACCACCGGGGCGCGCGAGACCGCCCGCAGGCGCGCGACGAAGGCGCGGCTCTGCGCCGGCACGACGATCGCGTCGCCGGTGCCGTGCAGGACCATGAACGGGGGCGCGCCGGGGTGCACCCGCGCGGACGGCGAGGCGGCCACGTAGGGGTGGGCGTCCTGGTCGAGCGCTGTCGGCATCATCGTCTCGGCCAGCAGCTCGTCGAGGGTGCCGCTGCCGTCGTCGCTGGTCAGGTCGTAGATGCCGTAGAGGCAGACGGCCGCCGCGACGGAGGTGTCCTCGTCGGCGAAGCCGGGCTGCCACGCGCCGGGGGTCAGCGCGGCGAGCGCGGCGAGGTGGGCGCCCGACGAGCCACCGGTGATCGCGATCCGGTCCGGGTCGCCGCCGTGCTCGGCGACGTGGGCCCGCGTCCAGGCCAGGGCCCGCTTGATGTCGACGATCTGGGCGGGCCAGCGCTCGGTCGGCCCGAGGCGGTAGTCGACGCTGAGGCACACCCAGCCCCGCCCGACCATGTGCGCCATCAGCGGGTGGGCGTCCGCGGCCTTGCTGCCCGACGACCACGCCCCGCCGTGGATCTGCACGAGCACCGGGGCGCGGGCGTCGGGCGGCAGCGCCGGGTCCCGCCAGACGTCGAGGAGGTTCGCCACCGGGTCGGGGCCGTACGGAATGTCCCGGGCGGTGGCGTAGCGGCTGCGGCCCAGGATCGACCGGAGCACCCTCCCCCGATCGGGGAGCTCCACCGGGCCCAGCTCGGCGGACAGGGCCTCGGCGAGGTGCGTGGCGTCGGTGCGCGCGCCCCGGTCCAGGGCGAGCAGCACGGCCACCGCGCCGCCCGCGACGCCGAGACCGACCCGGCCGGCCGCGTTGCCCGCCGCCCCGCGCCGCAGCGCCACCCCGGCCCCCGCGCCCACGAGCAGCGCCGTCGCCCGCGGGGTCTCGGTGGCCGTCGACGAGAGCAGGCTGCCCACGACCGCGGCGGGCCAGCGGCGGGTCAGCGGGCGCAGCCCGGACCCGGCGACGAGCGCGGCCACGGCGCCCACCAGCAACGACGTCCGAGCGCCCGGAGCCCGGAGCTGGGTCGAGAGCGCGGCGCGCAGCGCTCGGAGGGGCCCGCGCGCCGAGGGGATCACCGCGTCATCGTGGACCGTCTCCCCGACCCCCGCCCGGGCGGAGGCGTGGGACAGACCACGTGGGGCACGTCGCTCCCGGCTGCGGCGCTCGGATCCTGGCGTCTTCCCGCGATCCTGCGACACTGGACGACGTGAGCGACGGTGTGTGCCCGGTGACGGACGCATCGCGACGGCACCCGTGGGCCGACGTGCCGGCGGAGGCGGGCGCGCGGCTGCGCCCCGTGGTCCTCGGCACCGGCGACGAGATCATCGCCACCGTGCGGGCCGAGATCGCCGAGTACGCGCTCTCCATGGACGGCGAGTTCGGGCGGCGCATCCGGCTGGGCGTCTCGGTGGCGCTCGACCAGTTCCTCGACCTGCTCGGCACCGACGACGCGCTGCCCGACACCACCGTGTACTTCGAGCTCGGACGCGTGGAGCACCGGCACGGTCGCACGATGGACGCCCTGCAGAGCGCCTACCGAATCGGCTCGCGGGTGCTGTGGCGCCGGATCGCGGCCACGAGCGACGGCAGCAGCAACGGCAGTGGCCACGGGACGGACAACGGGACGGCGCCCGAGGGTCCCGACGACCTGGGGCTCGGCGCCGACGCCATCTTCCGGCTCGCCGAGGCCCTCTTCGCCTACATCGAGCAGCTCGCCGCCGCGTCGGTCTCGGGCTACGCCTACGAGCAGTCGCTCGCGGCCGGGTCGCGCCAGGCCCGCCAGCACGCGCTGGTCGAGCGCCTGTGCCGGACGCCGGCCCCCGAGGCGTCGGAGCTCGACGCCCTGGCGCGCGAGGCCGGGTGGACGCCACCGAAGGAGGTCGGCGCACTGGTGATGGCCGAGGAGTCCCTCGGCGTCGTCTGCCGCCGCCTGCCGCCCGAGGTGGCCGCGTCCGTCGTCGACGGGGTCGGGATCGTGTTCGTGCCGGACCCGGACGGCCCCGGTCGTGCCGACGCCCTCACCGACGCCGTGCGCGGCACCGCGACGGTCCTCGGGCCGACCGTCACGCCCGACCAGACACCCCGCACCGTCACGCGTGCCCGGGCGGCGTGGGCGCTGCAGCTCGACGGGCACCTGCCGGGCGCCGGGCTCATCCGCTCCGAGGACCACCTGCTCGCCCTGCTCCTGCACGCCGACGTCACGCTGACCGCCGACCTCGTCGCCCAGCGCCTCGAGCCGCTGCGGCGCATGACCGCGGCGGCCCGCGACCGCGCGGTGACGACGCTGACGGCCTGGCTCGACGCCCACGGCGACGTGGCCGAGGCGGCCACCCGCCTGCACGTGCACCCGCAGACCGTGCGCTACCGGCTCGCCCGGCTCAAGGAGGCCTTCGCGGGCGTCCTCGACGACCCGGTGGGCCGGCTCGAGGTCGCGCTGGCCCTGCGCGCCGGCGGCTCCGCCCTCGCGGAGGGCTGAGGCGCCGGCAGCGGCAGGGCCGCCGGCAGCGTCAGGCCGCGGTCGGGGCAGCGTCCAGCGACTCCGCGCGCCGGCGGCCGAACGGCAGGGCGCGCAGGCGCTGCTTGGCGGTGCGCTTGTGCCCGCCGGGGAACGACAGGCGCGCGATCTTCGCGAGCACGCCGCCGTACTGCTTCCACATCGGGCCCGAGTGGTACGGCAGGCCGTAGCGGCGGCAGATGTCGCGGATCTCGGGCGCGATGGTGCGGTAGCGCCGCGAGGGCATGTCCGGGAAGAGGTGGTGCTCGATCTGGTGCGACAGGTTCCCGGTCATGATGTGCAGCAGGACCGAGCCGTCGATGTTGGCCGAGCCGAGCATCTGGCGGACGTACCACTCGGCCTGCGACTCGTTCTCGAGCCGCTCCTCGTCGAAGGTCTCGACCTCGACGGGGAAGTGTCCGCAGAAGATCACGGCGTGCGACCAGATGTTGCGGATGACGTTGGCCAGCACGCTGCCGGCGAGCGCCGGGACGAACGAGGGCCCCGACAGCGCCGGGAACACGACGAAGTCCTTGAGCGCCTGCTTGCCCGCCTTGCGCCCCATCGCCTTGAGTTCGGGGAGCTTGTCGCGCCAGGTGGCCTCGCCGCGCTGGATCTGGTCCAGCTCGAGGTCGAAGGCCGCGATGCCCCACTCGAAGATCATGGCCAGACCGGCGTTCGTGAAGGTCTGGAACAGGTAGATCGGCTGCCACTCCTGCTCCGGGTCGACCCGGAGCACGTTGTAGCCGATGTCGCGGTCCTTGCCGTGCACGTTGGTGTACGTGTGGTGCAGGTAGTTGTGGGTCTGCTGCCAGCTCTTCGCCGTCGACACGTGGTCCCACTCCCACGTCGTCGAGTTGATCTCGGGATCGCGCATCCAGTCCCACTGACCGTGCAGGACGTTGTGGCCGATCTCCATGTTCTCGAGGATCTTCGCGACGGCGAGCGACGCGGTGCCCGCGAGGAACGCCGGCGGGAACAGCGCACCGAGCAGCAGGATGCGGCCGGCCGCCTCGAAACCGCGCTGCGAACGGATGACGCGGCGGATGTAGCGCGCGTCGTCGTCGCCGAGCGAGGACATGACGCGGTCGCGGATGACCTCGAGCTCGGCGCCGAGGCGCTCGATGTCGTCGGTCGTCAGGTGCTCGGTCGACGGGGTGATGTGCGCGGTGCTGGCACCGGGACGCCCGGGACCGGTCGGCGTCTTCGCCTCGTTGATCCGGGTCACGTGCTCGGGGATGGTCTCGAGTGCGGTCACGGGTCCTCCTGCGGGATCCGGGGGGAGCGGGGCGGCAGGCAGCTCGGTGCTGCGCCCGCGCAGGCCCGCTGGTCGATCACGCTCCCGACGGTAAGGACCGCCTTGCCTCGCGCTCTACGCGCACAGCGAGGACTCCGGGCGGAAACCTGTTGCATGACCACAAATCCGGGCGAACGCCCCCGGGAGTTCAGCAGTTCGCCAGGAGGGCGACCAGTTCGTCCGCCGATGTCGGGTGTCGGGGGGCGTTCCGGCTGACCGGGTCGGCCAACGCGGTGCGCGCCAGCGCGGCGTGGAGGTCGGGTCCGGCGTGCAGGTCGGCCACCGTGACCCGCGTGCCGGTGGCGTCGAGCACCCCGGCCAGCGCATCGGGCAGCGCGGACGCCGCCGGCAGGCCCGCCGCCTCCGCGGCCCGCCCCCAGCCCGCGGGGTCGGCGTCGAGCGACCAGCCCACGACCTCGGGCAGCACCGCCGCGAGCGCCAGGCCGTGCACGGCGCCGGTGTGCAGGGACAACGCGTGGGCGAGCCCGTGCACGAGCCCGAGGCCGCTGCGCGTGAGCGCCTGCCCGGCGAGGTGCGCCGCGACGAGCATCTCGGCGCGGGCCCG
This sequence comes from Actinomycetospora aeridis, assembly GCF_037400275.1. NCBI lineage: Bacteria > Bacillati > Actinomycetota > Actinomycetes > Pseudonocardiales > Pseudonocardiaceae > Actinomycetospora > Actinomycetospora aeridis. The sequence goes on along the minus strand of NZ_JBBEGL010000003.1, from coordinate 85,936 downwards.
CGGGTCGCCCCCGTCCGCGACCGCCACCGGCAGCCACGCCCAGGCCCGGCGGACCGCCTCGGCGGCGAACGCCTCGGACATCGGGTCGCGGCCCCGCGAGGCGAGCGACTCGAGCCCGTGCACCAGGGCGTCGACGCCGGTCGCGGCGGTGGCCCCCGCGGGCAGGCCGTAGGTCAGCTCGGGGTCGAGCACCGCGACCCGGGGCACGACGCTCGCGTCGCCGCAGTAGACCTTCTGGCGGCTGGCCGCGTCCTCCAGCACGCCGAACCCGTTGGTCTCGGCGCCGGTGCCCGCGGTGGTCGGGACGGCCACCACCGGCAGGCCGGGCGCCGGGACCGCTCCGGTGCCGTCGGCGCGCGCGCCCGGGGTGGGCGCGAGCAGCGCGATGCCCTTGGCCGCGTCGAGGCTCGACCCGCCGCCGAGGGCGAGGACGGCGTCGAGACCCAGGTCGCGGGCGTGCTCGGCGCCGGCCTCGACGACCTCGACCGACGGGTTGCCGCGCACGGCGTCGTACACCTCGACCGCGATCCCGGCGGCGGCCACCGGGGCGGTGACCGCGTCCACGACCCCCGCGGCCCGCAGCCCCGCGTCGGTCACCACGAGGACGCGCCGCACCCCCTGTCCGGCGAGGTGGTCGGGAATTCGGGCCACCGCGCCGGGTCCGAAGTCGACGACCGGCCCCGGGCCGGAGAGGAAGGCGGTCCCCGCGGCGACGCCGGCGCAGGGGGAGGTGGTGACGGGCCCGGTCACGGAGCTCCTTCGATCGGTGGGTACGTCAGGCGAGCACGGCGCCCAGGCCGGGCGCGTCGGGCACGACCAGCATGCCGTCGGCGTCGGGCCGCAGAGGCTCGGCGAGCAGGAAGTCGCGCCGTTCGGGCGTCCAGCCGCCGGCCGGGTCGTCGGGGAACTCCAGGTAGGGCCCGGCGCCGACCCCGGCCGCGACGTGGAGGTTCGCGAGCAGTCCGAGCCCGTTGGTCCAGGTGTGCGGGGTGAATCGGCGGTGACGGGCGCGGGCGGCCTCGGCGAGCTGGCGGGCCCGGGTCATGCCGAGGGCGAGCACGACGTCGGCCTGGTAGACGTCGAGGGCGTCCGCCTCGAGCAGCGCGAGCGTCTGCGGCAGGGAGTCGAGCATCTCCCCCGCCGCGATCCGCAGGCCCGGGTTGTCGGCGCGCAGCAGGCGGTGGCCGTCGGCGTCGGCGTAGGGCAGCGGCTCCTCGACCCACGCGACGTCGTACTCGGCGAGCCGGCGCACGACACGGCGGACGTCGGTGAGCTCGAGCGGCTCGGTGACGTCGCCGGCCATCCGCCAGGCCTGGTTGAGGTCGACCATGATGTCGAGGCGGTCGCCGACGGCCTCGCGGACCGCGGCGACGGCCGCGACGCCCTGGCGCAGCCGCTGGGGATGCGCGCGGATCTTGACGGCGCGGACGCCCTGCTCGACGAGCCGGTGCGCGTCCTCGGCGCGGCGGCCGGGCGGCTGCTCGGAGCACCACGAGGCGTAGACGGGCAGGCGGTCGGTCACGCCGCCGAAGAGCGTGGCGACGGGCAGGCCCGCGACCTGGCCGACGATGTCCCAGATCGCGGCCTCGAGCGGCCAGAACCGGCCGGCGTGGAAGCCGACCGACTCGATGCGCCGCACCTGGAGCTCGGTGGCCAGGGGGTCGGTGCCGAGGAAGAGCTCGCGGTGGTCGGAGAACCCGGCCATCGTGTCGCCGGAGCCGACGCCCACGACGCCCTCGTCGGTCTCGACGCGCACGATCGTCGCGGCGAACCGGGTGCGGGGCTCGGGGTCCCAGGCGGCGTAGCAGGGCGGGTCGAGCACGGTCTCGCGGTGCTCGAGGCGGATGTCGGTGATCTTCACGCGGCGTTCTTCCTGACGGGCGGGCGACGCCAGTGAAGAAGTCGCCGCCCTGATCGGCAACAATCCGTGCGGTGAGCGCAAATGCCCTGGCAGGAACGCTGCTGCTCGGCACCCACGCCGCCGCCGTGTGGTTCTGCACCGGGCTGGTGTGGACGGTCCAGCTACTCGTCTACCCGGGCTTCTCCGCGATGGAGCGCACCGGCTGGGTCGCGCTCCACGCCCGGCACACCCGGCTGATGGGGCGGCTCATCGGCCTGCCCTGGCTGGTGCAGGGGGTGACGTGCGCGGTGCTGCTGGTGTGGCGGCCGCCGGGCGTCCCGCTGCTCCTCGGGGTGGCGGCCGGGGTGTGCGGGGCAGCGACGGTGGCCGTGACGCTCGGGATCTCCGTGCCCTGCCACGAGCGCCTGGCGCGGGGCTTCGACGCCGCCGTCCACGCCCGGCTCACGCGCACCAACTGGTGGCGCACGGCCGCCTGGACCCTCGGCGGGGTGGTCGCGCTGGTCATGCTGGTGCTGGCGTGACCCGGCCCCGCTCGGCCGGCCTGCGCCGCGACACCGAGCTGCTCGACGCCCTCGCCTCGCCCGAGGCCCGCGCCGCCGGGCTCGGGGTGAGCAGGCTCGCCGCGATCACCGGCCGGGCGACGACGCAGGTGTCCCGGGCGCTCGCGGCCCTCGAGGACGAGGGCTTCGTGGAGCGCGACGACCGCTCGCGGCGCTACGCCCTGGGCTGGCGCCTCTACGCCCTGGCGGCCGGGACCGCGGAGTCGCGGCTCGTGCGCTCGGCCGGCCCGGCGCTCGTCGCGCTCGCGGCCCGCACGGGCGAGAACGCGCACCTGTGCCGCCTGCACGGCCGCGGCGTGGCGACGCTGCTGACCGCCGAGGCGGGCGGCGGGGCACCCCGGGCGCGCTTCGACGTCGACGACGTCCCCGCCGCGACGACATCCACCGGGCGCGTGCTGCTCTCCGAGCGCGACGGCGCCGCGGCCCGGGCGGCCGGCGCCGACCCCGCGGTGCTCGCCGCCGTGCGGGACGCGGGGTTCGCGGTCGTGGACGGCGAGTTCGACCCGGCGCTCGCCGGTGCCGCGGCCCCGGTGCGCGGCTTCCACGGCGGCATCGTGGGCGCGCTGACCGTCTCGGGGCCGGCCGCGCGCCTCCGCCCGCACCTGGCGTCCCACGCGGCCGCGACCTCCGCCGCCGCCTCGGACCTGTCGGCCCTGCTGGGCGCGGCCGGGCATCCCTCGTGAGTACTTTCCGGGCCAGTAGGCCCGGAAAGTACTCACGTCCGGGGCAGGAACCAGACGCCGATCCCGACGACCGCGACCGCCCCGCCGAGCACGCACACCCCGATCCAGCCCGCGGCCGGGTAGACCACCGCCACCCCGGCCGAGGCCAGCGTGCCGCCGAGGAACGTCGAGACCATGTAGGCCGTGGTGACGCGGCTGCGCGCCTGCGGGGCCAGCGCGTAGATGACGCTCTGGTGGCTGATCTGCAGCGCCTGCTGGGCGAGGTCCAGCACGACCACCCCCGCGATCAGCGCGATCACCGACGCCCCGCCGAGCCCGAGCAGTCCCCAGCTCGCGGCGAGCACGACCAGCGCGACCGTGACGACGAGCCGCTGGTACCCGCGATCGGCGAGCCGGCCCGCCAGCAGCGCCATCCCCGCCCCGGCGAGGCCGGCGAGCCCGAAGAGGCCGACCAGCGCCGGCCCGTAGTGGTAGGGCGGCCCGGAGAGCAGGAAGTCGATCGAGGTCCAGAGGATCGTGAAGCACCCCATGCCGACGGCGCCGAGCGCCATCCGCCGGCGCAGCTCGGGCTCGTCGCGCACCAGCGTGAGCACCGTGCCCAGCAGGCGCGGGTACGTCGCCGACTCCGTCGACGGGACCACCGGCAGCCCGACGCGCACGACCACCGCGAGCAGCACCATCACGCCCGCCGCGGCGCCGAACACCCAGCGCCAGCCGCCGGCCTCCGCGACGAACCCGGCGATCGTCCGGGCGCCCAGGATGCCGATGAGCAGCCCGCTCATCACGGTGCCGACGACCTGCCCACGCTCGTGGTCGCCGGCCAGCGACGCCGCGAGCGGCACCGCGATCTGGGCCACCGCGGACGTCACGCCGACCAGGGCGATCGCTGCGGCCAGCAGCCCGAAGCCGGGCGCGGCCGCGGCGAGCGCGAGCACCACGGCACAGGCCGCGAGGAGCCCGGTCACGAGCCGGCGGCGCTCCAGCAGGTCGCCGAGCGGGACGAGCAGCGCCAGCGCGACGGCGTAGCCGACCTGCGAGGCGGTGACGAGCAGCCCGGCAGTGCCGTCGCCGACGCCGAAGGCCTCGCCGATCGTGTGCAGCAGCGGCTGCGCGTAGTAGATGTTCGCGACGGCGGCGCCGCACACCACGGCCAGCAGCAGGGTGCGGGCCCGCCCGATGCCCGGCCGGGCGGTCCCCGCGATCTCAGCGGTCTCGCTCACCGCACGACCCTGCCCGCCGGTGGCCGCCCGCGGCTCGTGGTCGAGACCGATCCCACGGGGAGTTCACACGGCTCACACGGCTCAGACGGCGAGGCGGCGGCGGTGCGGGAGCCCGGCGCGGGCCGGGTCCGGGTCGCCGAGCCCGTCGGTGACGGTGACCGTCGCGGGCCCGAGCCGCAGCGTCCCGGACGACAGGGCCGCGCACCGGACCCCCGCCCGCCCCCGCAGCGCCGCGTGCGCACCGGGCGCGAGCACCGCGTCCATCCACGAGCACGGCGCGGCCGGGCGCCCGCCGCCGAGGAGCACCGGCCCGTCGCCGGAGTCGATCGCGAACTCCCGCCCGCGCAGCGCCTCGACCTCCAGCCCGCGCGTGAGGATCGTCCGCCGCGCCGCGGCCGGGTCGAACGGCGGGACGCCGAGCTCGGCGGCCACCGCCTCCAGCGCCTCGACGGCGAGGACGGTCACCGCTGCCTCCCGGTGTGCCGCCCGCCCCGCGTAGCGGTCGCCGACCACGCCGTGACCGGCGCGGACCTCGACGGCGTCGGGCTGCTCGGTGGCGACCGGCCGCGGTCCGTCGGACGGCCGCCCCTCGTACGCGTGCGCGGGCGAGACGACGAAGCCGACGATCTCGAGGGGGACCACGCCGTCCACGGTAGGCATCGGCGGCGCGAGCCCGTGTCCGCGGGACACGGGTCGGCCCGGTCACCACACTGACCCCGTGCGACTGGGCGTCTCGGGAGCGGTGGTCGACGGGGCGTGGTGCCCGGGCGACGTCGAGGTGACCGGCGGCCGCGTCGCCGCCGTCGGCCTCCCGCCCGCGCGGGGCGGCGTGATCGCGGTCCCGGGGCTGGTCGACCTGCTCTGCCACGGCTACGCCGGCATCGACCTCGCCACCGCGTCGGTCGAGGAGGTCGCCGTGGTCCGGGACGCCGCGGCCCGTGACGGCACGACCGCCCTGTGCCCCGCGCTGCTCACCGACGACCCGGGCCGCACGGCCGCCGCGCTGGGCCGGCTCGACGTCGCCCGGACGCGCACGAGCGGCGGCGCCCACCTCCTCGGCGCCCACCTCGAGGGCCCGTTTCTCGCCCCGGCGCGGATCGGCACGCATCCGCCGGAGCACCGCCGCGACCCCGACGTCGCCCTGCTCACCCGGCTCCTCGACGCCGGCCGGGTCGACGTCGTCACCCTCGCCCCCGAGCTCCCGGGCGCCGACGCCCTGGTCGCGCTGCTCCGGGCCCGCGGCGTCGTCGTCTCCGCCGGGCACAGCGACGCCGATGCCGCGGCCGCGCACGCGGCGGTCGACCGCGGCGTCACGGCCGTGACCCACCTGTTCAACGCCATGAGCGGGCTGGCCCACCGGGCACCGGGCCTCGCGGCCGTCGCGCTGACCCGGCCCGAGGTCGTCGTGACGCTGATCGGCGACGGCCACCACGTCGCCCCCGAGATGCTGCGGCTGGCGGCGGCCGCCGCCCCCGGCCGGTGGGCGCTGGTCACCGACGCCACCGCGGCGACCGGGATGCCCGACGGCCCGTTCCGGCTGTCCGGGGTCCCGGTGACGCTCGCGGGCGGAACGGTCCGCAACGCCGCGGGCGGGCTCGCCGGCGCCGCCGCGCCGCTGCTCCGCGGCGTCCGCACGCTGGTCGACGCCGGCGTGGGCCTCGTCGAGGCGATCGGCGCCGCGACGACCGTTCCGGCGCGGCTCCTCGGGGCGCGGGACGTGGGGTGTCTCACCCCGGGCGGGGCGGCGGATCTCGTCCTCCTGGACGAAACACTCAGCGTCACGCGGGTGCTCGTCGACGGCCGGGTGATGGACGCGACAACCACTACTGAGTGACACGCAGACATCGCTCGCGACACCCGATTTCTCACGATGGTGTAACGAATTCCGATCTGTGTACGGTATGCCCGGCGGAGCCCCTACCGATCGGGTGACGGCGCTCCGAGGACGGATCATCGACCGGGTGAGGTGACGTGGCGACCAGCCAGGCAGTGCGGACCGGACTCCCCACCGGCACCGGCACCCCCCGACGCCCGGCCCGTCGCTCCAGCGACCCGGACGCGCCGACGATCCAGCTGCGCACCGCTATCGCGCCCCCGGCGGCGACGAGCACTCCCGCCAGAGCGCCCCTGAAGGCCTCCCGCGCCACCGCCACGAAGCCACGCCGCTCGACCACCACGACCGTCGCGGTCCTCGTCCCGGCGCACAACGAGGAGGAGGGGATCGCGGCCACCGTCGAGGGCCTGCTGGGGCAGGAGATCCCCGAGTGGCTCGAGATCTCCGGGATCGTGGTCGTCGCGAACAACTGCACCGACCGCACCGCCGAGATCGCCCGCCGCTACCCGGTCACCGTGCTCGAGATGGAGCACAACCCGGACAAGAAGGCCGGCGCGCTCAACCGCGGCTGGCGCGTCGCCGCCCAGGACGCCGAGTTCGTCCTGACCATGGACGCCGACACCGTGCTGCTGCCGGACACGGTGGCGGCGATGGCGTCGGAGCTGCGGTCGAACGTGGTGCTGGGCGCGGTCTGCGCCCGGTACTGGGCGACGCCGGGCAAGGGCCTGGCGTGGCGGCTGCAGCGCCTCGAGTACGCCCGCTACGACGACCTGCGCGACCTGCGCGGCTGGCGGGTCTCGGTGGCCAGCGGCGCGGCGGCGATGTACCGGGGCGCGGCCCTGGCCGCGGCCGCGAAGGCCCGCACCGCCGGCGAGCCGTGGGACGGGTCGTCGCTGATCGAGGACTACGCGCTGACCCTCGAGCTCAAGGCCCTGGGATGGCGGGTCGCCGCGGCGCGGCACGCGCACGTCTACACGACGCCGCCGGACACCTTCCGCGCGCTGTGGACCCAGCGGCTGCGGTGGGGTCGCGGCGGGATGGACGAGTGCCTCAAGCGCGGCTGGTCGACCTCGACGCGCAAGGACATCTTCGCGTACGGGCTGTTCGGGTTCAGCGTGTTCTTCCGCGTGCTGTTCCTGACGATGCTCGCCCTCATGATCATCTACGCGGTGCCGTTCCGGTACGCGCTGATCGGGCTCATCCCGCTCGCCGTCATGTGGCTGGAGCGGGTGACCTCGATGTGGCGGCTGCCGGGACGGTCGTTCACCGACGTCGCGCTGGTCGCGATCGTGCTGGTGGAGGACTTCTACGGGTTCTTCCTGGAGTGGTGCGCGGTGGTGGCCGCCTGGCGGTGCCTCAACGCCCGGCGCCAGGCCTGGTAGTCAACAGATCCGGAAGGGGACGGAGCGCAGGGATGTACGGCGAGCACTCGATGTACCTCACGAGCGGGGTCGGCGGCGGGACCACCGGTCTCGCGCTGGCGGCGGCCACCGGCATCAACGCGATGGCGGCCGTGCTGATGGCGGTGACCGTGGTGTTCACGGCGATGCTGCTCGTGCGGATCGTGCGCCGCGGCGCCCGTCTGCGCCGCTGAGCGCGTGTCGTTCGACGACCGGCGCCGCAACGTCCGTTCGCTGCTGTTCTTCGCCGTGGCCCTGCTGGGCACGGTCGTGATCTCGTTCGTCGGCTCGTTCGCGGGCGCCGCCGACCGCGGCGAGCTCGCCCTCGGGCCGCGCTACACGGCGACCGCGTTCGACCGTGGCCTGCCCCCGGCACCCGACGCCCGGCCCGGGCCGCGGGTCGCCCTCACGTTCGACGACGGGCCGTCGCCCCAGCTCACGCCGTACATCCTGGACGTCCTGGCGGCGAAGCGGGTCCGCGCGACCTTCTTCCTGCAGGGCAACCACTCGGCCGACCACCCGGACATCGTGCGCCGCGTGCAGGCCGAGGGCCACGTCGTCGCCAACCACGGGTGGGAGCACCCGTGGTTCCCGGACCTGACACCCGAGGAGACCGAGGTCGAGATCGCCCGCACGAACCAGGTGCTCACCGACCTGACCGGTGTCCGCCCGACGCTGTTCCGCTACCCGTTCGGGCAGCCCTCCCCCGCCGGCGACGCCGCGCTCGCGCGGCTCGGGATCACGGGCGGGATCCACTGGAAGTGGACGTCGAACCGGGAGGGCGACTTCCAGTGCCCCGGCGCGGACCGGATGGTCGACTACGTCGTCACCGAGGCGGCGGACCAGGCGATGCTGCTGCTCCACGACGCGGGCGACGTGGTGTCGTGCTCCCCCGACCAGCTGCAGTACCTCCCGCGCGCGATCGACGAGCTGCGCGCCCGCGGCTTCACGTTCGGTGTGGTCGCGCCGTCCCCGGAGCGATCGGCGATCAACGCCGGCTCGCCCGCGGCGGTCGTCCCGTGACGCGGCTCCTGCTCCTGGTGCTCGCCGTGGGGCTGCTCGCGGCCGGCTGCGCCGCGGCGCCCGCCGAGGAGCCCCCGCCCGGGACGAGCCCGCAGTCGGCCGACCCGGCCCTCCCGACCGCGTTCGCCAACCGTCTCCTCGACGACGCCGTGCCCGACCCGCTCGGCGCCGACACGCCGGCGGAGGTGTCCGGGGCCCGCGCCTGGACCAGCGCGATCCAGGCGCCGAACCGCCAGACCGACCGCGACGTCGGCGCGGCGGGCGTGGCGCACGGGTTTCTCGCGCTGGCCGCGGCGACGCCCGACCCCGCCGCCCGCGAGCGCTGGCTCGGCGGGGCCCGCGCGGCGGGCGACTTCCTGCTCGGCGCCTCCCGCGGCGGCCGGGTCCCCGACTACGTGAACCCCGACGGGCCCGCCGACCGCGCCTACACGTCGTTCGACGACGGCGCCGCGGGCGTCGCCGAGGTGCTGTGGCGGATCGGCGAGGCCACCGGCGACGAGCGCTTCCGCGAGGGCGCGCGGGCCTCGCTGCGGTGGGTGCTCGACCGCGCCGAGGGCGTCGACGGGCTCCCCTGCCCGCAGCGGTGCCGCTGGGCGTGGGCGGACGTGGAGGGCGGCGGCGAGCCCTCCTACCGGCACGGGATGGGCGAGGGCCAGTCCGGGATCGTCTACGCGCTCTCGGTGATGGGCGAGCGCCTGCGCGACCCCGAGCTCACCGCGTACGCCGCGGGCGGCGCGGCGTACCTGTCGAGCCGTCTCGACGAGGACGGTGGCCTGCCCGAGCGCGACGACGAGCCGCGGCGCAACACCGGCTTCCTGTCCGGCACGGCGGGCGCGGCGTTCGTGTTCCTGCGGATGTACCAGGCCACCGGCGACGAGCGGTGGCGCCGCGACGCGGAGTCCGCGCTGGGCTTCCTCGACCGCACGGCGCAGCCCGCCGGGCGGGGGGTGACCTGGCCGATACTGCTCGGCGCCGGGCCGGAGGCCCTCGTCCCCGACAACCCCAACCGGGCCACCGGCATGGAGGAGGGCGCAGCCGGCATCGGCTGGGTCTCCCTGCAGGCCCACGCCGTCCTCGGCGACCCGCGCCACCTCGAGCGCGCCCGCGCCGCGGGGCGCTGGCTCGTCGACGTGTCCCTCACCGAGCCCGTCGGGCGGGCGTGGGCGGAGTTCGAGGGCAGCCCGACCGTGCACACCGCCACCAACAGCGGCGCGGCGGGCACCGGCTGGTTCCTCGACTCGCTGGGCCGCGTCACCGGCGACGACGAGTTCGCCGGCGCCGCGCGTGCCGCCCGCAACTGGCTGCTCGCCGTGGCGACGCCGGAGCACCGGTGGGGCGCGACCCGGGAGGCCGGGACGTGGACGCTCGGCGGGGAACCGTCGTGGCACTGGGGCGCAGCCGGCGTCGTCGGCTTCCTGACGCGGATGGCCGGCGGCCCGGTCGACAGCCCCGGCATGCAGGAGGTGCTCGTCCCCCTCGAGGGCGCCCGGCCCGACTCCGGGAATTAGTTCCCGATCGTCCGGCTCCGGCACCGTCACGGGCGGCGTTGACTCGGTGTCACCCGGCGCCGTGTGCGCAGCGCCGGACACGGATCGAGTGTCGGGAGGCTGCCGGTGACCGTCGTCGACGTCCTGGTGCTCGCGGTGGTGGTGATCGCCGCGCTGCGCGGCTGGCGCCGCGGCGGCACGGGGCTCGTGCTCAAGGCCGCGGGCGCCGTGGCCGGGGTGCTCCTCGCCGGCGCGCTCGCCCGCTGGCTCGTGCCGATGCTGGTGAGCGCCGACGACGGGGTCTCACGCGGCGCGGTCGTCATCGGGGCCGCGCTGATCGGCGCCCTGGTCGGCTGGGGCCTCGGCCGCCGTCTCGGCGACCACCTCGCGCGACGCACCGGCGGCGGGTGGCGCCGTCCCGGGCTGCCCGACCGCGTCCTCGGGGTCGCCGCCCACGGCGCCCTGGCCCTCATGCTGCTCGTCCTCGCCGCCGGCGTGATCAGCGCGATCGGCCCGTCCGGGCTCGGCGACGCGGCCCGGGACAGCACGCTGCTCGGCGCCGCGGCGGAGCACCTGCCGAGCCCGCTGACGCTGCTGCCGGGCGAGGCGCCCACCCTGGCCGACGGGACGCCGCGGTGAGGGGGCCCGCCCCTCGCCTCGCCGGAGCCGGCGCGCTCGCGCTGCTGCTCCTGATCTGGCTGGCGTCCGGCTCGTTCCTCACCGCCCTGCTCGTCGTGGTGCTCGTCGCCGCGACCGCCGGCGGCGCCTGGCTGGTCGTGTCCTGGAGCGGCCGCACGTCCCGCGGACACGCCGGGGGCCCGTCCCCGGTGGCGGACGCCCTGCCCACCGCCGACCTCGGGCCGGCCTCGGCCGGCGAGCGGGTGCGCCGCACGCTGCGCGGCATGCTCGGGCGGCCGTGGGTGCAGGGCGACGGGCTGGTCCGCGCGGCGGCCCGCCGGCTCGCCTCGGAGGAGGCGCTGGTCTGGACCCCGCGCGGCCAGCGGGTCGCCGCACCGCACCTGTGGGTGGAGTTCCACCCCGACGACCTGGCCGACGTCGCCGCCCGCTGGCCGCTCGAGGTGCTCGCCGACGAGCTGCTCAGCGGCTACCTCGAGCACGCCCGCAGCAGCGAGGCGCGCCGGATGGCCGAGCGCACGTTCCTGCACCTGCTCGCGGGCACCGACGTCCCCGTCGGGCGCGTGCTCGTCACCGCCGCGTTCTCATGTCCCGCCGCGACACCCGCGGCGACCACGTCCGCGACCGACCCGACCCCCTCGTCGGTGTCGTCGCCTGCCGCCCCGGCGGGTCCCCCCTCCCCGCCGGTGCCCGGCCCGGCCGCGCCGGGGGCAGCCGGCCGTCCGGGTCCGGCGCTGCCGGTGTCCCCGGTGGCAGCACCGCCTCGGCCGGCCCCGGCGCGGGGGCCGGCGGGGGGTTCCCGGAACTCTGTCGGGGGGTTCCGGGGAACTGGTCCGCGCGGGGCGCCGGTGCGGCCCGTCGAGCCGGGGACCGCCGTGCACGGGGCGCCCGGCACCCGCGGCTCCCGCGGTCGTGACGGCGCCACCGTGACGTCCCCGACGACGCCCGCGCACCTCGGCGGCGGCACGCAGGTCGCCGCCCGCCCGACGGTGGCCGAGCGGGTCGTCGCGACCGTCCGGGGCGGACGGCCCGGAGTAGGCTGGCGTCGGCCGGCGGACCCCCGCCGCGGCGGGGGCGAGTGAGGACTCGACCCTGACCCGACTCCGGGAACCGGCCGACCGGGAGGTGGCGTGACGCGACCCGCCGCACGCCCACCGCGGTCCGCCCACGCCCACTCGCCCCGGCTGCCCGTCGGTGGCCTGGCGGTGCTCGACGTCCGCACCGAGCACACGCAGTCGGTGCCGTGGGGCGAACGGATCACCATCGGGCGCGGCGACGCCACCGGGCGCGGCGGTGGGGCGTCCCGGCACGTCCCGGTCCCCGACGACCGTGTCTCGCGGCTGGCCGCCGAGATCGAGGTCCGCGACGACGCCTACCTGATCATCAACCGCCAGCGACACGGCGGGCTGCTGACGCTGTTCGTGCCGGGCGTGCCGGGCAAGGACCGCATCCGCGTCGGCAACGGGCTGCTCGTCCGCGACGACCGTTCCTCGCTGGGCCTGTGGCTGCCCGACGGCCAGGAGCTCACGCTGGCGCTGCTGCGCTTCGCGCCGACCGCCGGGGCCGGGCCGTCCACGAGCGGCGGGCTCGCGGGCGGGCGCACCATCGACACGTCGCTGCCGACCGCCGAGACGTGGTGGTCGGTGCTGGTGGCCGCGTGCGGTCCGACGCTGATCGTCGCCGCGAACGCCGGGCCGGGCAGCTTCCCGCGCGACGTGCACGGCGACGCCGAGCAGATCGCCGAGTGGCACCGCGCCGAGGGCCGCCCCGCGCCCAGCCCGAAGACTCAGAGCGAGGCCTTCCGTCACGCCCAGCGCTGGCTGCGCGGGCTGCGCCTCAACGACAAGACCCGCGGGTGGCGGATCGCGGTCGTCGAGCAGGTCATCCACCTGCGCCTCGTCACCCTCGACGACGTGCGCCTGCTCTTTCCCAGCCAGATGCCGCGGCGGTGAGCGCTACCCGTCGGTGAGGTCCCGCTCCGGCAGCGGGCCGAGCGTCGCGAACGCCTCGAGGTAGGGCTCGACGTCGCCGCGGACGGTCCACGAGCGCAGCTGCGCGGCCGAGCGCCGGGCCATCAGGGCGCGCGCGAGGTCGAAGTCGGGGGCGCGCAGCTCGACCGCCGCGTCGGCGGGCTCCCCCGCCGAGCACCACGACCACTGCTCCCCCACCAGCGCGATCGGCGGCAGGCCGGGGTCGAGCCGCGGGGTCAGGCGGCCGACGAAGCGGTCGCGCAGCGCGGCGATCGCCGGTGTGTCGCGGCCCCCGGGCTCCTCCAGCGCGCCCCGCAGGTCCTGCTCGTGGATCGTCACGTCGCCGAGGGGACGCGTCCCGTGCTCGGCCATCCAGGCGCGCAGCGGCCCGGCGACCACCTCCCACTCGGCGACGAGCGCGCCGACGTCACGCCCCCGCCGGGCGTCGACCTGTCGTGCGGTCCACTCCTCGTTGTGGTCGTCGGGCTCGTCCCCGGCGATGACGTCGGCCCCGAGCCCGACCATGTGCGAGAGCAGATCCCGCACCGTCCAGTCCGGACAGGCGGGCACCGTCGTCGCGGCCCTCTCCGGCGTCAGCCCGGCGACCAGCGCGACGACACGCTCCTGGGCACGGCTCCACTCCGCGATCTCGTCCACACCGGCGACCCTCCCACCGGCCCCGGGCGGGTGCTCGACGCCCCCGGAACCGACCGAACGCCCGGTGACCGCGTCACACGACCGCTTGTCATCCTCGTGACCGCCGGTAATGCGTTGTGTGTCACTGAGTTGTGTCACAGTAGACGAATGTCACGCGAGGGGGACGCGACGACCTCGGAGGGTGGCCCCGCCACCCCGGCCGTCATACGCCAAGCACCCGGTTACCTGGCCCGACGACTCCACCAGGCCTACACCGCCGCCTGGGCCCGCCGGGTCGATCCGGTGCTCACCGGTCCGCAGTACGCCGTGCTCGTCACGGTCGAGGCCCATCCGAAGCTGGATCAGGGCTCGCTGGCGACCACGGTCGCGCTGGACCGGTCGACCATGGCGGACGTGTGCCGGCGCCTCGAGGACCGCGGGCTCATCGAGCGCACCCAGGCCCCGGCCGACGGCCGCCGCAAGCTCCTCGGGCTCACCACCGACGGTCGCGAGGCCCTCGCGCGGCTGCGCGGGCGGGTGTCCGACCTCGAGAGCGAGCTGATGGCCGACCACGTCACGGGTCTCGGTGAGCTCCTCGAGCACCTCGACGCCCTGTCGCGGCGGTGGGAGACCGTCGCGACCGGACCGGCGTCCTGACGGTCCTGCTCAGCGGCGCTGGGCGCGCATGAGCACCAGGGCGACGCCGACCACGAGCGTCGCGGCCAGGGCGAGCGTGAAGATCGCCCACGGCAGCAGCGCGCCGCTGGCGAGGGCGAAGGCCCCGAAGTAGGCGGTGACCACCGCGTAGAGCACGACCTGCAGGCGGCACAGGAAGCGGTTGCGGTCGGTGTCGCGCGGCGGCCACGTGAAGCCCGGCATGGCGGCACCGTAACCGGTGCCGCCATGCGCGGGACGTCGGGCTCCGAGAGGAAGGACCTCAGGCCGCGGCCGGCTCGGGGGCCGCGTGCCGCGTGTCCGGGGTGTCGTCGAGGGGCTCGGTGGTGTCGGCCGGGTCGGTGGTGTCGGCCGGGTCGGCCGGGTCGGTCGTGTCGGCCGTACCGGTCACCGGCACGTGGCGGAAGGCGACCGTCGCGACCACGGCGAGCCCGACGAAGACGACCGCGCCGAGCGTCGCGGCCACGCCGAGGCCCGCGGTGAAGGCGGACTCGACCGCACCGGAGAGCGCGGGGGTCGGCCCGGCCGCCGCCGCTTCGGTGATGCCCGCCCGCGCGGCGTCGGCGAGCGGGGCCGGCGTCCCGGGCGGGATCACGAGGGCGTCGCGGTAGACCGCGGTCGCGAGGCTGCCGAGCGTCGCGACACCGAGGGCGATGCCGAGCTCACCGCTGGTCTCCGACAGCGCGCCCGCCGACCCCGCCTTCTCCTCCGGCACGGAGCCCACCAGCAGGTCGGTGCCCAGCGCCGTGGGGAGGGCGATGCCGACGGACGCGAGGAGGAAGCCGGCGAGCAGGACCACGGTGCCCCCACCCGCACCGGCGCCGAGCAACCCGACGATGCCGAGCCCGACCGCGCCGATCAGCAGGCCGGCGGCCGTGACCCGCGCCGGGCGGATGCTGCGGGCGAGGCGCGGAGCGAGCAGGGACGCCACCACCATCGCGGCCTGCAGCGGCGCGAGCACCAGGCCGACCGTGAGCACCGACAGGCCCGCGACCAGCTGCAGGAACAGCGTGAGCAGCAGGAACGTGCCGGCCATGACGACACCCCCGCCGACGTTGATGCCCAGGGCACCTGCCGTGGCGCGGCGGCGGAACAGCCGCAGGTCGAGCAACGGGTCGTCGAGGCGCAGCTGACGGCGGACGAAGAGCACGCCGAGGCCGATCCCGACGGCCAGCGCCACGAGCGCGCCGGGCTCCGGGCCCGAGGCCGCCAGCGACTTCAGCCCGTGCACCACCGGCAGCACGGCGCCCAGCGAGAGCGCGACGCTGGCGAGGTCGAGACGCCCGGCGCCGGCGTCGCGCGACTCGGGCAGCAGCACCGGGCCGACCACCAGCAGCAGGATCATCACCGGCACGCCCATGAGGAACGCCGCGCCCCACCAGAACGCCTCGAGCAGCGCCCCGCCGACCAGCGGACCGACCGTCATGCCGCCCATGAAGCAGCTCATCCAGATCGAGATCGCGGTCCCGCGCGCCCGCGGGTCGGGGAACATCGTGCGGATCAGCCCGAGCGTCGAGGGCATCAGCGTCGCGCCCGCGACCCCGAGCAGCGCCCGGGTGGCGATGAGCATGGCGGGCCCGGTCGAGAACGCCGCCGCCACCGAGGCCACCCCGAACGCGGCCGCGCCGATGAGCAGCAGCCGGCGCCGCCCGATGCGGTCACCGAGGGTGCCCATGGTGACGAGAAAGCCGGCGATCATGAAGCCGTAGACGTCCATCGCCCAGAGCTGCGCGGTCGGCCCGAGGCCGAGGTCCGCGGAGAGCGCGGGCAGGGCCAGGTAGAGCACGCTCATGTCGAGGGAGAGCAGCAGCGTCGGCAGCGCCAGGACGGCGAGACCGATCCAGGCGCGGCGTCCCGTCGTCGCGGAGGAGGTCATGGCGGGACGGTAGCAGCGATTGGTCCTAAATCACAACTTACTGCTCTACTTTCAGGACTCTCGGGTGGTCGCCGTACGGTCGGCGCCGTGCCGTCCACCCCTGCCGTCGATCACCTCGTGGTCGCCGCCGACGACCTCGCCCGGGGCGTCCCCGCCCTCGAGGAACGGCTCGGCGTACGCCTCTCCCCGGGCGGTCGGCACGCGCGGTACGGCACTCACAACGCCCTGCTGGCGCTCGGCGGAGCGACCTACCTCGAGCTGATCGCGATCGACCCCGAGGCCCCGGCGCCGGGTCGGCCGCGGTGGTTCGGGCTCGACTCCGCGTCCGTCCGGTCCCGGCTGGCGGACGGGCCCCGGCTGCTGCACTGGGTGGCGCGTCCGCCGGTGCTGCCGCCGGCCCCCGACGACCACGGGGAGCGCCGGCACCTCACCCGGGACGCGTTGTCGTGGACGCTGACCGTCCCGGCCGACGGGTCGCTGCCCGGCGACGGCAGCGGGCTCGTGCCGTCGCTCATCGTGTGGGAGGGCGCGCACCCGACCGGCGCCCTCGCCGACGCCGGCGTCCGCCTCGACCGTCTCGTGGTGTCGAGTCCCGACGCCGCCGCCCTGCGGCGACGGCTCGAGGCTCTCGGGCTGGCCGGCGCCGTGACGGTCACGGACGGGCCGCCCGCCCTGCGCGCGGAGCTCCGGACGCCGTCCGGGCCGGTCGTCCTGGACTGACGGGTCAGCGTTCGGGCGGGAAGAGGTCGCCGGTCGCGGGCTCGGGCCGGTGGCCGTCGGTGGTCGCCTGGCGCGCCCGGCGTCGGGAGACCTCGCCGACGAGCCAGCGGGCCACGTCGACGAGCTTGAGGTTCGTGCTCTGCGAGGACTCGACCAGCATCTGGAACGCCTCGGTCTCGCCGACGACGAAGCGTTCCATGAGGATGCCCTTGGCCTGACCGATGACGTCGCGGCTGTCGACGGCCCGGCCCAGGTGGACGGCCTGCTCGCTGCCGTGCAGGAGCATCGCGGCCTGGACCCCGAAGAGCCCGGCGGTCAGCCGTGCCTCGCCGTCGAAGACGTAGGGCTCGGCGGCGTAGAGGTTGAGCGCCGCGCGCATCGTCCCGGTGGTGGCGAGCTGGGCCGACAGCATCGACCGGTAGCCCTTGGCGACCGCTGCCGGCGCGAACCGGGGCCACCGCTCCCCGTCGGGGCCGCCGAGGTCCTGCGCGATGACCACGCCGTCCTCGGTCGGGCTCTCGATGGCGGTGATGCTCGGCCCCTCGTTGAGCTCGCCCTGGAGCCGATCGAGGTCGGAGATGCCGCGACTCGTCGGGTTGCGGGTGTCGACGATCCCGTCCTCGCTGACGGAGATGCCGCCGGCCGTCGCGCCGGGCACCGTGTCGACCGCTGCGGCGACGATTTCCGAGAGCGTCTGTTGGAGATCACGGATGCTCTGTCGCTCGAGCAGGGTCTGGGCTGCCTTGCGCAGAGCGCCGACGAGCTGCTCGGCCTGGCCCGGGTGCACGCGGTGTCCCTCACCTTCCACGGTCGCTACGGGAAGTCGGGGCAGCGCGGGAAGGCGTCGTGCCGTGGGCCTGCCGTGCGCGCGACCGGTCGCCCCCACCCCGGACAACGGGTGCGAGCGGTTGCGCACAACGGAAGGACCTGGCGAGCGCACGGCCTCGGGCCGGCGCCCCGATCCACGAAGCGGCCGTCTGTTCGACCGCGGCGCGAAGATTTTAAGCAGACCGCCCCGGCGTGCGATCGGGGGACACGGCGACATGTCCCCCGACCTCTGGACGGACGTCCGATAGGGGGCGTTGACGGCTCCCGCGGTGCGTTCTGCACCACGAACGCTTCGGTTCTCGAAGCGTTCTCCTGCTCCTCAGAGGGGGACGTGGGGTCGGCCGCCGGGTCGGGGTGTCTGGTCGGTGTCGACGATCCAGGGCGGGGTGAACCAGGGCCGGCCCTCGATCATCTCCATCGTCCAGTGCCGGTGGTGGAGCAGCTGGTGGTGATAGCGGCACAGCAGCACCATGTTCTCCAGCGCGGTGTCACCGCGGTGCCGGTACCACTCGCGCACGTGGTGGGCTTCGCAGCGGCGCGGGCTGCGGTCGCAGCCGGGGAACGCGCACCCCCCGTCCCGCAGGTGCAGCGCGCGGCGGATCGCGTCGGTGGCGGTGCGCTGACGCCGCCCGACGTCCAGCGGCTCCGATTTCGCCCCGAGCACGACCGGGACGATCTCGGCGTCACACGCCCACCGGCGCACGGTGGCGGCGTCCACGGCGTAGCCAGAGTCCAGCGTCCCGAACCCGCCCTGTCCGGGCTGGCCGGGCGTGTCGTTCTGCTCGGCGAGGGCTTCGCAGAGCCAACGGTGGTCGATCGTGACGGTCAGCAGCGCCCGCCCGGGTCCCCCGAGCCAGCCAGTCCTGCCGCGCGTCGTGGTGGTGGTGGAGCGGCGGGGTTCGGGGATCAACGCCCACGGCTCATCAGCACCGGCCGCGTCGCCCTCAGCCTGGGTGCTAGAGCCCGTGCTGTCGCTCTCGCCCGAGTCGCTGTCGCCCGAGTCGCTCTCGCCCGAGTCGCTCTCTCCCGAGTCGCTCTCGCGCGGGTCGTCGGCCGCGGCGGGCTCGCTGTCCTCGGTGTCCTCGGTGTCGGTGTCGGTGTCGGCGGCGGCGGTGTCGGTGTCGGTGTCGGTGTCGGTGTCGGCGTCAGTGTCGGCGGGCTCGCTCGCCTCGGCATTGGCGTCGCTGGTCGCGTCGGAGGTCGCGTCGGAGGTCGCGTCGGTGTCGGCCTGCCCGTGTTCGGCTTCGGTGGCCAGGCCGTGGGGGCGGCGGGCGTCGCGGACCAGCTCGTGCAACGCCTCCATCTGCCGCCGCGCCAGCGGACGCTGATCCTCGGCACCGGCCGGGGCGGAGAGCACGGCGATGACGTTGATGAACGCCTCGGCGTCCATCGGATCGTGCATCGCGCCCTTCAACGCCAAGGAGCCGTCCTTGCGGCGCACCACCAGCAACTCGTCGCGGGAAGCCCCGCCCTCGGGTGGGGCGGCCCCGTCCGGGTCGCAGCGGTCGATGATCTGCTTCGCGAGCTTGTCCAGCATGTGCGGCGCCATCGCCCGCGCCGCCTGAGCCAACGACGCCTCGATCACCACCAGATCCGGCAACGACGGCGCCGCCACCCCCGCCAGCCCAGACAGCCCAGACAGCCCGGCCAGCTTCCGCATCGTCTCCCGGATGATCTTCACGTGTCCCGGGTCGATCAACCCCGCACGCAGCGCATCGCCAGTGGCCGGCAACCGCGCCGGCAGCGGTTCGCCCGCCATGCTCCGGCGCGGGCACAGATCCTGGGCCTCGGCGACCAGCCGCTTCGCCTCCGTCTGGCCGAGGTGGTCCCGATCAGCGATCAACCCGTAGGTCGTGCGGTACCCGGCCCGGGCGGCCATACCGAGCTCGTCGAACTCGGCGATGTCGGCCAGCCGCTGGTAGTACGCCTGCCGATGGGCGATCACGTGGGCGCGTGAGCGGTCCAGGAGCTCCCGCTCGACACCACCCACCCGTTCGCTCATGTGTTCGAATCTAGCCCCGACCCCCGACAGTCCCGGGCCGTTCCGGACAACTCCCCCAAGATTCTTTCGGCGAGTTCCGCGACCCGCACGAACCACAGCCCACGAGCCCTGTCGACCATGCCGAACGTGCCGCTCGCCCCGCCGCGCCGGCGCGCACCGATTCCGGCGAAAGGCGCCCCTCGCCGGTCTATCCGAGCCAAGGTGCCCCTCGCTCAGAACCCCCAGCGCCGGCGAGCGCACTGATTCGGGCGGAAGGCGCCCCTCGCCCCGCCTATCCGAGCGAAGGTGCCCTTCGCTCAACCACCCCGCCACGCGCGACGATCAGGCCGTGCCGTCGTTCGCCGAAGCCCGGGCCCTCGCGGAGACGATGCTCGCCGACCACCTCCCCGATCGTTGGCTCCACCTCCAATCGGTCGCCCGGGAAGCGTTGCGGGTCGCCGAGCTCCCCGAGGTGGACCGCGAGGTCCTGATCCAGGCCGCGGTGCTCCACGACGTCGGGTACTCCCCGCCGTCGTGCGGACCGGCTTCCACCCGCTGGACGGGGCGCGGTTCCTCGCCACCAGGGGTTACGACCGCCGCGTCACGGCGCTCGTCGCGCACCACTCGGGTGCCGCGATCGAGGCCGAGCTCCGCGGCGTCGAGGGCCTGGACCGCTTCCCGGACGAGGCGAGCGCGACCCGGGACGCACTCTGGTACTGCGACGCCGTCACCGGCCCGCAGGGTCAGCGCCTGACCCCCGACGAACGATGGGCGGAGGTCCGTCGGCGCTACGGCCCCGACCACGTCGTCACGGCGTTCCTCGACCGCGGCGAACCCGAGCTCCGCGCCGCGGTCGACCGCACGACCGCCCGGATAGCGGCCGCCGGCCTCGACGACCCCTGATCACCCGCCCGCCCGGAACTCCCCCGGGCTGAGGCCCGTGACCTCACGGAACGCCCGGTGCAGCTGGGCCTCACCGGCGAAACCGCACCGGACGGCGACGGCCGCGACGGGCAGGCGGGGCTCCGCACGGAGCACGCCCTTCGCCCGGCGCACCCGCTCGTGACGCAGCAGCTCGCGCAGCGACCGCCCGTCCGCCGAGAGCACCCGGAAGAGCGTGCGCCGCGAGATGTGGCACGTGGCCGCGATGTCCTCGGCGCTCACGCCGGGCTCCCCGGCCGCGCGGGCGATGGCGTCGAGGACGGCCTGCCGGACGGCGGCCTCGCCGGGCTCGTCCGAGGCGCCCGCCAGCCCCAGCGCGTACTCGAAGAGGCCGACGGCGTGCGGCGCGAGTCCGGGCGCGGGACGGCCGACCGCGGCCTCCCGGGCCAGCCCGACGAAGAAGTCGGTCACCAGGCGCCCGGGGCCGACCCCCTCGACGGCGACGGCGGTCGCGTCGCGCACCCGCGCGGCGGGCACCGCCGACCGGGGCACCTGGATGACGAGCTGACGGAAGTGGTCGCCGAACACGAGCGTGTACGGCCGGGTGCTGTCGTAGAACGCCATCGACCCGGCCCGGAGCCCGGCGACCCGTCCGTCCTGGCGAATCTCGCCGAAGCCCTCGAGCTGGATGCTGGCGAGCACGTAGTCCTCGTGGCTGCGGGCGATGAGCGACCGGGTGCGGTCGACGCGCTGGGCGTCGGCCGTCACGGTCGAGAGCTCGACCTCGTCGAGGGCCCGGTGGGTGATCGAGCCGGCGAACGGGCCCGGCAGCACCGGCCGGGCGGAGAGCTGCACGAAGGCGTCGCAGATGAGGTCACGCCAGTAGTCGAAGGCGTGGTCCTGATCCACCGCGTCCGTGGACCACTCGGCCGCGGCCGGGGTGGCTCCCATGCCTTCCGCATCGAACTCCGCACGTCACCGGTTGTCCACGGTCGATCGCGCGGCCGGGCCGCCGTGGTTGCGAATTGCTACTACTATTGTATCGTTAAGTATCAGATTCGTACCGACGAGGAGGAGGTCCGCGATGACGTCCGCACCCCTGCCCGACGCCGCTCTGCCGCCCGTGGTCTCGACGGAGGAGTGGAGGAAGGCCCACGAGGCCATGCTGGTCAAGGAGAAGGAGTTCACCCGCGCCCGGGACGCGCTCGCCGCCGAGCGACGCCGCATGCCCATGACGCGGGTGGAGGCCGACTACCGCTTCGTCGGCCCGGACGGCGAGGTCGGCCTGCTCGACCTCTTCGAGGGCCGGCGTCAGCTGCTCGTCTATCGGTTCTTCTACGAGCACGACGTCCGCGGCTGGCCGGACAAGGGCTGCCCCGGGTGCTCGTACCTCGCGGACCACGTCCCGCACCTGGCCCACCTCCACGCGTGGGACACGAGCTTCGCCATGGTCTCCCCTGCCGAGCAGGACAACATCAGCGCACTGCAGCGGCACATGGGCTGGGACAAGGCGCCCTGGTACACGCTCGTCGGCGACGACTTCAGCCGCGACTTCGACGTGCCGGAGATGTTCGGCGTCAACGTGTTCCTGCGCGACGACCACGACACCGTCTACCGGACCTACTTCGTCACCGGCCGCGGCGTCGAGCCCCTGCTGCCGACGCTGTCGATGCTCGACCTCACCGCGCTCGGCCGTCAGGAGACGTGGGAGGACACCCCGGCGGGTCGGCCGCAGCAGCCGCCGTACCGCGCCGAGCGCCACGACGAGTACCCCTGACGACCACCGGCCGCCAGTAGGCTCCTCGTCGCGGACGGGGGGTGGGCGTGGGCGGCGAGAGCGTCAGGGTCTACCTGTCCTCCACCGCCCTGGACCTGCAGGAGGAGCGGCGCGTCGTCCTCGAGTGGCTGCGGGGCGCGCGCCACCACGCGATCGACAGCTACCTGCCGGACAGCGAGACGGTCCGGACGAGCTGCCTCGCCGACATCGCGGGATGCGATCTCTACGTCCTCGTCCTCGGGTGGCGCTACGGCTTCCGGCCCGCCGACGACAACCCCGAGAACCTCGCCATCACCCATCTCGAGTTCCGGGAGGCGGGCCGGCTGGGCATCCCGCGGATCGCCCTTCTCCAGACCCACTGTCCCGACGTCGCGCTGTCGGACCTGCTGGACCCGGAGCGGATGCCCCTGGTCGTCGCGTTCCGCGACGAGGTGCGCGCGGCGGTGCGTCCGGCGGAGTTCGCCGACGCCCTGGGGCTCCAGAGGGCACTCAGCAACGGCGTACAGGCCGAGCTCGACAAGCCCCGTCCGGCGCACGACTGGGTCCCGGAGCACGCCGCCGATCTGGCGGCTCGGTACGCCACCCATCTCGCCGGTTCCGCCCTCGGCTCGGCACCGGGTGTCGAGTACCTCGACCTCCTGGTCGCCGAGCGAGCGGGGAACGAGACCGAGCCCGACCCGCCGGCCCGTCCCCTCGCGGAGCTGGTCGACGGGGTCGACGCACCGGTGATCCTCAGCGGCGAGGGCGGGGCGGGCAAGACGACCGCGTTGCTCCACCTCGCGACGGAGTGCGCGGCCCGGGCGGTCCAGGACCCGACCGCGCCGGTCCCCGTCTACGTCGACCTCGCGCGGCTCACGAAGCTCGACGACATCCCGGACCTGCACCGGCTGATCGCGGACTCGGTGTCGTTCGCCCAGGACTGGGCCGAGCTCACCGACCTCGGCATTCTCCGGGACGACCGGGTCGTCTACCTCTTCGACTCCCTGAACGAGCTCCCCGACGCCGTGCAGCTCGCCGCGACGCGGGTCCTCGGGCGGTTCATGGCCCAGAAGCACGGTCGGCGGGCGATCGTGGCGTCCCGGCCCTCCCTCCACCTGGACAAGCTGCCGCGGGACGCTCGACGGTTCGAGGTCCTGCGGTTGCGCCCCGAGCAGGTGCAGGAGTTCCTGGAACAGCTCGGGCTCGGTACGCTCTACGAGCGGATGCCCGACGAGCTGCGGGAACTGGCGGCCAACCCGTTCATGCTGGCGGCACTGTCGAGGACGCTGGCCGGCGCCCCGAGCGGTGCGATGCCGCGCAACCGTGGCCGGCTCTACGAGCAGTTCGTCCAGGGCTGGATGCGCAAGGAGGGCCACCGGCGCAACGCCGCGTACCACCCGGAGCGTGTCAAGCAGCCGGTGCTCTCCTTCCTCGCCACGCGGATGACCGCACTCGCCCGGACGTCGCTCGTGCTCGACGAGGATCTGGAGGACGAGCTCGAGGAGCGGCTCGAGGCGCTCCAGACGAGGACGCGGCGACGTGGCGGGATGCCGGCGGACTGGACGGTCGACGCCTGCCTCGACGAGATCGTCGACGACGGTCTCCTGCGTCGCGAGGACGACCAGCTGCAGTTCCTCCACCAGTCCGTCCAGGAGTACTTCACCGCGCTCCACCTGCGGCACGATCCGGTGACCCTGGCCGAGCTGACGCCCGCGCTGCATCCGGAGCCGGGCTTCTCCTGGGGGCTCCTCGACCCTCCCGCGCACCGCTTGGTGCCGGTCCTCCTCCTGGTGGCGGGGCTGGTCGACGACGCCACCCCGATGGTCACGGCGCTCGCGGACCGGCACCCCGTCCTCGCGGCTCACGTGGTCGCGGCGGCGAACCACATCGACCGAGCGGTTCTCGCCGAACTCACCGCGACCTGGCGCGACGACCTGCGACGCGAGGGCTTCTTCCCCCGCGCCATCGCCTGCGCCTGCCTGATGCAGACCGGGCGGGCGAGCCAGGTCGACATCGACGCCGTGGTGGCCATGACGACGTCCTCGACGTCCGGCAACCACGTCGCCGAGGGTGCTCTGGACCGCCTCCACCGGCCTGACGACGTGGCACGGGCACTCCTCGACCGGGTCGTCGCGCTGGACGAGCACGATCTCGACGCCTCGGAGTTCGCGATCGACGAGCTGGCGACCCGGCTCCCGCCGAGCAGCCTGGTCCCGGAGATCGTCCGCCGGCTCGCCCGGACGTCCGACGACGGTGCTCGCGTCGGTCTCGGTCGCCTCCTGAGGAGGGTGGCGGAACCGGCGCGCTCGGCCGCCGTCGACGTGCTGACGCAGGACGACCCGGCGCTCGCGACCGCCGTCCGGGACCTGCTCGAGGACCCTCGCACCGGCACCGGGTTGCAGCGAGGTGTCGCGTCGCTCCGGGCGAAGATCCGGGAGGTCCGCGGGAGGGGTGCCGAGCGGGACGCGACGGCGACCGCGGCGATCGGAGGGGCCACCGACGAGGACGTCACGGCCTCCGTGTCGTCGTCGGAGCCCGTCCTCCGGCGAGCGGCCATCGCCGAGGCCGTGACGAGGGGTCTCGACGTCGCCGACGCCCTGCTGGACCTGATCTGCCGCGAGGACGACCCCGTCGGCGGACCCGTGGCCGCGCTCGTGGCGACCATCGGGCCGACCGCGGCGGTGGATGCCCTCGCCGCTCGGGCCACCGCCGGCGACGACGTCGCGCCCCGGGTCGTCCGGGCGATCTCCGAGCTCGACGACCCCTCGGCCACGACGGCGTTGTGGGCGGCGATGGCGGACGGCGACCCCCACGTGCGCGGGATCGCGATCGCCGCCCTCGCGAAGCGGCAGGCGCCGGGCGTCGTGCCGCGGCTCCTGGCCGCCCTGCGCGGGACCCTCCCGCCCGAGGTGGCAGGAGCCGCACTCGACGCCATCGAGGCCGCCGGCAGCGACCCGGCCGCGGTGGAGCTCGTGGACGATCTGGTCCTGCTCGCACCCCACCCCGACTTCGTGGCCGCTCACCCGCGCTGGGGCTCCGGGCCACCCTGGGCCCTCGCCATCCACCGCGTGCTCGTGCTCGCGGACGTCGACGAACGGGTCCGTCTCGCCCTGCGCGACGCCCTCGCCGGCGCCGATCCCGTCGCCCGCGCGGCGGCCGTCGCCGAGTTCCGGCAGTGGTTCGTCGAGCAGGACCTCGCGGAGGAGCGACTCTCGGCGTGGCGGACGTCGGACGTCGTGGCCCGCATCGTCCACCTCGCGCTGCACGACGAGAGCGACCTCGTCCGGACGAACGCCCGGCGCTGCGTCGAGGCCCTGCCGTCCGACGACATCGGAGGCCCGCTCCTGCGCGAGATGACCGACGGGGATCCACGGACGCGCGTGACCGCCGCCGACACGCTCTCCTCCCGCCGCGAGCTCGGGGACGCGCTGGAGGTCGCCGCCCGGATGATGCAGGCGATCGTGGTGGGCCCTGACGAGGAGGAGGAGCTCCGGCGGGAGGCCGCGGAGGTGCTCGCGCGGCTTCCCGAGGGCGTCGAGCCCGTCTACCGGCCGATCCGGCACGCACTCGGCGAGGGCGACCCGGCCCGCGCGCTCGAGCTCGCCGACGATGTGATCACCGCACTCCCCCGCGACGTCAACCTCCTGTGGTGGCGAGGTCACGCGCTCCTGGACCTCGAGCGGCCCGCCGAGGCGGCCGAGGGCTTCGAGCGCGCGGCGGATCTCGACGAGGACACCGCCGGAGTCATCCTCCAGGCGCTCGCGGAGACCCGGCTCGACCTCGACGACGTCTCAGGAGCCGTCACCGCCGCGCGCCGGGGCGCGGCGCTGGCTCCCGACGACCCGGACGCCCACGGCCTCCTCGCCTGGAGCTGCTTGCGGGCCGGGAGCGACGACGAGTGCGTCGCCGCGGCCACCCGAGCGCTCGAGCACGACCCGATCCACTCCGGTGCTCGGTGGCTGCTGCTCCTCGCCGAAGCTCGCCGCGGGAACCTGCCCACGGCACGGGAGGCCCTGGATCGGGAGCGCCGGATCCACGAGCTCCTCGTCAAGCCGCCGTACGTCCCGTTCATCCACCGGGCGCTCGAGCTGATCCCCGCCGAGGACGACGAGACGGCACAGTTCCTCGACGAGGTGCGTAGGGAGGCCCTCGCGGTCAGGCCGGCGGCGGAGCGGTCATGAGGTGGCTCAGCACGGCGGGACGGGCCACAGCCGACGGTCCGGCCGACATGGACGACCGCGAGATGCTCCAGCAGAAGGCGGACGACCTGCTCGCTCTGCACGGCGAGCTGTTCACGGCGTTGCGTCGGGACCTCGGCGTGACCTCGTGGCGGCGGCGCCATCCCCCGACCCACCGCGATCGCGAATGAGTGGCCATCCGTACAGCAGCAGAGGGACGCGGACGACGGCGATGATCACGGGCACGGGGAGCGCGAACCCGAACCAGAACACGGCCTGGATCGGCAGGAACGCGAGTCCTACGACTCCCCCACGCCGCCGTTCCCGCCAGAGCAGCCGACCCGCAACGATCTCCACGCCGCAGACCGCGGCGAAGGCGACGAGGAGAGCCGCGAGCACGGCCGGGCCGAGGATCTCGAACGGCCCGCCGTACACCGGAAAGAGATCGAGGAGGACAGGAAGTCGGCCGGTGGCGATGACGAAGATCGCGACGGGTATCGCGGGGAGCCCGAAGGCGAGCCCGTCGAACAGGGTCAACGCCGCGCTCACACGCAGCGCACGTGCTCCTCGAGGCCGTCCCTCCACGCCGTGAGAGTCGCACGGCCGTCTGTCGGGAAGAACGCCCCACTCACCACGAAGGCCCTGGCCTCAGCGCCGTGCAGGGCTGTGACCAGGGCCTTTGCTGGTGGGCGATACTGGGATCGAACCAGTGACCTCTTCGGTGTGAACGAAGCGCTCTCCCCCTGAGCTAATCGCCCTCAGCGCCCACGAGCCTAGACCATCAGGCGAAGGGGCTCTGCAGCCAGGTCCAGTGCCCGAGGCCCACGACCTTGGCCAGGAGGTAGGGCGCGCCGAGCAGCCAGAGCGTCACCAGCACGATCGCGCAGGTGAGCAGCCCCAGCAGGCACTTGACCACGACGTGCTGGCGGCCGACCCACGCCATCCAGCGGTCGTAGTGACGCCGCGCGAACCGCAGGAGCCGGCCGGCCCAGGCGAACTCCGTCGCGAGGATGCCCAGGCCCGCGAAGACGATCAGCCAGCCGGGACCCGGGTACGGGATCGCGATTACGCCGAGGATCAGCACGATCGTGCCGAGGATCCCGATCCCGAGGCGCCAGGCCTTGTTGGCCTTCGGCTTCGACCGCACCCGGGCCCGGAAGTGCCGCACGCGGGTGCGCATCGTGCGGTGCTTCGGCGGCGGGGCGACGGAGGGACGCGGGTCCTGCTGCGCGGTCGCGGTCGACTGCTCGCCCGGTTCGCTCAACGTCCCACCTGCCCACTCGCGACGATCGTTGTCGGCGAGGCGGGCGCTGCGCGTCCGGGCTCCAGGGAGACCGCGAATGCGGCGAACGGGACCGCCTCGGGAGCCGAGGGTACGGAACGGACCTCCGCACCCTGGCCCCCGACGTCGAACGTGCCGAGGGGGCGCGGGGTTCCGTCGGCGAGGCCCCAGAGGACGTAGGTCTCGGCGGCGACGTCGTTCGGGCCGAGTCCCGTGGTGAGCACCCGGGAGCCGGTGCCGTCGTCGACGACGACGCCGACGAGCCCGCCCCCCGGTCCGGCGAGGACGGCGTGCGGCACGCCGGGGGTTCCGGCGTCGCGCAGGACGTCGGTGACGGCCGCCTCGCGCTCGGCCTGGGCCACCGCGGCGGCCTGGGCGGCGTCGCGCTCGGCGCGCAGCGAGTTGTTGGCCGCGGTCAGGCCGCCGACGGCGGCGACGACGAGGACGACGGCTGCCGCCGCGAGCCACCGCGTGGCACGGCGTCGCGGGGCCAGGGGGACGACGGTCGCCTCCGGCGCAGCGGTTCCCGACGACGTCCCGGAGGACTCCGCCGGCGGATCCGCCGGCGTCCCGGCCTCCGCCTCCACGGCGTCGAGCAGTCGCTGCCGCAGGCGCGGCGGCGGGTCGACGGGCACGACGGCGCCGGCGAGGTCGCCGAGCAGCTCGGTGGTCTCGTCGACCGTCTGCCGGCAGACCGGGCAGGTCTCGAGGTGCGCCTCGAAGGCGGCCGCCTCGTCCGGGTCGAGGGTGTACAGGGCCCAGCCCACGGCGAGGGCGTCGTGCTCGCCGCTGTGGGTGTCGGGGGCGCGGTGGGTCATCGCTCCTCCCCTTCCACCTCGACGTGCGGGCCCAGCAGGGCCCGTAGCTTCTGCGTCCCGGCGAACATCCGGGACTTCACCGTCCCCAGCGGGACACCGACGAGGCTCGCCACCTCCCGCTGCGTGTAACCGCCGAAGTAGGCGAGACCCAGGGCCTCCCGCTGTTCGGCCGGCAGCTCGGCGAGCGCGTCGCGGACCTTCCCCGCGGCGACCGCCTCGAGCGCCGCCTGGTCGGCCCCGGGCCCGGGCGGGACGTTCCAGTCCTCGCCGTCGGCGGCCGGCGGGACGGTGCGCTTGCGCCGGGTCGCCTCGCGGCGGACGGCGTCGACGGCCCGGTGGTGCACGAGCGTGAGGAGCCAGCTGGACACCGCGCCCCGCGCGGGGTCGAAGCGCCCCGGGTCGCGCCACACCACGAGGAAGGCCTCCTGCACCACGTCCTCCGCCAACGTCTCGTCCACACAGATACGACGGGCGAGCGAGTACGCGGGGCGTCCGAAGCGGTCGTAGAGCTGCGCGAGGGCTTCCGCATCGCGCTCGCCGATCCGTTCGAGCAATGTGGTGTCGGTCACACCAGTACCGGTGTCGTCGTCACTCTCCGGAGCCACCTCGGGGACTCCTCGCGACGCGTCCGTCACTGGTCGACACTCTCCTCCGGTGCGCGTGTGCGGGCAGGACGTGCCTCAGGTTAGTGCTCCCGGGGCACCGGCGGACGCCCGGCTGGGGAGGGTGCTTCGTTACGGAACCGAACCGGGTAAGCGCTCATCGGTGTGCTCGTCCGGTGTGACGGATGCGTGAGCCGGGTGAACCGCCGTCACAGGGTCGTCCGCCAGTCGTTTCCCCCGACGACAGCAGCGTGCGAAAGGCAGCCTCATGCTCAACGACCACACGACGATCCGCTCCACGGCGGTCTTCGACCTCGTCGGTCCGCCGAACCCGCCCGTGCCCGTCCAGGTCGAGATGCGGTACGACACGCGCGACCCGTACGCCGTGCAGGCGGCGTTCCGCACCGGTCGCGCCGGGTGGGTGGAGTGGGTGTTCTCCCGCGACCTCCTCACCGACGGTCTGCTCGGCGCCGCGGGTGCCGGCGACGTCCGCATCCGGCCCGCCGAGGGCGACGCGGAGTCCGTCGAGATCGAACTCAGCTCCCCCTCGGGTCACGCCACCTTCCGCGCCGCGAGCCGCGAGGTGTCGGAGTTCCTGACCCGCACCCACGAGATCGTCGCGCCCGGGTGCGAGGACGACTGGCTGGACCTCGAGCACGCGCTCGGTCTGCTGCTCTCGACCGACCCGAGCTGAGATAGCCCCCCCCCCGGGCAACGGGGGGGACGCACGATGCAGTAGTGTTCCTTTCGTCGGCAACGGCGGGTCGGACGGTCGAAAGGCCTTCGAAACCCGCCGGCCACACGCGGACGTAGCGCAGTTGGTAGCGCATCACCTTGCCAAGGTGAGGGTCGCGGGTTCGAGTCCCGTCGTCCGCTCGGGAGGCCTCTCGCCTACTTCTCCACGGTGAGCCGGACGACCTCCGGAAGCCTGGCGCAGTGGCCGAGTGGCTTAGGCAAGGGCCTGCAAAGCCCTGTACGCGGGTTCGATTCCCGCCTGCGCCTCGGGCGATTAGCTCAGTGGGAGAGCACTACCTTGACACGGTAGGGGTCACTGGTTCAATCCCAGTATCGCCCACCACAAAGGCCCTGGTCACAGCCCCGCGAGGGGCACCGACCGGGGCCTTTCGGTGTTCCGGGCCGGAGTCGACGTGCGGCCTCGCCGCCGTGGCCGTGGCGGCGTTGCCGCAACCCGGTGATCGCGAGAACATCGTCGCGTGAGCGAGCTGTCGAACGAATTGCAGCTGGACGACTCGGGTGTCGCCGTCGGACTCCCCCGGCCGACCTCGGACGTCGATCAGATCGCGGACGTGCCCTACCGCGCGGTCGCCTTCCGGGACAACGATCTGGCCTCGGCCCTGGAACGCTCCGCGAGCTGGTTGCGCAGCACCGAGGCGTGGCTCGGCGAGGCCCTCGACGTGTCCGCGATCCATCTCGACTACGACAACGGGGCCGACTCGCCGTACTTCGAGGTGAAGCTCCTGTGCAACGAGGAGGACCTCGCGGGGGCACCTCTCCTGCGGCGCCGGCACGAGCACCGGCCGTGACCCGGCCCTCCCCCGCGGAGCTCCCCGACGACGCCGGCGGCGACCCGGCGTGCTGGATGCACCGGGTCTGCCCGGAGTGCGGTCGCCTCGCCGACGAGGACCCCCCGACGACGTGTCCGGGATGCGGGCAGGCGCTCGAGGCGGACTGACACGGTTTCCTCAGAACGGGATCGTTCCGTCGGCACGGAGCCGTCCCTAGGATCACGTGTCGTGACGATCGAGCTGCCGCTCCCCCGGTCGGGCGATGCCGGACCGACGCGATCGCCGTCGACGCCCGCGCCGGGCACGCTCCGTGCACTGCGGATGCTGGCGGCTCACCCGGAAGGGGTCGACCTCGCGACCCTGGGCAGCCACCTCGGGCGCACGAGCACAGGCGTCCTGCCCGTCGTCCAGGGTCTGCTGCGCTCCGGGCACGCCGAGCGCACCGACACCGGCGCCTACCGCCTGCGCCCGGGTCCCGCGTGGGGCGGGGCCGACCGGCCGGCCCTGCGCCACGAGCTGCCCGAGGTGCTCTCGGCCGCCGTCACCGAGCTCTACCGCCGCACGCGCGCCTGGTCGTACCTCGTCGAGTGGGCCGACGACGACCACCTCGACGTCGTCGACCTGCGGGGTCACCAGGGGCTCGGTCTGTGCCCCGAGCTCCCCGCCCGCATCCCGCCGTCGATGGCGCACGCGCTGGCGGTCAGCAAGGTGCTCGTCGCGTTCGCCCCCGACCGGCGGGCCCGCCTGGCCCCGGGGTGGACGGCCTACACGCCCGAGACGATCACGACGCCCGAGGCCTACGACGCCGAGCTCGTCCGCGTCCGGCGCGACGGCTACGCGCTCGACCGCGAGGAGTACGCGACGGGCTTCGGCTGCGTCTGCGCCCCGATCGCCGACCCCGGCGGCCGGGTCAGCGCCGCGATCGCGGTCTCGCTGCCCGCGTCGCGGTTCCGTGCGGAGCTCGACGAGCTCGTCGCCGACGTCACCGAGGTCGCGCGCCGCGCGCACCGTCGGTGGTACCGCTGAGCCCCAACTCTCGTCGGCTAGCTCTCGTCGTATTTGTCGGCCGCCTCGGTGCGCTGCTTCGCGATCTCCAGCGCGTGCTCGGCCGTCTCCTTGTCGGGGTACGGGCCGAGACGGTCCGCGGAGCGGCAGCCGTCCCACGGCTCCACCCGATGGTGCTTGAGGCAGTAGTACCACTCGTTCTCGTGGGCCACGGTCCCATGCTGGCACGTCCGCTCAATCCCCGTCGTCGAGCTCCGCCGCGGACAGCGTCGGCGGCGGCCCGAGCGGCGGCGGGCGCCCGGTCACGGGGTCGAGGAAGCGGGCGGCGAGGTCGCGCAGCCGCGCCTCCCCGACGCGCTGCGGGTCCGGCCGGGCCGCGTCGCGGCGGACGCACTCCTCGAGATCGGTGACGACGTCCTCGACGTGCCAGCCCGCCCCGCACGCCTCGGCCAGCGCGAGCCAGCGCCGCGCGGGCCCCGCTCGCAGGTTGGTGGCGTCGACGACGACGTCGACCCCGTCGCGCAGCGCCCCGCGGACCAGGCGCCACCCCACGTCGGAGATCCGCCGCTCCACCGCGTCGACCGGCGCCGAGTACGCCGGGTCGATCATCATGCGGCGCAGGTCGTCGCGGTTGACCCGCAGGATCGAGCCGGGACGCCGCGACGCGACGAGCGCCCGCGCCCACGTCGTCTTCCCCGACGCCGGCAGCCCCCGGGTCAGGGTGAGGGTGGGCACCTCACCGGCGGGGCCGCGTCGCCGCGAGCACGAAGTCGGCGACGAGCGCGGGGTCGTCGCCCATCGGGACGTGCCCGCAGCCCGGCAGCACGTAGACGGCGGCGTCGGGCAGGGCGCGGCGCAGGCGCTTCGACTGCCATCGGGGCAGCAGGAAGTCCCGGGCGCCCCAGCCCACGGTGGTCGGGACGGCGGCGCGGTGCGGCAGGGTCCAGCGGTCCAGCCCTGCGAGCATCTTCGCGAACGACGACCGCGGGTGGCTCAGGCCGTGCAGGTCGCCGGTGATCTGCTCCGGGTCGACCCGCGACGGGTGGGCGAGCAGCACCCCGAGCAGGAGCGTGCGCAGGACCGGCGTGGCCAGCAGGCGCCGCAGCCGCGCCGACGGGATCACGGCGAGCACGGCGTGCGCCCCGCCGAGCACGCCGCGGACGTAGACGCGCTCGAGCCGCGACCAGAACCCGGCGGGCGAGAGCGCCGTCGCCGAGCGCACCGTGCCCCGCGCGGCGAGCTCGAGGGCGATGAGCCCGCCGAGGGAGTTGCCGACGACGTGCGGGCGGTCGAGCCCCTGCGCGCGGCAGAACGCCTCGACCGCGTCCGCCAGCGGGGCGATGTCGCCGGTGTACTCGACGGGCAGGTCGGGCGACTCGCCGTGGTCGGGCAGGTCGAGCGCCCACAGCTCGCGGTCCTCCGCGAGCAGGGGCACCACGAGGTCCCACCCCTGCCGGCGGTGGGTGATCCCGTGCAGGAGCAGGACGGGCTCGCCGGTGCCGGTGCGGGTGTGCGCGAGATCCACTAGCTCTCCCGGGGGTGGACGACGACCTTGCCGGTGACGCGCCGCTCGGCCAGCTCCGCGATCGCCGCGCCGGCCTGCGAGAGCGGGTAGGTCGCGCTGATCGGCGGGGCGAGCAGACCGCTCGCGACGTCGTCGCGGATCGCGTCCCACTGCCGGCGCATGAACCCCGGGCGCTTCGACGCGTACGCGCCCCAGCCGGCGCCGACCACCGAGGTGTTGTTGAGCAGCAGGCGGTTGACCTTGACCGTGGGGATGTCGCCGGCGGTGAACCCGACGACCGCGAGCCGGCCGTCGTCGCCGAGGCTGCGCAGCGAGTCGGTGAACCGGTCACCTCCGACCGGGTCGACGACCACGTCGACGCCCTGCCCGCCGGTCAGCTCCTTCGCGGCGTCCTTGAAGCCGTCCACCGGGATCCAGTGGTCGGCCCCCGCGGCCGTCGCCACCTCGCCCTTGGCCTCCAACGAGACGACGGCGATCACCGTCGCCCCGCGGGCCTTGGCGAACTGGATGCAGGCGACCCCGACGCCGCCCGCGGCCCCGTGCACGAGCACCGTCTCGCCCGCCACGAGGTGCGCGCGCGTCTCGAGCACGAAGTGCGCGGTCAGGTAGTTCATCGGCAGGCACGCGCCGACGTCGGACGACACCCCGTCCGGGAGCGGGAACACGGTCTCGGTCGACGACGCGACCGTGCCGGCGAAGCCGCCGAGCACGGGGAGCGCGGCCACCCGGTCGCCCGCCGAGAAGCCGGAACCGTCGGGGGCCTCCCGCACGGTGCCGGCGACCTCGCTGCCCAGCAGGAACGGCAGCTCGGGCCGCATCTGGTACTGGCCGCGGGTCAGCAGGAGGTCGGGGAAGACGACGCCCGCCGCCTCGACGTCGATGAGCACCTGGTCGGCGCCGGCCGTCGGCTCGTCGACGTCGCCGACCTCCACCGCCTCCGGTCCGTCCAGCCGGACGACCTGCACCGCGCGCACCGCGCCTCCCGACACCGCCGAAGAACCGTCAGAGGTGACGGTTCTATCAGGCGGGTTCCGGTCACGTGAACCGGTAGACCGTCGTGCGGGTGGTCGCCCCGCCCTCGAGGTCGGCGGTGCCGGTGATCTCGTAGCTGCCCAGCGCGGTGCAGCGGCGCCGCGGCAGGTACTCGCGGCCGGGGTCGCCGACGACGACGTCGACGCCCGCGCCGCTGGCCTCGTCGCAGAAGCGCTCGACATGCCGCGCCATGGGCTGCTCGTAGAACACGTCGCCGGCGAGGACGAGGTCGACGTCGAGCTCGACCCCGTCGACCAGCACGTCGCCGACCACCTCGACCTCGACCCCGTTCGCGGCCGCGTTGAGCGCGACGGCGGCACGGGAGCGGGCGTCGGTGTCCGAGGCGATCACCGCCGTGGCGCCCGCCTGCGCGGCGGCGATCGCCACGAGCCCGGAGCCCGACGCCAGGTCGAGCACACG
Source organism: Actinomycetospora aeridis (assembly GCF_037400275.1). Classification (NCBI taxonomy): domain Bacteria; kingdom Bacillati; phylum Actinomycetota; class Actinomycetes; order Pseudonocardiales; family Pseudonocardiaceae; genus Actinomycetospora; species Actinomycetospora aeridis. The sequence continues at coordinate 51,520 of NZ_JBBEGL010000003.1, read as the reverse complement.
GCGGCCGCGCACCAGCTCCGGGTGGTCGAGGACGTGGCGCGCCAGCGCCTGCCCGCCGACCCACGCGAACGCCCAGAACGGCGGCGCCTCCTCGTCGATGGCCGACCAGGTGCGGTGCATGTCGTCGGCGAGCAGGAGCGTGATCTCGGGGACCAATGGCGCGGTGCCAGGGGAGGTCCAGTCACGCACGCCGTCACCGTTCGTCACCGCTTGCCTCCGAAGGGACGCAGCGCCGGACGGTATTGATCCCTACGCTGGATCCGACGCACCATCCGTCCACCCACGAGCGCACCGGGGAGGCCGCCGTGACAGACGAGGACGCCGTGCTGCTCTACGTGGGCGGACCGCTCGACGGCCGCGTCGAGGTGCGCGAGGCGCGCCACGGCGCGCCCCTGCCCGTGGTCACCCACACCCACCTCCACGACGGCCCGAAGGTGGTGCACGTCTACGACCTGCACCCGCTCACCCCGGCCGCCGGTGTCTACCACCTCCGCGCGGCCGAGGTCGCCGAGGTCGCCGCCGATCAGTCGCCGGCCGCGAGGTAGCCCAGGGCGCACAGGGCGCCCCAGCCCGCGGCGACGCCCGCCGCCTTCGCCCGGTACTTCTGGTCGGGCAACGAGGTCCCGAGCAGCACCAGGTCGACGACGTCGGAGCCGACCCGCACGGCCACGGCGGTGCGCAGCGCCTTCCCCGCCGGCGCGAGGGCCATCGCCAGGCCCGAGGCCAGGTCACGGCCGCCGAGCGCGCGCACCCCGATCGCGGTGGCGGTCGGCAGCGGCGCCCCCTCGGCCTGCAGACCGGTGGGCTTGGCGAACAGCGACGGGTTGGCGATGATCGCCACGCTGTAGCCGGCGGTGGCGACGCCGAGCAGGCGCGGGAACCAGGTCAGGTCGCGGGTCTTCTTCGTGGTCACGCGCCTGTCGTACCCGCTGGGAGATCGCTTCGATCGGGAGCGATGAGTTCGGGTCCCGGGCGGCGTCACACTCCCCGACGATTCCCTCTCCTCCGGAGGCCCCCGTGACCGTCCCCGCCGCGACCCCGATCTCCGACGCCCTCGCCGTGCCCGGCGCCCGCCTCCACCACGAGGTCCGCGGCGCCGGCCCGCTGGTGGTCCTGCTCGGCACGCCGATGGACGCCGACGCCTTCGCGGGCCTCGCCAACCTGCTCGCGGCCGACCACACCGTGCTCACCACCGACGTCCGCGGCATCGGCCGCAGCCCGGTGGACGACCCGGACGCGTCGCCCACGCTGTCCACCCGCGCCGACGACGTGGCCCGCCTGATCCGCCACGTCGGCGCCGACGGGCCGGTCACCCTGTTCGGCTCCAGCGGCGGCGCCGTCACCGCGCTGGCCGTGGCGCTGGAGCATCCCGACCTCGTCGACACCGTCGTCGCCCACGAGCCGCCGCTGGTCGAGCTGCTGCCCGACCGCGACGAGCGCCACGTCGGCGAGGACGTCGTCATCGAGCGCTGGTTCGCGGGCGACCACGCCGGCTCGTGGCGCGCGTTCCTGGAGAACGCGGCCATCCGCATGCCCGAGGAGGTGTTCCAGATGGTGTTCGCGGGCGAGCCCGACGCCGCGGCGAAGGCCGACGGCGACTACCAGAACGCGCACCTCCTGCGGCCGACGACGCACTTCCGGCCCGATGTGGACGCCCTGCGCACGGGCACGCCGCGGATCGTCGTCGGCATCGGCGAGGACTCGGCCGGCCAGCTCTGCGACCGCACCTCGCGGGCGCTCGCCGACGCGCTGGGGATCGCACCGACGCTCTTCCCCGGCGACCACGTCGGCTTCGCCGAGGACCCCGCCGCGTTCCTCCCGGTGCTGCGGGCGGTGCTGCCCGGCCGCGCCACGTGACGGTCAGTCGGGCAGGTGCAGGATCAGCCGCAGCACGCGGCTGTAGAGGTCGGCGGGCACGCGCTCCTCGCCGAGGACGCGGCGCAGCCGGATCATGCCGTGGAACAGCGCCGCCGCGGCGACGACGAACTCGTCGTCACGGACCACGCTGCGCACGGCGGGGTCCATCGCGTCCCAGTCGTGCGAGAGGCGGTCGTTCGCGAAGCGGGCCATGCGCATCTCGTGCTCGGCGAGGCGGTCGGCGAACTCCGGGTGGCGCACGGCGTAGAGCCAGGTCTCGGCGTCGAGCAGCGCCTCCTCGCGGGAGTCGGCGACGTCGGAGACGAGGCGGTCGAGCGCGGCGAAGGTCTCCTGGGGGTCGTCGTGCACCACCGCGGACATCGCGGTCACGTCCGCCGAGGTCTGCGCCTCGACGAGCGCGGTGAACAACGCCTCCTTGCTGGCGAAGTGCACGTACACCGAGCCGACCGAGACGCCCGCGGTCCGCGCGATCTCCTCCACCGACGCGGGCCCGTACCCGCGCTCGGCGAACACGCGACGTGCGGCCTCCAGCAGGGCCTCGCGGGTGCGGGCCTTGGTCTCCGCGCGCCGACCGGTCCGCGGCCGCGTCGTCACTTCGTCACTCCGGGTCACGCCTACTCCTCCTGCCACCGAGCGGCCCAACGACGGCAGGCGCTTCCAGTGACGCATCGTAACCCGCGGGGCTCCTCAGGAGTGGCGCCCGATCCACGACAATGGGCACCGTGACCACCTCGACCGCGCTCCTGCCCACGCCCGGCGCGGACCCGGACGACATCTACGAGGGCTTCGCCGCGTGGGCCGCCGAACGGGGTCTCGAGCTCTACCCGGCGCAGTCGGAGGCGCTCATCGAGCTCGTCTCGGGGTCGAACGTCATCCTGTCGACGCCGACGGGCTCGGGGAAGTCGCTCGTCGCCCTCGGCGCCCACGTCACGGCGATGTCGCGCGGGCAGCGGTCGGTGTACACGGCGCCCATCAAGGCGCTGGTCTCGGAGAAGTTCTTCGCCCTGGGCTCCCAGCTCGGGTACGCCAACGTCGGGATGCTCACCGGCGACGCCGCCGTGAACCCCGAGGCGCCGGTGATCTGCTGCACCGCCGAGGTGCTGGCCAACTGGGCGCTGCGCGAGGGTCGTGACGCCGAGGTCGGCCAGGTCGTCATGGACGAGTTCCACTACTACGCCGACGCCGAGCGCGGCTGGGCCTGGCAGGTCCCGCTGCTCGAGCTGCCGCAGGCCCAGTTCCTGCTCATGTCGGCGACCCTCGGTGACGTGTCCTTCTTCGCCGAGGACCTGACGCGGCGGACCGGCCGCGAGACCGCCGTCGTCGCCCACACCGAGCGCCCGGTCCCGCTGTCGTTCCGCTACGCGACCACGCCGCTGCACGAGACGATCACCGAGCTGCTCTCCGGCCAGCAGGCGCCGGTCTACATCGTCCACACCACCCAGGCCGCCGCGATCGAGCAGGCGCAGGCGCTGATGAGCCTGAACGTGTCGTCGAAGGCGGAGAAGGAGCGGATCGCCGACCTCATCGGCGCGTTCCGCTTCACCGCCGGCTTCGGCAAGACCCTCTCGCGCCTCGTGCGCCACGGCATCGGCGTGCACCACGCCGGCATGCTGCCCAAGTACCGCCGGCTCGTGGAGACACTCGCCCAGGCCGGGCTGCTCAAGCTCATCTGCGGCACCGACACCCTCGGCGTCGGCATCAACGTCCCCATCCGCACGGTGCTGTTCACCGCGCTGACGAAGTTCGACGGCCAGCGGGTGCGCCACCTGCGTGCCCGCGAGTTCCACCAGGTCGCGGGCCGCGCCGGGCGCGCGGGGCACGACGTCGCCGGCTACGTCGTCGCCCAGGCCCCCGAGCACGAGGTGGAGAACGCGAAGCGCCTCGCCAAGGCCGGCGACGACGTCAAGAAGCAGCGGCGCGTGGTGCGGGTCAAGCCGCCCGAGGGCTTCGTGTCGTGGTCGGAGAAGACCCTCGAGCGGCTGATCGAGGCCCAGCCCGAGCAGCTCACCAGCCAGTTCCGGGTGTCGACGGCGATGCTGCTGCAGGTCGCCCAGCGCCGGCAGCCGTTCTTCGCCGCGATGCGCCACCTGCTCGAGGACAACCACGCCGACCGACCGACCCAGCGCCGCCTGATCCTGCGCGCGATCGCGCTCTACCGGGGGCTCATCGAGGCCGACGTCGTCGAGCGGATCGAGGGCCCCGACGGCCCCGACGTGCGCCTCGTCGACGACCTCCAGGTCGACTTCGCCCTCAACCAGCCGCTGTCGCCGTTCGCGCTCGCGGCGTTCGACCTGCTGGACAAGGAGTCGCCGACCTACGCGCTCGACATGGTCTCGGTGGTCGAGTCGACCCTCGACGACCCGAAGCAGATCCTGCGCGCGCAGGAGAACCAGGCCCGCGGCGAGGCCGTGCAGGCGATGAAGGCCGAGGGCATCGAGTACGACGAGCGCATGGAGCTGCTCGAGGACGTGACGTGGCCGAAGCCGCTCGCCGAGCTGCTCGAGGGTGCCTACGAGTCCTACCGCTCCGGCCACCCGTGGGTCGCCGACCACGAGCTCTCGCCGAAGGCCGTGGTCCGCGACCTCTACGAGCGCGCGATGACGTTCACCGAGTACGTGTCGTACTACAAGATCGCGCGCTCCGAGGGCCTCGTCCTGCGCTACCTCACCGACGCCTTCCGCGCGCTGCGCCAGACGATCCCCGAGGCGGCGCGCACCGAGGACCTCGACGACCTCGTCGCCTGGCTCGGCGAGCTCGTCCGCCAGACCGACTCGTCGCTGCTCGACGAGTGGGAGAACCTCGCCAATCCCAGCGAGCTGGACGCGGCCGGTGACGACGCCCGCCCCGTCGACCAGGGCCCGCCGCCGGTGACGCGCAACGAGCGCGCGTTCCGGGTGCTGGTGCGCAACGAGATGTTCCGCCGGGTCGAGCTGTTCGCCCGCCGCTCCCCCGCCGAGCTCGCGGCGCTCTCCGACGACGGCCCGGGCGCCGCGTTCTGGACCGAGGCGATCGAGGGCTACTTCGCCGAGTACGACGAGCTCGGCGCGGGCCCCGACGCCCGTGGGCCGGCGTTCTACCGCGTCACCGTCGACGGGCGGACCTGGCACGTCCGCCAGGTGCTCGACGACCCCGAGAACGACCACGACTGGTCCATCACCGCCGACGTCGACCTCGACGCCTCCGACGAGCTGGGCGCGGCGGTCGTGCACGTCACCGCCGCCGGTCCGATGTCCGGCACCTGAGCGATCAGGAATCGAGAAGCCCGGCCCGCGGTGGGTTCCCTAGCGTCGGTGATCCCCTGATCGCCCGACGAAGGAGTGGACCATGGCCCGTACGAGTCGCGTGGTGCGGCAGACCCACCGCTGGATCAGCATGCTGTTCGTGGTGACGGTCGTCGCGACCACGAGCGCCCTGGCCCTCGGCAGCACCTAGTGGCGGGCCCACCACGGCAGGGCCGGGTCGGCCTCGCACCGGGCCCGGCGTTCGGCGAGGATGCGACGCCGGACCGTGCCCTCCGCCATCGCCCGGGCGTGGGTGAAGAGGACGTCACCGAGCCGCACGACGACGCCGGCGACGAGCGAGTGCCGGCCCTCCCGGATTCCCCGCTCGGCAACGAGCACGCGGACCTCACGCCGGAACTGGCCGCGGAGGTCGGCGAGCAGCTCGTCGCGTGCCCGGTGCGGCCTCAGGCGGACGTGGATCTCCTGCTCACGGTCCCGGGCGAGCTCCCGCACCACGTGGCCGTCGGCCTCGAGACGGCGCAGCATCTTCGCGACGGCGCTGCGCGTCAGCCCGAGCTGCTCGCCGAGCCGGCCGCTCGAGATCGGTCCGCGCCGCCGGCAGAGGTCGAGACAGAGCGCCTCCGTCGCCGAGAGCCCGAGCCGGCGGGCGACCTCCTCGCGGTACCACTGCACCGCCGGCCCGAGCTCGTCCAGCACCACGGTGACCAGCTCGTCGGTGGCGTCCTCCTCCTGCTGCTGTCGCTCGGTGTGGTCCACGCGGGCCAGGGTCGCGGACCGCCGGCCGCTGCAGGGCCGGAACAGCAGAAGCCGACCCGTGTCCTCAGGACACGGGTTCGCGGGGGCACCTCGCCCTCCCGCGGCCCCGACCCCACCACCACCACCGCAGGCGACCCGTGTCCTGAGGACACGGGTCAGCCACCCGCTCACGCCCCGAGCAGCAGTTCCTCCCCGCGCGGGCGGGCGCGGACGGAGCCCGGCGGGGTGCCGACGACGCGGCGGAACGCCCGGCTGAACGCCGCCTCGGAGCGGTAGCCCAACGCCGCGGCGACGGCGGCCACGGTCGTGTCGCCCTCGCGCAGGCGGTCGTGGGCGACCAGCATCCGCCAGCGCGTCACGTACGCCATCACCGGCTCGCCGACGAGGGCGGTGAAGCGGGCGGCGAAGGTCGAGCGGGACAGGGCGAGCTCGCGGGCCAGGCCCGCGACCGTCCAGTCGCGTGCGGGGTCGGCGTGGACGAGCGCGAGCGCGCGGCCGATGTCGGGGTCCGCGAGCGCGCCGAGCCACCCGGTGCGGGCCGCCGGGTCGTGGGAGAGCCACGCGCGCAGCATCTGCACGACGAGCACGTCGGCGAGGCGGGTGATCACGGCTTCCCCGCCGGGGCGGGTCTCCTCCACCTCGAGCGCGATCAGCCGCAGCGTGTCGTGCAGGCGGGCGGTCAGCGGCGAGACCGGCACGTGGACGATGTCGGGCATCAGCGCGACGAGCCGCTCCGCCATCGGGTGCTCGAGGCGGACCGCGCCGCAGATCATGGTCGTGGGCGCGCCGTCGCCGCCGTAGGTGATCGTCGCGTAGCGGTCGCCGTACCAGGTGTGCGGCAGCGTCAGGACGTTCGGCGCCGGTGAGCGGGGCGGCGGGTCGACCGAGCGCAGCTCGTGGCCCTCGCCGCGCGGCAGCAGCACCACGTCGGACGGCGCCAGCGTCACCTCGTCCTCGGGGTCGTCGCCGACCACGATCGTCGCCGTGCCCGAGGTGACGACGTGGAACCAGAGACAGCTCGGCGTGCGGGGCAGCATCAGGGCGAACGGCGCCCGCAGGTCCGACGAGCAGTAGAACGTCCCGTTCATCCGCAGGACGTGCAGGGCCGCGCCGACGGCGTCGGACGGGGTCCAGGGCGGCTGGACGACGGTCACGGCAGCCAGGCTCCAGCACCGTGGACGATCGAGCAAGACACTCGGCGTCACGGTGATGGTTCGTCCGGCTCTCCGGCAGCAGGCTCGGAGCAGCAGATCGAGCCACACCGAGGAGACGCCATCATGATCACTGTTCTGGGAGCGAGTGGGAACACCGGCGGCCGGGTCGTCCGCCGGCTGCGGGATGCCGGGGTGCCGGTGCGTGCCGTCGGGCGTGACGCCGCCCGCCTCGCCGACGCCGTCGCCCGCGGCGCCGAGCCGACGGTCGGCGACATCACCGACTCCGGGTTCCTCACCGACGCGATGACCGGTGCCGACGCGGCCTACGTCCTCATGCCGCTCGACGTCACGGCACCCGGCTACCGGACGCAGCAGGAGCAGGTGGGCCGCGCGATCGCGACGGCGCTCGCGGCGGCCCGGGTCCCGCGGGTGGTCGCGCTGAGCTCGCTGGGCGCCGACATCGAACGCGGCACCGGCTTCCTCGAGACGCTGTACGCCCAGGAGCAGCGGCTGGACGCGCTCGACGCGCAGGTGACGCTCCTGCGCCCCGGACTGTTCTTCGAGTCGTTCCTGCCCTCGCTCGCGCCGATGCAGGCGACCGGCGTGCACCACGACACCGTCGACCCGGACGTCGTGCTGCCGATGGTCGCCACCGCCGACGTGGGCGACGCCGCCGCGCAGGCGCTGCTCGACCCGTCCGCCTCCGGGGTGCGCGAGGTGCAGGGACCCGAGGACGTGACCATGCCCGACGCCGTCGCCCGGCTCGGCGCGGTGCTGGGCACGCCCCTGCGCTACGAGCAGGCGCCCGACGACGTCATGCGCGCGGTGCTGGTCGAGGCCGGGCTGCCCGCCGACCTCGTCGAGGAGCAGCTCGCGATGAACGCGGCGTTCAACCGCGGCACCGTGCGCAGCCGCGCGGGCCGGTCCCCGGCGACCACGAGCCCGACGACCCTCGAGCAGTGGGCCGCGACGCTGGTGAGTACCGCGCGCCCCTGACGGGAACGCGCCCCCGTGACGACCGTGTGCCTGTTCACCCGCGACCTGCGGGTCCACGACCAGCCCGTCCTCCACGCCGCCGCCGAGCAGTCCGACGGGCAGGTCGTGCCGCTGTTCGTCGTCGACGACGCGATCGAGGGCTTCCGGGTGCCGAACCGGGCGCGCTTCCTCGCCGAGTCGCTGGCCGACCTCGACGCGGGCCTGCGTGACGCAGGAGCGCGGCTGGTCGTGCGGCGGGGTGACGTGGCCGCGGAGGTCCGGAAGGTCGCCGAGGAGGTCGACGCCACCGCCGTGCACGTCGCCGGCGACGTCAGCGCCTACGCCGGGCAGCGGCGCGGGGCGCTCGAGGACGCCCTCGGCGACCGGGAGCTCGTCGTGCAAGACGCCGTCGTCACCGTCGTCTCCCCCGGCACGATCACGCCGACCGGCGGCGACCACTTCAAGATCTTCACGCCGTACCACCGGAAGTGGGCGGACGTGGAGACCCGCGAGCCCCTCGACCCGCCCCGCGGGCTCCGGCTGCCGAAGGGCGTCAAAGCCGGCGCGGTGCCGAAGGCGAAGGACCTCACCGACGGGGACACCGCGCCGGGCCTGCTGCCCGGTGGCGAGAAGGCCGCCCGCGCGCGCCTCGACGACTGGCTCGACCGCATCGACGAGTACGCGCAGGGCCAGGACCTCCCGGCCCGGGACGGGACGTCGCGCCTCTCGCCGTACCTGCACTTCGGGTGCCTCTCGCCGACGGAGATCGCGCGGCGGGCCGGGACGGGGTCCGAGGCGGCGGCCCAGTTCGTCCGCCAGCTGGCGTGGCGGGACTTCCACCACCAGACGCTCGCCGCCGTGCCCCGCGCGTCGCGGCAGGACTACCGCGACCGCGGCGATCGGTGGCGGCGGGACGACGACGAATTCGCGGCGTGGGCGGAGGGCCGCACCGGGGTGCCGATCGTCGACGCCGGCATGCGCCAGCTGCACCACGAGGGCTGGATGCACAACCGCCTGCGGCTGATCACGGGGAGCTTCCTGACCAAGTCGCTCTACCTCGACTGGCGCCTCGGCGCGCGGCACTTCCTCGACCACCTCGTCGACGGCGACGTCGCCAACAACCAGATGAACTGGCAGTGGGTGGCGGGCACGGGCACCGACACGCGCCCGAACCGCGTCCTCAACGTCATCACCCAGGCCCGCCGGTACGACCCCGACGGCGAGTACGTGCGCCGCTGGGTGCCGGAGCTCGCCGAGCTGGAGGGCAAGAAGATCCACGAGCCCTGGACGAGCGGCACCGAGGTGGACTACCCGGACCCGATCGTCGACCTCGACCACGTCGGCGAGACGTTCCGGGCCGCGCGGGGTGCCTGAGCGCTACTTCTTGCGCGAGCCGCCCTTCTTGGCCCCGAGCGAGGGCGGCGGCACCACGGGACCGATGTCGCCGTCGGGCGCCTCGTCGAGGTCGAGGATCACCGGCGCGTGGTCGGACGGACCGGAGCCCTTGCGCGCCTGGCGGTCGACCCAGAGCGCGGCACGCCGCTGCGCCACCGGTCCGCCGGCGAGCACCAGGTCGATGCGCATGCCGCGGTCCTGGTGGAACGCGCCGCCGCGGTAGTCCCAGTAGGTGAAGACCTTCTCGTCGGGCCAGCGCTCGCGGGTGACGTCGTGCAGCCCCGTCTTCAGCAGGGCCGCGAGGGCCTCGCGCTCGGGGGGCGTGACGTGGGTGGACTCGGCGAACGCCTCGACGGAGTAGACGTCGGGGTCGGCCGGCGCGATGTTGAAGTCGCCCGCGACGACCGCGGAGTCCGCCCCGGCGGACTCGACGCGGGCGCGCAGCGCGGCGAGCCACTCGAGCTTGTAGGCGTAGTGGGGATCGGCCGGGTCGCGGCCGTTGGGCACGTACACCGACGTCACCCGCAGGCCGCCGCACGTCGCGGTGACCGCCCGCGCCTCCTGGTGGGGGTAGCCGGGGCCGCCGAGCAGCCCCTCCTCGACGTCGTCGAGCCCGACGCGCGAGAGCAGGGCGACGCCGTTCCACCGGCCCTCGCCGTGGTGGGCGACCGCGTACCCGCGCTCGGCCAACGGGGCGGCGAACGACTCGGCGAACGCCTCGTCGGACAGCTTCGTCTCCTGCAGGCAGACCACGTCGGGCGCGCGCTCGTCGAGCCAGCCGAGCAGCCGCGGCTCGCGCGCCTTCGCCGAGTTCACGTTCCACGTCGCCAGTCGCACGCCCGTCACGCTATCCGGGGGCACCGACGGGCACGCCGACCGGCGTCGTCACCGGAGATGCTGATTCGTTTCGGTGCCAGGAGCGTTCCGTGACGTCGGGGGCGCGTACTAGCGTTCCGCCCCATGACGGCGTCGAGCTCCGTGACCGACGAGGATCGGCTGCGGCGCATCGAACAGATCACCGACACGACGCTCGCGCACCTGGACACGGAGGACCTGCTCGTCGAGCTGCTCGACCGTGTCCGTGTCCTGCTCGGGGCCGACACGGCCGCCGTCCTGCTGCTCGACGCCGCCGGCGACAACCTCGTCGCCACGGCCGCGCGGGGCATCGAGGAGGAGGTGCGCCAGGGGGTCCGCATCCCGGTCGGGAAGGGCTTCGCGGGGCGCATCGCCGCCGAGCGCCGGCCGGTCGTCATCGACGAGGTCGACCACTCGAACGTCATGAACCCGATCCTTCGCGAGAAGGACATCCGCTCCCTGCTGGGCGTCCCCCTGCTCATCGAGGGCAGCGTCCTCGGCGTCCTGCACGTCGGCACCCTGCGCCCGCGGCTGTTCACCTCCGACGACGCGGACCTGCTGCAGACCGCGGCCGACCGCATCTCGCTGGCCACGCGCACCCACCTCGCCGGCCTCGACCGGGCCGCGGCGTCGGCGCTGCAGCGCAGCCTCATGCCGGGCGCGCTCCCGCGGGTCACGGGCATCGACTTCGCGGCGCGCTACGTGCCCGGCGAGGCCGGCGGGCTCGGCGGCGACTGGTACGACGTGTTCGGACTGCCCTCGGGACGGCTCGGCGTCGTCATCGGCGACGTGGTGGGGCGTGGCCTGCAGGCCGCGGTCGTCATGGGCCGGCTGCGCAGCGCGCTGCGGGCGTTCGCCCTCGAGGAGGAGGACCCGGCGGAGGTGCTCGAGCGGCTGGACGCGAACGTCCAGCACTTCGAGGAGAACGTGATGGCGACCGTGCTCTACGCGATCGTCGAGCCGTCGCTGGAGTCGTTGTCGCTGTCGACGGCGGGGCACCTGCCGCCGGTGATGGCGCGGTCGGGCCACCCGGCGGCGCTGGTCAACGTGCCGGTGGACCTCCCCGTGGGCGTCTCGGTCGGGCCACCGCGGCGGACCACGACGATCGAGCTCCCACCGCAGTCGCTGCTCTTCCTCTACACCGACGGCCTCGTCGAGCGGCGGGGGCGCTCGCTGGACAGCGGGCTCGACGCGATGTGCGAGGTGATCGACGCGGACACCGACGCCGACGCCGTGTGCGCCACGGTGCTGCACCGCATGATCGGCGGGGACCCGGTGCACGACGACGTCGCCATGCTCGTGGTGCGGCGGGGGGTGACGCCGGCGGTGGTGCCGCTGAACATCGTCGTCCCGGCCGTGCCGAAGGTGCTCGCCGACATCCGGGCCGCCGTGCGCCGCTGGCTCGCCGCCGCGGGCGCCACCGGCGAGGACATGGCCGACATCCTCGTCGCCGCGGGGGAGGCCGCGTCCAACGTCGTCGAGCACGCCTACGGGCCGTCCGGCGGCACCCTGACGCTGCAGATGGAGCGCGAGGGCTCCTCGGTGGTGACGACCGTGCGGGACAACGGCCGGTGGCGCTCGGCGCGCGGACACAACCGCGGGCGCGGCACGGCGCTGATCCGGCAGTGCAGTGACGAGATGGACGTCATCGCCGGGGCCGGCGGCACGACGGTGACCTTCCGACGACGCATCACGGGGGACGTGCGATGACCGACGCGAGCGTCGTCGTCCGGCCGGACGGCCACGACGTGCGCATCCGGATCGGCGGCGAGGTCGACCTCGAGAACGCGAACGACGTCGAGGACCAGCTGGCCGCGGCGATCCCGAACGAGACCAACGCCGTGACCCTCGAGCTGGCCGAGCTCGAGTACCTCGACAGCGCGGGCCTGCGCGTCCTGTTCGCGCTGGCCGCGCGCCTCGAGGTCCTGCAGATCGAGCTGCGCGTGGACGTGCCGCCCGGCTCGCACACCCGCCGGGTGCTGCAGCTCTCCGGGTTCGAGAGCCTGGCGTCGCTGGAGGCCTGAGGGGTCCGGGTCCTAGGCCTCGGCCCGGCGGCGCACCGCGTCGAGGGTCTCCTCCATGCCGCGTCGGTTGGCGGCGGGCACGTCCCACGCCCGGGCGCGGCCGACGACGTTGGCGAGCGGTGTGCGGCGGTCCTGCCAGAACTGCTCGACGCGCGTCCCGCCGTCCTGCGGCGTCAGGCGGAAGCCCCACCGCGCGACCGACTGACCCATGAGGGCGACGTCCCAGCTGATCTCGCGCTGCGGGGCGTACTCGACGACGGTGCCCGTGGTCGACCAGCGCAGCAGGCCCTTGCGGTTGTGGCCCTTGAACCGCGCGCCCGGCGCCGGCCCGGTGGCGCCGCCGAGCCAGTCGACGCGGTGGCACTCCGGGGAGATGGCCCCGATCCGGGCCGGGTCGCCCACGAGGTCCCACACGCGCTCGGCGGGGGCCTCGACGGTGCGGGTGACGACGATGTCCTCGGCCACGGGGACCTCCGGGGTCGGCGGGAGATGATCTGGGAGCAGGCGCACTGTAGGGACCGCGGGCGGGCGGCGCTGGGCTATCGTGACCGATACAGACCCGGTAGCACCGTCGCGCCGGTCCCGTGCCCGCCGATGACCCGGGAGTCTCCCGTGACGCTCGAGCTCGACGATCTGCGCGTTCGCACCCTCGGCGAATGCCACCACGATTCCCCGTTCGCCGAGATGCTCGCGACCAAGCGGACGTCGCCGCACTACGTGCACGAGGACGACCGCGTCCTGGTCGACGACACGGTGTCGGTGCTGCTCTCCCGGGGCGTCCCGATCGACCGGCTGCCCAGCCTCGAGGCGGCCGGGCCCCGCCGGAAGGTCTACTTCGACCCGGCGGCCACCCGCGTCGGCATCGTGACGTGCGGGGGGCTGTGCCCCGGGCTCAACGACGTCATCCGCGGCATCGTGCAGGAGCTCACCGAGCACTACCACGTGGCCCGCATCTACGGCTTCCGCAACGGCTACGCCGGGCTGACGCGCCAGCACCGCGAGCGCGTCGTCGAGCTGGACCTGCACGCCGTCCGCGACATCAACAACGACGGCGGCACGATCCTCGGCAGCTCGCGCGGCGACCAGAGCCCCGAGGAGATGGTCGACACCCTCGTCGAGCTCGGCATCCACGTGCTGTTCGTCATCGGCGGCGACGGCAGCATGCGCGGCGCCATGAAGATCACCCAGGAGATCGACTCCCGCGGGCTCGACGTCGCGGTGATCGGCATCCCGAAGACGATCGACAACGACCTGCCCTACACCGACCAGAGCTTCGGGTTCCAGACGGCGTTCGCGCAGTCCACCGAGTTCATCGCGTCGGTGTTCGTCGAGTCGCAGGCCGCGGAGAACGGCGTCGGCATCGTCAAGCTCATGGGCCGGCACTCGGGCTTCATCGCCTGCTACGCCGCGCTGTCCAACAACGACGCCGACTTCGTGCTGATCCCCGAGGTGCCGTTCGTGCTCGAGGGTCCGCACGGGGTGCTGCGCCGCATCGAGGACCACGTCCGCCGGCACGGGCAGGTGGTCATCGTGGTCGCGGAGGGCGCGGGTCAGGAGCTCCTCGAGCAGGAGGGCGGCACCACCGACGCGTCGGGCAACACCAAGCTCGGCGACATCGGGCTCTTCCTCAAGCAGAAGGTGACCGACCACCTCACCGAGGTCGGACTTCCGCCGACGGTGCGCTACCTCGACCCCAGCTACGCCATCCGCAGCGTCGCCGCGAACGCCTACGACAGCGTCTACTGCGTGCGACTCGCCCACGCCGCGGTGCACGCCGGGATGGCCGGGCGCACCGAGACCGTGGTCGTGCGGTGGCGTCGCCGGTTCGTCCACATCCCGATGGGGCTGATCACCTCGCACCGCAACCAGGTGGATCCCGACGGCGACCTGTGGATGTCGGTGCTGGAGGCCACGGGCCAGCCGGCCTCGTTCGAGCCCTGAGCGCACGTTCCGTCAGCACTGTTGGCCCATGTGGGCGATGTCCGAATTGCTCGTGCCCGGTAGTCGTCGCACAATGTGACGGTGGGTGTCGCGGTCGGGCCGCCCGGCCGGGTGCTGCTGGCGCGCGCCCGCGCCCACGAGGGGGCGGGGCGGTACGAGCAGGCGTGGAGCGACCTGCGCCGCGCGGCCGCCGCGGCCCGCGAGGCCGACGACCCGGACCTCGAGATCACCGTGCTGCGCCGGCTCGGCGGCGACGTCCCGATCGCCCTCGGCGTGCCGCCCACCGAGTGCGTGACGCACCTGCGCCACGGGCTGCGCCGGGCCGCGTCCGTCGGTGACCGCGCCGCGGAGGCCGACCTCCGCGCCCGCCTCGCCGTCCTCGCGACCCACGACCTGCGCTTCGGCGAGGCCCTCGAGCAGGGCCGCCGCGCGGTGGCGGCCGGCCGGGCCGCCGGGGACGGGCACGCCCTGCTCGCCGGGCTCGACGGGCTGCGGACCGTGTACGCCCATACGGGGATGGTCGACGAGCTCGCCGGCGTGGTCGCGGAGCTCGCGACGGTGCCGGACCCGCGGTCCTGGACCGTGTTCGAGGGCGCCCTCCCGGCGGTCGCCGCCGGCCGCTTCGGCGAGGCCCGCGCCCGGGTCGCGGAGGCGATCGTCCTCGCCGGGGACGGCGCGCACGCCGGCTGGTTCCTCGCGCACGAGGGCTGGATCGCGCGTCAGCAGGGCGACCTCGACGAGGCCGCCGAGGTCGGCCGGCGCGCCGTCGCGCTGACCACGGCGCCGATCGGGGAGCACCGGTGGTGGACGGCGGCCGCGTGCGCCCTGCTCGCCACGACGCTGCTCGCCCGCGGCGAGACCGCCGAGGCCCGCGGCGTCGCCGGGCACGGGCTGGCGGCCGCCGGACCGGGCGCCGTGGCCGGGGCGCGGTTGCGGTGCCTGGCCGTCCTGGCGGAGGCGGGGGACGCGGTCGAGCATCCCGCGCTCCCCGCCGACATCGCGCTCCTGGAGGCCGATCGCCTGCTCGCCGGCGTGACGGGGCCACCGGCCACGGCCTGGCTGCTCGGCGCGGACGCCTACGCCTCGGTGGCCCGCGCCTGGCGCGCCCGCGGCCGGGCCGCACGGGCGCGGGACACGCTGGACCCGCTGCTCGCCGCGGCTCGGGCCCACGGCTGGCGCCGGCTGGCCGAGCAGGCCGAGCGGCTCTAGTTGACCTTGACGAGGTCCACGACGAACACCAGGTGCGCGTTCGCCGGGATCACCGGCGGCACACCGCGGTCGCCGTAGCCCTGGTGCGGCGGGACGACGAGGATCCGCCGGCCGCCCTCACGCATCCCCGAGATGCCGAGCTTGAAGCCGTCGATGACACCGTTGAGCGGGAACTCGACCGGCTGGCCGCCGCGGCCCCAGGACGAGTCGAACTCGCCGGAGTCCGAGACGCGGATGCCCTGGTACTGAACCTGCACGGTGTCGCGCGGCCCGGCCTCGGTGCCGCCGCCGACCACGAGGTCGGTGATGTCGAGGTCGTTCGGCAGGGTGTCGGGGGTGACCGACGCGCCGGGGGCGCGGGTCAGGTCGTCGGTGTTGTCCACGGTGACTGCCATGTCCGAGACCCTACGGACGTGACGAGCCGGCCCCGGCAGCGGTCGCGAGCTCCTCGTCCTCGCGCGGGTCGTGGTCGCGGCCCAGCGCCAGCCCGACCGCGGAGAGCACGCAGGCGAGCGCGACGTAGCCCGCCGCAGCGGCCCAGCCGAGGTCGGCCTGCAGCGAGGTGAGCAGCAGCGGGGCGAGCGCGCCGCCGAGGACCCCCGCGACCGTGTAGCCCAGCGACGAGCCGGTGGAGCGCAGGCGCGGGCTGAACTGCTCGGTGATGAACGCCGCCTGGGGTCCGTAGGCGGCGGCGTGCAGCGCGAGCCCGACCACGACGCCGAGCACGAGCAGGCCGAACGAGCCGGAGCCGACCATGGGGAAGAGCGCGAACACCCAGACGCCGATGCCCACCACCGCGGCCAGCGACACGGCGCGGCGGTTCCAGCGGTCGGACAGCGCCCCGAACGCCGGCACGAGGCCGAGCTGCAGCGCCGAGCCGACGAGCACGGCGGAGAGCACCGCGGCGCGCTCGAACCCGGCGGTGCGGGTGGCGTAGGTGAGCACGTAGACCGTCAGCAGGGAGTAGGCGACGTCGGGCCCGAGGCGGGAGAGGATCGCGGCGGCGAGCCCGCGCGGCTGGGTGGTGACGACCTCGCGGACCGGGCTGGCCGCGGTCTCCCCCGACTCCTGCAGCGCCCGGAACACCGGCGTGTCCTCGAGCGTGAGACGGATCCACAGCCCGAACGCGACGAGCACGGCCGAGAGCAGGAACGCGACGCGCCAGCCCCACGACAGCAGCTGCTCGCCGGTGAGCGTGGCGGCGAGGACCGCGAAGACGCCGTTGGCCATCAGGTTGCCCGCCGGCGGCCCGATCTGCGCCGCCGAGGACCAGAACCCGCGACGGCGGGGATCCCCGAACTCCCCGGAGAGCAGCACCGCGCTCCCCCACTCGCCCCCGACGCCGACACCCTGGGCGAAGCGCAGCAGCACGAGCACGATCGGCGCCGTCACACCGATCGTCCCGTAGGTGGGCAGCAGGCCGATGAGCACGGTGGCCGCGCCGATCAGCAGCAGCGTCGTCACCAGGACGCGCTTGCGCCCGAGGGTGTCGCCGAGCCGCCCGAACACGAACCCGCCCACCGGCCGCGAGATGTAGCCGACCGCGAACGTCGTGAAGGCGAGCAGGACGCCGGTCAGCGGGTCCGAGCCCGGGAAGAACAGCTGGGGGAACACCAGCGCGGACGCCGTGCCGTAGACCGCGAAGTCGTAGTACTCCAGCGACGTCCCCGACAGGGACGCGACGAACGCCTTCCCTCTGGCTGCCATGTGAGTGAAATTCCCGGTCATGGCCGGGAATATCACTCACATGGCTAGGTCTTCGGTGGGAGCCCCAGGACCGAGCGCGCCTTGGCGCCGACGGTCTCCCGGATGCCGTTGGCGATGATCGACAGCGCGTCCGGGTCGCCCGCGATCTGAGACCGGGCGGTGTTGAGGGCCTGCTGGATCGTCACGTGCGGCGGCACGAGCGGGATGTCCTTGTCGACCTTCGCGTCGACCACGAACGGCCGGTCCGCGGCGAGCGCCCGGTCCCAGACGGCACCGATGTGCTCCCGCTCCCGCAGCTCGATGCCGTCGAGGCCGAGCAGCATCGCCCACCGGGCGTAGGGCACGTCGGGCACGGCCTGGGACTGCGGGTCGGGCGCCTCGCCGAGCATCCCGCGGGTCTCCCAGGAGACGTAGGACAGGTCGTCGTTGGAGAGCACGAGCACGACGAAGCGCGGGTCGCTCCACTGCTCCCGGTAGCGCGCCACGGTGATCAGCTCGTTGACCCCGTTCATCTGCATCGCGCCGTCGCCGACGAGCGCCACGACGGGCCGGTCGGGGTGCGCGTTCTTCGCCGCGATCGCGTAGGGCATGCCGCCGCCCATGGAGAGCAGCGTCCCCGACAGCGAGCCGTACTGACGCCCGTGCAGGGTGACGTCGCGGGCGTACCAGGACGTCGCCGTGCCGCAGTCGACGGCGAGCAGCGCGTCGTCGGGCAGGCGGTCCGAGAGCTCGCGGACCACGAGCTCGGGGTTGAGTGCACTGGTGTGGGCGTGGGCCCGCTGGAGCGAGTACTCGTCCCAGGCGCTGGTCCAGCGCTCCACCTGGGCGCGCCACGCGTGGTCGCCGCGGGTCCGCAGCCGCGGCAGCAGGGCCGACAGGGTGGCGCCGGCGTCGCCGGTGAGGTTGACCTCGGTGTCGTAGCGGATGCCGCACCGCGCGCCGTCGACGTCGATCTGCACCGCCCGCGCCTGGCCCGGTGCCGGGTAGTACTCGGTGTAGGGCATGGTCGAGCCGACGATGAGCAACGTGTCGCACTCGCGCATGAGGTGCCACGACGCCGTCGTCCCGAGCAGCCCGATCGCCCCGGTGACCCACGGCGAGCGCTCGTCGACGACGCCCTTGCCGAGCAGCGCCGTCGCCATCCCCGCCCCGAGGACGTTCGCGACCTCGGTGAGCTCGGCGGAGGCCCCCAGCGCGCCGGCGCCGGCGAGGATCGCGACCTTCTCCCCCGCGTTCAGCAGCTCCGCCGCGGCGTCCAGCGCGGCCTCCGGCGGGGTCGTGATCGCGGACGAGGGCACCGCCGAGGTGTGGTAGTAGCCGTGGGCGTCCGGGGGCTCGGGCACCGCGTCCTGCTCGAGGACGTCGGAGGGCAGGATGATCGCCGTGACGGTGCGGTCGGCCAGGGCGGTGCGGCAGGCCCGGTCGACGACGTGGCGCACCTGGCTCGGGTCCTTCACCTCGGCGAGGTAGCCCGTGACGTCGGCGAGCAGGGCGCCGAGGTCGAGCTCCTGGTAGTAGCCCCCGCCCTGCGCGGTCTGCGCGGTGTGGCCCACGAGGGCGACGACGGGCTGGTGGTCGAGCTTCGCGTCGTAGAGCCCGTTGAGGGCGTGCACCGCGCCCGGCCCGCTCGTGACGACGCAGCAGCCGATCGGGGAGCCGCCGTACTTCACGTCGGCGCAGGCGGCGAACGCGGCGGTCTCCTCGTGCCTGACCTGCACGAGCTCGGCGTCCTCCCGCTCGGGGAGCGCGGTGAAGATGCCGCCGATGCCGTCGCCGGGGTAGCCGTAGTACCGGTGGACACGCCACTCGGCGAGGCGGGCGAGCACGTGCTGGGCCACGTTCTTCGGGGTCGTCGATCCACTCACCCCGGAGGGCTCCCCGGAAGCACCGCCCGCCACCCGTCGACGAGCAGCGCGTCGTACCGGTGCCCGTGGTCGGGCGGCACCGACTGGGCGCGGGCCAGGTCGACGGTGGTCACCCAGAACGTGATCACCGGGAGCCAGGGCTGGCGACGGGGGACGTCGAACCCCGCCGGCTCGGCGAGCCGGTCCGGGCGGCGCCAGAGCAGGTCCGGCGACCACCAGACCACGGGGTCGGACGGGTGCTGGAGGTAGAGCACGCGCGGCCTCTCCCATGGCGTCGCCGACGCCAGGTCGCTCGCCCGCCCCGCGAACCGCACCGCGCGCCCGCCGTCGACCAGCGGCAGCACCTCCGGCGACGCCGGGTCCCGGCGGGCGGCGAGCCCCGCCCAGGGCTCGCTCGCGTGGGGTGGCCCGACCCACAGGACGCCGTCGACCTGCGCACGGACCTCGTCGAGCGAGCCGAACGCGGCCTGGGAGCCGAACGAGCCCAGCGACTGGCCGTACAGCAGCAGCCGCGGCCGTCGGTCCGGCGGTCGCCGGTCGAGCCGCTCCCGGACCGCGGCCACCAGCGCGCGCGTCTGGTCCTGCGCCGCGGTGCCGTCGAGGAGGAACGACAGGTCGCTGGGCAGCGTCGAGTACTGCACGGCCGCCATCGCGGTGTCGCCGCCACCCGCCAGCTCCAGGCTGTCGGGCACCTGGGGGTCGACCGCGCCCGACCCGGTCGGGGTGGCGAGCGCGAGCACCGCGCGGTCGAACCCGCCCGCACGCTCGATCTCCGCGGCCGCGAGCGCCGCCCGCTGCGGCGGGTCCGGCGCGCTCGTAAGACCGACGTACACCCGGACCGCGCCCGGCGCGCCGCCGGTGACGAACCGTTGCCCGTCCCGTCCCAGGGTGTCCCACGCGACGAGCGAGGTCGGCGAGCCCGACCGGGTCGTGCCCACCGGTGCGGTCGCCGCCCCGGGCTCCCCGTTGCGCGCCAGGAACGCCCGCTCGGTCAGCGCGAGCCCGCCCCCCACCACCGCGGCGACGACCAGCAGCGTCACCGCGACGACGACCAGCGCGGCGCCACCCCGGCGGCGGACGCCGCGCCGCCGGACGAGCCGGGTCAGGGCGCGGAACCCCCGGCCCACGGCCGCGGCCACCACCACCGCGCCGACCGTGACCGGCAGCGCCAGCAGGAACTCCGGCGTCGACGGGCCGCGGGCACCGATCAGCGCGGCGGCGTCGCGCTGCCACCCCGCCGCGACCACCAGGGCGGCCCCGAACACCGCGACACCCACCAGGGCGACCACGCGGCCGCCGCGGGGTCGTCCCACGACCGACGAGAGCAGCGCCCCCACCCCGTACCCCAGGGCCGCCACGCCCCCGGACACGACGCCCTGGACGATCCCGTCCCGGGGCAGGAGCCCGGGGGCCAGCGCCAGCACCGCGACGGCGGACGCCACGCCGGCCCCGAGCGGGTCGACGTGCCACCACCGCGTCACACCGCGAGCCTCACATGTCCAGCGGCGGCAGGGGGCGCAGCGGGCCCTCCAGCGGCTCGGGCGGGGTGCCCTCCGGCCCGAACGGCGAGCCGCCGAGCTCCTCGCGGTGGTGCGGCTCGAGCCAGGCCGACGGCTCGGGCCCCAGCGGCACGATCTGGGTCGGGTTGATGCTCGTGTGCACCTGGTAGTAGTGCCGCTTGATGTGGTCGAAGTCGACCGTGTCCCCGAAGCCCGGCGTCTGGTAGAGGTCGCGGGCGTAGGGCCACAGGTGCTCGAACTCGGCGAGCTTCTGCCGGTTGCACTTGAAGTGGCCGTGGTAGACGGCGTCGAAACGCACGAGTGTCGTGAACAGCCGGATGTCGGCCTCGGTGATGTGGTCGCCGACCAGGTAGCGCTGGTTCGCCAGGCGCTCGTCGAGCTCGTCGAGGCGGGCGAACAGCGCGGTGTAGGCCTCCTCGTAGCGGCTCTGCTTCGTCGCGAACCCCGCCTTGTAGACGCCGTTGTTGACGTCGTGGAAGACGCCCTCGTTCACCGCGTCGATCTCGGCGCGCAGCTCCGGCGGGTAGAGCGTCGGCGCGCCGGGGCGCGCGAACTTCGCCCACTCGATCCCGAGGTCGATCGTGATCTGCGGGAAGTCGTTGGTGACGAGCAGCCCGGTCGATTCCTCCACGAGCGCCGGCACGCTCACGCCGTTGTCGGTGCCGTGCTCCGGGTCCCGCGCGAGGTAGGCCTCCTCGAGGTAGCGGTACCGGAGCACGGGGTCGAGGCCGTCCTCGTCGAGCGAGAAGCGCCAGGACCGGTCGTCCTGCAGCGGGTCGACGATCGCCAGCGAGATCGCGTCCTCGAGTCCCATGAGGCGCCGCACGATCAGCGAGCGGTGCGCCCAGGGGCACGCCAGCGACACGACGAGGCGGTAGCGCCCGGCCTCGACCGGCCACTCGGTGTCGCCGGAGGGCTCGGCCACGACCCGGTCGGTGAACTGCGGACCGTGCCGGCGGTAGGAACCGCTGGCGTCGGCGGAGGGCTTGTTGCCCACGGACCCGTCGGTGGGAGTGCTCACGGTGCTACGGGTGCCCCACCGGCGGGGCCGGGCAACGTGACGCTCCTGCGCGACCGCAGGATCCACCACTCCGCGATCAGCAGGTTGACGATCCAGCTCGTCCACACCGACGCCGTCGCCGCGTGCGGGATCAGCTCGGGGTCGGTCGGGTCGACCAGCGAGAGCAGCACGACGTAGACGACGACCCAGAGGCGGTTGACGACGATCGAGAACGTCAGCGCGACGCTGCGGATCATCCAGGCGCGGTGGTCGGCGTACCGGCGTGCGCGGACGGCCCAGTAGCCCGCGACCGACGTGGCGATCCAGAGGACGGCGAGGAAGGTGTTGCCGACCGCCGAGGCGAACCCCGTGCTGCTGACCGGCGCGACGCCCAGCACGACGAGCCCGCCGGGCAGCACGCCGCCGAACAGGTAGGCGCGGCCCGACCAGCGGTGCACGCGCGGGTGCCGTCGCCGCAGCCACGGCCAGATCTGCAGGCAGGCGGTCAGCAGGGCCACCGAGCCGAACACGATGTGCGCCCACAGCAGGGGGTAGTGCAGCGCATAGTCGGCGCGCACCGGGACCCGCGACCGCGCCGGGTCGAGGCCGAGGTAGGCCGGCAGCTCGAGGACGAGGAACACGACGCACACGAGCGCCGTGAGCGCGAGGCCGACCCGCACGCGGCGCGGGTCGCGGCGGGGTCGCCGGTGGGTGGTGGGTGGAGCCGTGGTCGCCATGCGCGTAAGCCTTACGCACAACGCGTAAGTCTGTCTACACTGAGGTCGTGCGACCATCAGTGCCGTGTCCGATCCCCGCTGGGCGCCCGCGGCTCCCCCGACCGCCCGCCGTCCGTTGACCCGGGCCGCGATCGTCGAGGCCGCCGTGGCCCTGGCCGACGCCGAGGGGATCGAGGCCGTGTCGATGCCCCGCCTGGCCCGCACGCTCGGGGCGGCCCCGATGTCGCTCTACCGGCACGTGCCGCACAAGGACGCGCTCGTCGACCTCATGCTCGACGCCGCGATCGGCGACCCGCCGCGGACCGACGGCTCCTGGCGCGCGACCCTCGAGGCGTGGGCACGGGCCAACCGGGCGGTGTTCCTCGACCACCCGTGGACGCTGCCGCTGGTCAGCGGTACCCGGCGGATGGGCCCCGCGGAGTGCGCCTGGGCCGAGGCGGCGCTGCGGGCGGGCGTCGACGCCGGCCTGTCGGTGCCCGACGCGCTCGCGGTGCTGCACGCCGTCAACAGCTACGTCCGCGGCGCCTCCGCCCCGCTGGGCGACCGCGCGCCGCGCGCGGAGGACCTGCACGGTTCCGGGCGGGCCGCGGAGTTCCCCCTGCTCCTGCGGCTCCTCGAACCGGCCCCGGAGGACGTGCCCGCCGAGGACCCGTTCGAGAACGGCCTGACCCGCGTGCTCGACGGCGTCGCGGCCCATGTGGACGACCCAGCAAGGATGCCGTCCTGACCCTGCTCGTCCGTCCGGGATCACCGGCTCTTGACCAAGACCTGGAGCGCCGCCCGACGTCGGGGTGACCGGACACACCGAGCACCCAGGAGCACTCGATGCGCACCGTCAGCGCCAACATCACCCTCTCCCTCGACGGCTTCGCCGCCGGCCCCGGTGGCGACATGTCGTGGCTGATCCGGACCGCGCTGGACGAGCAGTGCGCGTCCGGCTTCGCCGGCTGGTACCGCGGCGTCGACACCGTCCTGCTCGGCCGCACCAACTACGAGGGCTTCCACGGCTACTGGCCCGCCGTCGCCGACGACCCGGCCGCGGACCCCCGCAGCCGCGACTTCTCCCGCTGGTTCGACGCCGTCGACAAGGTCGTCCTGTCCCGCACCCTGGACGAGGCGACCTGGGCGAACGCCCGCGTGGCCCGCGACCTCGAGGCGAGCGTGAAGGAGCTCCGCGAGGCCGCGGGCGGCACGATCGCGGTGTTCTCCAGCATCAGCCTCATCCGCGCCCTGCTCGCCGCCGACCTGCTCGACGAGCTGCGGATCACCCGCGTGCCGGCGGTCCTCGGCGCGGGCGTGCCGTTCTGGCAGGCGGGCGTCGCGCGCTCGACCTGGGCCCTGGCGTCGCTGCAGACGATCCCGACCGGCGCCGTCGTCACCACCCTCGTGAAGGAGACGTCATGAGCAGGATCGTGCTCTTCATGTGGATGTCCCTCGACGGGTTCGTCACCGGACCCGACGACGGGCCGGGCCAGGGCCTCGGGGTCGGCGGCGAGCGCCTGCACGACTTCCTGACCTTCGACGGTCCCGACCACCCCGGGGCTGCGCACACCGCCGACGAGGTCGGGGCGGCCGTCATGGCCGCGGCGATGGCGAGCGGCGCCGTGCTCACCGGCCGGCGCACCTTCGACCTCACCGACGGCTGGGGTGGCGACCACCACGACGGCGTCCCGATCATCGTGCTCACCCGCTCGCCCCGGCCCGCGTCCGGGAACGTCCGCTACGTCGCCGACGTCCGGGAGGCCGCCGCCCTCGCCCGGGAGGCCGCCGGCGGGAAGGACGTCCTCTTCCACGGCGCGGCCGCCGCGCAGGCCCTCCTGCGGGCCGGGGAGCTGGACGAGATCGCGATCCAGATCGTCCCCGTCCTGCTCGGGCAGGGACGCCGGCTGTTCGACGATCTCCCGCCCGAGCACGTGGAGCTCGAGCTGATCGACGGCCGCGACGGGCCGGGCCAGGTGCACCTGCGCTACCGCGTGCTGCGGGGTGGGTCGTGACGGCGATCCGGCTCGACATGACGATCTCGCTCGACGGCTTCGTCGCCGGCCCCGACGACGGCCCGCAGGATCCGATGGGCAAGGGCGGCTTCCGCCTCTTCGACTGGCTCGACCGCCGGAACGACCCCGGCCCGAGCGGCGAGGTGTTCGCCGAGGCCATGGCCACCCGTGCCGTGCTCTCGGGCCGGCGCACCTACGAGCTGGCCGGGCGCTGGGGCGGGGACCACCACGACGGCGTCCCGATCGTCGTCCTCACGCACGTCGTGCCCGACGAGCCCCCGCCGGGCTCCGTCGTCTACGCCACCGACGTCCGCCAGGCCGCGGCGCGGGCCCGCGCAGCGGCCGGTGACGGCGACGTCATGGTGCACGGGGCCGGTGCCGCGCAGGCCCTGCTGCGGGCCGGCGAGCTCGACGAGATGGAGCTGCACCTCGTCCCCGTCCTGCTCGGGCGGGGCCGGCGGCTGTTCGACCACCTCGCCGTCGAGCACCCCGAGTACATCGAGCTCGAGCTCGTCCGCCGCCTGACGACGCCGGACAGCGAGGACCTCGCGCGGCGGGTGACCCACCTGCGATACCGGGTGCGCCGAGCTGTCGATTCCCGGGACGGCTCCGTGGACGGTTAGGCGGGCCCCGTCACCGCGAACCGCAGGTGCGCCCCGCCGGAGGGGAACACCTCGCCGGTGATCTGGCGCAGGCCCAGGGGTCGGCCGACCAGCGGCGTCCCGCGGCCGAGCGCGACCGGGGCGACGAACAGGTCGAGCTCGTCGACCTGACCCGCGTCGATCAGCATGCGCATGAGGGCCAGGGAGCCCCAGACCAGCACGATCCCGCCGGGCTCGGCGCGCAGCCCCCGCACGTGCTCGACGGCGTCCGGCACGACCCGGGCGGGCGCGTGGTCGCCCCAGGGCGCCGCGGCCAGGGTGGTCGAGGCGACGACCTTGGGCACGGCGTTGACCAGCGGGGCGACCGGCACGTCGCGGGCGGCCTCGGTGGGCCAGAACCGCACGAACGCCTCGTAGCTGCGCCGGCCCAGCAGCACGGTCTCGACCTCGGGGATCAGGGTCTCGTTGAGCTCCATGCTCCGGGCGTCGCTCTCCGCGGGCACGCCCGCGAAGATCTCGGTCTCGTCGGTCGGGCCGGCCGCGAACCCGTCGACCGAGATCCACTGCTGGGCGACGACGCGGCGGTGCACGGGCTCACCCTACGAACCGTCGCGTGCACCCGGTACCGGGTGCGAGCATCGGACGATGACCAAGGCGGTCCAGGACATGATGGTCGCGGTCGAGCGCACCCTCGACGCGTTCACCGCGGCCGTCGGTGCGGGCGACGTGGACGCGGCGCTCGCCCTGGTCACCGACGACGTCACGCTGACGACGCTCCCGGCGGGCCTCGGTGCCCGCGGCGCGGACGCGGTGCGCCGCCACCTCGCCGAGGACGTGCTGCCGCACCGTCCCGCGGACCTCACGACCACCCGCGTCTCGCGCACCGGCGACCGCTGGCGGGTGGTCGACGAGCAGCGCGTCGCGTTCACCCACGACCGCGAGCTGCCCTGGCTGCTGCCCGGCGTCGCGGCGACCGGCCGGCGGGTCGAGGTGCTCGCGATCTCGGTGGTCTCCGTGCGGCGCGAGCGGATCACCGAGCACCGCACGCTCTGGGACCACCACGGCCTGCTCGCGCAGCTCGGCCTGCTGCCCGCCGACGTCACGGTCACCGCCGACGCCTGAGCAGGTGTCCCGGCGCCCGATCGGGGGCACAATCCCCGGGCGTCCCCACCGTCGCGGACCCACCTCCGACACACCGTGGGCAGGCCGACCAGGAGGACGTCCCCCGTGACTGAGAGCCAGACCGAGAACACCCGTCCCGCGCGCGCCGACCGGATCCCCACCGAGAGCAGCGTCGCGTCGGAGTCCGAGCACTCGGCACTGCGGGCCGACATCCGGCGCCTGTCGACACTGCTCGGCCGCACCGTGGCCGCGCAGCACGGCGACGACATGCTCGAGCTCGTCGAGAAGGTGCGGCGGCTGGTCCGTGACGTCCCGGAGCGGGGCGACACGGCCATCCGCGACCTGCTCGCCGACCTCGACCCGGGCACGGCCGCGGTGCTCGGCCGAGCGTTCGCGACCTACTTCCACCTCGCCAACCTGGCCGAGCAGCTGCACCGCAGCCAGGAGCGGGCCGCCGTGCACGCCGAGGGCCGCGGCCCGCTGCACGTGCTCGTCGACCGTCTCGTCGAGGAGGCCGACCCCGACGAGCTGTCCACCGCGCTGTCCCGGCTCGAGCTCGAGCCCGTGTTCACCGCGCACCCCACCGAGGCGCAGCGGCAGTCGGTGCTCGGCAAGCTGCGCGCGATCGCGACGGTCCTCGCCGACGACCTCGCCGACGACGTCGCCGAGACCCGCCTGCACCGCCTGGTCGACCTCATCTGGCAGACCGACGAGATCCGCCCCGAGCGCCCGACCGTGCTCGACGAGGCCCGCTCCGTGTCGTACTACCTCGAGCAGCTGGGGCGCCGCACGCTGCCGGAGGTGCTCACCGGGCTCGACGAGGAGCTGGACCGTGTCGGGCTGCGCCTGCCCGAGCACTCCCGCCCGCTCGTCCTCGGCTGCTGGGTGGGCGGCGACCGCGACGGCAACCCGAACGTCACCGCCGACCTGACCCTCGAGACCATGCGGATCTACGGCGAGCGGGGCGTGCGCATCCAGAGCGAACTGCTCGAGGACCTCGTCCAGGAGCTGTCGCTCTCGACGCGGCTCGTCGGGGTGAGCGAGGACCTGCGCCGCAGCCTCGCGCGCGACCGCCGCGCCCTGCCCGAGGTGTACGACCGCTTCGTGCGGCTCAACGCCGAGGAGCCCTACCGGCTCAAGTGCTCCTACATCCACGCGCGCCTGGAGAACACCCGGCGCCGCTACGCCGAGGACACCCCGCACCGCCCGGGCCGCGACTACCTGGGCGCCGACGAGTACCTGCGCGACCTCGAGGTCATGGACGCCTCGCTGCGCACCCACCAGGGCGAGCGGATCGCCGACGGCGGCCTGCGCGACGTCATGCGCAGCGCCAACGCCGTCGGGCTGCACCTCGCGAGCGTCGACGTCCGCGAGCACACCACCTACCACCACACGGCCCTGGCGGCGCTGTTCGACCGGCTCGGCGAGCTGGACACGCCGTACGGGGAGCTGGACCACGGCGGACGGCGGGAGGTGCTCTCGCGCGAGCTCGCCGGACGCCGGGCCCTCACCCCGCGCCGCGACCGGCCGTTCGACGACTCGGTGACCGAGACCCTCGAGGTCTTCGACTGCATCCGCACGGTGCAGGAGACCTACGGTCAGGAGGCGCTGCACACCTACGTCATCTCCATGGCGCAGAACGTCGACGACATCCTCGCCGTCGCCGTGCTCGCCCGGGAGGCGGGGCTGGTCGAGCTGACCGCCGAGGGGGCCGAGTCGAGCCTGGACATCGTGCCGCTGTTCGAGACCGCCACCGAGCTGAAGATCTCGGGCGACCTGCTCGACGGCATGCTCTCCGACCCGTCGTACCGGGCGCTCGTCGCGGCCCGCGGCGACGTCCAGGAGATGATGCTGGGCTACTCGGACTCCAACAAGGGCGCCGGGATCACGACGTCGCAGTGGTCGATCCACCAGGCCCAGCGCCAGCTGCGCGACGTCGCCGCCAAGCACGGTGTGCGGCTGCGGCTCTTCCACGGCCGGGGCGGGTCGGTCGGGCGCGGCGGCGGGCCCGCGGGCGAGGCGATCGCCGCCCAGCCGCACGGCGTCGTCGACGCGGTCATGAAGGTCACCGAGCAGGGCGAGGTCATCTCCGACAAGTACTCGCTGCCCACGCTCGCCCGGGACAACCTCGAGACGATGCTCTCGGCCGTGCTCGAGGCCACGCTGCTGCACCAGACCTCGCGGGTCGAGGCGGCGACGCTGAAGCGCTGGGACGAGGCGATGGACGTCATCTCCGACGCCGCCCAGGAGGCCTACACGCGGCTGATCTCCCACGAGGGCCTGCCCGACTTCTTCACCCAGGCCACGCCCGTCGACGAGCTCTCGATGCTCAACGTGGGCTCGCGGCCGGGCAAGCGCCCGGGCGCGGGCGGGCAGACGTCGCTGGACGACCTGCGGGCGATCCCGTGGGTGTTCGGCTGGACGCAGACCCGCATGATCGTCCCCGGCTGGTTCGGCCTCGGGACCGGGCTGAAGGCCGCCCACGACGCCGGCTACTCCGAGGTCGTCGACGAGATGCGCGACTGGGCCTTCTTCGCGAACCTCCTGTCCAACGTCGGGATGACGCTCGCGAAGACGGACATGCGCATCGCGGGCTTCTACGTCGCCGAGCTCGTCGACCCCGAGCTGCAGGAGGTCTTCGAGATCATCAAGGACGAACACCGGGTCACCGAGCGTGAGGTCCTCAAGCTCTCCCCCGGCAACGAGCTGCTCGGCGGCAACCCGCTGCTGCGGCGCACCCTCGACGTCCGCGAGGGCTACCTCGAGCCGCTGCACCACCTGCAGGTGCACACGCTCGCGGAGCGCCGCAAGGTCGACGATCCTGACCCGGACCTGCAGCGCGCGCTGCTGCTCACCGTCAACGGGATCTCGGCGGGGATGCGCAACACGGGCTGACACCGGGCCGGGGTCGGACCGAGTCGGACAGGCCCGCACGGTCCACCGTTCGCCGCCCTGCGTGGTCCTTTCGACGCACCCGCTGGCGCTCCGAGGGTCACTGCTCCCACCGTTGGGGGTACTGCAACATCACTCGGACGGGTGCTGGCGACGACGCTGAGCACCCGCCGTCGGACGAAGGGGCTGCGGTGGTCGACGAGGACGCGGGCACGTGGAACACCGGGGCCGGCACGGGTCGCTGGTCGCCCGACCGGCCGACCACGGCCTCGAAACGGTCCCTCGTCGCGGTGTCCCACGCCATCGAGTCCGCCGTGCTCGCGGGGGCGACCCACGCGCCGACGGTCGTGGTGGCGCTGTTCCAGCACGAGGCCTACTTCTCCCGGGAGTGCGCCGTCTACGAGCGCATCGCCGCCTCGGGCGTGGTGGTCGTGCTCGCGTTCGCCGACGGCGAGCCCCACGACGTGCCGCCTGGCTGCCAGCTCGTCGTCCTCGACCCCGCCGAGCCGCTCGCCGACGAGTGGTCCGTCGTGGCCGTGGGCCCGGAGGCCGGGGCGTTCCTCGTCGCGACCGACGCGCACCGCATCGACCCCACCGAGTACACCCTCGAGGCCGGGCGCGAGTTCATCGGGCGCTGGGGCTGGTCGCGGGTGCAGGCGGCCAACGAGCTCGCCCGGATGCGCTCGGCGCTCGGGCCCCGCCTCGACACGGCCGTCGGGTACACCATCGACGGGCTGCTCGCGCGGGTCATGCCGGCCGGGGGCGTCGCCGCCGCGTCCGGGGGCACCGACGGCGAGCGCTGGGCCACCCACGCGCTGCACCGGATGGTGCAGCGGATGCAGGACGCGCGGGAGGGCACCCGTGTGCTGCGGGCCCAGCTCGTCGACGCCCACGCCGCGGTCGCGGCCCGCACCGCCGCGACCACCGACCCGCAGTCCGGGCTCACCACCCCGGAGTTCCTGGCCCGCTGGACGAACACCGGCGGCCCCACCGCGCTGCCCGTCGGGGTCGCGCTCATCGACGTCGAGGCGCTCGACGACGCCGAGAACCGCCTCGGCCGCCGGGCGGCCTACCACGCCGCCCGCCGCGTCGCGACCGCCGTCAGCGAGCCCCTCGGGCCGGTCGACGCCGCGATCCGGCTCTCCGAGCGGGAGTTCGCGCTCGTCGTGCCCGGCGCCTCGTCGCGACACCTGGCGGGCCTGGTGGACGCGGTCGTCGAGCAGCTCGAGCTGTCCTCCGACGGCTACCCGAACGTGCCGCTCGCGGGCCCGGTGGCGTGGACGGTGACCCTCACCCGCCCCCTGCCGCTCGACGACCTGCACCTCGCCCTCGGCACCCCCGACCAGCCGGCCACGACCCTCGCCGGCGACCCGATCACCGTGCGCGAGCTCGGCGGCGCGGCGTCGGGGTCGGGGTCGGGCGCGCACCACCGCCAGGAGCCGGTCACCGACCGCATGCCGCGCGTGCGGGTCCCGGACGCCGCGACGACCGCGCCCCCCGAACTCTCCGAACTCTCCGAGCCCGCCGAGCCGGTGCTGCCGCGCGCCGAGCTGCTCGAGCCCGTGCCCGGGGTTCGGGAGGCCGACCCGGTGGGCGCGGCGGGCGACGACGCGCTCGGCGAACCGGGCGTGCCCGACGACGTCGCCGGGGATCCCCTGGGCCTGGGCCCGGGCGGCGAGCCGGACGAGGAGCCGGACGACCGGGCCGACGACGGGGCCGACGACCGGCCCGACGAGCTCGACGACGAGCCCGGGGACCGGCGCGGTCGGGAGGCCGGCGGCCCCGACCTCCCCGACAGCCCCGAACGCCCCGACCTCCCTGACCGACCTGACCGACCTGACCGGCCTGGTCGCCCGGGTCCCGGACCCGCCGGGTCGCCGGGTGCCCGCCCCGGTCCGTGGGCGGTGCCCGACCCGGTCGGCGCCGGGTCCGGTCCCCCCGGCCCCGGTCGCGCCGGCCCGGGCCGATCGGACGGCTTCGACCCGTTCGGCGCCGCGGTGCCTCCGCGCTCCGGGCCGTTCGGCGCGCCGGTGACGGGCAACGGGACGCGTGGCGGTCCCGCCACCGGTCCCCCGACGAACGGCAACGGCGCCGCGAGCGCTACCGACACCCGTCCCGCCGGCCCGTCCCGTGGCCAGGGCCCGGCACCCAGCCCGTCCCCGCGGGGAGGTCGTCGGCGGCTGACCGGCGGGGAGTCGGCGCTCAGCATGCTCCAGGACCTTCCCCGCCGGCCCCGGCGTGACGGGCTGGGACCGGGTCGCACCGGCCGCGGCGGCGCCCCCTCGGCAGGGGGTGACGGCGGCACCGGCGGCAGCTCCGACGGCACCGGCACCTCCCCCACCCCGGGGTTCCGGACGTCGGGCGACGCCGGGGGCGACCCGCCGCCGACGGCGTCCTGAGCGGTACGCCGGGCCGCCGCGACGCCGCAGCACGGGCCACACGTGGTCTCGCTGCGGTAGGCGGCCCCACCGGACGGGGGACACACGGCTGGGCGGACCACCCGTCGCGGAATCGGTTCAGCTCGGCGCGGACCGCCGCGCGGCGCTCGTCGGGGCGACGCCCGGCGGGCTTCACTGGGTGGCGTCGGTCCGATCCGGGCGCCGCGTCCGTGGCGCCGCCGGCCCGGCGGGAGGAGAACCGGTGACCTACGACGCGGTCAGTGCGTACACGGTGCTGTTCGGGGACGGCGAGTCCCCGGCGACCGTCAGCGTGCACGGCTCGGCCGAGGACGCCTGGGGGGCCCTGGACGTCCTCGTGCGCGGTCGGTCGCGCCGCTGGCGGGCACGGACGGGCACGGTGGACCAGGAGCGGGTCACCGAGCTCGCCGAGCGCTGGCGCCGGACCGACCCGGAGCGCCGCTACTGGCAGGTCGCGCCGCACCGCCTGCGCGTCACCATGCCGGCGATCGCCGACCGCGGGCAGCCGCGGCCCGCCTGACGGGGGAAAACCCCACCCACTCGGCGGGACTGCCCGCCCGACACCTGCCGACGATCCCGGCACGCTCGTGACCAGCAGAGATCGCGGTCACGGAGGTGGGGTCATGGACAGCACGTCGTCGTTGCGGCGCCACCTCCGCGAGGTCCGGTCGGCGCTGCGGGTGGTCGTCAGCGTGCTCGGCACGCTGCTGCTCGCCGCGCTGGCCACCGGTCGGGCGCGGGCACCGCGGCCCGAGACTCCGATCGCCGCCGCACGCTCGCTCGTCGTGCTGGTGCACGGCTTCGGCGCCGGCCCGGACTGCTGGGACGCCGTCGCCGGCGCGCTGGGCGGTCCCGGCGTCGCCGTCGTCACGCACCGCTACACGTGGACCGCGCGCGTCGAGGAGCTCGGGGCACGGCTGGCCGACGAGGTCGAGGACCTCGCGCGGCGCAGCGGCGCCCGGTCGGTGACGCTGGTCGGCCACAGCCTGGGCGGCGTGATCGTCACCGCGGGCCTCGCCGACGGGCGCCTGGCGGGCGTCGTCACCCGGGTCGTGACCGTCGCCGCCCCGCTGCGCGGCACGCCCCTGGCGCGGCTGTTCCCCGTGGGCGCGGTCCGCGACCTGCGCCCCGCCTCCCCCGCCCTGCGCGGCCTCGCCGACGTCCCCCGCCGGGCCGGGGTGCCGTGGACCGCGGTCGCGTCGCACACCGACGTCGTCGTCGCCGCGCGCGCCGCCGTGCTCGACGGCACCACCCCGGTCGTCGTCGACGGGGTCGGGCACTGCGGCCTGCTGCGCGACGCCGGCGTCGTCACCCGCATCGCGGGCCTCACCCGCCCCGCCCGCCCCACGGGCCGTCGCCGCGGACCCGCCGCGGTGCACGCGCTGCCCGCCACCGCGCGCCCGGCGCTCACGCTCGTCGCCTGAGCCTCCCCTGAGCCCACCGGAGATCAGGAGCGCGCCACGCACCCCCGACCCGCCGGCGAGGTGCGTCAGGCGCTCCTGATCTCCTCGGCTGGCCGGGCGCCGCACCCACTCACCTGCGCGAACGCGGACTCTGCGCGCCTAGAAGCAGCGAACAGCACGTTCGCTGCGTAAAGGGAACCGCGTCAGGCCATCGCGCGGTCGGTGGGGTTGATCGGGCGCGGGAGGACGTCGCGCCCGGTGAGGAACGCGTCGACCCCGGCGGCGGCCGAGCGGCCCTCGGCGATCGCCCACACGATCAGCGACTGCCCGCGTCCGGCGTCGCCTGCGGCGAACACCCCGGGCACCGAGCTCTGGTAGTCGTTGCCCCGCCGCACGTTGCCGCGGTCGTCGTAGTCGACGCCGAGGCTGTCGAGCAGGCCCTCCTTCTGCGGGCCGAGGAAGCCCATCGCGAGGAACACCAGGTCGGCGGGGATCTCGCGCTCGCTGCCCTCGACCGGGACGAACTTCCCGTCGACGCGCTCGACGTCGACGAGGCGCAGCGCGCGCAGCTCGCCCTTCTCGTCGGCGAGG
Organism: Actinomycetospora aeridis; assembly: GCF_037400275.1. Taxonomy (NCBI): domain Bacteria; kingdom Bacillati; phylum Actinomycetota; class Actinomycetes; order Pseudonocardiales; family Pseudonocardiaceae; genus Actinomycetospora; species Actinomycetospora aeridis. Next base: position 18,241 of record NZ_JBBEGL010000003.1, on the reverse strand, counting down.
AACTCGTCGGTGTTGACCGAGAACACCCGCTCGCCACCCTCCTCGTGCGCCGAGGAGATCCGGAAGACCATGGGGTAGGTCGGCCACGGGTTGGTCGACGGCCGCTCGTTCGGCGGGATCGGCATGATCTCGAGCTGGGTCACCGACCGCGCGCCCTGGCGGTGGGCCGTCCCGACGCAGTCGGCGCCGGTGTCGCCGCCGCCGATCACGACGACGTCCTTGCCGGCCGCGTCGATGAAGGAGCGCTCGTAGTCGCCCTGCTGCACCTTGTTCGACGGCGGCAGGTACTCCATCGCCTGGTGCACGCCCACCGCCTCGCGGCCGGTGATCGGCAGGTCGCGCCACGCCGTGGCGCCGACCGAGAGGACGACGGCGTCGAACTCGGAGCGCAGCTTCTCGACGGAGATGTCGGTGGCGGCCGGCCCGCCGACCTCGACGCCCGCGATGAACCGCGTGCCCTCGGCCACCATCTGCTCGAGGCGGCGGTCGAGGCGCTTCTTCTCCATCTTGAACTCGGGGATGCCGTAGCGCAGGAGCCCGCCGATGCGGTCGGCGCGCTCATAGACGGTGACGTCGTGCCCGGCGCGCGTGAGCTGCTGGGCGGCGGCGAGGCCCGCGGGCCCGGAGCCGACGACGGCCACCGACTTCCCGGTCCTCGACTCCGGCAGCTGGGGCCGCACGAAGCCCTCGTCCCAGGCGCGGTCGATGATCTCGATCTCGACCTGCTTGATCGTCACGGGGTCGGAGTTGATCCCGAGCACGCAGGCCGACTCGCACGGGGCCGGGCACAGCGTGCCGGTGAACTCCGGGAAGTTGTTCGTGGCGTGCAGGCGCTCGATGGCCTCGGCCCAGTCGTCGCGCCAGACCAGGTCGTTCCACTCGGGGATCATGTTCCCGAGCGGGCAGCCCTGGTGGCAGAACGGGATGCCGCAGTCCATGCAGCGCCCGGCCTGCTTGCGCAGCGTCGCCGGGTTGAACTCCTCGTAGACCTCGTGCCAGTCACGGATCCGGATGTCGACGGGCCGGCGGCGCGGGAGCTCCCGGCCGGTGGTCATGAAACCGCGAGGGTCAGCCACGAGCTGCCTCCATGATCGCTTCGTTCACGTCGCGGCCGTTGCGCTCCGCGTCCGCGGTCGCCTGCAGCACCCGCTTGAAGTCGGTGGGCATCACCTTGGTGAAGCGCGGCAGGGCCGCGTCCCAGTCGGTGAGCAGGTCGTGGGCCACGGCGGAGTCGGTGGCCGCGTAGTGCCGTTCCACCAGCGAGCGCAGTTCGGCGGCGTCCTCGGCGCCGACGACCTCGAGCTCGACCATCTGGTGGTTGACCCGGCTCTCGGACAGGTCGAGCACGTAGGCGATGCCGCCGGACATGCCCGCCGCGAAGTTGCGGCCGGTCGGGCCGAGGATGACCGCGCGACCGCCCGTCATGTACTCGCAGCCGTGGTCGCCGACGCCCTCGACGACCGCCACGGCCCCCGAGTTGCGCACGCAGAACCGCTCGCCGACCTTGCCGCGCAGGAAGACCTCGCCGGCCGTCGCCCCGTAGAGGATGACGTTGCCCGCGACGATGTTCTGCTCGGCGACGAACGGGGCCTGCGGGTGCGGGCGCACCGAGAGCCGGCCGCCCGAGAGGCCCTTGCCGAAGTAGTCGTTGGTGTCACCGATGAGGCGCATCGTCACGCCGCGCGGCAGGAACGCCCCGAACGACTGCCCACCGGAGCCGGTGAAGGTGATGTCGATGGTGTCGTCCGGCAGGCCCTTGCCGCCCCAGCGGCGGGTGACCTCGGAGCCGAGCATCGTGCCGACGGTGCGGTTGACGTTGCGCACCGGCAGCTCGAGGCGGACCGGGGTGCCGTCGGCGATCGCGCCCTCGGCGAGCTGGATCAGGGTGTGATCGAGCGCCTTCTCGAGCCCGTGGTCCTGGCCCTTCGTCCGGTGCAGCGCCTGGCCGGCGAAGTTCTCCGGCGGCGCCGGGCGGTGCAGCACCGCGGAGAGGTCGAGGCCCTCGGCCTTCCAGTGCGACTCGGCGGCCCGGGTGTCGAGGACCTCGGTGTGCCCGATGGCCTCCTCGATGGTCCGGAAGCCCAGCATCGCCAGGTGCTCGCGCACCTCCTGGGCGATGAACTCCATGAAGGCGACGACGTACTCCGCCTTGCCGTCGAACTTCTGGCGCAGCACGGGGTTCTGGGTCGCGACGCCGACCGGACAGGTGTCGAGGTGACAGACGCGCATCATGATGCAGCCGCTGACCACCAGCGGGGCCGTCGCGAACCCGAACTCCTCGGCGCCCAGCAGGGCGGCGATGACGACGTCGCGGCCGGTCTTGAGCTGCCCGTCGGTCTGCACGACGATCCGGTCGCGCAGGCCGTTGGCGATCAGCGTCTGCTGGGTCTCGGCGAGGCCCAGCTCCCAGGGACCGCCCGCGTGCTTGATCGACGACAGCGGCGAGGCGCCGGTGCCGCCGTCGTGCCCGGAGATCAGGACGACGTCGGCGTGCGCCTTCGACACCCCCGCCGCGACCGTGCCGACGCCGACCTGCGAGACGAGCTTGACGTGCACGCGCGCCTGCGGGTTGGCGTTCTTGAGGTCGTGGATGAGCTGGGCGATGTCCTCGATCGAGTAGATGTCGTGATGCGGCGGCGGCGAGATGAGGCCGACGCCCGGCGTCGAGTACCGGGTCTTCGCGATCCACGGGTAGACCTTGTGGCCGGGCAGCTGCCCGCCCTCGCCGGGCTTCGCGCCCTGGGCGATCTTGATCTGGATGTCGTCGGCGTTGACGAGGTACTCGCTGGTCACCCCGAAGCGCCCGGACGCGACCTGCTTGACCGCCGAGCGGCGCGAGTCGCCGCCCGGGTCGCGGGTGAAGCGGTCCGGGTCCTCGCCGCCCTCACCGGTGTTGGAGCGCCCGCCGAGACGGTTCATGGCGATGGCCAGGACCTCGTGCATCTCCTGCGAGATCGACCCGTAGGAGATGGCGCCGGTGTTGAAGCGCTTGACGATCTCGGCCACCGGCTCGACCTCGTCGATCGGGACCGGGGCCCGCTCGCCCTCCTTGAACCCGAAGAGCCCACGCAGGGTCAGCAGCGACGAGCTCTGCTCGTCGACCGCCCGCGTGTACTCCTTGAACGTGTCGTAGTTCTGGGTGCGCGTGGAGTGCTGCAGCTTGAACACCGTGTGCGGGTTGAAGACGTGCAGCTCGCCCTCGCGGCGCCACTGGTACTCGCCGCCGACCGCGAGCTCGCGGTGGTCGGCCTTCACGCCGTCCGCGGGCCAGGCCTGGCGGTGGCGCAGGGCGACCTCCTCGGCCAGCACGTCGTAGCCCACGCCGCCGAGGCGGGAGGTCGTGCCCGCGAAGCACTCGTCGATCACCTCGGTGCCGAGGCCGATCGCCTCGAACACCTGGGCGCCCATGTAGGACGCGACGGTCGAGATCCCCATCTTGCTCATGACCTTGCGGACGCCCTTGGCGAGCGCCTCGACGACGTTGCGCGTCGCGGTGCCGGACGTGACGCCGGTGATGACGCCGCGGTCGATGAGGTCGTCGACGGAGTCGAGCGCGAGGTACGGGTTCACCGCGCTCGCGCCGTAGCCCAGCAGCAGCGACACGTGGTGGGTCTCGCGGACGTCGCCGGCCTCGACGACGAGGTCGACGCGGGTGCGCGTCTTCTCGCGGACGAGGTGGTGGTGCACCGCGCCGGTGAGCAGCAGCGACGGGATCGGCGCGTGCTCGGCGTCGGAGTTGCGGTCGGACAGGATGATGATGCGGGCACCGTCCGCGACGGCGGCGCCGACCTCGCGGCGGATCTCCGCGAGCCGCTCGCGCAGCGCGTCGCCGCCCCCGGCGTGGCGGTAGAGCCCGGAGACGACGTAGGGCGCGAACCCCGGCATGTCGCCGTCGTCGTTGATGCCGACCAGCTGCGCGAGCTCGTCGTCGTCGAGCACCGGCAGCGGCAGCACGACGCGGCGCGCGGAGGCCGGCGAGGCGTCGAGCAGGTTGGTCTCCGAGCCCAGGTGCACCTGCAGCGAGGTGACGAGCTCCTCGCGGTAGGCGTCCAGCGGCGGGTTGGTGACCTGCGCGAACAGCTGCACGAAGTAGTCGAACAGCACGCGGCTGCGCGAGGAGAACGGCGCGAGCGGCGCGTCGTTGCCCATCGAGCCGGTGGCCTCGGCGCCCGTCGTCGCCATCGGGCGCAGCAGCAGCGAGACCTCCTCGCCGGTGTAGCCGAACGACTGCTGGCGGCGCACGAGGGTGTCGTGGACGAACCCGATGCGCTCGCGCACGGGCAGGTCGGCGAGCTCGACCATCCCGGCGTGCAGCCACTCGTCGTAGGGGTGCTCGGCGGCGAGCTCGCCCTTGATCTCGTCGTCGTCGACGATGCGCCGCCCGACGGTGTCGACGAGGAACATGCGGCCGGGCTCGAGGCGGCCCTTGCGCACGATCGTCGTCGGGTCGATGTCGAGCACGCCGACCTCGGAGCCGAGCACGACGAGGCCGTCCTCGGTGACCCAGTAGCGGGCCGGGCGCAGGCCGTTGCGGTCGAGCACCGCGCCGATCACCGAGCCGTCGGTGAACGCCGCGAGCGCGGGGCCGTCCCAGGCCTCCATCAACGTGGAGTGGTAGCGGTAGAAGGCGCGCCGGGCCGGGTCCATCTCGGCGTGGTTCTCCCACGCCTCGGGGATCATCATCAGCACCGCGTGGGGCAGCGTGCGCCCGCCGAGGTGCAGCAGCTCGAGCACCTCGTCGAAGGTCGCCGAGTCGCTGGCGTCTGGCGTGACGACCGGGAAGAGGCGGTCGAGCTCGGCCTCGCCGAACGCGCCGGTGGCGAGCATCGACTCGCGCGCGGCCATCCAGTTCCGGTTGCCGCGCAGGGTGTTGATCTCGCCGTTGTGCGCGAGGTAGCGGTACGGGTGCGCGAGGCTCCACGCCGGGAAGGTGTTGGTGGAGAAGCGGCTGTGCACCAGCGCGATCGAGCTCGTGGTGCGCTCGTCGCCGAGGTCGGCGAAGAACGGCTCGACCTGCGGCTCGGCGAGCATGCCCTTGTAGACGACGGTGCGCCCGGACAGGCTCGGGAAGTAGGTCTCGACCCCCGCGGCGCGCGTCTCGTGCTCGACCCGCTTGCGCACGGCGAAGGCGCGCCGCTCGAGCGTCATCACGACGCCCGCGTCGTCGTCCCCCGCGTTCGGCGTGTCGACGACCTCCGTCACCCCCGACGGCAGGCCCAGGAAGAGCTGGCGGAACCGCGGCATGACCGCCCGGGCGGTGTCGCCGATGCCGGCGCCGTCGGGGTCGACGGGCAGCTCGCGCCAGGCGAGGACCTCGAGGCCCTCCTCGGCGGCGATGCGCCCGACGATCTCCTCGACCGCGGCCGGGTCGGCGTCCGCGGGCAGGAAGGCGTTGCCGACCGCGTAGCGGCCGGCCTCGGGGAGCTCCACGCCGGCCTCGGCCAGCACGGGGCGGTACAGCCCGTCCGGGACCTGGATGAGGATGCCGGCGCCGTCACCGGTTTCGGGCTCGGCGCCGCGGGCACCCCGGTGTTCCAGGTTGAGCAGGGCGGTCAGGCCCCGGCCGACCGTGCGATGGTCACGACGTCCGGCGATGTCGGCGACGAAGGCCACACCGCAGGCGTCGTGCTCGTACGCCGGGTCGTAGAGCCCCTCGGAACGTCGAGTCTCCACGTGCGCCTCCGATCGTCGCTTCCGTGCAGGTGGTGGTTCGCCGGGTCCGGCGTGGTGGTCGCGGGTCCCCCGGAGCGCTCGGTGTGGCGGCGCTCGTCGGGGGGAAGAGGCCCCGGCAGACCGGTCGGTGGCGGGCGACCGGAGGGGCAACCTGACGTTAACCTCCGCGGCCGTCGCCGCGCACCGTGCCGACGCCGCCGAAAGAGTGCTGATCGCCATAGCGCGGCAACCCGCCCCGACACGGTGCGCACTCGACGGAGCAGGTGTCCCTCGCCGTTGAGGGGGTAACCGCGTCAGTGTCTCGAACGTCTGTTCGAGGGACCGTACGGATCGCGGCCGGGCAGACCGGCCGCGGCGACGTCGCCCGACGAGCGAGGAGTGCTCATGACCGATCCCGACACGCCGACCAGTCTGGCCGACGACACACCGTCGGGCCAAGAGGCCGCTACCGGGCAGTACCAGGGATCGGGCGACGCGGCACCCGACCCGCACGCCGTGAAGACCCCGGGTGACGACTCCCCCGCCGCCAAGGACAACGCCGCCTGGGTGACCGGCGACGAGCCCATGACCGGACCGCAGGCGAGCTACCTCGAAACCCTCGCCCACCAGGCCGGGGAGGAACCGCCGACCGGTCTGACCAAGGCGCAGGCCTCCGACGAGATCGAGCGTCTGCAGGGCTCGGTGACGCCCGGCGACGGCAACGGTGACGGGAGCGCGGACGGCGGGCCCGACCTCTCCCGCCAGGAGCGACCGACCACCGAATGGGTGACAGGTGACGAGCCCATGACCGGGCCCCAGGCGAGCTACCTCGAGACGCTGGCGCAACAAGCGGGCGTCGAGCCGCCGACGGGACTGACCAAGTCGCAGGCGTCGCGGGCGATCGACGACCTGCGGCAGAAGGCCGGTTCGTGAGGGAGGTCGGACCGGTCCCCGCTGCAGGATCCGCTGAGCTGGACCGGGACGACCTCGCGCACCGCTACGCCTATCCCCCCGACCCCGACCGCCCCTGGGTGCGCGTGAACTTCGTCGCCAGCGCGGACGGTGCCGTCGCGGTGGGCGGGCTCTCCACCGGGCTGCACGCCCCGGGCGACCGCGAGGTGTTCGGTGTGCTCCGCGAGCTCGCCGACGTGGTGCTCGTCGGGGCGGGGACCGCGCGCGCCGAGCGCTACCGCGGCGCCCGCACCACCGCCGAGCGCCGCGAGCGACGCCGTACCCGCGGCCAGGCGCCCGTGCCGCCGATCGCCGTCGTCAGCACCCGCGGCGACCTCGACCCCGGGGCGGGGCTGTTCACCGACACGTCCGTGCCGCCGCTGGTCCTCACGGCCGCCGCGCACGCCGACGGGGCCCGCGCCCGGCTCGGCGCCGGCGCCGAGGTGGTCGCGGCGAGCGGGGACGACCCGGAGAGCACCGACCCCGGCCCGGTGCTCGACGCCCTCGCCGCGCGGGGCATGGTGCGGGTGCTGTGCGAGGGCGGGCCGGCGCTGTTCGGCTCCCTGCTCGCCGCCGGGCGCGTCGACGAGCTGTGCCTGAGCCTCGCCCCCCAGCTCGCGGGCGGGGGGATCGACCGCATCGTCTCCGGGCCCGCGCTCGATCCCCCGCGCGCGCTGCGGCTCGCGTCGGTGATCACCCACGACGACGGGCTCCTGCTGCGCTACCGACTGGACACCGTTGGTCCTTTCGGGTGACACCGCATGACGTTCCGACGCCTGCGGTGTCCCACGGGTACCGGGTCGGCAACCGGCCCGCCCGGCCACCAGTCAGAGACGCCAGCGCACCAGGAGCGCCACACCATGACGCAGAGCCCCAGCACCGCCACCGGCTCCGAGGCCGCAGCCGTGTCGAGCGGTCGGACCGGGGGTGCCACCCCGGCCCGCCTCGCCGACGACACGGGGCAGGGCAAGACCACCATCGCCTCCGGCGTGGTCCAGAAGATCGCCGGCATCGCCGCTCGCGACGTCTCGGGCGTCTACTCCATGGGCGGCGGGGTCTCGCGCGCCTTCGGCGCGATCCGCGAGCGCATCCCCGGCGGCAGCGGCACCTCGCAGGCCGCAGGCGTGCAGGTGGAGGTCGGCGAGAAGCAGGCCGCCATCGACCTCGACATCATCGTCGAGTACGGCGCCGGCATCGTCGAGCTCGCCCGCGCGGTCCGCCGCAACGTCATCGCCGCCGTCGAGCAGATGACCGGTCTCGAGGTCATCGAGGTCAACATCGCCGTCAACGACATCCACATGCCGGGCGACGAGGACGACGACGACCAGCCCGCGGCGCAGTCCTCGACGCGGGTCGAGTGAGCACGCCCCACCCCGCTGCGGGGACCCGGCCGCCCGGGGCCGCCGTGGCCCCGGGGGCCGCGGGGGTCGCGGACGCGCCGGGCCTCGGTCCGCTGCCGGAGCGGATCGCCGAGGCGCTGCTCGCCCACCCCGCGGTGGCGGCGCTCTCGGGCGGCCCGTTCGGCACCCTCGCGACCTACCTGCCCGGGCGCCGGCTGCCCGGCATCGTCCTCGGTGACGGCGGGGAGCCGGACCGGATCGCCGTGGTCCTGTACTACGGCGCCCCGGTCGGGGCGACCAGCGACGAGCTGCGGCGGATCGTCGCCGCGGCGTCGGGCAACCGGCGGGTCGACGTCACCGTCGCCGACGTGGAGATGCCGGCGTGAGCGCACCCGTCGACCCCCACGCCGACGTCCGGGCCGCACGGCGTGCGTTCGTCCGCACGCACCACCCGGACGTCGGCGGCGACCCGGTCGCCTTCCGGGAGGGACTGGCCGCCCTCCGGGCGCACCCCGCGCCGGACGACCCGCGGCTCGACGCCCCGATCGTGGTCGTCCCCGCCGGGCGGCTCGCCCGGCTCGGCCGGTTCGGGCGACGGCTGACACGCCGGCGCCGCACGGCCCGCGTGCTCTAGAACTCGGCTTCGAAATCCCTGGGCTTCCGCCGATCGGCGCGGAGCCTGCACAACGTGGAGGTAGTGGTCATGAGCGCCACCCGCGCCGGCATGTTCGTCGGCCTCATCCTGGGCGTGGCGGCCGCCGCCGGCGGTCTCCAGGGCTTCTTCGTGGCCCTGGTCCTCGGGGTCCTGGGCTTCGTCGTCGGGCGCGTGCTCGACGGCGAGCTCGACGTCAACCAGTTCGTCGGGCGCGGCCGCGACCGATGAGCTCCCCGACCGACGTCACCGTGCCGACGGGCGTCCCCGTGCCGGGCGGGCCCGATGCGGGCCCCGCGCCGGACGAGCCGGCCGAGCGCGGCCGTCTCGACGTGGCGCTCTCCGTGGTCCGCAAGATCGCGGAGTACGCGGCGGACCACACCGCGGGCACCGTGCGCACCCAGCGACGCCTCGCCGGGCTGGACCTCGGCGAGTCCGGCACCAGCGCCAAGGTCTCGGGCTACGGGGAGCAGGTCGACCTGCGCCTCGAGGTCCCGCTGGCCTACCCGGCGCGGATCGCCGACAGCGCCGCCGCGGTGCGCGACGCCGTGCGCGACCGCGTGCAGGAGCTGACGCCCTACCGCGTGCGGTCGCTCGACATCGGCGTCTCCGCGCTGACCGATCCCGACCTCCGGGCCACCTCGTCCCGGACCCCCGCCTCCCGGACGGAGTGAGAAGTGCGCCTCCTGCTGCGCGTGCTCGCGCCGCTGCTCGGGCTCGTGCTGGCCGTCGTCGGCCTCGCCCTCCTGGTCGAGACGATCACGGCCTGGATCGCGCCCGCCTCGAGCCCGCTCGTCGTGCCCTGGCCGACGTGGCGCACGGCGATCGAGGGTCTGACCTGGTCGTCCGGGTCGGTGCGTGCCACCGCGATCGTCGTCGGGGTGGTCGGGCTGCTCGTGCTGCTGATCGGGCTGGTCTCGCGGCGCCACGACGTGTTCCTCGCCGACCCGGTCCCCGAGGTCACCGTCACCACCTCCCCGCGGTCGCTGGCCCGCGCGGTGGGCCACGAGGTCCGCTCGCACGACGACGTCCTGTCGGCGTCCGTCGTCGCGTCGGCCTCGAAGATCACCGTCAAGGCCGCGACCCTCGACCCCGCCGAGGGCGTCCGCGCCGCGGTCCGCGACCGGGTCACCGAGATGCTCGTGCGCCTGCCCCTGGCCCGCCGTCCGCGCGTGTCGGTGTCGGTCACCACCACCAAGGGGGTCAAGTGAGCCGCCGCTCCCGCGCCGCCGTCGCCCGCTCCGCCGGGGGCGACCGCACGCTCACCACGATCGTCGGCCTGGTGCTCGTCGCCGCGTCCGTGCTCGCCCTGCTCGTGGGCTACGGCGTGTTCGGGTCCTTCCGCGCCCAGCGCCCGGTCGTGGACCCGATCGCGGTGGGGTGGGTGACGACCCACGCCGACGCCACCCGCTGGATTGCCATCGGCGCCGGGGTGCTGCTCTTCCTCGTCGGCCTGTGGTGGACGCTGCGCTCGCTGCGCCCGGAGCCCCGCCCGGACGTCTCGCTCTCCGAGCTCCCGGGCGAACGGCTCACCGTCGAGCACTCCGCGATCTGCGACGCCGTGCGTCACGACGCCGAGGGCATCGACGGCGTCAGCCGCGCCCGCGTGCGCCTCGTCGGGGACCCGATGAAGCCCGCCCTGCGGATCGCGCTGACCCTCGTCGAGGGCACCGACGTCCGCGACGTCTGGGCCGACCTCGACGGGCGGGTCCTCGCCCGCGCCCGCGAGGCGTTCGCGGTGTCCGCGCTGCCCACCGCCGTGCGCCTCGAGCTGGACGCCAGCTCGGCCCCGACGCCGGCGCGGGTCGAGTAGGCCCTACTAGGCCCTACCGAGCAGTGAGCACCTCGGCCAGGTCGAAGCGCACCGGCCGGTCCAGCTGGGCGAAGGTGCACGAGGCCGGGTCGCGGTCGGGCCGCCAGCGCTTGAACTGCGCGGTGTGCCGGAAGCGCACGCCCTCCATGTGGTCGTACTTGACCTCCACGACGCGCTCCGGGCGCAGCGGCACGAACGACAGGTCCTTCTGGGCGTTCCAGCGGCTGTGCTCGGCCTCGCGGGGGGTGCGGGTGCCCTCCTCCTGCGCCGCCCAGGCCCAGGGGTGGCCCTCGAACGAGGTGACGAGCGGCTGGAGCTCGGTGAACAGCTCCTTGCGCTTCGCCATCGGGAAGGCCCCGATCACGCCGATGCTCTGCAGCGAGCCGTCCTCGGTGTGGAGCCCGAGCAGTAGCGAGCCCAGCGCGTCGGGACCCGACTTGTGGACGCGGTAGCCCGCGACGACGCAGTCGGCCGTGCGCTCGTGCTTGATCTTGCTCATGACCCGCTTGTCGGGCTGGTAGGTCAGGTCCGCCTTCTTGGCGATGAGCCCGTCGAGCCCCGCGCCCTCGAACTGCTCGAACCAGTCCCGCGCGGTGTCGAGGTCCTCGGTCATGGGCGTGAGGTGGATGTCGGGACGGTCGAGCCCGCCGACGACCTCGGCCAGGCGCTCCCGGCGCTCGGTGAAGGGACGGCCGGTGAGGTCGTCGTCGCCGAGGGCGAGGAGGTCGAACGCCACGAAGTGGGCCGGGGTCTCGACGGACAGCTTCTTCACGCGCGACGCCGCCGGGTGCACCCGCTGCAGCAGCGCCTCGAAGTCCAGGCCGGTGCCCTCGGCGTCGACGACGACGATCTCCCCGTCGACGACGCAGCGGGGCGGGAGCGCCGCCTGCACGGCCTCGACGAGCTCCGGGAAGTAGCGGGTCATCGGCTTCTCGTTGCGGCTGCCGATCTCGACCTCGTCGCCGTCGCGGAACACCACCGACCGGAAGCCGTCCCACTTCGGCTCGTAGCGCTGGCCGGCGGGGATCTCCGCGACGGCCTTGGCCAGCATGGGGGCGACGGGTGGCATCACGGGCAGGTCCACGGGCACATCTTCCCGCCCCCTCACGGAGACGCCACCCGCGGCCGTCAGACTCCACGGCGTGTCGAGCACGGAGCCGCTGATCGGGGCGCGCAGCGGATCCCGTCCCGCCGGGGTCCTGATCGTCCTCGTGCTCGGCGCCCTGCTGCTGGGTGGCTGCGCCGTCGGGCCCTCGCAGCGCCCGCCGGTGGCCACCGTGGTCGACGAGCCGCCGAGCGAGGAGCCCGCGCCGGAGACCGGCGCGCCCGGTCCGGCGCCCTCGCTGCTGCCGCCGCTGCTCCCCGCGCCCGGGGCGGCCGCCGGCTTCTCCGACTGCACCGCCGAGATCCGCGGGACGATCCCGCCGGCCGACCTCGGCGGGCGCGACCTGCGCTTCGGCTGCCAGAGCGTGGCGGTCGGCGGGGGCGGCTCGTCCCGCGCGGAGGTGGGCGTCCTGCAGGTCACCGTCGGGCCCCCGCCGCCCGGGGGGCCGATCCCGGTCGTGGTGGTCGGCGAGGCCGGCGGCCCGTCCGGCAGCGACCGCGCGATCCGGCTCGCCGCGACCGCGCCGGAGCCGTTCCTCGCCGGGACCGCGCTCTACGGCGTCGACCTGCGCGGCACCGGCAACTCCGAGCCGGTCGACTGCATCACGCCCACGATCCGCGAGTCGCTCGTCGACGCCGACCCGGTCGCCGCGGACCCGGTGTCGCTCGTGCCGCTGCGCGACGCCGCGGCCGCCGCCGCGCGCACGTGCACCCAGGTGCTCGAGAACGCCCTCACCGACTTCCGCACCGGCGTCGACGCCCAGGACCTCGAGGACGTCCGCGCGACGCTCGGGGTGGAGCGGATGCACGTCATCGGCGTCGGGGAGGGCGCCGGGGTGGCCGCGACGTGGATCCGGCGCCACCCGACGGCGGTGGGCCGCACGGTGCTCGACGGCGCCCCCGACGCGACCAGCACGTTCTCCCAGCTCGCCCGCGAGCGGGCCACCGCGGCCCGGGGGGCGCTCGACGCCTTCGCCGCGGACTGCACCGCGCGCCCGGACTGCCCGCTCGGGCTCGACCCGGCGACGACGGTCGCGGGCATCCTGTCCAACCTGCGTGCCGCACCCCTGGCCGGCCCGGCCGGGCGCCGCGTCACCGACGGCACCGCCACCCGCGCGCTGGTCACCGGACTGGCCGAGCCGCAGCGGTGGCCCGCGCTCGCCACGGCCCTCGCGGCGGCGGGCGGCGGCGACCCGGCCGGCGTCCTGGCCCTGCTCGCCCCGGCCGAGGCCGACGGCGGCGGCTTCGACGCGGGCGTGCTCCTGACCTGCAACGACACCCTCGAGCGGCCCACGCTCGACCAGGTCGCGACGGACGCCGGGCAGGCGCGGACCGCCGACCCGCTCTTCGGGGCCTACTTCGCCCACGACGCGCTGCTGTGCAGCTCGTGGCCGGTGCCCACCGACCTCCCCCCGCCGAGCAGCGCCACCGGGCCGCCCTCGCTGGTGCTGGGCACGCGCGGCGACCCCCTCACCCCGTTGCCCGGCAGCGAGCGGCTGGTCGGCCAGCTGGGCTCCGCGAGCCTGGTGACCTGGCTCGGCGCGGGCCACGGCGCCTTCCCGGCCACCCCGTGTGTCCAGAACGCCGTCGCCGGCTACCTGCGGGACGGGGTGCTGCCGCAGCAGGGCACGGTCTGCCCACCTTGAGTTCCGTCTTGGTGATCTTTGTCCGGTGCGCCCGGGCCGCCTCGAGCCGTCGTCGTGGTTAGCCTGCCCCCGTGCAGCTTCCCCGCCTCGTCGACGCCGCGCTGGACCGCCTGGTCGTCCCCGGTTACTCCCGCCTGGGGTACGTCGCGCGGCGTGCGGGCTGGAGCGCGCTGCCGTCCGGGTGCCTCGCGGGCCGCACGATCCTCGTCACCGGAGCGTCCGGCGGGCTCGGGGCCGCCACCGCGCGCGGGCTCGCGGCGCTCGGCGCACGGGTCGAGCTGGTGGTCCGGGACCGCGCCCGCGGTGAGCAGGCCCGGGACGCGATCCGGGCGGACCGTCCGGGCGCGGCCGTCGACGTCGCCGAGTGCGACGTCTCGTCGCTCGCGGACGTGCGCCGCTACGCCGCCGAGGTCCGCGACCGCGAGGCGGCGGTGCACGGGCTCGTGCACAACGCCGGCGTCATGCCCCCCGAGCGCACCGAGACCGCCGACGGCCACGAGCTCGCGCTGGCGACCCACGTGCTCGGCCCGTTCCTGCTGACCCGCGAGCTGCGCCCGGTGCTGCGGGCCGGCGCCTCGCCCACGTCGCCGTCGCGGGTCGTGTTCGTCTCGTCCGGCGGCATGTACACGGCGTCGCTGCCCACCGACGACCCCGAGTTCCGCTCCGGGACCTACTCCGGGGGTGCCGCCTACGCGCGCACCAAGCGGATGCAGGTGGTGCTCGCCGAGCTGCTCGCCGACGACCTCGCGAGCGACGGCATCGTCGTGCACAGCATGCACCCGGGGTGGGCCGACACCCCCGGCGTCGCGAGCTCGATGCCCGGCTTCCACCGCGTCACCGGGCCCCTGCTGCGCACCGACGAGCAGGGCGCGGACACCGCGGTGTGGCTGCAGGCGGCCGCGGAGGCCGGCCACAGCACCGGGGTGTTCTGGCACGACCGGGCACCACGCCCCACCCACTACCTGCCCCGCGGCGCCGAGACCCCGCAGGCCCGCGCCGCGCTGTGGACGCTGTGCGTGGACGCGACGGGGGGCGAGCGGTGAGCGAGACCTGGAAGCGCCGCGGGCTGGGCGAGGTGACGACGGCCGCCCCCGTCGACGCGCTGCCCCTGACCCCCGAGCGCCGGGCCCTGCAGCACACCGCGCGGGCGTTCGCGATGGAGGAGGTCCTGCCGGTCGCCGACGAGCTCGACCCGCGGCGCGAGGACATCCCCGGCTCCCTGCTCGACCGACTCGGCGAGCTCGGGTTCTTCGGGCTGCTCGTCGACGCCGAGCACGGCGGGCAGGGCCTCGGGGTGTTCGAGTACTGCCTCGTCTCCGAGGAGCTGGCCCGCGCCTGGATGAGCGTCGGCAGCATCATCGCCCGGGGCAACGGCACCGGGTGCGCCTCGCCGGACACGTCGCGCCGCGCGGAGCTGCTGCGGGCGAGCGCCGCGGGACGCTGGGTCGGGGCGATCGCGTTCTCCGAGCCCCACGCGGGCTCCGACCTCGCGGGGGTCGAGTGCACGGCTCGCCGGGTGGACGACGGCTGGGTCGTCGAGGGGACCAAGCGCTGGGTGGGCCACGCCCTCGCCGCCGACTTCCTGCACCTCCTGGCCCGCACGCGCCCGCCCGGTGAGGGCGAGAGCCGCTCCGACGGCCTGGAGCTCTTCCTCGTCCCCAAGGAGCGCGGCCGGTTCCCGGACGGCGTGACCGGTACGCCCATCGACAAGATCGGCTACTTCGGCCTGACGACCTGGGAGCTGCAGCTCGACGGCCTGCGGCTGCCGGAGGACGCGCTGCAGGACACCGGCCAGGCCGAGGGGCAGGGCTTCAAGGACAGCCTGCGCTGGCTGGGCACGGCCCGGGTGCAGACCGCCGCGCGCGCCGTGGGGCTCGCCCGCGGGGCGCTCGAGGACGCGGTGGCCTACAGCAGGCGCCGCGAGCAGTTCGGGCACCCGATCGCCGACCAGCAGGCGCTCCGGCACAAGCTCGCCGACATGGCCGCCGCCGTCGACGCCGCCCGGGCGCTGTGGTGGCACGCCGCGTGGCTGCTCGACGAGGGGGCGCCGGGCGGCGACGTCGCGGCGTCGTCGGCCAAGCTGTTCGCCTCGGAGACCGCGGAGCGGGTCACCAGCGACGCCCTGCAGATCTTCGGCGGCAACGGCTACACCACCGAGCACTCGGTGGAGCGCTACTGGCGCGACGCCCGCCTGACGACCATCTTCGAGGGGACGTCGGAGATCCAGCGGAAGATCATCTCGGACGCGCTGCTCGCCTGACACCCGTCCGGCGGAGATCTCTTCACCCGACTGTCATGGTTGTCGTTCACCCGGTCGGACGCGGTGCCGGCGGCTTTCCCGACCGTTCACCCGCCGATCGTGCCGGACGGACCGTTCGTGTCGTTGGTGGTCGACCTCTCCGGTGACGGTCGCGCACCGTGGGCATGCGGTGCCGAGGCGTGACCAGGATGTGACCGACGGGGTCGCAGACGGTCCGGGCACGCGACCAGCCGGGCGGGGGACCTGATGACCGACGCAGTGGAGTTCGCGCGGGCTGTGCATCCAGCTCGTGTCGACGAGGCCCAACGGATGCGGCACGAGGCCAGGGACTGGCTGGCGGGGCTGGACATCGACCAGGAGGCGCGCGAGCGCGTCCTGACCGCGGTGTCGGAGGCGGTCGAGAACGCGTGCGAGCACGCCTACCCGGAGGACACCGAGGGCGTCGTCGAGCTGACGCTGTGGTGCGAGAAGGACGCGGTGAACGTGCGGGTCACCGACCACGGGCAGTGGACCGAGGGGTCCCAGCCCGCGGCACCGGGGTCGCACGCCCGGCGCGGGCGCGGGTTCGTGCTCATGCACCGCAGCGTCGACAGCGTGGCGATCCGGCACACCGCCGGGGGCACCACGGTGGCGCTGCGGCAGCACCGGGAGCCGGCGGGGTAGCTCAGCGGACGGTCATCCCGGCGATCATCTGGTCGAAGAACCCGAGCAGCTCCTCGCGCAGCGCGGGGTGCTGCTCGGGCGGGGCCTGGCCGAGCAGCTGACCTGCGCTCGAGAGCATCCCGAGCACGAGCGTCGGGTACGACGCGCCGGGCGTGCGCACGAGGATCCCCTCGCGGGCCAGCCCGTCGAGGATCCGGGCGATGAAGGCGTAGGCGTAGTCGCGCTCGCACTCCCGCCACCGCTCCCAGCCGAGCGCGAGCGGGCCGTCGCGGAAGACGATCCGGCCGTAGCGCGGCTCGCTGCAGGCCTCGAGGAAGGTCGCGAGGGCGGTGCGGGCGCCCGTGAGGAGGTCCGGGGCGTCCTCGAGGGTGCGGGTCAGGCGCTCGTGCACCTCCGTCTCACGCGCCGAGAACACCGCCTCGAACAGGGCGGCCTTGCCGGCGAAGTGGTGGTAGACCGCGCCCTTCGTCATGCCCGCGACGGCGGCGACGTCGTCGATGGAGGTCTCGGCGAACCCGCGCTCGGCGAAGAGCGCGGTCGCCGCCTCCACCAGCCCCGCCCGGGTCGCGGCGGTGGCCTCGGCGCGGGGGGACGTCACGCGGGGCACCGCCGAAGGGTACGGCCCCTACGGTGGCGGGATGGCCGAATCCCCTCCCGTCCTGCGTGTGCTGGGGTACGTGTCGTCGCCCCTGACCGACCGCTCCGACGCCCCGCGCCAGGGCGACGAGGGCGGGCCCGACGCCGTCGTGCGCCTCGAGCCCGACCTCGCCCCGGCGCTGGCCGACGTGGCCGTCGGGGACGAGGTCCTCCTGATCACCTGGCTGGACCGCGGCGACCGCTCCGTCCTGCGCGTCCACCCGCGCAACGACACCTCCCTGCCCCTGACGGGGGTGTTCTCCACCCGCTCCCCCGACCGCCCCAACCCCCTGGGCCTGCACCAGGTCCGCGTGCTGGCGATCGACGGGACCGAGCTGCGGGTCTCGGATCTGGAGGCCGTGGACGGCACGCCGGTGGTCGACATCAAGCCGGTGCTCGGGCCGATCGGGTCGCGGTGCCACAACCCGTCGACCTAGAATCAGGTACCTGTTCCTGATCGGAGGTCGCCGTGGCGAGTCGTCTGGGCCGTCGGACGCGCCGGGTGCTGGTGTTCGTGCACGTGGTCGTCTCGCTGGGCTGGATGGGCGCCGGGGCCGCGAACGTGGTGCTCGCGGCGACCGCCCTGACGTCGCCGCTCGGACTCGCGCACGCGTGCTACGTGCTCATCGACCGGATCGACCTGTGGCTGGTCATCCCGGGCGCGTTCGGCGCGCTGGGGACCGGGATCGCGCTCGGGCTGCTCACGCCGTGGGGGCTCGCCCGCCACTGGTGGGTGCTCGTCAAGCTTGTGCTGACGGTCGGGGTGATCCTCTTCAGCACCCTCGCCGTCGGGGTCTGGGTGCTGGAGAGCATCGAGGCGACCGCTGCCGGGATGGCCCACCCCGGCCCGCTCGCGGCGCCGCTGGTGTGGGGTGGCGCGACGAACCTCGTCGCCTTCCTGCTCATGACCTGGGCGTCGGTGGCGAAGCCCTGGGGCACGACGCCGTGGACACGTCGCCCGACCCGCCGGCGCACCGGGGCGACGGCCTCGGTCCCGGCGGTGTCGTGAGACCACGGGTCGGCGTGGTGCGGGGTGTGTCAGCCTGGCGGCCACGCTGACGTTGGACGTCAGGATCGCCACCAGCTCGATCGCCGCGACACGCCGGGCGTCTGCTGGGCGCTCGTTCTGTGCTCTGACCTGGGATTCTTGATCCACATCGGTTGTCGGGGGTCGGGTCTAGCGTTCTGATCGTGAGCATCGACGACCGCGCGACCGGCACGGCGCTGCCGCTCGGGCTGTATCGGGTGCTCGGTGTGCTCGACGCGGTCGATCCCACGTCGTTGGCCGGCGCGGAGGTGGTCGGGTACGCGCACGCCTGTTTCCGGGCCCGTAACCAGGCCTCGGCGCGGTTCCTGACCGCGCTGCACGAGGCGGGCCGGGCGGTGGCCGGGCAGAAAGGGCGCCGGTCGCTGCTCGACGAGTTCTCCGGCGACGAGGCCGCCGCCGCGCTCGGCTGGTCGCGGGCGATGGCCTCCCGCTGGCTGGACCTGGCCGACGATGTGCTGGTCCGGCTGCCCGAGGTG